>CAWKPJ010000001.1:0-773391 GCA_963851465.1 uncultured beta proteobacterium
GGTAGCGAACTGTGCGGGTCGCCATGGCCGGGCCGAAGATTCGCGGCAGGCTCATCATTCCGGTGGAGAAATCGAACTCGGGCAGCGGATCGTCGCGCTCGAACACGCGATCGACGCCGGCGAACGACCGCGCCAGCGCAGCGATTCCCGGTCGCACGCGCGCCCATACGGTGGCGCCGGACGCTTTCAGCGCCGGCGCATAACGGAGGCACTGAATCGTGTCGCCGAAGCCCTGCTCCGCCAGCAGCAGGATCGTCTTGCCGCGCAGCGACTGTCCGGTCCAGGCGGGCCGGCCGAAATCGGCCGGGCAGGCGTCCTGTCGATGAAGGTTCCAGCGAAATTCGTAGTGCATCCAGCCGTCGTCGAGGCGGCCGGCGCGCAGCAGCAGCGTGGAGTAGATGAAGTGCCCGCGTGCGCTGGGGCGCGAAGGCAGCCATCGCTCGCACAGTGCGATCGCATCGTCGAGCCGGCCGTGATTGCCCCACGCGAACGCCCGATCGACGAAGCTGTCCGATTCACAGGCGGGGTCGAGGCGAGCGATCGTGTCGACCGCGTCGAGCAATTCCGCCGTGCGATCGGTGGCGTCGAGGACGACGCAGAGATTGGTCCACGCCGCTACAAGGTCGGGGCGTACGCCGATCGCCCGGCGGAACAGCGCCTCGGCCCCGGCGTAATCCTTCGTCGCGAGACGGCAGATGCCGAGTTGCACGAGGCCTTCGCAATGATCCGGCGCCTGCACCAGGAGCCGCTCGAAACAGGCGATGGCTTCGTCGATGCGCCCGGCGCCCTGCAGCGCCGCGCCATATCCAAGCAATGCATCCGGCGCCTGCGGCGCATTCGCGACCGCCCTGCCCATCCATCCCACGGCATCGCCGGATCCGCTCGCGATGCAACTCCAGCCGAGCTTGAGCGGCAGTGTCGGATCGAGGTCACCCGCCGCGACGGCACGCAGCAGCAACTCGCGGCTTTCGTGAAAGCGCCCGCCTCGTAGAGCGTCGCCGCGCGCTCGACGAGATGCGCGGTCGTTGCAGCGCCGTCCGGTGAAACGATCATTCGCCCGATCATAGTGCATTGCCGGCGACGCCCTGAAAGAAAAACGCCGCAGCCAGGCTGCGGCGTCGTTCCCGAACGAGGACGCGGTTCAGCGGAAGCTCGACGGCACGTACTTCGACGCGCAAGTGCTGAACGAGCCGGTCCACGTCGTGATCGTCGCGCCCGCCGTCGTCGGCGACAGGGTCAGCACGCATTCCGGCGACGCGCCCGTGCCACGCGACGTGTACGAGATCGCCGCGCCATTCCAGCCAGCGGCCGTCGAGCTCACGTACTGGGTTTGTACCGTCGAGCAGCCCGCGGCGGTGTTGTTGGCCGGCAAGCCGCTCTTCACCGACAGGTATTCGGCCACGGAGGTCTTGCACGCGGCAATCGCCGCTTCAGCTTCCGACATCTTCGACCGGACCACGTAGTCCTGATAAGCCGGTAGAGCAATCGCAGCCAGGATGCCGACGATGGCCACCACGATCATCAGCTCGATGAGCGTGAAGCCTTGTTGAATGCGTTTCATGCGTTACTCCTTGGTTTAGAACGGCCTACATCGGCATCCAGCGATGCTGACAACCAAGCGAGCAAACGACATGCCACAAGTAAAAAGGGACCGGTGGCGCAGCGCGCCGCCGGTCCCTCGGTTGTTACTGTGCAGTACGGCTTAGCGGAAGCTCGACGGCACGTACTTCGACGCGCACGTGCTGAACGACCGGTCCACGTGCGTGATCGTCGCGCCGACGGTCGTCGGCGACAGGGTCAGCACGCATTCCGGCGACGCGCCGTGTCGCGCGACGTGTACGAGATCGCCGTGCCGTTCCAGCCGGCAGCCGTCGAACTCACATACTGCGTCTGCACGGTCGAGCAGCCCGCCGCGGTATTGTCCCTCGGCACCGAACCCTTCGCCGACAGGTATTCGGCGACCGACGTCTTGCACGCGGCAATCGCCGCTTCCGTTTCCGACATCTTCGAGCGGACCACGTAGTCCTGATAAGCCGGCAGCGCAATCGCCGCCAGGATGCCGACGATGGCCACCACGATCATCAGTTCGATGAGCGTGAAGCCTTGTTGAATCCGTTTCATGAAGTCTCCTTGTTGGAAGGGCAATCCGTCGGCATCCAGGCGATGCTGCAACCAAGCGCAGCAATAGCGACATGCATGCCAAAGAGAAAGCGGCGCGCGTGGCGCCGCCGGCCTCTCGGTTGCTGCTGTGCAGTACGGCTTAGCGGAAGCTCGACGGCACGTACTTCGACGCGCAGGTGCTGAACGTACCGGTCCACGTCGTGATCGTCGCGCCGGCTCGCCGACGGCGTCAGCGTCAGCGCGCATTCGCGGCCGACGCGCCCGTGTTGCGCGACGTGTACGAGATCGGCCGTGCCGTTCCAGCCGCCGCCGTCGAGCGCACGTACTGCGATGCCGACGACCGAGCAGCCCGCCGCCGTGTTGTCGCTCGGCAGCGATGCCCTTCGCCGACAGGTATTCGGCTGACCGACGTCTTGCACGCGGCAATCGCCGCTTCCGTTTCCGACATCTTCGAGCGCACCACGTAGTCCTGATACGCCGGCAACGCAATCGCAGCCAGGATGCCGACGATCGCCACCACGATCATCAGTTCGATGAGCGTGAAGCCTTGTTGAATCCGTTTCATGAAGTCTCCTTGGGGTATTGTCAATGGCCACATCGGCATCCAGCGATGCTGCAACCAAGGGAGCAATCGACATGCCACAAAGAAAAGACCGGCGGGCGCGATGCGCGCCACCGGCCCTCGGTGTTGCTGCTGTGCAGTACGGCTTAGCGGAAGCTCGACGGCACGTACTTCGACGCGCAGGTCGCTGAACGTACCGGTCCACGTCGTGATCGTGCGCGCCAGACGCCGACGGCGTCAGCGTCAGCGTGCATTCGCGGCGACGCACCCGTGTTCGCGCGACGTGTACGAGATCGCCGTGCCGTTCCAGCCGGCAGCCGTCGAGCCGACACGTACTGCGACGCACGGTCGCGAGCAGCCCGCCGCCGTGTTGTCAGCCGGGCAGCGTGCCCTTCGCCGACAGGTATTCGGCGACCGACGTCTTGCACGCGGCAATCGCCGCTTCCGTTTCCGACATCTTCGAGCGGACCACGTAGTCCTGATAAGCCGGCAACGCAATCGCAGCCAGGATGCCGACGATCGCCACCACGATCATCAGTTCGATGAGCGTGAAGCCTTGTTGAATCCGTTTCATGAAGTCTCCTTGGGGGTATTGGTCGAAGTGCCACATCGGCATCCAGCGATGCTGAGGACATATCGAGCAACGTGCGTGCCAGAAAGCCCTTGGCGCCCAACCAGTTAGGAGACTGATCTCAAAAGTTTGATTAGATTGATGATTGTGACTCTTTCCTGACAACGGCGGTGCACGCGTCCCGGCGTGCAGAAGCGACGAACGGTCAGGAATTCCGGCTGATCGGCGCCTGAACCGCTGACGCGCAGCGTCACTAGCGACGAAAAGCGGCAGCGAATCGAAGGTCAGCGCGCGGTGAGGCGCAGCGTCGTCCCGGCCGCCGAGAAGGTTTCGCCGACGCGGAGGTGCCGGTCCGATGCGGGACTTTGTCCCGAAAGCGTGCGACCCTCGATGCGGACCAGCGCGACCTGCTCGCCCGAACGGCGCAGCGCCACGACTTCGAGCCCCACCCGGCCGACGAGCGTCTCCAGCTTGTCGAGGGCGATCTCGCGGCCCGCGTTCGGCCCGTCGACGACCTGCACGAACAGCTCCGGCGATGGCACGGGCGCCGATCGCACCGTCATCCGCGTCGGCGCCCCGTTCGACGGGGGCGAGCGGGACGCAACGCGAGCGGTGCGGCTGCCGCACCATCCCGCACCCGCACGCGCAGCGTCGTGTCGGCCTCAGTCCCGGCGGGCGGCTGCGCGTCGAACTCGGTGGCGACCTGTCCCGTCATCGCCCCGATCGACTGGGGATCGAACTCCGCAACCACCGGCCGCGGCGCGTTGTTGCCGCTACCGAGCTTGCGCCCGCGGCTTTTGGTCAGGTCGTCGAGGGCCGCCAGATGGGCATCGAGGGGCGCCAGCACGTTGTCGGTGGGGTGCCGGAACAGATCCGCCGGCAGGTCCTCGGGCATCGCGTCGTCGTCCGCGTAATACACCATGACGCTCGCGGCCCGATGTCGATCTGGTCGCGGTCGCGCAGGAAGTGCTTGGCGACGGGCTTGCCGTTGACGAGCGTGCCGTTGGTGCTGCCGAGGTCCTCGAGGAACGAGTCGGCGAGGATCGTCACGACCGCCGCGTGCTCGCCGGACACCGCGGGATACGGCAGGCAGACGTCGTTGTCGGCGCGGCGGCCGATCGTCGATGCGCTCCTTCGTCGAGCGGGACTCGACGCGTCGTGCCGTCCGGCGAGGAACAGCACGAGCTTGCCCACTCGGCTGCTCCCGTCAGCTCGCCTTTTTCTTCGCCAGCCAGCGCTGCGCCCAGCCGGACGCCGGCAGGAACTCCGGCGGCACGCGCACCAGGATGACCGAGATGTTGTCGCGCCCGCCGTTCTGGTTGGCGAGGTCGACCAGCTCGGCGGCGGCGCTGCGTCAGATCGGCGCGCTTCTCGTCGACGATCGAGTGCACGACCTCGGGGTCGACCATGTCGGTGAGGCCGTCCGAGCACAGCAGGTAGATGTCGTCGGCCTCGAGCGCGGTACTCGGCGATGTCGGCCGGCACGATCGCCTCGATGCCGAGCGCGCGCGTCACGAGGTTCTTGTTGAGCGAGTAATCGCGCCTGCTCGGGCGTGAGCTGGCCGCTGTCGATCTGCTCCTGCAGCAGCGAATGGTCGTGCGTCAGCTGCTCGAACTTCTCGCCGCGCAGCCGGTAGCAGCGCGAGTCGCCGATGTGGCCGATCGACACGCGGTTGCCGCAGAACACCGCGGCGACGATCGTCGTGCCCATGCCCGCGCACTCGGGGCGCGCCTGCGCGGCTTCGTAGATGCCCTTGTTGGCCGCGGCGATCTGCTGCTGCAGCAGCAGCGCGGCGTGCGTGAGGCCGCTCTGCGATGTCGACCTTGGAGAGCTCGCGGCCGGAGCGCGAGCTCCGGCAGCATGCCGTTGCGACACGACGTTGACCGCGATGCCGCTCGCGACCTCGCCCGCGTTGTAGCCGCCCATGCCGTCGGCGAGCACGGCGATGCCCGGCGTCGCCGTCGACGAACACCGAGTCCTCGTTGTGCGAGCGGACCATCCCCGGATGCGAGAGGCTGGCGACGTCGAGGGCGGCGCGGTCGTTCATGGATCGGCGGGCAGCGGGCGAGGCAGGCGGCGTCAGCGACCGCGAGTGTAACGGGCACGCCGCCGTTGTCGCGCGACGCGCGGTCGATCAGCGCGGCGGCTCGACGCGCGCGGCCGCGTGGCGCCGCTTGCAGCCACTGGCGCGACGCCGATGACGAGCGCGATGCCGGCGACGGGCGCCACCCAGTGCAGCCAGGGCGCGTTGGCGTTGATCCACGGCTGCACCGCCGTGTCCGTCGACGATCATCTCGCCGGCGACGTAGCCCAGCAGGCCGCCGCCGGCGATGACAGGAGCGGGAAGCGCTCGATCAGCTTCATGATGAGCTGGCTGCCGACGACGACCAGCGGAATGCTGACGACGAGCCCGAAGACCAGCAGCAGGAGGCTGCCCTTGGCCGCCGCCGCCACGCCGATGCACGTTGTCGAGGCTCATCACGAGGTCGGCGATGATGACGTCCTGACCGCCGCGAACAGCCGGTCGCTGGCCTTGATCTCGTGCTCGCCGCCCTCGTCTTCGGCGATCAGCTTGATGCCGATCCAGAGCAGCAGCACGCCGCCGACGAGCTTGCAGGCACGGCAGCTGCAGCAGGCTGCACGGCGAAGAACGTGAGGACGATCCGCAGCACGATCGGCGCCGACCGCGCCCCAGAAGATGCCCCAGCGGCGCTGCTTCGGCGGCAGGTTGCGGCACGCGAGCGCGATCACCACCGCGTTGTCGCCCGACAACAGGATGTTGATGACGATGATCTCGAGCGCCGCGACCCAGAACTGCGGCGTGCCGAATTCCACGCTGCAATCCTCCCTCGGCTCGTCGTCTCGCGCGGCGTGCGCGGCGACGCGTCTACAGCACCGACTTGCAGCAGCTTGCCCATCTCCGCCGGGATTGCGCGTCACCTTGATGCCGCAGGCCTCCATGACCGCGAGCTTCTCCTGCGCCGTGCCCTTGCCGCCGGAGATGATCGCGCCGGCGTGCCCCATCCGCTTGCCCGGCGGCGCCGTGACGCCGGCGATGAAGCCGACGACCGGCTTCTTCATGTGCGTCCTTCGCCCACTCGCGCGGCGGTCTCCTCGTCGGTGCCGCCGATCTCGCCGATCATGACCACCGCGTCGGTCTCCGGATCGTCGTTGAACAGCTTCAGCACGTCGATGTGCTTCAGGCCGTTGACCGGATCGCCGCCGATGCCGACCGCGCGTCGACTGGCCGAGCCCGAGCTCGGTCAGCTGGCCGACCGCTTCGTAGGTCAGCGTGCCCGAGCGCGACACGACGCCGATGCGGCCCTTGCTTGTGGATGTGGCCCGGCATGATGCCGATCTTGATCTCGTCGGGCGTGATGACGCCGGGGCAGTTCGGCCCGAGCAGCAGCGTCTTCTTGCCCTGCATCCGGTAGCGCGTGCGGATCATGTCGCGCACCGGGATGCCTTCGGTGATGCAGACGACGAGGTCGAGGCCCGCGTCGACCGCTTCGTCGATCGCCGCGGCGGCGAACGGCGGCGGCACGTAGATCACGCTGACCGTGGCGCCGGTGGCCTCCTTCGCTTCCTTCACCGTCGCGTAGATCGGGATGCCTTCGAAGTCCTCGCCGGCCTTCTTCGGATTGACGCCGGCGACGAAGCAGTTCGTGCCGTTCGCGTAGTCGCGGCACATGCGCGTGTGGAACTGGCCGGTCTTGCCGGTGATGCCCTGCGTGATGACCTTGGTGTTGCTGGTTGACGAGGATCGCTCATGGTGCGTTATTCGCCTTCGCCGGCGGCGACGACCTTCTCGCGCCGCCTCCGCCATGTTGTTGGCGCGAGATGATCGGCAGGCCCGAATCGGCGAGGATCTTGCGGCCGAGCTCCTCGTTCGTGCCCTTCATGCGCACGACCAGCGGCACCTTGAGCGACACGCGCCTTCGACGCGGCGACCACGCCTTCGGCGATCGTGTCGCACTTCATGATGCCGCCGAAGATGTTGACGAGGATCGCCTTGAGCTTCGGGTTGCGCAGCATGATCTTGAACGCCTCGGTCACCTTCTCCGCCGTCGCGCCGCCGCCGACGTCGAGGAAGTTCGCGGGCTCGCCGCCGTAGAGCTTGATCGTGTCCATCGTCGCCATCGCGAGGCCCGGCGCCGTTGACGAGGCAGCCGATGTTGCCGTCGAGCGAGATGTACGAGAGGTCGAACTTCGACGCCTCGATCTCGGCGGGATCCTCCTCGTCGAGGTCGCGCATCTCGACGATGTCGGGATGGCGGAACAGCGCGTTGCGAGTCGAAGTTGAGCTTGGCGTCGAGCGCGATCGACCTTGCCGTCGCCGGTGACGATCAGCGGATTGATCTCGGCGAGCGACGCGTCGGTCTCGTCGAACGCGCGGTACAGGCCCTGCAGCATCGCGCGCGCCTGCGGCACGCTGCCGTCGGGAATGCCGATCTTGCGCGCGACGTCGTCGGCCTCGCGCGTCGGTCAGGCCCGTCGACCGGATCGATGAACACCTTGTGGATCTTCTCCGGCGTCGTCGCGGCGACGTCCTCGATGTCCATGCCGCCTTCGGAGCTCGCCATCAGCGCGACGCGCTGCGTGCCGCGGTCGACGACCATGCCGACGTAGAGCTCCTTCTTGATGTCGGCGCCCTCCTCGATCAGCAGCCGGCGCACCTTCTGGCCCGCCGGGCCCGGTCTGGTGCGTGACGAGCTGCATGCCGAGGATCTCGCCGGCGCGCTCGCGCACTTCGTCGATCGAGCGCGCGACCTTGACGCCGCCGCCCTTGCCGCGGCCGCCGGCGTGGATCTGCGCCTTCACGACCCACACCGGCCCGCCGAGCTGACTTCGCCGCCTCACCGCCTCGTCGACGGTGAACGCCGGAATGCCGCGCGGCACCGGCATGCCGTAGCGGCGGAAGAGCTCCTTGCCCTGGTACTCGTGGATCTTCACGTCGCTGTCCTCCTGCGCTCGCGCGTCCGGCAGCCGCACCGCGGTACCACTTCGGGTAGTACGCGGCGCACGGTGTCGGTGGTGGTCTCGAGCGCGTGGCAGCGGTCGAGCTGGAACGGCTTGCTCGTCGCCCTCGTCCTCGCGCTGCGCAGGCCGGCGAACGTCTGCACCGCCGCCGTCGGCAGATACGCCGAGCAGCTCGGTGAGGTGCGTGCAGCCCTGCACGCCGCCCAGCGCGTCGTGCAGGCGCTTGCGGAAGCCCTCGACGAGGTTCGCGCCGACGAGCTTGCCGATACGCCGGACCGATGCGGTCGCACGCGCCGGGATACGGCATGCCGTCGGTGACGCGCCTCGATCGCGCGGATGATGAACGTCGCGGTCGATCGTCACGCGGACCCACATGTCGTGCACCGGCATCGCCCGGCGGCGCGCACGCCGGTCAGCAGCGCGAAAGTCGTGGTCCTTGACGTCGATCAGGTGCGCCTCGATGTCGAACAGGCCGTCGTCGCGGCGATAGCCGTCGTAGGCGACGCTGCGCGAGTGCAGGCGTTCGCGCGGGACAGGCGGTGGACAGGGGCATCGGAGATCGGGTCGCGGCGGGAGTCGGGGCGACTGCTCGGACGGACGCCCCTCGACGGCCGCCCGGCGGCGGCTACAATGAGCGCGCAAACCGTCGATTCTACGGTGCGGCGCCGAACTGCGCCGCAACCGGAGGCTAACACCGATGCCGTTCGTCCTCGCCCTCGACCAGGGCACGACCAGCTCGCGCGCGATCGTCTTCGATCGCGACGGCGCCGTGCGCGCGCGTCGCGCAGCGGAGTTCCGCCAGATCTTCCCGCAGCCCGGCTGGGTCGAGCACGACGCCGACCGAGATCTGGGCGACGCAGTCGGGCGTGATGCACGAGGCGCTCGCCAAGGCCGGCATCGGCGCGCGCGACGTCGCCGCGATCGGCATCACCAACCAGCGCGAGACGACGGTGGTGTGGGACCGCGCGACCGGCACGCCGATCGCCAACGCGATCGTCTGGCAGGACCGGCGCACGGCGCCGACTGTGCGACGCGCTGCGCGCCGCCGGGCCACGCGCCGACGTTCGCGCGCGAAGACCGGCCTCGTGCTCGACGCCTACTTCTCGGGCACCAAGCTCAAGTGGCTGCTCGACAACGTGCCCGGCGCGCGCGCGCGCGCGGCGACGCGGCGAGCTCGCGTTCGGCACCATCGACGCGTGGCTCGTCTGGAACCTCACCGGCGGCGCGTGCACGTGCACCGACGCGTCGCAACGCGAGCCGCACGCTGCTCTTCGACATCCACACGCGGCGACTGGGACGACGAGCTGCTGCGCGCTGCTCGACGTCCCGCGCGCGGTGCTGCCGCGAGTCGTGCCGTCGTCGGGCGTGTGCGGCGCGACGCGCATCGACGGCGTGCGACGTGCCGATCGCGGGCATCGCCGGCGACCAGCAGGCGGCGCTGTTCGGCCAGGCGTGCCACGCGCCGGGGCTGGCGAAGAACACCTACGGCACCGGCTGCTTCCTGCTGCTGAACACCGGCAGCGAAGGCGGTCGCGTCGCGCAACAACCTGCTGACGACGGTCGCGTGGAAGCGCGACGGCGCGCACCGACTACGCGCTCGAAGGCAGCGTGTTCATCGGCGGCGCCGTCGTGCAATGGCTGCGCGACGGCCTGCAGATCATCCGCACGCGCGCGAGGTCGAGGCGCTCGCGCGCGAGCGTGCCCGACAACGGCGGCGTCTATCTCGTGCCGGCGTTCGCCGGCCTCGGCGCGCCGCACTGGGACGCGTACGCGCGCGGCGCGATGTTCGGCCTCACGCGCGGCGCCACCGGCGCGCACATCGCGCGCGCGGCGCTCGAGGCGATCGCGCTTCCAGAGCGCCGACGTGCTCGACGCGATGCAGAAGGACGCCGGCATCACGCTGACCGAGCTGCGCGTCGACGGCGGCGCGGCGGCGAACGACCTGCTGATGCAGATTCCAGGCCGACCTGCTCGGCGTGCCGGTCGTGCGGCCCAAGGTGCTCGAGACGACGGCGCTCGGCGCCGCGTACCTCGCCGGGCTCGCGGTCGGCTACTGGAAGCAACGCCGACGACATGCGCGCCAACTGGCAGGTCGACCGCCGCTTCGAGCCGGCGATGCCGCGCGAGCGCGTGGCGGAGCTGCGCGCCGGGTGGGAGAAGGCGGTGGCACGGACGAAGGCGTGGGCGTAGCGGTGGCGCCCGCCGCGCTCGCGGAACGGCTGCTCGCGGAGGGCAACGCGCTCGAAGACGGCGGTGACGCCGCTGCGGCGTTGGCGCGGTACGAGGCGGCGCGCCAAGCCTGTCCCGATCATCCGCGCGTTCCGCTCAACGTGGCCAACGCGTTGCGCGCGCTAGGCCGTCTCGACGACGCGGCGATCACGCTGATCGATGCGATCGAGGTGTCTCCCGCCAACGCGGCGGCCCGCTTCAATCTCGGTTCGCTGTACGTCGCGCAATCGAAGCTCGACGCGGCGGAGTCGGCGTTCCGCGCCGCGCTCGACCTCGACCCGACAATGGCAGAAGCCGCCGTTGCGCTCGCCGCCTTGCTCGTCGCAACGGGTCGCAACGCGGAAGCTGAGCAGGCGTTGACGCGCGCGATTGCCCAGCGACCCGACTATGCCGGGGCGCGCTTCAACCTCGCCCAGCTCTACGAACGCCAGCACCGCTGTGACGAGGCTGACGCGATGTTTGCCACCGTCGATCATGGGCGTTTCCTCCGGGGCATGTCGCGGGAGCGCAGGGTGAGCTCTATCTCAAGATGGGCCGCCACGCGCAGGCACAGCAGGCCTTCCTGGCGGCGATGCGAGAGGACCCTTCGGCAGTCGAAACCGGGAGCGGCCTGCTTTTCTCGCTCAACTTTCGCAGCGACTTGAGCCCCGAGAGCGTGTTTCGCGAGCACGCGCGGATCGGCGCCTTGATCGAGAAAGCCGCCGGACCCCCTTACACGTCGTGGAACGTCCCATGGATCGCCGAACGGCGTCTGCGTGTCGGCTATGTGTCGGGGGATTTCATCCAACATCCCGTCGCGCGATTTCTCGCGCCCGTGCTCGCGCGTCACGATCGCAGCGCATTCGACATTCACTGTTTCTCGAATAACGCCGACGCCGACGACATCACGCGACAGCTCAGGCGCTACGCCGCGCATTGGCACGTCGTCGCCGGCGACGACGATGCCGCGGTCGCGCGACGCATCCACGCACTGGGAATCGACATCCTCGTCGACCTTTCCGGACACACCACGCGTCATCGCCTCGGCGTGTTCGCGCGTCGGCCGGCGCCGGTCCAGGCCACATGGCTCGGGTACTTGAACACGACCGGCCTCTCGACGATCGACTATCGGATTTGCGATCGCCATACTGACCCGGAGGGCGAAACCGAGCACCTGCACACCGAACGATTGGTCCGCCTTGCGCACTCGCAGTGGTGCTATCTACCTTTCGACGACCTTCCCCGCGCGGCGCCGAGCGAGGACGCGGCCCGCGAGGAGGTCGTTTTCGGTTCATTCAACCAAATCGTTAAAGTCTCTGACGCCACCCTCGACCTGTGGGGCAGGATACTGCGCGAGCTGCCGCGCGCGACGCTCGCGGTAATGGACACGCACGAAGGCTGGTCGCGCGCGAGCCTCCTTGCGCGCCTCGACGTGCGCGGCGTCTCGGCGCGAGCGCGTACGCCTTCTGCCGCGCGTGGATGTGTCGGCCTACTTCGAGAGGGTCGCGAGGGTGGATATCGCGCTCGACACGTTTCCATACAATGGCGCGACCACCACGTTCGACACACTCTGGATGGGTACGCCGATCGTCGCGCTCCGGGGCGATCGGGGTATTGCGCGCGGCGGATACAGCATCCTGTCGGAACTTGGCATCGATACTCTGATCGCGCGGTCGGAGGA
Source organism: uncultured beta proteobacterium (assembly GCA_963851465.1). Taxonomy (GTDB): domain Bacteria; phylum Pseudomonadota; class Gammaproteobacteria; order Burkholderiales; family Casimicrobiaceae; genus VBCG01. The sequence goes on from CAWKPJ010000001.1 coordinate 12,125, forward strand.
TGAATACGTGCGGGCGAACGTGCGGCTTGCGCAGGATGGGCCTCTGCGCGCTGCGCTGCGGGAGACGCTGCGCCAGCGGTTGCGGGACTCGCCGCTGCTTGACACCACAGGGTTCGTCCGAGACCTGGAATCGGCCTATCGCGGAATGTGGCGCCGGCGGTTCGCCGCAGGCGCCTTGAACCGTCCTTCCTCGGCTTGCGTGAGCGGTAAAACGTGCATATACTCCCATTTACGTGCATGTGCACGTAACCTGCCGTTGTCGCCGCCGAATGCCCGCCTCCGCCGAAGCGCGCCCCTCGCCTGTGTCGCCCGCCTGCACCTGCGGCCGGCTGCGCCGGGCCGCGCGCGCGCTGACGCAGCTCTACGACGACGCAATGGCGCCCGCCGGGCTGCGGGTCACCCAGTATTCGTTGCTGAGCACGCTGTCGGTGCAGGGGCCGATGCGCATCACCGATCTCGCGAAACGGCAGCTTCTCGACCGCACGGCGCTCTCGCGCAACCTCGACCCGCTGGTCGAGCGCGGGCTTGTCGCCGTGGCGCCCGGACGCGACGCGCGCACGCGTGAGGCGCTGATCACTGCCAAGGGCACTGCCGCCCTGCGGCGCGCCGGTCCCTACTGGACACGCGCGCAGGCGTCGGTGGCCGAGCGTATCGGGCGCGCCAAGCTCGATACGCTGATCGCCACGCTGGGCGAGCTCGAGTCGCTGCACCCGGATCGCGAGCTGCCGCGCTGAGCGCGGCGCAGCCGTCCCCTCCCGAATTGGAGCATTCCGTGTCCGTTTCCGCATCCGCATCCACAGCGCGCGCCGACTGGCGCACCCCGGCCGTCGTCCTGATCGCCAGCGGCATGATCCTGTCGCTTGGCATGGGCATCCGCGCAGGCTTCGGCCTCTTTCTGCAGCCGATCTCCAGCGATCTCGGGTGGGGCCGCGAAACGTTCGCGCTTGCACTCGCCGTGCAGAACCTCGTGTGGGGCGCGACGCAGCCCTTCGTCGGCATGGCCTCGGACCGCTTCGGCGCGGCCAGGGTGGTGATCGCCGGCGCCGTGCTGTACGCCCTCGGGCTGGTCACGATGGCCCTGTCGAATACGCCGCTGCTGTTCGTGCTCACCGCCGGCGTCCTGATCGGCGTGGGGCTGTCCGGCGTCACGTTCAGCGTGGTCTCGGGCGTCATCGGCCGCAGGTTTCCGCCGGAGAAGCGCAGCATGGCGCTCGGCATCTCGGCGGCCGCCGGATCGTTCGGCCAGTTCGCAATGCTGCCGTTCACGCAGGGGTTGCTGACGTACGTCGGCTGGTTCGGCGCGCTGCTGGCGCTCGCGGCAGTGGGCCTGCTGATGGCGCCGCTGGCGGCGGCGCTGGTGGAACGCGGTCATACGCAGGTCCACGCGTTCCAGCAGTCGGCGCGTCAGGCCATGTCGGAGGCGCTCGGCCATCGCGGCTATATGCTGCTGACCGTCGGCTTCTTCGTTTGCGGCTTCCAGGTCGTGTTCATCGGCGTGCACCTGCCGGCGTACCTTGCCGATCGCGGAATGCCCGCCCATGTCGCGGTGACAGCGCTCGCGCTGATCGGGTTGTTCAACGTCATCGGCACGTACCTCGCCGGATGGCTGGGCGGCAGAATGCCCAAGCGCTACATCCTGTCGTTCATCTACTTCGCCCGCGCGGTCGCCATCGCGCTGTTCGTGTTCCTGCCGCTGTCGGTCGTGAGCGTGTACGCGTTCGCCTGCGTGATCGGTGCGCTGTGGCTGTCCACCGTGCCGCCCACCAACGGCATCGTCGCGCAGATCTTCGGCGTTCGCTATCTGGCGATGCTCTCGGGCTTCACGTTCTTCTCGCACCAGATCGGCAGCTTCCTGGGCGCGTGGCTCGGCGGCAAGCTCTACGACACGACGGGCAGCTACGACATGGTCTGGTATCTGTCGATCGCGCTGGGAATCGTCGCCGGGCTCATCAACCTGCCGATCGACGAGCGCGAGATACAGCGGCCGGTGGCTGTTGCCGTGGCGTGAGCGAACCCCATACGTCTTGAGTCTGATTGGGGGTCGGCGTGCCCGTGCAATAGAGTTGCGTGCGTGCCGAATGCCGTAGTGCAGACGGCCGCAATCGGAAGTCCTTTTGTCAATTGACAATCACCGGCATTGTGTTCCATTATGGTTCCATTATGGTTCCATCGAAAAGCCAATGCCAACCTTGACGCTCAAGAACATCCCGACCGACCTGCATGCGCGTCTGAAAGAGAGCGCCGAGAGGAATCGCCGCAGCCTCAACAGTGAAATACTCACAAGGCTCGAGCGAGACGTTGCCGTGCCGAGGGTCGATGCACGCGCCTTAGCACGTGAACTGAAAGCATTTACCGATCAGCTTCCCTACGTGGACCATCGAATCGGCGACCGCCACAAGCGTAGGGGCCTCGAGTGATTGTTGTCGACACCAATGTCATCCAGTATTGTTGGGTGCGCGGCCAGCATACCGAAGTCGCCCAGGCGCTCCGGCAAAAGGATCCCGACTGGCATGTGCCCTTGTTGTGGCGCTCGGAACTGCGCAACGTGCTGACGGCCTATCTCCGGCGGGAGTTGCTGTCACGACCGCAGATCGCCCGGATTCTGATCGCCGCCGATCAAGCGCTATCGGGGTGTGAGCATTTCATCCCGGACGACCTCGTACTCGATGTCGTCGCCAGCAGCGAGTTGACCGCTTACGACGCGGAATTCGTAGCCCTGGCGAATGCCTTGTCAGCCCCGCTCGTAACCGCTGATAGACAAGTACTGAAGGCCTTTCCGAGTTGCGCGGTGACGATGGAATCGTTCATCGACGCTTAGCAACGACGCAGCGCATCCGCCGCGATGAGGTCGATCGCGTCGGCGATGATCGTATCGGCGACGAATCCCGCGAGGTCGGCAGCACTGGTCTTTGGGCGGCAGGGCTCAGGACAACCGCGGACCGCATCCCGGCCTGCTCGTGTCCCGCCTGAGATGAAAACGCCAGCCGCGTGATGTCCCCGGCGGCGGGGACGGCGCTGGTGTCACTCAGTCGACCTCGCGGCCCCGCGCCTCGCCGGTGTCGACGAGTTCATGCCGATTGCCGGCATCGATGCACTTGATGAGTTCGCCGATGTCGTACCGGGCAACCGGCTCCGCCGCGATGACGACGCGCCCGTCCTCCTCGCGGAGGTCCACCGTCTGGTCGCCCCTCCGCGGTGGCGCATCCATGCGACTTTTGGCCGAGGCCCATCGGCGCGCCGCTACTTCAGCGATCCCACCGCGATGACATCGATCGCGTCGGTGATGATCGTGTCGACGCCGAATCCCGCGAGCTCGGCAGCGCGCGCCGGATCGTTGACGGTCCACGTCGCGACGCGCAGGCCCGCGCCGCGGACTTCGGCCACCAGGTCGCGCGTCAGCAGCGTGTGCTTGGCGTCGAGCGCGATGCAGCCGAGGCGAACGATCGCCGATCGCCAGTCGTCCGGCAGCCGCTCGATGAGCCATGCGCGCGGCAACTCGGGCACGGCCTCGCGGGCCGCGTCGAGCGCGTCATCGGAGAACGACGACAGCAGCGGCTTGACGTCGGCGCCCGCCCACAGCGTCTTGGCGTCGAGCGCGATGGCGGCGCCCGTCTCGCGCTCGCGGCCAGGCGTGGGCTTGATCTCGATGTTGACGGCCATGTCGTTGCGCGCGCGTCCAGCGCGCGATCGACGCCAGCGTTGGCAGCGGCTCACCCGCATACGCCGGCGAGTGCCAGCGAACCGGCGTCGAGCAGCGCCAGATCGCGCCACAGCATCGCGTCGGCGCGGCCGATGCCGTTGGTCGTGCGCTCCAGCGTTGCGTCGTGCAACAGGAATGCAACACCGTCGGCCGAGAGCTTCGACGTCGAACTCGGCCATCCGATAGCCGTGCGAATGGCCGAGACGGAATGCGGCCAGCGTGTTCTCCGGCGCGCGCTTGCCCGCGCCGCGATGCGCAGCGAGGCGCGGGTAGGGCCAGTTCGGAAGTCCGCACATGTCAGCCTCCGCTATCTGATGCGCATGCCGCTCGTGGCGTCGAACAGGAATACCCGCGAAGGATCGGCATCCACCGCGAACGCGGCGCCGAGCTCCGGTGTGGGTCCATGCGGAAGGCGCGCGATCAGCGCGTCCTTGCCGTGCCCGATGTGCACGAGCATGTCGGCGCCGAGCTGCTCGACCATCTCGACGGGACCGTGAAGAATGCCTGCGCCGGCTCGCACGGACGCAGGTGCTCGGGACGCAGCCCGACCTGCACCGCGCGTCCCGCTTCCGGGCGTACGTTCGCCGCGCGCACGCTGCCGCCGTGGTCGAGCGCGATCGTGCCGTCGGCCCCCGCCTTGCCGGGCAGGAAATTCATCGCCGGGGAGCCGATGAAGCCCGCGACGAAGAGCGTCTGCGGGTTCTCGTACACCTCCATCGGCGTGCCGATCTGCTCGGCGCGCCCGGCGTTCATCACGATCATCCGCTGCGCGAGCGTCATCGCCTCGACCTGGTCGTGCGTGACGTACAGGCTCGTCGTCGACAGCCGCCGGTGCAGCTTCTGGATCTCGAAGCGCATCTGCACGCGCAGCTTCGCGTCGAGATTCGACAAGCGGCTCGTCGAACAGGAACACCGCCGGCTCGCGTACGATCGCGCGCCCCATCGCGACGCGCTGGCGCTGGCCGCCCGAGAGCTGCGCGCGGCTTGCGCTCCAGCAGCGGCCCGAGCTCGAGGATCTCGGCCGCGCGCTTCACGCGTTCGCGCCGATGTCGTCCTTCGAGAGGCCGCGGATGCGCAGGCCGTAGGCCATGTTGTCGAACACGCTCATGTGCGGATAGAGCGCGTAGTTCTGGAACACCATCGCGATGTCGCGGTCCTTGGGCTCGAGCGTGTTGACGACGCGGTCGCCGATCAGCGATCTCGCCGCCGGTGATCGCCTCGAGCCCGGCGACCATGCGCAGCAGCGTCGACTTGCCGCAGCCCGACGGCCCGACGATGACGATGAACTCGCCGTCGGCCACCTCGCACGTCGACGCCGTGGATCACTTCGAGGTTGGCGTAGCTCTTGCGCGACGCCGCGCAGCTGGACTTTGGCCATCGTTCTATTTTTCCGTGTCGACCAGGCCCTTGACGAACCACTTCTGCATCAGCAGCACGACGAGCGCCGGCGGCAGCATCGCGAGCATCGCGGTGGCCATGACGAGGTTCCATTCGGTCGCCGCTTCGCCGCCGGCGATCATCCGCTTGATGCCGATCACCGTCGTGTACATCGACTCGTCGGTGGTCACGAGCAGCGGCCACAGGTACTGGTTCCAGCCGTAGATGAACAGGATCACGAACAGCGCGGCGATGTTCGGCGCGCGACAGCGGCACGACGACGTCCCAGAAGAAGCGCATCGGCCCCGCGCCGTCGATGCGCGCCGCCTCGGCGAGCTCGTCGGGGATCGTCAGGAAGAACTGCCGGAACAGGAACGTCGCCGTCGCCGAGGCGATCAGCGGAATCGTGAGGCCGGCGTAGGTGTCGAGCATGCGCAGGTCGGAGACGACCTTGTACGTGGGCAGGATGCGCACCTCGACCGGCAGCATCAGCGTGACGAAGATCATCCAGAACGCCAGCGCGCGAAACCGGAAGCGGAAGTAGACGATCGCGAACGCCGACAGCAGCGAGATCGCGATCTTGCCGATCGCGATGACCAGCGCCGTGACCAGGCTGTTGAACATCATCCGGCCCACCGGCGCGCGTGGTCACGTTGGTCGACGCGCCCTGCGCCAGCACCTTGCGTGTAGTTCTCGATGAGGTGCGATCCCGGGCAGCAGCGGCATCGGCGCCTGCAGCACTTCGTCGGCCGCCAGCGTCGAGGCGACGAACGTGATGTAGACCGGCAGCGCGACGATCGCCACGCCGATCGCCAGGATCAGGTGGGAGAAGAACGTCAGCAGGGGGCGGTGCTCGATCATTGTCGGAGGTCAGGAGGCAGCGTGCCGATCAGTACTGCACCTTGCGCTCGACGTAGCGGAACTGCACGACGGTCAGCGCGATGACGATCACCATCAGCACGACCGACTGCGCGGCCGAGCCGCCGAGGTCGAGGCCCTTGAAGCCGTCGGCGTACACCTTGTAGACGAGGATCTGCGGTCGCCTGCCCCGGTCCGCCGCCGGTCGCGGCGTCGATGATGCCGAACGTGTCGAAGAACGCGTAGACGATGTTGACGACGAGCAGGAAGAACGTCGTCGGCGACAGCAGCGGGAACACGATCGTGACGAAGCGCTTGACCGGTCCGGCGCCATCGATCGCCGCCGCCTCGATCAGCGACTTCGGAATCGACTGCAGCCCGGCGAGGAAGAACAGGAAGTTGTAGCTGATCTGCTTCCATACCGCGGCGATGACGACCATGATCAGCGCGTCGGTGCCGTCGAGCAGCGGGTCCCACGCGATGCCCAAGCCCCTGCAGCCAGTGCGCGACGACGCCGAGCGTCGGGATTGAACAGGAACAGCCACAGCACCGCCGCGATGGCGGGCGCGACCGCGTAAGGCCAGATCAGCAGCGTCTTGTAGACGGTGGCGCCGCGGAGCACGCGGTCGGCGAGCACCGCGAGCACCAGCGAGATCGACAGGCCCGAGCGCGGCGACCAGCACCGAGAACACCGCCGTGACCCGGAACGACGCGAGGTAGTCGTCGTTGCGGAACAGGTCCTTGAAGTTGTCGAACCAGACGAACTGCGTGTTGGTGCCGAACGCGTCCTGCACCAGCAGCGACTGGTAGAGCGCCTGCGACGCCGGCAGGAAGAAGAAGACGATCGTGATCGCGAGCTGCGGCGCGATCAGCGCGTAGGGCAGCCAGCGCGACTCGAAGCGGGCGCGTTTTTCCATCGGCGACGCGGTCGGCGCGCTGAGGCCGCGCTTGCAGCCGGCGCGCAGACCGCCGACGTCAGCGCGCGACGCCGCGACCCGCAGTTGCCGGACGCTCGGCTCACTGCCCTTGTTCGCCTTGTCGAACCGCTCGATGATCTCGTTGCCGCGCTTGACCGCGTCGTCGAGGCCCTGCTTCGCCGTCTTCTTGCCGGCCCAGCACGGCTTCGAGCTCCTCGTCGATCGCGTCGCGGATCTGCGGCAAGTTGCCGGCGCGCACGCCGCGCGAGTTGTTCGTCGTCTTGACGATCATCTGCTGGACGGCGACGTCGGTGCCGGGATTCTTCTCGTAGAAGCCCGACTTCTTGGTCAGCTCGTAGGCGGCCATCGTGATCGGCAGGTAGCCGGTCTCCTGCGTGAACTGCGGCCTGGACGTCCGGCTGCGACAGGAACGTCAGGAACTTCGCCACGCCCTTGTACTCGTCCTTCTTCTTGCCGCCCATCACCCACAGGCTCGCGCCGCCGATGATCGTGTTCTGCGGCGCGCCCGGCGACGTCGGCGTAGTACGGCAGCGTCGACTACGCCGAACTTGAACTTGGCGTTCTGCTTGATCGTGCCGTACGCGGCCGACGACGTCGTCATCATCGCGCACTCGCCGCTGTAGAACTTGGCCTCGGGCTCGTTCTTGCGGCCGCCGTAGACGAAGTAGCCCTTCTTGATCCAGTCCTGCATGTTCTCGATGTGCCGGACCTGCACCGGACCGTTGAACACGAGCTTGCGCGTCGAGGCCGGCGAAGCCGTTCTCCTTGGTGAGCGAACGGCACGTTGTGCCACGCCGAGAAGCTCTCGAGCTGCGTCCACGTCTGCCAGCCGGTCGTGAACGGGCACGCGTGGCCCGACGCCTTCAGCTTGGCCATCGCCGCGACGACCTCGGGCCACGTCTGCGGCGCGCGGTTCGGGATCGAGCCCGGCCTTCTCGAACGCGTCCTTGTTGTACCAGAACACCGTCGTCGAGCTGTTGAACGGGAACGACAGCATCTGGCCCTTGGTGTTCGTGTAGTAGCCGGCGACCGCGGGCACGTAGGCCTTCGGGTCGAACTTCTCGCCGGCCTCGCCATCACCTCGTACACCGGCTTGATCGCGCCCTTGGCCGCCATCATCGTCGCCGTGCCGACCTCGAACACCTGCAGGATGTGCGGCGCGTTGCCGGCGCGGTACGCGGCGATCGCCGCGGCCATCGCCTCGGGATAGCTGCCCTTGTAGACCGCGTTGACCTTGTATTCGCTCTGGCTTTCGTTGAAGCGCTTGGCGAGCGTTGTTGACGCGGTCGTTGTTGGCGCCGGTCATCGCGTGCCACCACTGGATCTCGGTGACGGCCTGCGCGGCAGTCGCGACGCCGGCGACGGCCAGCGCCGCAGCGAGGCGCGCGAGGCGCGAAATGCGTTGCGACATGGTTCCTCCTCCGGTTGGACGAGACGGGCAGAATGCCTCTTGGGCGTGACGATTCTATTGTCAAATCAGACGCCGTGCGGGCCAGGCTCGCGCGGCCGGCTTCAGCCGGCCGCGCTGCATCGCGTCAGGCTGAAGCCTGACCTACAAGGTCAATCGCCGGCAGCGGGTTGCGGCGCGTGGCCGGCGCGCGACGAGCGGCTCGTCGGCGCGGTGGCGCTTCGCGAGCAGCGTGTAGGCGGTCGGCACGACGAACAGCGTCAGCAGCGTGCCGAACGAGCATGCCGCCGACGATCACCCAGCCGATCTGGGATCCGCGACTCGGCGCCCGCGCCGGCCGCGCAGCGCCAGCGGCAGCGCGCCCAGCACCATCGCGCCGGTGGTCATCAGGATCGGCCGCAGCCGCAGCGCCGCGGCGTCGACGACCGCCTGCGTGATCGATCTCGCCCTTGGCCCGCAGCTGGTTCGAGAACTCGACGATCAGGATGCCGTGCTTGGTGATGAGGCCGACCAGCGTGACGAGGCCCACCTGGCTGTAGATGTTGAGCGTCCCGCCGAACAGCCAGAGCGTCAGCAGCGCGCCGGTCATCGACAGCGGCACCGACAGCATGATGACGAACGGGTCGACGAAGCTCTCGAACTGCGCCGACAGCACGAGGTAGATGAACATCAGCGCGAGCACGAACGTGAAGTAGATCTCGCCGCCCGACTCGCGGAACTCGCGCGACTGGCCGTCGACGCTCGGTCTGCGCCGTGGCGGGCAGCGACGCCTTCGCGGCGTCGTCCAACGCCTTCAGCGCCTCGTCGATCGTGTAGCCCGGCGCCAGCGTGCCGGTGATCTTGACCGCGCGCAGCCGGTTGAAGTGGTTGAGCGACTGCGGCGCGACGCCTTCCTTGACGTCGACGAGGTTGGAGAGCTGCACCATGCTGCCGTCGCGCGCGCGCACGTAGGTGTCGCTGATGTCGGCCGGCGTCGTGCGGTCGAGTCGGCGCGACCTGCACGATCACGTCGTACTGCTCGCCGTCGCGCTTGAAGCGCGTGACCTGGCGGCCGCCGAGCATCGTCTCGAGCGTGCGGCCGACCGTGTCGACGCTGACGCCGACGTCGGAGAGCTTGTCGCGGTTGATGCGCACGCGCACTTCCGGCGTGTTGAGCCGCAGGTCGATCTGCAGGTTCTGCACGCCGGGATACTTGCGCACCTCGTCGAGGAAGCGGTCGACGATGCGCTGCAGCTCGGCGTACGGCACCTGCGACATCACGACGTACTCGATCGGCGTCGAGCGGAACGACTGGCCGAGCGACGGCGGGTTGATCGGGAACGCGATCGCGCCGGGAATCGCCGCGAACTTCGGCCGCAGCTCGTCGGCGATCTGCTGCTGCTTCTGCGTGCGCTCTTCCCACGGCTTGAGCCGCAGCACCGCGTTGCCGTCGACGACGGTCGGGAAGCCCGAGATCGCCGTGTACGCGCCGGCTTCCGGGATCTGCGCGTAGACCTCCTCGATCGGCTTCAGCATGTCGGCCGTGTACTGCGGCGTCGAGCCCTGCGGCGCGGTGACGAGGCCGAACACGACGCCGCGGTCCTCGATCGGCGCCAGCTCGGCCTTGAGCTGCATGAACAGCACGGCGCCGGCGGCGAGCACGCCGACCCACGCGCACGACGACGATCCAGCGGTGATGCAGCAGCCAGCGTCGAGCGAGCGCCGGTAGCCGCTGCGTCAGCGCCACTGGATCCAGCCTTCGACCAGGTTGTAGAGCCACGAGTGCTTCTTCTCGTGCTTGAGCAGCAGCGAGCACATCATCGGCGACAGCGTCAGCGCGATGAAGCCCGACACCATCACCGCGCCGGCGAGCGTCAGCGCGAACTCGATGAACAGGCGCCCGGTGCGGCCGGTGGCGAACGCCAGCGGCGCGAACACCGACGGCCAGCGTCAGCGTCATCGCGACGATCGCGAAGCCGATCTCGCGCGCACCCTGGATCGCCGCCTCCCTGCGCGGCATGCCCTCCTCGATGTGGCGGTAGATGTTCTCCAGCATGACGATCGCGTCGTCGACGACGAGGCCGATCGCCAGCACCATCGCCAGCAGCGTCAGCGTGTTGATCGTGAAGCCGAACACGTACATCAGCGCGAACGCGCCGATCAGCGACACCGGGATCGTGACGATCGGGATGACCGTGGCGCGAAGGCTGCGCAGGAAGAAGAAGATCACCAGCACGACGAGCAGGACCGCCTCGGCGATCGTCTGGAACACCGACTTGATCGAGCGGTCGATGAACACCGACGTGTCGTAGGCGACGACGAGCTTCATGCCCGCCGGCAGGTTCTCGTTGATCTTCTCGACCTCGGCGCGCACCGCCTTCGACAGCTCGAGCGGGTTGGCGACCGCCTGCTTGATCACGCCGATGTTGAGCGACGGCTTGCCGTTGTAGCGGGAGATCACGCGCTCGTCGACCGCGCCGATCTCGGCGTTGCCGAGGTCGCGGATGCGCACCGGGTAGCCGCCGACGTTGGCGACGATGATGCTGTTGAACTGCTCGGGCGAGCGCACGTCGGTCTCGGCGACGACCGTGAACTCGCGCGCTGCGACTTCGATGCGGCCCGGCCGGGATCTCGGCGTTCTGGCGGCGGATCGCGTCCTCGACGTCCTGCACCGTGAGCTTGTAGCCGGCGAGCCGCGTGCGGTCGAGGTTGATGCGCATCGACACCTGCCGCTCGCCGAAGATGCGCACGTCGGCGGCGCCGGGCAGCACGGACAGCCGCGGCTGGATGTAGCGCTTGACGTAGTCGGAGGCCTCGAGCGACGGCAGCGGCGCCGGCCTGCACGGCGATGTAGATGACCGGCTGCGAATCGGCCTCGACCTTGGCGATCACCGGCTCGTCGATCGTTTCCGGCAGCTTGGCGCGCACGCGCGACACCTTGTCGCGCACGTCGGCCGCCGCGGAGTCGGGATCGCGCTTCAGCGTGAAGCGCACGTTGATGCGGCTCCGCTCCGAGCGGCTCTGCGACGTCATCAGCTCGACGCCCTCGATGCCGGCGAGCGAATCCTCGAGCACCTTCGTGACCTGCGACTCGACGACCTCGGCCGAGGCGCCGCGGTAGGTCGTCTTGACGCTGACGACCGGCTCGTCGATGCGCGGATACTCGCGCACCGACAGCCGCGTGTACGAGATCAGCGCCGACCAGCAGGATGATCAGCGACAGCACCGTCGCGAAGACGGGGCGCTTGATGCAGATCTCGGGCAGTTGCATGGCGTCTCCGTCAGCGCTTCGGCGAGCCTAGCGCTCGCCGCGGCGAGCGTGGCGGCGTCGTCATCCGGCTACGACTTGCGGTCGGGCGCCGACACGTTGCTCGGCCGTTGCGGGCTGCGCGCCGACCGGCGACGTTGACCGGCACGCCGTCGCGCAGCTTGAGCTGGCCGGCGGTGACGATCGATGTCGTTCGACTCGAGGCCGCGCGACGACCTCGGACCTTGCCGTCGCGGCGCTGGCCGACCTCGACCTTGACGCGGCTCGCGCCTTGCCGTCGACGACCCGGAACACGAACTGCTCGTCGCCCTGCGGCACGATCGCCTGCTCGGGAACGACCAGCGCGTTCTGCTCGTCCTTGGTGATGAGCCGCACGCGCGCGAACATGCCCGGGCCGCAGGCACGTGTCCGGGTTGCGCACCATGCGCGCGGATCACGATCGAGCGTCCCGCGGCGTCGACGCAGCGGATTGACCGCGAACACCTTGCCCTCGAACGTCTTGCCCGGCATCGCGTCGAGCTGCACCTGCAGCGACTGCCCGACCTGCACCTGCTTCATGTAGATCTCGGGCACGCGGAAGTCGACCTTCAGCGGATCGATCGACTCGAGGTTGACGATGTCGGCGCCTTCCTTCACGTAGTCGCCGACCGACACGACGCGCAGGCCGATGATCCCGGAGAACGGCGCCTTGATCTCGGTCTTCGCGAGCTTCGCTTCGGCGAGCTGCAGCGCCGGCCTCGGCGACGCGCAGGTTGTTCTCGGCCTCGTCCTTCGCCTGGCCCGAGATGAAGTTGCTCTTCGCGAGGTCGACGGCGCGGTCGTACTTGACTCTGCGCGAGCGTCAGGTTGGCGCGGCCCTGCTGCACCTCGGCCGCGTTGATCGCGGGATCGAGCCGGACGAGCGTCGCGCCCTTGGCGACGCGCTGGCCTTCCTGGAAGCGGATCGCGCTGATGCGCCCGGCGACTTCGGGACGCACCGTGATCGACTCGTCGGAGCGCAGGCTGCCGACCGCCGTGATGGTCTGCGGCATCGCTTGCTGGCCGACCTTGGATGCCTCGACCGTGACCGTCCCCTGCGCGGCTCCGTTACCCGGCGCTCCGCCGACCTTGGCATTGCCCGACGATTGGGAGCCCGATGCCGACGTACTGGAGGCAATATCGCCCCCATTGCGCGCGCCGTACCAGTAACCTGCGAACCCCGCGGCGGCGATGCCGACGGCGACCACCACGCTGACAATTGCCTTGCTCATCCGATCGTTGACTTTCCCGCCGTCGACTTGGTTCGGCGATTCACCGGAAACGCGTGACTTTTTTGCGCTGGGACGACGCCGGAGGCGCCGAAGCCGCTGAATCGATGATTATGCCCGGCGGGCCCCGCCCCGGCAAACGCCCGGTAACGGTGCGCCGTCCCTGTGGCACGCCTGCTAAACTTGACCGACATTTCGGGATCGGAGCGCTTTCAATGCATTTGCAACGAATTGTTTCCAAAGCCGGCCCTCGGGTGGGCTGGCGGCGTGCGGTTTTCGCGGTATGCGCGGGCATGGCGGCGGGACTCACGGCTTTCGGTGTCGCGGCACAGTCGTTTCCGTCGAAGCCGGTCAAGCTGGTCGTACCGTTTCCGCCGGGCGGCTCGCTCGATGCCGCGGGTCGCGCCATCGCGGACAAGCTCACGCAAATGTGGGGCCAGAGCGTCGTGGTGGAGAACAAGCCCGGCGCCGGCGGCAACATCGGCGCCGACTTCGTCGCGAAGTCGCCGGCCGACGGCTACACGGTCGTGATGGGCGCGCTGTCGACGCACGCCGTCAATCCGAGCCTCTATCCCAAGATGCCGTACGACGCGGCGAAGGACTTCGCGCCGATCTCGCTCGTCGCGATCACGCCAAACGTGCTGGTCGTCAATCCGTCGCTGCCGGTCAATTCGGTGAAGGACCTCATCGCCTACGCGAAGGCGAATCCGGGCAAGCTGTCGTTCGGCTCCGGCAGCAACGGCAGCGCCGGCCATCTCGCCGGCGAGCTCTTCAAGGTCGACACCGGAACCGACATGGTCCACATCCCGTTCAAGGGCGGCGCGCCGGCGCTGCAGGCGCTGCTCGCCGGCGACACGCAGTTCATGTTCGACAACCTCGCCAACTCGATGCCGCAGGTGAAGGCCGGGAAGCTGAAAGCGCTCGCGGTCACGACGGCCAAGCGCTCGAGCCTCGTGCCCGAGCTGCCGACGATGGCCGAAGCCGGCGTGCCCGGCTTCGACATCTCGACGTGGTTCGGCATCATGGCGCCGGCCGGCACGCCACCGGACGTCATCGCGAAGTGGAACGCCGACATGGTGAAGGTGCTGAACTCGCCGGACATGCGCGAAAAGATGACGGCGCAAGGCGCCGAGCCGACGCCGACGACGCCGGCGGAGTTCTCCGCGTTCATCGCGCGCGAGCTCGAGAAGTACGCGCGGATCGTGAAGGCGTCGGGCGCGAAAGTGGACTGACGCGCCCGGCCGCGCCTCTATTTCTTCGTCTGCTTGACGGTGAACGTCTGGCCCGCGATGGTCAGCGTTCCGCTACGGTTCTTCGCCGGCCCCGGATACGCGGCTACCGTGTATGCGACCACTCCGCTGCCGCTGCCGCTCGTCCCGCTCGTCAGCGTCACCCAGGAGACGTTGCTGCGCGCCGTCCAGGGGCACCCCGCGCCCGCAGAAACGTTCACGCTCCCGGTGCCGCCGGCGCCGCCGAAGCTCGCCTGCGCCGAAGACAGCGAATAGCTGCAGGCCGCCGCGGCGGCCTGCGTCACGGTGAGCGTGCGTCCGGCGATCGTCAGCGATCCGCTCCGGGGGGTGCCCGTTGTGTTCGCGTCGACGAGATAGCTGACGCTGCCGCTACCGCTTCCCGTGGCGCCTGCCGTGACGTGCAGCCACGTCGCGTTCGCGACCGCCGTCCAGTTGCAACCGGTCGCGGCGGCGACCGTCGCGTTACCGTTGCCGCCGGCCGCCGGATACGATTGCGCCGTGGGGGCAATGTCGTACGTGCACGGCGTCGCGGACGCGATCCGGCTCACGCTGCCACCGAGGTTGACGACGTAGACTTCGCCCTGCTCGTCCTCGCCGAACGACGAAATGTTCTGCGTCGTGTCGAGGAGCAGGCTCTTCGCCGCACCGTCCCACCGAAGATCTCGCCGGAGCAAAAATCGCCGTAGACATAGGTGCCGGCAGGCAACGCATTCTGCGTTCCGCGATACACGTATCCGCCGGTGATCGAGCAGCGTCCGCCCGTGTGGTCGTAATCGAATATCGGAGGGAGATAGTTGGCGGGATTGCACAGCGTCGGATCGTTGCCCGAGCAACCGAAGCCCTCGTAGACCCGCCAGCCGTAGTTGCCGCCGGCCACGATCGGCGTGTCGACTTCCTCGCGCGCGCCTTGCCCCACGTCCGCGACCCACTGGTTGCCGGTCGTGCGATCGAAGCTGAAGCGCCACGGGTTGCGCCACCCGAAAGCGAAAATCTCGTCTGCACCTGCACCTCCGACGAACGGATTGCCCGCCGGTGACGAATAGAGCTTGCCTGTGCCGTCCGGCGTGTTGACGTCGATGCGGAGGATCTTGCCGAGCAGCACGTTCACGTTCTGTGCGTTGTTCGGCGGGTCGTTCGACGACCCGCCGTCGCCGACACCGATGTACAGATAACCGTCGGGACCGAACGCGAGCATTCCGCCGTTGTGGTTCGTGTTGCTCGGGTGGGGAATCGTCAGCAGCACGCGCTCCGTCGCGTCCGCCACGTCGCGATTGCCGCTGGAAACGCGATATTCGGCGACCACGATCGTGCCGTCGCCGGCGCGTGTGTAGTAGACGAAGAAGCGGCCGTTGGTCGAGTACTGCGGATGAAACGCCAGGCCGAGGAGTCCCTGCTCGCCGCCGCCCGTGGTCACCTTCGTGTGAATGTCGAGAAACACGGTCGCGCTCGAGGCGCCGGATTGAAGCACCTTGACCATGCCGGACCGTTCGACAATGAACAGGCGATTCGATCCGTCGCCGGCGTTACCGACGAATACAGGACTGGTGAGCCCGCTCGAGATGACCGGAACCAACTGGATCGCGGCGAAGAGCGGAGCGGCGAAGCTCAGGAGTGCGGCGGCAAGCAGCCCGCGCAAAGGGGCGGAAAGCGACATGGCAGGACCTCGATTTGAAAACGTTGTCAGGAAGCTCCGGAATGTCGCCGTCGCGCGCTGTCGAACGCCGTGCCGCCGCCTCACGGACGCGTTGATTTTCGCCGACGCCGGCAATGCACCGGGCTATGCCATTGTCATCCACGCATTCGATCGTCGCAACCGTGCAAAAATTACACATCCGGAACGGGTTACGATGTGCGCGGGCCGAAAAACGGCGGCAAAGGAGCGACGAGTGAGAACCGACGTACGTGCTATCGCGCTGGTGCTTGCTGCGGCGGCCGCGGCGTTCGCGCCGGCAGCGTCAACGCAGACGCCTTACCCGACAAAGCCCGTGCGCATCGTCGTGCCGTTCCCGGCCGGCGGCACCACGGACATCCTCGCGCGCGCAGCCGCGCAGAAGCTGTCGGAGACGTGGGGCCAGCAGGTCGTCGTCGACAACCGGCCCGGCGCCGGCGGCAACATCGGCGCCGAGCTCGTCGCGAAGTCGCCGCCCGACGGCTACACGCTGCTGATGGGCACCGTCGGCACGCACGCGATCAACGCGAGCCTGTACGCGAAGATGCCGTACGACCACGTCAAGGACTTCGCGCCGGTGATCCTCGTCGCGGGCGTGCCGAACGTGCTCGTCGTCCATCCGTCGCTGCCGGTCAACTCGGTGCAGGAGCTGATCGCCTACGCCAAGGCGAACCCGGGCAAGCTCAACTTCGCGTCGTCCGGCAGCGGCACGTCGATCCATCTGTCGGGCGAGCTCTTCAAGGTGATGACCGGCGTGCAGATGACGCACGTTCCGTACAAGGGCAGCGCGCCCGCGCTCACCGACCTCGTCGGCGGCCAGGTGCAGCTGATGTTCGACAACCTGCCGTCGTCGCTGCCGCTCATCAAGGCGGGCAAGCTGCGCGCGCTGGCGGTGACGAGCGCGCAGCGCTCGCCCGCGCTGCCCGACGTGCCGACGGTCGCCGAGAGCGGCGTGCCCGGGATTCGAGGCGTCGTCGTGGTTCGGCTTGCTCGCGCCCGCGGGCACGCCGCGCGACATCGTCGCGAAGATCAACGGCGAGATCGCGAAGTGGCTCGCGACGCCCGAGGCGAAGGACAAGCTCGCCGCGCAGGGCGCGATCGCCGCGGGCGGCATCGCCGGAGGACTTCGCGAAGCACATCGCAGGCCGAGACGGCGAAGTGGGCGAAGGTGGTGAAGGAGTCCGGCGCGAAGGTGGAGTAAGTCGACTGCGGTCAACCGCGGGCCCGTGGGCGAACCGCGCGAAGTCGTCGCGGCGCGGTCAAAGCCCGCGCCAGGCGCTCCACGCGAGCGCGACCCAGCCGCCGAGGAACGCGAGCCCGCCGACCGGCGTGACCGCGCCGAGCGATCGCACGCCGGTGAGCGCGAGCGCGTAGAGGCTGCCGGAGAACAGCACGATGCCGGCGACGAACAGCCACGCCGCGAAGCCGAGGCCGGCCGCTCCGGGCCGCTGCAGCATGAGCAGCGCCGACGGCGAGCAGCGCGAGCGCGTGCCAGGCGTGATACTGGACCGCGGTCTGCCACACGCTCGGCATTCGGGCGACAGCCGTGCCTTGAGCGCGTGCGCGCCGAACGCGCCGAGCGCGACCGCCGCGAACGCGAACAGCGCGCCGAGAACGAGGGCAGCCCGGGCGGTCATTCAGGTCGTTGCACGTCGGTCTACAATGCGCGCTTCGCATGCCCGTCGGCGCGCCGGACAGGATAGCACCATGACCATCGAACGCCGCCACGTCGGCAAGCGCCTCTCCGGAGCTCGTGATCACACCGCGCCGCGAGCGCACGGTGTACCTCGCCGGCCAGGTCGCCGACGACCGCAAGGCCGACATGACCGGCGCAGACGCAGCAGGTGCTGGCGTCGATCGACCGCCTGCTCGCCGAAGCCGGCAGCGACAAGACGCAGCATCCTGTCGGCGACGATCTACCTGCCCGACATGGCCGACTTCGCCGCGATGAACGCGGTCTGGGAAGCGTGGGTGCCGCCGGGCCAGACGCCCGCGCGCGCGACGGTCGAGGCGAAGCTCGCCAATCCCGACTACAGGGTCGAGATCCAGGTCGTCGCCGCGCGCCTGAGCGTCCGGACTGCCAGGATCCGCCATGCCGCCGCCGAACACGCCGCCGCCAAGGCCAGTCGATCGCCGCGACGTCGCGCCGCGACGTCGCGCCGCGTGCCGAGCCCGACGCCGCGACGATGCCCGTGACGCGCGAGATGTTCGACGAGTCGATGGTGCCGCTGCTACGCGCCGGCGTCGTTCATCCCGGTGCGCGGCGAAGGCTCGCGCGTGTGGGACCAGGACGGCCGGATGTACATCGACTTCGCGAGCGGCGTCGCCGTCACCTCGCTCGGCCATTGCCATCCGGCGCTGGTCCGCGCGCTCGACGAGCAGGCGCGCAAGCTCTGGCACGTGTCGAACTGGTTCACCAACGAGCCGGCGCTGCGCCTCGCGCAGCGGCTCATCGACGCACACGTTCGCCGAGCGCGTGTTCTTCTGCAATTCGGGCGCCGAGGCCAACGAGGCGGCGCTGAAGCTCGCGCGCCGCTACGCGCACGACCGCTTCGGCGCCGCAGAAGATCCGCGTCGATCTCGACGCTCAACGCGTTCCACGGCCGCACGCTGTTCACGGTCACCGCCGGCGGCCAGGCGAAGTACGCGGCGGGCTTCGGCCCCAATCCGGCCGGCATCACGCACATCCCGTACAACGACGTCGCGGCGCTCGAAGCGCGAGTTCGCCGCGCACGGCGACGAGATCTGCGCGGTGATCCTCGAGCCGATGCAGGGCGAAGGCGGCATGACGCCCGGCACGCCCGCAGTTCCTGCAGGCGGCGCGGCGGCTGTGCACGCGCGCACGGCGCGCTGCTGATCCTCGACGAGATCCAGAGCGGCATGGGCCGCACCGGCGCGCTCTTCTCGTACATGCAGAAGGGCATCGTGCCCGACATCCTGACGAGCGCGAAGGGACTGGGCGGCGGCTTCCCGATCGGCGCGATGCTCACGACCGAACGAGATCGCGAGCGTGTTCACGGTCGGCGTGCACGGCACGACCTACGGCGGCAATCCGCTCGCCTGCGCGGTCGCGGGCGCGGTGTTCGACATCATCAACACGACCGAGGTGCTCGACGGCGTGAAGGCGCGCCACGCGCTGTTCATGGAAGGGCTGAAGGCGATCAACGCGCGCCGCCGCGTGTTCGCCGACCTGCGCGGCGAAGGCGTGTGGCTCGGCTGCGAGCTCGACGACGCCGTGGAAGGGCAAGGCGATGGACGTCGTGCGCGCCGCCGGCGACGCCGGGCTGCTGCGTGCTCGTCGCCGGGCCCGACGTCGTGCGCATCGCGCCGTCGCTCGTCATCTCGCTCGACGAGATCCTCGAAGGCCTGGCGCGCCTCGAGACCGCGCTCAACCGCGCGCTCGTCTGACGCGTCAGCGCCGCCGGCACGCCATGTTCTACGTCCGGCCGATCGCGCGCGACGACCTGCCCGCGGTCCTCGCGCTGTCCGAGCGCACCGGCACCGGCCTCACCACGCTGCCCGCCAATCGCGAGCGCCTGGCCGAGCGCATCGAGCGCTCGCTCGCGTCGTTCGCCGGCGCGCGCCGAGCGCGCCGACGCGTGCTACATGTTCGTGCTCGTCGATCGGCGCAGCCGGGCGCGTCGTCGGCATCAGCGCGATCGAGGCCGCGGTCGGGCTTGAGCGAGCCCTGGTACAACTATCACGTCGGCACGCTCGTGCACGCGTCGCGCGCGCTCGACGTCTACACCGTCGCGCCGACGCTGTTCCTCGCCAACGACCACACCGGCCACACCGAGCTCTGCTCGCTGTTCCTCGACCAGGCGTACCGCCACGGCAAGAACGGCGCGCTGCTCGCGAAGAGCCGCCTGCTGTTCATCGCCGAGTTCGCCGAGCGCTTCGCGCCGAAGGTGATCGCCGAGCTGCGCGGCCGGCTCGACGCCGACGGCACGCAGCCCGTTCTGGGAAGGGCTCGGCCGCCACTTCTTCGCGATGGAGTACTCGACCGCCGACTACCTGACCGGCATCGGCCAGAAGTCGTTCATCGCCGAGCTGATGCCGCAGCATCCGGTGTACGTGAACCTGCTGCCGGCCGCGGCGCGCGACGCGATCGGCGCGGTGCACGCCGACACGCGCGCCGGCGCGCGCGATGCTCGAGCAGGAAGGCTTCCGCTACGAAGGCTACGTCGACATCTTCGACGCCGGGCCCGACGCTCGAATGCTTCCGCGACAACATCCACGCGGTGCGCCAGTCGCAGGTGCTGCCGGTGCACGCTCGGCGAGGAAGACCCGGTGCCCGACAGCCTGACCGACGACATCCTGTGGCTCGTCGCGCAACCGCCAGTTCGCGGACTTTCGCGCGATCGTCGCGCGCGGCGCCGGCGCGCGTCGATCGCTTTCCGCTGCTGCCGTACGCCGCGGAGGCGCTGGGCGTCGCCGAAGGCGACACCGTGCGCGCCGTGCCGCTGTCGCCGCGCGGACCGGTGAGCGAGCGCCGCGCGCGATGGCACGACGTTCAACTTCGACGGCATCCCGGGCCCGACGCACAACTACTGCGGGGCTCGCGCGCGGCAACCTCGCCGCCGAGCGCAACGCGCAGCAGGTCGCCAATCCGCGCGAAGCCGCGCTGCAGGGCCTCGCCAAGATGCGCGCGCTCGCCGCGCGCGGCTATCCGCAGGCGGTGCTGCCGCCGCACGAGCGGCCGCGACGTGCCGGCGCTGCGCGCGCTCGGCTTCGCCGGCAGCGACGCGCGACGTCGTCGCGCGCGCGGCGCGCGACGCGCCGCAGCTGCTCGCCGCGTGCTCGTCGGCCGCCGCGATGTGGGTCGCGAACGCCGCGACGGTGAGCCCGTCCGCCGACACCGCCGACGGCCGCGTGCACTTCACGCCGGCGAACCTCGTCGCGCACTTCCATCGCTCGCTCGAAGCGCCGACGACGACGCGCGTGCTGCGCGCGATCTTCGCCGACGCCGCGCGCTTCGTCGTGCACGATCCGCTGCCGGCCGCGCCGCAGTTCGGCGACGAAGGCGCGGCGAACCACACGCGCTTCGCCGCGCGCCGACGGCCGCGGCGTCGAGTTCTTCGTCTACGGCCGCGCGCGCGCTACGGCGCGCGGCGCCGGCGCCGCGCGATATCCCGGCGCGGCAGACGCGCGAGGCGTCGCGAGGCGATCGCGCGCCGGCACGGCCTCGACGCCGCGCGCACGCGTCTTCGCGCAGCAGAATCCCGACGCGATCGACGCCGGCGTGTTCCACAACGACGTGATCGCCGTCGGCCACGGCAACGTCGCTGTTCTGCCACGAGCGCGCGTGGGTCGAGCAGCACGCGCGTGCTCGCCGCGCTGGCGCGCGCGCGTCGGCGCCGGCGTTCGCGCCGATCGTCGTCGCGCGAGCGCGAGCGTCACGCGTCGACGACGCGGTCGCGACGCTATCTGTTCAACAGCCAGCTGCTGCGCGCGCGCCGACGGCGCGCTGCTGCTCGTCGCGCCGGCCGAGTGCCGCGAGAACGCGCGCGTGCGCCGCCGTACCTCGACCGCCTCGTCGCGCAGCGGCGGGCCGATCGCCGAGGTGCTCGACCTTCGACCTGCGCCAGAGCATGCGCAACGGCGGCGGCCCGGCGTGCCTGCGGCTGCGCGTCGCCCTGACCGACGCCGAGCGCGCCGCGATCGGCGCGCGACGTGTTCCTCGACGACGCGCTCGCCGGCGAGCTCGACGCGTGGATCCGCCGGCACTATCGCGACCGGCTCGCGCCGGCCGACCTCGGCGATCCCGCGCTGCTCGACGAATCGCGTCGCGCGCTCGACGAGCTGACGACGCTGCTCGTCTGGCAGCGTCTATCCGTTCCAGCTCTGACCCGTACCTATTGGCCGTGATCGTTGTCAGACTGCGGCGCGCGATCGATAGACGCGACCGGTCGCGACACGCGCGGTTCGCGATCTCGACACGCTCATCGGCGCAACGCGGCTCGGCGAGCCGCGATAGCCGCGCATCTCGTGCGATGACGGGCGCGTCGGCGAGCAGCTCGGCACCGTCAGTCGGCGGCGGGCACCGGCAGCGTCCGGTGGCGGCGCACCGGCGACCACAGCACCGCGCCGACGGCCAGCGCCAGTCCGAGCACGCCGATCGTCAGCAGCGTCGCGCGCAGGCCGATCAGCGGTCGCGAGCGCGCCGCCGGCGAGCGAGCCGAGCGGCGCCGCCGCGACGGTCAGGAAGCGCATCGTCGCCGTCATGCGGCCCAGCAGCCGGTCGGGCGTGATCGCCTGGCGCAGCGCCAGGTAGTTGATCCCGTAGAGCACGCGCGCCGAAGTCGAACACCAGCATCGCGACGCCGAGCAGCAGCGTCGCGACCCACGCCGGGCCCGCGATCAGGCCGAACGCCTGCCACGCCGAGCGCGGTCAGCATGAGGCCGTGCACGATGATCGGGCCCGACGCCGAAGCGCGCCGACAGCCGCTCGGCCGACGCCGCGGCGAGCACGCAGCCCAGGCCGCCGAACATGTAGGCGAGGCCGATCGCGCCCGCCGACAGCCCGAGCTCGCGCGTCGCGAACAGGATCAGCACCGCGATCTGCATGTGGTGCAGGAACTGCCACAGCGCCGGCGAGCCACGCGAGCGCGAGCAGCGTCGCGGTTGCGCCACACGAGCTTCAGCCCTTCGTGCGATCTCGGCACGACACCGAGCGCCGCGGCCCGGCGTGCGGCACGTCGTTGCGGCGCGCGCACGCGCCGCAGCATCAGCGCCGAGACGAGGAACGTCGAGCGCGTCGAGCAGGATCGCGAACGGCGCGGTCAGCGACCTGGATCAGCCCGCCGGCGAGCCCGGGGCCGACCAGCGCCGACGACGTCTCGCCGAGCGCGATCTTGGCGTTCGCCTCGACCAGCCGCTTGCGCCCGGCCATCTGCGCGAGCAGCACCTGGTAGGCCGCGCCGCCGACCACGTTCTGCACGCCGCAGAAGAAGCCGACGACGTACAGGATCTCGATCGACAGCGTGTCGGTGAACGCCGCGATCGGTATCGCGAGCAGCGCGACGCCGCGACGCGATGTCGGCGGCGATGACGATCGGCAGCTTGCGCACGCGGTCGAGCAGCACGCCGGCGTGCAGCGACACCAGCGCGAACGGCAGCGTCTCGAGCGCGACCAGCACGCCCATCTGCAGCGGCGTCGCGTGCAGCAGCAGCGCCGCCGTCAGCGGCAGCGCGAGGTTGGTGATCTGCGCGCCGAACGACGTGATCGTCAGCGACGTCCAGAGCTTCCGGAAATCCGGCGACCGCCAGAGCCCGCGGAACGTACGGCGCAAGCAGCCGTTGCAGCGTATCCATGGATGCACCTGTTCGCGACCCGCGCTCGTGAGCGGAGTCACGCGAGACGCGCGCGACACCGAGCGGAACGCGGCGAGACCGGCAACAGGCGGGAGTGCGAGCGGAAATGCGCCGTGATCCGGATCCCGCCGCACTGCCCGGCGGGAAATCCGGCCGGGCGACTACTGCGGTACGACGATGCCGCGCGGCAGCGCGCCAGCGCGGCGCATCGGTCAGCGAATCGCTGCCGCGACGCACGCGCGCACGCGCGCCGATCGCGGCCGGCAGGTGCGAGTTGCGGGAATCGGGTCATGGGCGGTCGCTCGAATGTCACGTGCGTTGATGCACGAATTCTACGCCGCGGCGCGAGCGGCGCAACGCGGTGCACGCACCGGACGACGGTTCGCGCGTGCCGTCTGTCGCGGCGATGCGACGTCGCCGGCGATGCACTGCAGCTGCGCTACTTCGCCGGCGCTCGCGCCGCTGCGACGTCGATGTCGAGATACTGCCACGGGTGCTCGCGGTACGCGTGCTTCTTGTAGCCGAGCACCCACGGCTGCACGAGCGTGTTCTCGATGCGGTAGACGCCGAGGTCCCACGGCGCGTACGCGGCGACGATCTCCGCCATGCGCGCGTAGAGCGCGTCGCGCTCGGGCGCCGTCGGGCATGCGCTTGCGTCTTGCGCGTAGAGCGTCGTCGTACTCGGCAGTGCTTGAAGCGCGCGTAGTTCGACTGGCCGATGTTCGTGCTGTACAGCAGCTCCATGAACGCGTCGCCCTCGCCGTAGGTCGTTGATCCAGCCGACCGGCCACATCTGCAGCTGGCCGGCGCGCGCCATCTTGAGCAGGTCCGGCCACTTCTGCTTGACGAACTCGATGCGGATGCCGAGCGCGTCCATGCTGCTTCTTCCACAGCTCGTCGCGCTGCGCGGTCGCGCGCCGACGGCGTCGACGCCCATCGTCAGCGTGAGCGGCTTGCCGTCGGGCAGCTCGCGAAAGCCGTCGCCGTCGCGGTCCTTGTAGCCGAACTTGTCGAGCAGCGCGCGCGCCGCGCCGGAGTCGTAGCGGCGCGCGCACGTCGAAGCTCGGATCGTGGCCCGGCACGCCCGGCGGGATCGGCTGCGTCGCCGGCATCGCCTGGCCCTGCCAGCAGCACGCGGATCATCTCGTCGACGTTGTAGCCCATCGACGATCGCGCGGCGCAGCGCGATCTTGTCCGGCGTGTAGCCGCCGACGACCGGGTCGTCCATGTTGAAGTACGTGTAGCGCGAGCGCCGGCTGCACGTCGCGCGATGCAGCGTGACGCCCTGCTTCGCGAAGTCGCGGCTTCAGCTTGTTGTCCGGTGTCGAGCACGTTCGGCGACGAGGTCGGCCGGCACGTCGACGTAGTCGAGCTCGCCGCTGTCGAACGCGAGCAGCCGCGGATTCGACTCCTCGATGATCGCGATCTCGATGCGGCCGATCTGCGGCAGCCGCTTGCCCTTCATCGTCGCGACGATCGCGCGGTCGGCCGGCGTCGCTTCGGCTGCCGGGAAAGCGCTCCTCGCGGAAGCCGGGATTCGCCTCGAGCACGATCCGCTGGCCGCGCCGCCATTCCTTGAGCCGGAACGGGCCGGTGCCGACCGGATTGGCCATCGCCCAGCCGCTCGCGTCGCCGTACGCCTCGATCACTTCGCGCGCGACGGCGCCGATCGGCGTCGTGCGTCAGGTTCGGCAGCAGCACGTAGTCGGGCTCGTCGAGCTTGAGCTGCAGCGTGTAGCGGTCGAGCGCCTGCAGGCCCTCGATCGGCGCGTCGTAGTCGAACTTGCCGGTCTCCTTCGCCTTCGCGATCACCGCGTCGGCGCCGACGAGCTTGCCGTCGCAGATGACCGCAGTTGGGCGAGCGCACCTTCGGGTCGAGCAGGCGCTTCCATCGAGTAGACGTAGTCGTGCGCGGTGAGCTCGCGCTTCTGGCCCTTGAACGCCGGGTCGTCGGCGAAGTAGATGCCCGGCTTGACGCGGATCGTCCAGGTGCAGGCCGTCCGGCGGAGATCTCCGGCAGCGCCGCCGCCGTGTTCGGCACGAGCTTGTACGGCCGCGCCAGGTAGTCGTATGGTACAGCGGATCGAAGATCGCGCGGTTGACGTGGTTCGAGTAGAGGTCCTGCGCCGCCTGCGGATCGAAGCCGGTCTCGGCGATCGGAACGCGACGCGCAGCACCTTGTTCGGGTCGGGCTGCGCGTGCGCGGCCGCCGCGCACGCCAGCGCGAGCGCACGCGAGGCGGCGACAACGCGATCTCACAATGCTTTTTCGACGTCGCCCGCGATCGATTCCGGCGTGTCGTTCGGCGCATAGCGCGCGACGACCTTGCCGTCGCGATCGACGAGGAACTTGGTGAAGTTCCACTTGATCGCCTCGCTGCCGAGCAGGCCGGGCTTCGCTGCCTTGAGGTACTCGTAGACCGGCGCCGTGTTCTTGCCGTTGACGTCGACCTTCGCGAACATCGGGAACGTGACGCCGTAGTTGATTTCGCAGAACTGCTCGATCTCGGCTTCGCTGCCGGGCTCCTGCGCGCCGAACTGGTTGCACGGAAAGCCCAGCACCTCGAGGCCCTTGCCGTGGTATTTCTGGTACAGCGCCTCCAGGCCCTTGTACTGCGGCGTGAAGCCGCACTTGCTCGCGGTGTTGACGACCAGAACGACCTTGCCCTTGTAGCGATCGAGCTTGACCGCTTTGCCGTGGATGTCGTCGACCGTGTAGTCGTAGAGGGTGCTCATTTGAAACGCTCCGCAGGTTGGCGCGACGGCATGATTATCGCCCGTGCGCCCGCAGCCCGGTAGCGGCTGGTGCGGTACAGTAGACAGTCGCTCAACCGTCGGGTTTCCCTGATGCCGGTTCCCCTTTCGCTGTTGCGCCCCCACGTCCGCGACCTCGGCGGCTTCGCCGTGCGCCGTGTGCTGCCCGCATCCACGCACCGGACGGTCGGCCCGTTCATCTTTTTCGACCATTTCGGACCGGTCGACTTCCCGCCCGGCGAGGGCATCGATGTGCGGCCGCATCCGCACATCGGGCTCGCGACGGTGACGTACCTGTTCTCCGGCGCGATCCTGCATCGCGACAGCTTGGGCAGCGTGCAGAAGATCGTGCCGGGCGACGTCAACTGGATGACCGCGGGCCGCGGCATCGTCCATTCCGAGCGCAGTACGCCGGAGGACCGCGCGGCCGGCATGCGGATGCACGGCCTGCAGACGTGGGTCGTGCTGCCGCACTCGCTCGAGGAAACCGCGCCGGCGTTCACGCACGTGCCGGGGGCAGAGCTGCCGCGCTTCGATCTGGATGGCGCGCGCGTCACCGTCGTCGCCGGCCATGCGTTCGGCAGGCGCGCGCCCACGCCGACGCATTCGGACACGCTCTACGCCGCGATCGAAATGCCGGCGGGTACGACGATCGGCGTCCCGGCGGAGCACGAACAGCGCGCCGTCTACGCGGTCGAGGGCGACGTCGACGTCGACGGCACCCCGCTCACCGACGCGCACATGGCGGTCGTCGAGTCCGACGCACCGTTCTCGATTCGCGCCCGCAGCGATGCGAAGGTGATGCTCGTCGGCGGCGCGCGGCCGGACGGCGAGCGCTTCATCTGGTGGAACTTCGTGTCGAGCTCGCGCGAGCGCATCGACAGCCGCCAAGGCGACGTGGCAGGCGCAGGGCTTCGGTCAGGTGCCGGGCGAGACCGAGTTCATCCCGCTTCCCGACCGGTAGCGACCGCCCGCGCGACAGCGCACATCCGCTCGCGCATGAAGGCATGCGCTGCATCGGCGTCGCGACGCGGGTGCCATAGCAGCCTGACCGGGATCGGCGGCGTGCTCGGGAATGCGCGTAGCGGGCGCAGATCGAACTCTTGCGCGCCATCGCCTCCATGCTGTGCGGCACGGGACCGATCAGGTCGGACTGGCTCGCGACCAGCAGGATCTCGACGAACTCCGACACCTCGAGCGCGATGCGGGCGCTGCAGGCGCTCCCAGTCGACGAGCGCCCGGCGATCGTGTATTCACCCTCGACGCGACGGCGCAGGCTGACGAATTCGCGCCGACTGGACGATACGTTCGAGCGAGCGCTGGCGAAGCAACGGGTGGCCCGTGCCGCGCCATCGCTACCAGGCCGTCGTCGAAGGCGACGCATTCGCTGAACTCTTTGCCCGCCTGCGGCAGCCAATCGAGCGCGGCGTCGAAGCGGCCGTCCTGCAGCCCGCTGCTCGAGCTCGATCGGTCGCGAGCGCGTGCTGAACTCGACATGCAGCCCGGGCGCCTCACGGGCGAGCCGCCGACGCAGCTCGACCGCCATGAGCGGCCCCAGAGGATGCGGGATCGCGATGAAGTAGTCGCGGCGCGACGTGGCTGGATCGAAGCCGCGCGTTTCGGTGACCGATTCGCGAACCGACGTGAGCGCGCCGCGGAGCCTGGGCGTAGATCTGGTCCGCCATCGGCGTGGCGGGCAACCCCGCGCGATTGGCGGACGAACAGCTCGTCCTCGAACAGCGCGCGCAGCCGATTGAGCGCGTGGCTCACGGCCGACTGCGTCATCGCGAGCCGCGCGGCAGCCCGCGACAGGCTGCGCTCCTCGTACACGGCCTCGAAGACGGGGAGCAGGTTGAGATCGACGCTGCGCAGGTTGAGCATCGTGCATATCTTCTATGCGATCTATTCAGTGGCGTCAATATCGAAGTCATCCCTACGATGCTCGCCTTGGCGCGGAACCCCGCGTCCCCAATCGTCCGGGCGCGCGCGCCGGCGCAAAACGCCGCGCGTCGCCCCGCCGTCGGGCGATCAATCAAATGGCACTCATCGACTACCGCAAGCTTTGTCCCCGCTCGGGGCATGTCCTGACCCGCGAAGAGCGCGACGCCCTGGGCAGCGCGACCGCTGTCGCCCGCCGCTCACCGACGATCCGCTGCGAAAGCTGCGGCCGCGACGTCGAGCTCGTCGTCCATCCCGGCACGGGGCGCTCGTACATCTATCCGATGCACGTCAAGGTATGCGCCGCGCCCGTTGCGGCCCCCGCTGCAGTCCGTCAGAGAGGCACACCATGAGGCTCTACAAATGCCACGCGGTGCTGCCGTCGGGCGGGCACAGCGGAACGCACATCGTGCGCACCTATCTGACGATGGCCGCCACATGGCGGGACGCGCGCAGCCTCGTCCGCGACAGCGAGCCGGAGGCCGAGTTCATCAGCCTGCCGAGCGAAACCACGGGCGTCGTGATGATGCAGGTGTGGTCGATCACCACGCACGAGCTCGCCGGCCTGCGCCTGGCCTGCGACTGGAACGAGACCCAGCAGCGCGAAGGTTAGTCGGACCGAAGCGCCGCGCGGCGGACGGCGGAAGCGCGCCGCCCGGGACTGTGCCCCCTGCGCGTCACGGCGCGCCGAAGCCGCCGCCGCTCGGCGTTTCGATCACGAAGACATCACCCGCGCGCATCGCCACTTCGCAGGTCGCGCCGAACGTTTCGCGCGTGCCGTCGGCACGCTCGACCCAGTTGCGGCCGACTTCGCCCGCAGCGCCGCCGTCGACGCCGAACGGCGGGACGACGCGATGGTTGGCCAGCATCACCGCGGTCATCGGCTCGAGGAAACGCACGCGCCGTATCGCACCGTCGCCGCCGCGATGGCGGCCGCGTCCGCCGCTGCCGCGACGGATCGAGAACTCCTCGAGCCGTACGGGAAAGCGCCATTCCAGCACCTCGGGATCGGTAAGACGCGAGTTCGTCATGTGCGTCTGCACCACGCTCGCGCCGTCGAAGTCCGGGCCGGCACCCGCGCCGCCGGCGATCGTCTCGTAGTACTGGTAGGTGTCGTTGCCGAACGTGAAGTTGTTCATCGTGCCCTGCGACGCGGCGAGGACGCCGAGCGCGCCGTAGAGCGTGTCGGTGACCGCCTGCGACGTCTCGACATTGCCGGCGACCACCGCGGCGGGATAGCGCGGCTTCAGCATCGAGCCCTCCGGAATCACGATGCGCAGCGGCTTCAGGCAGCCGGCGTTCATCGGGATCTCGCCGTCGACGAGTGTGCGAAAGACGTACAGGACCGCAGCCTTGCAGACCGCCGACGGCGCGTTGAAATTGGTCGGCTGCTGCGCGCTGGTGCCGGTGAAGTCGATCGTCGCCTCGCGCTTCGCGCGGTCGATGCGGATGTCGACGCGAATCGTCGCGCCGCTGTCCATCGCGTAGGCAAAGCTGCCGTCCTTCAGCACGCCCAGCACGCGGCGCACCGATTCCTCGGCGTTGTCCTGCACGTGCTGCATGTACGCGCGCACCACCGGCAGGCCGAAGTGTCCGACCATCCGCGCAAGCTCGGACGCGCCCTTCGCGCACGCCGCGACCTGCGCGCGCAGGTCGGCGAGGTTCTGGTCGACGTTGCGTGACGGATACGGGCCGCCGGACAGGATCGCGCGCATCTCGGCGTCGAGGAAGCGGCCCTCGGCGACGAGCTGGACGTTGTCGAGCAGCACCCCTTCCTGCTCGACGTACGTCGAGTCCGGCGGCATCGAGCCCGGCGTGATGCCGCCGATGTCGGCGTGGTGACCGCGCGAGGCGACGTAGAACTCGGGGCCGTCGCTGGACGGGAGAAACACCGGCGCGATCACGGTGACGTCGGGCAGGTGCGTACCGCCGTTGTACGGCGCGTTCAGCACGAACACGTCGCCGCGCTTCATCGCGCCCGCGCGCCGGTCGATGATCGTCGTGACGCTTTCGCCCATCGAGCCCAGATGCACGGGCATGTGCGGCGCGTTGGCGATCAGGCTGCCGTCAGCGTCGAATACTGCGCACGAGAAATCCAGCCGCTCCTTGATGTTGACCGAGTACGCGGTGTTGGCGAGCGTCACGCCCATCTGCTCGGCGATCGCCATGAACAGGTTGTTGAACACTTCGAGCAGCACCGGGTCGGCGGTGGTGCCGATCGCATGCACGCGCCGCGCTTCGTCCACGCGCTCGAGTACGAGGTGATCGCGCGGCGTCAGCGTCGCGCGCCAGCCGGGCTCGATCACCGTCGTCGCATTGCGCTCGCGGACGATCGCCGGGCCCGCGATCGCATCGCCCGGACGCAAGTGATCGCGGTCGTACACCGGCGCGTCGCGGTGCTCGCCTTCGGTGTAGATGCGGTTGATGCGGATCGGCGCGAGCGCACCGGCGCGCGGCGCGAACGCCGGCGCTTCGTCGGCGGCGGATTGCGTCGCGCCGACGGCCTCCACCGCCACCGCCTCGATCACCAGCGCGCGGCCGGGCATCAGGAAGCCGTACTGCGTCGCGTAGCGCGACTCGAATTGCGCGACGATCGCGGCCATGTCGCTGCCGGCCGCCACGGCAAGCGTCGTGTCGGTGCCCTCGTACTTGACGATGCAGCGAGCGGTGACACGCGATCCGCGCCGCCTCGAGGCCCTGACGGGCGACCTCGCGCGTCGCATCGTCTTCGAGCGCCGCAAACGTCGGCGCGACGGCGGCGAGCGCTGCGGCGGATAGCTGCGCTTCGACCGCCTGCTGGCGCAGCGCGCGCACGTCGGCGAGCCCCATGCCGTACGCCGACAGCACGCCGGCGAGCGGATGGATGAAGACGCGGGTCATGCCGAGCGCGTCGGCGACAAGGCACGCGTGCTGACCCGCCGCGCCGCCGAAACAGCACAGCGTGTATTCGGTGACGTCGTAGCCGCGCTGCACCGAGATGTGCTTGATCGCATTCGCCATGTTGTCGACGGCGATGCGGAGGAACCCGTCCGCGACTTCCTCCGCCGTGCGCGGGCGGCCGGTCGCGGCACTCACCTCGTCGGCGAGCACCGCGAACTTCGCGCGCACGACGCCGGCGTCGAGCGGCTCGTCGCCGCTCGCGCCGAACACGCGCGGAAACAGGTCGGGATCGATCTTGCCGACCATCACGTTGCAGTCGGTCACCGTCAGCGGGCCGCCGCGGCGGTAAGCCGCCGGGCCCGGATTCGCGCCCGCGGATTGCGGCCCGACGCGGAAGCGCGCGCCGTCGAACGTGCAGATCGAGCCGCCGCCGGCCGCAACGGTATGGATGCTCATCATCGGCGCGCGCAGGCGCACGCCGGCGACCTCGGTGACGAAGGCGCGCTCGTATTCGCCTGCCCAGTGCGTGACGTCGGTCGACGTGCCGCCCATGTCGAAGCCGATGATGCGGTCGAAGCCCGCGAGCCGCGACACCTCGACCGCGCCGACGACGCCTCCCGCGGGGCCGGACAGGATGGCGTCCTTGCCGTGGAACAGGTGCGCGTCGGTGAGGCCGCCGGAGCTCTGCATGAACTGCAGCCGGATGCCCCCGCTCCCGCCTGCGGGAGAGGGCCGGGGCGAGGCCGCCCTGCAACTCGCTTTCCACCTGCGCGACATAGCGGCGCAGGATCGGCGACAGATAGGCGTCGACGACCGTCGTGTCGCCGCGCGACACGAGCTTCATCAGCGGGCTCACCTCGTGCGATACCGATACCTGCGCGAAGCCCAGCTCGCGCGCGAGCTCGCCCAGCATGCGCTCGTGTTGCGGTGTAACGATAGCCGTGCATCAGCACGATCGCGACCGCCCGTATGCCGGCGGCATGGGCGTCGGCGAGCGCCGCCCGCGCCGCTGCGACGTCGAGCGGCTGCACCACGTCGCCGTGCGCGCCGATACGCTCGTCGACCTCGATGACGCGCTCGTAAACGAGCGATGGCAGCTCGATGTGGCGGACGAAGAGCTTGGGACGATTCTGGTAGCCGATGCGCAGCGCGTCGGCGAATCCGCGCGTCACGACGAGCGCGGTGCGCTCGCCCTTGCGCTCCAGCAGCGCGTTCGTCGCGACCGTCGTCCCCATCTTGACGGCCTCGATGTGCGCCGCGGGAATCGGCGCGCCCGGCGCGAGGCCGAGCAGATCGCGGATGCCCTGCACCGCCGCGTCCTTGTAGCGGTCGGGATTCTCGGACAGCAGCTTGTGCGTGACGAGCGTGCCGTCGGGACGGCGCGCGACGATGTCGGTGAACGTGCCGCCGCGGTCGATCCAGAATTGCCACATCCCGCCGATTCTAATGCCCGCCCGGCGAGGACACGCTGGGGATGTCGGGCGGCCGGCCGGGTCCCGCGCGAATTTCATGCATCCGGGCAAGGTATTGGTCCTTACCCGCCGAGCTGCGCCGCACCCAGAATGAGCCCAATCACGGACGACCCCGATCGTGTCCATCTGCAGGAGGACGCCATGAAGAAGTCGATGCTCGCCATGCTGCTCGTCGCCACGCTCGCAGCTCCCGCCGCAGCGCAAAACGCCCCCGGCCCGGACATGATCGCGATCACCGCGGGTCAGGCGGCGCAGGTCAACGTCGCCAACACCGGCCCTGCGTCATCGCCGCCATGCCGGGTCGTCATCGAATTCCTCGATCGCGACGGCAACGCCATTGGCGGTCTCCGGTCGGGTGGCATTGCTCTCGCATCGGGAACGGTTACTTCGGCGGCGATCGAGCACCCGACGCTGCGCGCCGGCGAGCGCTTTCTGGTTCGCGTGCACGTGCGCAAGCTGGAGAGCAAGGCCAGTCTCAATGAATGCGACGGGGTCCGGGCGAGCGCAGAAGTGTTCGACACCGATACCGGAAAGACGACAATTTTCTGGAAGCTCGAGGACGGCTGATCCGCGCGGTGTTATGTTCGGAGGGCGATGTCCGCCACGATGTCCGCCCTCGACGCGCCGCTCGGAATCCTGATGCTCGACACCGCGTTCCCGCGCCTGCGCGGGGACGTCGGTTGCGCCGCGACGTTCGCGTTCCCGGTCCGGATCGCGGCGGTCGCCGGCGCCTCGGTCGACGCCGTAGTGCATCGCGCGAGCGACACCCTGCTGCCGGCCTTCGTGGCTGCGGGCCGCGCGCTGGCGGACGAGGGCTGCGTCGGTATCGCGACCACCTGCGGATTTCTCGCCCGCTGGCAGCACGCGCTCGCGGAGGCGTTGCCGATCCCGGTCCTCACCTCGTCGCTGCTGCAGGTTCCGCTGCTCGCGCGGACGATGCCGGGACGCCGGCGCGTCGGCATCGTGACGTATTCAACCGCCGACCTGACGCCTGACGTCCTCGCGAGCGTGGGCGTCGATCCCGCCACGCCCGTCGCCGGCGTGGCGCCCGACGGCTACTTCGCGCGTGCGATCCGCGACGGCGCGCGGACGCTCGACCAGCAACGGATGGCCGCCGACACCGTGGCCGCCGCCCGGGAACTGGCCGACAAGCATCGCGACCTCGGCGCGATCGTGCTCGAATGCGCGAACATGCCGCCGTATCGCGCGGCGGTGCAAGCGGCGGTGCGCCTTCCGGTGTTCGACGCCGCGCAACTGATCGCCTGGTTCCGCTCGGGTCTTGGCGGTTACGCCCAGGCGGATTTGTGGTAATAATCGCGCGTTCGTCGCGCATCGAACCAACATCCGCGGCGTTGACCGATTTCCAGGAGAGCCTTCGATGAATCGCCTGCCAGCCCTTGTCGTCGCCGCCGCCCTCGCCGCGACCGCACCGGCTCACGCTCAGATGAAATGGGATCTGCCGAGCGCCTATCCCGCGACGAACTTCCACACCGAGAACCTCCAGCAGTTCGCGAACGACGTCGACAAGGGTTCGGGCGGCAAGCTCAAGATCCAGCTCCATCCGAACGCATCGCTGTTCAAGGCGCCCGAGATCAAGCGCGCCGTGCAGGGCGGCCAGGCGCAGGCCGGCGAGATCCTGCTCGTCAACTTCGAGAACGAGGACCCGCTGTACGGCCTCGACGGCGTGCCGTTCCTCGCCACGTCGTACGGCGAATCGCTGAAGCTCTACAAGGCGTCGCGCAAGGCGCTCGACGCCAAGCTCGACAAGCAGGGAATGATGCTGCTCTACACGGTGCCGTGGCCGCCGCAGGGCATCTACACGAAGCCGCACGCTGAACTCGCGTCGCCGACATGAAGGGCCTCAAGTGGCGCGCGTACAGCCCCGCCACCGCGAAGATCGCCGAACTGGTCGGCGCGCAGCCCGTCACCGTGCAGGCCGCCGAAGTTTCGCAGGCGCTCGCCACCGGCGTCATCGATTCGTACATGTCGTCGGGCGCGACCGGCTTCGACTCCAAGACCTACGAGCACATCAAGAACTGGTACGACACGCAGGCGTGGCTTCCGAAGAACGCGGTCATCGTCAACACGAAGGCGTTCGAGGCGCTCGACAAGCCCACGCAGCAGGCCGTGCTGAAGGCCGCGGCCGATGCGGAAACGCGCGGCTGGAAGCTGTCCGAGGAAAAGAACGGCTGGTACGTCGACCAGCTGAAGGCGAAGGGCATGACGATCATGAAGCCCTCCGACCAGCTCACCGCAGACCTGCGCAAGGTCGGCAACTACATGCTGGCCGAGTGGCAGCGCAAGTCCGGCGACGAAGGCAGGAAGGTGATCGACGGCTATCGCGCACTCCAGTAGGAGGCGCCGGGGCGTGCGCCGCCTGCGCTCGACCGGCTCTACGACGGCGCCGCGCGTATCTGGCGGCGTTGTTTTTGGCGGGCACGCTTCGTCGTGCGTGCATCGCTCGGCATCGGCAGCGCGTGCTCGGCATGCACTGGCGGCACCGGGGACCATCGTACGCGGGGTACTGCATGGCCGCCGCCGGCTTCCTCGCGCTGGCGCATACGTTCAGCGCGGCGAGCACATGCGCGTCACGCTGCTGCTCGAGCAGCTGTCGGCACGCGCGCACGGCGCGCGCCTGGAGCTGTTCGCGCTCGTCGTCGCGACGCTGCTCGTCGCGCTGCGCTCGCCTTCTACAGCCTGCGTCTTCGTCTACGACAGTCTGGACTTCAACGACATCTCGACCGGCAACGATCGCGACTCCGCTGTGGATTCCGCAACTCGAGATTCGTGCGGCGGGACGCTCGTGCTGCTCGTCGCGTTCGTCGACGAGCTCGTCACCGTGCAGTGGCGCGGCGCCCGGCGTACGTCGTCGCGGTCGAGGAGCGGCACGAAGCGCGGCGATTCAGCGAGTGAGTGAACGAGACGCTGATTCGCGATCGGCGCGGTTCTGCTCGTCGCGCTGTTCGCGCTGCTCGGCGCGGGCGTGTGGATCGGCCTGGCGCTTGCGGGCGTCGCGGCGATCGGCATGGAGCTGTTCACAGCTCGCGACCGGCGGGCGACGCAGATCGCGTTCAGCGTTCTGGGACGCCGCGCGTCGTGGAGCTGCCGCGCTGCCGCTGTTCATCTGGATGGGCGAGATCCTGTTCCGCACGCGGCTCTCGGAGCAGATGTTCACGGGCCTCGCGCCGTGGCTCGAGCGCGTGCCGGGACGCCTGATGCACACCGACATCCTCGGCTGCGGCATCTTCGCGGCGGTGTCGGGCTCGTCGGCGGCGACCTGCGCGACGATCGCCAAGATGGCGCTGCCCGAGCTGCAAGCGCGCGGCTACGCCGAAGGGATCACGCTCGGGTCGCTCGCCGAGCGCGGGCACGCTCGGCATCCTGATCCCGCCGTCGATCACATGATCGTCTACGCGCGTCGCGGCCGAAGTGTCGATCGTCCGCAGCTGTTCATCGCCGGCGTTCATTCCCGGCTTCCTGCTGATGCTGCTGTTCTCGGGCTACATCGCGTGGTGGGCGCTTGCTGCAATCCGCGAGCGCACGCCGCCGCCGGAGCCGCCGACCACGTTCGCGCAGAAGCTCGACGCATCGCGGCCAGCTGATCCCGTGCGTGCTGCTCATCGTGTTCATCGTCGTCGTGCTGGGCTCGATCTACACGGGCGTGGGCGACGGCGACCGAGGCCGCGGCGTTCGGCGTCGTCGGCTCGCTCGTCATCTCGGCCTGGCGCAGCGGCTCGCTCGACCGCGGCGTCGTTTCGTCGACAGCCTCATGGGCGCGACGCGCCTCTACTGCATGATCGTGCTCATCCTCGCGGGCGCGAAGTTCCTGTCGCTGGCGATGGGCTACACGGGCATCCCGCGCGAGCTCGCCGAGTGGATCGGCGTCCTCGGCCTGTCGCCGTTCGCGCTGATCGTCGCGCTGTGCGGTCGTTCTACATCGTGCTCGGCTGCTTCCTCGACGGCATCTCGATGATCGTGCTGACGATGGGCGTCGATCCTGCCGACGGTCGAGAAAGCCGGCATCGACCTCTCTGGTTCGGCATCTTCATCGTGCTGGTCGTCGAGATGGCGCAGATCACCCCGCCGGTCGGCTTCAACCTGTTCGTGCTGCAGGGCATGACGGGCAAGACAGATCACCTGGATCGCGCGCGCACACGCTGCCGTTGTTCTGCCTGCTGGTCGTCGCGCGTGCTGCTGATCTGGTTCGTTCCCGGAGCTCGTGACTGGCTGCCGCAGCAGATGAAGCTGGGCTGAGGCGATGGATCCGACGTCGCAACTCGACGATGCGCAGCGCTACGCCGCGAAGCTGCGCGCGCCGTTCGCGGTGCTCGGCATTCGGACCGACGGCGACGCGCGGTCACGCGCGTCGCCTACCTGCCGCGCGACGAACGCCGCGCAGGCGCCGGCCGACCGCGTGGCCGAGCGCGCCGTGCGCGAGATCGAGCGCTATCTCGACGATCCCGAGTTCGCTTCACCGTTCCGCTCGCGCCCGGCGGCACGCCGTTCCAGCGCCGCGTGTGGGACGCGCTCTCGCGCGATCCCGTCGGCCGAATCGCGCACGTACGGCGAGATCGCGCGCACGGTGCGAAGCGCGCCGCGCGCGGTCGGCCAGGCCTGCGGCGCCAACCGCATCGCGCTCATCATTCCGTGCCATCGCGTCGTCGGCAGCCGCGGCGTCGCTCGGCGGCTTCATGGGCGCCGCGGAGGGTGAGCGCCCGGGCGCCGACGCCGCCGATCCGCTGGCGATCAAGCGCTGGCTGCTGCGCCACGAGGGCTACCGGTTCGGCAGGTGAAGGAACCATGCCGCTTCCCGACGACGCCGCGCTGATCGACGCCTTCTGCGATCAGCTCTGGCTGCAGGATGGCCTCGCCGCCTCGTCGCTCGCGAGTTATCGCCGCGACCTCGCCGCGTGGGCGGCTGGCTCGCCCGGCGCGAAGCATCGCTGCTGCGCGCCGATCGCGCGCGACGTCGAAGCACTGGCTCGCCGATCAGTTCGCGCGCGAAGGCAAAAGCGACGTCGGTCGCGCGGCGGCTTTCCACGTTGCGCCGCTTCTACCGGCTGCAGCTCGAGCGCGGCGGCGGTGCGCGAGGACCCCACGCTGCGCGTGCGCGCGCCGAAGCAGTCCGCGGCGGCTGCCGAAGACTGCTGTCGGAGAAGCAGGTCGAGGCGCTGCTCGCGGCACCGGCAGTCGAGACGCACGCTCGGGCTTGCGCGACCGCGCGATGCTGGAGACGCTCTATGCCACCGGGCTGCGCGTGTCCGAGCTCGTCGGCCTCAAGCTCGCGCAGGTGTCGCTCGACGCGGGCGTGGTGCGCGTGATCGGCAAGGGCAGCAAGGAGCGGCTCGTGCCGCTCGGCGACGAGGCCGTCGACTGGATCGAGCGCTACCTCGCGAAGGCGCGGCCCGAGCTCGCGGGGACGGCGAAGCGACGATCACGTGTTCCTGACGCGCGCGGCAAGGGCCGCTCGACGCGGCAGGCGTTCTGGGCGCTGATCAAGCGCTACGCGCTGCGCGCCGGCATCGCCGCCGGCGGCGTTGTCGCCGCACGTGCTGCGGCACGCGTTCGCGACGCATCTGCTCAATCACGGCGCGGATCTGCGCGTCGTGCAGCTCCTGCTCGGCCACGCCGACATCACGACGACGACGATCTACACGCACGTCGCGCGCGAGCGGCTGAAGCAGCTGCACGCGCAGCATCACCCGCGCGGGTGACGTCGGAGCTGCCTATCGGCCCCCGGACGCCGACTGCAAGAGTCCGGCGCGCAAAGCTGGCGGTATGATGTGCGTCGCGGCCGCGCGAAGGCGGCGGCGAGAGCCGCGACGGCCATGGCTTCAACGTGCATGTCGATTTCCACATCGACGAGCGATAGTACGTCGTGTCCCGCGCGACGATCTCCTCGGCGGGACAATCCTTAGTGTGCAGCTAGATCGAGAACGAGTGATGACTGGTGGCGTTTGTCCGATGGGAAGGCGCGGTTGCAGGAATTTGCTTTGTCCCGACTGTAACGACGCACACGAGCCGGGTCAGGCGTTCGAAGCCTGGCTGCGACCGGCGCGCCGCCGTTAGGCGAGGAGCCGTGGCGATCGTCCGCGAACTCCTTCACAGCTCGCTCGCCGCACCCGCGAGCGCTCGCGCTGGCGCTCGTGGCGACGCGCGGCCGGTGAGACCCGGCGCCGGCGCATCATCGGCGACGTCGATCCTGCGACGCTACTCGACACGGAAACGTTCGAATTTCGCTGCAACGTCTGCGGATTCACGAGCACGACCACGCTTGCGGCGCTGGACCGCGAAGCGCCGACCTGCGGGCGCTGCGCCTCCGGCGTGCGGGTTCGCGCGATGGCCGGCCTCGTCGTCAGCGAAACGCTCGGCCGCCGGCTGGCGCTGCCGGACATGGCGCCGGCGAAGCAATTCCGCGGCATCGGGCTTTCGGACACGTCCGCCTATGCGGGCGCGCTCGCCGCCCAGTTCACCTACGTGAACACGTACCTGCACACCCGGCCGCGGCTCGACATCACCCGCCCCGACTTCGAACGCTACGGCGGCCAGGATTTCATCGTCGCCAGCGACGTGTTCGAGCACGTGCCGCCGCCGGTGGTCAAGGCGTTCGAAAACGCGCGCCGGCTGCTGGCGCCCGGCGGCAAGCTGATCTTCTCCGTGCCGTTCTCCCTCGACGCCGAAACGATCGAGCATTTTCCGGACCTTCACGAATGGCGGATCGAGACGGCGGGCGGCAAGTCCGCGCTGGTCAATCGCGCTGCCGACGGCACCGTGACCGAGCACAGCCATCTCGTCTTTCACGGCGGCGGCGGCGCAACGCTCGAAATGCGGCGCTTCGCGCGCGCCGGGCTCGAGCGCCATCTCGCGGAGGCCGGCTTCGCGCGCTTTCGCGTGGCCGGCGAGCACTACCTTCCGTTCGGAATCTACTGGAAGGACCCCTGGTCCGTGCCGATGGTCGCGTATCGCTGAGCAAGCGGAAACATCGTGAAGCTCAACCGCGAGTGGCTCTGGACCCAGTTTCGCGCCAACATCGTCGCGATCGGCAGCATGGCGGTCGCGCTGACCGGTCTCGCGTACAACACGTATCGCAACGAGCGAACCGAGATCAACCACACCGTCCGCGCCGCCGCGTTCGAGACACTGAAGAACCTGGGCGAGGTGCAGATCGTCGTCGACTACGCGCACTTCAAGAAGGACCGCTTGCGCGGCGACACGCGGCTGGGCTGGGGCCGCGTGACGCTGATCCACGACCTCGCGCAGGTGCTGCCCGCACCCGGGCCCGCCGACGCCGACCTGCTGCTGACCGCATGGCGCGACAACGTCGAGCAGCTCGAGAACGACAAGGACGCGATGATCAAGATCACCGACGAGATCCAGCGCCTGCGCCTGACCACGCTCGACATCCTCAACAACCTGCGCTGAAGCGCCGTGGCGAAGCCCGACTATCCGGTCACCAGCGCCGTTCGCGTGCTGCGCGAACACGGCGTCGATTTCACGCATCATCCGTATGCTTACGAGGAGCGCGGCGGCACCGCGGTGTCGGCGCGCGAGCTCGGCGTTTCCGAGCATGCGGTGATCAAGACGCTGGTCATGGAAGACGACGCGGGGAAACCGATGATCGTGCTGATGCACGGCGACCGCGAAGTGTCGACGAAGGCGCTCGCGCGCATCGTCGGCGTGAAGACGATCGCCCCGTGTGCGCCCGCGGTCGCCGATCGGC
Organism: uncultured beta proteobacterium; assembly: GCA_963851465.1. Lineage (GTDB taxonomy): Bacteria > Pseudomonadota > Gammaproteobacteria > Burkholderiales > Casimicrobiaceae > VBCG01. Next base: position 51,896 of record CAWKPJ010000001.1, read on the forward strand.
ACTCGGGCTATCAGGTCGGGGGCACCAGCCCGTTCGGCACGCGCCGCGCGATGCCCGTGTATGCGCAGCGAACGATCGCCGGCCTGCCGCGCGTGTACGTCAACGGCGGCAAGCGCGGCTATCTCGTCGGCATGGCGCCCGCCGACCTCGTGCGCGTCCTCGCGCCGGCGCTCGTCGACATCGCGCAGGCCGAGGGCGACCCAGGATGACCGCGCCGGTTCCGCACTGGCTGCCCGCCGCGCCCGACAGCGCGGCGATCCGCGGGCGCGTTCCTTGCGGACGAGCGCCTCGCCGTATCTCGCCTGGCGGAGCACGCCGCCGTGGACGCCACGACCGGCGAGGCCATTGCCGCGCAGGCGCGGCAATGGGTCGAGGGCGTGCGCGCCGAGCAGAGGGCCAGCGCCGGTGTCGAATCGTTCCTGCATCAGTACGACCTGTCGACGCAGGAAGGCGTGCTGCTGATGTGCGTCGCCGAGGCGCTGCTGCGGATCCCGGACGCGGACACGGCCGACCTGCTGATTCGCGACAAGCTGGCGCGCGGCGACTGGGAGAAGCATCTCGGCGCGTCCGAGTCGCTGCTCGTCAACGCATCGACGTGGGGCCTGATGCTGACCGGCCGGCTGACGCGCATCGAGCAGGAGAACGCGCGCGATCCGAAGGCCTGGTACGAGCGCATCGTCTCGCGCGCCGGCGAGCCCGTCGTGCGGGTCGCGCTGCGGCAGGCGATGAAGGTGATGGCCGAACAGTTCGTCATGGGCCGCACGATCGCCGAGGCGCTCGCGCGAAGCCGCCAGGGCGAGAGTGCGCGCTATCGCCATTCGTACGACATGCTGGGCGAAGCGGCGCTGACCACGGCCGACGCGCAGCGCTACCTCGCCGCGTACGCCGACGCGATCGCGGCGATCGGCGCGAGCGTGATGGGTCGCGACGTGGACGTGTTCGCGCAGCCGTCGATCTCGGTCAAGCTGTCGGCGCTGCACCCGCGCTACGAATTCGCGCAGCGCGGCCGCGTGCTGGCCGAGCTCGTGCCCGCGCTCGCGGGTCTTGCCCGCCGCGCGGGCGAGCTCGGCATCGGCATGACGATCGACGCGGAGGAGAGCCGAGCGCCTCGAGCTGTCGCTCGAAGTGTTCGCGCGGCTGCGCCGCGACACCGCGCTCGACGGCTGGCAGGGGCTGGGACTCGCGGTGCAGGCGTACCAGAAGCGCGGGCGGCCCGTCGTCGAATGGGTCGAGGCGCTCGCGCGCGAGGCGCGGCCACCGCATCCCGGTGCGCCTCGTCAAGGGCGCGTACTGGGACACCGAGGTCAAGCGCGCGCAGGTGCAGGGTCTGGCGGGCTATCCGGTGTTCACGCGCAAGGCGCACACCGACGTCTCGTACCTGGCGTGCGCGCGCGCGATGCTCGAGGCGCGCGACGCGCTCTATCCGATGTTCGCGACGCACAACGCGCACACCATCGCCTGGATCGAAGCCTGCGCGAACGCGCTCCGCAACGAGGCGTTCGAGTTCCAGCGCCTGCACGGCATGGGCGAGGCGCTGTACGCGCAGGTGATCGCGCCGTCGCGCCATCGCGCGTGCCGCGTCTACGCGCCGGTCGGCAGCCACGAGGACCTGCTGCCCTACCTCGTGCGGCGGCTGCTCGAGAACGGCGCCAACACGTCGTTCGTCAACCGCATCGCCGATCCGGCGGTTTCGATCGACGACATCGTGGCCGATCCGGTCGCGAAGGCGCGCACCTGGAACTACGCGCCCGCGACGTCCGCTGCCCGCGCCATCGGACCTGTTCGGCGGCACGCGGCGCAATTCGGCCGGCGTGTCGCTCGCCGACCAGGACGCGATGGCCGCGCTCGACGCTGCGTTCACCGTCGCGGCGACGCGCGAGGCCGTCGCGACGCCGATGTTCGCGCGCGGGACGGCGACCGGCACCGCGCGCGACGCGTTCGATCCGGCCGACCGCACGCGCAGGATCGGCACCGTCATCGACGCCGACACGGCCACCGTCGACCGCGCGCTCGGCGACCTCGTCAAGGGCCAGGTCGCGTGGGACGCGCGTGGCGGCGCCGCGCGCGCCGTCGTCCTCGAGCGCGCGGCCGACGTGATCGAGCGCGAGCGCGACGCCTTCGTCGCGCTGCTCGCGCGCGAAGCCGGCAAGACGCGCGGCGACGCGATCGCCGAAGTGCGCGAGGCGGCCGACTTCTGCCGCTACTACGCGCAGGAGGCGCTGCGCCACTTCGACGCTCCGGTGCCGCTTCCCTCGCCCACCGGCGAATCGAACACGCTGTCGCTGCACGGGCGCGGCGTGTTCGCGTGCATTTCCCCGTGGAATTTTCCGCTCGCGATCTTCGCCGGCCAGGTCGCCGCGGCGCTCGCCGCGGGCAACGCGGTCGCCGCCAAGCCCGCCGAGCAGACGCCGCTCACCGCCGCGCTCGCCGTGCGGTGCCTGATCGAGGCGGGCGTCCCGGCTGACGTGCTGGCGTTGCTTCCGGGCGCCGGAGAGATCGTCGGCGCAGCGCTGGTCGGCGATCGCGCGGATCGCGGGCGTCGCGTTCACGGGTTCGACCGACGTGGCGGGCCTGATCGCACGCACCCTTGCCGCACGCGCGCCGATCGTTCCGCTGATCGCTGAAACCGGCGGACAGAACGCGATGATCGTCGACAGTTCGGCGCTGCCCGAGCAGGTGGTGGACGATGCGGTCGTTCTCGGCGTTCAACAGCGCGGGCCAGCGCTGCTCGGCGCTGCGCGTGCTGTGCGTGCAGCAGGAGATCGCGCCGCGCGTGATCGAGCTCATCGTCGGCGCGATGGATGAGCTCGTGATCGGCGATCCGGCGGAAGCGGCGACCGACGTCGGCCCGGTGATCGACGCGGAAGCCCGCGACGCGCTGGAGGCGCTACGTCGTGTCGATGAAAGCGGCGGGCTTCCTGCGGCACCGCGCCGCGCTGCCGGCGGCGTGCGCGCGCGGCACGTTCGTCGCGCCGACACTCGTCGTGCTCGATCGCCTCGACCGGCTGACGCGCGAGATCTTCGGCCCGGTGCTGCACGTCGTCACGTTTCGCGCGGGCGAGATCGACGCGCTCGTCGACGCGATCAACGCGCTGGGCTACGGCCTCACGCTCGGCATCCACAGCCGCATCGACGCGACGATCGACCGCATCGTCGAGCGCGCGCGCGTCGGCAACCTCTACGTGAACCGCAACATGATCGGCGCCGTCGTCGGCGTGCAGCCGTTCGGCGGCGAGGGATTGTCCGGAACCGGCCCGAAGGCCGGCGGCCCGCACTATCTGTTCCGTTTCGCCGTCGAGCGGACGCTGACCGTGAACACTGCCGCCGCGGGCGGCAACGCGACGCTGCTCGCCCAAGGCGAAGGATAGCCGTCGAACAGTCGCGGGTCAGGTGCTCGAGGCTGGCAGCGACGTGCGTGCCCGCTCGATCAACACGCCCAGCTCGCGCACACCGGCCAGCGGCGCCAGCTTGGCCACGCGCACCTTCACCGACGGCGCGCCGAACTCGGCGATGACCGTCTGCGCGATGCTTTCGGCAAACGGCTCCAGCAGCTGGTGCGTATTGTCCGCGGCGAGCGCCTTGATGCGCAGGACGACCGCTGCGTAATCGACGACGTCGGCGAATTCGCCCGATTCGAACGCTCGCGTGGACGGGAGCCCGATGTCGACGTCGATCCGGATCGTCTGCGGCAGATGCCGTTCCCACGCGTAGACGCCAATGCGCGTGCGCACGCGCAGATCGTGAATGAAGATGGCGTTCATGCGGCGACGCGCGCGTGGGTTCCGCTGGCTTTGTTCTAGAATCGCGGTCGATTCTACCCGACCCCCACGGACGGGCCCTGTGCTCGCATCCCTCTTGATCGTCGTCGCCGCATACCTGATCGGCTCCGTGTCGTTCGCGGTTGTGGTGAGCCGCGCCTTCTCGCTGCCCGATCCCCACGAGTACGGGTCTGGCAACCCCGGCGCCACCAACGTGCTGCGCACCGGCAACAGAATGGCAGCGCTGCTGACATTGCTGGGCGATGGTCTCAAGGGTTTCGTCGCGGTGTTCGCCGCGCAGAAGATCGCCGCCGCGACCGGCGCGCCCGAATGGGTCGTCCCCGCCGCGGCGATCGCTGTTTTCCTCGGGCATATATTTCCGGTGTTCCATCGCTTCGCCGGCGGCAAAGGCGTCGCGACGGCCGCGGGCATCGTCTTCGCGCTGCATTGGCCCCTCGGCCTGGTGCTCACGGTGATCTGGCTGACGATGGCGTTCGGCTTCAAGATCAGCTCGCTCGCGGCGCTCGTCGTCGCGGCGCTGATGCCACTCGGAATGTTCTACGTCTACGGCAACACGCTGGTCGCGTGGGCGATGGTTCCGCTGGCGCTGCTGCTCTTCTGGCGCCACAAGGCGAACATCCGCCAGCTGGTCGAAGGCCGCGAACGCTCGATCGGGCGCTGACCGCCAGCCTCGTTGTCGGACCCGCAGCGTTGCGAGGCCAGCAGCTTTGTTGGGCCGAAAGCCTCGTCGGGTCGGCCTCAGCCGGCCAAGCGCGGGCAAAACCCAATCACGCTCGAACCGTTGCCGTGCCCGCCTCCGCGAGGCTCCACCTCGGCTTCACCGTAAACCCATAGTCGCTGCGCTGCGCATGCACGAGACGCAGCGCGCCGGCGAGCGCGATCATCGCGCCGTTGTCGGTGCAGAACACCAGATCGGGATAGAACACTTCGCCGCCGCGGCGCGCCACGTCCGCGGCAAGTCGAGCCCGCAATTCGAGGTTCGCGCCGACGCCTCCGGCGACGACGAGGCGCCGCCGGCCGCTCGCGTCGAGCGCTGCCAGCGACTTCGCCGCGAGCACGTCGACGACCGCGGCCTGGAACTCGCGCGCGATGTCGGCCTTCTGGGCTTCGGTGAGCGGCGCCACGGCTTCGATGCGGCGCACGAGCGTCAGCACCGCGGTCTTGAGCCCCGAAAAGCTGAAGTCGAGATCGCCCGACGTCAGCATCGGCCGCGGCAGCGTCACCACGCCTGCGCGACCCGATGCGGCGAGTCGCGCAAGCGCCGGGCCGCCGGGATACGCAAGGCCGAGCAGCTTGGCGGTCTTGTCGAAGGCCTCGCCGGCCGCGTCGTCCTGCGTGTCGCCGAGCAGCCGGTAATCGCCGACGCCGATCACGTCGTAGAGCTGCGTGTGCCCCCCGGACACCAGCAGCGCGACGAACGGAAACGCGGGTCGCGGCTCACCGAGCAGCGGCGACAGCAGATGACCTTCGAGGTGATGGACGCCGACAACCGGCTTGCCAAGCGCGTAGCCGAGTGCGTTGGCCACGCTCGCGCCGACCAGCAGCGCGCCGGCGAGCCCGGGACCCTGCGTATAGGCGATGCCGTCCAGATCGCCGAGCCCGAGACCGGACTCTTTCAGCACCTGCCGGACCAGCGGCAGGACGCGCCGGACGTGATCGCGGGAGGCGAGCTCGGGAACGACACCCCCGTAGTCGGCGTGCATGGCGACCTGCGTGTGCAGCGCATGGGCAAGGAGGCCCCGTCCGGTGTCGTATACGGCCACACCGGTCTCGTCGCAGGAGGTTTCGAGGCCCAGGACGCGCATGACGGGGATTCTACCGGCCGGGGTTGCCCGGCCGAGGGGGCGCTGCTATACTTTCGGGCTAGCCCTTTGAACCGTATACCGAACTCAACCGTTTCATTCGACTGACTAAAGAAGAGGTCCCACGTCCCATGCCCAGCGTTCGCGTCCGTGAAAACGAGCCCTTCGAGGCCGCGCTGCGCCGTTTCAAGCGCACGATCGAAAAGACCGGCCTGCTGACCGAGCTCCGCGCCCGCGAGTTCTACGAGAAGCCCACGTCCGAACGCAAGCGCAAGAAGGCCGCCGCGATCAAGCGCCACTACAAGCGGCTGCGCAGCCAGCAGCTGCCGCCAAAGCTGTATTAAGCGGCTGCCGCGGCCGGCTGAAGCCGGCCCCACAGGGAGGGGCGAAACGATTCGCCCCTTTTTGCTTTTGGCGTTCGCGTACCCATTTGCGTAGCTGATCCCGTTCCCGCGAGGCCCCATGCCGCTCAAGCAGACGATCACCGAAGACATGAAGGACGCGATGCGCGCACGCGATACCGCGCGCCTGTCGACGATCCGCCTGCTGCTCGCCGCCATCAAGCAGCGCGAGGTGGACGAGCGCAAGGACATGACCGACGCCGACGTGCTCGCGATCATCGACAAGATGCTCAAGCAGCGAAAGGATTCGATCGCGCAGTTCGAAGCCGGCAACCGCAAGGATCTGGCAGATGCCGAGCGTGCCGAGGTGACCGTGCTGTCCGCCTATCAGCCGGCCGCGCTCAGTGACGCCGAGATCGACGCGGCGATCGCCGCCGCCATCGCCCGCGACGGGCGCGAGCGGCCCCGCCGGCATGGGCAAGGTGATGGCCGAACTCAAGCCGCAACTCGCCGGCCGCGCCGACATGGCGGCCGTTTCCGCGCGGACCAAAGCCAAGCTCGCGGGTTGAGCCCGCCCGGCCCAGGCCTCCTCGCGGGGCTGGCTTCAGCCGGCTTCCGAAGAGCAAACCCGGCGTACCGACAGGCGGCCTCCAAAATGCGCGGCCGACCCCTGTTCGGCAGGTCGCGACGGCCTATAATCGAAGGGTTCCCTGCCGTGTGGCGCGTCCGTGCGGTCGGACCTGCCGCAATGTCCGGCCGCACTCGGCGCTGCCTTCACGGCCCGTACCCAAGTCGATGATTCCCAACGATTTCATCTCGACGCTGCTGTCCCGCGTCGATATCGTCGACGTCGTCGACCGCCTCGTTCCGCTCAAGAAGGCCGGCGCCAACTACCAGGCGTGCTGCCCGTTCCACAGCGAGAAAACCCCTTCGTTCACGGTCAGCCCGACCAAGCAGTTCTATCACTGCTTCGGCTGTGGCGCCCACGGCACGGCGATCGGCTTCCTGATGGAGCATGCCGGCAAGTCGTTCCCCGACGCTGTCGAAGAGCTTGCGCGCGACGCCGGCCTCGCCGTGCCGCGCATCGAGCGCGACGGTGACAAGGAGCGGCGCGAGGATGCGGCGGATGCCACCACGACACTCCTCACCGCCGCGCGCTTCTATCGCGCACAACTGAAGGACGCACCCCGCGCCATCGACTACCTCAAGGGCCGCGGGCTCACCGGCGCGATCGCCGCCCATTTCGGCATCGGCTACGCGCCCGATGGCTGGCAGGCGCTCGCAGGCGCCTATCCGCAATACGACGACCCGGCGCTGGACGCCGCGGGCCTGGTCGTTGCGGGCGACGGCGGCAAGCGCTATGACCGCTTCCGCGATCGCGTGATGTTTCCGATCCACGACAGCCGTGGCCGTGTGATCGGCTTCGGCGGTCGTGTAATGGGCGACGGCGAGCCGAAGTACCTCAACTCGCCCGAGACTGCAGTGTTCTCGAAGGGCCGCGAGCTCTACGGACTGTTCCTGGCGCGTGGCGCGATCCGCGACGCCGGCTGCGTCGTCGTCGTCGAGGGCTACATGGACGTGGTGGCGCTCGCGCAGCACGGCGTCGAATACGCGGTGGCGACGCTCGGCACCGCAACCACGCCGGTGCACGCGCAGAAGCTGTTCCGGGTGACGGACAACGTCGTGTTCTGCTTCGACGGCGACGCCGCAGGCCGGAAGGCCGCGTGGCGCGCGCTGGAGAACACGCTGCCCGTGCTCGCCGACGGCAAAAATGCCCGCTTCCTGTTCCTGCCCGATGGCGAGGATCCCGACGATTTCGTCCGCGCGCGGGGCAAGGCGGCGTTCGAGCAGGCGGTGGCGGGGGCGACGCCGCTGTCCGAGTATCTGGTCGGCACGCTCGCGGCGCTGCATCCGCCAACTTCCGCCGAGGGCCGCGCCGCCTTGGTGAACGCTGCCAAGCCGCTGGTGGCGCAGGTCGCCGCGCCGGTGCTGGCGACGCTGATCCGCAACCGGATCGCCGCGCTGGCCGAGCTGTCCGACGCTGACGTGCGCGGCTTTCTCCCGCCTGCGGAACGGTCGCCGGATGCTGCGGCGGACCCACCGCGCCGCAGCCGCACGCCGCGCCTGCCCGTGCGCCGCGCCCCCTCCCTCGCCCGCGAACTGATCGCGGCGATCCTGCTGAAGCCCGAGCTCGCGCGCGCGGTCGCGCTGCCCCGGCCCTCCGACGGCACCGCGGAGGGCAACGCGCTCGTCGCACTGGTCGACGCCTGCTGTGCGCCGGACGCGCCGCTGTCCACCCCCGCCGTCATGCAGCGGTTCAGCGAAAGCGCGCACGAGCCGGTGCTCGCGGCGGCGCTCGCGACCGCCGAGGACCACGCGCTGACCGCGGACGATGCCGAAGCCCGCCTGCGCGAAGGCGCCGCGCGCTGGTGGCTGTACGCGCGGCGGGCCGGCAAGGCGGCGGAACCGGACGCGGTGCCGCCCTCCGGCGAGGAAGCGGAACGCCTGCGACAGCTCGAGTGGGTGCGCCAGTCGCTCCCCGGCCCGCGCTCGTCGGGGCCGGCGGGCGGCTCCGGCTGACGGAACCCTTCGAAATGCCTCGCCCGAATGCTATAATTTGCGGTTTTTCCGCCCCGACCCCACCTAGGTGTTGCGGGGCGATGAATGTTGTCACCCGAGCAGCCACCGCGAACGACGAAAGGGCGCTCTTGCCGGAGCGCGACGATCAAGGATGACCATGGCCAAGAAGCCTTCGAAGAGCGTGCGCAAGGCGCAGCCCAGATCCAGCAAGCCCAAGGCGAAGTCCGCCACCGGGAAAGCGAAGCCCGCGTCCAGGCTCGGTAGCTCCACGAGAGCCGGCGGCTCGACGCGACCGGCTGCGCGCAAGCCCGCCGCCAAGCCGGGCGCGAAGAAGGCCGGCGCGAGCGGCAACAAGGCGCCGGCGAAGAAGAAATCCACCGCGCAGGCCAAGCCCGTCGCGAAGCCGCAGGCCAAGCCCGTCGTCCTCAAGAGCAAGGCCAAGGTCGCGCCCCCGGTGACGCCGAAGATCGTCAAGCCGGTCGCCGTGCCGCCGGTCAAGGCGGTTCCTGCCGTCAAAGCGGTCCCCGCGGTCAAGGCAGGTGCTGCGGCCAAGGTTCCTGCGGTCAAGGCGGGTCCTGCCGTCAAGGCAGTTCCTGCGGTCAAGACAGCTCCTGCAGGCAAGGCAGTGGCAGGCAAGGCCGGCGCCGCCACTCCGCCGATGTCCGCCAAGGCCGCTGCAGCCGCCGCGGCCACCGCCGCCGCCGCTGCGGGCCACAAGCCGTCGACCGCCGAAATCGCGGCGCGCATCGCCAGCAAGCGCGCCGAGGATGCCACGCACAAGAAGACCAAGAACGGCCGCCACAGCGAAGTCGCGCCGCGCGAGCTGACGCCGCAGGACGTCGAGGCGCGCAAGCGCCGCCTGAAGAACCTGATCGTCCTCGGCAAGGAGCGCGGTTACCTCACGTACGCCGAGATCAACGACCACCTGCCCGAGGACATCCTCGACGCCGAGCAGATCGAAGGCATCATCTCGATGATCGGCGACATGGGGATCCAGGTCTACGACGAGGCCCCCGATGCCGAGACGCTGCTGATGTCGGAGACGCCGGCGACGGTGCCGGCGGAAGACGTCGAGGAAGAGGCGGAAGCCGCGGCGTCTACGCTCGACTCCGAGTTCGGCCGCACGACCGACCCGGTGCGCATGTACATGCGCGAGATGGGCTCGGTCGAACTGCTGACGCGCGAAGGCGAGATCGAGATCGCCAAGCGGATCGAGGAGGGTCTGAAGCACATGATCCTCGCGATCTCCGCGTGCCCGATGACCGTCAACCAGATCCTCGACCTCGCCGACAAGATCGGCAAGGACGAGCTCAAGATCGACGACGTCGTCGACGGCCTCCTCGACTTCAACGAGGAACTCACGGCGATCGACGAAGCCAGCGACGAGCTCGAGGACGAGGAGGACGAGACCGATCCTGGCGTCATCGAGAGCGAGAACCTCGAGCGGCTGAAGGTAGCGGCGCTCGAGCGCTTCGGCACGATCCGCAAGTTCTTCACGCGGATGCTGGCGGTCCTCACGAAGGAAGGCCACAAGGCGCCGAAGTACCTCGACCTGCAGAAGAAGATTTCCGCCGAGCTGATGCAGATCCGCTTTTCGGCGCGCATGGTCGAGAAGCTTTGCGACAGCGTGCGCACCGAGGTCGACAACATCCGCCAGATCGAGCGCAAGATCCAGGACCTCGTCGTGAACAAGGCCGGCATGCCGCGGCCCGAGTTCATCAAGAAGTTCCCGGAGAACGAGACGTCGCTGCGCTGGATCGACCGCGAAGTGTCCGCGCACCATCCTTACAGCGAGCAGCTCGCCAAGTACCGGCAGGCCATCGTCGAGCAGCAGCAGAAGCTGCTCGCGCTGCAGCAGCGCGTGATGATCCCGCTGAAGGATCTCAAGGACATCAACCGGCAGATGTCCACCGGCGAGGCGAAAGCCCGCAAGGCGAAGCGCGAGATGACCGAGGCCAACCTGCGCCTCGTGATCTCGATCGCCAAGAAGTACACGAACCGCGGCCTGCAGTTCCTCGACCTGATCCAGGAAGGGAACATCGGCCTGATGAAGGCCGTCGACAAGTTCGAATATCGCCGCGGCTACAAGTTCTCGACCTACGCGACGTGGTGGATCCGCCAGGCGATCACGCGCTCGATCGCCGACCAGGCGCGGACGATCCGCATCCCGGTGCACATGATCGAGACGATCAACAAGATGAACCGGATCAGCCGCCAGATCCTGCAGGAGACCGGCCTCGAGCCCGATCCGCAGACGCTCGCGCTCAAGATGGAGATGCCCGAGGAGAAGATCCGCAAGATCCTCAAGATCTCCAAGGAGCCGATCTCGATGGAGACGCCGATCGGCGACGACGACGACTCGCACCTCGGCGATTTCATCGAGGATCAGTCGACGGTCGCGCCCTCGGAAGCCGCGGTGAACGCCAGCTTGCGCGACGTCTGCAAGGACATCCTCGACACGCTGACGCCGCGCGAGGCGAAGGTGCTGCGCATGCGCTTCGGCATCGAGATGAACACCGACCACACGCTGGAAGAGGTCGGCAAGCAGTTCGACGTCACGCGCGAGCGCATCCGCCAGATCGAGGCGAAGGCGCTGCGCAAGCTGCGCCATCCGTCGCGCTCGGAAAAACTGCGGAGCTTCCTCGAAGGCGAGTGACCCGCGCATTGCGTACGACGAAACGCCCCGCTTCCACGGGGCGTTTCGCTTTGATCGAAGGACAACGATCGTGGATCTGCAACTGAACGGCAAGCTTGCGCTGGTGACCGGCAGCACCGCCGGCATCGGCTACGCCATCGCCGAGGCGCTGGCGCGCGAAGGCGCGCGTGTCGTCGTCAACGGACGCACGCCGGCGGGCGTCGACGCGGCCGTGGCCGCGATCGCGTCGGCCACGAAGGGCAACGTTGCCGGCTTTGCCGGCGATCTCTCGCAGCCGGACGCGGCGGCGCGCGCCGTCGCCGAGTACCCCGGCATCGAGATCCTCGTGAACAACCTCGGGATCTTCGAACCCAAGCCCTTCGAAGAGATCCCCGACGAGGACTGGCGCCGGTTCTTCGACGTGAACGTGCTGTCCGGCGTGCGCCTCGCGCGACTGGTGCTTCCCGCCATGCGGACGCGCAACTGGGGACGCATCATCTTCATCTCGAGCGAGAGTGGCGTGCAGATTCCCGCGGAAATGATCCACTACGGCATGACGAAGACCGCGCAGCTCGCGATCTCGCGCGGGCTCGCCGAATCGCTGGCGGGCACGGGCATCACCGTCAATGCGGTCCTGCCCGGGCCGACGAAGTCGCGCGGCGTCGGCGACTTCGTCGAGGCGCTCGCCCGCGCCGAAGGGCAGTCGTTCGAGCAGTACGAGAAGGGCTTCTTCGAGAAGGTCCGCCCGACGTCGCTGATCAAGCGATTCGCGACGCCCGACGAGGTCGCGTCGATGGTCGCCTACGTCGCGAGCCCGCGGTCATCAGCGACCACCGGCGCGGCGCTGCGCGTGGACGGCGGCGTCATAAAGAGCGCCATCTGAGGCCGCGCGCCGCGCGTACGCGTAGCGGCGGCGAATGCGGTACACCGCTGCCGGCGGAACGTTGGCGAAGGTGCCTCCCAGGCGCGCAACCTCGAGGCCGAGCCGATCCAGGATGCGGCTCGGCACCGGCGGATCGAGGCCATAGGTGAACTGATAGAAGGCCGCGTCCGGACGCAGGCGCTCGAATGCGCCTTCCAGCAGCCTCAGCACGTCTCCCGGACGGATCAGCAGCAGCGGCAACCCGCTGACCACCGCGCCGGCACGCTCGCCGTCGAACGGGTCAACCTCGGCCAGTCGCGCGGCATCCATCTGCAGCACGCGCGCCCGCGGAAAGCTCCGCTCCAGCTTGCGTGCGAACCGGTCCCCGCGCTCGATGAGCGCCAGGCGCTCCTCGGGAATGCCGCGCTGGATCAGCGAACGTGTGAAGACGCCGGTGCCGGGTCCGAGCTCGATCACCGGCGCGCAGGCTGGCGTGATCTCCGCGGTGATCGCGTCGGCCAGCGCCGGGCTCGACGGCGAAACGGCGCCGACGCGCAACGGATCCGCAAGCCACGCGAGAAAAAAGGACAGCGTCGTCATTGCGTCGCCAGCATTCTTCGGGGACTACGGGAAGCGCCTGACGGCCAGATCCACCGGAGGCGCCGCTGCGGCATTCAGCGCAATAGCAGGACGGGAATGCGCGAGGCGGCGACGACCTTCGCGGCGACCGAGCCAAGCATCAGGTGCGCAAACGCCGAGTGGCCCTGGGCGCCGAGCGCCAGCAGATCGTACCCGCCGTCGACGCCGGCCGCGACGATCGTCGTCGCGGGCTCGCCGATCCGCTTCTCGGTCTTGAACGCAACGCCGCGCTCGGTGAGCAACGCCACCGCCGGCGCCAGCGCGGCGTCGCACTCCTCGTCGTAGTACTTCTTGAGCGCGTCGTGTCCGGCCCACGCCGCAGCGCGCTTGAACGGCATCACGTGGTGCGCGGTGAGGACCGTGAGCTCGATCTCGCCCGCAAACCACGCGCGCCGGTCGAGCAAGCTCTTGAGCGCCGCCAGCGCGGGCGCCGAACCATCGGTGGCGAACAGTACCTTCATGTCGTCAATGTTACCCGATCGCGGCGCTGCCTACAGGTCGCGGGCGACGACGACCTGCTCCGCGTCGTCGGGGTCGTCGCGTACGCGAAAACCGAGTGCCGCCGTGAACTTCAGCATGTTGTGGTTGGCGCGCAGGACGGTCCCCTCGATGCGCGCGAGCCCGCGCCGGTGCGCGGCGGCGATCAGGCGTTCCATCAGCATGTGCGCGACCCCGCGTCGCTGCCAGTCGTCGGCGACCACGACGGCAAACTCGGCGCTCTCGCCGTCGGGATTCGCGATGTAGCGCGCGACGCCGACCAGCGCCTCGCGCTCCTTCGGATCCCCGGCGATCGCGACGAGCGCGAGCTCGCGATCGTAGTCGACCTGCGTGAAGCGCGCGAGCATCGCGGGTGTCAGTTCGTGCAGCTGATAGAAGAAGCGGAAGAAGCGCGTCTGGTCGGAAAGTCCGTGGACGAACGCGCGCTCGAGCTCGGCGTCCTCGGGGCGGATGGGGCGCACCACCAGCGGAGTGCCATCCGCGAGCAGGACGTCGTCAACAAGCTCCACCGGGTATGGGTGGATCGCCATGTGCCGGTAGCCTGGCTGCGGCTTGCGCCGCGGGTCGATCACCGCGCGCGCGGCAGTCACGATCGCGCGTCCCTCGACGACGACCACCGGCCGCAGGTCGAGCGCGCGCAGCCAGGGGAGCGCGCAGACGAGCGTCGATACCTGCGTCAGCACGCACGCGAGCGCCTCGCGCTTCGCCTCGGCCGGGACGTCGGCGCCGCCGCGGCGCAGCGGCCCGTGTGCCTCGATCACGAGGTCGAGGGCAAGCCGCCGGTTGAGCGGAGGCAGCATCAGGCCCTGCGGCGTGTGCGCGCCGTCGGCCGCGTCGCCCAGCAGGATCACCGGGCCGAACACCGCATCGGTCGCGACACCGATCGCGGTCGCCGCTGCGGGCGTCGAGGAGATCGGTCGCGCGACGATCACGCGGCCGGTGTGTCCGGCGCGCGCATCGCCGCGGCGGGTCGTGTGCAGCTCGCCCCAGGCGCGCGCGAGCGCCTCGCGCGTACGGACGTCACGCGAGGCTGCGCTTGTGACATCGTCGCTCTCCAGCGTGAGCCGCACCGGAAAGTGCAGCTTGCGCACGGCAGCCTCGGCTTCGGCCAGCGTTTCGACGGCCGCGTGTGCGGGCACGCCGATGCCGAACGCCGCGAGCAACGCCATCAGATCGCCGGCAGCAAGTCGCGTGCGACCCTCGCGCTCGGCCTCCTGCCGGATCCGCTCGGCGAGGGCGAGATCGGGGGGCTCCGGCGCCGGTTGCGGCGGCGGCACCTCCAGCAGCCACGCCTGGTTGCGGCGATACGACGCGAGGAACGAGAACGCGTCGACGGCGGTCTCCGGTGTATAGAAGTTTGCGACGCCGCCGGCGTCGAGCGCCTCGTCGACCTCGCGGCGGTTGACGGCGCCGAGCCACGCGCCGAGCACCGGCTTCGTCGATTCGCGCGCGACCGCCGCCACCGCGCGCGCGGAATCGGTCGCGCCGATCGCCGGACGCGCGACGTGCAACGCGACGACGGCGTCCACTCCGGGATCTGCAAGCGTCGCGCGCACCGCTTCGGCGAAAAGGTTCGGCGACGCGCTGCCGCGCACATCGACCGGATTCGTCCGCGGGCTCGCGGGCGGCAGGAACTCGTCCAGCGCAGCGACCGTCGGCGGCGCGAGCTTGGCAACGGTCACGCGACGCAGTTGCGCTTCGTCGGCCGCGAGGACGGCAGGACCGCGGCCGTTGGACACGATGCCGAGGCGATCGCCGCGCGGAATGCGCCCGAGCGAGAGAATGCGCGCGGCGGCGAAGAGCTGCGCGTACGTCCGCACGCGCACCGTGCCGGCACGCATCAGCGCGGCGTCGAACACGGCGTCGCGCGCGGGAACGCGTCGCGCTTCGAGCGAGCGCCCCGCCTTCAGCACAACGACGGGCTTGGTGCGCGCGGCGGCACGCAGCGCCGAGATGAACGTTCGCGCATCGCCGATGGTCTCCACGTAGAGCAGGATGCCGTCGGTGCCGGGATCGACGACGAGCGCGTCGAGCAGCTCGCCGAAGCCGACGTCCATGCCGCCGCCCAGCGTGACCACCGTCGAGAAGCCGAGGCGAAGCGGCGCCGCGAAATCGAGCATCGCCGCGCTGACCGCGCCCGACTGCCCGACGATGGCGAGGCGTCCGGGCAAGGCCGCGGGCGCGCAGAACGTTCCGTTGAGGCCGATGTCCGTGCGGATGACGCCCAGCGCCCCCGGACCGACGAGGCGCACCGACCGCTTGCGAGCGATCGCCGACACTGCACGGCACCACGCGTTTCCGGCGGCGCGATCGACGCGCGTGGGTGCGCTCATCAGCACCGCGGCGCCCAGGCTGCCCTTCGACACGCGCTCGAGGATTCCCGGCACTGCCTCCGCGGGCGTCGCGATGATCGCGAGGTCGATCGGAAGCCCGATCTCCGCCAGCGATCCGTAGGTGCGATGCGTGAGCACGCGCGCGTGGTGAGGGTTGACCGGATACAGCGCGCCCTTGAATTCGCCGGCGAGGAGATTCTCGAAGACGATCCGGCCGAGCGACCCCGGGCGCTGCGACGCGCCGACCAGCGCGACCGATCGCGGGGCAAGCAAGGGGCGCAGGTAGTGATGCATGCGCGATTCTAGCCGTGCGCGCCTCGGCGGCGGCGCGCAGCCCGCCAAAGGCCCTCGGCTATAATTTGCGCGCTGCGACGTTCGCGGCCGCCGGCGCGGCAGCAATACATGCGACGGGCGCGAAGCACGCGGGCCCGTAGCTCAGTCGGTCAGAGCAGACGACTCATAATCGTTTGGTCGCTGGTTCGATCCCAGCCGGGCCCACCCCGATCTCATCGTGCCGTGCGCCGCGTTGCGCGTCGTCAGGAACCGCGCGAGCACTCCACGCCCATCTGCTTGCAGACGGCGATGATGCGCTCGACGATCTGCGACGTCGGCTTGTCGGGTCCGACGCTGTGTGCCGACGACACCATGAGCTGCGTCAGGTTGTCGCCCAGGCTGATCGCCTGGATGCCGGCGTTGCGCGCGCCGTCGGTGAACTCGATGCGGCGCGCGCCGGCGTCCTCGCGCGTGACCGTGATGCCCTGGGCCGTGCGGATGGAGCGCTGTACGGTCTCGAAAACCTTGGCCGCGGGAACGTCGACGATGACGGTCGCCGTATCGAACGCGATGTCACCCTTGGGCGAGGTCTGCGACATCTGCTCTACCCGGCCGACAACGTGGCGCGCCAGGAACACCCACTGCGCTTGCGCGAGGTCGGTCCATGCGGTCAGCGCGAGCGCGGCCACGACTATTCCATTGCGATGGTGACGCGACATCAGCCCTCTCCTCGACGATTCGATCGAGGCGCGATTATCCGCGCTTCGAGGCCGTCGCGCCACCCGCGCTGCGGTCTGTCGGGGACGACCCGAATGCCTACGGAAAACGCCCCTGCGCGGCGACGGCCGTGATCTGTGCCTGCATCGCCGGTGAGGTCAGGAACTGCTGTCGCACCTGCGCCCGATTCAGCTCGCGGGAGAACACGAACGAGTACAGCCCGCGCGCTCAGACCGCGAGATGCCCGCGGACGTTGTCCGCGTCCATCGTGCGCCGTCGCCGCGCGCGACGACTTCGCCGCGCGACATCACGACGTAGTGGTCGGCGAGCGACTTCGCGAAATCGTAGTACTGCTCGACCAGCAGGATCGCCATCTCGCCGCTGCTGCGTGAGCTTGCGGATCGCGCGCTCGATGTCCTTGATGATCGACGGCTGGATGCCCTCGGTCGGCTCGTCGAGGATCAGGAGCTTCGGCCGCAGCGTGAGCGCGCGGCCGATCGCGAGCTGCTGCTGCTGGCCGCCGGAAAGATCGCCGCCGCGGCGGCCCAGCATGTCCTTCAGCACCGGAAACATCTCGAAGATGAAGCTCGGGCACGCCCGCGCCGCGCTTCTGCGTGGCGAGGCCCATCTCGCAGGTTCTCGCCGCACGGTGAGCCGCGGAAAGATGTCGCGGCCCTGCGGCACGTAGCCGATGCCGAGGCTCGCGCGCGCGTAGGGCGGCAGCGACGCGATGCTGTTGTCGTCGCAGCCGGATGTCGCCCGAGCGGATCGGCAGCAGGCCCATCAGGCACTCGCAGCAGCGTCGTCTTGCCGACGCCGTTGCGGCCGAGCAGCGTCGTGCACTTGCCCGCCGGCACGTCGAACGACGACGTCGCGCAGGATGTGGCTGCCGCCGTAGTACTGGTTGAGCTTGCGATGGCAGCATGGTCAGTCCACGGCCGTCCAGGCTGCTTCAGCGACAGTGGCGGGCTCATCTATCGTGCCCAGGAAGACTTCGATGACCTGCTCGTTCTCCTGCACCTGCTGCATCGAGCCTTCGGCGAGCACGTGGCCTTCGTGCAGCACCGTGACGCGGTCGGCGATGCGCGCGACGAAGTCCATGTCGTGCTCGACGACGACGAGCGTGTAGTCGCCGGCGAGCGAGCGGAACAGCTCGGCGCTGCGCATCGTCTCGTCGTCGGTCATGCCGGCGACCGGCTCGTCGAGCAGCAGCAGCTGCGGCTCCTGCATCAGCAGCATGCCGATCTCGAGCCACTGCTTCTGGCCGTGCGACAGCAAGCCGGCGAGGCGCGCCGCCTCCGTGCGCGAGCTTGATCGTTTCGAGGATGGTCAGGATGCGGTCGCGCGCCGTCGAATCGAGCTTCGCGCGTCAGCGTCGGCCACACGCGCTTGTCGGCCTTGCGCGCGAGCTCGAGGTTCTCGAACACCGTGTGGTCGGTGAACACGGTCGGCTTCTGGAACTTGCGGCCGATGCCGCGATCGGCGATCTCCGGCTCGGACAGGCGCGTGAGGTCGATCGTCTGGCCGAAGAACGCGGTGCCCAGCGTCCGGCCGCGTCTTGCCGGTGATCACGTCCATCATCGTCGTCTTGCCGGCGCCGTTGGGGCCGATGACGCAGCGCAGCTCGCCGGCGTCGATCGTCAGGTGAGGTCGTTCAGCGCCTTGAAGCCGTCGAAGCTGACGGAGATCGATTCGAGGTAGAGGATGCCGCCGATGGCTGATGTCGACGCCGTCGCGTGACGACGCGGCCGTCGCTGATGCCGCTCGCTGCGCGCTCGCGCGTCGCCGCTGGTCAGCAGCACGTCGGCTGCTCATTGCGACTTCCT
Source organism: uncultured beta proteobacterium (assembly GCA_963851465.1). Taxonomy (GTDB): domain Bacteria; phylum Pseudomonadota; class Gammaproteobacteria; order Burkholderiales; family Casimicrobiaceae; genus VBCG01. The sequence continues at coordinate 70,181 of CAWKPJ010000001.1, forward strand.
TCGTCCACAGGCCCGCGATGCCGCGCGGCAGGTACAGCGTCACGAGGATGAACAGCAGGCCGAGCGCGAACAGCCAGTACTCGGGCAGCGCCTGCGTGAACCAGCTCTTGCCGAGGTTGACGACCGCCGCGCCGATGACCGGGCCGATCAGCGTTCCGCGGCCGCCGACCGCCGTCCAGATCGCGATCTCGATCGAGTTGGCGGGCGACATCTCGCTCGGGTTGATGATGCCGACCTGCGGCACGTACAGCGCGCCGGCGATGCCGCAGATCACCGCCGACAGCGTCCAGATGAAGAGCTTGAAGTACACCGGGTTGTAGCCGGAGAACATGACGCGCGTCTCGGCGTCGCGGATCGCCGTGAGCACGCGGCCGAGCTTCGACGTGCACGATCGCGCGGCCGAGGCAGCAGGAAGCCGAGCAGCGCGGCGCCGGTGATCATGAACAGCGCCATCCGCGTCGCCGGCGCGGTGATCGGAAAGCCCAGGATGCGCTTGAAGTCGGTGAAGCCGTTGTTGCCGCCGAAGCCCGTGTCGTTGCGGAAGAACAGCAGCATCGCACGCGTAGGTCAGCGCCTGCGTGATGATCGAGAAGTAGACGCCCTTGATCCGCGAGCGGAACGCGAAGAAGCCGAACACGAACGCGAGCAGTCCCGGGCACCAGCACCACGAGCAGCGCCGCAGTACCAGAAGTGGTCGGTGAAGCTCCAGTACCAGGGATACGCCTTCCAGTCGAGGAACACCATGAAGTCCGGCAGGTCGCTCTGGTAGACGCCGTCGCGGCCGATCGAGCGCATCAGGTACATGCCCATCGCGTAGCCGCCGAGCGCGAAGAAGAGGCCGTGTCCGAGCGACAGGATGCCGGTGTAGCCCCAGATCAGGTCCATCGCGAGCGCGACGATCGCGTAGCACATGATCTTGCCGACGAGCGTGACCGTGTAGTCGGACACGTGGAACACGCTGCCCGCCGGCACGACGAGGTTGCAGATCGGGACGACGACGAAGAGCACGAGCGCGGCGACGCCGATGACGCGCCCACGCCGCGGCCCGACCACAGCCGCGGCAGCGCGCCCGCGCCGTGCGCGAACGCCGCCGGGACGAAGCGGCAGTGAGTCGCTTCATGCGTCATGCGCGTCATGCCTCCACCGTCCGGCCCTTCAGCGCGAACAGGCCCTGCGGGCGCTTCTGGATGAAGATGATGATGAACACGAGCACCGCGATCTTCGCGAGCACCGCGCCCTGCCACGCCTCGAGGAACTTGTTGGCGATGCCGAGGCCGAGCGCCGCGTAGACCGTGCCGGCGAGCTGGCCGACGCCGCCCAGCACGACGACCATGAACGAGTCGACGATGTAGCTCTGGCCGAGGTCGGGACCGACGTTGCCGATCTGCGAGAGCGCGCAGCCCGCGAGCCCCGCGATGCCCGAGCCCGAGGCCGAACGCCAGCATGTCGACCTTCGGCGTGCGCACGCCGAGCGCGCTCGCCATCGCGCGGTTCTGCGTGACGGCGCGCACGAACAGCCCGAGCCGCGTGCGCGTCAGCAGCAGCCACACCAGCAGCAGCACGACCGCCGGCGAACGCGATGATGCACGATGCGGCTCCACGGCAGCACGACGTTGGTCATGATCTCGATGCCGCCGGACATCCACGACGGATTCTCGACCTGGACGTTCTGCGCGCCGAAGATCGTGCGCACCGCCTGGATCAGGATCAGGCGACAGGCCCCACGTCGCGAGCAGCGTCTCCAGCGGCCGGCCGTAGAGGTGGCGGATCACCGTGCGCTCGAGGACCACGCCGACGAGCGCGCTGACGCAGCGAACGCCACCGGGATCGCGCAGCAGCAGATACCAGTCGAACGCGCCCGGCACGTACTGCGCGGAACAGGTTCTGCACGACGTAGGTCGCGTACGCGCCGATCATGATGAGCTCGCCGTGCGCCATGTTGATGACGCCCATCAGGCCGTAGGTGATCGCGAGGCCCAGCGCGGCGAGCAGCAGGATGCGTGCCGAGCGAGATGCCGCTGAAGACGCGCGCGGCGATGTCGCCCTTGGCGAGGCGCGCCTTCGACCGCGCGACAGCGAGCGCTCGGCTTCGGCGCGCAGCTCGTCGTCGGGCTCGACGAACTTGCCGTCCTTCTTGCGCTCGAGCACGGCCGAGCAGCAGCGTCTTGGTGGCGCCGCGTGTCGCTCTGCGCGAGCGCCTGGATCGCGGCGAGCCGCGTCGCGCGGTCGGTGCTCGCGAGCTGGATCGACGCCTGCGTCAGCGCCAGCAGGCCCTTGATCTCGGGATCGGATTCCTTGGCGAGCGCGGCCGCGATCGCCGGCAGCGCGTCCTCGTCGGCGCTGTTCTGCAGTTCCTTCGCCGCGGCGAGGCGCACCGCGCGGTCGGGCGACGACGAGCTTGAACGCCGCGAGCGCGGTGCCGAGCGTCGCGGCGCAGCCGGTTGTTGACGACGACGTCGTCGCGGTTGTCGGGCAGCGGCGTGACCGCCTTGCCGGTCAGCCGCGTCGGTGGCCGTGTCGCCCTTGACGATGCAGGACGCGGTCCTCGCCGACGGTCTGCACTTCGCCGTCGATCAGCGCCTGCAGGAGCGGCAGCGCCGCGTGCGTCGCCGCTCGCGACGAGCGCGCCGATCGCCTTGCCGCGCGCGTCGCCCTCGCCGAACGCGAGGTCGCGACATCGTCTCGGCGCGCGATGCGCGGCGCCGGCCTGCGTCGCCCAGACAAGCGACGGCCACGGCGACGAGCACGCCGCAAGTCCGGCGGCGATGCGAGCGTTCAATGCGTCCAATGGGGTCGCATTCGCGGTAGGCGAGAGCCGCGCCTCACCCGCTCTCCGGGCGCCCTCTCCGCGCGAGCGAGCCGCACGGGCTGGCGGTGCGGTGCGACGCTGCGTCACTTCTTTTCCGGCTCGTCCTTCTTCTTCTCGTTGCCGGCGATGAACTGGCTCCACGGCTGCGCGCGCACCGGGCCCTTGGTCTTCCACACGACGTTGAACTGGCCGTTGGCCTGGATCTCGCCGATGAACACCGGCTTCCACAGGTGGTGGTTCTTCTCGTCCATCTTGATCGTCGAAGCCGTCCGGCGCCTTGAACTTCTGGCCGGCCATCGCCGCGACGACCTTGTCGGTGTCGGTGCGTCTTGGCCTTCTCGACCGCCTGCTTCCACATGTACATGCCGACGTACGTGGCTTCCATCGGGTCGTTGGTCAGCGGCTTGTCGGCGCCCGGCAGCTTCTTCGCCTTGGCGTAGTCGGCCCACTTCTTCTTGAACGCGTCGTTCGCCGGGTTCTTGAGCGACATGAAGTAGTTCCATGCCGCGAGGTGGCCGACCAGCGGCTTGGTGTCGACGCCGCGCAGCTCCTCTTCGCCGACCGAGAACGCGACGACCGGAACGTCGGTCGCCTTCAGGCCCTGGTTGCCGAGCTCCTTGTAGAAGGGAACGTTCGAATCGCCGTTGATCGTGGAGACCACGGCCGTCTTGCCGCCTGCCGCAGAACTTCTTGATGTCGGCGACGATCGTCTGGTAGTCGCGAATGGCCGAACGGCGTGTACTTCTCGTCGATGTCCTTTTCATCGACGCCCTTCGACTTGAGGAACGCGCGCAGGATCTTGTTCGTCGTGCGCGGATAGACGTAGTCGGTGCCGAGCAGGACCCAGCGCTTGGCGCCGCCGCCTTCCTTGCTCATCAGGTACTCGACCGCGGGAATCGCCTGCTGGTTCGGCGCGGCGCCGGTGTAGAACACGTTCTTGGAGAGCTCTTCGCCTTCGTACTGCACCGGGTAGAACAGGAGGCCGTTGGTCTCCTCGAACACCGGCAGCACCGACTTGCGCGACACCGACGTCCAGCAGCCGAACACCGCCGCGACCTTGTCCTGCGTGATGCAGCTGGCGCGCCTTCTCGGCGAACAGCGGCCAGTTCGACGCGGGGTCGACGACGACCGGCCTCGAGCTTGCTTGCCCATGACGCCGCCCTTGGCGTTGATCTCGTCGATCGTCATCAGCGCGACGTCCTTCAGCGACGTTTCGCTGATCGCCATCGTGCCGGACAGCGAATGCAGCACGCCGACCTTGATCGGATCCGCCGCGATGGCGGCCGTTCCGACTGCGAGACCCGCCGTCGCCAGCGCGGCCGACAGCGCGACGCGTTTCATAAAACTTCTACGTTGCATGAGATGCCCCCTCGAGTTTGAAGTGACGTGAACGTTCGATCCGCCCGATCGCGTGCGCGCCGGAATGGTGAAGTGCATTGCGTCGCGATGGTGCCGCCTTGATGCATTGCACAAGGCATGCCATCGGTAGTGAAGCGGGACTAACGTCCGGATTCGATGATCAAATTTGCGGTCGACGCGTACGCAACGCGGCCGCGGGACCGCGGCCCGATCCCACCAAAGCGGTGCACGCGCAGCGGCCCTGCACCGCTTTGGACGGCAACGGCCGATCGGAGAACCGCGCTCAGCGCGGGGGTCGCGCGCGAGCGCGCACGACGATCGCCGCCAGGATCGCGACGGCGAGGACGCCGAGGAAGAGCTCGCGCTCAACGTGCGCGACGTTGCCCAGCAACCGCTGCGCGACCTCGCCGACCGTGTAGCCGACGGCAAGCCACGCGGCCGACCACAACAGCGCACCGCATGCGTTCCAGAACAGGAAGTGCGGCCATGACATCGCGCTGGTGCCGATCACCAGCGGACCGGCCATTCGAACGCCGTACAGAAAGCGAACCGTGATGACCGAGATCACAGGACCGCGGTCGATCAGCCGGTGCACGCGCGCAACGGCGGGGGCGAACCGGGGGAACCGCGCGATCAGGCGCTCCCCATAGCGGCGGCCGAGCGCGAAATACGCAGCGTCGCCGATCGCGCCGCCGGCGGCGGCGAGCAGCCACACCACCGGCAGCGACAGGTGACCGCGATGCGCCGCAAGGCCCGCGAGGACGAGCACGGTCTCGCCTTCGAGCATCGACCCGACGAACGCGGCCGGATATCCGTACGTCTGGATGAGCAGCGGCAGGTCGAGATGCGTCACGCGCCGACCTTCGAAAAGACCCTCACCGGACGGCGACCCGATCGACGAAACGCGCGATCGCAGCGAGGACGGCGTCCGGCTGGTCCCGATGCGGCGAGTGGCGGCAATCGGGCAGCTTCAGGAGCTCGACGTCGCGCGCGCCACGGGCGATCCGTGCGAGCTGGTCCATCGTGCCGTACTCGTCGTCCTCGCCCTGCATCGCGAGTATCGGGCAGGCGATGCGCGGCAGATACGATTCGATGTTCCACGCGCGGAAATCGGCCGAGAGCCAGATGTCATTCCAGCCGCGGAACGCACCGTCGACGTCGGAATGATGGCGCGCGAGCTTGTCGCGCAGCGCGGTCGTTTCATACGCCTCGCGCGCGGCGGCAATGCTCGCGATCGAAACGTCCTCGACGATGACATGCGGCGCCATCGCCACGATGCCGGCCACGGCGCGACTGCCCGCGCCCGCGTGGATCAGCGCAATCGAGCCCCCGTCGCTGTGGCCGACCAGGAGCGGCCGCTCGATCGCCAATCCGTCGAGGAACTCGGGCAGCACGCGCTCGGCCTCGTCGTGCATGTAGCGCACCGTCCGCGGCGCCGTCAACGGATCGGAATCGCCATAGCCCTGCCGCGAGTAGGCGACCACGCGGCTCGCGGTCGCGTGAGCGAGCAGGTTGGGAAAGTCGCGCCACATCGCGACCGAGCCCAGCCCCTCGTGCAGCAGCACGAGCGTGGGCCGGTCGCGTGCGCCCGCGTCGATGCTCAGATAGTCGAGGCGATGGCCGCCGGCGCGAATGAACGGCATTGCGGCCGGTCAGGCGAGATCGAACACGCGCATCGCATTCGCGGCGAGGATGCTCCCGCGCGTCGCCGCGTCGGCCGCATACGCTTCAGCGACGAGTTCGCCGGGCCGCTCTTCGCCGAGCGGAAATGGCGCATCGGTGCCGAGCATCACCCGCTCGGAACCCATCCGGTCGACCAGCAGGCGCAGCGCGGCGACGTCGAAGATCGCGGAGTCGACGCAGAAGCGGTCGCAATAGGACGACGGCAGCTGCGGACAGTCGGCGCGCACCACGTCGCGCCGCCGCCACGCGTTGTCGACGCGGCCGAGCAGCCACGCGAAGCTGCCGCCGCCGTGCGCGAACACGAGCGCGAGCTCGCGCGGCAGGCGCTCGAATGCACCGGACAGGATCAACGACAGGATGCCGAGCTGCGTCTCGGCCGGCATCGCGACGAGCCACGGCAGCATCCACTTCTGCATCCGGTCGCCACCCATCATGTCCCACGGATGGACGAGCACCGGCAGGCGCAGCTTGCGCAATGGCGCAGGAAATCGAGGATGCCCGGATCGTCGAGACTCCTTGTGCCCGACGTGATTGCCGATCTGCACGCCGATGTGGCCGCTCGCGCGCGCGCGCGTCGCTTCGCGGCACGCCGCATCGATGTCCTGCAGCGGTACCTGCGCGAGCGCCTTCAGCCGCGCGCGGATTCGTGGCGCAGAATTCGAGCGCGAGGTCGTTCATGCGCGCCGCCCACGCCGACGCGCGCGCGACATCCCACGCATAGCCGAACATCACCGGCGTCGCGCAGACGAACTGGATGTCGACGCCAGCCTCGTCCATCCACGCAAGCCGCGCCTGCGGGTCCCACAGCGGTGCGCTCACCGGCCGGAAGCGCTCGTCGCCGATCATGATGTGGCCGGTGCCGTCGCCGTGATCGGCGAGCCACGGCGCACGCGGGTCCGCGTTCGCAGCCTCTTCGCGCGCGATGCGCGGGAAGAGATGCGCGTGGATGTCGATCATCGACTCGGAACGCTCATGGCGCTGCGGCCTTCCCCGGATGCACGACGCCGCAGGCGGGGCAGCGGCGCAGCGCGGCGTCGCCGTAGAACTGCGCGAACAGCGGCGGCAGGTCGCGCACGAGGCTTTGCAGCTGCACCTCGACGCGATAAACACGCTCGTGGCATTCGAGGCAGTACCACTCGAAGGCGTCGACGATGCCGGGCGGCCGCCGGTACTCGATGACGAGGCCGACGCTGCCCTCCGGGCGCTGCGGCGAATGCCGGACGTGCGGCGGCAGCAGGAACACGTCGCCTTCGCGGATCGGCATGTCCTTCGGACGGCCGTCCTCGAGGATCCGCAGCACCATGTTGCCCTTCAGCTGGAAGAAGAACTCCTCCAGCGGATCGTCGTGATAGTCGGTGCGCTGGTTGGGGCCGCCGACGATCGTGACGATGAAGTCGCCGTCTTCCCAGACCTGCGCGTTGCCGACCGGCGGCTTGAGGAGATCGCGATGTTCGTCGATCCAGCCCTGCAGGTTGAGCGGCGCGCGCATCACGCCTTCCCGGCTTCCGGCTTGTACGCGACTGCCTTGATCTCGATGCGCATGTGCGGATGCGGCAACTGATGGACGGCGACGGTAGTCCGCGTGGGGCCGTCTGCACCGAAGAACTCGGCGTAGACCTCGTTGTAGCCGCCGAAGTCGCTCATGTCCGTCAGGAACGCCACGACGTCGACGACGTCGGCGAGCGACGCGCCCGCGGCGGCGAGAATCGTACCGACGTTCTCGATCACCGCGCGCGTCTGCGCGCGGATGTCGAGGACGGTGGTGCCCATCGCATCGGCCGTCGCGCCCGCGATCGTATTGTCGGGGCGGCGCGCGCCGATGCCCGAGACGAAGATGAAATCGCCGGCGCGGCGGTAGTGGGGATAGGTGCCTCGCGGCTTCGCGAGGGTTGGAACGACGCGGCTTGGTGTCATCGAGGCTTCGCTCTCGTGCGTTACGTTCGTTCGCGGCGCGCCTCGCAACCGGAACCAAAGTGCATCGTGCGGGAAGGCGCCGCGAGTGCTCGATCGGGCGCCGGGAGTATAGCCGCCCGCCCATCGCGCGGCCCGTCGCGTTGCTGCGCTGCCTCTCGACCCTTAAGCGTCCGAATGCCGGGTAGAATTCGCGGCGCCCGCTGCATCTTTTTCAGGAGGAAACATGAGAACCGCAAAAAGCCTGCTGGCCATCGCGCTCGCAGGCGCCACCGCAGTCGCGCTTGCGCAGACGCCGCTCAAGATCGGCTTCATGGCCGAGCTGTCCGGCCCGCAGGGCGCGCTCGGCCAGGACCAGTATGACGCCTTCATGATGGTCGTCGACCGCAACGGCGGCAAGCTGGGCGGCGTACCCGTCCAGATCCTCAAGGAGGACAGCCAGCTCAAGCCGGAGGTCGCCACGCAGATCGTCGACAAGCTGATCGACAAGGAGAAGGTGCCGATCATCACCGGCGTCACGTTCTCGAACGTGATGATGGCGGTGCACAAGAAGATCACCGAGAAGGAAGTGTTTCTGATCGGCAGCAACGCCGGTCCGGCGCCGATCGCCGGCGCGCAATGCTCGCCGTACGGCTTCATCGTCTCGTGGCAGAACGACAACCAGTCGGAGGTCGTCGGCAAGTACGCGACGGACAAGGGCTACAAGAAAGTGATCGGCATGGCGCCGAACTACCAGGCCGGCAAGGACTTCATCGCCGGCTTCAAGCGCTACTACAAGGGCGAGATGATCGACGAGATCTATACGCCGCTCAACCAGCCGGACTTCTCCGCGGAGCTCGCGCAGGTCGCAGCCAAGAATCCCGACGCCGTCTTCGTGTTCTACCCGGGCGGACTCGGCGTGAACTTCGTGCGGCAATACAAGCAGGCCGGCCTGATGGGCAAGGTGCCGCTGCTCTCGGCGTCGACGACCGACGGCTCGACGCTGCCGGCACAGAAGGACGACGCGCTCGGTGTGATCTCGGGGACGTTCTGGGGTCCGGACTTCAACAATCCCGTCAACCAGCAATTCGTCGACGAGTTCGAGAAGAAGTACAACCGCATTCCGTCGCAGTACGCCGCGCAGTCGTACGACGCCGCGCTGCTGCTCGACTCGGCGATCGCGAAGGTGAAGGGCAACGTCGCCGACAAGCCCGCTTTCATGGCGGCGCTCAAGGCCGCGGATTTCAAGAGCCTGCGCGGCAACTTCAAGTTCAACAACAACAACTATCCGATCCAGGACATGTACGTGTTCGAGGTGGCGAAGGACGCCAAGGGGCGCGTCAGCCTGAAGACTCTCGGTGCGCCGCTCAAGGACCATCAGGACGCGTATCACGCGCAGTGCACGTTGAAGTAATACGCACGACTCCCTCTCCCCGCCCGGCGGGGAGAGGGCCGGGGTGAGGGGGACGCAGTGCCATCATTCGCCGCAGTGCGAAGCCAGCCGTGACCGTCGGCCTCTTCCTCACGCAGGCGCTCAACGGCCTGCAGCTCGGGATCCTCCTGTTCCTGCTCGCCGCCGGCCTGACGCTCGTGTTCGGGATCATGAATTTCGTGAATCTCGCGCACGGCTCGCTGTACATGATGGGCGCGTATTTCGCGGCCACCGTGTTCGAGAGGACAGGCTCGTTCGTGCTCGCGGGCGCCGTCGCGATTCCTGCGACGATGCTGCTCGGCGTCATCGTCGAGCGCGTCGCGCTGATCAAGCTCTATCACCGCGACCATCTGGATCAGGTGCTCGCGACGTTCGGCCTCATCCTGTTCTTCAACGAGCTGGTGCGGATCATCTGGGGCCCCGCGTCGGTGTACATGAACACGCCCGCGGTGCTGTCGGGTACGGTGAACCTATTCGGCCTGCCGTATCCGTCGTACCGCTTCGCGATCATCGCGGTCGGCCTCGCCGTCGGCCTCGGTCTCTATCTCGTGATCCATCGCACGCGCATCGGCATGCTGATTCGCGCTGGGGCGACACACCCGGAGATCGTCGCCGCGCTGGGCGTCAACGTGCGCCGGCTCAACACGCTGGTGTTCGGCATGGGGGCCGCACTCGCCGGACTCGCCGGACTTGATGGCCGGCCCCATCGTATCGGTGCAGCCGGGCATGGGCGAGCCGATCCTGATCCTGACGCTGGTGGTGATCGTCACCGGTGGCATCGGCAGCATTCGCGGCGCGTTCTACGGCGCGCTGATCGTCGGCATCGTCGACACCATCGGGCGCGCATTCCTGCCGACGCTGCTGCGCGAGTTTCTCGAACGCTCGCTGGCGCAGGCCGCAGGACCGGCGATCGCGTCGATGCTGATCTACGTGCTGATGGCGGTCGTGCTGGCGATCCGCCCGCAGGGTCTGTTTCCCGTGCGTCACGGATGAGCCTCGCGATGCCGCGCTTGACGCTGTCAGCCGCATCGTGGCGGCGCTGCTGCTCGCCGGCCTCGCCCTCGTGCCGGCGATCTCCGCGGCGATCGGTGAGCCCTATTACGTCACGCTGTTCACGCGCATCGTCATCTTCGCGATCGCCGCCACCGGCCTGAACCTGATCCTCGGCTATGGCGCGATGGTGAGCTTCGGCCACGCGATGTACGTCGGCATCGGCGCTTACGCCGTCGGCATCCTCTCGTTCCACGGCGTCGGCAACGGCTGGGCGCAACTCGCGGTCGGCCTGGGCGTCGGCGCCGTATTCGCGGTCGTCATCGGCCTCGTGTGCCTGCGCACCAGCGGTGTCGCGTTCATCATGATCACGCTCGCGTTCGCGCAGATGGTCTATTTTCTCGCGATCGGCCTCAAGGAGTACGGCGGCGACGACGGGCTCAGCATCGCCGCGCGCAGCGACTTCGGAATCTTCTCGCTCGCGAGCAACGCGGCGCTCTACTACGCGGCGTTCGGCGTGCTCGTCGTCCTCCTGTTCGTGTTCGACCGGCTCGTCCACTCGCGCTTCGGCATGGTGCTGCGCGGCTGCCGTGGCAATGAGCGGCGGATGGCCGCGCTGGGTTTTCCGACGTTGCGCTACCGGCTGGTCGCGTACGTGATCTCGGCGCTCGTCTGCGTGGTCGCCGGCATGCTGCTCGCGAACCTCGCCAAGTTCACCGCGCCGTCGTACATGGCGTGGCAGGCGTCCGGCGATCTGATCGTGATGATCGTGCTGGGCGGCATGGGAACGATCATCGGACCGGTGGCCGGCGCTGTCGCATTGCTCGTGCTCGAGGAGATCCTGGCCGGCTGGACGACGCACTGGATGATCGTGCTCGGTCCGCTGATCGTGCTGATCGTGCTGACCGCGAAAAAGGGACTCTACGGCTTCCTGCTCGGCCGCGAAGCGGTGCGCGCGCTGCCGTCGGCCCCGGCGGGAGGCAAGCGATGACGCTCCTCACGGTAGCCGGGCTGGTAAAGCGCTTCGGAGGCCTGACCGCCACCGACGGCGTCGACCTTACCGTCGAGCCGGGCGAGCTGCACGCGGTGATCGGTCCCAATGGCGCCGGCAAGACCACGCTCATCAACCAGCTCTCGGGCGAGCTTGCCCCCGACGCAGGAACGATCCGCCTCGACGACCGCGACATCACCCGCGAGCCCGTGTACCGCCGTGCGATGATGGGTGTGGGACGCTCGTACCAGATCACGTCGGTGTTCCCCGAATTCAGCGTCCTCGTCAACGTGATGCTCGCCGTGCAGCCGCACGCGGGCCACAGCTTTTCGTTCTGGCGGCCGCTGGCCTCCGAGACGGCGCTGGTCGCCCGCGCGCGCGATGCGCTCGCGCAGGTCGGCCTGGCGGAGCGCGCGGACGTGCCGGTCGCGACGCTCGCGCATGGCGAGCGGCGGCAGCTCGAAATGGCGATGACGCTCGCACCCAGCCCGCGCCTGTTGCTGCTCGACGAGCCGATGGCCGGCATGAGCCTGGCCGAATCGGAGCGGCTCGTCGCGCTGCTCGGCACGCTGAAACGCCGCTACGGCATCCTGCTCGTCGAGCACGACATGGACGCGGTGTTCAAGCTCGCCGACCGCATCTCCGTGCTCGTCTACGGTCGCGTGATCGCCTGCGGCGACGCCGAGGCGATTCGCGCTAACGCCGACGTGCGCACCGCGTACCTTGGCGAGCAGGACATGGTGGCCTAAGTGAAACAACCCCCACGCTCGCTTCGCTCGCTGCCCCCAAGGGGGCGCAGTCAGTGGCCTGTGGCGGCCCGGCGCCACTGACATGGCGCTTCTCGACGTCGACGGCCTCACCGCGTTCTACGGCACGAGCCAGGTGCTGTTCGGTCTGTCCTTCGCGGCAGAAGCGGGGGAATGCGTCACGCTTCTCGGCCGCAATGGCATGGGCAAGACGACGACGGTCAAGAGCGTCATCGGCATGCTCCGCTCGCGCAAGGGCGGCGTGCGCTTCGACGGCACGGACATTTCCGGCTGGCCGTCGTACCGTATCGCGCAGGCCGGTGTCGGCCTCGTGCCGGAAATGCGGCAGATCTTTCCGACGTTGTCGGTGCGCGAGAACCTCGTCGCCACCGCGCGCGCGCGCGCCGGGGTCGCGGCCGCGCCGTGGACGCTGGATCGCGTCTATGCACTGTTCCCGCGCCTCGCCCAACGCGCGTCGAACATGGGCAACCAGCTCTCCGGCGGCGAGCAGCAGATGCTCGCGATCGGGCGCGCCCTGATGACCAATCCGCGCCTGCTGATCCTCGACGAGGCCACCGAAGGGCTCGCCCCGATCGTGCGCGCGGAAATATGGAAGTGCCTGGCCACGTTGAAGCGCGAGGGCCTGACGCTCGTCGTCATCGACAAGAACATCGGCCCGCTGACACGGCTCGCCGATCGCCATTTCATCGTCGAGAAAGGCCGCGTCGCATGGCATGGCGATTCGGCGGCGCTGGTCGCGTCGCCGCAGGTACTCCACCAGTACGTTGGCGTGTGACGCGGGCGCCCGCGTCGCATCCGGCGCGTCAGGGCTGATCCCGAGAGGCACAAAAAAGGAGCGCCGGAAGGTCCCCGGCGCTCGCGCTGCGAAGCTGCCTGGCCGAATCGCTATCGGCCAGGCGCCCCAGCGGTTACTTGTTTCCCTGATCGTGAGGAACGGTAACCGCCACCGTCTTCGTGCCCGTCATGTTGGCGCCATCCGAGCACGCCAGTTGCATCGTGTACGTCCGACCGTTCTTGTCCTTGCCGCTGCGGTCGGAGCGCAGGTTCGCGCTCATCGGTCCCGTGATCTGCCAATCCCCCGCCTTGACTCCGTCGGAACCCGAGATCTGCGTGAGCTTGCAGGAGACGCTGCAGGTATCCGGTGCCACGACCGAGAGCGATACCGGCACCATCTTCCCGTTCGGCGGCCAGAGGGTCGCCTGCGACGGCGCGACCTTCGAGTTCGCGAGCGGGAACGAGTACGGCGCAAACGTCGACGGCGGGTTGGGGACACCGCGCGTCACGCCGTTGCTGCGCAGCCGCGCGAGCTCGCTGTTGCCGTCTTCGCACAACAGCAGGCGGTCCTGGATCATCGTGTTCATCGCCGTGATCACCTGCTGGTCGTACGCTTCGAACGTGGGATACCGCTCGGCGACCGCAGGGCGCGGATCACTGGTGGCCAACCGTGCCGCCTGCGTCGGCGGGAACGGGATGTTCTGGCCCGAGCCCTCGCAGCCGTCGTCCGCCCACGTCCCTCTGCGCAGCGCCCATCCCGTGTACGTCGCCAGAGGCACCGTGACGTCGACAAGCTTCACCCCGGCGATGTCGTTGCCGTCGCGGTCGGTCGTCGGCGCAAAGCTCGGATAGATGGGACCGTTCACCGAAACGATCGGGATCGCCGTGTTGATCTCGATCGGCGGCGTGATCACCGGCGGGAACGTCGTCGGAATGCCGCTGGTGTAGAAGCTCTCGCCGATCGCATAGCGGTAGCGCGTCGACTTGAGGCCCGTGTACGTGACCTTGCCGTTGGGTGTGCCTTCGGGCGTCCCGGCGAACGGATCGGGAATGTTGGTCGGGAACCCGGTACTGGCAGGCAGCGCCATCGTCCCGTCGGCCAGCTTCGGTATGCGGCTGTCCGGCGCGACGACTCCGGCGGTCGCCCACTTGTCCAGCGCGAGGAACAGCGCGCGCTGCACCGGCGACGAGCTCAGCGGGTTCTGGTTCTGCTGGCAGTTGCCGCGGTTGTTGCCGTTGCCTGTGCCGTGCTGCATGCTGGTCATGAAGTAGTTGCGCGTGTACTTGGAATCCGGCAAGTCCTTCGCGCCGTCCGGCGTCGTGTGCAGCAGCGACGCACTCTTGACCCAATATTCATTGGCCGAGTAGATCTCGACGCCGAGCGGACACGTATTGGTCGCCTCGCACTTCGCGTAGCGGCTGTCCGTCTTGCCGGTGAACGGGTCGGTCGTCGGCACATTGGCAAACGGGAACAGGTTCTCCGGATAGTTGTGATCCTGCCGGTTGCGCTCGGTACGCGCGGTTTGCGAGAACCGGTAGTTCATGCCGATGCCGCTGCCCGCGGAAATCCACTGCATGTGCCCGTCGAATACCTTCCGTCCGCTTTCGTCCTCGTTGAATCCGAGATGACGGAAGTCGTTCAGCAGGCGTCCGGGCTGCGACGAGATTTCGGTATAGATGCGCGTGATGTAGTTGGACAGCGGATTGGCATGACCCGCGCTGTCGGTCGTCTCGTAGCGCAGCCAGGAAACGATGTCGCGGACGGCCGCGAAGCCGAGGCCGGCCACCATCGGGTCCTTCGCCGTGTATGAGAACTCGTAGATGTCGTTGGCGACGAAGGGCGCCGCCGGCACGCGGCTGATCGCCGTTCCGTCGGCGTTATAGGTCCAGTTCGCGGCAGGAACGACTTCCGCCACGTCGTTCATGTGGACGCGATGCGTCAGCTTCGCCTGACTCTTGTCGAGCGTGGCGGCGGGATAGTTCAGCGAGATGGAGTTTCCTCCGCTGGCGCTGTACTCGTAGGCGGGTCCGGTCACGGCGGTGCCGTCCGGGTTCTTGACCAGCGGGACTGCGATCGAACCCGTCAGGCTCGTGCCCAGGCTGGCGACGGGCACCAGCGGTTCCCAGCCGCTCCAGATCATCGTATAGCCGCGCGGCATGAGGAACGAGTTGGCGAGAACGTCGGTATTGGTGATCATCGTCGCGGGATCATTGCCGCCGGGGCTGACCCGGCCGAGCGCCGTCCACGTCTTGCCGCCGCGGTTCGGCGGCTCGTACATCACCTTGCCGTAACCGTTGAGGTTGCGATCGACAGCGCCGAGGTTGACGGGCTTCAGGATGTAGAAATTCAGCAGGTAGCCTATCTTGCCTGACGGAGTCTTGCCCGGTTGTCCGGGCCCGGCCTGCGGCTGCGCCAGTGCGAGATCCACGATGACGGCGTTCCTCGCGTCGGCAGGATCCACCTCGGCGTAAGCGACGCCCGTGATCCTTTCGTACTGACCCACGCCCGGCCACGAGTAGCCGCCGAAGGCGATTGTCGGAGGGCTCAGCTGGACACTGACGACACGGGCGTCCGCCACCGGCATGCAGATGGCGACACCAGCGGACAACGCTGCCAGGACGGCGATGCGCAGCGCCTTGCGGTTCGACGGCGGCGACTCGTGCGGTAATGCTCGGTTCTTTGCACTCACGTTTGCTTCCTCCTCGTGACTTCGATGGCGTTGCGCCGTCTGGCGAGCGACTTCGGAAGCGTCCCTTCGAACGCATACCACCCGCATCGGCACGCTCGCGCTTGAATCAATTCAAACGCGGGCGTCGAGAGTGCCGGGGCGTGTCGCGGCGAAAATCGACGTTGCAACGGGTTTGGGTAACGCATGCGGGGGCGCGCGCCGAGGACCCTCGGCCCCGCTCTGGTATGCATGCGAGGGCCATCCTAGGCGGGAGCGCCGCAGCATGTCAAATTCCCGCCGTGATCCAGAGCAACTCCCGGCCACCTCCCGCTAGAACTCGACGCGCGTCCCGAGCTCCACGACGCGGTTCGGTGGAATCCGGAAGAAATCGCTTATGCCAGCGGCATTGCGCGCCATCGCCGCGAACATCCGGTCGCGCAGCCGCAGGCGACGACCTGATCGCCCGTCAGGGACGATCTTCTCGCGCGACAGGAAGTACGTGGCCGCGCGTTCAGGTCCGGAATTCGGGGATGTCCGGTCGCGAACCCCACATGCAGAACGAAGACGGCTCGAAAGGAAACTGGCGCGGCTGGTGCGTCGCCTCGTCGTCGATCATGCGCACGCCGGTCGAGTATTCATAGACCATGCCGTCCGGACCCTCGAAGTAGAGAAATATCGCCGACGACGTCGGGTGGCGTCCCGGTCCGAACACGATGCGGACGCCCTTCTCGCGCAGGAAGTAATACGCGCGCATCACATCGTCGACGCTGGCGACCTGGTGGTTGACGTGCTGGACGCCGGGTAGCTCGAAGGAAACAGCGCGATCCTGTGATGGACGCGGTCGATGCGCAGCAGCGGCGCGGACCCGATGCGGTCCGACACGCGCGCGTTGCACGCGTGCGTCCAGAACCGCTCGTCGCGCGCGGCATCGGTCGTGCGCAGGCCGACATGCGAGAAGCCCGTGATCCCCGCGTCGCGCGACGGAACGTAGTGACGGCAGGGATCGTGCGCGCCGCATACCAGGTCGACGCCATTGCCGCTCGGGTCCTTGAAATGCACGAAGCGCTCAACACGGCGCGATTCGCATTCCTCGCGCGTGCCTTCGCGGACGGGCAAACCCTCCCCTTCGATCTGCGCGGCGGCGGCATCGAGCGCGCTGGCCTGCGCCACGTCGAACGCCGCCGTGTGCGTGCGCGGATCGCCATCGACGAACACCAGCGTGTGGTCGCGTGCGTCGCTGCGGAAATACGCCCGGCCGCGCTCCCGCCCCGCCGGCTCCAGTCCGAGGATCGACGTGGCGTAGCGCGCGGCCGCGTCGAGATCGCGCGTTCCGAGGCGGACGTAGCGGATGTCGTTGAGGTCGATCATCGGTGGACGGCGGACCAACGGCGCCAACGCCTCGCTCGGGTGGGCATCAACGTCTCAGCTTGAACCGCTGGATCTTGCCGGTCGCGGTCTTCGGCAGTTCGTCGATGAACTCGATCCAGCGTGGGTACTTGTACGGCGCCAGCAGCGACTTGACGTGTGCGCGCAGCTCGTCGGCCAGCGCGGGGGAGCCCACGTGACCGGGCTTCAGGACCACGTACGCCGCAGGCTTGACGAGCTTCTCGTCGTCCTCGCGTCCGACGACCGCCGCCTCGAGGACCGCCGCGTGCGTGATCAGCGCTGCCTCGACCTCGACCGGTGACACGTAGATGCCCGAGACTTTCAGCATGTCGTCGCTGCGCCCGGCATAGGTGTACACGCCGTCGCGATCGACAGCGTACTTGTCGCCGCTTTTCGTCCAGACGCCCTGGAACGTCGCGCGGCTCTTCTCGCGGTTGTTCCAGTAGCCGTTGGCAGCGGTGGGACCCGAAATGTAGAGATCGCCGACCTCGCCCGGCGGCACGGGCTGCATCTTGTCGTCGACGATGCGCAGCGTCGTAGCCCGGCACCGGCACGCCGGTCGTTCCGTAGCGCACGGCGCCGGGTCGGTTCGACAGGAAGATGTGCAGCATCTCCGTCGAGCCGATGCCGTCGAGGACCTCGACGCCGTAGTGCGCAGTCCAGCGCTTGCCGATGTTCTCCGGCAACGCTTCGCCGGCAGACACGCAGACGCGCAACCCGACGTCGGCCTTCGCGGGAAGGTCCGGCGACGCAAGCATCGCGGCGTAGAGCGTCGGCACGCCGTAGAAGATCGTCGGGCGATACGCAGTGAGACGTTTCGCGACGGCAGATGGCGTTGGGCGCTCGGCCATCAGCACGGTGGTTGCGCCGACCGCCAGCGGAAACGTGAGCGCGTTGCCGAGGCCATAGGCGAAGAACAGCTTCGCCGCCGAGAACACGACATCGTCCTCCCGGATGCCGAGGACGCCGCGGCCGTACAGCTCCGCGGTCTCGATGAGGCTGGCGTGGACATGCATCGTGCCCTTCGGCATGCCGGTCGAGCCCGACGAGTAGAGCCAGAAGCAAACGTCGTCCGGACAGGTCGGCGCGGCGTCGAATGCATCGGACCCGCGCGCGAGCAGCGCGTCGAACGCGAAATGGCCACCGGCATCGCCGCGGGACACGACGACGTGCGCGAGATGCGGCAGCTTCGGTAGCAGCGGCGCGATCGTCGGCAAGAGCTGCGCCGACACGACGAGCATCCGCGCCCGGCTGTTCGACAGCATGTATGCGTAGTCCGCAGCGGTGAGCAGCGTGTTGACGGCGATCGGTACCACGCCCGCCTTGATGCTGCCGAGAAATGCCGCCGGGAAGTCGATCGTGTCGGTGAGGCACAACAGGACACGATCCTCGATGTGCAGGCCGAGGCTCGCGAGCGCGCCCGCGAAACGATTCACGCGCGCGGCGAGATCCCCATACGTGTAGGAGCCCGCATCGTCGATGTAGGCCAGCTTGCCGGCGCGGCCAGCCTGAAGGTTGCGCTCGATGAGGTCGTGGGCCGCGTTGTACACGGCCGGAAACCGGATCTCGGGCGGGCTCGACCGATGATTCGCGCTGGAGAGGCCGAGGGTCTGCTTCATGGTCGCAGGGGCTCGCAACGCCGCGGGCGCGGTGAGATGTTCACTGAGCTCAAGCTTGCCTCCTGGATTGCGCCGCCCCGGTCTTGAGGCCGCGCCGATAACTATCGTGCATGGAAATCTTCGCGTCAAGCACTATAAGTCATCCCCACTGCGGTGCCGGTACAGACGTCTCCACAGTCAGCCGCAAGGCACGCGCGTGCGGACCAAGCAGGAAGTACGCGGTAAAATGCTTGACACCAATGTTTATTGCAGTATATTTCACCTTCCCCTCGTATTCAGCGTATCTGCCGCATGAAAGCCGTAGCCCAAGCCGCCGAAACGATCGCCGCGCAGGCCGACGGCGCCCCCGACGACGCGGCATTTCTGCGTGCGATGGGCAAGCGCGTCCGCGAAGCCCGCGATCGTCGAGGGCTGTCACGGCGCGCGCTCTCCGAATCCGCCGAAGTTTCCGAGCGTTATCTGGCGCAACTCGAGGGTGGCGAAGGCAACGCTTCGGTGGTTCTGTTGCGACGCGTCGCAGCAGCTTTGCGGGTGCCGGTCACCGATCTCGTGGGCGGCAACGAAACGCCTGTCGAAGAGCGGCTCATCCGGCGCTTCTTCGAGCGCCTGCCGCCGCATCGGCTCGAGGACGTCATATTTCGATTGATGCGCGATTTCAGCCAGAACGAGGCCGCGCGCAGGACGCACATCGCGCTCACGGGGCTGCGCGGCGCCGGCAAGTCGACGCTCGGCGCCGCCCTTGCGAAGCAATTGCGCTATCCATTCATCGAGCTGGATCGCGAGATCGAGCGCGAAGCCGCGCTGCCGCTGTCCGAAGTCTTCATGCTGTACGGCCAGGCGGGTTTCCGGCGCATCGAACGCCGTTGCCTCGAGAACGTGATCGGCCGCGAAGAGCCGTTCGTGCTGGCGGCAGGCGGCGGCATCGTCTCCGATCCCGACACGTACAACCTGCTGCTCGTCCATTGCTGCACCGTGTGGATCAAGGCGTCGCCCGAGGAGCACATGGCGCGTGTCGTCGCGCAGGGCGATTTTCGCCCGATGGACGGCAATGCCGGCGCCATGGACGACCTGCGCCGCATCCTCGCCGCGCGCGATCCGCTTTACGCGAAGGCCGACGCGACCATCGACACCACGGGCGAGCGCTTCGACGCGAGCCTCGCGAAGCTCACGTCCGCGATCGCCGGCATGGCGCGCGACACAGTGCATCCGGAATCGAGGAGGATCCATGGGTGAGCCCGCCATTGGTGGCCAACTTAGTGGCCAACACCGGCTCGAAGCACAGGCGCTGCCACTCGTCGTCTACGACGCGCATCCTGCTTCGTATCGACACTGGAAGCTGTCATTCGATGGTCCGACCGCGACGCTCGCGCTAGCCATCGACGAAGACGGCGGCATCCGCCCCGGCTACAAGCTCAAGCTGAACTCGTACGACCTGGGCGTCGACATCGAGCTCCACGACGCACTGCAGCGGATCCGCTTCGAGCACCCGGAAGTGAAGAGCGTCGTGATGACGAGCGCGCGCGATCGCATCTTCTGCTCGGGCGCGAACATCTTCATGCTCGGGCTGTCGTCGCACGCGTGGAAGGTGAACTTCTGCAAGTTCACCAACGAAACGCGCAACGGCATCGAGGACGCGAGCCAATATTCCGGCCTCAAGTTCCTCGCTGCGTGCAACGGCACCACCGCCGGCGGCGGCTACGAGATGGCGCTCGCCTGCGACGAGATCCTGCTGGTCGACGACCGCTCGTCCGCGGTGAGCCTGCCCGAAGTGCCGCTGCTGGGCGTGCTGCCGGGCACCGGCGGCCTGACGCGCGTCACCGACAAGCGCCACGTGCGCCGCGATCTGGCCGACATCTTCTGCACGCTCACCGAGGGCGTGCGCGCGCCGCGCGCGAAGGAGTGGCGCCTCATCGACGATTCGGCCAAGCCGCAGCAGTTCGCCGACAAGGTGAAAGCGCGCGCCGCGGCGCTGGCGGCGCAAAGCGACCGTCCCGGCGACGCCGCAAAGGGTGTGGTGCTGACCCCGCTCGATCGCACGATCGCCGCCGACGGCTATTCGTACGAACACGTGACGGTGAAGATCGATCGCGGGGCACGCACCGCGACGCTCACCGTGGCGGCGCCTGCCAGGCCCGAGCCCGAGTGGGAAGATGCGATCGTCGCGCGCGGCGCTGCCTGGTGGCCGCTGGCGATGGCACGCGAGCTCGACGACGCGATCCTGATGTTGCGGACGAACCATCTCGACATCGGCACCTGGATCCTGCGCACGACGGGCAATCCCGATCACGTGCTGGCGTGCGACGCCGCCCTGGCGAAACACGCGCAGCACTGGTTCGTCCGCGAGACGATCGGCATGCTGCGGCGGACGCTTGCGCGGCTCGACGTCACGTCGCGCACGCTGTTCGCGTTGATCGACCGCGACAGCTGCTTCGCGGGCACGCTGCTCGAGCTGGCGCTCGCCGCCGACCGCCAGTACATGCTGGCACTGCCGGACGAGACGGCGCGGCCGCGGATCGTGCTGTCCGCAATGAACTTCGGCGCCTACCCCGCCGTGCATCGCAAGTCGCGGATCGCCGCGCGGTTCTACGCCGAGGACGAGCCGCTCGCCGCGGCGCGCGCAACCGTCGGTACCAAGCTCGACGCCGCGGAGGCGCTCTCGCTCGGACTCGTCACGGCGGCGCCGGACGACCTCGACTGGGACGACGAAGTGCGCATCGCGGTCGAGGAACGGGCGAGCCTTTCACCCGACGCGCTCACCGGCATGGAGGCCAACCTGCGCTTCGGCCCCGGTGAAACGATGGAGACGCGCGTATTCGCGCGGCTGTCCGCGTGGCAGAACTGGATCTTCGTGCGGCCCAATGCCGTCGGCGAGGCGGGTGCGCTCAAGGTCTTCGGCACCGGCAACAAAGCCCGATTCAACTGGGACAGGATCTAGCATGAGCACCGCCGGGCCGCCCCAAGGTGCGAATTACACCGCAGCGCGACGCGCGAAGGCCAACAAATGAGCATCGATTACGCGGAGAAGATTCCCAACAACGTCGGCCTCGCCGACAACCGTACGCTGCAGCGCGCGCTCGAGCACTGGCAGCCGGCGTTCCTCGACTGGTGGGGCGACATGGGCCCGGAAGGAACGTCGAAGACCGACGTGTACCTGCGCACCGCGATCAGCGTCGAGCCGAACGGCTGGGCCCACTTCGACCACGTGAAGATGCAGGATTACCGCTGGGGCATCTTTCTCAATCCTGCCGAGGCCGGTCGCACCGTCAACTTCGGCGCGCACAAGGGCGAGCCCGCGTGGCAGGACGTGCCGGGCGAGTACCGCGCGAATCTGCGCCGGCTGATCGTCACGCAGGGCGACACCGAGCCCGCGTCGGTCGAGCAGCAGCGTCATCTCGGCCTCACCGCGCCGTCGCTCTACGACCTGCGCAACCTCTTCCAGGTCAACGTCGAGGAGGGTCGCCACCTGTGGGCGATGGTGTACCTGCTGCACGCGTACTTCGGCCGCGACGGCCGCGAGGAAGCCGAGGCGCTGCTCGAACGCCGCTCGGGCGATGCCGACAACCCGCGCATCCTCGGCGCGTTCAACGAGCGCACGCCCGACTGGCTCGCGTTCTTCATGTTCACGTACTTCACCGACCGCGACGGCAAGTTCCAGCTCTGCTCGCTCGCCGAGTCGGGCTTCGACCCGCTGGCGCGCACGACGCGCTTCATGCTGACCGAGGAGGCGCACCACATGTTCGTCGGCGAGTCGGGCGTGGGCCGCATCATCCAGCGCACCTGCGAGACGATGAACCGGCTGAAGACGGACGATCCGGCGAAGCTTCGCGCGGAAGGCGTCATCGATCTTCCGACGCTGCAGCGCTACCTCAACTTCCACTTCAGCGTGACGATGGATCTCTTCGGCTCCGACGTGTCGTCGAACGCCGCGACGTTCTACACGACGGGCCTGAAGGGCCGCTTCGAGGAAGACGAAGATCGGCGACGATCACCTGCTGACCGGTGCGGCGTATCCGGTGCTGGAATTGCGCGACGGCCGTCTCGCGTCCGTCGAGGCGCCTGCGCTCAACGCGCTGAACGAGAAGCTCCGCGACGATTTCGTCAAGGACTCAAAGGCCGGCATCGAGCGCTGGAACCGGATCATCGAGAAGGCCGGACTGCCGATGCGCCTCACCGCCCCGCACAAGGCGTTCAATCGCAAGATCGGCCCGCTGTCGGGCGCGCGCATCGACCCGGACGGCAACGTGTTGTCCGAGGCGGAGTGGACGGCGCACGAAGCGCAGTGGCTGCCGTCGGAAGCCGACCGCGCGTTCGTCGCCTCGCTGATGGGCCGCGTCGCCGAGCCCGGCAAGTTCGCGAACTGGATCGCCCCGCCCGCGCGCGGCATCAACAGCCAGGCCGTCGACTTCGCCTACGTGCGCTTCGGTTAGGACGAATCGCAATGTCAGGGACGATGGGCGCCGCCGGGCCGCCTCAAGGCGCCCGCCCCCTGAGGGGGGAGCGGCGCGTAGCGCCGTTCGGGGGAGGCAATCGCGGTGGAGGTTATCCGCCAGCACCTGATCGACCCGGAGATCTGCATCCGCTGCAACACGTGCGAGGAGACGTGCCCGATCGATGCGATCACGCACGACGCGCGCAACTACGTCGTCGATCCCGCGATCTGCAACGGCTGCAACGCGTGCATCTCGCCCTGTCCCACAGGTTCGATCGACAACTGGCGGCAGGTGCCGAGCACGAAGCCGTACACGCTCGCCGAGCAGCTCGGCTGGGACGTGCTGCCCGCGCAGCAATCGCTCGATACGCACGACGCATCGGCGATTCCGGCGGAGATCGCGGCGATCACCACGGTGGCGAGCGCAGGCCAGGGCGGCGTCGCGCCGCCGCCATGGTCGGCCGCGCATCCGTACGTCAACCTGCATACGCCGGCGAAGCCGGCGACGGCCACGGTCAGCGGCAATTTCCGCCTCACCGGCGACGGTGCATCTGCAGACATCCGCCACATCGTGCTCGACTTCGGCGCCACCGCGTTTCCGGTGCTCGAAGGCCAGACGATCGGCATCCTGCCGCCCGGCGTCGATGCAGGCGGCAAGCCGCATTTCGTCCGCCTCTACTCGATCGCAAGCCCGCGCGACGGCGAGCGGCCGCGCTACAACAACGTCGCGCTGACGGTGAAGCGGGTCACCGACGATCACGACGGGAAGCCGGTCGCGCGGCGTCGCGTCGAATTTCCTGTGCGATCTCGCGAAGGGCGACACCGTGCAGGTCGTCGGCCCGTTCGGCACGAGCTTCCTCATGCCGAACCATCCGGGCTCGAGCCTGCTGATGATCTGCACGGGAACGGGCTCGGCGCCGATGCGCGCGATGACCGAGCGCCGCCGGCGGCGCATCGAGCTCCGCGAAGGCGGCACGCTGATGCTGTTCTTCGGCGCGCGCGCTGCCGAGGAGCTTCCCTACTTCGGTCCGCTGATGAAGCTGCCGAAGCGACTTCATCGACATCAACCTCGCTTTCTCGCGCGTGCCCGGACAGCCGAAGCATTACGTGCAGGACCTGATCCGCACGCGCGCTGCGGACGTCGCACGTCTGCTCGCCGACGAGAACTGCTACATCTACGTGTGCGGACTCAAGGGTATGGAGGAAGGTGTCGCGACGGCGTTTCGCGACGTCTGCACGCGAGCACGGCATGGACTGGGACGCGTTGCTGCCGACGCTGCGCGAGCGCGGCCGGTACCATCTGGAGACTTACTGAGCCCTCGACCCATGCGCCGCCTCCCGCCGGGCCGCTCCCAAGGGAGGCGTGCTCCCCCTCCCGGGGCAGCGAACGAAGTGAGCGTGGGGGTCGTTAACTACTGATGAAATTTGCCGACCTGACGCCGGGCCGCTCGATCACCGTGGGCCCGGCGACGATCTCCGAGGAGCAGATCCTCGCGTTCGCGCGCGACTACGATCCGCAGTGGTTCCACGTCGACCCGGAGCGCGCGAAGGACGGCGCGTGGAAGGGCCTGATCGCCAGCGGCTGGCAGACCTGCGGCGTCGCGATGCGCCTCGTCGTCACGCAGATCCTCGCCGGATCGGAGTCGTTCGGCTCGCCGGGCCTTGCGTACCTCAAGTGGGAGAACCCGGTGCGGCCCGGCGACGTGCTCTACGTCACCGTCGACGTCAAGGAGCGCCGCGTCGCCACGGCGAAGCCGACGCTCGGCATCGTCCGGTGGCGCTGGCGCGTGCGCAACCAGCTCGCGGCCGTGGTGCTGGACCTCGAGGCGACGAGCCTGTTCGATCTCGCGCCGGCCGTGGCTGACGCCGCTATTCGGCCTCCGGCTTGAGCGCGAGCGCGCGCGCGTAGAGCGTCGCGCGCGCTACCCCGCTCGCCGCCGCGACGACCCGTGCTGCGCGCGCCGGCGGCAGCTCGTCGACCAGCGCCGCAAGCCAGCGCTCGACATCCGCCGATAGCGCTTCCGGCGCATCCGCCACTTCCGTCGGCGCGTCGACGATCAGCACGAATTCGCCGCGCTGCCGGTTGGCGCTCGGCGTCGAGCCATGCGGCGCCATCGGCGAGCGGCACGCGCGCAATCGTCTCGAACATCTTGGTGAGCTCGCGCGCGACGACCAGCGTGCGGCCACCGGGCAGCGCCAGCGCCAGCTCGGCGACGGTTGCGCGCACCCGATGCGGCGCCTCGTACACGACGAGCGCCATCGGCAGCGCGGCCACCGACGCCAGCAACACGCGGCGCGCCTTGACCTGCGCCGGCAGAAAGCCCAGGAACACGAAGCGCTCGGCGTCGAGCCCGGCGGCGCAGAGCGCGGCAGTCACCGCCGACGGCCCCGGAATCGGCACGACCGGATACCCCGCGTCGCGGACCGCGCGCACCAGCCGCGCGCCGGGGTCGCTGATCGCCGGCGTGCCCGCATCGCTGACGAGCGCGACGCTTTTCCCCGCCGCCAGCGACGCGACGATGGCGTCGCTGCGCCGCGCCTCGTTGTGCGCGTGCAGCGACAGCAGGTGCGCCGAGATCCCGTGCCGCGCGAGCAGCGGCGCCGAGACGCGCGTGTCCTCGGCGGCGACGACGTCGGCGCTGCGCAGGACGTCGAGCGCGCGCAGCGTCAAATCCCGCGCATTCCCCAGCGGCGTGGCCACCACATATAATGACCCTGGCATGGCGCGGAAGACCGGCGCGCCCGCACCCTTCGCGGTCGCCTCCGGCACGTCTCCTTCGTCCGCCATCTTCCCTCTCTCCATGTGCCCGCGCCGCCGCGATTCCATCCTGCGGCCCATCGTCCGACCCGCTGCCCGCTGCGCGCTCGCGCTGTTCGTTGCGCTCGCTGCATTGTCCTGTGCGCAGAGGGGCCCGGCAACCCGGCCCGCGCCGATCGTCGATCGTACGCCGCGCGCCGAGTCGGCCGCGCAGGTGGCGCGGATGCCGAGCGCGCCGCTGCCCGCCCCGCCCGTCGTCACGAGCCCGGTGCCTGCAGCGACCCTGATCGAGCCGGAGGTCGTGACGGCTCCGCTCGCCGAGCCCGGCGCCGACGCCAGCAGTGCCCGACACCGCTCCCGTGGCCCCGGAGGCGCTTCCCACCCGACCCGCGCCCGCGACCACCGATCTCATCGCACTCATCCTGCCGCTCGACGTGCCCGCCTACGCGCGCGCGGCGGATGCGGTCCGTGCGGGGTTCCTCGCCGCCGCAGAAGCTGCGGGCGCGAAGGACAAATGCGTCGTGATCGGACACAAGGACGACGGCGTACTCGCCGCGTTCGACGAAGCGCGCCGCCGCGGCGTGCGCGTCGTCGTCGGCCCGCTGTTGCGCGACGACCTGAAGACGCTCGCGATCGCCGACGCAACTCTTCCCTGGACGATCGCGCTCAATCGCCTCGACGACGGCACGCCGCTGCCGGCCGCCGTCTACTCGTTCCCCCTCGCCGTCGAGTCCGACGCGCGCGCGATCGCGCGCCGTGCGCAGGCCGACGGCGTGCGGGCGATCGACGTGATCGCCGGCGATCCGCCGCTGATGAAGCGCTTGGCGACCGCGTTCACCACCGAATGGATCGCCACCGGCGGCGCGCCGCCTTCCGCGTTGCGCTTCGACCCGTCGCCCGAGGCGCTGACGCTGATGCGCCGCAATCTCACCCGCGCGATTCCGGACGCCGTGGTGCTCGCCGTCGACGGCAGCGCCGCGGCGCTGGCGAAGCCGTTCATCGGCACGCTGCCGGCGTACGCGAGCGGCCTGTTGTTCGAGCGCCCCGACCTCGCCGTCGTCCGCGACCTCAACGACGTGCGCATCGTCGAGGTACCGTGGCTCATCACGCCCGACGCGCCGGAGTTCGCGCGGTTTCCGCGCCGCGACTGGGGCAGCGCCGCGCTCGATCGCCTCTACGCGCTCGGCATCGACGCGTTTCGCGTCGCGCAGGCGTTCAGCGATGATCCGCCGGAGCGTTTCGAGCTCGACGGCGCCACCGGCCGCGTCACGCTCGGCGACGGCCGCCAGTTCGCGCGCGAGGGCCGCTTCGGCATCTATCGTGACGGACGCCTCGTCCCGCTCGACTTCGCGCGTTGACCGCGCCGCCGAGGGCGCGCGCGCCGAAGCGCAGGCGGCGCGTTTCCTGGTCGCGCGGGGCCTCACCATCGTCGCACGCAACTTCCGCACGCGCCACGGCGAGATCGACCTCATCGCGCGCGACGGCGCCACGCTCGTCTTCGTCGAAGTGCGGCGGCGGGCGTCGTCGCGCTTTGGCGGCGCCGCCGCGAGCATCACGGCGGCCAAGCAGGCGCGCTGGACGCTCGCAGCGCGCGCCTACCTCGCGCGCTTCCCCGAGCCGCCGGCGTGCCGCTTCGACGCCGTCCTGCTCGACGGCCCGGAGCCGCCGACCATCGACTGGCAGCGCGACGTCATCGCGGTCGAGTAAGTGAGCGCTGCTGGGCCGCCCCAGAGCGGATGCGCCCTTTCGCGGGAGCGGCGCACAGCGCCGTGCGGGGAATACAAGTCCGCGCCTGTTAGAATCGCGGCGCGATGATCGATCACGTCAAGCGCATCCGCGGCCACTTCGCGGACAGCGCCAAGCTGAAGCTCGACGCCGCCGAAGCGCTAGCGCCGGCGATCGCGCGAGCCGCGTCGCTGATGACCGAGTGCCTGCTTCGCCGACGGCCGCATCCTCGCCTGCGGCAACGGCGGCTCGGCGGCCGACGCGCAGCACTTCGCCGCCGAACTGGTCGGCCGCTTCGAGCGCGAGCGGCCCGAGCTGCCCGCGATGTCGCTCGCCACGGACACTTCACTGCTCACGGCGATCGCCAACGACTACGCGTTCGAGCAGGTCTTCGCCAAGCAGGTGCGCGCGCTCGGCGCCAAGGGCGACGTGCTGCTCGCGATCTCGACGTCCGGCAACTCGCCCAACGTCATCGCCGCCGACGGCCGCGGCGCACGAGCGCGAGATGCGCATCGTCGCGCTGACCGGCAAGGGCGGCGGACGCATCGGTGAACTTCTCGCGCCCGAAGACGTCCACATCTGCGTTCCGCATCCGCGCACCATGCGCATCCAGGAAGTCCATCTGCTTGTCGATCCATTGCCTGTGCGACGCGATCGACGCGCACGCTGCTCGGTGACGAGGACTAGAAGCAACCGAGGAGACCGTACATGTCCCAGATTCGATCCATCGCCGTCGCGGTCGCGCTGCTTGCCACCGCGACCGCGACGCTGCTCACCGGCTGCGTGCCGCTGGTCGTCGCCGGCGCAGTCGGCGGCACGGCGCTCGTGGCCACCGACCGCCGCTCGATCGGCGCGCAGGTCGACGACGAGGCGATCGAGCTCAAGGTCGCCAATGCGATCGACACGCAGTACGGCGAGAGCGTGCACGCCATCGTGAACAGCTACAACGGCATCGTGCTGCTGTCCGGCGAGGTGCCGACTCAGGACGATCTGGGCGTCGATCGGAAACCTCGCCAAGAACACCGACAAGGTCCGCATCGTCCACAACGAGCTTGCGGTCGGCCCCAACGCCGACCTCTCGGTGCGCTCCAACGACACCTACATCACGTCGAAGGTCAAGACGCGCTTCGTCGAGGCGAGCAAGGAGTTCTCCGCGACGCACGTCAAGGTCGTCACCGAGCGCGGCATCGTCTACCTGATGGGCATCGTCACGCGCCCGGAAGGCGATGCCGCCGCGCGCATCGCCAGCACGACGACCGGCGTCGTGCGCGTCGTCAAGCTGTTCGAGTACATCGCCGCACCGCCGCCGCCACCGGATACGTCGCCGCCGGCGACGACCACCGCGCCAACGCCGGCGACGACGACGCCCGTGCCGAAGTGATCCCGGAGCCCCGCTATCCGGCGAGGATCGCGACGCTGAGGACGCGCTTGCGCGCATCGCCGCGCTGCCGCGGCCGCGGGTCTTCACCAACGGCGTATTCGACATCCTGCATCGGGGCCACGTCACCTACCTCGAGCAGGCGCGCGCGCTTGGCGCATCGCTCGTCGTCGCCGTCAATTCCGACGCGTCGGTGCGCCGACTCGGCAAGGGCGACGACCGGCCGCTCAACTCCCTCGACGACCGCATGGCGGTGCGTCGCCGCGCTCGCGGCCGTCGATCTCGTCGTGCCGTTCGACGCCGACACGCCGCGCGAGCTGATCGCCGCGTCCCTGCCGGAGATCCTCGTCAAGGGCGGCGACTACACGGCGGAAACGACCGCCGGCGCCGCCGAGGTCATCGCCGCGGGCGGCCGCTTCGTCGCGATCCCGTTTCGCCACGACCGCTCGACGAGCGCGCTGATACGCCGGATCCGGCACTGACCTCCGGTCGTCCCCGGCGGCGGTTGCTATAATCGCTCCGTTCTCTCATCGTCTGAATCCGCATGCTCCAGGCCGATCGTGAAGTCGACGCGCGCGGCCTGAACTGCCCGCTGCCGATTCTGCGCACGAAAAAGGCGCTGAACGACATGCGGTCCGGCCAGGTCATCCGCATCACCGCCACCGATCCCGCGAGCGTGCGTGACTTCCAGGCGTTCGCGCGGCAGACCGGCAACGAGCTCTCGAGCACGGCGAGCCGACGGCGCGTTCTGGTTCATGATGCGCCGGCGCTGATTTTCCGCGGTCGCCGGCTGCTCGCTGCCGCTGCCGTGAACGCCGCGCTGCTGCTCCTCCCCGATTTCCTGCTGATCGCGCTCGGCGCTTCGCCCTGTCGCGTTCGCGTCAGTTCGACGCGGGGTTCTGGGCCGGCGTCGAGCGCCTCGTCTATTTCGTGCTGTTTCCGGCGCTGCTGTTCCGTTCGCTGGCGATCTCGCCGCTGCGGCTTCGCGGACGCGGGCGCGCTGGCGGTGGCCGGGCTCGGATTCACGCTCGGCGGCATGCTCGCTCTCGGCGCTCGCGCATCCGCTGTTCCGGCTGCCGCACCCGACATTCGCCGCGTGCTTCCAGTGCGGCTTCCGCTTCAACACCTACGTCGTGTTCGCGGCGGCGGCGCGCATCGGCGGTGCCGAAGGCGTCGCGCACGATGAGCCTGCTCGTCGGCATGCTCGGTGCCGTTCGTCAACGTCGTCGCGGTGGCGGCGCTCGCGCGCGGACAAGGCTGGCGCATCGCCGGTCGCGATCGCGCGCAACCCGCTCGTCCTCGCGTGCGTCGCAGGGCATCGCGTGGAACGCCGTCGGTGCCGCCGATGCCGGCCATGTGCCGGGACGCATGCTCGAGCTGCTCGCTGCCGCAGCGCTGCCGCTCGGGCTCCTCGCCGTCGGCGCGGGGCTGCGCTTCAGCGCGTCGACGCTGCCGCTGCCCGCGCTCGCCTGGTGGCACGCGGTCAAGCTCGTCGCGATGCCGGCAGTCGCGCTCGCGCTCGCGCGCGCGCTCGGCCTCTCGCCGCTGGAGACGCAGATCGCCGTCGCGCTGGCCGCCGTGCCGACGGCGCCGTCGGCCTACATCCTCGCGCGTGCAGATGAACGGCCAACGGCGCCCGGTCGCGCTGCTCATCTCGAGCGGGACGGTGATCGCGGCAGTGACGCTGCCGCTGTGGATTGCGCTGGCGGCGTGACTCGATGGCAGCATCGACGAGTCGTCGCGGACTGGCGCCGAGTGGCGGCGGCCGTGGCGAGGCCGCCTGAACACTGAAGGCCTCGACACGGCACCCGTCGCTCGGCGCCGAGCAAACTCGGATGATCAGCGCCGATACCGAGTGAGGAAATCGGCGACGATGCCGCGCTGCGCGCGTTCGATCGCAGCGTCGATCGCGCGATCGTTCGGATCGTACTGCTTCGCCTTGCGGAACGCGTGCGATCGCGTCCTTGTGGTTGCCCTGCGCCTGCATGCGCGTCACCGAGGCAGCGCCACGCCTCGGCGTTGGCGAGATCGAGCGTCGGTCCATGTCGCGGCAAAGATCGGCCGCGCGGCGCCAGTTGCCGGCGCGCAGCATCCGCGGGCCTTCGCCTTGAGGGCTTCGATGCGGGCGCGGTGCCGCGCGAGGATCGCATCGACTTCCGGATCGATGCCGCCTTGCGCGCCCGGGATGCCTGTGTTCGTTGGCGCACCGGAGGTTGAGCGGCGCCGCCGTCGCGGGCGGCGCGACCGCTGCGGCGTCGGCGTCGCGGACGTGACCGGCCGCCGGCGACGCCGATCTGCCCGCGATCCTGTTGCGCCCGGCAGCTGCGACGACACGGGATCGCGTGGCGATGCTCGTGCGCGCGCCAAGCCGATCGATTCGGCCATCGGCTGCGTGCCACGCAACGCCGTAGAGCCACAGCATCGCCGCGAGACCGCAGCACGCCGGTCAGCAGGTTGAGCACGCCCGGCGGTCCATGCGTCACGAGGCAGTCCTCGGCGAAGTCCCAGTCGGTCTCCTGGTGCGTGCGCGAGCTTCTCGTACGCGACCGCGATCAGGAACCGGCGCGAGCAGCGGAAAGCCGCAGGCCATGCCTTCCCACCACACGCGGAACGCGCGGCGCGAGACCGCGCTCGAACTGCGCGCGCGCATCGCGCCGCGCGTAGGCATCGGAGATCGAGAACTGCAGGTAGACGCCGAACAGCCACTTGCCCGGCGTGGTGCCGAGCGACGGCAATGAGCAGCGCTTCGATCGGAATCCACGTCGCCGGTGATGATGATCGGCGCGACCAGCGGATGGCCGAGCCAGTACGACAGCGTCGCGGGCACGCGCGCCGCTGGCCTCGCAGCTCGGAGAGCAGCAGCGCGAGGACGAGGCCCCAGATCGCGTAATCGAACAGGCGCGCGCCCAGGCGCTGCCACGGCCGCGGCTCGCTCGTGCGGCCCGATTTCGCGCGCTCGAGCTCGGCCATCCGAAGCTGGAAGATCCACGCTCGCGTCCTCCTGCGGCTGGTTGGTGCCGAGGAACACGCTCTTCTCGCGGCGCCAGTTGAGGATCGCGAGGTCGGTCTGCGGCATCAGCGCCGGCTGCGACGGCGTCGTCGCGACGCGCGCGGCTGTACGCGATGCCGTGCACGACGCCGTAGACGACGTCAGGCCCAGCAGCGCGAGCGTCAGCCACACGAGCACCTGCTTCGCGACGAGCACGGCGTCGGCCGGCGTGACGAACACGATCGCGGCGCGATGAACGCGCCGAACAGCGCGCACAGGCCGAGCGTGACGATCGGCGAGCGCCCGAACGTCGCGACGCGCTCGGTCAGGCCCGGGTGGTGCAGGTTGCGCTCGCTCGCGGCTCGCGGCGTCGAGCGCGGCTCGAGCTGCGTCGTCGATGGTCGTCCTGCGAGTTGCGGCGCGGCCGGCGTCGCCGCGCTGTGCCGACGTCGGTCTGCTCGCCGGCTTCGGCGACCGCGTTGCTCACGACGTGCGCGATGCGCTGCTCGGTCGTGCCGGTCGGAAAGCGCGAGCTCCTCGTCGTAGCTCTGCGCGGCGCTCGGCGTCGGACAGGATGCGGCTCGCGTGGTTGATGAAGCGCAGCGCCTCCTCGACGTTGCCCTGGCCGTCGCGCGTCTTCGCGTAGTACTTGCGGATCAGCCGGCGCAACGCGGCGCGGACCTCCTCGTCGGAGGCGGTCGGGCGGGATGCCGAGAGCTTCGTAGAGCGTTGCCTTCATGCGCGGTGACGCGTGGAAAGCGTCGGATTATGCCGCTTGGTGGTGCGACAGGTCCGGGATGACAACGGACATCTTCGGGCAAAAGGGCAAAATTGGCGCCGGCGACCATGCCGGCCGATCGCGGCGGGTCGCACCAATGGCAAAAGCGGCCCGGGCAGGAGCCGCTTTCGGACGACGCATTCCGGCAGCTCCGCGCCCAAGGGCACCGTGATGGCCGCTCGCGGCAGGCCGCGCCGGTTACTCGGCCTTGCCGTCCTTGCGACGTCGAGCTTCTCGCGGATCCGCGCCGACTTGCCCGAGCGCCGCGCAGGTAGTAGAGCTTCGCGCGGCGGACGTCGCCCTTGCGCTTGACCTCGATCGACGCGATCAGCGGCGAATACGTCTGGAACGTCCGCTCGACGCCCTCGCCGCTCGAGATCTTGCGCACGGTGAACGACGGAGTTGAGGCCGCGGTTGCGCTTGGCGATCACGACGCCTTCGTAGGCCTGCACGCGCTTGCGCTCGCCTTCGACGACGTTCACGTTGACGATGACGGTGTCGCCCGGCGCGAAGTCCGGGATCGTCTTGTTGAGGCGCGCGATCTCTTCCTGCTCGAGCGTCTGCGATGATGTTCATGGCGTGATCTCCTTTCGTGTTGCGGGTCCGTAGCCCGTACCGCGCAGCGCAGGGCGCCCCCTGATGCGCGTCGTTCGCTGTGAGGCCGCCGCGAATCCTGCGGCCGCATCTTCGTCGCCTCATTGCTCTTCCTTCGTCACTTGCCGGCCCGCCAGCAAGTCGGGCCGCCGCTGCCGCGTGCGCGCCAGCGACTGCTGCAAGGCGCCAGCGCGCGATCTGCTGCGTGGTCGCCCGGACATCAGCACGTCGGGCACCGCGCGACCCTCGTACACCTCGGGCCGCGTGTAGTGCGGACAGTCGAGCAGTCCGTCGACGAACGACTCCTCGCAGCGCCGATTGCGCGTCGTTCAGCGCACCCGGCAACTGCCGCGCGATCGCGTCGATCAGCATCAGCGCCGGCAATTCGCCGCCCGATACGACGAAATCGCCGATCGCGATCTCCTCGTCGACGTCGCGCTTCCACGAGCCGCTCGTCGATGCCCTCGTAGCGCCCTGCCACCAGCACGTACCCTGCGTCCGCCGCGCCCGCCAGTTCGATCACCCGCGCGTGCGTCAGCGGCGCGCCCGCCGGCGTCAGGTGCAGCGACCGCGGTGCGCGCAACGCCCGCTTCGCCGCCTGCGCCGTCCGCGCCGCCGCGAATCGCCTGCGCGAGCGGCCCCGGCAGCATCACCATGCCCGGCCCGCCGCCATACGGCCGGTCGTCGACCGTCCGATGCGTTGTCGGTCGCGAAATCGCGCGGGTTCCACGTGCAAAGCTGCCACAAGCCCGCGTTCCTGCGCGCGTCCCGTCACGCCGAAGGACGCCGCGTGAACGACCATCTCCGGAAACAGCGTCACGACGTCGATCCGCATGCTGCCCGATTCTGCCGATTCCCCGGCCCTGCTAGTAGTCCGCTTGCCAATCGACGTCGATCCTTCGCGCCGCGAGATCGACGCGCTCGACGTACGCCGGCACGTACGGGATCAGTCGCGCCGCCGCGCCCGCCGCCGCCACGTGCAGCACCGGATGCGCACCGTGGCCGCTCACGTCCGCGACGCGTCCGAGCGCAACGCCTTCCCTGTTCACCACGTCGAGGCCGACCAGATCGGCCCAGTAAACCTCGCCGTCCCTCGGCGCCTCGAGTGCCTGGCGCGCCAATCCGATTTCACAGCCGCGCAGCGCCGCGGCGTCCTCACGCGTTTCGACACCCGCGAATCGCGCAACCAATCCCGGCAGCTGCAGCTTCGCTTCGATCACGTCGACGCTGCGCCACGCATCCCCGTCCGTCTTGCGGATCGCCCAGACGCGATGCGCGAGCAATGCGGCGGGATCCTCCGACCACGGCGTCACGTGCATCCATCCGCGCACGCCGAACGGCGCCGCGATCCGTCCCATCAGCAGAGGGGCGGCGTCCATCGCGTCGGCGCGCGGCGCACCCGCGCGAGCGGTGCCGCTCACGGGGCGTCGAACCGGCGGATGCTCAGGCGGCGGCGGGCGCGGGTGCCGCGGCCTCGGCCGGCTTGGCGGTGGCCGCGCGCTTCACCAGCATCGCGACCGTTTCCGACAGCCGGGCGCCGCGCCCGGTCCAGTAGGCGATGCGGTCGTGCGAGATGCGCAGCCCCTCTTCGCGCTCGGCGGCGACCGGGTTGTAGAACCCGACGCGCTCGATGAAGCGACCGTCGCGGCGGCTGCGCGAATCGGCGACAACGACGTTGTAGAAGGGGCGCTTCTTGGCGCCACCGCGGGCGAGTCTGATGACGACCATGTGAGTTATCCGGAAAACGAGCGAAGAAAAGCCCATCATCATAGGGCAGAAACCTTGATTTGTCGAATCATTTGGGCACCGGATGACGGGTCAGTCTCGACACTGGGGCGGCCCGGGTCTCCGCGGGTGCACTCGGGGGCCGCAACCGTGATCTTCTTGTTGGGTCCGCCGGTGGGTCGAGCCACTCGCACGAGAGCAGCCAGCGGCCGGTCCGCAGACCTTCCGGGGCGTGTTGTCACCGCAATTTCTGTCAATTAGCGCCGATCAGCGCTCAACCCCGCTCAAGATGAGCGCATGTCCGCGACGCATGACATCGCAGACCAAGTCAGCGCCCGCCCGGCATCATGCCCTTCATCCCGCGCATCATCTTCTGCATGCCGCCCTTGGCCACCATTTTCATCATCTTCTGCGTCTGCTCGAACTGGTTCAGCAGCTGGTTCACCTCCTGCACCGAAACCCCCGCCCCGGCCGCGATGCGCCGCTTGCGCGATGCCTTGATGATCTCCGGCTTCGCGCGCTCGCCGCGCGTCATCGAATTGATGATGCCTTCGACGCGCGCGATCTTGCGCTCGTCGACCGTCGACGTCCTGCGCCGTCGCGCGCGAGCTCGGCCGGCAGCTTGTCCAGCATGCCCTGCGAGCCCGCCCATCTTGCGCATCTGGCCGATCTGCGCCTTGTAGTCTTCGAGGTCGAAACCCTTGCCGGTCTTGACCTTCTTCGCGAGCTTCTTCGCCTCCTCGACGTCGACGTTCTGCTGCGCCTCCTCGATCAGCGACAGCACGTCGCCCATGCCGAGGATGCGCGAGGCCATCCGCTCCGGATGGAAAACCTCGAGCCCGTCGATCTTCTCCGACACGCCGGCGAACTTGATCGGCGCGCCCGTGACATGGCGCACGGAGAGCGCCGCGCCGCCGCGCGCGTCGCCATCGAGCTTGGTGAGGACGACGCCGGTGAGCGGCAGCGCATCGCTGAACGCGCTTGCGCCGTGTTGACCGCGTCCTGGCCCTGCATCGCGTCGACGACGAACAGCGTCTCGATCGGCTTCACCGCGGCATGCAGGTCGGCGATCTCCTTCATCATCGCCTCGTCGACGGCGAGCCGGCCCGCGGTGTCGACGATCAGCACGTCGTGATAATGGCTTGCGCGCCCAGTCGAGCGCGCCCTGCGCGATCGCGACCGGCTTCTGGTTGCGCCGTCGACGGAAAGAAATCGACGCCGACCTGCGCCGCCAGCGTCTGCAGCTGCTCGATCGCCGCCGGGCCGGTACACGTCCGCAGACACGACGAGCACCTTCTTCTTCTGCTCCTTCGCGAGCAGCCGCGCGAGCTTCGCCGCGGTGGTCGTCTTGCCCGCGCCCTGCAGGCCCGCCAGCAGGATCACCGCCGGCGGCTGCGTCGCGAAGTCGAGCGGCTCGCGCCGCGCCGCCCATCAGCGCCGCGAGCTCGCGCTGGACGACGCCGACCAGCGCCTGGCCGGGCGTCAGCGAGCCGATGACCTCGTCGCCGAGCGCCTTCTCGCGGATCGACGCGATGAAGTCCTTGACGACCGGCAGCGCGACGTCGGCCTCGAGCAGCGCGAGGCGCACTTCGCGCAGCGCATCCTGGATGTTGTCTTCGGTGAGGCGCGCTTCGCCGCGCAGCGTCTTGACGACGCGCGACAGCCGTTGCGGTGAGAGTTGTCGAGCATGACGGGATTCGCTTGGCGGTGCCCGGCGAACCCCGGGCGCCGGCCTGTAAACTGATGACACCGCGACGGTTGTCGGCTTACAAGCCAAGCGTCGCGAAACGAGTCGATGATTCTACTGTACCCGGTACTGCACCTCGTCGTCGCCGCTCTCTACGCCGTCGCCGCCTGGTCGCGCTGGCCGCGCGACGGCGCGCCGTCGCGCATCGCGGGCTACACGTGGCTCGTGCCGCTGGCGCTCGTGCTGCACGCGTTCGTCATCGCACGCGCGATCTTCCCGCCCGACGGACTCGATGTCTCCTTCGTCAACGCGCTGTCGCTGGTCGCGGGGCTCGCCGCGCTGATCGCGTGGGCGTCGGGGCTGCTCGCGCGTGCTGCCGCAGGTCGCTGCGGTCGTGCTGCCGATGGCGGCTGCGGGCGCGCTCGTCCATACGTTCGGCGCGAGCCCGCATCGCTTCCGCTACTCCGGTGCGCCGTGGGCCGCCGTGCACATCGCCGTCGCGCTCGTCGCCTACGCGCTGTTCGTCGTCGCGGCGCTGCAGGCGCTGATGCTGACGGGCCTCGAGAAGCGCCTGCACGCGACGGCATCGATCCGGCCGGCGACGACGCCGCCGCTGCTGACGCTCGAGCGCTATCTGTTCCGCCTCGTGGGCGCGGGGTTCGTGCTGCTGACGCTCGCGCTCGCCAGCGGCTTCCTGTTCTCGGAGCAGCTGTTCGGCAAGCCGGTGACGTTCACGCACAAGAACGTGTTCTCCGTCGCAGGGCTGGCTCGCGTTCGCGGTGCTGCTGTTCGGCCGGGCGCGTACGGCTGGCGCGGTCGCACGGCGCTGCGCTGGATCCTCGGCGGCACGCTGCTGCTCGTGCTCGGCTATCTGGGCAGCAAATTCGTGTCCGAAGTGCTGCTCAATCGGTAATACGGCCGAATTGACACGCAACCCGCGCGGCTCCAATACTCGACGCCCCGTTCTCGACGCCCCGATTACACACAAGCACGTCCGTGGATGAAATCTCGTCCGAATCCCTGGCGATCGCGCTCGCCGCGCTGCTGATCGTATCCGGCTTCTTCTCGGTCGCCGAGACCGCGATGATGGCGGTCAACCGCTACCGGCTGAAGCATCGCGCGCAGCGCGGCAACCGCGGCGCGAAGATGGCGTTGGCGCTCCTCGCGCAGACCGACAAGCTGCTCGGCGTCATCCTGCTCGGCAACAACCTGATCAACGCCGCCGCCGCCACGCTGACGGCGGTGCTGGCGGCGCGGCTGTTCGGCGAAGGCAAGCTGGTGCTCGCGGCGGGCACGGTCGTCATCACCTTCCTGATCCTCGTGTTCTCCGAGATCACGCCGAAGGTGATCGGCGCGGCGCATGCCGACCGGATCGCGCCAGTGGCCGCGTTCCTGCTCACGCCGCTGTTGAAGCCGCCGTTCGTCTGGGTCGTCGCGTTCGTCAACATCTTCGTGCAGGGTCTGCTCCGGCTCCTGCGGATCAAGAGCACGTCCGATTCCGGCACCACGCTCACGCAGGAGGAGCTGCGCTCGCTGGTGCTCGAAGGCAGCCAGTATTTCCGCGGCAAGCACCGGACGATGCTCGCGAACCTCATGGATCTGGAGGCGATCTCGGTCGACGACGTGATGACGCCGAGGAGCCAGATCCACGCGCTCGACCTTGCGGAGAAGCCGGCGCTGCTGCGGCAGCAGCTTGCGACCTCCTACCACTCGCGGGTGCCGGTGTACGAGGACACGCTCGACAACATCGTCGGCATCCTGCCGCTGAAGAGTGTTGTGCATCTGCAACAGACAGGCGAGATCGACGCGGAGCGGCTGCGGCCCCTGCTGCGGCCGCCCTATTTCGTTCCCGCCGGCACGCCGCTGTTGACACAATTGCAACAGTTTCAGGCCGATCGCCAGCGGCTCGGCCTCGTCGTCGACGAGTATGGCGAGTTGCAGGGGCTCGTCACCATCGAGGACATCGTCGAGGAGATCATCGGCGAGTTCACCACCCAGGCGCCGGGCGGCACGGATACGTTCCGGCGCGAACCCGACGGCAGCATCGTGGTCGACGGGATGACGCTGCTGCGCGCGCTCAACCGGCGTCTTGGAACGCAATTCCCGCTGGATGGTCCGAAAACGCTCAACGGGCTCATCGTCGAGCATTTGGGCGACATTCCGGACGCCGGCATCAGTTTCAAGGTGGCCGGGCAAGGCGTCGAGATCGTGCAGACGGTCGATCGCGCCGTCAAAGTCGTGCGGCTCCTGCCCCCTGTGGGTCGCATTTCCGCGCCTTTACAAACCCAACCCGAGCGGGCATCATCTTCAAGCTAAGTTTCATGCAAATGGAATAAGTGTCCGTTTCCCCTGCAAATTCCGGTGTACGGCACAAAATTTGCTTTAACCCGAACTTGGCCGCCCGACGACGGCCACGGTAAATAGCAACCGGACCGACTAAAGGCATCGATTCGACGCAACATGGCCACCCACGTCGCCACCCGCAACATCAGCGGCCTCGCGCGCGCCCTGGCGCAGCACGGCGTCATGTCGGAGCACGACGCCGAGGCGCTGCAATCGCAAGCCCAGACGGCGGGCGTGACGTTCGTCGAGCAGATGCTCTCCGGCAAGCGGATGACGTCGCAGCAGCTCGCGCTGTTCGGCTCGCGTGCGTTCGGCATCCCCCTGTTCGACCTCAACTCGTTCGACCTCGATCAGCTCGACAAGACGTACTTCGACCCCAAGATCGCCCAAACGCGGCGCGTTCTGCCGCTGTACAAGCGCGGCAATCGACTCTATGTCGCCACGTCCGACCCGGCGAACCTGCAGGCGCTCGAGGAAGTGCGCTTCCGCACCAACCTGCCGGTCGAGGCGGTGGTCGTCGAGGACGACAAGCTCGGGCAGGCGATCGTCAAGGTCGTGGAGGCCACCGGCACCACGCTGCAGGAAATGGCCTCGCTCGAGGACATCGAGGTCGCCCTCGAGGAGGGCAGCCAGCCTGACCTGACGGTCGACGACAGCGAGGTCGAGGACGCGCCGGTCGTCAAATACATCCAGAAAATCCTGCTGGACGCGATTGCCGCAGGCGCGTCCGACGTCCATTTCGAGCCCTACGAAAAGTTCTTCCGCGTGCGCTACCGGATCGACGGCGTGCTGTTGGAGATTGCGCAGCCGCCGCTGGCGATCAAGGACAAGGTCGCCTCGCGGATCAAGGTGATCTCCAAGCTCGACATCGCCGAGCGCCGCGTGCCGCAGGACGGGCGGATGAAGCTCGTGCTGTCGAAGACGCGCGCGATCGACTTCCGCGTGTCGTCGCTGCCCACGTTGTGGGGCGAGAAGATCGTGCTGCGGATTCTCGATTCGGCGGGCATCAAGCTCGGCATCGAGTCGCTGGGATACGACGCCGACCAGCAGGAGCTGATGCTGCACGCGATCGGCCGACCGTACGGGATGATCCTCGTCACCGGGCCGACAGGCTCGGGCAAGACGGTGTCGATGTACAGCTGCATCAACATCCTGAACCAGCCGGGCATCAACATCTCGACCGCGGAAGATCCGGCCGAAATCCAGCTCGCGGGCGTCAACCAGGTCAACGTCAACGAAAAAGCCGGCCTCACATTCGCCTCCGCGCTGCGCTCGTTCCTGCGGCAGGATCCGGACATCATCATGGTCGGCGAAATCCGCGACCTCGAAACCGCCGAGATTGCGATCAAGGCGGCGCAAACGGGCCACCTGGTGTTCTCATCGGTGCACACGAACGACGCGGCTACAACGCTGACGCGGTTGCTCAACATGGGCATCGCGCCGTTCAACGTGGCATCGTCGGTGATCCTGATCACCGCGCAGCGGCTCGCGCGACGGCTGTGCCCGAACTGCAAGAAGCCGGCGGACATCCCGCCACCGGCGCTGCTGCGCGCCGGCTTCAAGGAAGAGGACCTCGACGGGAGCTGGCAGCCGTTCGCGCCCATCGGCTGCGAACACTGCAAAGGCACCGGCTACAAGGGCCGCGTCGGCATCTACGAAGTGATGCCCATCTCCGACGACATGCGCCAGCTCATCATGCGCAACGGCAACGCGATCGACATCGCGCAACAGGCCGCCCTGGAGGGCGTGCGCACGCTGCGCCAGTCGGGTCTGATCAAGGTCAAATCCGGCATGACGTCACTCGAGGAAATCGAGGCCGTCACCAATGACTAGCGCACAATCAATCCGCCACCAGTAAATCGAATCGAGGCACCCATGGCCACCGCCCTCGCCCCCCGCGTCGACAATCGCGTCAAGGAATCCCTTTTCGTCTGGGAAGGCGTCGACCGCAACAACAAGCCGGTCCGCGGCGAGACGCGCGGCGTCTCCGAGACCGTGGTCTCGACGAACCTGCGCCGGCAGGGGATCCGGATCAGCAAGATCAAGCGCCAGTCGTTCCGCGGCGGGCGCCGCATCACCGACAAGGACATCGCCTTCTTCACGCGCCAGCTCGCGACGATGCTGAAGGCCGGCGTGCCGCTTTTGCAGTCGTTCGACATCGTCGCGCGCAGCCACAGCAACGCCCGCTTCTCGCGCCTGTTGATGGACATCAAGAACAAGGTCGAGACCGGCTCGTCGCTGTCGCAGGCGTTCCGCGAGCATCCGGTCCAGTTCGACGCGCTCTTCTGCAACCTGGTCGGCGCCGGCGAATCCTCCGGCATGCTCGATGCGGTCCTCGACCGGCTCGCGACGTACAAGGAAAAGATCCTCGCGATCAAGGGCAAGATCAAGTCGGCGCTGTTCTACCCGATCTCAGTCATCGTGGTCGCGATCATCGTGATGTGGGTCATCATGGTGTTCGTCATTCCGTCGTTCAAGGACGTCTTCCGCAATTTCGGCGCCGAGCTGCCGATGGCCACGCTGATCGTCATCGGAATTTCCGACTTCGTCGTCAAATGGTGGTGGCTGATCTTCCTCGTCATCGCCGGCACGGTGATCGGCGTCGGCATGACATACAAGCGCTCGGAAGCGATGCGTTACACGGTCGATCGCCTGATGCTGAAGCTGCCCATCCTCGGCGCGATCGTGGAGAAGGCGACGATCGCGCGGTGGACGCGCACGCTGCAGACGATGTTCGCGGCCGGCGTGCCGCTGGTCGAATCGCTCGACGCCGTGGGCGGCGCCGCGGGCAACATCGTCTACGCGCAGGCGACCAAGCGGATCCAGACCGAGGTCAGCACCGGCTCCAGCCTCACCAACGCGATGTCCAACACCCGCCTCTTCCCGTCGATGGTGCTGCAGATGACGCAGATCGGCGAGGAATCCGGCTCGCTCGACAACATGCTCGGCAAGGTCGCGGACTTCTTCGAGCGCGAGGTCGACGACGCGGTCGCTGCACTGTCCAGCCTGCTCGAGCCGGTCATCATCGTGTTCCTCGGCGTCTTCATCGGCGGACTCGTCATCGCCATGTACCTGCCGATCTTCAAGCTCGGCGCCGTAATCTGATCCCGCCGCGGGGCTGGCGTATCGCGATGGCGCCGATCGACGATACGCCCGGATCCGTCCCGACGGGGGCCACGTGGTGACCGGCGCATCCGCGCTGGGCCCGTGGGGCATCGCAGTCTTCGTCGCGCTCGTCGGGTTGTGCGTCGGCAGCTTCCTCAACGTCGTGATCCACCGCGTGCCGAAGATGCTCGAGCGCGGCTGGGAGGCGCAGGCGGCCGAGATTCGCGGCGAGGCTCCGGCGACGGAAGCCGCGTACAACCTCGTCGTGCCCCGCTCCGCCTGCCCGTCGTGCGGGCACAGGATCGGTGCGCTCGAGAATGTGCCCGTCTTTTCCTGGCTCGCGCTGAAGGGCAAATGCTCGTCCTGCGGCGCGCCCATCTCGTCGCGCTATCCGCTGGTCGAGATGCTCGGCGCCGTGCTCGCGCTGGCGGCGCTGTGGCGCTTCGGCGCCACGTGGCAGGGGGCGGCCGCATGCGTGTTGCTCTGGACGCTCACTGCGCTGACGTTCATCGACTTCGACACCCAGTACCTGCCCGACAATCTCACGCTGCCGCTGGTGTGGGCTGGCCTCCTCGCCAACATGTTCGAGTTGTTCGTGCCGCTCAAGACGGCCGTGATCGGCGCGGTGGCGGGCTACCTGTCGCTGTGGACGGTCTACTGGCTGTTCAAGCTGATCCGTGGCAAGGAGGGCATGGGGTACGGCGACTTCAAGTTGCTCGCCGCGCTCGGCGCGTGGCTCGGCTGGCAGATGCTGCCGCTGATCGTGCTGCTGTCGTCGGTCGTCGGCGCCGCAATCGGCCTCTTGCTGATCGTCTTCAAGGGTCGCGACCACAGCGTGCCGCTCGCCTTCGGTCCCTATCTCGCGATCGCCGGCGCCATCGCGCTGTTCTTCGGGCCTACGCTCGTCAAGATGTATCTCCGCTGATGTATGTGGTGGGCCTGACCGGCGGGATCGGCAGCGGCAAATCGGAGGCGGCAAGACACTTCGCCGCGCTGGGCGCAGACGTCGCCGACGCGGACGCTGTCGCGCACGCGATCTCCGCGCGCGGCGAAGCCGGTCATCGAGCCCTGGTCGAGACCTTCGGTCAGGACTGCCTTCGCGCCGATGGCGAGCTCGACCGCGACTGGCTGCGCGAGCGCGCCTTCGCCGACGCTGCCTTCCGCCGGAAGCTCGAGAGCGCGCTGCACCCGCTGATCTCCGCGCGCATCGACGCCACGATCGAAGCATGGCGCGGACCGTACGGCGTCCTGGTCGTGCCGCTGCTGCTCGAAAAGGGCGGCCTCGTATCGCGCGTCGCGCGCATCGCGGTTGTCGACTGTCCCGAGGACGAGCAGGTGCGGCGCGTCGTCCGGCGCAGCGGACTCGCCGAGGCAACGGTGCGCGCGATCATGGCCACACAACTCTCGCGCGCCGAGCGGCTCGCGCGCGCCGACGACGTGATCGACAACGCCGGCCCCCCCGACGCGCTGCCTCCGCAGATCGAGCGACTGGACCGGCAGTACCGCGCGCTCGCCGCGCGGAAAGCACAACCTGGCGCCGGTAATCGGGCACAATGACGCGCGTTCGCGCATGAGCCCGCCGGGCCATCCCACCCGTCCCCGTGATCCGCTACGAACACCCCCTGAACGAACGTGTCCGGACGCTGATGCGTCTCGAGGA
Organism: uncultured beta proteobacterium; assembly: GCA_963851465.1. Taxonomy (GTDB): domain Bacteria; phylum Pseudomonadota; class Gammaproteobacteria; order Burkholderiales; family Casimicrobiaceae; genus VBCG01. The sequence goes on from CAWKPJ010000001.1 coordinate 113,721, forward strand.
CCTGTTCGTGCGCGCGCGCTTCTTCGCCGCGCAGGAAGCGGCGCCCGATCATCATTCGGCGCTGCTGTCGCTGTTCGAGATCACCGACGTCGCGTCGCGCGCCGACCTCAAGACGGACCTGCTGCAGGAGCTCGAGCGGCAGAAGCAGGCGCTCTCGCCGCTGCGCGCCAGTCCGCAGATCGATGCGTCCGCGCTCGACAAGCTGCTGACGGAGATCGATGCGGTGAGCGCCCAGTTGCACGCGCATGCCGGCAGGGTCGGCCAGCACCTGCGCGACAACGAATGGCTGATGGCAATCAAGCAGCGCTCCGCGATTCCCGGCGGCGTCTGCGAGTTCGACCTGCCCGCGTATCACTACTGGCTGCATCAGGACGCGGGCGCGCGGCGCAACGACCTCTCCGCCTGGATCGAGCCGTTCGAGTCGATCCGCACGGGCGGCGCCATCGTGCTGCGTCTGCTGCGCGAGAACGGCCGCGCGAGCCGCCATACCGCGTACCACGGCGTGTTCCAGCTCATGATGACCACCACCAAGGTCGCGCAGCTCTTGCGTCTCACGCTGGAGAAGGACCTGCCGTGCGTGCCGGAGATCAGCGCGAACAAGTACGCGCTCAACATCCGCTTCCTCGGCGTCACCGGGATGGACCGCGGCGCGGTCTATCCCGGCGATGTCGAGTTCGAGCTGGTGTTCTGCAATCTCTGACCAGTTCGCAACGAAGAGCCGTTGCAAATCCCGGTGCGCGGCCGGCTCGAGCACGCGGGTGCTTCCCCTCAACCGTTGATCAACGACTGCAAGCGGGAAGCACGATCGCCGGGTCCGTTTTCGGTGGCACGCCTTCGCAGGGGATTGACCTGCACCCTTTGCGCACGGCCTGCACGACTTCCCGGATCGCGTCGTTCACGAGTTGAGGTTGCTCGGCGAATATGTGATGCCCGCTGGTCGTCCGCTTCATGTGCTTCGCGCAGAGGCTCTGCGCAAGCATGTCCTGTGATCGCACGATCTTCTCAATGAAATTCACGGTCGCCGGAGTCAGATTCGGTGGCTTGTCCGCGGTAAGCACGAAAGCGGGAACGCGAGGGGGCACGGGGGCGCCCAGGATCGAGTTCATGGCGTCCAGAATCCTGAGGCGTTCGGCATCGGGCGCATTGGGGTTCTGTGCCATGACGCCCGCGTCGAGAATCGCCAGCTCTTCCGCCGCAAGCGTGTCCTTGAGGAACACGTTCGTAACGTCGACCAGCACGCGGCCAGCGACCGTCCCAGGGTAGGTTCGCGCGTAGAGCTCGGCGATCAGGCCGCCGTACGAATGCGCGACCAGTACATAAGGTCCCGGCACGCGCGCCGCGCTCAACAGCTTGTGCAGGTCCGCGACATCCTGCGCTGCCGAGTGCGGCTGTTCCACGGGCGTCGAGACGTGACCGTCGCGCTCTTCCTCGACGGCGTCGCCCGATGTCGTATTCGGACGGTCATAGTTGCAGACCCGGACGTATCCGCCTGTCGTGGGGAACACGGCACGATCGAGCTTTTGGGCGTCGCCTCGACCGGCCGCGAATTCGTCCGTCGGCAACTCCTGCACGAGGTCCGTGGAGTAGAGCGCGTACTTCCATATCCAGCCGGCCTCGAATCCACCGGAGATCAATACGACCGTCGGGGACCCCGAGCCGATGCACTCGAGATAGATCTTGCGGCCGTCGACGGGGATCAGACCCGAGATGCGACGGTGACCGTTGTGCTCCTTGGCCTCGGGACCAGTGTCGAGATCTGCGCTCGCAGGCGCCGCTTGGGCGGAAGCGAGGGCAATTGCCCACAGAACGAGCCCGAGTGTCCCTATCGTTCGCGAACGCATGCGGCGCCCCCGTGTATGAATCACTGCATTTTCGCGCCGGTTATACACCGGATCGCTCGGGGATATCGCAAACGAACCGTCGCCCCGCGGGCGAGCCGACATGCGGCGCTCCGGTTGAAATTCCGGGCGCGTCGAAGTGTCGCGCACGCCCTGGCGATCGTATGTGAGACGGGCATGCCGAGGCGCTTGACGCGTCGCTGTGGTCGCTGTATTGTCTTGGTTGAACGATCAATCAACTCCATGACCGCCCCCGATCCTGCTTCCCTTTCGACCCGGGAGCGCCTGGTGGTGACCGCGATGCAGCTCTTCTGGGAAAAAGGCTACGGCGCCACCAGCGTCGCCGACGTGCTGAAGTCGGCGGGCGTCAACAGCGGCAGCCTCTATCACTTCTTCCCCGGAAAGCAGGACCTGCTGCTCGCCGTCCTGGCGGCGTACCGCGAGGGCATCGAGCCGATGCTGCTGGCGCCGGCATGGCGCGGCGTCGCCGACCCGGTCGAGCGCGTGTTCGCGCTGCTCGCCGGCTATCGCCGCGCGATCGTCGACACGAACTGCACGTATGGGTGCCCGATCGGATCGCTCGCGCTCGAGATCCACGAACCTGATCCTTCGGTGCGCGTCGCGCTGGCGGAGAACTTCGACGCATGGGTCGACGCCGTGCAGCGTTGCCTCGACGAGGCAGGTCCTCGCCTGCCGAAGTCGGTCGACCGGCGCGCACTCGCGGAGTTCGTGCTGACGACGATGGAAGGCGGCGTGATGCAGAGCCGCACGCAGCGCGACGTCGGCTGTTTCGACCGGGCCGTCGCGCAACTGCGCGCATACATCGGCTGCCTCGAAGCCGAGGCGCTCCGCGCATCGGTTCCTTCACCGCGCGCCCGCACGCGCAAGCACCCCCGCCCTTCGGGGCGTCACTCGTGAGGTCCTCATGCGCATCCCGCTGCTTGCTCTCTTCCTTGGTATCGCGATTGCCGCACCCGTCACCGCGGAGCCGATCGATGCGCTGAAACCGATGGCGTTCCTCGCGGGCTCGTGCTGGAAAGGTACGTTCCCGGACGGTCAGGTGACCGACGAACATTGCTTCCAGTGGCTCTACGGCGGCAAGGCGCTGCGCGATACGCATACGGTGCGCGCGCCGGGACGCCCGGACTACATCGGCGAGACGACGTACTACTACGATTCCGCCGCGAAGCGCGTGGAGTATCTTTACGTCGAGAACCTCGGCGGCATCAGCCGCGGCACGATGGAAAGCTCGCCGCCGGCCCTCGTTTTTCCCGCCGCTCAGTTCGTCGAGGGCGGAAAGGCGATGACGTACCGCACCCGCTGGACCCGTGTCGACGAAGGCACATACGAGGTATTCGCCGAGGCCGAGAGCAAGGGCGCGTGGACGCCGATGTTCAAGCTGACGATGAAGAGGGCCTCTCCGGCGCAATGACAGATACGCGCACGGTCAAGTGTCCGCAGTGCGGCGCGGTGGTGCCGTGGACGAACGCGTCCCGGTGGCGGCCCTTCTGTTCGGAGCGCTGCAAGACACTCGACCTCGGCGCATGGGCGTCAGAGGCGTATCGCGTGCCGGTGGTTGAACAGGACGACGACGCGCCGCCCGACGCGGCAGAGGGCGACGGGGGCCCCGACCGCTAGCGCCAGGCGTAGCGCCGCAGCGCGACGCCGTGCGCGCCGCGATCGATTGCCGCGTCGAGGTCGCCGGGCGCGAGGCCGCCGATCGCGTACACCGGCACGCGCGTGCCGGCGACTGCCGCGGCAAATCCTTGCCAGCCGAGCGGCACCGCCTCCGGATGTGAAGGCGTCGCGGCAACGGGGCCGAGCAACGCGAAGTCGACCTCGAGATCGCCCGCGCGTGCGAGCTCGGCACGCGTGTGACACGACGCCGCGACGATGAGATCGCGCGGCCGCTCGCTCACGGCGGCGAGCGTGCGCGCGGTCCAGTGCACGCCGGCAAAGCCGCCGCGCCGCGCCTCGTCGATCGAGCCGTTCAGCAGCACGCGGGCGCCATGGCGCGCAGCGAGTGCGAGGAGCTTCCGCGCGAACACGTCGCGACGCTCGTGCGACCAGCTCTTCTCCCGCAGCTGAAGCAGCCTGAGTCCGCGAGCCATCGCGGCTTCGGCGCGCACGAGGAACGCGTCCTCGCCAAGGTCCTCCGCGCAGGTGACGCCGTAGATCGGCGGCAGCAGCAGTGCGGACAGCACGCGCGTGTTGGCAGGCAGCAGCGGCGCGACGTCGAACGCGCCTGGCACTTGCCAGGCGAACGCCTGGCCGTCGTGCCCGACGGGCTCGCCCTTCCACCCGAACACGCGAAAGAAGTTGAGCTCGACGTGCGCGTGCGGGTAGACGAACTGCTGCACGAGCCACGGCGTCGCGCGCGTGACTTCGATGCCGAGCTCCTCGCGCAACTCGCGCGCGAGTGCGTGCGCGGCGGTCTCGCCCGGCTCGAGCTTGCCGCCGGGAAACTCCCAGTAGCCTGCGTAGGGTTTGCCTTTCGGACGCTGCGCCAGCAGCACACGCCCGTCGGGATGCAGGATGACCGCCGCAGCGACGCGGGTGATGGCAACGGCGCGGCCGGCTGAAGCCGGCCCCACAGCGTCAGCTGAAGCCGGTTCCACCGGCAGAGTCACTTCGAGCGCAGCGCGCGTGCGCCGGCGTATGCCTTCGCGAACTGCCATGCGACGCGGCCGCTGCGCGATCCGCGCTGCAGCGCGAACTGCAACGCTTCGCGTTGGCGCGCCTCGTCGTCCCGCGCATTGCCCGCCGCAGCGACGCCAAAATGCGCCAGCCAGCCGGCGACCGCCGCGAGGTAATCGTCCTGCGCGAACGGATAGAACGAAATCCAGAGACCGAAACGCTCGGACAGCGAGATCTTTTCCTCGACCGATTCGCCCGGGTGCACTTCCTCGCCGACGTGCTTCGTCTCGAGATTCTCGCGCGAAGTACTCCGGCAGCAGGTGCCGCCGGTTCGACGTCGCGTAGATCAGCACGTTGCCCGCGCCACCCGCGATCGAGCCGTCGAGCATCACTTTCAGCGCCTTGTAGCCGGGCTCGCCGGCGTCGAACGTCAGGTCGTCGCAGAAAACGACGAAGCGCTCGGGCCGCACGGCGATGCGCTCCGCGATGTCCGGCAGGTCGGTGAGGTCGGCCTTGTCGACCTCGATCAGCGCGCAGGCCCTTCCGCGCGTACTTGCCGAGCATCGCCTTCACCAGCGAGGACTTGCCCGTACCGCGCGAGCCCGTCAGCAGCACATTGTTCGCCGGCAGCCCGGCGACGAACTGGCGCGTGTTCTGGTCGATCGTCTTCTTCTGTTCGTCGATCGCGACGAGGTCGTCGAGCGCGATCGTCTGCGGATGCGCGACCGCCTGCAGGTGGCCGCGGCCGCCGCGCTTGCGCCAACGCGCCGCCGTCACCCTGCGTCCAGTCCGGGTCGGCTGCGGCGGCGGAAGCAGCGCCTCGACGCGCGCCAGCACGTCCTCGGCGCGCGCGATGCGAGCTTCGCGACGTCAGGTCACCGGTAGTCGGCATTGATCGACACGTAGTCGTGCGAGAAGTCGCACGTCCATACGGTCGCGCGCGCCCTTGCCGCGTGCCGAGGTCGACGCGGATCGTGATCTCGTCCTGCTTCATCACGCGCTGGCCGTCTTCCTCGCGGTACGAGGCAGCGCGCCCGCCGTGGTCGACGACGAGCACGTCGTCGAGCCAGAACGAGACGCGCGCGGGGTCGAGGTCCGCGGCGCCGGCGTTGCCGATCGCGCAGACGATGCGGCCGAGGTTCGGGTCGGACGCGAAGAACGCCGTCTTGACCAGCGGCGAATGCGCGATGCGCGAACGCGACGCGCCGGCACTCGTCCGCGTCGCGGCCGCCTTCGACGCGAATGGCGATGAACTTGGTCGCGCCCTCGCCGTCGCGCACGATCGCCTGCGCGAGCTCGATCGCGACATCCTCGATCGCCGCGCGCACGGCGTTGAGGCGCGCGTCGCCGGCGCTGCGGATCGGCGGGAGCGCCGGCCTTGCCGGTGGCGGCGATGACGAAGCTGTCGTTGGTCGACGTGTCGCCGTCGACGGTCGCGCCGTTGAACGAAACGTCGGCGACCTCGCGCGCGATCTCAGCGACGAGCGGCGCCGCGATCGGCGCGTCGGTGGCGACGAACGCGAGCATCGTCGCCATGTCCGGGTGGATCATGCCGGAGCCCTTGGCGATGCCGGTGACGGTGACCGGCACGCCGTCGAGCGTGATGCGGCGCGACGCGCCCTTCGGCACGGTGTCCGTCGTCATGATCGCGCGCGCGGCGTCGAGCCAGCCGTCGGCGCGCGCGGCGGACACTGCGCGCGGGCAGCGCGGTCGACGATGCGCTCGACCGGCAGCGGCTCCATGATCACGCCGGTCGAGAACGGCAGCACTTCCTCGGGCGCGCAGCCGAGCAGCTGCGCCGACCGTGATGCAGACGGCGCGCGCATTCGCGAGGCCCGATTCGCCGGTGCCCGCGTTGGCGTTGCCGGCATTGACGACGAGACGCGCGAAAGTCGAGGCCGCGCCCGTGCTGGTCGGCAAGATGCGTCGCGGCACACCGTGACCGGCGCCGCGCAGAACCGGTTCTGCGTGAAGACGCCGGCCGCGACCGTGCCGGGCTCGGCGAGGATGAGCAGAACGTCGTCGCGCTCCCAGTTCTTGATCTTCGCAGCGGTGGCGCCGAGCGTGATGCCCGGCACCGGCAGCAGCGATTCCGCGGTGGGCGGTGTGTAGTTGACGGGCATCGTGAATCGACGTGCGGCGCCACTCACCCCGGCCCTCTCCCCGCCATGCGGGGCGAGGGAGCACTCAGCCGAGGCGGCCGTGGCAGTGCTTGTATTTCTTGCCCGAGCCGCACGGGCACGGATCGTTGCGGCCGACCTTCTCTCCGGCGCGCACGAACGGCGGCGCGGCCGCGACGGCGACATCGCCGCCGTTGCCGTCGCCCGCGCCGGCGGACGCGAGCGCCTCCTCGTAGTCGGCGTGCTGGTAGCGCACGTTGTGACCGGTCGGCGCTTCCTCGACCGCCTGCACGTCTTCCTGCGTGCGCACCTGCACGGTGAGCACGACCTTGACGACGTCCTGCTTGATGCGGTCGAGCATGTCGGAGAAGAGCTCGAACGCCTCGCGCTTGTATTCCTGCTTCGGGTTCTTCTGCGCGTAGCCGCGCAGGTGAATGCCCTGCCGCAGGTGGTCGAGCGCCGACGAGGTGCTCGCGCCAGTGATGGTCGAGCGTCTGCAGCATCAGGCTGCGCTCGAACTGGCGCATCAGGTCGGCGCCGACCTGCTCCTCGCGCTCCTTCCACGCCGTCGTCCGCGACCTCGGCGACGCGGTCGCGCAGCGCCTCGTCGTCGACCTCGTGCTCGGCCTTCAGCCACTCGCCGACCGGCGCCTGCAGCTGATAGTCGGCGGCAAGCGCCGTCTCGAGCGCCGGCACGTCCCATTGCTCCTCGACCGACTCGGGCGGGACGTAGCGCTTGACCGTGTCGTCGATCTCGCCGCGGATCATGTTGCCGATCGTCTCGCGCGACGTCGTCGCCCTCGAGCGAGATCGTTGCGCTGCTGGTAGATGACGCGGCGCTGGTCGTTCGCGACGTCGTCGTATTCGAGCAGCTGCTTGCGGATGTCGAAGTTGCGCGCCTCGACGCGGTTCTGCGCCTTGGCGATCGATCGGTTGACGATCGGATGCTCGATCGGCTCGCCGTCCGGCATCTTGAGCTTCTGCATGATCACGCCGAGCCGCTCGCCGCCGAAGATGCGCAGCAGCGGGTCCTCGAGCGACAGGTAGAAGCGCGAGCTGCCCGGATCGCCCTGGCGGCCGGACCGGCCGCGCAACTGGTTGTCGATCCGCCGCGACTCGTGGCGCTCGGTGCCGACGATGTGCAGGCCGCCCGCCTTGATCACGGCGTCGTGGCGCGCCTGCCATTCGGCGCGCAGCCGCGTGATCTCGCGCTCCTTCTCCTCGGCGGGAAGCGTCCGGATCCTCGCGCATCTTGAGGAGCTGCGGCTCGATGCTGCCGCCCAGCACGATGTCCGTGCCGCGGCCGGCCATGTTGGTGGCGATGGTGATCGACGCCGGCGCGCCCGGCCTGCGCGACGATCTCGGCTTCGCGCGCATGCTGCTTGGCGTTCAGCACCTTGTGCGGCAGGTTTTCCTTCTCCAGGGCCTTCGCGAGCAGCTCGGAGTTCTCGATCGACGTCGTGCCGACCAGCACCGGCTGGCCGCGCTCGTGGCAATCCTTGATGTCGGCGACGATCGCGTCGACCTTCTCCTGGAACGTGCGGAAGACGAGGTCGTTCTCGTCCTTGCGGACCATCGGCTGGTGCGTCGGGATGACGACCGTCTCGAGGTGGTAGATCTGCTGGAACTCGAACGCCTCGGTGTCCGCCGTTCCCGTCATGCCGGCGAGCTTGCCGTACATGCGGAAGTAGTTCTGGAACGTGATCGACGCGAGCGTCTGGTTCTCGCGCTGGATCGGTCACGCCTTCCTTCGCCTCGACCGCCTGGTGCAGGCCGTCGGACCAGCGCCGGCCCGACATCAGGCGTCCGGTGAACTCGTCGACGATGATCACCTCGCCGTTCTGCACGACGTAGTGCTGGTCGCGATGGAACAGCGAGTGCGCGCGCAGCGCAGCGTACAGGTGATGCATCAGCGCAGATGTTGTGCGCGTCGTAGAGGCTCGAGCCCGCGGGAATGAGGCCGGCGCGTGCCGAGCATCGCCTCGGCGTGCTCGTGACCTTCCTCCGACAGCAGCACCTGATGCGCCTTCTCGTCGACCCAGTAGTCGCCGCGGCCCTTTTCGTCGGCCTGCCGCGACGAGCTTCGGCGCGAGCTCGTTCAGCCGGTAGTACATCTCGATGTTGTCGTCGGCCTGGCCCGAGATGATGAGCGGCGTGCGCGCCTCGTCGATCAGGATCGAGTCGACTTCGTCGACGATCGCATACGGCTGAGCTCGCGCTGCACGCGCTCGCTCGGCGCGAACACCATGTTGTCGCGCAGGTAGTCGAAGCCGAACTCGTTGTTCGTGCCGTAGGTGATGTCCGCGGCGTAGGCGACCTGCTTCTCCGCGTGCGGCATCTGCGACAGGTTGACGCCGACGGTGAGCCCGAGGAAACGGTAGATCCGACCCATCCAGTCGGCGTCGCGCTGCGCGAGGTAGTCGTTGACCGTCACGACGTGGACGCCCTTGCCGGCCAGCGCGTTGAGGTACGCCGGCAGCGTGGCGACGAGCGTCTTGCCTTCGCCGGTGCGCATTTCGGCGATCTTGCCGTTGTGCAGCGCGATGCCGCCGATGCAGCTGGACGTCGAAGTGCCGCATGCCCAGCGTGCGCTTGCCCGCCTCGCGGACCACGGCGAACGCTTCGGGCAGGACGTCGTCGAGCGTCGCGCCGTCGGCGACGCTTGGCCTTCAGCTCCGCGGTCTTGGCGCGAAGCTCGTCGTCGGAAAGCGCCGCGACCGCCGGCTCGAGCGCGTTGATCGTCGCGGACGGAATCGGCGTATTGCTTCAGCAGCCGCTCGTTGCGGCTGCCGAAGATGCGGGTGAGGATGTTCGAGATCATCGCCGTGGGTAGAGTGCCTCGTGGAGCTTGCGGCGGCGGCACAAAAAACAAGGGGTGAGGACCGCCTCACCCCTCGCCGTATTCGCCGCCTGCCGTCGCCACCGTGTGCGCGCCGTTGCGCGTAGTTACGTACGATGCTGCGTTCTTCAACCCGTGGGCTGCAGGAAACGCGCCGGGTTTTGCGGCACACCGTTCAGGCGCACCTCGAAATGCAGGTGCGGCCCCGTGGATCGCCCCGTGGACCCCACCGCTGGCGACCCGCTGGCCGCGCACGACGAGGTCGCCCTCCTTCACGAACAGTCTGCGCCGCATGGGCGTAGCGCGTGACCAGACCATTGCCGTGGTCGATCTCGATCATTTTACCATATTGAGGGTGCCATCGGCGAAGACGACCTTGCCGCTCGCCGCGGCGACGATCGGCGTGCCGACTTCCGCCGGGAAGTCGATACCCTCGTGAAACGAGTTCTGGCCCGTGAACGGATCGATCCGGTAGCCGAAGTTCGACGAGAACCAGCCGTCGACGACCGGCTTCAGCGATGGCAGGAACTTGCGGTTCGCCGAGTCTGCGACGAGCAGCGCCTCGAGCACGCCGAGCTGGTCGTTGCGCAGATCGACCTGCCGCGCGAGCTTGTCGACCAGGTCCGTGAAATCCGTGACCGAAAGTCGCGCGACGGCATCGACTGGACTCGGCGCCGCCGCGGCCAGGCGTCTTGCCCGGCGCCAGCGACTGCAGTTCCTGCGGCTTCAGGCCGGCGACTTTCGCGAGGCGCTCGCCGAGGCCGTCGAGGAGCAGCATCCGCGCCTGCAGTTCGCCGAGCCGGATCGCCATGGCGTTGAGGTGTCCCTGTACCCGCTCCTGCGTCCGCTGCGCCTGCTTCGCGCTGGTCGGCGAGGACGATCGCCTGGAGCCACGGGTGCTGGACGGCGGCCGCCCACTTGAGCGTGAGCGAAATTGAACGCGAACGTGAAGAGCGACGAACAGGACGATCAGGGCGAGCGCCACCCAGCGCCCAATGCCGCGCATTCGAGCGTGATCGTCCGTGCCCGGGCGCTCGCGCCGGTGACCAGGATGATGTTCAATTCCGGTAACCTCCGACCATCGCTGCAGGATGCTCCACTCAAGCCCCGTGTCGAACCCCGGAAAGAATCCGCCGAAGCCGCTTGTCACTGCACCGCTTGCGCGCGTCTTCGCTGCCGACGCGCATATTTCCGCCTGGACGGCGCGCCTCAAGAACGAAGCTGCGCTGACCGTCATCGTCCGCCGCCAGTTGCCGCGCCCGCTGGCCGATCGCGTTCGCGTGACCGGCATTCGGGGAGGCACGTTGGAACTGGCGACCTCGGCCGGCGCAGTAGCCGCCACCGTGCGCCAGCGGACGCCCGACCTGATCGCCGCCCTGCGGCGGGAAGGATGCGACTTTACTGAAATACGGGTACGCGTGCAAGTTGCGGGCGCCGGGGCGCCACGAGCAAAAACCTCTTTCGCGTCAGGTGGATGCGCGAGCTTCAGCGATATTCGACCTGGCGGCGCGGCTGCCGGATGGGCCGCTGCGGCATGCGCTCGACCGCTGGTCGAGGCGGGCGCGGGGCCGATCGTCCCGCTGAACGGGAACTCGGACGACAGGGACCGGCGGCGTCAAAGGAGCGGCGCCAGGAACGGGCCGAGAAGCCGCTCCGCGGCGAAGAGCAGAGCACGCCGACCAGCACGAGCAGCGTGAACTTGATCACCTGCCCGATGAATCGCAGGTAGCGTCGATCGCGCTTGAAGACATAGAGCAGAAGCGCCACGGCGATCGTCGCGAGGGCGAGGAACAACAGCAGGCGGACGATCACCATGGAGCCTTCCTTGCGAGGCTAGCTTTCCTTCTGGGGCGGCTTCAGCCGGCCAAGACGTCGTAGGCCAGGCTTCGGCCGGCCAAAGCGCGGCGCGCCAGTCCGACGGCTTAGTCCACAGGCTTCAGACCAAGGCAGGCTGCCAGCCCCTGAACGCCGAAGGAACGTCGGCGGCGGCAAAGGTCGTCACCTCGAAGGCGTCGGGACGCGCGAGCAGCGCGCGGGCCAGCGCGTTGTTGAGCGCGTGCCCGGACTTGAACGCCGTGTACTGCCCGATCAGCGGATGGCCCAGCAGATAAAGGTCGCCGATCGCGTCGAGCACCTTGTGCTTCACGAACTCGTTGTCGTAGCGCAGGCCTTCGCTGTTCAGCACGCGCGTCTCGTCGAGCACGATCGCGTTCTGCAGGCTGCCGCCAAGCGCGAGTCCGGCGGAGCGCATCGCCTCGACGTCCTGCATGAAGCCGAACGTGCGGGCGCGCGCGACTTCCTTGATGTACGAGTTGCTCGCGAAGTCGATGACGACGTGCCGGTTCTCCGAGCCGAACACCGGATGCGGAAAATCGATCGTGAAATCGAGCCGGAAGCCGTCGTACGGCTCGAAGCGCGCCCATTTGTCGCCGTCGCGCACCTCGACCAGCGCGCGCACGCGCAGATAGCGCTTCGGGGCGTTCTGCTCGACGATGCCCGCCGACTGCAGCAGGAACACGAACGGGCCCGCGCTGCCGTCCATGATCGGCACCTCCGGCCCCGCGACGTCGACGTGCAGGTTGTCGATGCCCAGGCCCGCGAGCGCCGACATCAGGTGCTCGACGGTCGAGATGCGCGACGCCCTCGCGCTTCAGCGTCGACGAGAGTCGCGTGTCCCCGACGTTCTCCGCGCGTGCCGGAATGGTGACCGGCACGGGCAGATCGACCCGATGGAACACGATGCCGGTGTCGGGCGCCGCCGGACGCAGCGTGAGCTCGACGCGCGCGCCCGTATGCAGCCCGACGCCGGTCGTGCGTGTCACGCTCCGCAATGTGCGCTGCATCAGCATGCTTTCGTCTGCCGCGCCGGCCACGTTGGCGAGCGAGGCGACATTTGGCCGTCGCTTCAAGGGTTTATCTCGCATTCTAGCATGCCTCCTGCCATGGACGCCAGCCGCAGACCGCCCTGGCTCGCATCGGTCGGCCTCCCTGCGCCTGACACCGTCATGCCACGCCAGCGTGTCAGCCTTCCTGCGCCGGCTGCACGTGCGGTCGATCCCCACTGCGCTTCGCGCAGCGGGGCCCCTCGCCGGCGACTCGCACCGCTAATCCGCCTGCTTGCGCAGGAACGCGGGGATCTCGGCGGGATCGAACGCGCCGAAGCCTCCGCCGGCAACACGCGGCTGGCGCGTGCGGGTGACCGCCGGCTGGTCGAGTTTCTCGTAGTCGATCTCGCCGTTGCGTGGCGCCACTGCGTCATCGGTTCCGGTGCGCACATTCGTTGCCTGCACGACCTCGATCTTCGGCGGCCGCTTCACGGCGCTCACGACGCCGCCAAGTCCGGTCGCGATCATCGTCACCCGCAGCCTGTCGTCCATCGCGTCGTCGATCACCGTGCCGACGATCACCATCGCGTCCTCGGCGGTGAACTCCTTGATGGTGTTCATCACCTCGTGATACTCCTTCATCTTGAAGCCCGACGACGCGGTGATGTTGACCAGCACGCCGCGCGCGCCGGCGAGATTCACTTCCTCGAGCAGCGGGCTCTTCACCGCGGCCTGCGCCGCCTGGCGCGAGCGGTCGGCGCCCGCCGCGGTGGCGGAACCCATCATCGCCATGCCGACCTCGCCCATCACGGTGCGCACGTCGGCGAAGTCGACGTTGACGAGACCGGGGTTGTTGATGACCTCGGCAATGCCGGAGACGGCGCCGTGCAGCACGTCGTTCGCCGCGGCGAACGCGTCGAGCATCGACGTGTCCTCGCCCAGCACCTGCATCAGCTTCTCGTTGGGGATGACGATCAGCGAGTCGACGCGCTTGGTCAGCTCCTCGATGCCGGCGCTCGCGACGCGCTGGCGCTTGCCCTCGAAGTTGAACGGGCGTGTCACGACGGCGACCGTCAGGATGCCCAAGCTCTTCGCGATGTCGGCGATCACGGGCGCGGCGCCCGTGCCCGTACCGCCACCCATGCCGGCGGTGATGAACAGCATGTCGGCGCCTTCGATCGTTTCGGCGATGCGGTCGCGGTCCTCCATCGCCGCGTCGCGGCCGATCTCGGGCTTTGCCCCGGCGCCGAGACCCCGCGTGAGCGTCGCGCCGAGTTGCAGCTGCAGGCGCGCGGTCGAGCGCTTCAGCGCCTGCGAATCGGTGTTGGCGCAAATGAACTCGACGCCGGTCAGCCCCTTTTCGATCATGTGCTCGACGGCGTTGCCGCCGCATCCGCCCACGCCGATGACCCTGATGATCGCGCCGTCCTGTGGTGCCTGGTCGATGATCTCGAACATTGTTTAGCTCCTGTCTCCTGTCGGTGATGCTTCTGTACTTCAGCCCTTGTGCTTCGTTTCGGTGTTTCCCGATTCCTCGTTGCCGATCTCTCGCGCTATTCGCTGTCGCCTATCGTCACTCTCGTTTCTTCGTAGCCCTTGCCGCCTGAAATCGACTGGCTCCGCCAGCGATTTCAGGGAAACTCTTCCGAGCGAAAGTAGGGGTTTACTTTCGCTCGCACACTAAAAATTCGCTTTGAACCACTGCTTCATCCGCGTCGCCACACCGGAGATGCCGGTGATCTGCGCGCGCGCCAGTTCGTGCCGGAGGAACTGCTCCTTTCCTTCGAGGAGCAGTCCAACCGACGTCGCGTAGCGCGGGCTCTTCACGACATCGGCGAGCCCGCCCGAATACGACGGCGTCCCCACACGCACAGGCAGGTGGAAGACCTCCTCGCCGAGCTCGGTCATTCCCTGCAGAAGCGCGCAGCCGCCGGTCAGCACGATCCCCGACGACAGCAGCTCCTCGAAGCCGCTGCGCCGCAGTTCCGCCTGCACCAGCGAATACAGCTCCTCGATGCGCGGCTCGATCACCTCCGCGAGCATCGGCCGCGACAGCTTGCGCGGCCCGCGGTCGCCCACGCCCGGGACCTCGATGATGTCGTTCGGGTCCGCGAGCTGGCGCAGCGCGCAGCCGTAGCGGATCTTGAGCTCCTCCGCCTCCTTGGTCGGCGTGCGCAGCGTCATCGCGATGTCGTTGGTCACCTGGTCACCGGCGATCGGGATCACCGCCGTGTGGCGGATGGCGCCGCCGGTGAACACGGCGATGTCGGTCGTGCCGCCGCCGATGTCCATCAGGCAGACGCCAAGGTCCATCTCGTCGTCGCTCAGCACCGATTTGGCGGACGCGAGCGGCTGCAGCATCACGTCGCGTACGTCGAGGCCGCAGCGCCGCACGCACTTGGTGACGTTCTCGACCGCCGACACCGCTCCGGTGACGATGTGGACCTTCACCTCGAGTCGCACGCCGCTCATGCCGATCGGATCGCGCACGTCTTCCTGCCCGTCGATGACGAACTCCTGCGGGATGATGTGCAGCACCTGCTGGTCGTTCGGGATCGCGATCGCCTTCGCCGTGTCGACGACGCGGTCGACGTCGAGCTGCGTGACCTCCTTCTCGCGGATCGGGACCATGCCGCTCGAGTTCAGGCTGCGGATGTGGCTGCCGGCGATTCCCGTGTAGACCTCGGAGATCCGGCAGTCGGCCATCAGCTCGGCTTCCTCGAGAACGCGCTGGATCGACGCCATCGTCGCCTCGATGTTGACGACGACGCCCTTCTTCAGGCCGCGGGAGGGCTGCGTGCCCATCCCGATGATGTCGAGCGTGCCGTCGGGTTTCACTTCGGCGACGATCGCGACGATCTTCGACGTCCCGATGTCGAGTCCGACGATCAGGTTCTTTTCCTTCACCATGCGTGCACCGTCTCTGGGCATCGTTGTCTCCGGAACCTCGATTACGATTTCTTCGCCGGCTTCTCGCGAAAGCCGGGCACTCGCGCCGCAAAACCGTTGCGGTAACGGAGATCCACCTGTTCGACCCAGCGCCCGGCTCGCGCGAGCGCGCCGATCGTGCGCTCGTGCGCTGCGACGAAGCGCGCGAGGCGGCCCGAAGGATCGTCGCGGCCCAAGTCGAGCGTCAGCGCTCCGCCGCTTCCTGCCGCCGCAATCTGCCAGCCGCCCCGCGGCGACATCGTCAGTCCGCGCACCGCGAGCGCCAGCGGCTCGAGCGCCGCCGCGAACTCGCGATAGCGCCCCGCCATCGTCTGCGACTGCCCGTCCGGACCGTTGAACTGCGGCAGATCGCCATTCCAGTCGGCGACGAACACTTCACCGGCAGTGTTGACGAGCGCGGATTCGTTCCAGCGCGCGAATGGCACCTGCTCCTCAACGGCGATTTCCAGCCGGTGCGGCCACTGGCGCCGCAGCGCAATGCCGCGCACCCACGGAACGCCGCCGAGCGCGCGACGCGCGCGCTCGATGTCGAGCGTGAAGAACGTGCCGGCGAGCTCCTCGCGCACGATCGATTCGAGGTGCGCGCCGCTCGCGCGCGCCAGCGGCGTCGTGATGACCACGTCGCGGATCGCGAACGCGGGCTGGCGCACCAGCCACGCAACCGCGCCCCAGATGAGGAACGCGAACGCGACGCCGGCGAGCAGCAGCGCCACCGCGTTCAGCGCGCGCGCGTCATCCCACATGGGCGCCCCGGAGGATTTCGACGCAGAGGTCGGCGAACGCAATGCCGGCCTGCTTGGCGGCCATCGGCACGAGGCTGTGGCCGGTCATGCCGGGGGAGGTGTTCACTTCGAGCAGCGACCAGCTGCCGTCCGCGCGCAGGATCAGGTCGACCCGTCCCCAGCCGGTGCAGCCGACCAGGTCGAAGGCGCGCAGGCAATCGGCGCGGATCGCGCTCTCCTGCGCTTCGGGGAGCCCCGACGGGCAGAAGTATTTGGTGTCGTCGGAGAAATACTTGTTGTGATAGTCGTAGTTGCCCTGCGGCGCCTCGATGCGGATCAGCGGCAGCGCGCGGCGGCCGAGGATCGACGCGGTGAGCTCCGTGCCGGCGACGAACTCCTCGACCAGCACGAGGTCGTCGTGCTTCGCTGCGGCGGCGTATGCGGTCGCGAGCTCGCCGTGATCGACGCTCGCCACCTTGGTGATGCCGATCGTCGAGCCTTCCCGCGCAGGCTTCACGATCAGCGGCAGCCCGAGCTCGGCGACGACCTTCATCCAGTCGGTTGCGGCTTCCACGACGCGATAGCGCGGCGTGGGGATTCCGCTCGCGAGCCAGACGAGCTTCGTGCGCCACTTGTCCATTGCGAGCGCCGACGCCATCACGCCACTGCCGGTATACGGAATCTTCAGCGTCTCGAGCGCGCCCTGCACCGTCCCGTCCTCGCCGAAGCGGCCGTGAAGCGCGATGAAGACGCGCGCGAAACCTTCACGCTTGAGTTCGAGCAGATCCCGCTCGGCGGGATCGAACGGATATGCGTCGATCCCCTTTTCGCGCAGTGCCTTCAGCACCGCGTTGCCCGACAGGAACGAGATCTCGCGCTCCGACGACGGACCGCCGAGCAGCACGGCGACCTTGCCGAATTCGGCGCCGCTCATCGCTGTTCTCCGATGACGCGCACCTCGGGTTCGAGGTCGACGCCTGTCTTCGCCGCGACTGTTGCACGAACGTGGGCGATCAGCGCCTCGATATCGGCGGCGCTCGCGCGCCCGTCGGGGTTGACGATGAAGTTGGCGTGCTTCTCCGACACGCGCGCGCCGCCGATCGCATGGCCCTTGAGGCCACAGGACTCGATCAGGCGCGCGGCGTGGTCACCGTCGGGGTTGCGGAAAACGCTGCCCGCGTTCGGCAATCCGAGCGGCTGCGACGCGATGCGCTTCGCGAGCAACTCCTTGATACGAGCGCGCGCCTTGACGCCATCCCCCGCCGGGAAACGGAACCATGCAGCGGTGAAGATGCCGTCGGGCGCGGAACCGTCGCGCCGGCGCACCGACCGGTAGCCGATCGCGTAGTCGGCCGGCGTGCGCACGTCGAAGCGGCCGTCGCGGCCGAGCACTTCGACGCGCGCGGCGTATCGCCACGTCTCGCCGCCGTAGCAGCCTGCGTTCATCGCCAGCGCGCCGCCGACCGTTCCCGGGAATACCGGCGAGAAACTCCGCCTCGGCGCAGCCGTGGATCGCGGCGAAGCGCGCGAGCTTCGGACAGGCGACGCCGGCGTCGACGTAGATCAGCCCGTCAGCGACCGCGAGCGCGGCGCCCGGGTCGTGCAGGATGATCACCACGCCGCGCACACCGCCGTCGCGCACCAGCGTGTTGCTGCCGAGGCCGAGCGCCGTGACCGGCGTGTCCGCCGGCAACTGGCGCAGGAAACGAGCGAGATCGTCGCGATCGGCCGGCCGATAGAGCGTCTCCGCCGCGCCTCCGGTGCGCCAGCTCGTGTACTTCGCCAGCGACGCGTTGCGCGCCAGCGCACCGCGCAACTCGGAGAACCGAAGCGGCTCGTTCATCATCATTGCGTCAGCTGCGCGGGCACCTGCCCGATCGAGCCCGCGCCCATCGTGAGTATTACGTCGCCGTCGTGCGCAACGGTGCGCAGCGCGTCGGCGACCTCGGCAACGCTCTCGACGAACACCGGCTCGACGCGGCCGGCCACCCGAATTGCGCGCGCGAGCGCACGGCCATCGGCCGCGACGAGTGGCGGCTCGCCGGCCGGGTAGACCTCGGCGAGCACCAGCGCGTCGACCGAGGACAGCACCTTGACGAAGTCCTCGAACAGGTCGCGCGTGCGGGTGTAGCGATGCGGCTGGAATGCGAGCACGACGCGGCGGCCGGGAAAGCTCGCCCGCGCGGCATTGATCGTCGCGGTCATCTCCGCCGGGTGATGGCCGTAGTCGTCGATCAGCGTGAACGCGCCGCCGCCGCCGAGCCGCACGTCGCCGTAGCGCTGGAAGCGCCGGCCCACGCCCTTGAAGTCGGCCAGCGCCTTCGCGATCGCCGCATCGGCGACGCCGGTCTCGCGTCCGATCGCGATCGCCGCCAGCGCGTTCTGCACGTTGTGCACGCCGGCCGCTGCGAGGTCGATCGCCAGATCGGGGGTGTGCGCGCTTCGCGCGACGAAGCGCATGCGCCCGCCGGCATTCTCGACGTCGACGGCGCGCAACTGCGCATCCGGCGCGACGCCGTAGGTCACGACCGGCTTCACGATCTCGGGCAGGATCGCGCGGACGTTCGCGTCGTCGATGCACAGCACCGCGACGCCATAGAACGGCAGCCGCTGCACGAAGTCGACGAACGCGCGCGTGAGCTTCGCGAAGTCGTGGTCGTACGTCTCCATGTGGTCGGCGTCGATGTTGGTCACGACGGCGATCACCGGTGTCAGGTAGAGGAACGAGGCGTCGGACTCGTCGGCTTCGGCGACGAGGAAATCGCCGTGCCCGAGCCGCGCGTTCGCATCCGCCGACAAGAGCCGGCCGCCGATGACGAACGTCGGATCGAGCCCGCCTTCCGCCAGCACGGACGCGATGAGGCTCGTCGTCGTGGTCTTGCCGTGCGTGCCGGCCACCGCGATACCCTGCTTCAGGCGCATCAGCTCGGCCAGCATCAGCGCGCGCGGCACGACCGGCACGCCGCGCTCGCGCGCCGCGATCACCTCGGGATTGTCGGCGGCGACCGCCGTCGAGACGACGACCGCGTCGGCGTCGGCGACGTTGCCCGCCGCGTGGCCGATCCTGACGTCCACGCCAAGGCCGGCGAGACGGCGTGTCACCGCGGAGGCCGCGAGGTCGGAGCCCGACACGCGATAGCCCTGCGTCGCGAGCACCTCCGCGATGCCGCTCATCCCGGCGCCGCCGATGCCGACGAAATGAACGCGCTTGACCTTGTGCTTCATGCGCGCGTTCCGGCGAGTGTTCCCAGCTGCACGCACGCGTCGGCGACGCGCTCGGCGGCGTCGCGGCGGCCCACGGCATGCGCGGCGCGCGCGAACTCGAGCGCCGTCGTGCGCGTCGTGCCTTCGAGCAGCGCCGCGAGGCGTTCCGGCGTCAGCGCGTCCTGCGCCACGCAGTGCGCAGCGCCGGCGTCGACCAGAAACTTCGCGTTGGCCGACTGCTCGTCGGCGATCGAGCCCGGCAGCGGGACGATGATCGACCCCAGGCCCACCGCGGCCAGCTCGGCGACCGTCATCGCGCCGCCGCGGCACACCACGAGGTCGGCCCACGCGTAGCGCGCGGCCATGTCGTCGATGAACGGGACGCATTCGGCCGCGACGCCGGCGCCCGCGTAAGCGGCGCGCAGCGCGTCGATGTGCCGGTCCCCCGCCTGGTGGACGACCTGCGGCCTGGCGGTCGCGGGCAGCCGCGCCAGCGCCGCGGGCACACGCTCGTTCAGTGCCTGCGCGCCGAGGCTGCCGCCGACGACGAGCAGGCGCAGCGGGCCGTCGTGCGTCGCAAAGCGCGCATCGGGCGCCGGCAATGCGACGATCGCATCGCGCAACGGATTGCCCACCCACGTCGCCTTCGTCGCGTGGCGTCCGCCGAACGCATCGGGGAAGCCGAGCAGCAGCCGATCCGCGCCGTAGGCGAGGATCCGGTTCGCGAGTCCGGCGATCGCGTTCGCGTCGTGAAGCACCAGTGGACGCGCCGTCGCGACGCCCATCAGCGCGCCGGGGAACGACGCAAACCCGCCGAAGCCGAGCACCACCGTCGGACGGCGGCGGCGAATGATGCGCAGGCTGTCGACGCACGCGCCGGCAAGCGCGAACGGACCGAGCAGCAGCGTGCGCAGCCCCTTGCCGCGCACGCCGCGAAACGAGATCGGCTCGAAATCGACGCCATGCTGGGGGACGAGCCTCGCTTCCATGCCTTCGCGCGTGCCGAGCCAGAAGACACGCGCGCCGCGCGCAAGGAGCTTCGCGGCGACCGCGAGCCCGGGAAACACGTGGCCGCCCGTGCCGCCGGTCGTGATCATCACGTTTGCAACGCCCGCACTCATACCAGGACCCCCACGCTTGCCGCTGACGCGGCTGCGCTGCCCTCATAGGGGGAGCAGTTCGCACCTTGGGACGGCCTGGCGGTGCTCATACTGCGAACCCCCGCAGCACGCGGCGGTTCTCCCAATCGAGCCGCAGCAGGATCGCGAGCGCCACGCAGTTCGCGACGATGCCGCTGCCACCGAACGACAGGAACGGCAGCGTCA
Organism: uncultured beta proteobacterium; assembly: GCA_963851465.1. Taxonomy (GTDB): domain Bacteria; phylum Pseudomonadota; class Gammaproteobacteria; order Burkholderiales; family Casimicrobiaceae; genus VBCG01. The sequence continues at coordinate 134,180 of CAWKPJ010000001.1, forward strand.
GGCCCTTGGTCGGCAGCACGCCCATGTTGACGCCCACGTTGATGAACGTCTGCACGCCGATCCATACGCCGATGCCCCAGGCGCAGAGCGCCGCGAACGGACGCTCGAGCCGCTCCGCCTGGCGGCCGATCGCATACGTGCGATACAGCAGCCACACGAATAGCGCGAGGACGAGCGTCACGCCGAGGAAGCCCAATTCCTCGGCGATCACCGCGAGCAGGAAGTCCGTGTGCGCTTCCGGCAGGTACAGGAGCTTCTCCACGCTCGACCCGAGGCCCACGCCGACCCATTCGCCGCGGCCGAACGCAATCAGCGAGTGAGAGAGCTGATAGCCCTTGTTCAGCGGATCGGCCCATGGGTCCATGAACCCCGACAGCCGCTGCAGCCGATACGGCGCCGCGATCATCACCGCGGTCAGCGCGACCGGCAGCAGCATCGCGAGCCCCATGAACAGGCGCCAGTCGAGGCCGCCGAGAAACAGGATGCCGAACGCGATAGCGACGATGACCACGAGCGCGCCGAAGTCGGGTTCCTGCACCAGCAGCCAGCCAGTCGCGACCATCACGGCGAACAGCGGCGCGAAACCGCGCAGCAGCGTCTGCTTCAGCGGCTGCTCGGCGTGCAGGAACGCCGCCTTGCGCACGGCGTAGCTCGCCGCGTACAGCACTGCCGCCAGCTTCACGAACTCGGACGGCTGGATGTTGACGACGAGAAGCGAGATCCACCGCCGAGCGCCGTTGACGCTCTTGCCGATGCCCGGCACCAGCACCGCGATCAGCAGCGCGAAGCCGATCACGAACAGCACGGGTGCGAGGCGCTGCCACACCTTCACCGGAACCTGGAACGCGACGCTCGCTGCGACGAGTCCGACGCCGACAAAGATCGCGTGGCGGACGAGGAAGTACCACGGCCGGTAGCCGGTGTGCGCGTTCGCCTCGGCCATCGCGATCGACGCCGAGTACACCATGACGACGCCGAGTGCCAGCAGCATCAGGCCGGTCCAGGCGAGCGAGATGTCGAACGTCAGCATCGAGCGCGTGGCCGTGCGCGACGGCGCCGACGGGCGCAGCAGCGAGGCCGTCTCCATCAGGCGCTTACGCATGGGCGGGGTCCATCGTCGCGCCGCGCACGAGCGCACCGAAACGCTCGCCGCGCTCCGCGTAGTCGCGGAACTGGTCGAGGCTTGCGCAGGCGGGCGACAGCAGCACGACGTCGCCGCTGCGGGCGAGCGCGACGGCGCGCGCAACAGCGGCATCCAGCGTGCCGACGCTCTCGACCGGAACGCCCGTACCTGCGAGGCCGCGTGCGAGCGCCGGCGCGTCGCGGCCGATCAGCAGCACCGCCTTGCAGGCGCGCTCCACCGCGGGCTTCAGCGCCGCGAAGCTCTGGCCCTTGCCGTCGCCGCCGGCGATCAGGATCACCGGCCGCACGACGCCTTCGAGCGCGACCTTCGTCGCGGCGACCGTCGTGCCCTTCGAATCGTCGATGAAGAGCACGCCGCGCGCCTCGTGCACCGGCTGCATCCGGTGCGGGAGACCGCGAAAGCGCGCCAGCGCCTCGAAGACGGGCCGCTCGAGCTTCGCCAGCGCAGCAGCAAGCGCCAGCGCGGCGAGCGCGTTCTGCACGTTGTGACGGCCGACGAGCGCCAGCCGCGAGGACGGCAGCAGCAATTCGCCGCCGCGCGCGAGCCATGGCTCGCCGTCGCGCACTACGACGCCCCACTCCTCTTCCGACAGCGGCACGCCGGCGCCGAACGTTTGCACCGTGCGGCCGGGCAGGCGCATCAGCCGCACGATGGGATCGTCGCGGTTCAGGATCTGTACCGACGCGTGGGCGAAGATGCGCGCCTTCGCGGCTGCGTAGTCGGCGATGCCGGCATAGCGGTCCATGTGGTTCGCGGTGACGTTCAGCACCGCAGCCGCGACCGGCTTCAGGCTCGACGTCGTCTCGAGCTGGTAGCTCGACAGTTCGAGGACATAGACGGAAGGCCACGGCGCGCCGTTCTCGTGCCGCTCGAGCGCGTCCAGCACGGGATCGCCGATGTTGCCGGCGACGACCGTCGAGAGTCCTGCGGCTTGCACCAGTGCTCCCGTCAGCGCGGTGACCGTGGTCTTGCCGTTGGTGCCGGTGATCGCGAGGACCTTCTGCGTGGGCGGCAGCGCGCGCGCGAAGAGCTCGATGTCGCCGGCGAGTTCGGCGCCGTGCGCGACGGCCTCTGCGATGGCCGGCTGGTCCTTCGCCACCCCCGGGCTGATCGCGATCAGGTCGGCGCCCGCGAACGTCGACGCGGAAAACGGGCCGGTTTCCAGCGGCACCTGCGGCAGCGCGGCAGAGAGCGCGGCAGCATTCGGCGGTTCCGCGCGCGTGTCCGCGACACGCACGCGCGCGCCGTGCCGCGCGAGATGGCGCGCGAGCGTCAGGCCCGTGAGGCCGAGCCCCAGCACCACCGCGTTGCGTCCTTCGTAATTCATCGTCGACGATTCACCGGTCAGCGCAGCTTCAGCGTCGAAAGGCCGAACAGGACGAGCAGCATCGTGATGATCCAGAAGCGGACGACGACCTGGTTCTCCTTCCAGCCCTTGAGCTCGTAGTGGTGGTGCAGCGGCGCCATGCGGAACACGCGCTTGCCGGTGAGCTTGAACGACGCGACCTGGATCATCACCGACAGCGTCTCGACGACGAATACGCCGCCCATGATGAACAGCACGATCTCCTGCCGCACGATGATCGCGATCGTGCCGAGCGCCGCGCCGAGCGCGAGCGCGCCGACGTCGCCCATGAAGACATCCGCCGGATACGCGTTGAACCAGAGGAATCCCAGGCCCGCGCCGGCGATCGCGCCGCAGATGACCGTGAGCTCGCCGGCGCCCGGGATGTAGGGAAAGCCGAGGTAGCGCGAGAACACCGCGTTGCCCATCACGTACGCGAAGATGCCGAGCGCGCCGCCGATCATCACCGTCGGCATGATCGCGAGGCCGTCGAGGCCGTCGGTCAGGTTCACGGCGTTGCTCGTGCCGACGATGACGAAGAACGACAGCGCTATGAAGCCGAACACGCCGAGCGGATACGACACCTGCTTGAAGAACGGCACGATCAGGTCGGCACGCGCAGGCAGCACGATGTTGGTTCCTCCCTGCATCCACGTCATCACCATCTGCACGAAGCGCGCGTTGTCCGGCGCTGCGACCGAGAACGCGATGTAGACGGCAGCGACGATCGCGATCACCGATTGCCAGGCGAGCTTCGCACGCGCGGAAAGGCCCTTCGGATTGCGGTGCACGACCTTGCGCCAGTCGTCGACCCAGCCGACTGCGCCGAAGCCCAGCGTCACCAGCAGGACGATCCATATGAAACGGTTGTCGAGATCGCCCCACAGCAGCGTGGTGATGACGATCGACACCAGGATCAGCGCACCGCCCATCGTCGGCGTGCCGGCCTTGACGAGATGCGTCTGCGGGCCATCGTCGCGGACCGACTGGCCGATCTTCATCCGTGCGAGCCAAGCGATCATCTTCGGCCCGATGACGAACGAGATGATCAGCGCCGTCATCGTCGCCAGCACCGCGCGCAGCGTGATGTAGCTGAACACGTTGAACGTGCGGATGTTCCTCGCGAGCAGCTCGGTCAGGTAGAGCAGCATCAGTGCGACTCCTCCACGGCCGCGCCGGCGAGCGCCGCGACGACGCGCTCCATCCGCATGAACCGGGATCCCTTGACGAGCACGGTGTCGCCGCCGCGCAGTTCCGCGCGCAGGCGCGCCGCGAGCGCGTCGGCGTCAGCGAAGTGGACGGCGCCCTCGCCGAATGCCTGCACGGCGTCGGCCATCGCAGCGCCGACCGCGTACAGGCGCGCCACCCCCGCGGCGCGCGCGTACGCGCCGATTTCGCGATGGAACGCCGGCCCCTGTGCGCCCACTTCGCCCATGTCGCCCAGCGCGAGACGCCGCGTTCCCGGCGCCGCGCAGAGCACGTCGATCGCGGCGCGCACCGAATCCGGATTGGCGTTGTACGTGTCGTCGATGATTCGCACGCCGTCGGCCAGGTCGCGCACCGTCATGCGGCCGCGCACGGCGCGAAACGCCGCGAGGCCGCGCGCGATGGCGGCGAACGGAACGCCGACTGCGAGCGCAGCCGCCGCGGCAGCGAGCGCGTTGCCGGCCATGTGCCGTCCCGGCACCGCGAGCGCGACGGCGAGCTCGCCCTGCGGTGTCGATATCGCGAGGTCCGCACCGTCGGCCCGCGGCGCAACGCGCGCGGTGATCGCGGCACGCTCCGCCAGCGCGAAGTCCACCACACGCGCACCGGCCGCGCGTGCTGCATCCCGCCACACCTGCGCATGCGGGTCGTCGGCGTTCACGATCGCCGTGCCGGACGGCGACAGTGCCGCGATCGCGTCCGCGTGCTCGCGTGCCACGTCCGCGACCGACTGCATGAACTCCTGGTGCTCGCGCTGCGCATTGGTGACGACCGCCGCCGTCGGTCGCGCGATCGCGGCCAGCTCCGAAGTCTCGCCACGATGATTCATGCCGATCTCGACGACGGCGAGGCGGTGCGTCTCGCGCAGGCCAAGCAGCGTCAACGGCAGGCCGATCGCGTTGTTGAAGTTTCCCGGCGTCGCGTGGACCTGTGCCACACCGACCGCCTCGCGGAAGATCGACGCGATCATTTCCTTCGTCGTCGTCTTGCCGTTGCTGCCGACGACGGCGACGACGGGAATGTCGAAGCGCATCCGCCAGTGACGCGCAAGCGCGGCGAGCGCCGCCTGCGGATCGGTCACGGCGATCAGGCTGCCCGCCGCCGCTCCCGTCGTCGCACCCGTCAATGCATCGGCGCGCGCATCGGCGACCAACGCCGCCGCCGCACCCGCGCGCAGCGCATCGGACACGTAGTCGTGTCCGTCGAAGCGCTCGCCCTTCAGCGCGACGAAGAGATCGCCGGGCGCGATTGCGCGGCTGTCGGTCGTCACGCGCAGGAACGTCGCCGGCGCGCCGAGGGCGCGACCTCCGACAGCGCGCGCGGCGGCGAGCGTGTCCATCACTTGCTGTCCCCCCAGGTCCATTGCGCGAGCGTCGCGGCCGCCTCGGCGGCGTCGGAGAACGGCGTCCGCACGCCGTTGGCGTCCTGGTAGGTCTCGTGGCCCTTGCCGGCGACGAGCACGACGTCGCCGATGCGCGCACCCGCGATGGCACCGCGTATCGCGGCCGCGCGATCGAGCTCGACCGCGGGGTCGCGCCCCGTCGCCCGGCGGACGCCCAGAACGATCGCCGCGGCGATCTCGGCGGGGTCTTCGGTACGCGGATTGTCGTTGGTGACGACCACGCGGTCGGCGAGCGTCGCGGCGATGCGTCCCATCTCGGGTCGCTTGCCCTTGTCGCGGTCGCCGCCGCAGCCGAGCACGCAAGTCAGCGTGCCGCCGACCGAGACGGACGGCCGCAGCGCCGCCAGCGCCTTCTCGAGCGCGTCGGGCGAATGCGCGTAGTCGATCACGACAAGCGGCAGTGCGCCTCCGCCGAGACGCTGCATCCGTCCCGGCGGCGGCGTCAGCGCGGCGAGCGCGTCGAGGGCGTCGGTGAGCGACACGTCGCTCGCGAGCAGCACGCCGAGCACGCCGAGCACGTTGTACGCATTGAAGCTGCCGACGAGGTTCGTGGCGACGCTGCCGCGCCCCCACGGTGTGACGACGGACAGCGCGAGGCCGCCATCGACAACCCCGACTTTCGTCGCGACGATGTCGGCACCCGCGAGTCCATAGCTCAGAACACGCAAACCACGGCCGCGGGCCGTATCGATCAGTCCCTGGCCGAACGGATCGTCGGCATTGACGACGGCGGCGGCGAGCCCTGGCCAGGCGAAAAGCCTCGCCTTCGCCTGGCCGTACGCCGCCATCGTGCCGTGATAGTCGAGGTGGTCGCGCGTCAGGTTGGTGAACAACGCGACATCGAACTCGACGCCGTTGACCCGGCCCTGGTCGAGGCCGTGCGAGGAAACTTCCATTGCGACCAGCGAGACGCCCGCGCGGCGGAAATGCGCGAGCGTTTCGTGCAGCACGCAGACGTCAGGTGTCGTGTTCACGGCGGGCGCGAGCGCGCCGATGCGACCGCTGCCCAGCGTGCCGACGATCGCCGTGCGCCGCCCGCAGGCCTCTGCCGCCTGCGCGATCCAGTGCGTGCACGACGTCTTGCCGTTCGTGCCGGTGACGCCGACCATCCACAGGTCGCGCGACGGAAAGCCATACACGACGTTGGCGATGTCACCGAGCTTGTCGTGCAGGCCGTCGAGCGCTTGCTGCGGGAGGTGCAGCTCCGCCGGCCAGGTGAATCCGCGCCGCTCCCACAGCACCGCGACGGCGCCGTTTGCGACTGCGTCGGGAATGTACTTGCGGCCGTCGGTGCGCGCGCCCGGATATGCGGCGAATGCCGCGCCGCCGTCGACGCTGCGGCTGTCGCTGGTGATCCGGCGCGGCGTGACGCCGAGGTCGGCGAGCACGCGCGACGGGATCGAAATCGACTGCGATCGCCACCTCAGGTCTCCTCGCGGATCTCGCTGCCCGGTGGCGGCAGGATCACGTTGTCGACCGGCGCGTCGGTCGGCACGCCGAGCATGCGCAGCGCGGCGCCCGTGACGTTGGAGAACACCGGCCCGGCGACGTCGCCGCCGTAGTAGGCGCCGCCCGAGGGCTCGTCGATCATCACGGCGACGACGAGTCGCGGGTTCGACGCCGGCGCGAAGCCGACGAACGAGGCAACGTACTTCGTCGTGTACACACGGCCTTCGAGCTTGCGCGCGGTGCCGGTCTTGCCCGCGACGCGATAGCCGGGCACCTGCGCCTTGGGCGCGGTGCCGCCGGGCTGCGTGGCCATCTCCAGCATCTTGCGCACCGCGCGCGCGGTCTGCGGCGAAACGACCGGACGCCCCGCGACCGGCCCGTCGGTCTTGAACAGCGTCACCGGCTTCAACTCGCCGTCGGTCGCGAAGATCGTATAGGCGCGCGCGAGCTGCACGAGGTTGACCGACAGGCCGTGCCCGTACGACATCGTCGCCTGCTCGATCGGCTTCCACGTCTTCGCCGGACGCAGGCGTCCCGCGACTTCGCCGGGAAAGCCCGTGCGCGGCGGCGTCCCGAAGCCGGCGTCGGAGAACGCGTGCCACATCGTCTCGGCCGGCATCGACAGCGCGATCTTCGCCGCGCCGACGTTCGACGACTTCTGGATCACCTGCTCCACCGTCAGCGGGCCCGCCGGATGCGCGTCGTGGATCGTATTGGGACCGATGGTCAGCGCGCCGGATTCGGTGTGGATCAGCGAGTCGGGCCGCAGCTTGCCCGTTTCGAGCGCCGTCGCGATCGTGAACGGCTTCATCGTCGAGCCGGGCTCGAAAACGTCGGTGAGCGCGCGATTGCGCATCCGCTCGCGCGCGACCTTGTTGCGCGCATTCGGGTTGTACGTCGGCAGGTTGGCCAGCGCGAGTATCTCGCCGGTCCTGGTGTCGATGACGACGACGCCGCCCGCCTTCGCGCCGAACTTTTCCACGGCGGCCTTCAGCTCGCGGAACGCGACGTACTGCAGCCGCGAATCGATCGACAGCGCGAGGTCGCGTCCCGCCTGCGGCGCCCGGATCGCGGCAACGTCCTCGACGGCATCACCGCGGCGGTTGATGATCACGCGCCGGCTGCCCGGTTGCCCGGCGAGCCACGCTTGCTGCGCGAGCTCGATGCCTTCCTGTCCGGCGTCCCTGTCGCCGGTGAAGCCGACGATCTGCGCCGCGACTTCGCCGCCGGGATAGTAGCGGCGGTATTCGTTCTGCTCGTTCAGTCCCTTGATCTTCAGTGCCATCGCGCGCGCCGCCTGCTCGGGCGGAATCTGCTTCGCGAGGACGGAGTAGTCCTCGTTCGCCGCCACGCGCGCAGTCAGCTTGGCCGGCGTGGTCTCGAGCACGCGCGCGAGCGCCGCGAGCTCTGCCGGCGTGGCGTCGAACTTGTCGGGGAACGTCCACAGCGATTTCACCGGCGTCGACACCGCGAGGACGTCGCCGGAGCGATCGACCACGCGGCCGCGATGCGCGGGCAGCTCGATCTCGCGCGAGAAGCGCGCGGCGCCCCTCTCCTGCAGGAAGTCGTTGTCGACCGATTGCAGGTAGAGCGCGCGGCCGAGCAGGCCGGCGAAGACGAGGCCGAGCACGCCGAACACCACCGGCGCGCGAAACCGCGGCAGCGGAAAGCTCGTCGCATCGGCGCGCTTGAAACCTCCGGCCGTCATCGAACCGCCCTGGTGGTGTCGACGATCTCCACGCGCCCCGCAGGCGGCAGCTGCATGCGCAGGTTCTCGCGCGCGATCTTCTCGACGCGCGCCGGCATGCCCCACGTCGACTGTTCGAGCTGCAGCTGTCCGTACTCGGTTTCGAGCTGCCTTGCGCGCGCCTGCTCGCGCTCGAGCTCGACGAACAGCCGCCGCGCGTCGTGACGCGACGTCACCAGCGAAAGCGCGCACACGATCAACGCGCCGAGCAGGATCAGGCTGATCCGGACCATGATCCTAGCCTCCCGCCGGGCGGCCCCAAGGGAGGCTTGCTCCCCCGTTGGGGGCAGCGAACGAAGTGAGCGTGGGGGTCGTCACCTACGCCCCTTCGAAGCCGCGCGGCCAGTCGGCGGGCAGCGACGCGTCGGTGCGCTCGGCGACGCGCAGCACGGCGCTGCGCGCCCGCGGATTCGCGGCGATTTCCGCGTCGCCCGGCTTGCGCGCGCGGCCTATCTGGACCAGCGGCGCGCGCGGCAGCGCCGCCGTCGTCACCGCGAGGCGCGCGAGCCGCGGATCGCCGCCCCACGGCGCGCTTCCCCAGGCCATGAAGCGCTTGGCGATGCGGTCCTCGAGCGAATGGAAGCTGATCACGGCGAGCCGCCCGCCCGGCGCCAGCAGTGCGGCGAGGCGCGGCAATGCAGTCGACAGTTCGTGCAGCTCGCGGTTCACAGCAATCCGAAGGGCCTGGAACGTCCGCGCGGCCGGATCCTGACGCCAATCACCGCGCGTCCGCGCGCCGACGGCTTGGCGGACGATCGCTGCGAGCTGCGCTGTGGAGACGACGGGTGCGATCGCGCGCGCCGCCGCAATTGCTCTTGCAACCGATTGAGCAAACCGTTCCTCACCATAATCCCGGATGACCTCCGTCAGTTCGCGCACCGGCGCGCGCGCGATGAAATCGGCCGCGCTCTCGCCGCGCGCGGGATCCATGCGCATGTCGAGCGGGCCGTCGAAGCGATACGAGAAGCCGCGCGCCGCATCGTCGAGCTGCGCGGAGGAGACGCCGAGATCGAGAAGCACGCCGTCGACCGTGACGATGCGAAGCGCAGCGAGGACGTCGGGCAGCTCGGAGAACCACGCGCTTCGGAACTCGAAGCGTGGATCGTCGAGCGCCGCGGCGGACGCAGCGGCGGCAGGGTCACGGTCGACAGCGATGACGCGTCCTCGCGGGCCGAGGGCAGAGAGAATTGCGCGTGCATGACCGCCGCGGCCGAACGTCGCGTCGACATAGACGCCCGCCGGAACGATCGCGAGGGATTCGACGGCTTCGGCAAGGAGGACGGGTACGTGCGTGCCATCGGCCATCAAAGACTGAAGCCGTCGAGCTCGGGCGGCAGCCCGCCGGCGTCGAAGGCGATCGCTTGCGCGGTCTGCGCTTGCCATTCCGGTGCGCCCCACAGCTCGAACCGGTGCCCCTGCCCGACAAGCACGACCTCGCGGTCGAGGCGCGCGAACGCGCGCAGCGCAGGGGTGACGAGGATGCGGCCCGACGCGTCGAGCTCGGCATCGTCGGCGTGGCCCACCAGCAGCCTCTGCAATGCGCGTATCCGCTCGTTGAATCCGGACAGGCTCATCAGCCGATCCTGGATCGGCTCCCACACGACGCGCGGATACACGAGCAGGCAGCGGCTTGGATCAGCGGTGATCTACGAGGCGCGAATCGCCGGCGGCGGCGAGCGTTTCGCGATGGCGGGCGGGAACCGCGAGGCGCCCCTTGGCGTCGAGGACGAGCTCGGTGACGCCACGAAACGCCGGGGCCGGGCGCGGCGCGCCGCCGTCACCATTGCCCGTCGTTCCGCTCGCCAAGACCTCCGCCACCTTGCGCTCCTCCCTGAAACCGCAGTAAGTGCTTATTCACAGCCGGGGTTTCTGCGGCTCCCACCGACCAAAACTCCACGTCAGCACCCACTTTGCCCCACTTTTTGCCACTCGATGCCACTATACGCGGCGATCAAGCGCAAGGTCAACCGGTTTCCGCTGGCGGAACAACGACTTAGCATCGCGATTACAACATAGTTTATTTACTCTAATAATGAGGGACTTAGAACGAAATCCCGATGTGAAACACCAAGTATCCGCTGACGTTGGCCCGATTTGGCGTACGATCGTTCGATTCTGCGCTTCATGTGGCATGCCGTTCGTCGGAACGTTGACCCGTCGTCAGTGGCGGCCGACGCGCAAACCCGCAACCTTCATGCTGTTGACATAAAAGGGCGCTGCGACCAATCGCGGTCCCATCGGCGACACCTCCGAGCGACGATGTACACCACGAAACGCACGCCGATGACGAACGGAAGAAAACGCTCGAACGCAGCCTCGGGAACCAAAAACCGCACATGCGCGTCGATTCTGGATGATTTCTGCAACATCCCGGGGGACGGCGGCGCATGGGCGGTCAGGTTTCCAACGCGACGCCGGGTCGCGACGGTAGACTTGAACGGACGCCGGCGCCGCGTGTTGCCCCTGGACGGATCCTCGGGCGGCGGCTGCCGGCGATACCGCTCGCGCACGTCGCGCCGCGGCATCCCCGTCAGGAGGTTGCATGAGATCGAAGGGCCGTCCCGAAAGCGAGTTGGACCCGAGCGCGAAGCGCGAGGGCGTTCCCATTGCCCGTACATTCCGCCTGTTGGCGCTCGGCGCTGCGGCCGCAGTGTTGGCTTCGGGTTGCGCGCTGCAGGACACGCGCTACGATTACTCGCGCAATGCGCTGCCGTTCGCCGATTACGACGAGTCGATCCTCGATTGGAACTTCCCGACCACCACCAGCCAGGGGCCGCTGCTGCCGCCCGAGCGGCTGTACCCCTGGCGGCCCGCGATCGGCGTGCCATGGGCGAACGGCGATCCGATGCCCTGGAACAACCAGATGCCGGCTTCGGAGTCCGCGAGCGAGCAGTCCGCGGGTTCGCATGATCCGGCAGGCGACTCGACGGTCGCATGCGAAGACGATTGCGCCGCGCAGCCCGACCTGTCGCTGGCGCCTCGCGCTGACGCTGCTGCTCGCGTGCGCGACGGCGTCCTGTCCAGCACTCGCTGACCCCCCTCCTCCTGCGGGCACGGCCGCAAGTGCGGCGGTCGTGCCGGTGCCTGACGCCGACGCGGTCCGCTATAGCGTCGTCATCGATGCGCCCAACGACGTCGTAGAGCTGCTGCGTCAAAGCGTCGGCCTCGTCCGCTGGCAGTCGTTCGAGGGCATGACCGACGACCTCGTCGACCGGCTCGCGCACGACGCCGTCGATGAAGCGCGCGAGGCCGTCTCCACCGTCGGCTACTTCTCGCCGGAGGTCGACGTCGCGGTCGATCGCTCGACGAAGCCCATCACGATCACGCTCAAGGTAGTGCTCGGTGTGCCGACGCGCATTCAGGACGTACGCATCGAGGTCACGGGGCCTGCCGAGCGCGACGATGCGGAAGGCGCGGAAGCCATCGCAAAGCTGCGGCGCGAATGGGGATTGCCGCAGGGTGCGATCTTCGACCAGACGACGTGGGACCGCGCCAAGGCCCGCGCAGTGCAGACGCTCGCGGCGAGCCCCTACGCCGCCGCCGCGCTCACGTCGAGCGAAGCGCGCATCGATCCCGCGGTGCGCGAAGCCGACCTGTCGGTCGAGATCGCGAGCGGGCCGCCGTTTCGCGTCGGCGACATCGAAGTGACGGGATTGAGGCGTTACAGCGCCGATCTCGTCCGCAACTTCAGCACGCAAAAGCGCGGCGATCTCCACTCCGGTGCTGCGCTCGACCAGTTCGTGCGCCGCCTGAACGGTTCAGGCTACTTCGCGAGCGTGCAGGCGGTGATCGACACCGATCCCGCAAACGCCGACGACGCGACGATCCGCGTCGCGGTGATCGAGGCGCCGCGCAAGCGGTTCGAAGGTGGCGTCGGCTTTTCCACCGACACGCGCTTTCGCGTCTACGCGAGCTATCGCGACGTCGACATCGACGGCCATGCGACACAGTTCTATGCCGACGGGCGCATCGAGACGGACCAGCAGGGCGCGGCGCTGCGCTTCGTGCGTCCACCCAACGACCACGGCTGGGTGGACTCGGCGGGCGCGCGCTACCAGCAGACCGACCTCAACAACCTGCGGACGAAATCGATCGGCGCGTCCGTGCGACGCGCGTCGATCGAGGAGCGCAACCAGTGGCAGTTCGGCTTGGCGTTTCTCGACGACAAGCAGGAGCCGGAAGGCGCCGAGGACAGCAGGGCACATGCGCTCTACGTCGACGCCGAGCACATCTGGCGCCGCGTCGACGACCTGATCGGCCCGACGAAGGGCTGGATCCTCGACGTGCAGGCCGGCGCGGGCGTGCCAGGCGTATCCACGCATGCGTTCGGCCGCACGGTCGCGCGCCTCGGCGCATGGTATCCGTACGGCACCGATTGGCAGTTTTCGGGCAAGCTGGAGGGTGGCGCGGTGTTCGGTGCGTCGCGCGAGGAAGTGCCGGCGACGCTGCTGTTTCGCACTGGCGGCGATACGACGGTGCGGGGCTACGCGTTCGAGAGTCTCGGCGTGCAGGACGGCCTCGCGACGGTACCGGGCCGCTACTACGTCGTAAGCAGCGTCGAGGCGACGCGCTGGATCAATGCCACCTGGGGCATCGCCGTGTTCGTCGACGCCGGCCAGGCGTTCGACAATCTCGACGACTTCAAGATCGCGCTGGGCTACGGGGTGGGCGCGCGCGTGCGCACGCCCATCGGGCCGTTCCGCTTCGACGTCGCTTACGGCCAGGAGTCGAAGCAGGTGCGCATCCACTTTTCCGTCGGCCTCGCGTTCTGACCGATGACCGCTTCGACGCCGACCGACGCCCCACCGCCGCCGAAGCGCCGCCGCGTGCGCGTGAGGCACATGTCGCTCGCCGCAAGCGTGCTCGTCGTGCTTGCGCTCGCCGGAAGCGTCGCGTTCGTGCTGTCCGAGGCCGGCCTGCCATTCGTCATCGCGCGCATCATCGAGCAGACGGGCGGACGGCTGTCCGTGGACGGCCCGTCGGGCTCGCTCGCCGGCACGATGCGCTTTCGCGGTCTCGCGTGGCGCGGGCCGGAGGCGACCGTCACCGCGACCGACGTCGTCGTCGAATGGAGCCCGATGGCGCTGTTCTCGAGCCGGCTCGAGATCGACGGCCTCGGCGCGCGCGCCGTCTCGATCTCGCTGCGGCCGTCGACGGGCGCGACGGCGCCGCCGGCAAGCCTCACGCTGCCGATCGGCGTGACGATCCGCAACGCCGCCGTGACGGAGCTCACCTGGCAGGCCGGGCCCCGCGGCGGCAAGATCACGGGACTCGAGTTCGGCTACGCCGGCGACGCGAACGAGCATCGCGTCAGCGGGCTCAAGCTCGTCAGCGAGCTCGGCGCGCTCGCGGGGGACGCGACGCTCGGCGCCGCCGCGCCGTTTCCGCTGCGCGGGACGGTCGCGATCACCGGCGACGGACCCCTCGCCGGGGCCAAGCTCGATACGCGCCTCTCGGGAACACTCGCGGCGATCGGACTCGATGCGAACGGGACGCTGCGCGATGCCACGATGAAGGCGCACGCGTCGGTCACGCCGTTCGCTGCGGGAGCATTCGAGCAGGCGACGGTCGCGCTCGCCAATGTCGACCTTGCGACGTTCGTCGACACGCTGCCGCGCACGCGGATGGCGCTCGACCTGGAACTGACTCCCGCCGAGGGCGGATTCGCCGGCGCGTTTCGCGCGACCAACGCCGCCGCCGGCCCGCTCAACGATGGGCGGTTGCCGCTGACGTCGGCGCAGGGCCGCTACGCGTACACGCGCGAGCGCCTCGTGCTTTCCGGCTTCACTGCGACGATCGACGGCGGCGGCCGCGCGCGCGGCGACGGCAGCATCGACCTCGCCGCGCGCGACACGCCGAGCCGCTGGCGGCTTGCCATCGACGATCTCGACCTCGCGCGACTCTCGACGGCGCTCGTCGCGACGCGGCTGTCCGGTACGCTGACGGCCGACGTCGACGGCGGTCGGCAGGCGTTCACCGGCGACCTCGCGCAATCGGGCATGACCGTATCGTTCGCGGCGACGTACGCCGCGCGGCGCATCGAGGTATCGCGCATGCGCGCCGAAGCGATGGGCGGCGTGGCCAGCGGGTCGGGCCGCATCGCGCTCGATTCTCCGCGCGCATTCGACGTCGCGCTCACGGCGCAGCGCTTCGACCCGTCGCGCTTCGGCGCGTTTCCCGCGGGCGCGCTGTCGGGCACGCTCAAGGTCGACGGCGTCCTTCTTCCCGAGTGGAAAGCGACGGCGGCGATCGCGCTGGCGCCGGAAAGCCAGTTGAAGGGCGTGGCGCTCGGCGGCACGGCCAGCGGCACCGTCACGCGTCGTACGCTCGCGAACGCGAAGATCGACGTGACCGCGGGTGCCGCGCACCTGACCGCAAGCGGGAGCGCAGGCACCGTGAACGATCGCCTGCAGTTCGCGTTCGCCGCGCCACGAATGGCGGAGCTCACGCCGCTCCTCCCCGCGCCGCTGCCACAGAAGCTGGCGGGCGGCCTCCGTGCGAGCGGCACGCTGCGCGTCGAGCCGGGTGGGATCGGCGGGGACGTCGACGCGCACGGCGACAATTTCGCCTACGGCGAGCTCGCGAATGCCGCGACGGTCGCGCTCAAGGCGACGATCGAGCCGGGGGGCGGCGCCACCGCCGTCGTGCCGCTCGATCTGCGCAAGCTGTCGCTTGCCGTCACCGCCACGAAGCTTAACGTGCGCGGTATCGCAGCGCGCCCGCGCCAGCGCGAGCGTGAGCGGAACGCTCGCGCGTCACGCGGGGAAGCTCGCGGCGAACGGCGACGGCTTCGACGCCGAGGCGGCGTTCGACGGTGGCCTCGCGCCGGGCGGCGACGTCACGGCGCCGGCAACGCTGCGCTGGGAGGGGCGCATCGCTGAGCTCGCCAATCGCGGCGACGTGCCGTTCGCGCTCGAAGCGCCGGCGACCTTGTCGCTCGCAGCCGGCCGCGTGCGTCTGGGCGATGCGCGCATCGCCGTCGCCGACGGTCACGCGAACGTCGGCGAGCTCGCGATCGACGACGGCCGCATCACGACCCGTGGCGCATTCGACGGTATTCCACTCGAATCGCTGGCGAAGCTCGGCGGCCACAGGCTGCCGCTCGTGTCGACGCTGACGCTGTCCGGGAACTGGGCCATCGCCGCGTCGCCGACGATGAACGGAACGTTCTCGCTTCGCCGCGAATCCGGCGACGTGTTCGGCGTCCAGGCCGGCGGCGCGCCGTCGCCGGATCTCGCGTTCGGCCTAAACACACTGCAACTCGACGGGAAGGTCACCGACGACGCGCTCGACGCGAAACTCGTCATTCAATCCACGCGCGCGGGCCGCGTCCAGGGAACGCTGCAGCTGGCAAGCGTCGCCGGCGCAGCCGCGGGCCGCATCGCCCGCACGTCGCCGCTCGAGTTCACGCTGGACGCCGAGCTGAGCTCGCTCGCGCCGCTGCAACCCTGGCTCGGCACCACGGCGGTCGTCAACGGCGCGGTGAAAGTCGCGCTTGCCGGCCGTGGCACGCTCGCCGAGCCGATCCTGTCCGGGACGATCGCCGGCGACGGACTTCGCGTCGACGCACCGCCCTACGGCATCGCGCTCACCGACGGCCGCGTACGCGCCCATCTCGCCGACGGCGGCATAGACATCGACGAGATCTCCGTCGCCGGCGGCGAAGGCCGCTTCACCGCGTCGGGCTCGATCGCCTCGCGGCGCGCGGATCCGAACGAGCCGCGCACGCGGATCGCGTGGCACGCCGAGAACTTCCGCGTGACCAACCGCCCCGACCTGCGACTCGTCGTGAATGGCCAAGGCACGCTCGCGGTCGTGCAGAAGCGGCTCGATCTGCGCGGCGCCGTCAACGTCGTCGATGGCAGCATCGAATGGGAGCAATCGCCGCCGGGGCGACTCGGTCCCGACGTCGTCGTCGTCGGACGGCCGCGCCCGCCGGCGCGCGGCGACAACATCGCCGATCTCCCTCTCACGCTCGACGTCGACGTCGATCTGGGCAACCGCCTGACGTTCGCGGGTGCCGGACTCGAGACAACGCTCACCGGTCGCGTGCGCGTGACGACGTCGGCGGACGGCCGCCTTATCGGCAACGGGACGATCGTCGCGACCAATGGCACCTACGTCGCGTTCGGCCAGCGGCTGACGATCGACCGCGGGCGCCTGATATTCGACGGTCCCCTCGACAACCCGGCACTCGACGTCGTCGCGCTCCGCAAGAATCTCGCCGTCGAAGCGGGTGTCGAGCTGACCGGAACCGCCAAGCTGCCGCGCGTGCGCATCACTTCGAACCCGCCGGTCCCCGAGAACGAGGCGCTCGCATGGCTCATCACCGGCGAAGCGCCGTCGAGCGGGCGCGGCGACCTGGCGGCGTTGTCGGCGGCGTCGGCGGCGCTGTTGACGACGAACGGCAGGCCGCTGACGACGACGATCGCACAGAGCATGGGCCTCGACGACATTTCCGTGCGCAACAGCAGCAGCACCATTGCCGGCGCTGCCAACCCGAACGCCGCCTCGGGACAGGTCATCGTGTTCGGCAAGCGGCTCACCGACAAGCTCACCGTCGGCTTCGAGCAGGGATTGTCGATCGCCACCAATGCCCTGCGCATCGAGTACGCGCTGTCGAACACGCTGACCGTTCGGGTCGAAGCGGGAACGATCAGCGGCGTCGGCATCGTCTACCGGCGCAGTTTCGACTGACGGCGGTTGCCGTAGCCCGGGCGCTATCGGGCAGGGACTTCGACGCGAGAGCCCTGTCCGCCGCCAAGGCGGTACTGGATCCCCGCGAACAATTCGTAGAGGGCGTAGTAGCTGGTCTGCAGCGCCGCGGCACTCGGCACAAAGTCGAGCAGAATGACTCCGCTTTGCTCCGCTGGAATTCCAGTGGGCGCCGAAATCGTGACAATGCCCGCGTCGGCGAACTCCGCCGTCGCGCGCGGCATGTCGAAGCCATGCGCGACGAGGATGACGCGCGACACGCCGTCGGCACGCAGCAGCGCGGCCGACATGCGTGCGTTTTCGTGCGTATTGCGCGAACGGTCCTCGGCCCAGCGCACCGCGACGCCGAACTCATCCTGCAGCGCCTGCTTCATCACTGCGGCCTCGGTCGCATCCTCCGCGGCAAGGCGGCCCCCCGAGACGAGCACCGGAAGGCCGGTCGCACGTGCAACCCGTGCGCCATACCGCACCCGCTCGAGCGTCAGGCGGCCCATCGTATCGCCGCCGTACTCGGGTGCACGCCGTCGCAGGCCGCCGCCGAGGATCACGATCGCCTGGGCGCTCTTGGCCAGCGTTCGATCGAGGGCCGGCGTCTGGTCGACCGCACGAACGAGCGTCCACGCAACGATCGGCATCGACAGCGCGGCGAGCACGACGCAGACCGAGCAGCGTCAGCGCCCGCCCCGCACGCGGCCGGCGAGCCATCAGCGCAACCCCGAGGAACGCGACAATGAGCGGCGCTGCCGGGGGCAGAATCAGCGCTTTCAGCAGGGACTTCCAGTAAAGCGGGTCGTCCATCGCGATGGACCGCAGGTGGCGCGAAGGCAACGGCCTCGACGTCAGCGCGCCTTCTCCATCAGCCCCTTCAGGTATTTGGACGGCACCGCGTAGGTGATGCCGGACGGTTGCGACAGCGCCGATTCCTTCGTCGACTTCACCAGCACCATGTTGACGATTCCGATCACCTCGCCGGTATCCGGATCGTAGACCGGAGAGCCGCTGTTGCCTGGATACGCGGTGGCATCGAGCTGGAACACCGGAAACGAGCCCGTCGACAGGCGCCGCACGACGGCGGGGTCGAGATCGGCGGCGCGTCCCTGCGGGATGGCGATCGGCGTCACGACCGACACCATGCCGCGATGCGTCGCCGGAAACGGCCCGAGCACGGCGCCGATGGGAAAGCCGGTGAAGTAGACATCCTGTCCCTCGCGTACGGTATCCGACTCGCGGATGGCGAGCGCCGGCATGGGCGCGCCGCCGATCCGCAGCAGCGCAAGGTCCGCGTTCGGATCGACCGCGATCTGCTTCGCGTCACGGGCCTGAACGTCATCCTTGGCTTTCGCGTCCTGGTGCTTGCCCGGCAGCACCACGGCGAGCGTTTCGCGCCGCGCAGGATCGAGCAGCGCAGGCAGCACGTGCGCGTTGGTGACGATGGTCGTGCCGTCGCCCACCGCAAAGCCGGTCCCGAGAAACTGGAACTGCGGCGAACGCGTGCGATCGAACGTGCCGACCGCGACGACCGACGCGCGCACCTTTTCGATGGTCGTCTGCCGGTCGGCGGACGACGCGCCGGCGCAGGCGAGCGCGCCTGCGACCGCAAGCGCCGCCGCGATGCGCCGCGCGCTCGGACGAAGCACGTGGAAGGCGATGTCAGCCTCCTAGAAGTAGGGGGCGCGTCGGGAAGCGCCAGCATCGGCGACGGCGCCACGACGCGGGAATCGTACGGGTGCGAATCCTTGCGGAACAGCGCGAGAACGCGCTTCACGTACTCGCGTGTCTCGGGATAGGGCGGGATGCCGCGATATCGGTCGACCGTCGCTTCGCCGGCATTGTACGCGGCCGCGGCGAGCGCGACCTGGCCCTTGTAGTACGCGAGCAGCCAGCGCAGGTACGCGAGTCCGCCGCGGACGTTCTCGTCGACGTTGTACGGATTCCTGACGTTGAACCGCGCGGCGGTCTCCGGAATGAGCTGCATCAGCCCGCGCGCATCCTTGACCGAGCGCGCGGTCGGCTCGAAGTTCGATTCGACGGCGATCACCGCGAGCGCCAGCCGCGGCTCGATGCCGAAGCGCGGCGCGACGCGAATCACCGCGTCGGCGATCTTCTGCTGCTGCGGCGACAGCGCCGAGGAACGGGTCGGGCTCCTCGAGCGCGCGGCAGCGTCCGGCGGCGCGCTCCGGCGCCTTCATGCAGTCGGGCAGCTCGCCGCGCGCCTCGCCGACGCGCAGCGAGCATGCGCTCGGCGTACGCGTGTCCGGAGCGCGCCGCCAGCGCGAAGAACGTCGCGGCGATCGCCTCGTCGTGCGGCACGCCGCGGCCGTTCGCGTACATCCAGCCAAGGCTGTATTGCGCCTCGGCGTTGCCGTCGCGCGCGGCCACGCAATAGAGCTCGACGGCCTTCTGTGGATCGCGCGCCACGCCCTCGCCATGCTCGAACGCAAGAGCGCGCGCCAGCAACTCGGCGGTCACGTCGTTCGCTGCGGGCTGCGCCTGCGCGGTCCCTGCCGCCAGCAGGATCGCGGTCAGCCAGCTCTGCGCGCCGCGGCCACGCCGCGCCGCGCTGCACGATCGCTCAGCCCACTCCATGCACGCGCACCCGCGGAAGCGGCGCAGTGGCGTTTCGGGCGTCGTACCACGGCAGCGACTCGGCGAGGCCCGCGCGCGCGTCGAACGTCGGCGCATAGCCCAGCAGCCGGTGCGCCTTGCCGATGTCGGCCTGCGAATGGCGGACGTCGCCGGCGCGAAACTCCGCGTGGACCGGCGGCGGGACATGCGACCTCGGGATGGCGGCGAAGCGTGAGCTCGCGCAGGATCGTGTACAGCTCGTTGAGCGACGTGCGGCCGCCGACCGCGACGTTGTAGACCTGGCCGATCGCGGCGGGATCGCGACGAGGTCGCGGCGAGCAGGTTCGCCTGGACGACGTTGGCGACATAGCAGAAGTCGCGCGTCGTCTCGCCGTCGCCGTTGATCGTGATCGCGCGTCCCTCGAGCATCGCGGCGGCCCAGCGCGGAATCACCGCGGCGTACGCGCCCTCGGGATCCTGCCGCGCGCCGAAGACGTTGAAGTAGCGCAGCCCGATCGTGGGCATGCCGTAGCAGCGGCCGAACACGTCGGCGTAGAGCTCGTTGAGATACTTGGTGACGGCATACGGCGACAGCGGACGGCCGATCGCGTCCTCGACCTTGGGCAGGCCCGGATGATCGCCGTAGGTCGAGCTCGACGCCGCGTAGACGAAGCGCTGCACGCCGGCGTCGCGCGCCGCGACCAGCATGTTGAGAAAGCCGGTGGCGTTGGCGGCGTGCGTCGCGAGCGGATCCTCGATCGAGCGCGGCACCGAGCCCAGCGCGGCCTCGTGCAGCACGACGTCGACGCCATCGCAGGCCGCGCGGCAAGCGTCCGCGTCGACGATGTCGGCCTCGACGAAGCGGTGGCGGCGCCAGCGCTCTGCGCCGACCGCGCGCCGGACCTCGTCGAGGTTGCGGCGGTGGCCGGTCGCGAAATTGTCGAGGCCCACGACGTGCTGGTCGAGCTGCAGCAGCGCTTCGACGAGATGCGAGCCGATGAAGCCGGCGCTGCCGGTGACGAGCCAGCGCTGCGGCTGCGCGCGCAGCGCCTTGGCGGCGTTGGCCAGCGCGAGGCGGGCGTCGACATCATCACAGTCTCCACACGTCGATGCCCCGCGCGCGCAGTGCGGCCTGCGTCGGCCTGGCACTTGACGTCGACGTAGAGTCCCCCGGGTTCGAGCGCGCCGACGAAGTCGTCGAGCGGGCGCTGCCTGAATTCGGCGATGCGCGACGGCCGCGACGATCGCGTGCGCGCGCGGCAGTCGCTCCCACGGCGTCAGATCGCACGCCGTACTCGTGCAGCGCCTCCGCCGGGTCCGCCACGGGATCGTGCACGTGGACGGTGGCGCCGTACGACTCGAGCTCGCGGATGACGTCGATGACGCGCGAATTGCGCAGGTCCGGGCAGTTCTCCTTGAACGTGAGGCCGAGCACGTTGACGCGCGCGCCCTTCACCGGGAACCCGGCGCGGATCATCTGCTTGACCGTCTGCTCGGCGACGTACTTGCCCATGCCGTCGTTGATGCGCCGCCCGGCGAGGATCACCTGCGGGTGATAGCCCAGCATGTCGGCCTTGTGCGTGAGGTAGTACGGATCGACGCCGATGCAGTGGCCGCCGACGAGGCCCGGACGAAACGGCAGGAAGTTCCACTTGGTTCCGGCGGCCTCGAGCACCTCCAGCGTGTCGATGCCGATCTTGTGGAAGATGAGCGCGAGCTCGTTCATCAGCGCGATGTTGAGGTCGCGCTGCGTGTTCTCGATGACCTTCGCGGCTTCGGCGACCTTGATCGACGACGCCTTGAACACGCCCGCCGTGACGACGCTGCCGTAGATCGCCGCGACGCGCTCGAGCGTCTCCGGCGTGTCGCCCGACACGACCTTGGTGATCCGCGTCAGCGTGTGCTCCTTGTCGCCCGGATTGATGCGCTCGGGCGAATAGCCGACGAAGAAGTCCTGCTTCCACTGCATCTTCGCGATGCCGCTCGATCACGGGGACGCAGATCTCCTCGGTCGCGCCGGGATAGACGGTCGACTCGAAGACGACGATCGCGCCGCGCTTCAGGTTGCGGCCGACGGACTCGCTCGCGCCGAGCAGCGGCCCGAAGTCGGGCTGGTGCGCGTCGTCGATGGGCGTCGGCACCGCGACGACGATGAAGTCGGCTTCCTGCGAGCGCGGCCGCGTCGGTCGTCACCGCGAGGCCCTTGGCGGCACGCAGGTCCTCGGACGAGACTTCGCCGGTGGGATCGATGAATTGCGCGGTACGCGTCGACCTTGGCTTGCGGACAGGTCGAAGCCGATCGTGCGATAACGCTTGCCGAACTCGACGGCCAGCGGCAGGCCGACGTAGCCGAGTCCGACGACGGCGAGAGTGGTGTTGGTGAAACTCATGGAGGGTTGGTATTGGAATTGACCGCAGCTTCGCGCGGAACCGTAATCGCCATCGCGGGCAGGCTCAGCCGCCGCCGAGAATCTTCTCCGCTTCGCCCCGCGCGGGCGTACCTGCCGGCAGGGTCAGCAACGGCCCGAGAGTGCGCTTCGCCGCCATCCTTGTCCCCGCTCTTGACGAGCGCCTGCGCGAGATGCAGGCGAATCTCCGTCTCGTTCGGCGCAAGATTGCTGGCGAGGCGAAGCAACTGGGTTCCGCGCGCGGTGTCACCGGTCCTGAACAAGGTCCAGCCCAGCGTATCGACCACGCTCGCATTGAACGGCGCGAGATGATAGGCGCGCTCGGCGTACTCACGCGCCTTCGGGTCGCCCGCTTCCGAAAGCAGCCAGGCGAGATTGTTGAGCGCGACCGCGTTGTCGGGATTGATTCCCAGGATCGCCCGGTACTGTGCGGCAGCGGTGGAATACTCCTTGCGGCCCATGGTCTGCATCGCCACGAGTTCCGCCAGCGTCGTATCCGCGGGATGCTCGCGTGTCCATTTCTCGGCGAACGCCTTCGCTTCGGCAGTCTTGCCGGCATTCTCGAGCGAAGCGAACAGCGCGGCAGCTATTTGCGGGCTCGGTTGACGCTTGAGAGCCTCGGTCAGCGCGCTCGCCGCCTGGCTCCATTTCTTTTCTCCCGCCATCAGCTCGCCTTCGAGGGCGAAACCGAGCACGCTGTTGGGCTGGTCTTTCTGCAGCTTGCGCGCATCCGCGAGGGCCGTGGCCGACTGGCCCGCGAGAACCTGCGACTTGCTCAGCATCGCCCACGCCTGCGGCAGGTCGGATTGCAGAGCAAGCGCCTTGCGCGACGACTCGATGGCCCCGGAATAGTCCTTCGTCGCGTACTGCACGGCGGCAAGACGCAGAAGCGCGGCGGGTACGCCAGGCTGCAGCGCCACCACGCGCGCGAATGTCGCCACCGCCTGATTGGTTTCGCCCGCCGCGAACTGCGCTGCGCCGAGTGCCTCCACGACCTGGGGATTGTTGGGAAACGCCGCCTGCGCCGCTTGCGCCGCCGTCAAGGCCGCGCGCGCGTCCTTCTGCTGACTGTAGTGGGCGACCAGCGCGAGGCGCGCACGCGGGGAATCGGGAACGGCCGCGATCGCCCTGTCGATCACCGCCTTGACCTCCTCGGGATTGTCACGCGTCAGCGCGGTCACCTGCGCGAGCGCGATGAGCAGCTCTTCGTTCTTGGGATCCTTCGCGATCATCGCTTCGTATCGCTTGCGCGCGTCGTCGGCCTTGCCCTCCTGGACGTCGATCAGCGCCAGGTTGTAGGCCGCGGAGGCATCGGTCGGCTTTGCCGCCAGCACTTTGTCGAAACTCGCGCGGGCGCCCTTGATGTCGCGCTTCGCCATGAAGACCGACCCGCGCAGGTTGCCGGTGATCGGGTTGTCGGGTTGCTTCTTCTCCAGCGCCGCGATCGCGGCGAGCGCCTTGTCGTACTCGCGCCGCTGCATGTGCGCGAGGATGAGCGCCAGGTCCGATTGGTATTGGCCCTTTTCGGACTGCGACAGCGCCTCCAGATCCCTGATTCCGCGTTCGCTCTCGCCTGCCGCAAGCCGCACCTGTGCCAGGCGCACCTTGCCCGAAACGTTGCTCTTGTCGATCCGGTTCGCGCGCTCGTAGTACTCGCCGCCTTTCGCGATGTTGCCGGTCGCGAGGTACGCTTCGGCCATCAGGCGGAGGATCTCGGGATCGTCGGCGGCGCGGCGCAGCGCCGGTTCGAGCGTGTCGATGGCCGCTCCGGCCTGGCCGCTGCGCAGATAGGTGTTGGCGAGCACCTTGCGCGTCCCCACGTCGTCGGGCAGCTTGGCCACGACCTTGCGCAGCGCTTCCTCCGCCGACGTGTACGAGTTGAGCTGCGCGTCGGCAATGCCGGACAGATACAGCGCCTGGAGATTGTCCGGCGTGGCGGCCAGCACCTTCTGGACGAGGTCCCGCGCCTGCCGCGCGTCGCCCTTGCCCATCGCGACGAGCGCCTCCGCATACACGGTCCCGATCTCACCGGGTGCTATCGCCTTGAACTTGTCGAGCTGCGCTTGCGCGCCGGGAAGATCCTGCGCGGCGACGAGCAGCGAGATGAGAGCGCCCCGGGCGGCACGCGAATTCGGGTGGGCCTCGACGGACTGGGCCAGCGTCGCCGCTGCAGCTTTCCGGTCGCCCCGCGCGATCTGCAGTTGCGCCTTGGCGAACAGCGCCTCCTGGTCGGTGGGCGCGGCCGCGAGGGCCTTGTCGATCAGATCACCGGCTTCGGCGGACTTGCCCTCCTGCGCGAAAAGCTGCGCCTTGATCACCAGCGCGCGCGGATCGGCGGGCATCTCGCGCAACACCGTGTCGATGCCCGCAACGGCTTCGCGGCGATTGCCGAGCGCCGCGTGCGCCGTGGCAAGCGAGGTGCCGAGATCGCTGCGGCCTTGCGTGGACTCGAGCTTGATCGCGCCCAGCTCGCGAATCATCGGCTCGAGCTTGCCCTGCATCAGCATCGCGCGTGCAAGGACCGGATAGACGTCCGAGGGTGAGTACTTGAGGTCGAGCGCCTTGCGCGCCTCGGTCTCGGCGCTGACCGGATCCTGTGCATCGAGAAGCGCCTTCGCGAGAAGGAATCGCACTTCCGCGTCGTTCGGCGCCTTGTCGACTGCGTTCTTGAGCTGGATGATCGCGGCCTTGTAGTCGGCCTTGGCGAGATAGCCCTTGGCGGACGCGACGTAGGTCGAAGCGTCATTGGAGCTGCATGCTGCGACAACGATCACCACGACCGCGGAAAAGGCAGCGCGGAACAGGCGGGACATGGTCTTGGTCATGTTCTTACCCTCGGTAATTGCGGCGGGGCGACGGACTCAGCGAAGTCCGAAGCGATGCATCAGATCGTACAGCGTCGGGCGGCTCACGCCCAGCATCTCCGCCGCCTTGCTCAGGTTGCCGTTGACGCGCGCGAGCACCCGTATGACCGCGGCGCGCTCGGCCTCGTCGCGCACCTGGCGCAGGTTGAGCGCGCCCGCGTCGGCGTCCTTGACGGCAAGGCCGAGGTCGGCCGCGCTGATCTTCGGGCCGTCGGCCATGATGACCGCGCGCTTGATGACGTTCTCGAGCTCGCGCACGTTGCCCGGCCAGGCGTGCGCCTCGATCGCGTCGAGCGCGTCGGGCAGCAGCGTCATCGCGCCGCGGCGCTGCTCGGCGGCGAAGCGGCGCACGAACGCGTGCGCGAGCAGCGCCGCATCGCCCTGGCGCGCGCGCAGCGGCGGAATCTCGACGACGATCTCGGCCAGCCGGTAGTAGAGGTCCTCGCGGAAACTGCCGGCTGACGATCAGATCCTTGAGGTTCTGGTGCGTCGCGCAGACGATGCGCACGTCGACCGGGATCTCCTGCCGGCCGCCGACGCGCTCGATCACGCGCTCCTGCAGGAAGCGCAGGAGCTTGGCCTGCAGCGAGAGCGGCAGGTCGCCGATCTCGTCGAGGAACAGCGTGCCGCCGTGCGCGCGTCTCGATCTTGCCGATCGTCTGCTTCGCGGCGCCGGTGAACGCGCCCTTCTCGTAGCCGAACAGCTCGCTTTCGAGCAGGTTCTCGGGAATCGCCGCGCAGTTGATCGCGACGAAGCGCTTGCCGCGCCGCGGCGAGAGGTCGTGCAGCGCGCGCGCCAGCAGTTCCTTGCCGGTGCCCGCTCTCGCCGAGGAGCAGCACCGTGGCCGACGTCGGCGCGACCTTCTCGATCGTGCGGCAGATCCGCAGCATCTCCGGATCGCGCGTGATGATGCCCGGCCATCGCCGGCGCCTGCGTGCGCGACCTGCAGGCGCCGGTTCTCCTCCTGCAGTTCGTGCAGGCGGAACGCGCGGTCGATCGTCAGCGTCAGGAGCTCGGGCTCGAACGGCTTCGTGCAGAAGTCGTAGGCGCCGAGCGCCGATCGCCGCAGCGCGTTGGCGCGGTCGTTCTGGCCGGTCAGCACGATGACCTTGGTGTCGGGCGCGAGCGCGAGGATCTCCTCGAGCAGCGTGAAGCCTTCGGTCGGGTCGTCCGGGTCGCGGCGGCAGGCCGAGGTCCATGGTGACGACGGCGGGCTCGTGGCGGCGCAGCTGCGCGAGCGCGCGATTCGCGGTCGCTCGGCGACCACGGTCTCGTACTGGTCGAACGCCCAGCGCATCTGCTTCTGCAGCGCCGGGTCGTCCTCGACGATCAGGAGCGGCTTGCGGGTCTCGCTCATTGCGGGGCCTCCGTGCAGCGACCGGCTCTGCGTGCGTGAGGCCGGTTCGCTGTTGCCGTCGGACAGCGGCAGCAGCACGCGTACGCGCGTGCCCACGTCCCGGGCGTGCTTTCGACACGGATCTCGCCGCCGATCGTCCTGCACGTATTGCGAGCTCTCGTAGACGCCGATGCCCATGCCCGTCGCCTTGGTCGTCTCGAACGGCTTGAACAGGCGCTCGCGGACGAATTCGGGCGTCATGCCCGCGCCGGTGTCGCGCGACTTCGATCACGGCGCATGCCGTCCTCGCGGCGCGATGCCGAACCGCACCTGGCCGCGCTCGGCCGTGGCGTCGAGCGCGTTCTGCACGAGATGGCCGATCACGTGCTCGAGCCGGTCCTCGTGGCCCAGCGCGTGCAACGCCGTCGCGTCGAGCGCAAGCTCGACGGCCGGCGCTGGCCGCGCCTTGGCCGCGCAGACCCGCCGCACGACGGCGTCGAGGTCGACCGCCGCGCGCTTCTCGACCGGGCGTCGTGCCGGTGCGCAGCTGCAGCATCAGGCCGTTCATCCGGTCGACGACGTGCTCGACGGTCGTCAGCATGTCGCGCTGGAACTCGGGATTGTCGCGGTGCCGCTCGGCATTCTTGAGCATCAGCGACAGCTGCGCCACGAGGTTCTTCAGGTCGTGGACGACGAAGGCCGACATGCGGTTGAAGGCGTCGAACTTGCGCGCCTCGAGCAGCGCCTCGGTCGCCTGGATCTGGCCCAGGTAGCTCGCCGCCTGCCGGCTCGCGGTCTTCAGCAGGTCGCTCACCTCCCAGTTGACGTCGATCGCGGCGCGCGCGGCTCGCGCAGCACGACGAAGCCGATCAGCTCCGTGCCGGCGACCAGCGGCACGACGAGCCAGGCGTCCGGCACCTCGGCAGCCAGCGCGGGCAGCACGAGATCCGGATATCGCGCCGGGTGCGGCCGCGTACTCGGCGAGGTTGACGACCCAGCCGGTCCGCTGCAGGAACCGCGGCGAGCGACGCCGTCGCGCGGCTCCGACCGCGTCGACCGGCGGCATGTTCCAGCGCGCCGCCGGCACGTAACGCCCTTCGCTCGTCCGCGCAGCCAGAGCGCGCCCGCCGGGCTCTCGACCAGGTCGGCGAGCGCCTTGATCGTCGCGCTCGCCGACGTTCGCTGAGCGCGACGCTGTCGGCGACAGCGTGCGCGTGAAGCGCAGCCACTCCTCGCGGTAGTCGTAGCGATAGGAGAAGAAGTGCTTGCTGACGAAGACCTTGAGCCGCGAGCGGAAGCGCCCCGACGACGCGACCAGCACGCCGAACAGCAGCGCCGGCGAACAGCAGCTCGATCTGCAGCGCGCGGCCCCAGTCGCCGCCGAAGTAGCGGACGAAGTAGCCCGACGCCGGCGACGCGCCAGCAGGAAGACGCCCGAGACGACGAGCGCCGTCGAGTGGAACACCGCGCCGCGCGACAGGTGCATCTCGATCGTCCAGCCGGTGTTGCGCGCCGTCGCGACGGCGAGGAACGGAATGACCAGCGCGTTCGCGACGCCGCGCGCGATCCAGATGTCCGCGTCGATCCGGCCGAACAGCAGCGCGTCCGCGTAGAGGAAGAGGTCGAAGCCGAACATCGCCGCCAGCCCAAGGCACAGCGGCTTGATCGCCCAGCGCGCCTGCGGATGCGCGCGGCGGTAGAGCTGCTCGACGAGCACCAGCCCGAAGACCGCGAGCCCGAGCCGCAGCGCGAGCTCGCCGCGCGGTCGGCGATGCCGAGCGCGGCGGCGAACGGCAGCCCTTCGGACAGCAGCGACGCTGGCCAGCAGCGCCGCAACCGCCGATGACCATCGGCCAGCGCGCCGGCGAGCGCGTCGCGAGCTCCGCTTCCGGCCGCGCAGCAGCGTCGCGAGGAACGCGAACCACGCCGCGTAGCGCAGCGCGTCGGCGACGTTGACCAGCAGCGAACGTCAGCGCGGTCGGCGCGTTCGACGCGAGCCATGCACGCGCCCGCCCACAGCGACGGTCGCGACGACCGCCGCCGCGAGACAGCACCGCAGCGCGCGGCTGCGCGTCCAGCCGAGCGCGAGGCGCAGCGGCGAACGCGACGTAGACCGACGGCAGCGCGAGGCCGTAGCTCCACGACGATGCGACGGCGATCGAGGCGGTCACGTCATCGGCATCGAGACTGGGTGCGTTCACCGTTGGGGCAGCAGCGACCCCGAGCGGACAGCGCAAGGTCACGAAGTGCCGGATGTCGCCCGGCCTGGCGCGAAGCGGCCGCAGCCGCGGGAGCGCGGAAGCGCGGGCGCGACCGCCGCCGCTAGCGCGCGCCCTCGCCGAGCAGGACCACGCGGACGGTCTCGAGCAGGATGAGAGATCGAGGACGAGCGTGTGATTCTTGACGTAGTAGAGGTCGTATTCGAGCTTCTTCACCGATTGCTCGACCGTCGCGCCGTAAGAGTAGCGCACTTGCGCCCAGCCGGTGAGGCCCGGCTTGACGCTGTGGCGCACCGCGTAGAACGGGATCTGCTCGGTCAGCATCGCGACGAACTCCGGCCGCTCGGGCCGCGGCCCGACGAAGCTCATCTCGCCGCGCAGCACGTTGAGGAGCTGCGGCAGCTCGTCGATCCGCGTGCGGCGGATGAACGCGCCCGACCTGCGTGACGCGCGGATCGTTGACGCACGGCCCAGCGCGCCTTGCCGCCCTCTTCGGCGTCGTGCCGCATGCTGCGGAACTTGAGCACGCGTGAACGTCGCGCCGCGAGCGCCGACGCGCTCCTGGCGGTAGATGACCGGGCCGCCGCTCTCGAACAGCGATCAGCAGCGCGGCCATCAGCATGATCGGCAGCGTCAGGACCAGCAGCGACGCCGCCGCGACGATGTCGAACACGCGCTTCACGAACGTGCGCACGCCAGTCCTGCCGATAGCCGTTGCCGTAGATGAGCCAGCTCACCTTCAGCGACTCGATCGGCACCTGGCCGTGCACGCGCTCGAAGAAGCGCGCGAGGTCGGTGACGCGCACGCCGTCCAGCCGGCAGTCGAGCAGCGCGCGCAGCGGCAGCACGCCGCCGCGCTGCTGGCGCACGGCGACGATGATCTCGTTGATCCGAAGCTGCGCACGGCGATCTGCTCGAGCGGCGCGCCCCGCGACGATCACCCGGCTGCGGCGAGACGACCGATCTCGTGCACCTTCTCGAGCGCGTAGAAGCCGACCAGGCTCATGCCCGGCAGGTTGCGCCGACGGCGAGCGACGCCTCGACGAGCCGCGCCTCCGGACCGGTGCCGAGCACGAGCACGCGATGCGGGGCGAGCATCGTCGCGACCAGCGGCAGCACCAGCAGGTGGCGAACCAGCAGCAGCCCGCCGATCGCGACCAGCACCGCCATGCCGAGGTTGTTCTGCAAAAGCCGGCCCGTCGGGCAGCGCCGACACGATCAGGTAGGCGAGCGGTACGCCGATCGCCGGGACGAGCAGCAGCCGGACCAGATAAGTGGACGACGTCAGCTTGTCCGCGCGGCGATACATGCCGAACGCGATGTTGAGCAGCACGATCACGACGGCGAACACCAGCGCGGGCCCGACCACGCTTTGCAGCGGAATCGCCAGATGCTCGTTGAATCGGATGACGACGATGCCCGGCGACGAACAGCCACGACAGATCGGCGACGAGTTGAAAGATCGTCGCGGCGGAGACGCCCTGGCGGAAAACACTGTTCATCGGAGAATGGAGGAGATTCGGCGCCGGTGAGGCGATGGGAAAAATCGCACTCACGCGTTGCAAGATTGTGACTTCACGATCCGCGATGCTAGCGCGGACGCACTGGTCTTGCTGGACCATCGGGGAATTCGGACGGGCACGGCGTGCTTTTCGCCGCAATTAGCATGCCATTGCGGCAATGGTTCTCGCCTGCCAACCACCCGGCGGCGTGCGGACGGAATTCGCGGATCGGTCGAACGTCGGAGAGTTCATCGGTGTCGCGCACGCCCGGCAGGCCGAATGCGCGTCGCATTCGCCATGAAATTCCGAGCTGCGCCGCTACACGCTTCGGGAACCGGAAAATGTCACGCCGCGCGGATCTATGCAACGGAACTTTCACACCATCCGACAGGCGGAACGTCGAGGCCGCCGGCCGGACGCGGGTTGTGCCTACAGGGCATCAAGCCCGCCGGGAACCACCGACTTCGTTCTGGCGACAGTCTACCCCGGGCGACGCTCGCGGGCCGAACGGCTTTCGACCCGCCGCAGCCACTCGAGCGTCGCGGCAGCAACGTCGTCGCGCCAAGCGCTCGTCGCGAAGGTGTGGTTCGCGGCGGCAATCTCGTGCCACTCGACGCGGTTGCGCGCAAGCGCGCGCTCCCAGCGCGCGTTGCCGGTGATCGCGGCACGGAATTCCTTCGCGGTGAAATCGTCACCCGAGAGCACGATCAGCACGTCCTTGCCAAAGCGCGCGAGCCCGTCGGCCATGCGCGCCGGCAGGCTGCCGGGCGTCCGCGGCAGCGGCGGCGGTCGCCACCCTTGCCTGCACGTATGCCGGCGGCATCGCCGATCGCGCGCGCCAGCGGACCGGCCGACGCTGCGAAATTCGATTTGCCGCGCAATATGCGGCGCCACGCGGCGCCGTCGAACAGCCGCCGCAGGTAGTAGTGCCGAAGATAGGTGCGCGCGATTCCCTGCTCCGTGCGCACCCACGGGTTGAGCAATACGAGCCCGGCGATCCGCGGATCGCCGCTCGCGCTGAACAGTGCCGCCGAGGCGGCATCGCACAGGCCCCACAGCACGATGCGGCGAAGGCGCGGCACGCGCTCGGCGAATGCAGCCACGGCGGCGGCAATGTCGGGTCCGATCGCCTCGAAATCGCGCATCTCGCCCGTGCCGTCGCCCATGCCGCGGCAGTCGAAGCGCATCGCGGGGAAGCCGGCGCTTGCGAGCGCGCGCGCGAGCAGCACGAACTGGCGGTGACTGCCGATGCGGTACTGCGGACCGCCGACGACGATCAGCACGCCGATGTCGGCGCCGCCGTCGGCATGCGCAACGATGCCGACCAGGCGTTCGCCTTCGCAGTCGAAGAGGAAGGGTTCCTCGCGCGGCGTCATTCGCTGTTGGCGCGCATGGCAGCAACCGTTTCGTCGACGAGTGCGGGGACGACCGCGATCTCCGCCGTCTGCCAGAACGCCGCGCCGGCAATCGCGCGCGTTTCGACCCGCGCGCCCGACGCTCGCCAGGCGTCGGCACACACGGCAAGCGCGGGCGATAGCGAGGGGTCGTCGCCCGCGCCGGTCTCGAGCGCCACGACGCGCGCGGGACCGCGCGCCGACGGCGCGAGTTTCGCGCCGTCGAGCCCCGACGCAAGCGCAGGATGAATCGTATAGCCGGCGATCTCCACCTGCTCGCCCGCGTCGAGTTCCGCGCGTATTTGCGCGGTACTCGCGCGGCCCGCGGACTCGCCCAGCATGTCGGCTGCAATCTTGAGCCGCAGCCACTGCGTGAGGTGTTGCCGACCCGACGTCACCGGCTGCCACAGCAGCAGGCTGGGCGCAGTTTCGAGACGGTCGATCACGGATGCCGCGAGCAAAGCACCCCCGCGCACGGCCCACAGCCACGCCGGTGCGTGGTATCGCGTCGAAACCCACTCCAATCCCCGCGCCAGGTCGTCGATCCAATCGTCCCAGCGCGCGTCGCCGAAGTCGTCGGAGCTGTCGCCGCAACCGCGATAATCGATCTCGAGGACCGCGAAGCCTTCGCCGGCGAGGCGCTCGGCGCCGAGCGCGATCATGCGGCGCGACCTGTTAAGCTCCTCCGCCAGCGGCGCGGCGACGACGATCGCGCCACGAAGCGGGATGCCGGCGGACGGCGCGCGGAGCAGGCAGTAGCGATAGCCCGGATCAGCCGCCAGCAGGAACGTCTGCGCGACCACCGGATTCAAGAATGTCAGCCCTTGAGCTTTCCATCGACAAAGCTTACGAGACTGCCGACCGATGCAAATGCGGACGCGTCGATCTCGTCGTCGTCGACGGTGAAGCCGAAGCGCTCCTCGAGCGCGGTGATGACACCGACGACGGCCATCGAGTCGAGCTCCGGCACACTGCCGAGCAATGGAGTCGCGGTCGTGAAGCGCAAGAGCGCGACCGCGCAGGCCCAGCGTCTCATCGATGATTCCGAGAATTTCTCGCGTCATGTCCAAGCAATTTTCTCCCGCCGGGCCGCGCGCGCAATTGTTGCCGGCGAAGTTCACAGGCGCTCGCGGACTTCGATTGGCGGCCATTATAGACGACGGCTTCTGACGGAGATGCGGCGCAGTCGGAGCGCATTTGTCGCAGATCGGTTGTAGCAGACGAACATGGCCAAATCCACCGGCACGCTCGCGAAGATTCGCGGCAGCATCGCTAGCCTCGGTGTGAGGGTGTTCGTGTTGCTGGCATTTGGAACCGCTATCGAGCGCCTCACGGCGGGCCGCATTCGCGTGATTGCGTATCGCTTCGTCGCGCAGCCCGTCGCATCACAGCCGGACGCGTCGTCGAGCCGCCGCGGCTCGATCGAAACCCGGTTCGCCGGCACGGACGACCCGCTAGTCGCGCAATTTCCGAGACCGCGAGCCGTCATTGAGCGGCGGTTCGCGGACGGCGCCGTGTGCATTGTCGCGCACAAGGAGCATCGGTTCGCTGGCTTCCTGTGGCTGCAGACCCCGCGCTATGTCGAGGACGAGGTGCGGTGCGTTTACGAGATGGAGCCCGCAGGCGTCGCCGCTTGGGACTTCGACGTGTACGTGGAGCCCGACTTCCGTTTCGGCAAGACATTCGTGCGGCTGTGGGACGCGGCGCACGCGCATCTGCGCCAGCGTGGCCTCGCATGGACGATGAGCCGCATTTCCCTCTTCAAACCCGAATCGCTGCGCGCGCATGAGCGGCTCGGCGCGCAACGGCTCGGCGACGCGCTGTTCTTCGCCGGTAAGCAACATCAGATTGTGCTGTTCAATTTGCCGCCGTATCTTCACGCGGGCGGACCCGGAAGCAGCCCTACGCTGCGCCTCGAGGCGCCCGATGAGGTGCCGTCACGCGTCCGATAGCCGCAACATCTGACATACGAGTCACGATCCGTCCGTCGTGCGCATGCGGCCGGGGACATCGAATCCGCTAGAATCAGCGATCACGTGCGCAATGTGCATCTGGCGATTCATCGATAACGATCCATGGAATCCACGCTTCTCCACGAGCTCATCGAAGCGTCGTCGCGCCGATTCGCCGATCGCGACGCGCTCGCCTACGGCGGAACGTCGCTGACTACGCGACGCTGCAGGCGCGCGTCTCCGCCTTCGCGGCGTCGCTCCTGCGCCTCGGCATCGCCAAGTCCGACCGTGTCGGCATCTATCTCGAAAAGCGCATCGAGACCGTCGTCGCGAGCTTCGGCGCCGCCGGCCGCGGGCGCCGTGTTCGTGCCGCTCAACCCGCTGCTCAAGCCCGAGCAGGTCGCCTACATCCTGCGCGACTGCAACGTGCGCGTGCTGGTCACCTCGCCCGAGCGCCTGGCGCTGCTCGGCGCCGATCGCTGGCCGCAGTGCCCCGACCTGCGCCACGTCGTCGTCGACCGGACGCCGCGACGCGCGCCGGCGCCGCCGCGGCGTCGAGCTGCATCGACTGGGACGACGCTGCTCGACGCGCCGCGCCGCGCCCGGCCACCGCGTCGATCGACACCGACATGGCGGCGATCCTCTACACCTCGGGCAGCACCGGCAAGCCCAAGGGCGTGGTGCTGTCGCACCGCAACATGGTGGCCGGCGCGAAGAGCGTCGCCGCGCTACCTCGAGAACCACGCCGACGACACGCTGCTGGCCGCGCTGCCGCTGTCGTTCGACGCCGGCTTCAGCCAGCTGACCACCGCGTTCCACGCCGGCGCGCGCGTCGTGCTGCTCAACTACCTGCTGCCGCGCGACGTGCTCAACGCGCTCGCGCGCGAGCGCGTCACCGGCCTCACCGCGGTGCCGCCGCTGTAGATCCAGCTCGCGCAGCTCGACTGGCCGGCGGCGATCGACGAGCACCTGCGCTACTTCGCCAACACCGGCGGGCGCATGCCGCGCGAGACGCTCGACGCGCTGCGCGCAGCGCGTGCCGCAGAGCCAAGCCGTTCCTGATGTACGGCCTGACCGAGGCGTTCCGCTCGACCTACCTGCCGCCCGAGGAGGTCGACCGCCGGCCCGACTCGATCGGCAAGGCGATCCCGAACGCCGAGATCCTGGTGCTGCGCGAGGACGGCACGCCGTGCGCGCCGGACGAGCCGGGCGAGCTGGTGCACCGCGGCGCGCTGGTCGGCATGGGCTACTGGAACGATCCCGAGAAGACCGCCGAGCGCTTCAAGCCGCTGCCCGGCCGCGAAGCCGGCCTGCGTGCTGCCCGAGATCGCGGTGTTCTCCGGCGACACCGTGCGCACGCGACGAGGAAGGCTTCCTCTATTTCATCGGCCGGCGCGACGAGATGATCAAGACCTCCGGCTACCGCGTCAGCCCGACCGAGGTCGAGGAGGTGCTCTACGCGACCGGGCTGGTCGGCGAGGCCGCCGCGTTCGGCGTGCCGCATCCGACGCTCGGGCCAGGCGATCGTCGTCGTCGCCACGCCGCGCCGACGGCGCAGCGCTCGACGCCGACGCGCTGCTCGCCGCAGTGCCGGCAGCGCCTGCCGGCCTACATGGTGCCGGCGCGGATCGACGTGCGCGCCGGCACCGCTGCCGCGCAACCCCAACGGCAAGATCGACCGCAAGCTGCTGGCCGCCGGAGTTGCAGAGCGCTGTTCGCGGAGGCAGCGCCATGACGCGCGCCGCGCGCCCGCGCACGCGCCGATGACCAGTTCCCGGTCGTCGACGACTGCCTGCATCGTCGGCGGCATGCCGCTCGACGCGGCTCGCCGAGCGCGTCGGCCGCACGCCGTTCTACGCCTACGACCGCGCGGCTGATCGACGCGCGCGTCGCGCAGCTGCGCGCGCACCTGCCGCCGGCGGTCAAGCTGCACTACGCGATGAAGGCCAACCCGATGCCGGCGCTGGTCGCGCACATGGCCGGCCTGGTCGACGGCCTCGACGTCGCCTCGGCCGGCGAGCTCACGGTCGCGCTCGACGCCGGCATGACGCCGCGCGAGATCAGCTTCGCCGGGCCCGGCAAGAGCGAGGCCGAGCTCGCGCAGGCGGTCGCCGCCGGCGTGCTGGTCAACGTCGAGTCGACGCGCGAGGTCGACGCTGCTGGCGCGACGTCGCGCGAGCGCTCGGCGTGCCGCGCGCGCGTCGCGGTGCGCGTCAATCCCGACTTCGAGCTGAAGCGCTCGGGCATGAAGATGGGCGGCGGCCCGAAGCAGTTCGGCGTCGACGCCGAGCAGCGTGCCCGGCGCTGCTCGCGCGCGATCGGCGCGCTCGGCCTCGACGTTCGAGGGCTTCCACATCTTCAGCGGCTCGCAGAACCTGCGCGCCGAGGCGATCTGCGAGGCGCAGCAGAAGACGCTCGAGCTCGCGCTGCGGCTGGCCGCGCACGCGCCGGCGCCGGTGCGCATGCTCAACATCGGCGGCGGCTTCGGCATCCCGTATTTCCCCGGCGAGCAGCCGCTCGACCTCGCGCCGATCGGCGACAACCTGGCGCGCGCTCGCCGAGCGCGCGCAGCGCGAGCTGCCCGCAGGCGCAGCTCGTCGATCGAGCTCGGCCGCTACCTCGTCGGCGAGGCCGGCGTCTACGTCTGCCGCGTCATCGACCGCAAGGTGTCGCGCGGCCAGGTGTTCCTCGTCACCGACGGCGGCCTGCACCACCACCTGGCCGCCTCCGGCAATTTCGGCCAGGTGATCCGCAAGAACTATCCGGTGGCGATCGGCAACCGCGATGCACGGCGCGCGAGCGCGAGATCGCGTCGGTCGTCGGCCCGCTGTGCACGCCGCTCGACCTGCTCGGCCGACCGGATGGACCTCGCCGAGGCGCGAGCCGGCGACCTGGTCGTCGTGTTCCAGTCGGGCGCCTACGGCTCACCGCGAGCCCGCACGGCTTCCTGAGCCATCCGGCGCCGGTCGAGGTGCTGTGTTGAGCGCGCAGCCGAGCTGTCGGCCGCTCGCGCAGCCATGAGCGTTCGCGCATGCTGACGGGCGGCGTTCGCAGCGTCGATCGGCGACGCTCGCGCTGCGTCGGCGAACACGCTGGCGAGCGACGATCGACCTCCGAGCGCGCGGGCTGTCGGTGTCGAACGGCGACGCCGGACGCGGCGAGCTTTGCGCGCGACGACGCGCGCATCGTGCGTCGCGGCTCGGGACGCTCGCGAGCTTCGCCACGAGGCGACGTTGCTCTGCGCGGCAGTCGGCGTCCGCGGTTCGATTCGCGCGCCGCCGCGATGCTGCGAGCGCTACGGCGCCGCGGCAGGATGGCTCGAAGCCTATCGCGAGCGCGGACCGGAGATGTTCCGTGCGCACGGAGCTGGTCGATCGTGCTCGATCGACTCGCGCAGCGGCGAGGCGATCGCCGCGGTCGATCGCTTCGCGATCGCGCCGCTCTGCTTCGCGCGTCGACGGACGCGCGTCGTCTCGTTCGCGAGCCGCGCCGACGCAGTGCGCCGGCCGACCGACGCAGATCGACCCGCAGGCGATCTTCGACTACGCTCTATATCCACATGATTCCGGCGCCGCGCACGATCTTCACGCGGCGTCGCGCGGCTCGACGCCGCGCACGGGTACGTCGTCGACATCGCGGCGACCGTCGCGATGCGCGCCGCCACTGGCAGCCGCGCTTCGACGAACCCGTCGCGTGCCGTTTCGGATCGCACAGCGACGAATTCCTGCGCGCTGCTGCGCGACGCAGCGGCGACGCAACGCTGCGCCGGCGGATCGGTCGGCTGCTTCCTGAGCGGCGGCACCGACAGCTCGACGGTCGCCGGCATGGTCGCGCGAGGTCACCGGCGAGCCGGCGCAGACGTATTCGATCGGCTTCGATGCCGCCGGGTACGACGAGATGGAGTACGCGCGCATCGCGGCGCGGCACTTCGACACCGACCATCACGAGTACTACGTCACGCCCGACGATCTCGTCGAGCGCGATTCCCGCGGTCGCCGCCGTCTACGACCAGCCGTTCGGCAACTCGTCGGCGCGTGCCGGCGTACTACTGCGCGCAAGATCGCGCGCGAGCGACGGCGTCGACGCGAATGCTCGCCGGCGACGGCGGCGACGAGCTGTTCGGCGGCAACTCGCGCTACGCGAACGCAACGCCTGTTCGACGGCTTACCGAGATCGTGCCGGCGCCGCTCGCGAAGCGCGCGTGATCGAGCCGCTGTTCGTGCCGCGGCCTGCGCGCTGGCGTCGGTGCCGGTGCTGCAGCAAGGGCGCGCGGCTACGTGCGACATGCGCGGATGCCGATGCCCGAGCGGCTGCAGGCCTACAACCTGCTGACGCGCCTCGGCCCGGCAAGCGTGTTCACGCCGGAATTCCTGCGCAGCGTCGACCGCGGCGCGCCGCATCGCGCATGCAGCGCGCGACCTTGCGCGGCAGCGGACGCGCGATCGCTGATCAACCGGATGCTCGCGTTCGACTGGAAATACACGCTCGCCGACAACGACCTGCCGAAAGTGCGCGGCGCCGCCGCGATGGCCGGCGTCACGTCGGCTTTCCGCTGCTCGACGACGCGCTCGCCGACTTCTCGCTCGCGCTCGCCCGTCGCTGAAACTGCGCGGCGTCAAGCTGCGCTGGTTCTTCAAGGAGGCGCTGCGCGGCTTCCTGCCCGACGAGATCATCGCCAAGAAAAAGCACGGCTTCGGCCTGCCGTTCGGCGTCTGGCTCGTGCAGCACGAGGGCCTGTTCAGCCTGGCGCGCGACGCGCTGCTGGGCACCGTGGCGCGCGGCATTGCAGATCGCCGATTCGTTGCGGACCTTCTCGACAAGCGACTAGTCGAGCATCCCGCGTACTACGGCGAGATGGTATGGATTCTGATGATGCTGGAGCTTTGGTTTGCCGAGCACATGCCAAACGCACAGCTCTCTTAGCATGCGGTGGGTGAAGACCGGCGGCCAGAGGGAGTCGTCGAGCTCATGCGGCGATGCGATCAAAGCACTACGAAGCGCGTGGATCAATCCAGCTCGAATGCATGCTCGTATATTTGTTTGAGCGCCGAATTCCGCGGCTCCGTTACAAGCCGATGGCGAGGCCGCACACCGACCGGAATCCACATCACAGCGTGCGCCTGGTTTGACCCGCGCCACCGGGCTCCGTCAGATCAGTCCCCCGCGCGCTCGTAGAAACGCCCCAGAGCGTTTCTCGACAGCACGTCTTGCAAGCATCGCCTCGTCCGGCGAGAAGTGGGCCGCCATGTTGCGTTAGTTTCGCTCCTCCCCGAGCTGCCGCCATCGTCGCAGCTCCGAAGGGACCCGGCATCGGCTGAAACTGCAGATCGGTACGAAATCCAAGGTTGGTCGAGTGTCGCCGCTCGGTGCACGAGAAAAGCTGTGCAACACAACTTTAGGATGCCTCCCTAGATTGGAGAGGCATTATCATGCGTCATGGGCCTACCGGCCTTCTTTATTTAGTTGATTTCAAATATAAATACTCCATAGGCGAGCGCCGGGGCCAAGCAGCATCTCTGGCGTCTTTCATGGAAGGGAAGCGCGCGCTCTGCCTTTGCGACCTACGTCTTTCACTCGTTGTGACCGCCGCGACGCCCGTGTGTGCTATCTGTTGCGTTTGGAACCACACGCCTCATTGAAATCACCGCTGGGCGCAGAGAATTCTATGCGTATGTCATATGCAATGCTATCGTCATATCCGACGCATGCTGAATCGATGCCCTGCCCGAACTGGGTTGGATGATTTGCCATCGGTGCGAAAACAGTCTTGCGGAATCGTCCAGACAATTGATACTCGAGGGAACAGAAATGCGGTTTAAGCGGCTAACACTAGGACTGTTTCTCAGCGCAGGTTTCGAAATTTCGACGGTCGCAGTGCATGCGGGCGGTCTTGGCGCCCCTCCCACGCCGAGCCCTGCAACTGCGCCGCCGTCGACGTACTTGATCGAGTACTACAATGCGACCCTCGATCATTACTTCATCACCGCAGACGCTGCCGAAGCCAAAGGCCTAGACACGGGAGTTTTCTCGGGGTGGGCGCGCACCGGGAAGCAAATTGCTGCTTATGCGGCTTCCCCCCGCAGTGCGTCGCTGGACGCGGTTTGCAGATTCTATGGACGACCGGAAGCAGGTCTCGATTCCCACTTCTATTCGGCGGCGTCGGATGAGTGCCAGGCCGTACAGACGAAGTTCGCATCGAGTTGGGCGCTGGAGTCGACGAGCCGTATTCCAGACGCAGTTGCCGAACCGCAACACCGGCGCGTGCCCTTCAGGTACGATTCCCGTGTACCGGCTCTACAACAACAGGAAGGATGCCAACCATCGTTACACTACCGATTCGAGTGAAAAGGGGGCGATGGTCGCACGCGGCTATATCTCGGAAGGCTACGGTACGAACGGAGTCGCATTCTGTTCACCGGGGCCGTCGATCACTGCAGCTTCCGCCAACTTCGTGGTGACGCGTGTGACGCCCGATACCTTCGACTTCAGCAGCGTAGTGAGCCCGTCGCCCGGCGCAACGATCGTCGCGTACGCTTGGAATTTTGGCGACGGCAGTACTGGAACCGGCGCGACGACGGCGCGTCGGTACACCACGTCCGGCACATTCCCAGTGGTGCTGACCGTGACCGACAGCAAGAACTCGGTCGCGACGGCGTCGAAGTTGGTCACTGCCGCGGCGCCCCCCCGCCCGCTCCGACACCCCCGCCCACTC
This sequence comes from uncultured beta proteobacterium, assembly GCA_963851465.1. Classification (GTDB taxonomy): domain Bacteria; phylum Pseudomonadota; class Gammaproteobacteria; order Burkholderiales; family Casimicrobiaceae; genus VBCG01. Next base: position 174,141 of record CAWKPJ010000001.1, read on the forward strand.
CGACGCTCCCGCCCGCTCCGACGCCTCCGCCCGCTCCGACGCCCCACGCCCACTCCGACGCCCCCGCCTACCTCGACACCGACACCTGCGCCGAGCGCGGACTTCGCCGCGCGCAAATCAGCACCCGGCGTCATTCGCTGGTTCGATTCGATAACGCAGCCGATTTGGGTGAAGTCACATCGCAATGGCGTGAGTGACCTCTCCGGTACAGGGAGCAATGGGGCCCCGAACAACCGTGGAATTGGCCGGTACATTGATAGCGAGTGTCAAGGCGAGCGGCGCGTCGTCGTTGCGGCTAACCGTGTCAGGCGGCCTCGATTATTTCACTCAGGAGTATGGCGCCGGAATTTGGTCAGCCAATTTCACGCCGGCACCGAGCGGGTTCCCGAATCGTATGTTCGGATCGGATCCAATGGGTAGTTCTACGTACAGGTGGAGATGCGATTCGGACGCGACGATGTCCAACCACATCTGGATGGACAAGACGGCATCCATCAGCAATCTGGCGTCAAGCTGTTCGACGTCACAGCCGGGGATAACAACGGCAGATTTACGGGTCGAGCAGCGAGCCAAGATCGATCGTCGCTACAGAGTTTTATCAGATCGCGGATTCCGAACGTCTTACCAATACTTCCCCGGTGGCGTAAACGCTGGAATGCGGGACCGATGCGACACCCGGCGATTACAGGCATCCAGAACGCCGATCGCGCTGCATGCTTTGGCCGACCGCGACCGGCGATCCGCCGCGCGCCAATCCAAGCTGTTTCACCATGCCGCCGGATGAGTGGGTCACGTTCAGCTCGGCGTGACGTTGGGCAGGCCGGGCACCTGGGATTACTCAGTCAACCGTGGCGATCCCGGCGTGGTCAATGCTGGCCGGAGTCGACCATCAAACTGTGGGCAACGCGCGAGGGACAGCCGACGCAACTTGATACGTGGTTGGCATCCGGGGGTGCCGGGCTATGCCCGCTGATGCGTCCCGCGGCGATCGCACCAGATACTGGCGAAGCGCCATACGGCCATCAGACATACGGTCGGGTCAATATGTTTTCCCACATGACAAGAATGGGCAAACAGCAAACGCCCGGAGATGGTCACAGTCTATTACGACGAACTCATCATTTCGAGGCAGCGAATCCCCGACCCGACTGGCGTGGCACCGACGTCTCCGTCTGCTCCCTCGTCTCCGACCCGCCTGCTCCAACCCCAACTCCAACCCCAACTCCAACCCCAACCCCAACCCCAACGCCAACCCCAACCCCCGCTCCGACCGCCACGCCTGCGTCATTGACCTCGCTTCCAGCCAATACGGTTTTGAACCTCGGCCCCATTGTCTGCACTGATGTGGTCGGCGAGAAGCCGGGAACTTGCTCGGGCATCGGCACATATAGCGGAATCGTCTACGACCCCAACTACCATCGCATGATGACGTTCGGTGGCGGTCACGCGGGACCGAGTTACGACGGCCTCAACACGTTCGATCTTCGGACGTTGAAATGGGTCGAGGAGTATCTCCCTACCACCTGTGATACTCATGTCGAATCCAACTACGATCGCACCACCGGCACTTGGATGACCGGACCGCCGGGCAGACCCTATCCCATTCCCGCCGCGCGGCACACGGAAGACATGCTTGCCGTCGTAGGCGACGAATTCATCATGCTAGGCAAGGTGGAAGGAAATGGAGGGGGGTGCGCCAATACTCCGGGAGGTTTCGACTACTACTTTTTCGCCACCCCAGCGAGGATTTCTCATTACAACGTACATACTAAGAGGTGGTCATTTGGCCCCGAAGGATTCTCCTCCTGGCCCGGGACTGCCTTTGACCCCGTGTCGGGGAAGATCATTGCGTTAGGGCAGCTCGGCCTGGAAAGCTACGACCCTGTCACCAGGATCAAGGCGAATCACGTCAACTTCGGTACCTATGCAGGGATTGCTGCGATTGTGGACGAGCAAGGCAATCGGGTCACCACCCGTGATCCGATGGGCTACAACAACAGCCTGGTCTATTTCCCCGGCGATCAGAAGTTCTACTACTTCGAGCACTTCTCAGGCAAGGTCTGGCGAGTCGATCTGAATCGCTCGGACTTCAGCCAGAGCCGGATCGTGCGCCTGGACTCGGTGACCGGAACGCCGCCGTCGACCAGGTATGAAATTGGATTTGCCTACGATTCCAAGAACCAAGTCATGGTCGGTGGGCCGATCAACAATGTCATGTACGTCTTTCATCCCACCACCAAGAGTTGGACGAGCCAAGTGGTAAAAGGGGGCACGCCGGGAACAATAAACACTCAGAACATCGCCTATGATCCGGTAGGCAATGTGTTTATTTTCATGACCGATTATTAACAGCGGCGGGTACAAGACTTGGGCCTATAGGTACGCGCCGTGATTCGCCGCCAGGCATTGGTCGGCGTCGCGTCGGCCGACCAATCCGGGCGAAGCTGATACCGTCGATCGTCGGATCACGCAGGCACTTGAAAGGGATTGACCGAGCGGTTGCCTTGGCGTGGAATCGCTCGGTCAAGGGCACAATCTTCATCTCCGCCCCCCGATGCCCATGAGTACCTTCGGTCCGCTGATGATCGCCCTTCTCATGGGCACTTCGATCGCAATCTCGGCGTCCGCGCCCGGCGTCGGCCGCCGGTCAGCAAGTTCCCGGATACCCCGATGACCTTATGGCCCTGGACGCACGCGAAGTCGCCGTGCTTCCGCGTTACTGCAAATACACCCAGGTCTTTCGCGACAAGATGCCTGGCGGCAGGGACCAGGCCCAGCTGGACTACTGGTACAGTACCTTGGGCCCCGGTTTTCATTCGATGCATCATTACTGCCTCGGATTGATGAAGACGAACCGTGCGGTGCGTATAGCGAGCACGCCACAACAATGGAAAACCTTTTACCTCGGCTCAGCGATCGATGAGTTCGATTTTGTCCTGCAAAGCGTATCGTCAGATTTCCTCTTGCTGCCGGAGATACTGACGAAGAAGGGCGAGAACCTCATACTGCTGGGGCAGGGGCCGCGCGGTATGGTCGAACTGGAACGCGCAATCGATGTCAAGGCGGACTATTGGCCGCCCTATGCCGCCCTCGCCGACTACTACAAGGGGATCGGGAACTTCGGCAAGGCTCGAGGGTTCTGGAGAGAGGCCTATCGATCATGCCCGATGCGAAACCCCTCTCGACGCGGCTCGATGCTCTGGACCAAGTCAAGTCGAAGGCAAAGACCACGGGCCGGGCGAAGAACGAGAATAAGTGACCGCTCCGCTTGTGACTGGAGCCTCACAGCTCAAGCGCCGAAACATCGGAGCATGACATGCCGATCCGAGACCTAGTCATCTTTCTCGGCTTCGGCATCATCGCGCCGATGATCCTGTTTCATCCATACATAGGGGCACTGCTCTGGGTACTGTTCGGATTGCTGAACCCGCATCGGCTGATGTACGGGCCCGCGTACAACTTTCCATTCGCCATGGTTGTCGTGATTCTCACTTTTATCGGGATTCTGCTTACCCGAGACCACCGCAAGCTCAAAGGTGGGGCGCCTGGCATCGTGCTCGTTGTCCTGACGTTTTGGGTCACCCTAACGAGCTTGTATCCCCTCACTTACGACGTAGCTTGGCCGATGTGGACTCGCGTCGTGAAGATCTTCGCGATGACGTTTGTCCTGATGTTTCTTCTTCACACCAGGCGCCAGGTTGAGCTGCTGCTTGTCACCATTGTGGTTTCAATCGGGTTCTACGGAGTCAAAGGAGGAGTCTTCACGGTTGTGACGGGCGGCAACTACATCGTGTATGGTCCCAATGACACGCTACTCGAGGCCAACAATCACCTCGCGGTAGCCATCGTGATGATCATTCCCCTGATCGCGTACTACTACGAGCGGACGTCGAAGCGTTGGTTGAAGATGGCGCTGCTTGCCGCAATCCTTTGCTGTGCCGCGGCCGCGCTTGGCAGCTATTCGCGGGGGGCCGTGCTTGCACTCGGAGCGATGGGGTTGCTGCTCTGGCTGCGGAGCTCGCGAAGATTTGCAGTGCTGGTTCTGGCAGCGGCCACGGCAATCGTATTGATTCCATTGATGCCCGATCGATGGGATGCGCGGATGCACACGATCGAAACGTACGAGGCGGAGGGATCCGCAATGTCACGGATCTATGCATGGCGGGCAGCGTGGAACATCGCTACCGACCGGTTCCTTGGCGGCGGATTCGAATACGCTAGCCCGGAAGTCTCCGCAAAGTATTCGCCGGCGCCAGATCAGGTGGTTGTTGCCCACAGCGTCTATTTCCAGATGCTGGGAGAGCACGGATTTGTCGGGCTTGCACTGTTCTTGATCTTTTGGGCACTCGTATGGAGGCAGTCCTCGTCGCTTCGCAGGCAGGCGAAGGGGGTTCCGGAGCTGCGATGGGTGTACTCCCTCATGTCGATGGTCCAAGCGAGCCTGGTCGGCTACGCGGTGGGCGGCGCCTTCATCAATATAGCGTTCTGGGACATGCCGTATTACCTGTTCGCCTTGATCACGATCACTGGATACGTAATCAAGCACGCTGACCAGCCGTCCCACGCGACGAACCTCGGCGTTGCTGCAGGCACGGTGCGCGAATTGTCGATGATCGAGCGCCGGGCCGCGGGACAAATTGTGCGGTCGAGCGGAACGCACCGGCCGTAGTTCGACCCTCGTCCGCACCGGAAACACCGGCGTGGACTAACAGTGGCGGCACAGCGCAGTTGGTTATCAGGCCCAATGAACCGACGAGAGAGGCGGCGATTTTTGTTGTTTTTTTTCGCTGGCGCATTCGCAGTCGCCGTGAATATCATCGCACGCGTGTTGCTGAGCAACATCTTCAGCTACGGCTGGGCAGTGACCATGGCCTATCTCGTCGGGATGGCAACGGCGTTCAGCTTGAACAAGCTTATTGTGTTCGATCACTCCGGCAAATCGGTATACAGAGAGATCTTCTGGTTCAGCGTGGTGAATCTGCTTGGCATCATCCAGGTCTGGAGTGTCAGCGTTGGTTTGGCCGAATACTTGTTTCCACGATGGAATTTTCATTGGCATCCCGAGCTGGTAGCCCACGCTCTTGGAGTAGCGCCACTGGCAATTACGTCCTATTTGGGACACAAACTACTGTCCTTTGGGCGCCGCCGTGGTCACGAAGCAGCCGAATAGAACCGCCCGACAACTTCCCGAGGCATCAATTCGGCGCGCGCGCGCGTGTGTCACCTCTTCCGAGCAAGGATGACCAACTCGTCCTGCATTCCCGTCAGCCTGCCGAGGTGTTGCAGACTGGCGAGCGCCAAGACAAGCGCGTGCTTTAGCGGCGTCTTGGCGCCTGCGTACCCTTCGATCCGTTCACCCAGGTTCTTCGTATCCACTATGTCCTGTCCCCAGGCGAGGAACGGCTCAAAGCCGTTCTTACGGAGAATGCTCTCCAGAGATTTCCTGGAGTAATGAAACAGATGGGGAAAGTCATTGTCCATTTGATAGAGCCTCAGAAGATGACCTCGGAGCTTCCCCAAACTCAAGGTGTAAGCGAGGAACGACATTCTTGTTATGAGCCCAGAAAAGTCGGGCACACAAATCAGGATTGCACCTTGGTCCTCGAGTTTCGCGTGTGCAAGGCCGAGTGCCACGCCAGGATCCTTGAGGTGCTCAAAGACGTTCCACATCGTGATCAGGCCGAACATCCCACTTATGCGCGGAATTCCTTCAACGCCACAGTTGTAAACCTCTAGTGCCTTGTCCGCGGTTAGCTGGTTGAACACTTTGGTCGATGGCTCGGCTCCGACCGGATCGAAGCCCTTCGCTTTTGCCTCCTTCAGAAACCAGCCATAGGAGCATCCAACGTCGAGCACGCGCGTAGACGGAAACTTCACATCTTCAATTCGGCACAGTGCCTCTCTGAACTGCCTCTGCCTGAAGGTCCTGTAATAGTTCTCATAGAAGCCGTCGTACTCTTCTCCGTAATAGTCTCTTGCCGCAATGGAGCCCAGAAGTCTGTTAATCACAAGCCCGCAGCGCCGACACCTTACAAGCGTGGCGGAACCAAGATCGGCAAGGTGGACGAATGCTGCAGCGTCGCACGCGGGGCAGACCGCGCGGAGGTCTTTCATGCTGATCTCGATTCCAGGTTCCTCAGCCGCTTGGCCTTGATGGCAGAGCGAAGATCCCATGCCGCCAGCAACACGAGCGTAACTGCGAGCGATTGGGTCGGAATGCCATAGCGCGCATTTTCGCCGGACTCGACCAGCGCCTGCAGTACCGAAGCGCCCAATATCACGCACGCTATGATTACGGGAATGGGCAAGCCGGGTGTGCCCTGAAGCCGTCGCAACGTCGCGCGAACCAGTACCCAGGCGCTAACTGCGATCGCCAGGAAATTCATCATCAGAAGGAACATTCGTTCAAATGCAAACACGGCCGCAACGACCCTTGCAGCGCCGGGAATCGTCAATTTGGACTTGTCCATGTATAGCGGTACCGCCCAGAAACTCGCCCACGACTCAGCGACGCTCCTGAGATAGAGCATTGGATTGCGGATAAACAACTCCAGCGAAAGCTGGGCGAATTGACGCGACAAGGTTGCGTCATCAAGACCTGTCTTTTCCAACAATTCGTCCCTCGCCGCCATGATCGTCATCTGATGACGACCGGTCTCCGCGATCTTCTCTTCCCGGTGCTTGAGGAAGATATCGCGGATGGTTGCATACTGGTCGCCGGCTTTTTCGATGAAACCGCCGCTGTGATTGGTGAGGTTGTATCCGGCAAAGGTGGAAAGACCGAAATAGTCGATCGTCACTTTGTTGAACGTCGCCCAGCCGAGCAGTGGCAACAAGAACGCCACGCCAAGACTAGTGGCCAAGCGCTTGCCATTCCTTTCGAACAGGATCACCAGTATGACAAAAAGTGGCCCAAGGTAAACGTAGAGTGGACGAGTGAGCGTAGCCAGGGCTGAGACGAGTCCCGCCACGATGCCATTCCGTGGCCGTGGACCGCCATTCAGGGCGCGTGCAAAGCAGGCGACTGACAGCACCACAGCAAAGGTGGTGAACGTCTCACTCAGAATATTCGCTTCAAAGAAGAGCTGATTAAGCGCGAGCGAGTGGAGAAGCCCAGTTAGTAGCGACCAAACCGTATTGCCGGTGTAAGCAAAGCAAATCCAAAACAGTAGAAGCGATACAAGGACGCCCAGAACGGCCTGAATGAGCCAGACGACGAAGAGGTTCTGGCCCGCCAGGAGAAGGACGAGGGGATACCCTGGTGTCCGCAACCCGAGATGGTTGCGGAAATCCATATTAAGTATCTGCGAAGCCAATTCGCTGTAGGTGCCGGAGTCCGGTAGGGTGACCGGCTGGTATATAAAGACTATGCCGACTCTAATCGCGACTGCGATAACCAGCAGCAAGATAGCGGCTTTGCCTACAGATAGGGAGTTGAGCATGGTCCTGCCTCTTCGTTCGTCCGGGCCTTAGGCCGGCGCGTTCTCCGGTCTTAACATCAGAGCCAACAGCGGCAATCCGACCGCAACGGGCCCCCACAGCGTGACGAAGCGAATGCATGCCAACATGACCAGCGCGGCCGCGGGCGCGACGTGAGACTGATCCAAGCTCGCCAAGAATACGAATTCGAAGGAACCCAGCCCTCCGGGAAGCATGCTCATTGTTCCACTGAGATGCGAGATCGCGACATAGCCGAGTGCTGACGAAGTGGGCACCGCTGCCGATAGCCATTGGCCAATCGTCGTGATCAGCACGGCCAACGAGGCGTTCGCAGCTACGCCCGCCACTAGAAAGCACAGCGCTCGCCACCCCCCGAACAGCAGCTCGGCGTTTTCCAGCAAACCCGAAAGTCCGTCGACACCTGCCGCGAGCGTCCTCGAGGCTCCGACCATGTGCCGAGCAACCTGCAGCAATGGCTTGTGAAAATGGACTAAAGCAAGCACCAAAACAAGCGCCAGCCACGCCGCGGCTTCGACCTGCGCCGAAAACGGGCCCCTGTAGAAAAGGCCCGCAAGCAGCAGAAGGCCTGCCAGATCGAACATTCGCTCGCCGAAGTACGCCGCCAAGCTTACGCGCACCGGCACGTTCATCCGCACCAGCATAACGCTTCGCACCGCGACTCCTACTTTTCCGGGAGTAGGAAGGAATGCGAGGCCCGCCATAAAGATCGCGAGGCTACGTAGCACCGGAACCGACATGCCGAGTGCACACAGCATCCAGTGCCAGCGGGCGAAGCGGATTGCATGATTGACGACGAAAACGATCGACGTCGCTGCGACTACGGGCCACCCCACCGCGGCCCACGATCGGCCGATGTCGTTGCCATGAAACAACGCGACAACGACAATCGCGGCGACCCACACGGCACACGCAATGACGACGAAGCGCACGCTGCGCGCGACACGCCTCGCCACCTCGGCGGGAAGCATAGCCGCTGGTTGATCGATCGCAGCCGCGAGTTTGCCGCGGTCCGGCCGTGGTGTGTCTTCTCCCATCGACTATGCAAGCGCGGCGACGCGGCCCGCGGCGAGGAATCCGAGCGGTCGCGTATTCGTCATGCGCTAGCGTCCAGCACGATTTGCGCCAACAGTCTGCCCTGTCGCATGCTTTCCGAGATCGACCTGTCCTCCGGGTAGTAGTGGGACGTGTCGGCCATGTACAGTCCCTTGACCGCGCTTCGCACAGCGGGCAGTTTCTCGTAGAAATTCGGCGTGCAGACCGTTTGCGCAAACTCGTATCGGGACGCCTGGGCCGCAAGGATCCAGTCTGGACGGAAGGCAGAATTGAGGCGACCGAGATAACCCGTCACCTCCGCGATGAACTCGCTGGATGGACGCTTGTAGCGGGGGTTCGACGTCGGCATGTAGAACGGCGCATAGAGCACGTTCACGGGCATCCGATAAAGGTTCGTGTATTCGATCACGCCAGGGATGTCAATGGCGTCGTCGTTGATGTTCGTCCAGAAGTTGGCCGAAATGGGGTGGCTCAACTTGAGGACGACACAGACGACGCCGATGTTGACGATCGCGGCGATCTTCTCTCGCTCGTTCGGCGGCAGGCCCGGCGCAAGGCGGACAAGGTACGGGAGCGGGATAGTCGACACCACGTCGTCGTAGGCCGTAACCTCCCCGCCGGCCCTCAAGCCAACCACGCTCGAGTCGCTGCTCGACACAATGATCTCGTCGACCGCGGTCTTAAGTCGGATGTGGCCGCCGAGTCTGCGGATGCTGGTGTCGAGCGCATCGAGGAGCGTATCGGAACCGCCTTCGAGATAGCCCAACCGCTCGACAAAGGCATTCTTGCGCGACAGCGCGACGCGCTTGATTCGCGTGCCGAGCCATGCCGCGGAGAGGTCGTCCTTGTACTCGAAAAACTTGAGCTCGAAAAGGCGCTTCCACAGAACTTCGTATCCTCGCTCGCCAACCCATTTTCGCAACCAATCCGTACAGGGAATGCGGTCGAGATCGGACCAGTCGCTTACCCCCTTGGTATAGAGCACGTGCAGCCCGTAGCGAACCTTGGTCAACCAGTCGAGCCCCGGAAACCGCAAGAGCGCAACGGGATTCCCCCAGTCGTAAAGACGACCGTTGTAATAGAACCCCATCGTCGTCTCCTTCCACCGGAGCCTGTCCGCGATGCCGAGCTCATCGAGGTAATCGAAGAGCGTCTGATCGGGCTTGCAGATGAAATGGTAGAACCGCTCGATCTTCAGGCCGTCAAGCATCGTCGACGCCGACATACCGCCGATGCGATCATCACGCTCGAAGATGTCCACCGAGTAGCCCGACTTCAACAGCTCGAACGCGACCGCGAGCCCCATTGGCCCGGCCCCCAATACCGCGACCGATCGCCGCCGCGTGCTCATCTTCTCCTGCGCCAAGGAACCCTGTTGCGAGCTCATCGCGCGACGATGATCCCGCTATAACGCGAATCTTGAAACGTCTCTCGGATCGCGTGCAAGAACGGCGTAGGCCTTACTCCGAAAACGCGCTCCATGTCTGCGCCCTTGAAGTCGTCGCCCGCCGTAAGCGCCGTGAGCTGGTCGACCGTGAATGGCGGAGTTCGACTAAAGACAGCGTAAATTCGAAGCAGGATGGCGAACATTGCGTAGGGAATTTGCACGATTGGCGTTCGAAGTCCCTTCGCAGCCCTGATCTCGCGCACGATGTCGATATAGTCGATGCGCTCGCGCTCCGACGATGTCATACGTGGCGCCCGCAGGCCGGTGCTCGATGCACCATTCGATGACACGGCAGAAATCGCGGATGTACAACGGTTGCCGCATGAATTTGCCGTCACCAGGAATCGGAAACACCGGGGTCCTCTCCATGAATCGCGACAGCCAGCCAAAATGCTTCGGGTCGAACCAGCCAAACATGAGCGTCGGACGGAGCACGCAACAGGGAATGCCCGCGCTGACCGCGATGCGCTCCTGCGCACGCTTCGTGCGCGTGTAGTCGTCGTCGCCGACGGAGACCACGACCGACGAACTGACGTGCACCAGGAACTTCGCGCCCCGACGATTCATCGCGTTCATCAGAGTCTCCGTGGCTGCAACATTGTTCCGCACGAAAGCCTCGGCCGAGGTGCTTGTGATCTGCGAATGCAGCGCCACGACGGTTACGTCGCAACCAAGATGTCGTTCCCAGGCACCTGTACAAGCGATGTCTGCGGTCACGGTCGTTGCGGCCGGCACCAGTCGCTTCAATATGGCCAGGTTGTCCGCATGCTTGTCGATGGCCACGATTCGGCGATAACCGCGCTCGGCCAGCATGAGCACCAGATTCTGCCCAACCAGGCCGGCGGCGCCGGTCACGACGATGGGCACTTCCGGGTCTTGCGTGAGTTTCGTCGCAACCGGCGTCAAAGTTGAACCTGGTCGAAGAGCGAATTGCGGGAATGTGGCGGATCACGAGCATGATCCAGCGCCAGAACCACGGCGTGTAGGCGACCGCGCGCGCCCCGGTCCACGGCGCGCACGATGTCGCGCGCGACGCGATCGCGGAGCTGCGCCCACAGCGGGCCTTTCGGGAAGGCCGCGGTCATCGGCGTGTCGACGAAGCCCGGGCGGATGTCGACGACCGCGACGCCGCGCTTTTGGCGAGCCGCTGGCGCAGCCCGCACAGCAGCGTCGAGACCTGCGCCTTGGCGGCGCCGTAGACGTAGTTGCTCGCGACGCCCGCGCACGCCCGCCACCGAGGTGATCACGGCGATCGTGCCGCGCCTTGCGCCTCGAAAAGCGCGCCGCGCGCAGCGCAGGAGCGCGATGGTCGCGGTGCCGTTCAGCTCGATCGTCGCGCAGCGCGCACTCGGCGATCGGCTTCGCAGGCGGCCTGGTCGGGAAGCGTGCCGTGAGCGATGAGGACGCGTCGACGCGCCCATGAACGCGACGCGCCCGGTCGAGCAGCGGGCGTGGGCCGCGCGGTGCGGGCACGTCGAAGCGCTCGCAGGCCGACGGCGTCCGCGCCGCGCGACGCGAGGTCGTGGCGCAATCGCGTCGAGCAGCGCCCGCGACGGGCGACGAGGTAAAACGCGTCGCCCCGCGTGGCCCAGATCCGCGCCGCGGCCTCGGCGATCGCGGACGTCGCGCCGATGATCAGGACGTTCATGCGAGCCAACGGCATGACGCGGCGCGTCACGCGGCGCCAGAAGCTCGACGAGAACGCCGGGTCGATGTAGTCGGCGAACGCTTCCCACTCGCGGAAAGAAGGCGCGGAAAGACGCGGCCGACATGCGGGCATCTTTCGCCGGATAGACGCGTCCGCCGGCCGTCGCGCACGATGTCGTCGAGCGAATGGCCAGCAGCGCGAGCGTGCGCGGTCGCCGCAGGTTGGGAAAATCGAGCGCGAGCGTGTAGCCCGGCAGTCGGGGAAACGACATCAGGCCCGCGGCGGGCCGCGTCGCCGAATCGCTTGAGCACCGCGAGGAACGAGCCCTGTCCGCTCGCCGCGATCCGGCCGAGCATCTCGCGCCGAGCGCCGCCCGCCCTCGTCGCCCGGCGGCACGACGCACTGGTACTGGAAGAACCCGCGGGCCCGTAGATGCGGTTCCACTCGCCGATCGCGTCGAGGGGGTAAGAAGAACGCGTCGAAGTGCACGCGCACGCGCCGCACTCGCTTCGCGCGCGCGGCGCGCGGAAGTAGAGCGCGTTGAAGGCGCGCAGCGTGAGCGCCGTTGATGAGCGAGAACGGGCGGCGTCGAGCGGCACAGGCGCGCCCGCGCGACCGTGGCGGGCGGCGACGCGTCGATCGTCGTGGTCTCCGCGCGAAGAGCATGCCGCGGCCCGGCTCGCGCCGCTGGCGGCGCAATCGAGCCATGCCACCACGTACTCTGTCGCCGCGCTCGAGCGGCTTCGCTGAGCTCGAAGAACTCGCCGAGCGAGCGCGAAGGCGGACGTACGCTGCATGATCCGTCGGGCCCGCCACGCGTCTGAGGCGAAGCTCGGCCCAGGTGACAGCCCGGTGAGGCCCGAGGCCGCCGATGGTGGCGCGAAGACGCTCGGCGTTCTCGGGCGCTGCACGGAGCGCGCGATGCCGTCGGAGCGCAGCAGCTCGAAGCGGGCGACGTGGTGGCCGAAGTGCCGTCGCGGTGGTGGTTCTTGCCGTGCACGTCGTTCGCGATCGCGCCGCCGACCGTCACGAACTGCGTGCCGGGCGTGACCGGAAGGAACCAGCCCTCTCGGCAGCGCGAGGTCGATGATCTCGGCGAGCAGGACGCCGGACTCGCAGCGCAGCACGCCGGTCGCCGCGTCGAAGTCGATGAAGCGGTCGAGGCGCCGGCGACAGTCAAGAGCGTACCGCCGTCGTTGAGGCAGGAGTCCCCGTAGCTGCGCCCGATGCCGTAGGGTAGCATCGGCGCCTTCGCCTCCGGCGGAAGCGGCGCGGCTGCGTCGAAATACCGGCAAACGGCCTGACGCGGATGGAAGACCCGGCCCCACGAGCCGTATGCCGCCGCTGCCATCACGTCGCGAACCACGCGACGGCAGCCATCAGCGCCACGACGACATAGCTCATTCTGTCGCGAGCTGCGAAGACGATCCGGGTCGTCGTGCATCTGCCCCGCGCGGCGATGATCCATATGCGGCCGATCCAGTACAGGAGCAGCGGGCACATGAGCCAGAGCACGCCCGGCGATCGGTACAAGACCGTCACCGTATCGCTGTTGATGTAGAGCGCGAGCACGAGAACGCGCGACCACGCCGCTCGCCATTCCGAGGCCCATGACGATCGGCTTGTCATCGGTCTGGTAGCCGCGGCCCGCAATGATGCGCGTCGCGTTCTGCTCGCTAACGATGAGCTCGGTGTATCGCTTTACGAGCGCCAGACTGAGGAAGAGAAACATCGAGAATCCGAGCAGCCAAAACGACAGGGGCGCCGCGATGGCAAACCCCCCGCCGAGGATGCGGGCCGTGTACAAACCCGCCAGCGCGATCACGTCGATCATGACCCGTCGCTTCAGCACCAAGGAATACGCATCGTGACCACGAAGTACGTCGCGAGGACCTTGTGGAAGCCAGTTTCGAGCGGATACGCGGCGCAGACTGCAGCGGCAACGAGCACCGGGAAGAACAGCATCCCGAATGCAAGGGAGAGATCCCCGCTGGCGAACGGTCGCTCGCGCTTGCGCGGATGGGCGCGATCGGCGCCGAGGTCGAGGAGGTCGTTCAGCACGTAGGCGCTCGAGGCGCAAAGGCAGAAGGCCATGAACGCGAGCAAACTACTCGCAACCGCCGTTGGATCGCCGGCGCGATGGGCCGCAAGAAGAGGCACGAAGACGAGGAGGTTCTTTGCCCACTGGTGCGGGCGCAGCGCACGTATTGCGGGCCCGACGGTCGCGAAACGCCGATGTCCGCTGTCGAGGGTCTCGATCACGGGTCCGCCGGCGCCAATGTTCAACCTACCCGCGCGGGGGCCGACGACGAACGCCCGCCGCGCCGCGGCCCAAACCGGACGATCGGCCGCGCTATCACCGATGTAGTCGAAGCCTTGCCGGCCAAAACGCATGACCAAGGCGTTGGCTTTGCGCGCGCCCTTGAGATTGCTTTTGTCATCGCTCGCGATCACGCCATCGAAAAGGCCGACGGCGTCAGCAATCTTGGACGCCACATGCTGGGACGACGCCGTCGCAAGAAATATCTCGCGACCGTCGCGTCGACTGCGCCGGATCAACTCGAGGACCTCGGTACGGTACGGCAAGGTCGCAACGTCAATGTCCGCCGATTCAGCGAGTATGCTCTTCATGGATGCCCGCCCCTTTAGCAGCAATAGCGGGAGCGTGAGCAATATCCAAGGTCGCAGACGCGCATTGGCGAGGACGCTCTCCCAAAGCATGTCTGTTCGGACGAGCGTGCCGTCCAGGTCGACGCACAACGGAATGTCTTTCGATCGGGTCCGGGCGACATCGTCGTTCATACGCCAAAATCCAGTTTGTGTAGCGCAGCGGAGGGGAGTCCGGTAACAGCGCCGCGCCGGCATTTGGCGCCAAGGTTAATTCTGAGGCAAAACGTGTGCCATTTTACGGGCAAGTATTGCTACGTCAAAACGCCATGCAACGTTCATCGAGAACGCGACGCTGGCATAGGACAAGAAACTGGATCGGATCAAGCCGAAATCCGAACCAGCAACCGTAATAGCGTAGTCGGCGTGTCCATCAGATGGCCCGCTGTGGATTCGCGCACTGCATGGCCTCCGTATAGCGCCACACATCGACACGCCGGAAACAGTCTCCATGTGGCCTCCCGTGGCTTTCACCCAAGGCTCCTGCCGGAGCTCCTCGCCTCGGAGGCTTCCTCGTCACGTCGAGCCAGCTCGTAAATCGCGTAGCCCGTAAAGTAGTCTCGAACCACGGGAATCTTCGTTCCCATCAAACTGATGCCCTTGAAAGGCTGCGGCAGCGAAAATGGACGAAACTCCCGGCGAACGATCGAAAGTTCGGAACTCCGGCACACCCGCTCGAACTCGCCGGTCGTCAGCTTGTTCAGGAAGTTGTCGCCGGCGCCAGCGACTCGGAACCGATTGATTCGAGTGCCGTCGGGATTCTGGTCCCATACCGACGGCTGAAAATCGGGCCAGTCGACGACTCGAGCGCACACCTCGTTGAGCTCCGGATCGCGGAGGAACACATGGACCCATGGAATCGGGATCCAGTCCGAGGAGTGGTGCCCGAACGGATGCCAATACGGCTGCCACGAGATGTAGACTCTTCCACCGGGTCGAAGGATGCGCCGCCATTCGCGAACGATCTCGCGGTAGGCCATGACGTGCTCCATCACATCAAAGCAGCAGATTGCATCGAACGACTCATCGGGCAAATCAATACGCTCGCCCGATTCGCTGCGACTGAAGGTCGGTAGCGCGCCGTCGCCTTCACGCCGAAGTCGATCGGCGAAGCGGGCAAGACCTTGCTCGTCGAGGTCGACCCCGTGTACGCGCTTCGCCCCGCGCTTCATGAGCGCGACCGACAGTTGGCCGTCGCCGCACCCGAAGTCAAGAACTTCCTTCCCGCGTGCGGTCTCCGCTCCGAATTGCTCATCGAACTCCTGAGTGAGCTGCCGGTCCCGCCAGGCACCGTACGCTTGCCAGTCCGCGGCCGTCGCATTGTTGACACCGTGCTTGGCTTGCCGGCGCGCAACCAGCCTGCGGGCAATCTGGTAGGCCAATGCAACCTTTACCGAAAATACGGCGGAATCGTGCCCCATGGGTCTCCGCTACGTCCTCAACGAAATTCCTGCAGCACCTGGCTTACGGGACACGATACCACGGCAATTCCGCGAGGCCGACGGCTCAAGCGATCCTCTACCGCTTCTCCCGATCACCAGTCGGTCATCGGTTGTCCAGCCGATAGAGATATCGCCAACCAGGGTAAACGGCATATTTTGCGATCATCGGATCGGGATATTTCGGCTCCTCGACGATGAGCCGATACCCATGCCGCTCCAGGATTGGTCCGATCTCTTCTCGCGCGTTCGTGAGTGGCCCCTGGATGTTCGGAACGACGAATACATACTCGACGCTGTGGCGAGCCAGCCAGTTGACCCACCATTCGATCGCCGCTGGCGTGCATTCCGAGAAACTGTGAATATTGATCGCGACGTCGATTCGCGTACTGTCAAGAGCATGGAGTTCCGACAGAGGTATCACTTTCGCTCGGTCATCGACTCCGCGATAGCGCAGGTAATACTCGCAGAGAAACGTAGACACCGGAATCGCGTCGGTGCAGAAGTAGCGGACGTGGGGAAACGCCTGAGCAACGCGATGTGCGAGGCGGCCGTATCCGGCTCCAACGTCCAGGATGTTAAGCGAGCCACGCGCAAATCCAATGTGTCGTTCGAGGAAGTCGATCTCCAGAATTGAGTCCAACAAGTCTCGGCTTATCTTCCGTCCACGAAGGTCAAACGTGTGGGCGCCGAACGCGCCGTCTTCCGTGAGCCTGGAAAGCAAACGGGAGGAACCGACGCTCTCGACATATAGCGCAGTCACGACATAGTTGATCTCGCTGAAGTCACGAGTCTGATAAACGTACGCGTTGTCCCCCCTGAAGTACTTCAGGTCTTCCTGTGACACGTGGTCCGCATCCCATGCCGCCGGGACAGTCACCGCTCGATCCTCCTTCGCATAGAGCTCCTCGATCTCGCGTAGTCGCGGATTGCGGCCGCTCAGATACTCCTCCGCATCCTTGGAGAGCAATGCATTGCCGTGCGAATTCTTGTGTCGATCCTCCCACTGCTTCTGCCAATCGTAAAGAATATCGTCGCGCACGAGCGCGTACCCGAAGGGGCGTATTCCCCGTCTCGATGACCGTTCGCAGGGCGCCTCTCAGTGCCATTTGACGACTCCTCGCAACAATTCGAATTGGAATGACTGGTTCGTGCTCGACCTGCTTGTCCAAGCGGTCGGCGATTGACTGGACTCAACGAGAACACACTCGATTCGGAACTGATCTAAAGCTTGTTGCGGAGAAAGCCGAGAGCTCTTGCTACTTCCTCCCGCAACGGATGCCCGCTGACGTAGAGCCCTCCGACGAATCCGATGGCGGATCCAAGCCCTCCCACGCAGAGCGCGGTCAAGCTCTCCAACAGCGTTTCGTGGGGGAGAAGAAGTGCCGGTGTCGAGCTGACGATGGCGAGAAGCGCTATGGGCGCGCTCCTCGTGACTATCGCGAAATGATCCGAGAACATGATCGTCGCATGTCGCCTGACCGCAATGCATAGCAGCGCGGTATTTGCAGCGATGCTGACGACCAATCCGGCCGCCAGGGCTTCGGCGCCAATGGCAGCGCCAATCAGCAGACAAACGACGTGAATCGGCAGCCATGCCAGCTTTGCGCGCATCGCGACATCGGCCCGCCCCAAGGCGATGAGCACGTGGAACGCGCTCACGCTGAGCAGGAAAATGGATGCCGATATGCAGAGCCATCGAAGAATCGGAACGACCTCGCCCCACTGTGAGCCGAACAAAACACGAACGATTTCTTCGGCCAACACCGCGATCGTTCCGAGCATTGTCCAGCCAAGCAACGTAATGATTTGCGTCGACTTGACGTAAACGGGCGCTGCGCCCTGGTTCTCGCGATTCCGGGCAGCATACTCGGCGAACAGCACGGGACCGGCTCCACGTGCAACTATCTGATAAGCGGCATCGGACAGTCCCCGGGCGCGCGAGAACAGGCCCGCCGCCCCAAGGCTCTGGAACCGTCCGAGCATCAGTTCCGGAAGCGACGCAGCGATGTCGTCTACGATGGCCGTTGCCGTGGCTGGCGCGCCCACCCGGAGCACTCGTCGAAGATCCCCGCGTTCGAAGTTGGGCCGGTGGGAATGGGGTCTTGCCCACGTCGATATCGCAGCGTTCGTCGCCGCCGCGGCGACCGTTGCCCACGCGAGGCTGACCGGGCCGAAACCCATGCCCGCAAGCAGCACCGCCGCAACCGCCGCAACCACTGAGCAAAGCAGGCGAATCGCGGTCAATGTTCCGAATTCGCGATCGCGAAGCATGAGGTTCTGAGCCACACTGCCAAACGGGGTAAGCGCAAAGCCCAACGCCAGGACTTCCAGCACGGTGCCGACCCTCGGGTCTTTGTAGAACGCAGCGGCCGGCCCGCTCAGTCCGAGTACGACGAGCGCGAGCGCAAGTCCCGCTCCCGCGGTAAGCGTGAACGCGGCGCGGATCCGCGGTTCAGTGAGCGCCTCCTCTTGCACGACGTAGGCACTGATCCCCATTTCACGCAAGACGGCGATTATTCCGACGAGCGCCATTCCCACCGAGAACGAGCCGATCTCCGCGGGTCCGAGAATGCGGGAGAGGATAATGGTGGAGATGAACCCGACGACATACGACCCGTACTTCTCGAGATACGAGAACGACAGCGCCTTGCGAATCGACACCGATGCTGTCCCCACGTCGCCCGGTCTAGCGGACGCACGTTTCTGATGATAAGACGGACTGCTCGCACGCTGCCGTCCGGGCTCGGCTCGAATGCCCACCTTCGGGAAGGACCCGATTCATCGAATCGCCCCTTGCTCGGGTCCACCGGGTTTTCGGAGCGTGGCCAGTATCCATCCCTGCAGCCAATGCAGCGCCGAGAATTTCGCGATCAGCTTCGCGTAGCCGGTTCCCAAGAGGAAAAGCAATCCATTGAACATGAAATATGACGGGTACTGACCGAGGTAACGAAAGGAAACCATTTCGAATCCCGTGCG
This sequence comes from uncultured beta proteobacterium, assembly GCA_963851465.1. Taxonomy (GTDB): domain Bacteria; phylum Pseudomonadota; class Gammaproteobacteria; order Burkholderiales; family Casimicrobiaceae; genus VBCG01. The sequence goes on from CAWKPJ010000001.1 coordinate 192,835, forward strand.
CCCCGCCCACTTGTCGATCGATTGACGAGTGTTCGTTCGATACGCGATGGGAAAGGTGTCCTTTTCGTCCCGTCCCTCGGTTCGAGCCACGATCCAAGGATGGAACCGGTTGGGAACGAGCGTGGCGATAATGGACGCGTAGTCCCAGAGGTTAGCCGTGAGAAATACGAGCTGCCCGCCTGGCCTCAGCACGCGCATGAACTCCGCGTAAACACCGGCTGGATCGACGATGTGCTCCATGACGCTGCGCGCCATGATGATGTCGACCGATTGGGCATCCAGCGGGATGCTGGCCAAGTCGGCATGGTGAAGCTCCACGCCCTCGATGCCATGTCCGAACTCGACGACATCGACGCCCACCAGCCGCCGCGCTCGTCCCTGGAATTTGATCAGGATGGGCGCGCGTCCTGCCGCACCCGGCATCCAGCAACGTGTGCTCGGGTCTGAGACGGTCTCTGACCTCGCGCTCGAACGTCTCATACGGATGTTCCTCCGGAAAGTATTTTTCCCGCAGCCGCTGGGCGAAGGCCGTCATTTCCGGGTTTCCCGTATCTGGGGAGGTCGTCGCTCGGATGCAGCCCGTGTTGTCATTGATTGCACACAACCCACGAGAAGGCGCAGGCCCAGTCGATTGCCGTTTTCGTCCCACGGTGCCATGCGGGGAAGCTGATAGATGTCACTCGACCGGCCCGCGACTCCGGCCATGGTGGAAACCGCGGCGCGAAATCCGGCACGCTTCACCAACTGAACGTCACGTGGCCCATAGTCCACACCGGCCTTGCCGTTCGGATAGGCGAACGTCGTGACCGGGCCATCGATCATTTCCTCCAACTCGTGCTTGGCGCCCACGATCTCCGCATTGGCCTCCGCCTCGTCCAGCCGTGCCAGTATCGGGTGATTGACGGTGTGACACCCGATTTCCATACCCGCACCGTGAAGTCTACGAATCTGGGCCGCGTCCATCATCAGGCCGCGCGGGAGTTCCGATCCGAGCGTCGCGGCAAGCGAATCCGACAATCGGTTGCGCTCTCCGGGCGGACGGTACTTGATCGCCCCAATGATCAAGTCTATTGCGGCGCGCCTGCTGGCAGAGTCCGCCAATTCGCATCCGCCAAGGCCGTGGGACGCCAGATCGTAACTCCCCGCCGGCGCGCGCCGCACGCTTTCGATTACCACGTCGTTGAACATGACGCCACCCTCGGAGAATCCCGTTGAGATAAAGAACGTCGCTGTCAATCCAAGGCGAGCAAGAATGGGCAACGCGTTCTTTTCGTTGTCCGCGTATCCGTCGTCGAACGTGATCGACACGGCACGCGCAGGAAGCGCACCGCCGCGAAGACCCTCGACCCCCTCGCTCAGCGGAATGACGTTGAACTCCGCGGCAAGAAGCTCCATGTGCCGCTCGAATCGCTCGAGCGTGCGTCTCCTCGGGAAGGATCGTATCCGGTGCGCCGAGGACTCGATGATAGGTCAATATGTTCAACCTGCCTCGGGCGCCGGCAGGTGAAATCATGTCCCCGATCAGGCGAAACAAGTGGCCCTCCCCGCGGCTTGGCGGGTCCCACCCCGCGCGATGCCGCCGGGCATTGCCCGGCCCGCTCTCGACATGAGTGCCGAGATCTGTTCTGCCCCGACCGAGCCAGGCCGGCACTTCGGCAGCGCTGTAGCACGATTTGGCCGCATGTCGACTACAAAAGCTTCTGGGAACGAATCGGCATCAACCATTGCGGCTGCCTCGAATGGCACACAGGATGCGGGCCAGCACAAAGTAGGCCAGAATCCGTGGACTATAGGGCCAATGCGCAACCGCGTCCCTGAACGCCTTCGCGGCCACGCACGCATCACCCTGACGCACGTGCCGATAGCCGTGGTCAACGCAGAGTTTGAACAGTCTCCTGCGCAAGCGTGCGCGGGACACCGCCCGCCCGTCCGGCCCGGCAACGCCGAAACGCTCGATCGCGCGCAGCAGCACCCTGTATTCGTTGTTCTCCGCGCGAACGACGTGTGTGGTGCTCTGGTGATGAATTCTGTAACAGGCGACCACGCGATCTAAGCTTGTCGTATTCGAGAGATACGCGATGCACGAAGAAAGAAGTCGTACTCCTCTCCCGTACGCAACGCCTCGTCGAGGCCCCCGAGGCGGTTCCACAGGTCCTTGCGAATCAGGGCCACGACGATCCAGACGGCGCTGTCCAGGAGCAATTGTGGATAGATCCAGCCCGATTCCGCCTCGACGATTCCAAGACCTTCGTCGCAATCGGACGGCCCGGGCGGTTCACCAAAGCTTCCGTCCTCCGACGCATTCCATCGGATCCACGCACCGAATACCACGCCAACGTCCGGATGCTCGCGAAGGTATCGGACCTGTGCAGCAAGCTTTCCCGCGATCCAGACATCATCGGCGTCGATGAACGCGAGCAACTCGCCTCGTGAGACGGATACGCCGCGATTGCGTGCGGCTGCCGGCCCGGCGTTCGCTTGTCGAATGACGCGGACCCGCTCCCCGTAACGGCGCGCCTCCTCGGACGTTTCGTCGCTCGATCCGTCGTCGACAACGATGATCTCCAGGTTTGGATAGTCCTGGTCGAGTACGCTGGACAACGCGGCACCGATATGGAGCCGGGCGTTGAACGCCGGAATGATCACCGACACGAGGGGCAGGTCTTGCATCTCGGAGTTCGCTATCGCGAAAGACGGGCCCCGAAAGACATTGGCTCACGCTCGCGCGACTCCCGAAGCGATTCCAGACACGAAGCGCTCTAACTTGCATCTTCCGCGGCGGGCGTCACGCCGTCGTGCGCGTCGTAAGCAATTTCGCGTATACCTCGGCGATCTGCTTCGCAACCGAAGACCAGGACAGCGACGAGACGATCGACTGGCAAGCGACCCCCGGCTTCGGGCCGCGCAGCAGGCGGATTACACCTTCGCGGATTTCGCCAAGGTTCGCGGGATCCACCTCGACCAGGACGGATGCATCGCGTTTGAAATCCCAGCTGTGGTATTTCGTCGTCACTACTGGAGTCCCGGCGGCAAGCGCCTCGAGAACGCAGTTGGACATGCCTTCGTACATGCTGGGCATTGCCAGCACCGAAGCAGCCGCGTACGCGGATGTAAGCAACTCGTCTCCGTGACGAAATTCTCCGAGATAACGCACTCTGCCACGGCCTTCCTTGATGCACTGTTCGAGATAACCCCTGTCATCGTTCGAGCATGGGCCTATCAGGGTGATGTCGAGATCTTCGTCCTTCAATGCGCGAACGAGGCTCAACTGATTTTTCACGGCGCCGATCATGCCAACGTTCAACACCATGGGTCGAGACACTCCGACTTCCTTCAGGAATCGGTCCGGAGTTGCCGTGAAGAACTGTTCCCCGACCCCGTTAGGCACTATCAAGATCTTCGATTCCGGCTGCTCGTACACCTTGAGAAGTCTTTCCCGCTCGCCGGAACCGAGTGCGAGCAGCATGTCGGCGCCATCCAACGCCGACCGTATTTGACCGTACGACGTACGTACGTCCCATCGCGTCAGCTTCCCCACTACGCGGTCGATGAGCCGCGCCAAATACCCCGCAGCCGCGGAGCATGGCATCGTGAGCACCGGAGACACAACGACCGGCCGACCGAGGCCCTTGGCATGGACGACGAGCTGGTAATTGCAGTTGAACGCCCCGAAAACATGTATCAGGTCGAAATCCGACAGCGCCTCGTCGACCAGATTCACCAGCCGCGCGTCGACGCCGATCGACCTGAGGGACCGAACGGTCTGCCTCACCTTCATGGCCATTCCAGCCGATACCTGAAATATCGTCGGAAAGGACACCACCCCTATGCGCGCGCCCGAAGGCAACTCGGCACCGGTAATTTCCCTCGGCGCATGCCCGCTCGGATTGTGCGCGTGGATGTCAATTCGTCGATTCATTCGTCTTCAGGAGCGGCGCCGCGCGACCGCCGTAATGTCGTCGCCCTGACCCAGCCACGGTCCGGCAAGCGCAAGAGGGGCAAACCCGACGCAGTATAGCAACCACTTCGCCGATCGAAACCAATCGGTCAGGTCGCCGAACGAGTATCGGATGGGGATGCGACGATGATGTGTCTCGATCACGTCGAACCTGGCATCGTCGAGCAGGCGCGAAAGCGTGGACCTGGAAAACTGATACAGATGACCAGGCGGCTCCGGGTGCCTCCAGTAGTTCAGTTGCCTCGCGAGTGCGAGCGATGCCCTGGGAAACAATCCGTCGGCGTTTGGCGTCTTTATGACGAGCAAACCGTTCGGTGCGAGGATCTCGTGCGCGATGTCGACAGCCCCCTTGGGGTCGACCAGGTGCTCGAGAACGTCCCACATTGTCACGACGTCGAACGAATCCTTCGCATAGGTGCCCGATCGCAGCTCGCCGGTATCCACGGGCAAACGGTTCTCCTGCCGTGCCACGCTCGCGGAATCGCTCGAATACTCGAGCCCCCTCACCGCCCATCCGCGCGATCTCGCCTCGCTTAGAAACAGGCCCGTCGAACAGCCGACGTCGAGCAGCCTTCCCGGCTGCGCATGCATGGCGAGAACGCGAAGATTCGCCAGTGCCTCGGCCCTGTGACAATCGATTGCCGCCGCCTGATTCGCGAGCTCTGCGTGGTAGCCTCCTTCGAAGGAATAGCTGTCCTCCCGCTCAGCTTCGCTCGGCGGATTGAGAACATAGAGTAGCCCACAACCGCTGCATCGCACCAAGTCGTAGCCGTCCTTGCGGAAGACGAATGTGCGGGAGGTCGCGCCACACAGGGTGCACGCGCCTACCGGATCCACGATGCCCGTCCGCCAATCAATTCAGTCAATCGTGAATGCAGCGCGTCTCCACCCGTCGGTTGCAACGTGAGCATCACCGCCCAGCAGCAATCTCTCGCAACCCGGCTTCGACGACGCGCCACTCCTCCAGCCGTTCGCTACGCAGCGCCTCGATTTCGGTTCGAAACCGCGCCAAGTCGTTCCGCATCAGCCTGAATCCTCTCGCGATGTCCTCGGCGGTATTGTCGACGTGCACCGTCCCCTTGCAGAAGTGACGCCGCAGCAGGTCGAAGTTCGAAGTGACCACCGGCCGCCCCAGATACACCGCCTCGTACGCGCCGCGCTGCATCGTGTGGTCGAGCGTCGTCAGCGAGATCACGGCGTCGGAGGCCAGCAACAATCCCACGTAATCGGCGTCCGGTAGAAATCCGGTAAGTCGGACATTCGAGGGCTTCGCCTTGAGGACCGAAGGCTCCGCACGACGGTAATTGCCGGTCACGTGGAAGCGAATCTCGGGGACTTGCTCTGCGGCTTTGAAGAACAGCCCGATCGGTTCGTCTCGCGTAAACGTCGACACCAGCGTCATATTGCATGCGCCGTCGAGCGTCGCTTGGGCTGGCGCCGGAAAACACACCGGTACATCCCGCACGATCATCGCCGCGCATTCCCATTCGCGCAGCAGGCGATGCATATATTCGTTCGTCACGATCGTCGTCCGTGCCCTGCGGGAAAACCAGCGGTGGAGAAACAGCAGCCGGTTCCACCGTGGATCGAGAAAGGCTCCCGTGTGAGCATCGATCACGAAGCGCGCCCCGGTCAGCAGGCAATATATCCAGACCGGGAGACAGGCAGCAACCGGCGGCGTCATCACGAAGACGGTCGACGGACGCTCCCGGAACAGGATTCGCAGCGTGTCGATCGACTGCGAAATGTACTTGAAGGGGACCGTCAGATATCGGCTTCCGTACCCGGGCGAGTACACCATGAACGATCTGCCGCCGAGCCGCCCGGCGATGCTGTCACTCCGGCTGCAGAAAGGGGCCCACGAAATGAAGACGATGGGCTTCGCGTCTGACGTCATGCCCGGCGACTAGCCCGCAGCCGGCGCGACGAGCCTGCCGCGCACGCCGACGTTGCGTCGGTAGTCGTCATGATCGGCCGGCGGCATGGTCCTCCAGTCGAGGACCTCCACGGAATCGAAGCCCGCCCGGCGAAACCATCCGGTCACCTCGCTCACCTCGTGGCGATGGGCGTACTTCGGCGTGAACCGATCCCGCGCCGCATGGATGCCGCGGGAGAGCGTGAGCGCCTGTATCGACGGGTTCGTCATTCGACGCATGCCGTTGAACAAGACATAGCCGGCGCCCATGGCCGTGAGAAACGCTTTCGCCAGAGGAGAGTCCGGCCCTTCGCTGAGCACCGGACGCACGGCGCGCTCGAGCCCGTAGACCACCCGCCTGAAAACGGTTTCGCGCATGGAGCCGATTCCATATACCCAGAGGTACGCCGAGCCGCCGGGCCGGCATAGTGGCGCCACAGCCTCGAACGCCGTTGCAGTCGAGAACGTATGGTGGAGCACTCCGCGAGAATAGATCAGATCGAACGACTGCCGCGCAAAGGGCATCGCGAATACCGATGCCTCGACGAAATGCAGAAATGGATTCGACTGGTAATGGCGGCAGGCCTTCCACACAGCGAGACTGAGGTCGAGTCCCACCGCGTCGACGCCGGAATTCGCATGGGCGAGGTGGGTGGTGATCCCCAGCCCGCAGCCGACCTCGAGGAATCGGCGCGCGCCCGGCTCCTTCAATGCGGGCCCCATCTCGTTCAGAAACCGGGTCTCGTGGTCGCCGTAGCTCATTTCCCAGATCACGCCGTCGTACTCGTACTCGAGCCACTCCTTGGAGAACGACTTCATGACCTCTCGCTCGCCGCTCGGCGGCTCCCGGTCCGGGAAGCGAAAGGCAACGAGTGGCTCGAGCGACTCCTTGTGCCGTTGCGTGAAGTGTTCGTGCGCCGGCGTCGTATAGCACAGCATCACCGGAAGGCCGTCGAAGATCGGATACATGAGGCTGCACGTGCCGCACAATAGGACTCCGGCGTCGACGCGATGTGCGAATCGCTGATCGAGCACACCCCGCTCACGTGCAAGCGCCTCGAGCTCCGACGTCACCGTGCATTCCGCATGCTCGAAGGCCCGAAGCTCCAGCACCCCCTTGCAGATCGGACAACGAAGCAAGTCGAGAAACCTCAACCACATGATTTCACCATGCCAACTTCGCTTTCGTGCCGCACCGAATCGGTACGAGCCTCGGACATTCGGCATCGAAGGCGATGTCGCCGAGCGGCCGGCCGTCGCCGGGGCTCGCGAGTCAGGCACATGTCGGCCCCGCCTTTGCCGCGCGCGCCGAAGCGGCAGCCTCGTAGACGGCGCACTGTTCGTCGATCACTTCGGTCCACTGGAAGCGCAGCGCGTGCTCGCGGACCCGCCCCTGCGCCGGCGGATCGTCGATCCAGACGCGAATGGCCTGCGCCCAGGACTCGGGCGTCCGGTCCGACGCGAGCGCCGACGGGGCGCCAGCGTCGATCATCTCCGCAACGCCGCCAACCGGCGACGCGACGACCGGCGTTCCGCACGCCATGGCCTCCAGCAACACGTTGGGCCAACCTTCGCGCAGCGACGGCAATCCGATCACGTCGCATGCGGAGTACACGCATCGCAACTCGGCCTGCGGCATGCTGTCGCGGAATTCGACGCGTCCCGGCGCGATCCTCAGCGCCAGATTCCGGAGCGACGCCCGTCCGGGCCCTTCTCCGACGATGAGCAGCTTCGCGCCACCAAGGAGTGCAACCGCCCGGACGAGGAGATCGAATCCTTTCTCGTGAACGATATTGCCGACGCCCAGCACCCACGGACCCGATTCGTCGAGGCCCAGGCGTCGGCGCGCGTCGATGCGGGGCATCGGTGAAAATACGTGGGGATCGACGCCGTTGCGAAGCACGCGGATTCGATCGGCCGGCATCCCGAGCTCCGCCATCCGTCCGGCGAGCGCCTTCGAGACCGCGATCAGCGCCGCGGCCCTTCTCGATGCTTCGAGCATTCGCCGCCGCGCGAATCCGAATTCGCCAATGAGGTTGATGTCGCTGCCGCGGGCAGCTGATCACGAGCGGCAACCCCAGCGCGTCGGCTACCCTGGCAGCCGCCACGCCGTCCGGATAGAAGTAATGCGCGTCGACCAGGTCGAATCGGCTCGCGTCGTCGCCATGGCGACGAAGGTCGGCCAGCAGCGTGCGTGCCAGCAAATCGGGCTGGATCCGCATCCCGATCCCCGGAAGCTGGACGTATCTCGGATGGCGCACGTCGAAGCCGGCAATCGTCTCGGAATGAGGCACGTCTGCATACGCGCGGTAGGCGCCGGGAAAACACGGCACCGCCGCGACGACCTTCGCCTCTGCGCGTCCAGTGTCGCAAATGCGCCGCAGGCGATTGGCCACGAAGATGCCGTGGCGCGGAATGCGCGAATTCGGAAACAGCGTTGTCAACGTGAGCAGCCGAACGGGCCGCCCGCGCAACGCACTCGACGACCCGAAGCCGGGTGAGCGGTCCATGGGGTCCGATATGGTCGGTCACCAGCACAGACCTTCGACGACGCACGGCCACTCACGCGGCGACGGCACGTTCGCGAGGTCGACAACGACCTGATCGGCACGCACCTTGCCGCGCACGCGGTCGAACAGCACGGGATCCGACATCCCGACGATCAGCACCTCCGAGTCGGCGACGACACGGTCGACGTCGCCGCGAATCAGGCTGCCGATGTGCGGCAGGTGCTGCTCGATGAAGCGCCGGTTCGCGCCGAGCAGGCTGCGACAGGTGCACCTCCGGATCGTAGACGAGCAGCGACAGTCCCTTGCCGATGAAGATGCTCGGCGAGCAGGACCAGCGGGCTCTCGCGCAGGTCGTCGGTGCCGGTCTTGAACGACAGCCCGATCATGCCGATCCGGCGCTTGCCGGTCGCCAGCACCTTGGCGATCGCGTGCTCGATGTGCACGCGGTTCGACGCCAGGATCGCCGCCGAGCATCGGCAGCTCGACGTCGCGCATCTTCGCGAGGTGCAGCGTCGCGCGCAGGTCCTTCGGCAGGCACGAGCCGCCGAACGCGAAGCCCGGCTTCAGGTAGGCCGGCGAGATGTTGAGCTGCCGGTCCTTGCACACGAGGTCCATCACCTCGAACGGATCGACGCCCAGCGCCTCGCACAGGCGCGCCGTCTCGTTGGCGAACGTGATCTTCAGCGCGTGGAAGTTGTTGCAGCAGTACTTGACCATCTCCGCGGCGCGGATCGACGTCGTGTGGAACTCGCACGGCAGGTGGCCGAACAGCTCGCGCAGCTTCGTCGACCGGCGCGGTCGGCGCGCGCGCCGACGATCGTGAACGGCGGCTTGTCGTAGTCGCGGATCGACGAGCCCTCGCGCAGGAACTCGGGCTGGAAGCAGACGTGGAAGTCGACGCCTTCGCGCTTGCCCGACTCCTGCTCGATGATCGGGCAGCAGCACGTCCTCGACCGTGCCCGGCACGAGCGTCGAGCGGAACACGAACGACGTGCGGCTCGCGCTTGTCGCGCATCGCCGCGCCGAGGTCGCGCGGCGAGGCGCAGCATCGCCGACTGGTCCTGGCTGCCGTTCGGCGCCGACGGCGTGCCGACGCAGATGAGCGAGAGCTCGGTGCGCCGCACGCGCCTCGCGCGGCGTCCGTCGTGACCGTGACGCGGCCGCTGGCGACGACGCTCGCCATGAGATCGACCATGCCCTCCTCGACGACCGGGCGTCTTGCCCGCCGCGATGAGGTCGAGCTTGGCCGGATCGATGTCGACGCCGATGACGCGGTGGCCGTCGCGCGCGAGGCAGGCGAGCGACACGGCGCCGACATAGCCAAGACCGAAGATGCTGATGTTCATGCGTCGCCGCTTTCGCTTGGACGCTGTTCAGCGTATCGCGCGGTCAGTCAGTTCGAGCTCGGCGGCTCGCCGCACGGCGCGCCGGCTGAACGCAGCCGCATCGTCACGATGCGCGTCGCAGTCGCGCGGCATCGATGCGTCGTCGCGCAGCGCTCGATGATGCCGTCGAGCCGCCGCATCGACGCTCCCACGCGTGGTGCGAGAGCATCCGCCGCGTCCCGCTGCCGGCAGCCGCGCACGCTCGGCCGGATCGCTCGAGCATCGCGCAGGACGGCCTCGGCGCACGCGTCGGTCGTCGGCGACCAGGAAGTGCTCGGTCGGCGACGCGTCGACGCCGCCGGCCGCTGCCGCGCTCGTGACGACCGGCACGCCCATCGCCATCGCCTCGAGGATCTTGTTCTGCGTGCCGCGCGCGATGTTGAGCGGCGCGACCATCAGCGCCGAGCGGCGCAGGTACGGCCGCACGTCCGGCACCGAGCCGGTGACCGTGACGCCGGGCAGCTCGCCGAGCGCGCGCACCGCCGGCGACGGATCGGCGCCGACGATCAGCGAGCTTCGATCGCCGGCCGGCGCGCCCGCAGCAGCGGCAGCACGTTCGCGCAGAAATCGAACATGCACTCCTGGTTCGGGTAGTAGTCCATGCGCCCGACGAAGCGATCGTGTCGGGGTCGTAGGCGCTCGTCGGTCGGCGCGAAGTAGTCGCTGTCGACGCCGTTCGGGAAACCAGTCGGTCGCGGCGCCGGTGCCGTAGCCGTCGAGCGTCTCCCACTCCGCGCGCGTCGTCGCCGTGCACAGGTCGAAGCGCGCGCGCGAGCCGCCGCTCCTCGCGCTCGAGCTTGCGCGCCTTCGAGCCAGTAGCCGAGCGACAGCGGAAACGGCTTGTAGCGCGCGTACTCGAGCCACTTCTGCGAATCCATGTCGCCGAAGTCGAGGATCTTCGGGACGCCGCGCACGTCGCTCGACGTACTGCGCGACCGACGAGCAGTGCACGAAGATCAGATCGAAGCGCTCGCCGCGCGAGCAGCTCGCGCACGCGCCGCGCGAGCGCGCGGCGAATAGAAGTAGCCCATCGACGACGGCGTGCGGCGTCGGCAGCCGCGCGACCATGCGCAGCGCCTGCACCGGCGTCGCTGCACCTCGCCATCTCGTAACGCTGCGCAGATGCGCCGCAATGCCCGCGCCTTCCTCGCGCTTCCGCCGGCGAGCGCGCGAGCGAGCACGACCGTCACCTCGTGGCCCGCGCGACAGGTGCCGGATCATGTTGAACGGCCGGATCTTGCCGCCGCGCTTGGGCGGAAACGGAAAGCGGTGGCAGACGTAGAGGATCTTCATGCGGCGACCGCCTTGCAGCTCGTCGGCCACGTCGGCGGGCTCGCGCCCGTCGAGGTACATGCGCGCCCAGATCTCGAGGTTGATCAGCGCCAGCAGCCGGTCGGTGCCGTCGATCGCGGTTCGCCTCGTGCGCGGCGATCAGGTCGCGCGACCGCCGCGTAGTCGGAACAGGCCGCGCGCTCGACGCAACGCGTTCGCGACAGCACGTCGCGCAGCAGCGGCTGCGAGATCGCCCTTGAGCCACGCGCCCATCGGCGTGCCGAAGCCGCGCTTCTTGCGCTCGAGGATGTTCGCGCGGCAGCACGTCCGCGAGCGCCTCCTTCATCACGTGCTTCAGCCGCCCGCCGCGGATCTTGACGCCTCCGGCATGCGCGCCGCCAGCTCGACCAGCTCGTGGTCGAGCAGCGGCACGCGGCACTCGAGCGACACCGCCATGCTCATCTTGTCGGTGAGCAGCAGCAGGTCGTCGGGCAGCTGCGTCTCGGCGTCCACCGCCAGCATGCGGTTCAGCGTCGTCGTCGCCGCGTGCGCGACGCGAACGCCGCGGCGAGCGCGATCGGCATCGTCGCCGCGCGTCGGCGCGCAGCAGCTCCGCGCCGCGCTCGTCGGAGAACACCTGGACGTAGGCGCGGTAGCGCTCCTCGAACGGCAGGCCGGCGCTCGCGAGGAACCCCTTCGCCAGCCGCATCGCGTTGAGCAGCGGCGAGTGCCGGTCGCTCGGCAGGCGCTCGCCGAGCGCCGACGGCGGCGCGGCGCAGCCCGCGCGGCAGGCGGTCGAAGTAGCGCCTGGTAGTGACTGCCGAGGTAGCGCCGGTAGCCGCCGAACAGCTCGTCGCCGCCGACGCCGGACAGGATCACCGTGACGTCGCGCCGCGCGAACTCCGACACGAGGTAGGTCGTGATGAACGCCGTGTCGGCGATCGGCTCGTCCATGTGCCAGAGCAGCTGCGGCAGCAGCGACGACGACGTCCGGGCCGCACGACGATCTCGTGGTGGTCGGTGCCGAACAGCTCGCGCGACCTGGCGCGCGTAGGGCAGCTCGTTGTAGTACGCGTCCGCTGCGCCGCCGTCGAAGCCGATCGCGTAGGTCTTGACGGCTGGTCGCTGTGCCGCGCCATGAAGCGCGACGACGGCGCTCGAATCGATGCCGCCGGACAGGAACGCGCCGATCGGCACGTCGCTCACCATCTGCATGCGCACCGATTCCTCGAGCCGCGCGCGCACGCGCTCGATCCACTCGCGCTCGCGACGTCGCCGGTCGATCGTCGGCCGGGACGCGCCAGTAGCGGCGCTCGTCGACGCGGCCGCCTTCGATCGATGAGCAGCGTCGCCGGCGGCAGCTTGCGGATGCCGCGGAACATCGAGTGCGGCGCCGGCACGTAGCCGAGCGTGAGGTACGACGTGCAGCGCTCGCGGATCGAGCTCGCGGCGTCACGCCGGGCACGCGAGCAGCGCCTTCGCCTCGCGAGGCGAACAGCGAGCCGCCGCGCGTCGCGGCAGCACGTAGAGCGGCTTGATGCCGAGGCGGTCGCGGCCGAGCAGCAGGCGCCGGCGACGCGCGTCCCACAGCGCGAAGGCGAACATGCCGTTCAGCCGGTCGACGAACTCGTCGCCGTACTGCGTCGTAGAGGTGGAGGATCGACCTCGCTGTCGGAGCCGGTCGAAGCGATGGCCCTGCGCCTCGAGCTCGCGCGCGCAGCTCGCGGAAAGTTGTAGATCTCGCCGTTGCACGACCAGCCACAGCGTGCCGTCCTCGTTCGAGAGCGGCTGGTGGCCGCCGGCGACATCGATGATCGACAGCCGCCGCATGCCGATCGCGCAGCGGGCCGTCGACGTGACGCCCCTCGTCGTCCGGGCCCGCGGTGGAGCGTGACGCGCGCCCATGCGCGCGCAAGCGCGCCGGCGTCGCCGGCGCGCCGTCGAGCTGCAGGATGCCGTAGATGCCGCACACGTCAGACGTCTCCGTGACCTGCCGGCTGCGAAGCGCGTTGCCGCGCGCATCGCTTCGGCGATGCGACGTGAGCGTCCGTAGAGATGCGTCTTGGAACGCGGCCGCCGAATCCGGCGGGAACAGCATTCGGGGCGAGACGAACAGCGATCGCTTGCGCTTCATTTTGGAAAGAGTTGCTGACAAGTAGGCTGCACGTGATTCGGGCACCGGGCAATCACGTACGGTCGTGTGGCGAAAGGCCATCATGCGATGAATCGAGCGGGCCTCTCCTCTCGTAGCCGGCGACGTTGCGCAGGAAGGCGTCGAACATCAGCAGCGTCCACAGCGGCGCGCTGTAGTCGCGCCGGCCCGACTGGTGCTCGTCGACCAGTTGACGCAGGTACCGGCGTCGAAGAAGCCGGTCTCGGCGAGGCAATCGCCGAGCAGCGCGCTTGCGGACGCGCTCCCGCAGCGGCCCGCGGAACCAGCGTGCCAGCGGCACCGCGAAGCCCATCTTCGGCCGATAGAGGACGTCGCTGCGGCAGGCGCGGCTCCATGGCCTTCTTGAGCAGCCACTTGCCTTCGCTGCCGCGCACCTTCAGCGACGAAGGCAGCGTCGCCAGCCACTCGACCAGCGGATGGTCCATCAGCGGCTCGCGCACCTCGAGCGAATGCGCCATGCTGCGCGCGGTCGACCTTGGTGTTGATGTCGCCGACCAGATAGGTCTTGAGGTCGAGGTACTGGATCAGCGCCAGCGGATCGTCGGTCCGTGCGCATCGCGGCATGGCGGCGGAACACCTCGATCGCGTTGTAGCCGCCGAGTCGCGCCTTGAACGCGGGCGTGAACAGCGCGCTGGCGCATGTCGTCGCGGAAGGATCGACATGCTGTGGAAGTACGCCTCGACCGAGTCGCGCGCCGAGCGCCTCGAACGTCGTCTTGGCGCGCAGGAAGCGCGGCGCCCAGTCGGCCTTCGGATAGACGCGGCCGAGCAGGCCGAACATCGGGCGCGCGCAACGACGAGCGGCATGGTGCGCCGCATGCGCTCCTCGGCGAGATGCAGGCGGTAGCGGCGATAGCCGCCGAAGCTCTCGTCGCCGCCGTCGCCGGACAGCGCGACGGTCACGTGCTTGCGCGCGAGCTGGCAGACGCGGTAGGTCGGGATCGCCGAGCTGTCGGCGTACGGCTCGTCGTAGAGCCGCGCGAGCTCGTCGATCAGGTCGAAGTCGTCGCTCTCGACGCGATCGACGAAATGGCGCGTGCGGTAGCGCTCCGCGACCTGCTGCGCGAATCGCGATTCGTCGTACGCCGGATCGGCGAACGCGATCGAGCAGGTGTTGACCGGCTCGGCCGACGGCCCGCCATCATCGCGACGACCGCGCTCGAATCGACGCCGCCCGACAGGAACGCGCCGAGCGGAACCTCGGAGATCATCCGCAGCCGCACCGACTCGTCGAGGCGCGACGATCAGCTCCGCCATCGCGTCCTCCGGCCGATGATGCGGTGTCGAGCGTGAAGCGCGCGTCCCAGTACGTCCTCGGCTCGCGGCAGCCGCCGCTCCGCGCCGAATGCGTCAGCGTATGCGCCGGCGGCAGCTTGTGCGCGCCGCGTGAAGATCGTGCGCGGCTCGGGCACGTAGCCCAGCGCGAAGTACTCCTCGACCGCGCACGGATCGATGTCGCGCGCGAACTCGCGGATGCGCGAGCAGCGACTTGAGCTCGGAGCCGAAGATCGAACGTGCCGTCCGGCAGCAACGCGTAGTGCAGCGGCTTGACGCCGAGCCGGTCGCGCGCGAGGAACAGCGTCTCGCGGTTGCGGTCCCACAGCGCGAACGCGAACATGCCGCGGAAGCGCTCGACGCAGGCTTCGCCCCACGCCTCCCACGCGTGGACGATGACTTCGGTGTCGCTGTTCGTGCGGAACACGTGGCCGAGCGCCGTCCAGCTCGGGGATCAGCTCCTGGTAGTTGTAGATCTCGCCGTTGAACACGACGACGACGCTGCCGTCCTCGTTGAACAGCGGCTGCTGGCCGGTCGACAGGTCGATGATCGACAGGCGCCGATGCCCGAGCCCGACGCCGGGCTCGAGATGCAGCCGCCTTCGTCCGGGCCGCGGTGATGCTGCGACTCGTTCATCCGCGACAGCAGCTCGCGGTCGACGTCGCGTCGGCCGCGCGTGTCGAAGATGCCGACGATGCCGCACATCGTCAGCTCTCCTCAGTCCTCTCGTCTCGGATCAGTCGACCGCTTCGCCGCGCGGCGATCCAGCGCCCGCTCGATCGCGGCGCGACATCGCGGTCGCGAAGTCTGCGCGCAGCGACGCTCGTCGCGCGCCCTCGCGATCCCGTGTCGCCGTGGCGATACATCAGATCAATGCCGCATCGTCGCCGCGCCCGGTGAGCCTCGACCAGGCGAGCAACGCCTTCGCCGACGATACGGGATTGGTCGTCACGCGACCTCCGACCCAGTACAGCCGATAGACTTCGAGGGGCACGTGCCTCGACCGCAACGTCGCGCTGTCGACCGTGTCATGGAGCGCCGCTCCCAATCGACCGCATCGGACCCGGACGGCAACTGTCCCATTCCCTGCTCTCGGGCGGCGACGAGCGTGTTGCCCGGACGTGATGAGCTCGCGCACCCTTGGACTGATTGCGGTAGTACGCGATGTGAAGCGCGATCGCTCGCGTCCGTCATTGCGATAAGGTCTGCTCGCTGCCGCGCGGCGGACCCGCTGTACTTCGGCTGCCACGTCGAGGAACGCGCTGCCGGCAGGTCCCACCCGCCGCTCCCGCGATCCCGCGGGAGCAAGCGGGCGGCACCGGCGGCGACCCGCCGTCCGCAGCGTTGCGTCGACGGGAATGCCACAGCGAAGCCGCGACGACGGATCGCGAGGCTCGCGGCGTCAAGCACGCGCAAGGGCGTCGAGGCGCCGCTCGCCGTCGGGATGCCGCAGTCGCCGCGACAGCGGCTTGCGGGCGTCCTCCTGCCAGAACGATCCGATCCAGAACAGCAGCAGCATCACGACGCCGAAGAACACCCAGCCGTAGATCAGGTGGTCGACGCCGACCGCGAGCCGGTTGTCCGACAGGTGGCCGATCATCACGATCATGTAGGCGCGAAGCCAGTTGGCGACGACCGGCACGACGATCGACGCCGGCGATGAACAGCGCGCGCCGGCGCGGGCTGCGATAGGCGATGGCCGCGAAGAGCGTGCCGACCATCAGCGACGCGATCAGGTAGCGAATGCCGCTGCAGGCCTCGACCACCGACCACGCGCCGGACGGAATGACGAACTGGTTGCCTTCGCGGTACACCGGAATGCCGGTAAGGCGCAGCGCGGCGACCGTGAAATCGGCCGTCCAGTCGATCAGTGTCGGCACCAGGAACTCGCCGGCGGGCACCGCGAAGAGCAGGAAAACGAGCGGGAAACGCGAGCAACGCGCGCGACGCGCAGCCCGACGATCGTCACGATCGCAGCCTGCAGCATGAACGACGAGCGCAAATTGCTCAGACCACAGCGCGTCCGCCACCGACGCCGACGAGCCACAACGCGCCGGCGGCGAGCACGAGCCACGAGCCCGGGCCACCAGGGTCGCGCCGGCGTCGCGGCGAGCTCCGCGCGCTTGCGCCAGACGAGCCAGAGGCAGATGCGGCACGACGATGAAGCCGTGCGCGAACGTTTCCGAGCGCCACCAGATCGCGACGATCGACGCTGCCGTCTGCCAGTACAGCGCCAGGATCGCCGACCACGGCGAGCACGCAGCGCCAGCACGGGCGGGCGCTCACCAGTCGACGACGGTCGGACGGCGGCGCGACCGCGGCAGTCGAAGTCGCGCTTCATCCCAGATTCCTCACGATCATCGGCCCGAGCGCGTTCGACGACCGCCGCGGCAGCCGCCGCCACAGCGCGATCAGCGCGCGGTACTTCGGATTCGACGGATTGTTCTGCGGCACGGCGTCGCCGCGGAACAGGCGGTATTCGTAGTGCAGCGGCGGCGGCTCGAAGCCCCAGTTCTTCTTGAAGGCGAACGAGCCGGTGCCGCGCTTGCTGCGGCCGTAGTCGAAGACGCGCAGGCCGCGCTCGCAGGCGCGGCGCATCAGCTCCCAGTACTTGAAGTCGTTGGCGGCGAGGTCGCGCGCCGCGGTCGTGTCGCCGGCGTAGTACGGCAGCACCTCGTCGCGGAAATAGAAGCTCAGCACGCTGCTCACCGGCGTGCCGTCCGGCGCCTGCGACGGTCAGCACTTCGCAGTCGTCGCCGAACGTCTCCTTGCAGGCGCTCGAAGTAGCGCTTCGGCAGCGCCGGCGTGCCGTGGCGGTGCACGTTGTCGGCGTAGAGCGCGAAGAAGCGGTCGACGCCGGCGTCGATCTCGCCTGCAGGCCGTTCTTGATGCCCTTGCGCACCATCGCGCGCTGCTTGCGCGGGATGGCCAGCATGTTGGCCTCGACGTCCGGCAGGATCGCCTTGCGGAACGTGACGTAGAGGTCCTGCGTCGGCCAGTCGGGCATGCGCGCTGCGCGGTTGCGCAGCTCGAGGTGATCGCACGCCGCGGCTCGCGCGCGATCGCGACTGCCGCGTCGATCAGCGCGCGGCGCGCTTCGTCGTCGTCGGCCGCGACGCCGCCGTAGACGGCGAACGGCAGCGACACGAGCGCGTGGCCGAACAGCCGGCTCTCGACCTCGGCGAGCGGCAGCACGCCGCCGATCGCGCCGTCGCGCTCGGCGACGAGGTAGTGCGTGCGATGGCGGAACACGTCCTCGATGATGCCGCGCCAGCCGGTGCGGTGGAAGAACGTCGCCTCGGGACAGCGCGCGACGAACGCGTCCCACGCGGCGGCGTCGCGCGGCGCGTACGGCCGCACCGCGACGGACGTGCGCGGCGCGCGCGTCGCTGCGTCTGCGACGACGGCTTCGGCATACGGTCATCGCGCGCCGTTCAGGAACACCTGGTCCATCCGGCCCCAGCGGAAGTCGGCGAGCAGCCTGCGCAGGCGGCCTTCCATGCGCTGCAGGTTCACGTAGTGGCGAAAGCGCGTCTTGGCGTCGATGCCGGCGACGCGCGGCTGCTCCGGATCGATCTCCCACGGGTGGAAGTAGAACATCGCCGGCTGCCGGTCGACCGCGTTGACGCGGCGCAGCAACCAGCGCGACAGCGCGTACGGCAGCAGCCGGAAGTAGCCGCCGCCGCCCGGCCGGCAGGTTGCGGCCGAACAGGCGCAGCGTCGCGACCGGCACTTCGAGCAGGCCCGGGACGCACTTCGTGCGCGAAGCGCGGCGCATCGGGCATGCCGTAGTGGTCGTGGCGGATCGGGTAGATGCTCGAGCTGTAGCGGTAGCCGGCCGCGGCGATGCAGTCGAACGCCCACGGTTGGCGCGGCCGATCGAGAAGCTCGGCGCGCGGTAGCCGCTGACCTCGCGGCCCGCCGATGTCCTCGAGCACGCCTTGGCGAGCCGGATGTCGGCGAGAAATGCGTCGCGGTCCTGGTCGCTCGCGCGCTGGTGGCCGTAGCCGTGGCTCGCCAGCTCGTGGCCGGCGTCGACGATGCGGCGCACCAGCGCGGGATAGCGCTCGGCGATCCAGCCCAGCGTGAAGAACGTCGCCGTCGCGTTCGCGCTCGTCCAGCAGCGCGAGGATGCGTCGACGTTGCGCTCGACGCGGCACTCGTAGGTGTCCCAGCGTCGCGCGGGATGTGCGGCGCGAACGCGGAGACCTGGAAGTAGTCCTCGACGTCGATCGTCAGCGCGTTGACGATCGAAGTCGGCGGAAAATCGAGCGGGCTTCATCGCGCGACCGCCATACCGGCAGGCGCGCAGCTTCCGAGCCACTGCGCGCGGTCCGTCGGCGCTGCGAAAGCCTTCACCAACGGCGCCATCTTCATGCAATTGGGCCGTGCGCCGACGACCCAGGCGGGTGGTCCACGCGGACGCAGGATCTCGCCCATCAGCGCTTCGCCGGAGCGCCCGGCTTGCCCCGCGCTCGGTCAGCAGCGAGCGATGCAACAGGTTCACCGCGGAGTTGACGAGCTTCTCGAGCCGGTCCATGCGCTCCTCGATCTCGCGCGAAGCGTGCCTGCCACGCTTCGGCGTCGCCGCGACGCGACCGCCGAACGGGCGCGGCCGGCACGGCGACCGCCGGTTCCGCCGCGACGGCCGCCACGCAGACGGCGCGGAGCGTGGAGCGGTCGGGCGCGTCAGGCCGGCACCGGGCCGAGCGTGGCGTCCGGCCCCATCTCATCGCGGATCTCGCGCGCGATCGCCTGCACGTCGCTGGTTTCGAGCACGTGCTTCTCGCCGAGGAAACGCCGCCAGCAGCAGGCGGTTGCACAGCGTGTTGATCCGCCGCGGAATGCCGCCCGCATCGCGTGGATGAGGTCGAAGCACGCCGGATCGAAGCGCGGATCGTCCTTCCAGCCGACGTGCTGCAGCCGGTGCTCGATGTAGCGCCTGCGTCTCCGGCCGGTCGAGCGGTCCGAGGTGGTAGGACGCGATCACGCGCTGGCGCAGCTGCTGCATCTGCGGGCTCTGCATGATCTCGCGCAACTCCGGCTGGCCGACCAGGAAGCTCTGCAGCAGCGCCTGGTCGCCGAGCTGGAAGTTCGACAGCATGCGCAGCTCCTCGACCGCCCGCGGCGTGAGGTTCTGCGCCTCGTCGACGATGAGCAGCGCGCGCTTCTGCTCGCGCGCCAGCTGGCACAGGAACGCCTCGAGCGACGCCAGCAGGATCGCCTTGTCGACCGCCTTGCACCGGCAGGCCGAACGCGGCGCCGACCGAGCGCAGCGTGTCGTCGGCGTCGAGCTGCGTGCTGACGAGCTGCGCCGCGACGACCTTGTCGCGATCGAGCTGCTCGAGCAGGCTGCGCACGATCGTCGTCTTGCCGGCGCCGATCTCGCCGGTGATGACGATGAAGCCCTCGCTCTGGTACAGGCCGTACTCGAGGTAGGCGAACGCGCGCTTGTGCCCGCGGCTGCCGAAGTAGAACGCGGGATCGGGGTTGAGCTGGAACGGCTTGCCGGTCAGCCCGTAGAAGGATTCGTACATGGTTGCAGCTAACGAAACGCGTACCTGAATCCCGCGAAGACCGCGGCTTCGTTGTACTCGTTGAGCGAAAGGTTGGACGTCTGCACCTGATAGCGCACGCCGCCGAAGACGGTGGTATGCGGCGGAAAGCGGCGAGCTGAAGAACACGCGCAACGTAGTCAGGTTCGTCGTCCCGAGATTCTCGGTCTCGCCGGGAAGCAGGATCGGCGCGTTCGGCACGGTCCGGGACCACGACAGGTTCGCACCCATGCTGATCAGCGGCGTCAATTGATGGTTGAAGACGATGTTTGCGCCCGTACTGCGTGTTGTCGTTGGCCCCCGCCAGCGCCGGAGGCAGCGGATCGCCCGATCCCGCAATCGGCTCGCTGCGCAAGTACGACGCCGAGAAGAAGATGCTGTTGCGCGCCCCGAGCAACCCGAACGTCACGTTCGCGCGCTCCTGCAGCGTGATCTGCTGCGTGTAAAGCGTAACGGGGCCGGAAAGCGTGCCGGGCAGGCCGCGATCGCGAATGACCTGATCGACGAGCTGCTGACGCTGCGCCGGGTCGATGACACGCGACGAGAACAGCGAATTGAGCAGCGCCGCGACATCTCCACCGGCCGGAAGCGTTCGCCAGCTGCTGGGGATAGCTCGTCGTTCCCCGCGAAGCATCCACGCTCCAGACGGACAAGCGGCGTGCGGTAGTCGAGCTTGAAGCCGTAGGAGCCTCCGAAATACCGGTACTCCCAAAAGCCCTCGGAGGAAAGGACCGGGCTCGGACGCCACTTGTAGCCGGCGCCATAGATTGCGCCGTCATAGGACGTGAACGGGAAGGCATTGTGCTCGTAACCGCCGCTTATCCCGACCTGCAGCGTCGGATCCACCTGATACAGCAGGCGCAGCCTGCCGAGCTCGGTAAGTTGAGGACTCTGATTCTCGAAGCGAACGTCCGTCGCGGTCGTAGTCGAGCTGCCAACCGAAGGGGGCCGGATCGCGGGTAATCCTGCCGATCACCTGGTTGGTGTACGAATTCTCCGTGCTGATCGGAACGCCGTCGAACGACGTCGGCGCATCGTTCAGAAGATTCCAGATGTTGTCGACGCGCAGCTCGTAGTTGATCCGGTCCGACGCTTCGCCCTTGATGTAGGGCGAAATGCGATAGAGCTGCGACGTGTAGCGATTGTCCGTCGCGTTGCCGAGGTTGTCCGGGCGCGCGCCGAACGGCGACAGGAACTGCTGCGACACGTTGACCGCCCCGTCGATGAACAGGAATCGCTCCACCAGCTCGGCATTGCCGACGAGATTCGACCTGAGGCTCGACCCGGTTGTTCTCGGCGCCGGTGTTCACATACAGCAGGATGGGCAAGGCAATCGAGCCGTCGAGGCTTGCGTGCGCGCTCTTTCCCGAGATTCCGAGCGCCGGGGTTATTTGCGAGATCAGGTCGCCGCGCCGGATGCTCGTGGGCTCGAGATTGACGTTGTTCGTGAGCGTTTCCTCGAGCTGCGATCGAGGGAGACAGACGCCACGTTTGGGCGTGCGCGGTCGCGCCGGTGAGCGCGAGCGTGCCCAACGACGGCGATCGTCCGCCCACGGCAGCGAAGCATCGATCGAAGCTGGCGGGACGCGACCGTTCGCGCGCGAACCGTCAGCGGTCCGATCCGTCCCCATAGTACCCATAGTATGTCCCGACGTCGGTCTGGCCCGCCTTGTTGAGCAACATCAGCACGATGTCGCAGCTTTCGATCGTCGCGAGCGCCTGGTTGAGGGCGTGATGGGACGTCGAGTCGGCGGCGACGACCATCACGATCTGGCCCATGTGCGTCGCGAGGACGCGCGCTTCGGTCGTGGCCAGCAGCGGCGGCGAATCGAAGATGATGATGCGGTCCGAGTAGCGCGAGGCGAGCTCGCGCAGCAGGCTTGCCATCTGCTCGCTCGCGAGCAGCTCCGTCGAGCGCCGCTGCCGCGACCCGGCGGGCAGCAGCGTGAGCCGCTCGACGTTCGTCCTGACGAGCGCGTCGCCGACGTCGATGTCGTCGCGCGTCAGCAGGTCGAGCAGGCCCGGCGAGTGCGGCGTGCCCAGCATGCCCGGCATCGACGGGTGCGCGACGTCGCCGTCGACGAGCAGCACGCGGCTGTCGTATTCCATCGCGATGCTCATCGCGAGGTTGATCGACGTGAACGTCTTGCCTTCGCCGGGCAGCGCGCTCGTCACCATGAGCAGGTTGCCGTGACGTACGCGCTCGTCGCCCTGCCCGAGGGCGTTCTTGATGATCGGCCGCTTGATCACGCGGTACTCGTCGGCGATCCGCGAGGTCGGCGCGTCGGGCGTGACGAAGCCCTGCGTGCGCAAGCGGGCGAGATCGAGCTCGACGAACGCTGCCCGATCGGCGCGTCGGCGCGCGGCGTCGTCGGGTCGGCTGCCGCGACGCGGTTTCGCCTGTGCTGCCCTGCGCGCCGGATCGATGAGAGGCGACGCGAGCGCGCCCTGTGCCTCGATCGCCTGGATCATCGCCTCGGGCGTCGGCGCGCTGCCGTTCGTCCGCAGCGGCTTGCCTTGCGTCGGCAATCCGCGTCGGGCAACTCGGCGCCGGCGCGGCGCAGTTCCTCCAGGCGCCGCGCCGCATCTTCGATCAGGCTCATCGTATCGGTCCTCATGCGGCCCGACCGATCAACAGCGGCGAGGGCGAGCACCGCCGCGAACGAGGCGATGAGGCTGCCGAGGCCGCCGGCGAACAGATAGGCGTTGCGACGCCGTGCGCGTATCCAGCGATCGCTCGGCAAGCAGCGACACCATGCCGATGATCGGGCGCTTCGACACCTCGCGCAGCGAGCGGCCGTCGTGGAAGATCGGCATGATCTGGCTCGCAAAGAAGGCTCGCGGCAACGCCGACCGCCAGCGACGCGACCAACGCGCCGACGAGCAGCAAGATCCGGCGCGGCGCCACCGGCTCCGGCGACACGCGCGGCGGATCGATGACGCGAAACTGCGCGCCGCCGCGAGTCCTGCACGTCCTTGCCCATCGCGGCGGATTCGCGCCGCGCGAGCAGCGATTCGTAGGTCTTCTTCTGCACGTCGTAGTCGCGATTCAGCTGCGCGAACTCGGCTTCGATCTGCGGCACGAGCTGCGCCTGCGCCTTGAGGGCCTTGTACTGCGCCTCGTAGCCCGCCAGCTTCGCGCGCGCGAGGCGAGCGTCGCCTCGGCGTCGGCGAGCGAGATCTGCAGCTGCTGAAACACCGGATTGCGATCGATCGGAGCGACTGCCGGCCGGCCCGCCTTCGGCGCCGCACTTGCGTCGCGCGTCCAATTCTGCGGCTTTCTGCTCCTCGAGCTGCTCGATCAGCCGCCGCGTCGCCTGCGACGTCCGGATGCTGGTCGGTGTACTTGCGCCGAAGTTCGTCGAGGTCGCGCTCGCAGCGCGTCGATCCGTGCGTCGATCTCCGGCGGACGACTCGTCGCCGGGTCGCGACTCCGGCGCGTCGAGCAGATCGAGCGATCGGCGACTCGCCCGCGAGCTCCTTCTTGTACGAATCGCGCGCCTGCTCCGCCGACTGCAGTTCCAGTCGCGCGTCCTCGATCGGCAGTCTGCAGCGTCGCGATGCGCCCGAAGTAGTCCGGCCCTTCCCTGTCCGCGACGCCCAGGTACTTCAGCTTGAAATCCTTCAGCCGATCCTCCGCCGTCGTGCAGCAGCTCCTCGTAGCGCTTGATCTGGTCGTCGAGGAACTTCACCGCCGTCTGCGGTGTCCTGCTTCTTGTCGCCCAGGCTCGACTCCACGAAGATCGCGAGCAGCGACTGCACGACCTTCTGCGCCTGCTCGGGGTTGGGGTCGCGGTAGGTGATGATGTAGAGATTGGCGTTGGCGTTGCCGGACAGCTTGATCGTCTTCATCACGTTGTCGATCAATTCGTCGCGCTCGGCTGCGAGCGCACGCGGAGGTCGAGGTCGGCCATCCGCACCAGCTTCTCGACGTTCGGCCGGCTGATCAGCGTGCGGCTCATCAGCGCGACCTGCTGGTCGAGATTGGGCTGGATCGCGAGGCCGGACATCAGCGGCTTCAGCAGCGATTGGGTGTCGACGTAGACGCGCGCGGTCGCCTCGTACTGCTCCGGGATGCGATAGACGACCGCGACGCCGATGATCGCCGCGATCCAGGCGGCGGCGAGGCCGATCCAGCGGCGGTGCCACATCCCGCGCAGGTAGTCCAGCAGTTCGCGATATAGGTCGTTCATGGATGCGTGTTTCCGTTGAGGCGCCGCTCGCGCGGCGCCGTCCGTGCGTGCGTCAGAACCAGCTCTGCGGAATGATCAGGATGTCGCCCGGCCGCATGTCGACGTTCGCCGAGATGTCGCCGCGCTTGACCAGGTCCCGCAGGCGGACGCTGTAGAGCTTGCCGCCGTCGGCGACGCGAAAGATCCTCGCGCCGTTGCCGTCGGCGAAGTCGGTGAGCCCGCCGACGGCGATCATCACGTCGAGCAGCGTCATCTGGCTCCGGAACGGCAGGACCTGCGGCTTGGTCGCCTCGCCGATCACGCGGATCTGCTCGCTGGCCGGGCCGGCGAAGGTCGTGACGACGACCGTGACGACCGGATCGCGGATGTACTTGACGAGCGCCTTCTCGATGTCGCGCTGGAGCTGCGTCGGCGTCTTGCCGAGCGCGGGCAGGTCGTCGACGAGCGGGGTGGTGATCTTGCCGTCCGGCCGCACCGGAACGCTCATCGACAGTTCCGGATTGCGCCAGACGATGACGTTGACCGTGTCGAGCGGCCCGATGCGGTAGTCGTAGTCCGGGGTCGCGGAGGTCACCGGCGCCGGCGGGTATTGGGGCGTCTGGCAGCCGGCGAGCAGCGCCAGGAGAATGCCGCAGAGCAGCAGGATTCCGCCGCGACGACCCGATTGCGCTGCAGCACAACTCAACCGTCCAACAATCGCGTTCATGCGCCCTCCCCTTCGCTCGCGTCTGCGAGAAACCGTGAATGTTTATGGTAACACCACGGAATTGCGACTCTTGGCCAAAACAGGTCGTGAAGCACAGCCCATGCCACGACAACGACGACGCCATTCTCGCCGCAGGCTTGCGTGGCGCCGACCCGAAAATTCACGCTTAATGCCGACTTTCGGTGGTGCCGCGTTGTCCGCTACATCGCCAAATCCGGCCAGTCCCCGCGATCGGGACCGAAATGGACCGCCGCGCGTCCGATTTGCGTATCGGAGGCGGCAATTCAGCATTCCACTGTATTTCGGTTCGGCGCCGGCTGCTGTCACGGGGCGACTGGACGGAGGAATGCGCAGGTCGAGCGGCGGAGTCCGGCCGAGCCTGCGTCGGCCCCGCGACGAGTCATTACGCTAAAAGCCGTTGGCGCGCCCGACAGGATTCGAACCTGTGACCCTTGGCTTCGGAAACCAATACTCTATCCAACTGAGCTACGGGCGCGTGGTGTTGCCTGGAGTGCGATTCTAGCTTTTCCTGCGTCGAAGCGTCCACGCACAGCCCTCCGCGACCTGCGGTGACTATATAATTAGCGGTTTGGTCGCGCCGGCGCGCGTCCTCCCACTTCGCCCGCCACCATGCAGGAACACGACCAGCACGTCTCCCCGATCAAGTCGCCGCGCCAGCTCGTCATCGTCGTCGCGCTCGCATTCATCGTTCCGATCGCGTTGATCGTGCTCCTGTCGCAACTCGTCACCGGCGGGCCGCACGGGCGTAACGAAGGCGATCCGCGCGTGCTGTCGCGCATCCAGGCGTTCGGCAACGTCGTCATGGCCGATGCAAGCGGCCCCAAGGGCAACCTGTCCGGCGAGGCCGTTTACGGCCAGGTCTGCAAGACATGCCACGAAGCCGGCCTGGCCGGCGCGCCGAAAACGGGCGACAAGGCCGCATGGACGGCGCGCCTCGCGCAGGGCCAGGCGACGCTCGTCAAGAACGCAATCGCCGGCTTCCAGGGCAAGGCCGGCGTGATGCCGCCGAAGGGTGGCAACGCCGATCTCACCGACGCCGAGGTCGAGCGCGCCGTGGTCCACATGGCCAATCTGGCCGGCGCGAGCTGGAAAGAGCCGGTGGCGGTCGCCGCAGCGCCGGCCGCGACCGTGGCGCCGGCAGCGGCACCCGCGGCCTCTGCTGCAGCGCCGGTCGCCGTCGCCGCTGGCGCGGCACCTGCCGCAGCCGCCGATGGCAAGAAGGTCTACGAAGGCTCGTGCATCGCCTGCCACGGTGCCGGCATCGCGGGTGCGCCCAAGTTCGGCGACAAGGCGGCGTGGGCGGCGCGCATCGCGCAGGGCGTGAACACCCTCCACACGCACGCGATCGCCGGTTTCACCGGCAAGGGCGGCATGATGCCCCCGAAGGGCGGCAACGCGATGCTCTCGGATGCCGACGTCAAGGCCGCGGTCGATTACATGGTCTCGGCGGCCAAGTAGTTGCAGGTCAGGCCTCAGGCCGACGCTACGGCGCGGCCGGCTGAAGCCGGCCCCACAAGGACCACGGGACTACGGATCCCGCGTGACCAGCGCCTTCAGGGACTTGAGACGATCGAACCCCGTCGCGCGCTCGCGCGCCGCATCCTCGGGCGCCAGCGGCGCGTCGGCGTAGCGCAAGTCCTCCTGTGCAAGCTCGGCGATAAAACGCGACGGTGCGACGTCGACCTTCACGCCCGCGCGCTTGCGCGTGCGGCAATACGAAAGCTGCAGCGTCTCCTGCGCGCGGGTGAGGCCCACGTACATCAGCCGCCGCTCCTCGTCGACGTTGCCCGCGTCGACGGCTTCGCGATGCGGCAGCAGTCCCTCCTCGACGCCGACGATGAACACGTGCGGATACTCGAGGCCCTTGGCCGCGTGCAGCGTCGACAGCCGCACGGCATCGGCGCCGTCGGTCTCGCGGTCGTCGAGACGCGTGATCAGCGCAACCATCTGCGTCAGCTCGAGCAGGTTGCGCCCGTCGGTCTCGCCCTTGCGGGAGAGCCACGCGACAAAGTCGCGCACGCTCTGCGTGCGCTCGGCCGCGTCGCGCTTGTCGAGCGTCGACACGAGCCAGTCCTCGTAGCCGATCGCGGCGACCAGCTCGGACAGCAGGCGCCCCGCGGGCTCGCGTGGCGCCCGGTGGCGCAGGCGATTGATCAACGCGCAGAACTCGCCGATGCCTTCGCGCTGGCGCGCCGGCACGGCGCCGGCAAAGGCGGGATCGAACGCAGCCGCGAACAAGCTCGCGCCGCGCGCGGCGCCGATCTCCCCAAGACGTGCCAGCGTCGTCGCGCCGATGCCGCGGCGCGGCGCCGTTGCCGCACGCACGAACGCCGGATCGTCGTCCTCGTTGGCGATGACGCGCAGGTACGCGACGATGTCGCGGATCTCGGTGCGGTCGAAGATCGACGTGCCGCCTGAGATCTCGTACGGAACCGAGCGCGCGCGCAACGCCGTCTCGAACACGCGCGCCTGATGGTTGCCGCGATAGAGGATCGCGAAGTCGGCGTAGCGTGCGCGCCGGGAAAAGCGCTCGGCGAGGAGCCGCGCGACGACCATTTCCGCTTCGCCGTCGTCGTCGGCGGCAGGCGCGACGCGCAGCGTGTCGCCGAGGCCGAGCTCGCTCCACAGCTTCTTGTCGAAGAGCTTCGGGTTCTTCGCGATCAGCGCATTGGCGGAGCGCAGGATGCGCGCGGTCGAGCGGTAGTTCTGCTCGAGCTTGATCACGGTGAGATCCGGATAGTCGCGCGGCAGCTGCGCGAGATTGTCGAGCGTCGCGCCGCGCCAGCCGTAGATCGCCTGGTCGTCATCGCCGACGACGGTGAACGGCGTCTTCGTGCCGACCAGCAGGCGGAACAGCCGGTATTGCGCCGGGTTCGTGTCCTGATACTCGTCGACCAGCACGTGTGCGAAGCGCGCGCGCCAGCGGTCGCGCGCCGCCGCATCACGCTCGAAGAGCGCGACCGGAAGCGCGATGAGGTCGTCGAAGTCGACCGCCTGGTACGCGTTGAGCGCGTCGGCGTACTGCGCGTAAGCGCGGGCGGCAGCGATCTCGTCCTGCGTCTTCGCGGCCGCGAGCGCCTGCGCCGGCGACGTCATCGAGTTCTTCCAGCCGCTGACGCGCCATTGCGCTGCGCGGGCGCGGGCCCGGTCGGCGGTCGCGCAAAGCTCGGCGACGATCGGTTCGAGATCCCCCGGATCGAGCACCGAGAAGCCGGGTCGCAGTCCCAGCGTCTTCGCCTCGCTGCGCACGATCCGAAGCCCCAGCGCATGGAACGTGGAGATCGCCAGCGACTTTGCGGCGTCCGCTGCGCCATGTCCCGACAGGAGAGAACGCGCGCGTCCGGCCATTTCGCGCGCGGCCTTGTTGGTGAACGTGATCGCCGCGATCGACGCCGGATCGACGCCCTCGCCCACCAGGTGCGCGATCTTCGCCGTGATGACGCGTGTCTTGCCGCTGCCGGCGCCCGCGAGGACGAGCAACGGCCCGGCGGCGTGACGCACGGCCGCGCGCTGCGACGGATTGAGGGGAAACGACATCGGTGCTTGCTAGAATCCGTGCGCAGTCTATCAACGCGTCGCCCGCGCGTGCAGTCTTGACGTCGCGCGCAAAATCGATCCCGACTCCGCGCGAACCCATGGCCCACTACGCGATCGGCGACATCCAGGGTTGCCACGCCGAGCTCTGCGAACTGCTCGATCTCATCGGGTTCTCGCGGCACGACGACCGGCTTTGGTTCGTCGGTGATCTCGTCAACCGCGGCCCGGCGTCGCTCGCCGTGTTGCGCGAAGTCATGGCGCTGGGCGACGCGGCGACCTGCGTGCTCGGCAATCACGATTTCCATCTGCTGACGATCGCGGCGGGCCTGCGCAAGCCGCATCGCGGCGACACGCTCGACGACATCCTCGCAGCGCCGGATCGCGACGCGCTGGTCGACTGGCTCGCGCGGCGCCCGCTGGTCGCGATCGACGGCGACCGGCTGATGGTGCATGCCGGCCTGCTGCCGTCGTGGACTCCCGCCGCAGCGCTCGCACTGTCGCGCGAGGTGGAGACGGCGATGGCAAGCGGCCGGCGCCGCGAATTTCTCGCCGTGCTGTACGGCGACGAGCCGCGGCAATGGCGTGACGATCTTGCAGGCGACGATCGGTTGCGCGCGATCGTCAACGTCTGCACGCGCCTTCGCTACTGCACGGCCGGCGACACGATGGAGTTCCGCGAAAAGCGGGGTCCCGCAAGCACGCCGGCCGGGTTTCGCGCGTGGTTCGCCCACGACAATCGTCGGAGTGCGGGCGCCGCGGTGATCTGCGGCCACTGGTCCACACTCGATCTCATGCTGGCGCCGAACGTGTCGATGCTCGACTCCGGCTGCGTCTGGGGCGGTCCGCTTACCGCGATACGCCTTCCGGATCGGCGTGTGTACCAGGTGCCGTCGCGGCAGGCGGTCCTTCCAAAACCAACCGAATAGCCGCCTCGGCCGTGCGCGCCAGGTCGCGGCGGTGCGAACCGCCCG
Organism: uncultured beta proteobacterium; assembly: GCA_963851465.1. Classification (GTDB taxonomy): domain Bacteria; phylum Pseudomonadota; class Gammaproteobacteria; order Burkholderiales; family Casimicrobiaceae; genus VBCG01. The sequence continues at coordinate 222,307 of CAWKPJ010000001.1, forward strand.
CGGCGAGCGAAGCCGGCGCGTGCAAGTCGACGACCAGAGCGCGCGCGCCCGTCACGCGCCAGAACGACGCCAGGAACGAATCGTCGCCCACGTATGCCGGCGCGCCGGAATGCTCGCCCGTCGGCGCACGATAGCGGATCGCCATCGGCTGCACGCGTCCCTGCGCGTCGACGATCGGCTGCAGGAGCGAGCTCTTGAACGGCAGGAGCTGGGTGCCGTCGGTCGTCGTGCCTTCCGGAAACACCGCGACGATGTCGCCGCGCGCGAGCGCGTCCGCTGCGTGTCCATTCACGCGCCGCGCGTCCTTGCGCCGCTCGCGCTCGACGAACAGCGTGCCGACACCGCGGATCAGGCGGCCGGCAACCGGCCAGCGCGCGAGCTCCGCCTTGGCGACGAAGCGCACCGGCCCGACGGCGTTCAGCACGAAGATGTCGAGCCACGAAATGTGGTTCGCCACGACCAGGACGTTGCCGTCGAGCAGAGGCTCCCCGTGCAGACGGGCATCGACGTTCAGCATGCGCAGCAGCCGGCGGCTCCATTGGCGGATGGCCGTGCGGCGCGCTGCGGGCGTGATCAGCGGGAACACGAACGTCGTCGTCGCGACGCCTTCCAGCAGATGGATGCCGCTCCGTGCAACGCGATAGAGCCGCAGCGGCAGCGGCGTGAGGCGAAGGCGTTTCGAATCGGCGTACGTCAGAACGGCACCTCGCCGAATGCTTTTGTGTACAGCGCTGCAACCGTGCCGCGGTCGACCGTGTGGTTCTGACCGCCGCGCGAGGCGATCTTCAAGGCGCCCATCACCGATGCCAGCTGGCCGGTGCGCTGCCAGTCCCATCCCTGTGCGATGCCGTACAGGAGCCCGGCGCGATACGCGTCGCCGCAGCCGGTGGGGTCGACGACCGCTTGCGGCTTCACGGCGGGAATCGCATAGGTCGCGCCATCCGCGTGGATCACGGAGCCTTCGGCGCCAAGCGTCACGATCAGCGCCTGGACGCGCTCGGCGAGCGCCGACAAGTCGAGGCCCGTGCGCTCGCACAAGAGCTTCGCCTCGTAATCGTTCACCGTCAGATACGCCGCACGCTCGATCATCGCCGACAGTTCCTTGCCGTCGAACAGCGGCAGCCCCTGTCCGGGATCGAACACGAACGGGATCCCCGCCTCACCGAACTCGCGCACGTGCGCCATCATGCCTTCCTTGCCGTCGGGTGCGATGATGCCGAGTCGAACGCCGGTAACGTCCGCGACGTGGTTCACGTGCGAATGGTTCATCGCGCCGGGATGAAATGCGGTGATCTGGTTGTCGTCGAGGTCGGTGATGATGAACGCCTGCGCGGTGAACGTCTCGTCGATCGTGCGGACGCCGTCGGTGGCGATGCCGAGATCCGCGAAGCGCTCGCGGTACGGCGCGCCATCGTGGCCGAGCGCCGCCATCACGACGGGCTCGCCGCCGAGTCCGCGGAGGTTGTATGCAATGTTGCCGGCGCAGCCGCCCCATTCGCGGCGCATCTCGCCGATCTGGAATGACACCGACAACATGTGCGTCTGATCGGGCAGGATGTGCCGCGCGAAGCGGTCGGGAAACACCATGATGGTGTCGTAGGCGAGCGAGCCGCAGATCAGCGTGCGCATGACGTTCCTGACTGAAGTTGGGAGCGGGCGCCGGACAGCAAGAATCGCGCGCTTTTGGGCGCGACCGGCGCGCAAGTCTACCGCGGCGCTGCAGGCGCGGCGGGCGCTCGTGCGACTTGCTCGGGGCCGCGCGCGGCGCGGCGCGTCAGTTGACTCTCAGGTTTCCGTCAGGGCCGCGGCGCCGTTGACCGATTCGCGGCCGATGTCGCGGACGACGAACTGCTGGCGCCGCGACACCGGCAGCGTTTCCAGCACGCCGTCGAGGAGCACTTCCCAGTGCGCATCGCCGTCGTTGCCCACGCGCCGCTCGAAGCCGCGGATGTGCTCGCGCGCGACCAGACAATTGCGGTGCACGCGGACGAAGCGCGCGCCGAACTCGTTCTCGAGCCGGGTGAGCGACTCCTCGAGCAGGTACTCGCGCTCCTTGGTGCGGATGGTGATGTACTTGAGCTCGGCCTTGAGGTAGATCACGTCCTCGACCGGCACGAGCACGACGCGCGAACGCTCGGTCACCGAGAGGAAACGGCGCGCCGTCGACGGCAGGTGCGAGAGCTTGTCCGTGCCGACGGGTTTCAGTCGCGGCACCTTCTGCAGCGCCGACAGGAGCCGCTGCACGCGCACCGGCTTCACCAGGTAGTCGACGGCGTTCACCTCGAACGCCTGCAGCGCATGCTCGTGGAACGCGGTGGTGAAGATCACCACCGGCGGATGCTGGAGCTTGAGCAGGTGGCGCGCGAGCTCGATGCCGTCCATGTCGGGCATGTGAATATCGGTGAGGACGAGCTCGGCGGGCGCGGTCTGCAGCAGGTCGAGTGCTTCGCGACCGTGCTGCGCCTCGCCCACGATCGCGAGCGGCAGTGCACCAGTGCAATCGTCGAGCAGTTCGCGCAGCCGCCTGCGGGCAGGCGCCTCATCGTCGACGATCAGTACGCGTAACGCATTTTCAGCCACGTGCGACTCCCGGTTGCGGCATCCCTTGCAAGGTGCGTGCCGGCGCGGTGGATCGCTGCGAGCCGCCGCCGCGACGCTCGCGATGCGATTCGGCTGCAGCGGCAGCCGGCGCGTACTCGGCCGGCATTACGGTGCGGTAGGGCATGCGGATGTGCACTTCGTAGCCGTCCTTGGTGACGCGCGATTCGAGGCTCGCCTCGGCGTCGAAATGAAGCGCGAGCCGCTCGCGTACGTTGTCGAGCGCCATCTTGTTGCCGGTGTGGTGGCGGCGGCCGTTCGCCGGGATCGGGTTCTTCAGGATCGCGTGCACTTCGCCGCGCGACAGGAACAGGTTGATCGACACCGTGCCGGGCGTGCTCGCGGGCTCGACGCCATGATAGACGGCGTTCTCCAGCAGCGGCTGCAGCACGAGCGGTGGTACCAGCGCGTCGGCCGGCATGCTCTTGACGTTCCAGTCGACGATCAGCCGCTCGCCGAGGCGCAGCTTTTCAAGATCGAGATACTGACGGCACAGCGTGACCTCGTCGGCGAGCGGCGTCAGCTCGCGGTTATCGCGCATCAGCACGCGGAAGAGCTCGGCCATGTCCTCGAGGGCCGCTTCGGCGCGCTGCGGCTCGCTCCTGATCAGCGACAACACGGCGTTGATGCTGTTGAACAGGAAATGCGGACGGATCCGTGCCTGCAGCGCCTGGAGCCGCGCTTCGGCGATCGCCGGCGAAAGCGCTCGGATGCGCAGTTGGAAGTAGTAGAGCAGCGCCGCGACTGCCGCGAGGGCGTACGTGAGCTGCCGCGGCAGCGAGCCCCCACCATCCGGCAGCAGGCGCGACATCGCGAAATGCAGCGCGACGCCGACCGCGACCGTGACCGCGACGATCGCGGCGACACCATACTTGTAGGGAAGGCGCACCAGGCGCGGCGCGAGCATCGCCAGCACGGCGAGCGCCGCCAGCAGATACGGCTCGACATAGCTCGTGAGCGCGATCCACTCGTCGAAAAGCGCGTTCGGCCGTTGCTCGCGTGCAAACGCCACGACCAGCGCCGCTCCGTTCACGGCGAGCAGGACGCGCAGGATCGTGCCGAGATTACGCAGGTCAGGCAGCACGGGCAGAACCGCCTTTTGCCTTATAATTCCCCGCATACCGGCGTGGACATGCAAGCATCGTGCCTGTCGCGTCGTTCGGCTGGGCGAGGGACGCCGGAGAAGGTGCGGAAAGTCGCTGGGCCATTCCCGTTCATTCTCGGCAACCCTCTTGCGCGGCGCAAGCAAACCGCGGCGGAATCCCGCAATGCCCGACGCACCGCCTCCGAAAAGTCACCCCAGCACCGTCGGGCCGTCAGGCGCGACCCCCCTCGAAGGGGATCACACACCTGCCGCAGGCGCATCCGCGTCGCCCGCAGTGCCGTCCGGCGGCACCTGGTCCGGACGTTTCTCGGAACCGATGACGGAGCGGATGCAGCGCTTCAATGCCTCGGTCGACTTCGACCGCCGCCTCGCCGTCGCCGACATCGCAGGCTCGACCGCGCATGCGCGCATGCTCGCCGCCGCGGGGATCATCACGAGTGACGACCTCGCCGCCATCGAGCGCGGGCTGTCGCAGATCGGCGCCGAGATCGCCCGCGGCGAGTTCGCGTGGTCGCGCGAGCACGAGGACGTGCACCTCAACATCGAGCGCCGTCTGACCGCGCTGATCGGGGACGCGGGCAAGCGGCTGCACACGGCGCGCTCGCGCAACGACCAGGTGGCCACCGACATCCGCCTGTGGCTGCGCGGCGCGATCGATTCGCTTGTCGCACAACTCGTCGCGCTGCGGCACGCGTTCCTCGATCTGGCGGAGACGCATGCAGCGACGATCATGCCGGGCTTCACGCACCTGCAGGTCGCGCAGCCGGTGACGTTCGGCCACCACCTGATGGCGTATGAGGCGATGCTGGCGCGCGACATGGCGCGCTTTGCCGATTGCCGCCGCCGCGTGAACCTGCTTCCTCTGGGCAGCGGCGCGCTCGCCGGCACCAGCTTCCCGATCGATCGTGCGGCGGTTGCGCGCGATCTGGGCTTCGATGGTCTGTGCAGCAACTCGATCGACGCCGTCTCCGATCGCGATTTCGCGATCGAGTTCGAGGCGGCTGCGGCGATCGCGATGGTCCACCTGTCGCGCTTCGCCGAAGAGCTCGTGCTGTGGTCGAACCCGCGCTTCGGCTTCGTGCGGCTGGCCGACCGGTTCTGCACCGGCAGCTCGATGATGCCGCAGAAGAAGAACCCCGACGTGCCCGAGCTCGTGCGCGGCAAGTCGGCGCGCGTCGCGGGTCACCTGGTCGCGCTGCTGATGCTGATGAAGTCGCAGCCGCTCGCCTACAACAAGGACAACCAGGAAGACAAGGAGCCGCTGTTCGACACGGTCGACACGCTCGCCGACGTGTTCGCGATCATGACGGACCTCGTGGCCAGCGGCATCGCAGTCGACGCGGCGCGGATGCGCGACGCGGCGCGCGAAGGCTTCGCCACCGCGACCGACCTCGCGGACCACCTCGTGCGGCGCGGCGTGCCGTTTCGCGACGCGCACGAAGCCGTCGCGCGCGCCGTTCGCCACGCGGAAGGCAAAGGCGTCGATCTCGACGCTCTTTCGCTCGCGGAGCTGCGCGCGTTTTCTGCGAGCGCCGGCGACGACGTGCATGGCGTGCTCACGCTGGAAGGCTCGGTGGCCAGCCGCAACCACGAAGGCGGGACCGCGCCTGCGCAGGTGAGGAAGGCGATCGCAGCAGCGCGCACTTCGCTCACCGGCGCTTCATGATCCTTGCACGGCCGGCTTCAGCCGTCGCAGCCGCGCGGCAGGCTGAAGCCTGAGCCAGCAAGTCACTCTGATCCACAAACCGAACGAACCTGCTGGAGACCCGATGCCAAACCGCGTCGCCTTTCTCGGACTGGGCGTAATGGGATACCCGATGGCGGGCCACCTGGCTCGGGCGGGGCACCACGTCACCGTGTACAACCGCAACGCCGCCAAATCGGCGGGCTGGGTCGCCGAGCACGGCGGCGTGGCCGCACCGACGCCCGCGGACGCCGCGCGCGATGCCGAGTTCGTTCTGATGTGTGTCGGCAACGACAACGACGTGCGCGCGGTGGCGACGGGTCCGGCCGGCGCTCTCGGCGCGATGCGTGCGGACAGCGTGCTCGTCGACCACACGACGGCGTCGGCCGAAGTCGCGCGCGAGCTCCACGCGGCGGCGACGGCCAAGGGGGTCGGCTTCCTCGACGCGCCGGTGTCCGGCGGCCAGGCCGGTGCGCAGAACGGCAAGCTCACGATCATGGTCGGCGGCGACGCGCCGGTGTTCGCGCGCGCCGAGAGCGTGCTCGCGACGTACGCGCGCGCGGTGACCCTGATGGGCGCGGCCGGCGCCGGCCAGCTCACGAAAATGGTGAACCAGATCTGCGTGGCCGCGGTGGTGCAGGGACTCGCCGAAGGCCTCGACTTCGCGCAGCGCGCCGGGCTCGACGCCGAGCGCGTGCTCGACGTCATCAGCAAGGGCGCCGCGCAATCGTGGCAGATGGAGAATCGCGGCAAGACGATGGTCGCCGACAAGTTCGATTTCGGCTTCGCCGTCGACTGGATGCGCAAGGACCTCGCGATCTGCCTCGCGGAGGCGCGCGCCAACGGCGCTGCACTGCCCGTGACGGCGCTGCTGGATCAGTTCTACGCGCGCATCCAGGCGCGCGGCGGCGGCCGCTGGGATACGTCGAGCTTGATCCGCCTGCTCCGCGATCCGGACTGACGCCCCCCGGTGTCCCCGTACGGTGGAGCGCGCTCCCTCGAGCAGCCGCGAGCGCGCTAGGCCCGGCCCGCGGCGCTCAGGCGACCCGATCGCCGTCGACGATCGCCACCTCGTAGCTGATCTCGGCGGTCTTCGCCAGCATGATCGTCGCCGAACAGTATTTCTCCTTCGAGAGCTTCACCGCGCGCTCGACCTGCTTCGGGTCGAGGCCGCGTCCGGCCACCGCGTACTTGAAGTGGATCCGGGTGAAGATCTTGGGCTCTGCGGGCGCGCGCTCGGCCTCCGCCTCGACGACGCAGTCCGCCACGGGCTGGCGCGCCTTTTTCAGGATCCAGACCACATCGAACGCGGTGCAGGCGGCGGTGCCCGCCAGCACCAGTTCCATCGGCCGCGGACCAAGGTTGCGGCCACCGGCTTCGGGCGCGCCGTCGACGACCATCGAATGACCACTTCCTGTCTCGGCGACAAAGCTGACGCCTTCGACCCATTTCACGCGTGTTTTCATTGGTTTGGTCTCAGTTTTTCAAGTCGCCGAGGGTGAGCGCTCACATTGAGCCGCCTGACGTGTTGTGCGGAGATCGCCTGGACATCGTGCTGCAGTGCGCCATTCCGCTTGCATTGTGCGGCGCAATATGGAATCCTTGCATTGCCTGCGCGCCCGCCGATCCTCCTCGGCACCGCAGGCAAATTCCTCCATTCTCCTCCTATGGTGGAATCCTCCGGCGCGGTCCTCAAGGACCGCGCCTTTTTTTGCCCCGAGTTGGCCGGAGACCGGCCACGGCGGAAGTTGATCGAGGCCACAGCGACGCCCTCGATTGTCGCAATGCGGCACGATGGCTCCCGCCAAGGTCCCGCCTGCCTTCAGCCGGCGGCGCCCGGCGATTGACCGCACCACGGGGAAAATAGTAAACTGTTCGACTTTGCTCCGCCCGCACCAGAACCGAGAACAGCAGAGAACCACGCGAGATTCGACCATGAAGACGTTTTCCGCCAAGCCCGCCGACGTCACGCACGACTGGTTCGTCGTCGACGGCACCGACAAGGTCCTGGGTCGCCTCGCGTCCCAGATCGCCGCCCGCCTGCGCGGGAAGCACAAGCCGATCTACACGCCGCACGTCGACACCGGCGATTTCATCGTCGTCACGAATGTCGACAGGCTCAAGGTCACCGGCAACAAGGTCGACGACAAGCTCTACCACCGCCACAGCGGCTATCCGGGCGGGATTTCGACGACGAGCTTCGGCCAGATGCAGGCCCGCTTCCCCGGCCGCGCGCTGGAGAAGGCCGTCAAGGGCATGCTGCCCAAAGGCCCGCTCGGTTACGCGATGATCAAGAAGCTCAAGTGCTACGCGGGTCCGTCGCATCCGCACTCGGCGCAGCAGCCCAAGGCGCTCGAGCTATAGCAACGCTGGCGCTACTCCGGCCGTACCCAACCCTCAGTACCCTAACGACACCATATCGAACTCGAGATGATCGGCAACTACTACTACGGCACGGGCCGCCGCAAGACGTCGGTGGCACGCGTGTTCATCAAGCAGGGCACGGGCAAGATCGTCGTCAACGAAAAGCCCATCGACGAGTTCTTCACGCGCGAGACCGGACGCATGGTCGCCCGCCAGCCGCTGGTGATCACCAATCACCAGGGCACGTTCGACATCATGGTCAACGTGGTCGGCGGCGGTGAATCGGGTCAGGCGGGCGCGGTGCGTCACGGCATCACCCGTGCGCTCATCGATTACGACGCGCAGTTGAAGCCGACGCTGTCGAAGGCGGGCCTGGTAACGCGCGATGCGCGCGAAGTCGAGCGAAAGAAGGTCGGCCTCCACAAGGCGCGCCGCCGCAAGCAGTTCTCGAAGCGATAGACGCTTCCCACGAGTCCGCGAAAGGCCGCCTTCGAGGCGGCCTTTTTGCCATGGATCGAAGCGGGAACGGCGAACGGGACGCGATGCGGGATGTCAACTCAGGGGCGGTGCGCGCCCCCTCATGCCAGCGGCATGAGTGCGCACCCCCGATGCTAGAATCGATCGGCGAGGAACGGCGATGATAAGGATCGGAATCGTAGGCGGAACCGGCTACACGGGCGTCGAGCTTCTCCGCCTGCTCGCGCAGCATCCGCAGGCGGACGTGCGCGCGATCACGTCGCGCAAGGATGCCGGCACCAAGGTTTCCGACATGTTCGCGAGCCTGCGCCGCCGCTACGATCTCGTATTCACCGACCCGGCGCAAACGGACCTGAAGGCGTGCGACGTCGTGTTCTTCGCAACGCCGCACGGCGTCGCGATGGCGCAGGCGCGCGAATTGGTCGGCGCCGGCGTCAAGATCATCGACCTTGCCGCCGATTTCCGCCTCGCCGACCCGGCGGAGTTCGAGCGCTGGTACAAGATGCCGCATGCGTGCACGGATCTCCTCGCCGAGGCGGTCTACGGCATTCCCGAGATCAACCGCGAGGCGATCAAGAAAGCGCGGATCGTCGGCAATCCGGGCTGCTATCCGACCGCCGTGCAGCTTGGCTTTCTGCCGCTGGTGGAAGAGGGCCTCGTCGACACCGACCACCTGATCGCCGATGCGAAGTCGGGCGTGTCGGGCGCGGGCCGCAAGGCCGAGCTCAACCTGATCTTTCCCGAGGCCGCGGACAATTTCGCCGCGTACGGCGTCAAGGGCCATCGGCATCTGCCGGAAATCATCCAGGGCCTGAACCGCGCGAGCAGGAAACCGGTGAAGCTGGCATTCACGCCGCACCTCGTGCCGATGATCCGCGGCATCCTCGCCACGCTCTACGCGCCGCTGACGCGCACCGACGTCGATCTGCAGGCGCTGTACGAGAAGCGCTACGCCGGCGAGCCGTTCATCGACGTGATGCCGCCGGGATCGCAACCCGACACGCGCAGCGTGCGCGCGTCGAACTACCTGCGCCTGGCGGTCCATCGTCCGCCCGGGACCGACCTCGCGATGGTGATCGCCGTCGAGGACAACCTGGTCAAGGGCGCTGCGGGCCAGGCGATCCAGAACATGAACCTGATGTTCGGCTTGCCCGAGACCACCGGCCTCACCGCACTGCCGGTGCTGCCGTAGGACGACGTCGCGAAGCGTGGCCGTCTCGGGATTCTGGCACCGCGTGCGGACGCGACTCGGCATTGGCGAGTCGCGCACGGCCGTCGCCACGCCGATGCCGTGGTGGGGCCGCATCGCGGCGCTCGTCGCGGGCATCGCCGTCATCACGGGCATGTGGTGGTGGGGCTTCGATTTCGGGCAGGTCTTCGGCGGGTTCGACCGCAAGGAGGTGGAAGCCCGGTTATCGACGCTCGATGCCGAGGCAGCGCGGCTGCGCACCGAAGCCGCGGACTTGCGCGGCCGCAACTCGCGCCTCGAAAGCGACCTTGCGATGAGCCGCGGCGCCGAGCAGGGCCTGTCGCGCCAGTCCAGCAATCTCGTCACCGAGAACGCGCAATTGAAGGAGGAGGTCGCGTTCCTGCAAAGGCTCGTGGCCGACTCGAGCAAGCAGGCGGGGCTGTCGATTCCGCGCCTCACCATCGACGTCGACCCGGATGGCACATATCGCTACAACCTCATTGTCGTGCGCGGCGGCAACCCCAAAGGCGACTTCGAGGGCCACGTGGCGTTGCAGGCGGCGTTATCCGCACCCGACGGTGAGATCGTGACGCTGACGCTGCCGGACGACCAGCCGGAGACACGGGCGGGCCTCGACCTGCGATTCAAGTACTATCAGCGGATCGAAGGCACGCTGCGGCTGCCGCCGGGCTCGCGGCTGACGGCGCTGATTGCCCGCGCCTACGAGGACGGCAATACAAGTCCCCGAGCGACCCGCAGCTTGACCGTGCTGTAGTCCGCAGCTTGACCGCGCTGTAGGGCGCCCCCATGTTCATCAGGGAGATTGGTCGAATTCAAGCGCGGGGCCGCGGATTGGCGCCGCAGCGCTTGACGCGAGCGCCCCGGCGATCCACCATCCATCAGGGCCGAACCAGGAGTCCAAGCAAATGAACGCAATGAACGAGATGCCCGCCCCGCTGGTGTTCACCGACGCCGCGGCGGCGAAGGTCAAGACGCTGATCGACGAGGAAGGCAATCCGGACCTCAAGCTGCGGGTATTCGTGTCCGGCGGCGGCTGCTCCGGCTTCCAGTACGGCTTCACGTTCGACGAGGTCGCGAACGAGGACGACACGGCGATGCAGAAGGACGGCGTGACGCTGTTGATCGATCCAATGAGCTATCAATACCTGGTCGGCGCGGAAATCGACTACCAGGACGGCCTGGAAGGCGCGCAGTTCGTGATCAAGAACCCGAATGCGACGACGACCTGCGGCTGCGGATCGAGCTTCTCGGTCTGACGTTTCTCGCCCGCCGCAATGACGAACGGGGCCTTGCGGCCCCGTTGTCGTTTACAACGCCGCGGTCTGGTCAGCGCGGGTAGATGGCACCCAGAACGCGCGGGCCCTTTGCGCCGGTGACGGCGGGAAGATTGCCCGGACGTCCCGCGAGCGCCTCGCGGGCCAGCCACGCGAAGGCGAGCGCCTCGACGTGCTCGACCGGCACGCCGGCGGTTGCGGTCGTCGCCACGCGCCGCGGCTTCAACTCCGCCGCCAGCGCGAGCATCAGCGTGGTGTTGTTGGCACCGCCGCCGCAGGCCAGCACCTCTTCCGCCTCCGGCGCCTGCGCGCGAATGGCGTCGGCGACCGTGCGCGCCGTCAGCGCAACGAGCGTCGCCTGGACGTCGTCGGCCTCGCCTTTCCACTGCGCCGCGGCGAGGCGCTTTTCGAGCCAGGCCAGGTTGAAGGTGTCGCGATGGGTGCTTTTCGGCGGCTTGGCGGAAAAGAACGGCTCGGCGAGCATCACCTCGAGGAGGTTCGGCGCGACCTTGCCCGTGGCCGCCCACGCGCCGTTGTCGTCGAACGGATCGCCGCGGCTGCGCGCGCACCACAGATCGAGCAACGCGTTGCCGGGGCCCGTGTCGAAACCGCGCACCGGGCCGCCGGGCGGCAGGTCGGTGATGTTCGCGATGCCGCCGAGATTGACGATGACGCGATGCGCCTTCGGCGTGCCGAACAGCGCGGCGTGAAATGCCGGAACCAGCGGGGCGCCCTGCCCGCCGGCGGCGACGTCGCGGCTCCTGAAATCGGCGACGACCGTGAGCCCCGAGCGCTCCGCGACGCGCGCGGGATTGTTGAGTTGCAGCGTGAAGCCGCGCTCCGGCTTGTGTCGCAACGTCTGCCCGTGGACGCCCACGGCCACCACGCTCTCGCGGTCGAGCTTCGCCGCGGTGAGCGCCTTGGCGATCGCGTCGGCGTAGATCTCCGCCAGCATGTTGGCCGCCGCGCCGGCGCGCGACAGCTCGTTCGCGCCCGGCGTCTGCAGCGCGAGCAGCTCGTCACGCAGCATCGTCGGCAACGGCGTGTGCGCGGCGCCCAGCGTCTCGCAGGCGACGCCGCTCGCCGGCGCGAAATCGGCGACGACCGCGTCGACGCCGTCGAGGCTCGTGCCTGACATCACGCCGGCGAAGAGGTCGCCTGCCATGTTGGGGATCCGCGCGCCAGCTACTGCGCGGCGGCGACGCGCGCGCCGGGCATGGCCTGCGCGACCGCGAGCTCTTGCGCCAGCGGGGCGATGGCCGCGTCGAACGCCGCGCGCTCCTCGGGCGCGACGGGAAACGCGGTCGGCAGCGCGACGGTCATCGGATTGCGCGCGTCGCCGGCGATGCGGAATTCGTAGTGAAGATGCGGGCCGGTCGCCCAGCCCGTCTGGCCGACGTAGCCGATCGTGTCGCCCTGGCGCACGTGCGCGCCGTTGCGCAGGCCCGCCGCGAAGCGCGACAGGTGCGCGTAGACCGACGAGTACGTGCCGCCGTGCTTCAGCATCACGACGTTGCCGTAGCCGCCTTCGCGGCCGGCCATCGTGACGACGCCGTCCGCGGTCGCGCGCACCGGCGTGCCGGTGGGCGCCGCGAAATCGGTGCCGCGGTGCGCGCGCCACGTCTGCAGGATCGGATGGAAGCGCGCCTGCGTGAAGCCCGACGTGATCCGCGAGAATTCGACCGGCGAGCGCAGGAACGCGCTGCGCGCGCTCTTGCCGTCGCCCGCGTAGTAGCCCTCGGTGCCGTCGGCCGCGCGCCACAGGTATGCGCGATACGTCCTGCCGCGATTGTCGAACTGCGCGGCGAGCACGCGGCCGGTGCCGACAGGCTCGCCGTCGACGTAACGCGTTTCGTAGAGCACGCTGAAGCGGTCGCCGCGGCGCAGGTCGTGATAGAAATCGATGTCGCCGGCGAAGATCTCGGCGAGCGCGAGCGTGACGGCGTCCGGCAGTCCGATGTCGTCGGCGGCGCCGAACAGCGACGAGCGGATCTCGCCGGCGCGCAGTGTGACGCGCGTTTCCACCGGCGGCGGCGAGCTCGCGGCTGAGAACGCGTCGCCGCTGCGCGTGATCGCGAGGAGGTCACCGTTGGCTGCGACGAAGCGCAGCGCGAGCAGGCGGCCGTCGTCGTCGATCGCGACGCGCACGGGGCGGCCGGGACGCAGCTGATAGAGCGGCCGCGCCGCCGGGTTGGTGCGCATGTAGGTGAGCGCCCGGGCGTCGTCGACGTCGGCACGCGTGAGCAGGCTGCCGATGGTGTCGCCGCGCTGCACGCGCTCCTCACGCCAGTAGACGCGCTCGGCTGCGGGGGCCGCTGCGAGCTCGGGCAACGTCAGCGCCCGCTTGACCAGGCGCGTCGGCACGGTCTCCAGCACCGTGTCGGGCGCCAGCCCGAACGCGGCGACGCCGGAGAAGCCGAGCACGGCGACCGCGAGCGCCTGCCACGGCGTGACCGGATGGCGGGCGACCCGCAGGGCGGCTGCGCCGGCCTGCTGCGCTAAAATGCGGAGTTTGTGCGCGATCACGGGCTCGTGGGTACGTCTTTCGACCGTCGATTTTAGCAAACGCCCCCTCCGGCCGCCGCCTCCGCAGGGGCTGGCGGACGGATGGACGGCGCGCGGCGCGAAAAACGCAACAAATCCCATGCCCTTCGACATCGACCATCACGTAGCCGTCTTCAGGCGCGGCGCGCACGAGCTCCTCATCGAATCGGAGCTGCGGACCAAGCTCGGGCGGGGCAAGCCGCTGCAGATCAAGGAAGGCTTCGACCCGACGCGGCCGGACCTGCACCTCGGCCACACCGTCCAGTTCAACAAGCTGCGCCAGCTGCAGGACCTCGGGCACCACATCGTGTTCCTGATCGGCGACTTCACCGGGATGATCGGCGACCCGACGGGACGCAACGCCGCCCGGCCGCCGCTGTCGCGCGAGGAAATAGAGGCGAACGCCAAGACCTATGCCGACCAGGTGTTCCTGATCCTCGACCGCGAAAAGACCGAGGTCGCGTTCAACTCGACGTGGCTGGGCGCGCTGGGGTCGGACGGAATGATCAAGCTCGCGGCGAAATACACGGTCGCGCGGATGCTCGAGCGCGACGATTTCGCGAAGCGCTACGCGGCGGAGCAGCCGATCGCGATCCACGAGTTCCTGTACCCGCTGGCGCAGGGGTACGACTCGGTCGCGCTGAAGGCGGACGTCGAGCTCGGCGGCACCGACCAGAAATTCAACCTGCTGGTGGGGCGCGAGCTGCAGCGCCACTACGGGCAGGAGCCGCAGTGCATCCTGACGCTGCCGCTGCTCGAGGGGCTGGACGGCGTCAACAAGATGTCGAAGTCGCTCGACAACTACGTCGGCATCACGGACGCGCCGGGCGAGATGTTCGGCAAGCTGATGTCGATTTCCGACACGCTGATGTGGCGCTACTTCGAGTTGCTGTCGTTCCGCGCCGATGGACGAGATCGCGAAGCTCAAGGCCGAATGCGAGGCGGGACGCAATCCGCGCGACGCGAAGGTGATGCTCGCGCAGGAGATCGTCGCGCGGTTCCATTCGCGCGACGCCGCGGAGCGCGCGCTGGCGGAGTTCGAGTCGCGATTTCGCGACCACGCGGCGCCCGAGAACATGCCCGAGGTCACGCTGCAGACGGCTGGCGCGGGATTGCCGATCGCGCAGCTCGCAAAGCAGGCGGGCGTCACCGAATCGACCTCCGAGGCGCTGCGCCTGATCACGCAGCGCGGGCTCAAGATCGACGGCGACGTCGTCGCCGACAAATCCGTAACCATCGCCGCGGGCCGCACCGTCGTCGTGCAGGCGGGCAAGCGCAAGTTCGCGCGCGTCACCGTTCGCTAGAAGCCATGACCGATCCCACGACCGCTGCGCCCCGGCGCGTACTCAACGTCGGCGGCGGCAGCAAGACGATCCCGATCCCGGCGCACTACGCGGGATGGGAGCACGTCCTGCTCGACCTCAACCCGGCCGTCGGTCCCGACGTCGTCTGCGACGCGCGCGAGCTCGACACGCTCGCTGGTGCGCAATTCGACGCCATCTACTGCTCGCACAATCTGGAGCACTATTATCGGCACGACACCGCGCGCGTGCTGCGCGGGTTCCTGCACGTATTGAAGCCGGACGGCTTCGCGGAGATCCGGGTTCCTGATCTGCGCGCGGTGATGCAGAAGGTGGTTCGCGACAATCTGGATCTGGAAGCGGTGCTCTACAACTCCGATGCCGGCCCGATCAACGTGCTCGACGTCATCTATGGCCTGGCGCGGGAGATCGAGGAGTCAGGCAGCGACTTCCAGGCGCACAAGGCGGGATTCACCCCGCAATCGTTGGGTCGCACGCTCGAGCATGCCGGCTTCCCCCTGATTCTCATGTTCGCATCACCGGAGGCGTACGAATGCCGCGCGCTCGCGTTCCGCGCGATGCCGTCGCCGTATCACCAGCAGCTGCTGAAGCTGCCGAGGCCACGCCGCTAGGCGCAGGGCGCTCGCGTCAGGCGATGCCCGGATTGCCGGCGACGCCTTCCAGCACGGGCACTTCCAGCTCGCGCGGCTTGATTGTCTTCTGCGCCTTGACGTAGCGCGCGACGACATCCCACACGGGCTCGCCGCCCGCCGCCCGCGCCTCTTCCGACACCGGCGCCCATCCGGCGACCTTGTACTTGCGCGACGCGTCGAGCGGCTTGCCGTTCATCTCCATCCGCGTGATCCGCTTGCCCATCGTCGCGGCGGGATCGATCGCGTAGCGCATGCCGCCGACGCGCACCATGTCGCCGCCCTGCTGGTAGTACGGATCGGGGTTGAAGAGGTTGTCGGCAACGTCCTCGAGGATCGTCTTGATCGTCTCGCCGCTGAGCTCGTTGACGGTGGCATACGGATAGGTGATCGCCGTCTGGTCGAGCAGGCTCTCGTAACGGATCGGCTCACCCGCCAGCAGCGACGTGCCCCAGCGGAAACCCGGCGAGAACGCGATCTCGGCGTTCTGCTCGGCACGCAGCGCGTCGAGGATCAGCTGGTCCATCGTGCCGTTGAAATTGCCGCGGCGGTAGAGCAGTCCTTCGGTCGTCGCGAGCGTCTCGTCGAGCTTCGCGCGATGCGGCGCCCGCAGCTTCTCGATCAGCGCGCGCATCGCCGGATCGGCTTCGATGAGGTTCGAGAACACCGGCAACAGCCGGTAGCGAACGTCCGCGACCTTGCCGCCGCGCACGTCGAGGTCGAGCACGCCGAGGAACTTGCCGTTGCTGCCGGCGTTGGTGACGAGCGTGCTGCCACCACGGTTCTCGACCCGCGTCGGCTGCGGCACGCCGTCGTGCGTGTGGCCGCCCAGGATCGCGTCGATGCCGGTGACACGCGAGGCGAGCTTCAGGTCGACGTCCATGCCGTTGTGCGACAGCAGCACGACGGCGTGCGCGCCTTTGCCGCGCGCCTCGTCGACGGCCTTTTGCAGGGTTTCCTCGTTGATGCCGAACGTCCACTCGGCGACGAAGTAACGCGGATTCGCGATGGGCGTGTACGGAAAGGCCTGCCCCACGATCGCAACCGGAATCTTGTTGATCTCGCGGATCACGTACGGGGGAAATACCGGGTCGCCGAAATCCGCGGTGCGCACGTTCTGCGCGACAAAGTCGATCCTGCCGGCAAAGTCCTTGTCGACGACTTGCCTCACGCGCTCGCTGCCGTACGTGAATTCCCAGTGCGCGGTCATCACGTCGACGCCGAGGAGCTTCTGCGCGTCGATCATGTCCTGGCCACGGCTCCACAGCGCGGTCGCCGATCCCTGCCACGTGTCGCCGCCGTCGAGCAGCAGCGAACCCGGACGCGAAGCGCGCAGTTGCCGCACCAGCGTCGCGAGATGCGCGAAGCCGCCCATCGTCCCGTACGCGCGCGCGGCGCGCTCGAAGTCGAGGAACGTGAAGGCATGCGCGGCGCGCGTGCCGGGTGCGATGCCGAAGTGCTTCAGCAGCGCCTCGCCGACGAGATGCGGCGGCTTGCCCCGCGCGGCGCCGATGCCGATGTTCACGCTCGGTTCGCGGAAGCGGATCGGCAGCAGCTGCGCGTGGCAGTCGGTGAAGTGGAGCAGGCCGACGTTGCCGAACGGCGGCAGGTCGTAGAGCGTGCGGCCGTCGGCGGCGTCGGCCGCGCGCGCGGAGGAGATCGGCAGCCCCGCCGCCGCCGCGCAAGCGAGCGCTTCGAGAAATTCGCGACGGTTCAACGCGCTACTTGTTCACCGGCGAGTCCGGGTCGACGAGCAGCGCGACGACGTCGCGGATCTGCGCCTCGGTGAGAATCCCGTTGTGGCCAAAGCGCGGCATGTTGCTGCACGCGGCGTACGCGTCGGGATTGAACACCTTGCCCCACGCGTACTTGCGCGTCTCGTCGTTGTAGCCGCGCAGCTTGCCGAACTGGTAGAGCGACGGGCCGATCGTGCCGTACGACAGCTCCTGCGGCGCGAGCTGGTGGCACGCATAGCAGTTGGCACCCACCGGCCCCTTGGGATCGTCGGAAAACTGCTTGCCGCGGCCTTCCTGCGCGATCCTCTCGCCGTTCTTCCAGTCGCCGACGAGCTTGCCGTCGGCCGGATACTTGATCGACGCGAGGTTCTGCGCCTCGATGCGCGCGAGCACGTCCTTCGGGATCTGCTTGCCGGCATACAGGCTGCACAGGCGCTGCGTATCGTCCTGGTCGAGGCGGTCGAGCTTCGCCTGCCCGTTCTCCTTGAACGACGCCTTCATCATCTGCGCGGCCTTGGCGTTCACCTCGGTGTCGGAGGGCGTCGTCGCGCAGCCCACGGCGAGCGCCGCGAGGCCGGCCCAGACGAACAGCGTGCGAATTCTCATGCGGTCTCCATCAGCGCTTGATCGCCGGCGCGTCGAACGCCGCGCCGTTGGCGTTGCGCGCCAGGAACGTCGTCAGCGCGATCGATGCATCGGAGCCATAGAGGAGCTCCGGAAAACGCTGTTGCCGGAAGCAGTCGTAGAGGCGCCACTGGAACGTGCGCAGCTCGCCTTGCGACACGCGATACGCGGGCCACGTCGTGTACGCCTTCTGCGCGCCCTCCTTCGATGTGAGGTTCGGGAGGTCCTGCAGCCGGATGCGCTTGTTGTCCTCGCCGTGGCAGGTCGCGCAGGCAAAATCGTGCGGACCGCCGCGAAAATTGAACATCTTCTCGCCGAGCGCGTACATCTCCTTCACGCGCGGGTCGTCGAGCGAGACGTTCATCTTCACCCCGCGCGACGCGGACGTGACGTACGCGACCAGCGCTTCCATGTCGGATTTGCGCTCGTTGCCGTTGCCGAAGAGCTGCTTGCGGGCGTCGGCGTCGGACATCCCCTGTTGCGCGGTCATGCAGTACAAGAGCCGCGTCTCGAGGTCCATCACACGTCCGGCGTCGGCGAAATAGCGCGGCATTTGCGCGTACGCACCCTTGACCACGCCTGCGCCGAGGCCGAGGTCGCAGCGCTCGAACGAAACCTGCTTCGGTCCGCGCGGCTGTTTCCAGAGGTCTTCGCCGCGCGCTTCCCACAGCTCCGCAGGATTGCCATCCTGCAGCGCAGCGCGGTATTTCGCGATCTCGTCGACCGTCGAGCCCTGGCCGATCGCGTACGACGCGACGGCGGCGAACGCGAGCGCACCCAAGCGGATGAGCGTCCGCCCTCGATTGCGTTTCATGCTTCCTCCAAAAGTGCCGCCGGGCCGCCCCAAGGCGCTGCCCCCTTCGGGAGGAGCGGCGCGAAGCGACGCGCGGGGGCTTCGTATCGCCGGGCGATGCGCGGCGCGCGGCGCCGGCGGGTCACGCGATGGTTGCTTCGTCGGTCCGCTTGTCGCCGCGGTTGTCGGTCCAGGTGATCTGGACCTTGTCGCCTTTCGCGCCCCCCTTGAACTTGAACGCGAGGAACGGATTCTTCGACACGGCGGGTCCCCACTGCGCCGACAGCACAGTCTTGCCGTTGTATGTCGCGGTCACGCTCTGGATGAACCACGCGGGAATCACCTTGCCCTGCGCGTCCTTGCGCTGGCCCGTTTCCATCTCGTGGTTCATCAGCACCTTCACTTCGGTCGAATCGCCGACTACGTTCGCCCGGATCTTCATCGGATCTGCCATGTCAACCTCCGCACCCGCCCAGCGTGACCTTGATTTCCTTCGACGCGACGTAGTACTTGCCGTCGGCCTTGACGAGCGCATAGACGTTCGAGCTCTGGCCCATCTTGATCCGCGTCGACAGCGAAGGATCGGTGCCCGCGGGAATGTCGAACACCGCCGCCAGCATGTTCGGGTTCTTCTCGACCAGGATCGCGATGGACTCGGTCTTCGGCACGGTGCTCGTGACGCCGACCGGGACGACCGCGCCGTTCTCCGCGATGTCCGGCGTCGACACGAACTGGATATCCTTGCTCGGCACCGGGGTGCTACCGCCCAGCGCCTTCATCGTCTCGTCCATCGTTTGCGTCTCGAACGCCGCCTTGTTCCAGCTCTGCGCCGCAGCGTCGCGCGGCGCGAGCCAGCCCGCCGCGGTGACGAGTGCCAGCAGCGTAACGCCGCCGCCCTGTTGCAACACTTCCCTGCGCTTCACGTTCATCGCTGCCTCCGATTTCAGTCTCGACCGCATTGTAGCGCCCCTGCCGGCTGAAGCCGGCCACACAAGGAACGCTGCCGGTTCAACAGCCAGACGCGTTCACTTCGCCCCGCCCAGAATCCACTGCACGACCGACCGCGCGTCGGCGTCTTTCACCTGCGGCTGCGGCGGCATCGCGACGGCGCCCCACACGCCCGAACCGCCCTGTCTCACCTTCGCTGCGAGACGCGCCTCGGCGCCGGTATCGCCAGCGTACTTGCGCGCGACGTCGCGAAAGGACGGGCCGACGATGGCGTTCGTGATGCCATGACAGGTGGTGCAGGCGAGCGATTTCACAAGGTCCGCGCCGGCCGCAGCGGGTGCCGATGACTGCGCCACCTTCGCGGTCTTTGCCACTGGCGCGCCGGGCGGTTGCGACGTGTCAACGCCCTCGACGGCACCGACCGGGCGCGTCTGGTCGGCGAGGTTGCCGTGCGCGTCGCGCGCGTAGTCGGGCATCTGCGACGACAGGCGAATCTCGATTGCGCAGTTCGACATGCACGCCGCGCTCGTCACGTCGGGCTTGCCGTCCTGGTGCAGCATGCCGTGCGCGGTCGTGAAGCCGTCGCGGTTGGGCATCCGCACTTTCAGGATCGACTCGCGGTCGAGCGACGCGTCGGACGGAAGGATGTCGCTCAGGTTCAGCACGTAGGCGGTCAGCGCGTAGACCTCGTCGTCCGTCAGCGTCTTGGGAGCCTGGAACGGCATCGCGCGGCGGATGTAGTCGAACAGCGTGGTTGCGTGGTTGAGCTTGCTGCCGGTCGTGCGAAACGGCGCGTCGGACTGGAGCGTGCCGACGCCGCCGGCGATCACCATGTAGTCGGTGCTCTCGCCGAACGTGCCGTGGCACGACGCACACTTCGCGTCGTAGATCGCCTGCCCCTGCGCGACGGTCCCGCGGCCCGGCGGCAGGCCGGCGCCGTCGGGTCGCACGTCGATGTCCCAGCCGCGAATCTGCTGCGGCGTCGCCGGCGTGCCGAAGCCGAATTTCGGCGCGGTGTCGGCGGCGTGTGCTGCCGTCGCCGTCGCCAACGCCAGCGCGGCGATCCACGCGCTAGAGCGTCTGCACATTCGAGACTTCGCCGGTCGCGTCGACGCGCCAGGTCTGGATCGCGTTGTTGTGGTAGATCGACCGCGTGCCGCGCACGGCACGCAGCGCACGCAACGACGGCTGCACATAGCCGGTCTCGTCGATCACGCGGGACTGCAACAGCGCTGCGCCGCCGTCCCAGTTCCAGTCGATGCGAAAGCGCGTCAGCGCCTTGGTGTGGATCGGCTCCTGCAATTGCGCGGTGCGCCAGTTGCGCCCGCCGTCGGTGGAGACATCGACGCGGCGCACCCTGCCGCGTCCCGACCACGCGAGGCCGGTGATCTGGTGGTAGCCGCGGTCGAGCAGCACCTGGCCGCCGGACGGCGACGTGATCACGCTTTTCGCTTCCTGGATCCACGTGTACTGCCGCGACACGCCGCCGGGCATGAGGTCCGTGTAATGCAGCGATTCCTCGCGCGTGTTCCACGGCGCGTCGCCGACCTTGATCCGCCGCAGCCATTTGACGCTCGACACGCCCTGCACGCCGGGCACGAGCAGCCGCAACGGGTAGCCCTGCTCCGGACGCAGCATCTCGCCATTCTGGCCGTACACCACGAGCACGTCGCGGAGCGCCATGTCGATCGGTATCGTGCGCGTGAGCGATGCGCCGTCCGCGCCTTCCGCGAGCACGAAGCGCGCCGCCTTGCGGTCGATGCCCACGTCGTCGAGCAGCGTCGCGAGCGGGACGCCCGTCCACTCGCTGCAGCCCAGCATGCCGTGCGTGTATTGCACGGTGGGGACCGCGACGTTGCCCCACTCCATGCCGGTGTTCGCGCCGCATTCGATGAAATGGATTCGCGACACCGACGGATAGCGCGTGATGTCCTCCATCGTCAGCACGCGTGGCGAACGCACCAGACCGTGAATCATCAGCCGGTGCCGGTGCGGATCGATGTCTGGAACGCCGGCGTGATGGCGCTCGAAGTGCAGCCCTGACGGCGTGATGATCCCGAACAGGTTCTGCAGCGGCGTGAACGCCACGGACGAATGCGGCGTGCGCGTAAGCCCGGGGCTTTGCCGGCGCTGGACGTTCGCTTCGTACTTCGACGGAATGCCGTAGGGCGCGGCGAGTATCGGCGCACCGAGCGAGCGGCTCCACGCCGGTACGTTCGGGGGCACGCCGTCGTCGCCGGCGGCGTCCCCGGCAACGTCGGCGGCCGCTGCGCGCGCGCCCGCGAGCATGGCGGCCGCGCCGCCGCCCAGCGCGGCTGCACGGCGCATGAAACCGCGCCGCGAAAGCGGTGCCTCCGGCGCGTGTCGCACGCGTCCCGGCGCAACGGGTGAATCGGGCATCGGACTCCTCCTTGCGCCCCACGTCGATCGCGAGGGCGACGCGCGCAGCCGCGCTCAGTGTTGCGCGGCGAATTCCAGCAAGTCGTGCTTCAGCGGCAAGCCGGCCTCGATCCGCCCGGCGATGCGCACGCACACCGTGCGGCAGATCTCCACGAACTCGGGGTCGGTGACCTTGTAATAGACGGTCGTGCCCTCGCGGCGGCGACTCACCACGCCGGCCTGGTGCATCAGCGCGAGATGGCGCGACACATTGGTCTGCGTGGCGCCCGTGGCCGCGACGATCGCCGTGACCGACCGCTCGGCGTTGCAGATCGAATGCAGGATCTTGAGACGTGTGCGCTCCGACAGCAGGCCGAAATACCGCGCGACGGCGTCGAACACCTGGTCGAGCTCGTCGGCGCTTTGCGCAGATCCTGTTGCGCGGCGCGGGCCGCGACGGCGGGGGGCGGGTGATTTCATGCCGCGTTGGTGTCACTCATCCGTGGATACCGTATATGAGCATATACGCATGCTATTGGATGTCAAGAACCCGACGAGGCGGCATGACAACGGACCGGCGCCGTGCAGGGACGCCGCTAGTGAATGGTCGCGGAGGCGAGGAAGCGCAACTGGGCGCCGTTCCTCAGGCGGAAGACGCCCTCGCCCAGATGCTGTGCACCGTCGATCTCGGCACGCGTCAGCGCAATCTCGGTGTCGCCGCGCGACGCCTCGATGACGACGTCGTCGGCGACCGTGTACTCGTCCGGCACGCGGAGGTAGTCGGCCTCGTACACCTCGTCGTCGATCAGGACGAAATCGGCGTCGACCATCGCATCGGCGAGAGTGGCGGCTGGGGCGCGCTCGGGCGGGTACAGGGTTTCCACGCCGTGAAGATGCGGCCGATGGAAGCCGGGTTCAAGCACCGGCCAGCTTCGCTCGGTGCGTCGGGCGGGGTCAGCCGACCAGCGCGCGGACGAAGTTGGGCAGCGCGAGCGCCGCGCGGTGCATGTCGCCGTTGTAGTACTGGAGGTCGCCGATTCCCCGCGATGCGATCCGCGCGATCGATCTCGGCTGCCGACAGGGCATGCGGATCGAGCGTGTCGGAGCAGCACGCCATCATCCAGAGCCCGCCATACAGCGGAATGGAAGTCAGGTACGGCGTGACGCGCGCGAACACGCCGCGCAACGCGGCGACGCCACGACTGATCCGCTCCGGATGCGCGACCGGGCTCGCGAGATGCAGCGTCAGCGCGCCGCCCGGCGTGAGACGCGCCGCGCAAGCGCGATAGAAGTCTTCGGTGTACAGCGGCAGCGACGGCCCGCCCGGATCGGTGAGGTCGAGCACGACGAGATCGAAGCGCTCGGTCGAATTGCGCACGAACGCGAAGCCGTCGTCGATGCGCAGTGTGAGTCGCGGATCGTCGAGCCGGCCGCGATGCACGCTGGCGAGATGCCGGCGCGCGATGTCCACGACGCTGCCATCGATTTCGGCAAGCGTCACCTGCGTGATCGAGGGGTGCTTCAGCAACTCCTCGACCGAGCCGCCGTCGCCGCCGCCGACCACCAGCGCGCGCGAAGGCGCGGCGTGCGACAGCGCCGCCATGTGGACGAGGTTCTCGTGATAGAAGAACTCGTCCTTCTCGGACGTCATGAAATGGCCGTCGAGCCGGAACAGCTTGCCGAACGGCGCGCTGTCGTGAACCTCGACGTCCTGGAACGCGGAACGGAACTTCTCGAGCTGCGCCTTCGACCGGATGAAGAAGCCCCAGTCGTCGGTCATGTACTCCGTCAGTGCGCCGGGGGCGAGATCGCCCGCGGACTCAGTCACCCTTGCCGCCCCGGTGAATGGCCTGGAAGCGCGACCGTTCCGGCTTCAGCACGGCTTCGAGCTCGCGGAAGACGCGCTCGGCTTTCGCGGTGTTGTCGGTCGTGTAGTTGCAGACGTAGACGTCGACGGTGACGAAGCCTGCCTCCGGCCACGTGTGAACGGCGAGATGCGACTCGGCGAGCAGCACCGTTCCGGTGACGCCCTGGGGCTCGAACTGGAAGAAATTGTCGCCGACGATCGTGAGGCCGGCGGCTTCCACCGCCTTGCGGCATGCATCGCGCAGCGATTGCGCTCGCGTGAACTCCGGCGTGTCGGCAGGGCAGCCGTACCATTCGCCTAACAGATGGATTCCGTCCATTAGTCGTCCCCCGTCAGTGATCCGGTCCCACCGCGATGGACTCGCCACCCGCGAAAAACGCGCCGGAATAAACATGCGATTATTGCACAAATGTTGTGCTTTCGCGATAATTTTCAACTCCTTCGCGTCATTCGACACCCTCGCAACTGGCGCGCCGCGTTACTCTCGACTCCGACTCTCAATTCTGCCGCTCAATTTCGGCTCATCTTCCGGTCACTCCCATCATGTCCGACGGCGCGACAACGTCTCCCTCCGCTTCCGCGACCGCGGAACGCGCACCCGATCACGAGCTCGCGAACGCAATCCGCGCGCTTGCGATGGACGCCGTCGAAGCGGCGAAATCGGGTCATCCCGGCATGCCGATGGGAATGGCCGAGATCGCCGTCGCGCTGTGGACGCGGCATCTCAAGCACGACCCGGCGACGCCGCGGTGGCCCGATCGCGATCGCTTCGTGTTGTCCAACGGCCACGGCTCGATGCTCCAGTACGCGCTCTTGCATCTTTCCGGCTACGACCTGCCGATCGGCGAGATCAAGCGCTTTCGGCAACTGCATTCGAAAACGCCCGGCCATCCCGAAGCGGGGGTGACGCCCGGCGTCGAGACGACGACCGGCCCGCTGGGCCAGGGCCTCGCCAACGCCGTCGGCATGGCGCTCGCGGAGAAGCTTCTCGCTGCCGAGTTCAATCGTCCCGGGCACGCGATCGTCGATCACCGGACGTACGTGTTCGTCGGCGACGGCTGCCTGATGGAAGGCATCTCGCACGAGGTGTGCTCGCTCGCCGGCACGCTCGGCTTGGGCAAGCTCGTCGCCGTCTACGACGACAACGGCATCTCGATCGACGGCGAGACGAAGGGCTGGTTCACCGACGACACGCCGCAGCGCTTCGCGGCCTACGGCTGGCACGTGATCGCGGATGTCGACGGCCACGACGTCGCAGCGGTGGACGCCGCGCTGCGCGCGGCGCGTGATGTGGACGATCGACCGTCGCTCATCTGTTGCAAGACGGTGATCGGCAAGGGCGCGCCGACGAAGGCCGGCACCGCCGACGCGCATGGCGCTGCACTCGGCGACAAGGAAATCGCCGCCACGCGCGCGGCGATAGGCTGGACGCCACCGGCGTTCGAGATTCCGGCGCGCGTGTACGCCGGCTTCGACGCGCATGCGAGCGGCGCGCTGCACGTGCGCGACTGGCAGGCACGGTTCGCGACCTACAGGGACGCGTTCCCCGCGCTCGCCGCCGAGTTCGAGCGGCGGACGGCCGGCGCGCTGCCGCCGGACTTTGCGTCGGTCGTCGACGCGTTCGTCGCCCAACAGGCCGCGAAGGCCGAAACGGTCGCGACGCGCAAGGCATCGCAGCAGGCGATCGGCGCGTACGCCGCGCGCCTGCCCGAGATGCTCGGCGGGTCGGCCGACCTCACCGGTTCCGTGTTCACCAATTGGTCCGGCAGCACGACGGTGACGCGCGATGCGCCCGGCAACTATGTCTACTTCGGCGTGCGCGAGTTCGGCATGGCGGCGATCGCCAACGGCGTCGCGCTGCACGGCGGCTTCATCCCGTATCACGGCACGTTCCTGACGTTCTCGGATTACATGCGCAACGCGGTGCGGATGGCGGCGCTGATGAAGCTGCGCGTCGTCGCCGTGTTCACGCACGATTCGATCGGCCTCGGCGAGGACGGCCCGACGCACCAGTCAGTCGAGCACACGGCGAGCCTGCGTCTCATTCCGCAGCTCGACGTCTGGCGGCCGTGCGACACGGTCGAGACGGCGCTCGCGTGGGCAGCAGCCATCGAGCGCGCGGACGGCCCGAGCGCGCTGATGTTCACGCGGCAGAACGTGCCGTTCGTGCCGCGCGACGCGGCGGCGACGGCGGCGATCCGCCGCGGCGGCTACGTGCTCGCCGATTTCCCCCCGGCGTTCCGGGCAAGCGCGCGGTCGTCATTGCGACGGGATCGGAGGTGGCGCTGGCGCTCGGCGCGCGCGATGTGCTCGCCAAGGACGGCGTCGCGGTGCGCGTCGTGTCGATGCCGTGCACGCAGATCTTCGACCAGCAGGATGCCGCGTACCGCGCTTCCGTGCTCCCGCGTGGCATCGCGCGGGTTGCGGTCGAAGCGGGTGCCACGGACGGCTGGCGCAAGTACGTCGGCGCTGCCGACGATCCGCGCGCGGCGGTCGTCGGCCTCGACCGCTTCGGCGAGTCGGCGCCCGGCGGCGTGCTGTTCAAGCATTTCGGCTTCACCGTCGATCATGTGACGGCGGTCGTGCGTTCGGTTGCGGCGTGACGAAGAGCGCCGCCGGGCCGTCCCAAGGCGATCGCCCCCCTGGAGGGGAGCGGCGCGAAGCGCCGATCGGGGGGGAATACCCAGCAGGTCTCGTATTGCGCCCCGCCGCGCTCGCCGACGCCGCCGACATCGCGCGCGTGCGCATCGAGAGCTGGCGGGCGACGTATCGCGGCCTCATTCCAGATGCCTACCTCGACGGCATGCAGGTCGACGCCAGCACGGCGATCTGGGAACGCGTACTCAGCGCGGCGACGTCGGTGGCCAGCGTGTTCGTCGTCGCGCACGACGCGACGGTCGTCGGCTTCGCGGCAGGCAACCGGCTCGCGGAACCCAAATACGATCTCGATGCCGAACTGTCGGCGGTCTATCTGCGCCCGGACTATCAGCGCGCCGGGCTCGGCCATCGGCTGGTCGGCGCCGTCGTCGACGCGCAGCGGACGGGGGGCGCCACCGGCCTCATCGTCTGGACGATCGCCGGCAACAAGCCCGCGCGCGCCTTCTACGAGCAGCTCGGCGGAGCGCTTCTGGTCGAGCAGCCGTTCCAGTGGGACGGCGTGGACCTGATCGAAGCCGGCTACGGCTGGAATGACCTCGCGGCGCTCGCCTCCGCGTGCCTGACCGCGCCGGCGCCACAGATTTCAACGATGCACTGACGTTTTCCCGGGAGAGCATGATGACCATCAAAGTCGCGATCAACGGCTACGGCCGCATCGGCCGCAACGTCCTTCGCGCGCATTACGAGGGTGGCAAGAAACACGACCTCGCGATCGTCGCGATCAACGACCTCGGCAGTCCGGAGACCAATGCGCACCTGACGCGCTACGACACCGCGCACGGCAAGTTTCCGGGCAAGGTCGCCGTCGACGGCGACGCGATGGTCGTGAACGGCGACCGCATCAAGGTGTTCGCCGAGCGCGACCCGGCGAAGCTGCCGTGGGGATCGCTCGGCGTGGACGTGGTCCTCGAATGCACGGGCCTTTTCACGACGAAGGAAAAGGCCGGCAAGCACCTCGCCGGCGGCGCGAAGAAGGTGATCATCTCCGCGCCGGGCGGCAAGGATGTCGATGCGACGATCGTCTACGGCGTCAACCAGGGCACGCTCAAGGCGTCGCACACGGTGATCTCCAACGCTTCGTGCACGACGAACTGCCTCGCGCCGCTGGTGAAGCCGCTGCACGACAAGATAGGCGTGGTCAACGGCTTGATGACGACCATTCATGCGTACACGAACGACCAGGTGCTGACTGACGTCTATCACGAGGACCTGCGTCGCGCGCGCTCGGCGACGATGAGCATGATCCCGACCAAGACCGGCGCGGCCGCAGCCGTCGGCCTCGTTCTGCCCGAGTTGAACGGCAAGCTCGATGGCTATGCGATCCGCGTGCCGACGATCAACGTGTCGATCGTCGACCTGTCGTTCATCGCCGCACGTGACACGACGGTGGATGAGGTGAACGGCATCATGAAGGCTGCCGCGGAGAGCGGTCCGCTCGCGGGCATCCTCAACTACAACATCGCGCCGCTGGTGTCGGTGGACTTCAACCACGACCCGGCGTCGTCGACGTTCGACGCGACGCTGACGAAGGTGTCGGGGCGCCTGGTGAAGGTTTCGAGCTGGTACGACAACGAGTGGGGATTCTCCAACCGGATGCTCGACACGACGATGGCGCTGATGGCGGCGAAATAGCGCGGGGCGCACATCGTGGACGCCGTCATCCGGCCGATCACGCTCGGCGACATCGCGGGCTTTCGCGCCGGCGTCAGCGCGGTCATCGCCGAGCGCATCTATCTCGCGACGCTGCACCCGTTCTCGCTGGTGCGCACGGCGGCATTCGTCGCCGAGAATCTCGAGGTCGGCAATCCGCAGTTCGTCGCGGACGCCGGCGGGGAGATCGTCGGCTGGTGCGACGTGCGCCGCGAGACGATCGACAGCTATGCGCACACCGGGATGCTCGGGATGGGAGTACTCGCGCCGTGGCGCGGCCGTGGGCTGGGCGAGCGGCTGATCCGCACGACGCTCGACGCCGCGCGCGCGGCGGGATTCGAGAAGATCGAGCTGTCGGTCTACGCGAGCAACACCCGCGCCCGCGGCCTCTATGAGAAGGTCGGCTTCGTTCTCGAAGGCACGCGCGTGCGCGGGCGCAAGGTCGGCAACGAGTACGACGACGTCCAGATGATGGGGCTTCTCCTTCGATGAACATCCGGCGACTTTCCGATACCGACGTGCATGGCAAGCGGGTCTTCATCCGCGCCGACCTCAACGTGCCGCAGGACGACGCAGGCGCGATCACCGACGACACGCGGATCCGCGCGTCGGTGCCGGGCATCCGCGACGCACTGGCGCGCGGCGCCGCGGTGATGGTGACGTCGCACCTCGGGCGTCCGACCGAAGGCGTGTGGAAGGCCGAGGACTCGCTCGCGCCCGTCGCGCAGCGGCTTGCCGAACTGCTCGGCCGTGACGTGCCGCTGGTGCGTGACTGGGTCGACGGCGGTGCGTGGCACGTCGCGCTGAAGCCCGGCGATGTCGTGCTGCTCGAGAACTGCCGGATGAACAAAGGTGAGAAGAAGGACGATCCGGCGCTGGCGCAGAAGATGGCGCGCTTGTGCGACGTCTACGTGAACGATGCGTTCGGCACCGCGCACCGCGCCGAGGCGACGACCCACGGCATCGCGAAATACGCGGCCGTCGCCTGCGCCGGTCCGCTGATGGCGGCGGAGCTGGACGCGCTCGGCAAGGCGCTGGCGGCGCCCAGGCGGCCGCTGGTCGCGATCGTCGCCGGGTCCAAGGTGTCGACGAAGCTCACGATCCTGCGCGCGCTCGCCGCCAAAGTCGACACGCTGATCGTCGGCGGCGGCATCGCCAACACGTTCATCCTCGCGGCCGGGGGAAAGATCGGCAAGTCGCTGGCGGAGGCCGATCTCGTCGGCGAGGCGAAGGCGATCCTCGACGAATTCCCCGGCAAGGTTCCGATCCCGATCGACGCCGTCTGCGCCAAGCGCTTCGCGGCCGACGCGCCCGCGGAATTGAAGGCGATCGAGAACGTCGCCGACGACGACCTGATCCTCGACGTCGGCCCGCAATCGATCGCCGCGCTGAAAACAGTCGTCGCGCACGCGGGAACGATCGTATGGAACGGCCCCGTCGGCGTGTTCGAGTTCGACGCATTTGCCGGCGGAACGAAAGTGCTCGCCGAGGCGATCGCCGCGTCGCCCGCGTTCTCGATCGCCGGCGGGGGCGACACCGTCGCTGCGATCAACAAGTTCGGCGTCGCCGACCGGATCGGCTACATCTCGACGGCCGGCGGCGCGTTCCTCGAGTTCCTCGAAGGGAAGACGCTGCCGGCGGTAGCGGTGCTCGAAGCTCGCGCGTTGCCGTAGTCCTGCCCGTCACCAAGCAAGCAATCGCGCGGCACGCAGGCCAATGCGCTGCTTGACATGCAGGTAATTACCTGCCTATTATCCGTCACGCACGAACACAACGAATGGACGCTGACAAGGTTTTCAAGGCGCTTAGCGACCCGACACGCAGAAAGCTGCTCGACCTGCTGTGCGCGAGGAACGGGCAAACGCTGGGCGAGCTGTGCGAGCACCTGGACATGGCGCGGCAATCGGCTACCCAGCACATCGGGATCCTCGAGGCGGCCAATCTGGTGAGCACGGTCCGGCGCGGCCGGGAGAAGCTGCATTTCATCAACCCGGTGCCGCTGCACGAGGTCTACGAGCGGTGGGTGCGGAAATTCGAACGGCAGCGGCTCAGCCTGCTGCACGACCTGAAAAAGGAACTCGAAGGAGAGTGACGATGAGCAACGAGAAGACCAGCTTCGTCTATGTGACCTACATTCGCTCGACGCCGGAAAAAGTGTTCGAGGCCATCACGAAGCCGGAGATCGCGCGGCGCTACTGGGGCCACGAGAACGTCTCGGATTGGAAGCCCGGATCGGCCTGGCAGCACGTGCGCGCGGACGAGCAGCGCACGGTCCAGCTGGTGGGCAAGGTAGTCGAGGTGGCGCCGCCGACGCGCCTGGTCATCACGTGGGCGAACGCTTCGCAGGCAGCCGATCCGGCAAGCTACAGCCGCGTGAGCTTCGACGTCGCGGTGTACGAGGATATGGTGCGGCTGACTGTGACGCACGACGAGCTCGAGGCCGGCAGCGGAATGGCCAAGGGCATCCAGCAGGGCTGGCCGATCGTTCTTTCCAGTCTGAAGTCGCTGTTGGAGACTGGGCAGGGCATCGACGTCTTCGCCAAGCCGAAGGCGGCCCGGAGCGAGAGCGGTTCATGACCCATCCCTACACCGGCGGATGCGCGTGCGGCGCACTCCGCTACGCGACCAGGCACGCGCCCGTCTTCCAGAATCACTGCCAGTGCCGCGATTGCCAGCGGCGAAGCGGCACGGGGCACGGCTCCTATCTGACCTTTCCCACGCGCGCAGAGATGACGATCACCGGCGAGGCGTCGCACTGGCAGGTCGCAGGCGACAGCGGCAACGTGAAGGTCCACGCCTTCTGCCCGGTTTGCGGAACGCCGGTCTACCTATGTTTCGTCGCGATGCCGGACCTGATCGCGGTCCATGCGGGCAGCCTCGACGACCCGGAGCGCTTCGAACCGCAGGCCCTCACCTACAGCGTGCGCGGGCTGGCGTGGGACGCCATCGATCCTTCGCTGCAGGTATTCGAGCGGATGCCTTCCGGCTAGCGCAATGGTCGCGAACGGTGCCCGAAGCCAAACCGTCTGTGTGGATCTACGCCATCCTCGGCGCCACCGCCAGGTGCGAACCAACAGCGACGCTAATCTTTACTTCGCCAGGAACGCGCGGATTGCCTCGCCCTGCTTCGCAACCGCGAGCACGCCGTCGAGGTGCCCGCCGTCGCCCTCGATCACGGCGACTTCCGCCACACCGCCCTGCGCGCGATAGCGCTCGGCGGCGCGCTTCGACAGCTCCGGCGGAAAGATCAGGTCGGACGACGCCGGCACGAACAGGATCTTCGCCTTCATCTTCTTCACGTCGTCGCCGAGGTTGTAGAGCTGGTTCGCCTTTGCCGTGTAGATCAGCGAATTCCCGTCGGTCGTCGCGCCGCGCGCGGCGCCGGCCTTGCCGATCGTGTCCTCGATGGTGAACGCGTTGCCCATCGTCGCCGCAGGATCCTTCGCCGGATCGGCCCACTTGTAGCCGAACGTCCTCTCGGCCCAGCCGTGCGCGCGTGCGGTGATGGTGATGACCTTGAGCGACTGCCCGACGCCGGCCACCGGCTCGTCCTTGCCGTAATAGTCGCCGTTGTTCCACTTCGGATCCATGCGGATCGGCATCGCCCAGACGTCCAGCATCTCGATCACGTACGGCGAAATGTCGAAGCCCGGACCGATGACGTGGACGATGCGCTCGACGAAATCGGGGTAGAGCGCACCCCACTCCATCGCCTGGATCGAGCCCCCGGATGCCCCCGCAACCGCCTGCAGCTTTTTCACGCCGAGCGAATCGACCAGCGCCTTGTGGATGCGCACCGAGTCGCGATACGACACGACGGGGAACGACATGCCATATGGCTTGCCCGTGTCGGGATCGATGCTCGCCGGACCCGTCGTCGTGACGTTCGGATCCTTGGTGTTGAGATTGGTGAGCGCGTCCGCGCTGATGACGAAATACTTGTCGGTGTCGATCGGACGCCCGGACCCGATGATCGGATCCCAGTAACCGGGCGCGGCGTCGGTCGGCTTGTATTTGCCCGCCGCATGCGACGTGCCCGTGAAGAAGTGCGGGACGAAGATCGCGTTGTCGCCCGCTGCGTTGAGCTTGCCGTACGTTTCATAGCCGACCTTCACGTTCTTGATCGTCTTGCCGCCGACGGTCGTGTACGTCGGCAGCGTGAAGACCTGCTTCTCGACCGGGCCGTCGTACGCGGCCGCCGACATCGCAGCGGCGAGCAGAACGGCCGTCGCGAGCGCCCGTGCGCGTGCCTTGTTCATGATGCGTCTCCCTGGGTTCTGTCGTGGTGGAGCGGTCGCCCCGCTGGGCGGAATGGCGCCGAAGACCTGCGCGGGCATTCTATTCCACGCGGTGACCGCGCACGATGTTTTGGCGTAACATCCTCCGCTCTTTTGCCCATACTCGGGGAATCGCCTTGCCACGCGCCACCAAGATCGTCGCCACGCTCGGACCCGCCTGCAGCGATCCCGCCGTGCTGCATCGAATGCTCGCCGCCGGCGTGGACGTCGTGCGCCTCAACTTCTCGCACGGAACCGCCCACGATCACGTCGGCCGCGCCCGGATGGTGCGCGAGGCCGCGCACAAGCTCGGCACCGAGATCGCGATCATGGCGGACCTGCAGGGGCCGAAGATCCGCGTCGGCAAGTTCGCGGAAGGCAAGGTCACGCTGGAGGCCGGCCAGCAGTTCGTTCTCGACGCGGAATGCGAGCTCGGCGACGCCAGGCGCGTCGGCCTCGACTACAAGGAGCTGCCGCAGGATGTCGCGCGCGGCGCCGTGCTGTTGCTGAACGACGGGCTGATCAAGCTCGTCGTCGAGCACGTGGACGGACCGCGGATCGTCACCAAGGTCGCGTTGGGTGGCGTGCTGTCGAACAACAAGGGCATCAACCGCCAGGGCGGCGGGCTGACGGCGCCCGCGCTCACCGCCAAGGACATGGACGACGTCAAGACGGCGGCGATGCTCGAGGCCGACTACCTCGCCGTCTCGTTTCCGAAGAACAAGGAAGACATGTACATGGCGCGCCAGCTGCTGCGCGCCGCCGGCGGTCACGCGCTGCTGATCGCGAAGATCGAGCGTGCGGAAGCGATCGGCGCGCTCGCGGAGATCATCGACGCGTCGGACGGCATCATGGTCGCGCGCGGCGATCTCGCCGTGGAAGTCGGCAACGCGGCGGTGCCGGGGCTGCAGAAGCGGATGATCCGCATGGCGCGCGACCGCAACAAGCTGACGATCACCGCAACGCAGATGATGGAGTCGATGATCCACGCACCGGTGCCCACGCGCGCCGAAGTCTCCGACGTCGCGAACGCCGTGCTCGACGGCACCGACGCCGTGATGCTTTCCGCCGAGACCGCCGCCGGAAGATATCCGGTGGAGACGGTGGAGACCATGGCGCAGATCTGCGCCGAAGCGGAGAAGTCGGACGAAGTGATGCTCGACCGCGACTTCCTCAACCGCACGTTCACGCGCATCGACCAGTCGATCGCCAACGCAACGCTGTTCACGGCGTTTCACCTCAAGGTGAAGGCGATCGCGTCGCTGACCGACTCCGGCTCGACGGCGCTGTGGATGTCGCGGCACAACTGCGGCTGTCCGATCTTCGCGCTGACGCCGAAGATCGCTTCGCAGCGGAAGATGGCGCTGTACCGGAACGTCTACACGCTGTTTCTCGAGCAGAGCACCGACCGCGACGAAGTGCTGATCCAGGCCGAGGATGCATTGCTCAAGAAGGGCCACGTTCAGCGCGGCGACCTGATCGTGCTGACGATCGGCGAGCCGATGGGCAAGTCCGGCGGCACCAACACGATGAAGATTGTCAGGGTCGGAGAGCTCCGGGCCTGACCGAAGCGGTCATGATCCCGGCCGCGCCGGGGATTGCCTTTAATTAACCGTCTGGTTAACATCGACGGATGGCGGTAGCCTCCCTCGATGCCGGCGCGCACCAAAGTGCGCGTGCGCGCGCTGCGCGACGCCGACCGCACCCAGGCCGCGATTCTTGCCGCGGCCACCCGGGAGTTCGCGCGCCATGGCCTCGGCGGCGCTCGCGTCGACCAGATCGCCGCGCGTGCGAAGACCAACAAGCGGATGCTCTACTACTACTTCGGCAACAAGGAGGCGCTGTTCCGCGCCGTGCTCGAAGGCGCTTACGCCCGCATCCGCGCCGCGGAGCGGGACTTGCAGCTTCTCGACGTCGCGCCGGCAGAAGGGGTGCGCCGGCTGGTCGAGTTCACGTGGAGCTACTACCTGGCCAATCCCGAGTTCATGACGCTGCTGAACAGCGAGAACCTCCACCGCGCCCGCCATCTCAGGCGGTCGCGGCAGGTGCGCGCGATGAACTCGCCGCTGATCGACACGCTGGGCGAGGTGCTGGCCGCCGGGGCGCGCCGCGGCGAGTTTCGCGCCGGCGTCGATGCGCTGCAGCTGTACGTCTCGATCGCGGCGCTGTCGTACTTCTATCTCGGCAACAACCACACGCTCTCAGCCGTGTTCGGCCGCGACCTCGCCACCCCCCGCGCACGCCGCGAGCGGCTGGCGCACATGACCGACGTGATCCTCGGCTACCTCCGGCCGAACAGAGGCGAGGCGTTGACGAATGCAGCCCGCGCCGACAATAATTAACCAGGTAGTTATATAAATGGCGTACGGAGGATCAGGCGTGGAAGGAAAGCGGCGGAGCGCCTGGCAGCGCGTCCTGTTCTCGGCGTGGATGCGCCCGATCCTGCTCGTCGTCATCCTGCTCGTCGTCTGGGATCTCGCCATCCGCCTGTTCCGCATCCCGCCCTACCTGATCCCGGCGCCCGAAGCCGTGGTGAAGCAGCTCGTCGCCGAATGGCCGAAGCTGCTGGCGCGAGAGCCTCGTCACCACGTACGCGACGCTCGGCGGCTTCGCGCTGTCGATCGCCTTCGGCATCCCGATGGCGCTGCTGATCGCTTACTCGCGCACCGTGGAAAGCTTCGTCTATCCGCTGCTGGTCTTCTCGCAGAGCGTGCCCAAGATCGCCATCGCGCCGCTGTTCGTCGTCTGGTTCGGCTTCGGGATCATCCCCAAGATCATCTGCTGCTTTCATGCTCGGCTTTTTCCCGGTCGTCGTCTCCACGGTGACGGGATTCAAGTCGGTCGACCCCGACATGATCGACCTCGCGCGCTCGATGAAGGCGTCGAAGCTCGCGACGTTCATGCGGATCAGCCTGCCGCAGGCGCTGCCGTCGATCTTCGCGGGGCTGAAGGTGTCGGTGACGCTGGCCGTCGTGGGCGCGGTCGTCGGCGAGTTCGTCGGCTCGAACTCCGGCATCGGTTACCTGCTGCAGATCGCCAACGGCAACTTCGACCTGCCGCTGATGTTCGCGGCGCTCACCGTGCTGTCGGGCATCGGCGTGCTGCTGTTCGTCGCCGTCGACCTCGTCGAGCGCATGATGATTCCCTGGCATGCGTCGCATCGCAACGATTTCACCGCCACCGCCTGATCTTCCGGCGGCGGCTCATTCCAAAGGAGGAAATGCAATGTTGAAACGTCTGGTACTGCTCGCGTCGGCGCTCGCCTTCGCAGCTGGGCGCGGGCCAAGCCGCCGCGCAAGCGAAGGACAAGGTCACGCTGCTGCTCAACTGGTACACGTACAGCGAGCACGCGCCCTTCTATCTCGGCAAGGAGCGCGGCTACTTCGACCAGGAAGGCATCGACCTCGACATCCAGGAGGGCCGCGGCTCGGGCGTCACCGTGCAGGCGGTCGCCGCGGGCACGGCGACGTTCGGCTACGCCGACGTGCCGACGATGATCAAGGCCGCCGCCAAGGGCGCGCCGGTCACCGCCATCGGCGTCGCGCTGCAGACGAGCCCGATGTCGGTGATGGGCTTCGCGGACAAGAACATCCGGAAGCCCGAGGACATCAAGGGCAAGACGGTCGCGGTCACGCCCGGCGACTCGATGTCGCAGGTCTGGCCGCTGTTCCTGAAGAAGACGAACTTGAAGGAAGGCGATTTCAAGGTCGTCGCCGGCGACGGGCAGACCAAGCTCAACGCGGTGATGAACGACCAGGCCGACCTGCTGCTCGGCTACGTGATGGACCAGGCGATCAAGCTGCAGGACGCGAAGAACAAGGCGGTGTATCCGATCCGCTTCGCCGACTACGGCGTCAACATGGTGAGCTCGGGCATCATCGCGCAGAAGGATCTGCTGAAGCAGAAGCCCGACCTCGCCAAGCGCTTCATGCGCGCGGCGACGCGATCGCTCGAGGAAGCGGCGAAGAACCCCGAAGCTGCCGTCGACGCGATGATCAAGGCACAGCCGAAGTCGGGCGTGAAGGACACGCGCACTCGTGGGGATGAAGCAGACCGCCGCGCTCTACAAGGGGCCGGACAACCCGGGCGACCGCCCGTTCCGCGTCGGGGCAAAGAACATGGACGAGACGATGACGCTGCTCGTCGACTACGGCGGGCTCGAGAAGGCCACCGCGGGCAAGGCGGGCGACTATTACACCAACGAGTATCTGCCGTAGTCGTGGCGCACTAGTGGTGGCGGCAAAGCGCCCGCTCATCGCGCATCGATGGCGTCGCGAAGACCTATCAGACGGCTGACGGTCCCGTCGAATCGCTGAAGCCGCTGTCGTTCGACATCGGCGACGGCGAGTTCATGGCGATCGTCGGGCCGTCGGGTTGCGGCAAGTCGACGCTGCTGAAGATGGTCGCGGGTCTCCTGCCGGCTTCGGCCGGCAGGATCACGCTGAACGGCGTGGCGGTCGACGGTCCGCCCGACAACGTCGGCATCGTGTTCCAGGCGCCGGTGCTGCTCGCGTGGCGCACGGTGCTCGACAACGTGCTCTTGCAGATCGACATGCGCAAGCTCGCGCGTTCCGACTATCTCCCGAAGGCGAAGGCGTTGCTCGCGATGACCGGCCTCGCGGACTTCGCGCGCAAGCTGCCGTGGCAGCTCTCCGGGGGCATGCAGCAGCGTGCGTCGATCTGCCGCGCGCTCGTTCACGATCCTGCGGTGCTGCTCATGGACGAGCCGTTCGGCGCACTCGACGCGATGACGCGCGAAAAGATGAACCTCGAGCTGCAGCGGATCTGGTTCGAGACGCGCAAGACCGTGCTGTTCATCACGCACAGCATTCCTGAGGCCGTGTTCCTCGCCGACCGCGTGCTGGTGATGAGCGAGCGTCCGGGAGCGATCGCCGCGATCTACGACGTCGCACTGCCGCGCCCGCGCTCGCTCGCGATGATGGGCGCCCCCGCATTCGTCGACCTCACACAGACGATCCGAAGGCATTTCTACGCGCAGGGAACGCTGGACGGATGAGTACCGCCGGGCCGCCACTGCGAACGAGCGACTTCGTCCATCCCCGATGACGGACGCGCCCCGCTTCGCCGTTGCCGCGATCGACCTGTTCGAGCGCGACGTGCAGCTGCGATTGCCGTTTCGCTTCGGCGCGGCCACGGTGCGCCAGGCGCCGCAGGCGTTCGTCCGCGCGACGATCCGCGACGCTGACGGACGCGAGTCGACCGGATGGACCGCCGAAATGATGATTCCGAAGTGGTTCGACAAGCGGCCCGGCCAGACGCACGCGCGGAATATCGACGACCTGCGCGCGGCGCTGGGCCTCGCGCGCGACGCGTACACGTCGGAGCGCGCGGCGCGAACCGCGTTCGGCCACGCGTCGTACCACTACGAACCGCTGCGGGCGGCCGGCGCAGCGCGCGAGCCTCAACCCGCTGGTGATGTCGTACGGCGCCGCGCTGGCGGATCGCGCGGTTCTCGACGCGCTGTGCCGCTCGCGGGGTGCGAGTTTCCTCGAGGCGGTGCGCTCGAACCTGTTCGCGCTCGACGCGAGTCTCGCCCCCGATCTCGCCGACGTGGACCTCGGCCCGTTCCTGGCGAGCCGCGAGATGCCCGCTTCGATCGCAGCGCGACACACGGTGGGGCTTGCCGATCCTCTCGACGGCCGCGAGGCAATCGACCCGCCGGACGACGGTCTGCCGGTCGCGCTCGACCAGGTGATCGCGCGCTACGGCCATCGCCACTTCAAGATCAAGTTGTCGGGCATCGTCGACGACGATCTCGAGCGGCTGACGCGCATTGCCGCGACACTCGGCGAGCTGCACGGCTACGCCATCACGCTCGACGGCAACGAGCAGTTCGGCAGCGTCGACGCGGTGCGCGCGCTGTGGCGCGCGATGCGCGGACGGCGCGCCCTCGCCCGCCTCGTCTCGTCGGTGCTCTATCTCGAGCAGCCGCTTGCGCGACAGGCGACGCTGACGACCGATGTCCACGCTTTGGCGCATGACGTCCGCCTGCTGATCGACGAAGCCGACGACAGCTACGACGCGTTCCCCGAGGCGCAGCACAGCGGCTACAGCGGAGTGTCGAGCAAGAACTGCAAAGGGCCCTACAAGAGCCTCGTCAACGCGCTGCGCTGCGCAGCTGCGCCGACGCGGCGCCTGTTCGTTTCCGGGGAGGACCTGACCGCGCAATGCGGCCTCGCCGTGCAGCAGGATCTCGCACTTGCCGGCGCGCTCGGCATCACGCATGTCGAGCGCAACGGCCACCACTACGTGGCGGGCTTCGCCGGTCAGGGCGCCGGTGCGCCCGAACAGGCGGCCTTCGCCGCCGCGCACCCGAGCCTCTACGCAGACGGGCCGGGCGGAACGCGACTGGCGATTCGCGGCGGTCGCATCGCGCTCGATTCGCTCGACGTTCCCGGCTTCGCCGCCGCGGTACTTCCCGATCCCGCCGCGCTGTCACGGATGCGCGTTCCCGAATCCCTTCCCGCAGGAGGCAGTCGATGAACCCGATACGCGTCGGCATCATCATGAACGGCGTCACTGGTCGCATGGGCACGAACCAGCATCTCGTGCGCTCGATCAACGCGATCCGCGCGCAGGGCGGCGTGGCGCTCGGCGACGGCCGCACGATCATGCCCGACCCGATCCTCGTCGGCCGCAACGCGGCAAAGGTCGAGGCGCTCGCGAAAGCGCACAAGGTCGAGCGCTGGACGACCGACCTCGACCGCGCGCTGGCGAATCGCGACGACGCGATCTATTTCGATTCGGCGTCCACGGGACTGCGCCCCGAGCTCATCCGCAAGGCGATCGCCGCAGGCAAGCACATCTACACCGAGAAGCCCGTCGCGCCCACGGTGGAAGATGCGCTCGACCTGTACCGCCGCGCGCAGGCGGCAGGAGTGCGCCACGGCGTCGTGCAGGACAAGCTGTGGCTCCCGGGAATGCTGAAGTTGAAGATGCTCATCGACAGCGGCTTCTTCGGCCGCATCCTCTCCGTGCGCGGCGAGTTCGGCTACTGGGTGTTCGAAGGCGACTGGCAGCCGGCACAGCGGCCGTCGTGGAACTACCGCAAGGAGGACGACGGCGGCATCATCGTCGACATGCTGTGCCATTGGCGCTACGTGCTCGACAATCTGTTCGGCAGCGTGAAGAGCGTGTTCTGCGTCGGCGCCACGCACATCCCCGCGCGCTGGGACGAGAATGGAAAACGCTACGACGCCACTGCCGACGACGCGGCGTACGCGACATTCGAACTGGACGGCGGCGCGGGTGGTGGCAACAGCGGCGGCAACGGCGCGCCGATCATCGCGCAGGTCAACAGCTCGTGGTGCACGCGCGTGCGCCGCGACGACCTCGCCACCTTCCACGTCGACGGCACGCTCGGCTCGGCGGTTGCCGGCCTTACCGAATGCATGATCCAGCCGCGCGCCACGACGCCGAAGCCCGTGTGGAATCCCGACGTGCCGCAGACGATCGACTTCTACGACACGTGGCAGAAGATCCCGGCGAACAGGGTCTACGACAACGCGTTCAAGGTCGAATGGGAGCTGTTCCTGCGCCACGTCGTCGAAGGCGGCCCGTTCAAATGGAACCTGCTCGAGGGCGCGAAGGGCGTGCAGCTCGCGGAGCTCGGGCATCGAAGCTGGAAGGAGCGCCGCGTCGTCGACGTGCCGGCGCTCGCGGGTTGATCATGCCGACACTTTCGCTTCCGAATGCCGACGGCACGCTGTCGGCGCATGCGCTGCGCGGTGCCGCGACGTGGATGCTGCCCGCGGCGCGCCCCGCGTGGAATCGCGTCGCATTCGCGGCAGCGCACGTCGTCAGCGATCCGCGCGCCGCGATCGATCCGTGGCTCGACGTCGCGATCGACTGGGACTCGACGCTCGCGTTTCGCCGCCATCTGTGGTCGCTCGGCTTCGCTGTTGCCGAAGCGATGGACACCGCGCAGCGCGGCATGGGGCTCGACTGGCCGAACTCGCGCGAGTTGATCCGGCGCAGCGTCGCCGAGGCCGCAGCGACGCCGGGTGCCGTCGTCTTCTCCGGCGCGGGCACCGACCACCTGCCCGTGGGGCCGGCTTCAGCCGGCAAAGTGGACGATGTCATCGCCGCCTATGAAGAGCAATGCGAGGCGATCGAGAAGATCGGCGGACGCATCATCCTGATGGCGAGCCGGGCGCTCGCCGCGTGCGCGCGTTCGCCCGACGACTACGCGAAGGTCTACGGTCGCGTGCTCGCGCAGGTGCGGCAACCGGTGATCCTGCACTGGCTGGGCGACATGTTCGATCCCGCGCTCGCCGGCTACTGGACCGGCCGCGGCGCGAGCGACCCCGGCCATGCGAAGGCGATGGACGTCTGCGCCGGCGTGATCGCCGCCAACGCAGCCAAGATCGACGGCATCAAGATCTCGCTCCTCGACGACACGAAGGAGATCGCGCTGCGGCGCCGCCTGCCCAAAGGCGTGCGGATGTACACCGGCGACGACTTCAACTTCGCCGCGCTGATCGGCGGCGACGGTGAGGGCCATTCCGACGCGCTGCTCGGCATCTTCGACGCGATCGCGCCGGCCGCTTCCGCCGCGCTCAGCGCGCTCGCGCAAGGCGACCGGGCGACTTTCGATCGCATCCTCGCGCCGACGGTCCCGCTGTCGCGCCACATCTTCGCGGCGCCCACACGCTTCTACAAGACCGGCGTCGTGTTCATGGCGTGGCTCAACGGCCACCAATCGCACTTCACCATGGTCGGCGGGCAGGAAAGCGCGCGCAGCCTCGTCCACCTCGCACAGGTATTCCGGCTCGCCGACGCGGCGGGCCTGCTGCGCGATCCCGATCTCGCGACAGCGCGCATGCGCACGCTGCTCGCCGTTCACGGCGTGGAGGCTTGATGAGCGCCGCCGGGCCGTCCCAAGGCGCTCGCCCCCTTGGGGGGAGGCGGCGCGCGGCGCCGCTTCAGGGGGATTGTTGATGGGCGCGCCCGATCCCGACCTGCTGTCGCTGAATACGGCGACGGTGCGTGTGCAATGGAAGCTGCCGGAGATCATTGCCGGCTGCACGCGTCACGGCATACGCGGCATCTCGCCATGGCGCGACCAAGTGGCCGCGGCAGGGCTCGCCGACACGGCGAAGCGCATCCGCGACGCGGGGCTCACCGTCACCGGCTTGTGCCGCGGCGGCATGTTTCCCGCGGCCGACCGCGAGGGCCGGCGCGCCGCGCTCGACGACAACCGCCGCGCGGTCGACGAGGCCTGCGCGCTCGGCGCGCGCTGCCTCGTGCTCGTCGTCGGCGGCCTGCCGAAGGATCGCGGCGGCACGATCGTGTCGAAGGACCTGATCGGCGCACGCGAAATGGTGCGCGACGGCCTGGGCGAGCTCCTCGACCACGCGCGCGCCGCCGGGATGCCGCTCGCGATCGAGCCGCTGCACCCGATGTACGCCGCCGATCGCGCGTGCGTGAACACGCTCGCGCACGCCAACGCGCTCTGCGACGAGTTGTGCCCCAAGGGCGAAGACGGGCTCGGCGTCGCGGTCGACGTGTATCACGTCTGGTGGGACCCGGAATTGAAGGCCGGCATCGAGCGCGCGGGCGCGGCGAACCGCCTCTTCGCGTATCACATCTGCGACTGGCTGGTGCCGACCACCGACCTCCTGAACGATCGCGGGATGATGGGCGACGGCGTGATCGACCTGCCGCTGATCCGCGCGTGGATGGAGGCCGCAGGCTACCGCGGCATGCACGAAGTGGAGATCTTCTCGCAGGGAAATTGGTGGAAGCGCGACCCGGACGACGTCCTGGCGACGTGCCGCCACCGCCACGCCGAGCGCAGCTGAAAGCGCCCGGCGCGGTGCGCCGGGCGGACGTCCGACGGCCCCTTTGGCAACTCGTAAAATCGCGGGATATCCGAATCGCTCCCAAGGAGTGCGCCATGCCCCTCGTTTCGATGCGCCAACTGCTCGACCACGCCGCCGAGAATGGCTACGGCCTGCCGGCCTTCAACGTCAACAACCTGGAGCAGGTGCAGGCGATCATGAGCGCCGCGGCCGAGACCGACAGCCCGGTGATCATGCAGGAGTCCGCCGGCGCGCGTAAGTATGCCGGCGAGATCTTCCTGCGCCACCTGATCGAAGCCGCCGTCGAGAGCTATCCGCAGATCCCTGTCGTCATGCACCAGGATCATGGCCAGTCGCCGAAGGTGTGCGAGTCGGCGATCGGCTTGGGCTTCACCAGCGTCATGATGGACGGCTCGCTCAAGGAGGACGGCAAGTCGATCGCCGATTACGGCTACAACCTCGACGTGACGAAGAAGGTCGTCGACATGGCGCACGCGCGCGGCGTCACCGTCGAGGGCGAGCTTGGCTGCCTGGGCTCGCTCGAAACGATGAAGGGCGACAAGGAGGACGGTCACGGCGCCGAAGGCACGATGACCAAGGAGATGTTGCTGACCGATCCCGACCAGGCCGCCGACTTCGTCAAGTCGACGCAACTGGACGCGCTGGCGATCGCCATCGGCACGTCGCACGGCGCGTACAAGTTCTCGCGCAAGCCCACCGGCGACATCCTCGCCATCGACCGCATCAAGGCGATCCACGCGCGCATCCCGAACACCCATCTCGTGATGCACGGCAGCTCGTCGGTACCGCAGGACCTGCTGTCCGAGATCCGCGCGTACGGCGGGCAGATGAAGGAGACCTATGGCGTGCCGGTGGAGGAAATCCAGGAAGGCATCCGCCACGGCGTGCGCAAGGTCAACATCGACACCGACATCCGGCTCGCCATGACCGCGGCGATCCGCAAGTACCTGCACGAGAATCCGGGCAAGTTCGACCCGCGCGAATACCTGAAGCCGGCGATGCTCGCCGCGAAGGAAATCTGCCGGCAGCGCTACGAGCAGTTCGGCTGCGCCGGGCAGGCATCGAAGATCAAGCCGGTGCCGCTCGACCGCATCGCCGCCCGGTACAAGGCCGGCGAGTTGCGGCAGATCGTCAATTAGCGACGGTCGCGGACAAAAAAATTGCGGCACCCGGCTGCCACCGGGTGCCGCACCGTCGCGACTTCACGACGGCAGGAGGACTCGAGGATCCCGCACCGGAAAAAAAGCCCCGGTCGACAAGACCAGGGCTTAGGTTAGCACAAGATAAGGGGCTTACGTACGTACAGTCCCTAATATTTGTTACGGGACATTTCCCGGCCCCCGCGGTCAGTCGGCTGCCGCCCCGTAGGTATGCTTTTCGTCCGCAAGGAAGTTCGAGCCTTTGGTGTCCCGCAGGAACAGGAAGCCCACGACGACCGTCATCAACGCGACGATGATCGGGTACCACAAGCCGAAGTAGATGTCGCCGCGCGCCGCCACCATCGCGGTCGCGAGGAGCGGCAGCATTCCGCCGAACCACCCGTTGCCGATGTGATAAGGCAGTGACATCGACGTGTAGCGGATCTTGGTCGGGAAGAGCTCGACCAGGAACGCGGCGATCGGCCCGTACACCATGGTGACGTAGATCATCATGATCCACAGGACCAGTAGCGTCATGCCCCAGTTGATCTGGTTCTTGTCCGCTGTGGCCGGGAACTTGAGATCCGCCAGCGCCTTCCTCACCACGGCTTCGTCGTAGCCCCTGATCTCGGTCGGGCCGATCTTGATCACGACGTTGTCCTTGGCGTCTGCCGCCGCTGGCACCGACGTGAACGACAGGCCCGACTTGGTCAGGAAATCCTTCGCGCGGTCGCATTCGGAGAACTTCGACCACGGACCGACGAAGATGTGGAAGTTGCAGTCCTTCGCCGTCACCGTGATCGGGTTCGCCGTCGCGAAGGCCTCCAGCCCTGGATTCACGTAGTGGGTGAGCGCGCCGAACAGCGGGAAGTACGTAAGCGCCGCGATCAGGCAGCCCGCCAGGATGATCTTCAGGCGGCCGATCTTGTCCGACAGCCAGCCGAAGAAGATGAAGAACGGCGTGCCGAGCAGGAGCGCGATCGCGATCAGCGTGTACGCGGTCTGGCCATCGACCTTGAGCGTGATCGTCAGGAAGAACAGCGCGTAGAACTGGCCCGTGTACCACACCACGCCCTGGCCCGCCGTCGCGCCCAGCAGCGCGAGCAGCACGTACTTGTTGTTCGGATACTTGAGGAAGCTGTCGCGCAGCGGTGCTGTCGAGCCCTTGCCTTCCGCCTTCATCCGCTGGAACACCGGCGACTCGTTCAGCTTGAGCCGGATGTAGACCGAAAAGATCAGCAGGATCAGCGACACCAGGAACGGAATGCGCCAGCCCCAGTCAGCAAATTGTGCCGGCGTCATGACACCACCGAAGCGGCAGATGCCAATGACCGCCAGCGACAGGAAGAACCCGAGCGTCGCTGTGGTCTGGATCCATGCCGTGTCGTAGCCGCGCTTGCCTTCCGCGGCATGCTCGGCCACGTACGTCGCGGCGCCACCGTACTCGCCGCCGAGGGCCAAGCCCTGCACCAGCCGCAGCAAAACCAGCAGGACCGGCGCCGCCCATCCGATCGACGCATACGTCGGCAGGAGGCCGACCGCGAACGTCGAGAAGCCCATGAACAGGATCGTCACCAGGAACGTATATTTCCGTCCCACGAGATCGCCGATGCGGCCGAACAGCAGCGCGCCGAAGGGTCGCACGAGGAAGCCTGCGGCGTACGTCGCGAACGCCGACAGCAGCGCGGCGGTGTCGTTGCCCTTCGGGAAAAACAAGGCCGCGAAGAAGGGCGCCAGCGTCGCGTAAAGGTAGAAGTCGTACCACTCGAATACGGTGCCGAGCGACGACGCGAAGATTACTTTCTTCTCTTCGCGCGAAAAGTCCTCTTTGTGCGACGTGGC
Source organism: uncultured beta proteobacterium (assembly GCA_963851465.1). Lineage (GTDB taxonomy): Bacteria > Pseudomonadota > Gammaproteobacteria > Burkholderiales > Casimicrobiaceae > VBCG01. Next base: position 267,272 of record CAWKPJ010000001.1, read on the forward strand.
GCGCGGTGCGGCAGTTGCCATCGGTAGCCTCCTGAGTTGACTGGCCGGGAAACTGCCGGCGCATGTCCATAGCCCGGGCCTTGTGCTCGAGCCCGTGCGCGAAGGCTAGGCTGCGACGCTTACATCAACCTGACGCGCCAGCGATGGGTTCGCCGGAGGCGGAAACGCCACAACGACACACAGGCCTCGTCCGCCGGCGGCCGACCCCAGGTTCACCTCGGCATTGTGCGCTGCCGCAATCGTGCGGACGATCGCCAGGCCGAGGCCGGTGCCCGGCCCCATCGCATCCGTCCCTCGATAGAAGGGCTCGAATACCCGCTCGCGCTCGGCAACAGGAACGCCCGGCCCGGCATCCGTCACGGCCAGCGCGCAGGCACCGGTTCCGAAGTCCTGCTCGATCGAGACCGTCACCGTGCCGCCGTCCGGCGAATAGCGAAGCGCGTTGTCGACGATGTTGGACAGCATTTCGCGCAGCAGCAGTGCGTCCCCCAGAACGATGCAGTGCGCGCCGGCACCGGGGCCGTCGAAGCCGATCTCCTGCCGGCGGGCCAGCGCGCGCGACAGATACTCCGCAAGGGTGTCGCGGACGACTGCGACAAGGTCGACATCGACCGGCGGCGCGGTCAGCGGCGTCCCGGCCCGCGCGAGCGACAGCAGCCGGTTGGCGAGCTCGGTGGCGTGATCGGTGCCCTTGGCGAGCTGCAGGAGGGCGGCACGCATGGCCGTCGGGTCGCGCTCGATCAACGCACGCTCGGTCTGCGACCGGATGCCCGCAAGCGGTGTGCGCAGCTGGTGCGCCGCGTCGGCGATGAATCGGCGTTGCGCCGCCACACTCGCGGCGAGACGCTCCATCAGGCCGTTGATCGAGAGGATCAACGGCCGCAGGTCCTGCGGCGCGGCGTCGGGATCGAGCGGCGAGAGGTCGTTGCTGCCGCGCGCGTCGATCAGCGTCCGCAGGTCCCGCATTGGCCGCAGCACATAGGTGTACCCGTAGATGATCAGCAGGATCGCGATGACCAGCACGAGCATCTGCGGCAGCGCGATCGCCTGCGTGCGCAGCGTCTCGGTCATCGCGGCCCGCTTGTTGATCGTTTCCGCCACCTGCACCGTCAGCCGGCGCTGCGGATCGCGCGGATCGGGGATCTGCAATGTCGCCACGCGCACCGGCGCGTCGCCCACCTGTCCGTCGTGCAGGACCGGCGCTCCGGTGGTGTGCACCACCGGGACGGAGTCCATCGCGTGCTCGCCGGCGACGACGACTTCGTCGGGATCGCGCAGCGCGTAGTAGATGCGGTCGCGGCGATCGGTGCGCAGCATCTGGAGCGCGCCGGGGCGCACGGCGACGTCGACGCCGTCCGCGCGGACTTCGTTCGCCAGCACGCGGACGAAATCGGAGAGCTTCTCGTCGTAAGGCGCGTCGATCGCGCTTTCGACGAGGAACATGCTGATCGTGATCGTCGCGAGCATCAGCCCCAGCATCGAAACGACGAGCCAGACCAGGTATTTGAACAGGGTGACCATGTGCCCGCGCTTCAGGCCTTGGCGAGAAAGTAGCCGAGCCCGCGCACCGTCTGCACGTGGATGCCGGCCGGGTCGAGCTTGCGACGCAGCCGATGAACGTAGACTTCGATCGCGTTTTCGGTGACGTCCTCGTCGAAGCCGCACAGGTGGTCGACGAACTGCTCCTTGCCGATCACGCGGCCCGCGCGCGCGACGAGGAGCTCGAGGATCGCGAGCTCGCGCGCGGACAGGTCGAGCACGTCGCCGCCCACGCTGGCCGAGCGCGCCACCGTGTCGAAGGTGAGCGCGCCGTGCACGAGCACGTTGCGGTCGCGTCCCTGGCTGCGGCGGATCAGCGCGCGCACGCGCGCCTCGAGCTCGGCGAGCGCGAATGGCTTCACCAGGTAATCGTCGGCGCCTGCGTCGAGGCCGGCGACCCGATCCGCGATGTCGTCGGCGGCGGTGACGATGAGAACGGGCGTTGCCGACGCGCGTTCGCGCAGGCGCCGCAGGATCTCGCGCCCGGACTGGCGCGGCAGCCCCAGGTCGAGCACCACGAGATCGAAGGCGTTGCTCCGCAGCGCGGCGTCAGCGTCCGCGCCGTCGCGCACCCAATCCACCGCGTGGCCGCCGCGCTTCAGGTGAACGAAGATCGCGTCGCCCAGCACGGCATCGTCCTCGGCGAGCAGTATGCGCAAGGTCACTCCTCCGCCCGCGATGGTACTGGTGCGGTCGGCGCGACTCAAGGCGGGACGACGCAGGCCCCCTGCTACGGCGTACAGCCCGCGAGCGGCAATGCGACTGCCTGCAGCACGTCGTTCGTCGCGTTGTCCTGGATGAACGCGACGAGCGTCGGCGAGCTCCCCGCCTCCGCCGGGCGCGCAAACGTGGCGCTCGCGTCGAGCGTGCCTGCTCGCCCCTTCGCGAGCGCACGGACGACGTGGTCGTGGGTGAGCCGCACGCCGCGGTTCTCGCCTGCCTTCACGTCCGAGACCAGGCCGCTGTCGGCATAGGCGATGACGATCGACGCGGTCTTCGCAAGGCCGGGATCGGCGACGCGACTGGTCACGCTCGCGCGTACCGCCTGGCCGTCCTGCGTCGCCGACAGCTCCAGGTCAGCCCGCGCCGGGCGGCGCGCGGCGGCGTCGAGCGCCGCCTGTACGCTCCCGCGGCGCCACGCGGCAAAATCGTGTCCTTGCAGCATGAACTGCGGCGTATACGCGAACGCGTCCTTGTGAGCGCGCACGGCGTCGTACTGCCGCTCGGTCCACTGCCGCGACGCAAACCGATCGACCCAGCCCAGGCGATCCCAGTAATCGACGTGGAAGGCGAGCGCGATCGGTGTCGCAGGCAAGCCAGCCTTCGGGAATTGCGCCGACAGCCAGCGATCCGCCGGTGGGCAGCTGTCGCAGCCTTCGGACGTGTAGAGCTCGACGAGCGGCGTCGTTTGCAGCCCGCTCGTTACCTTGCAGGCGGCAGGCGGCGCCGCGATGACCACCGGCGACAGCAAGCCGAGCGCGGCGAGCGTCGCTGCGGCCGCGACTGCATGGCGCAAAGTCAGGGTTGATGGCATTGCCGGAGTAGTCGCGGAGCAGCCCGTCGCCTTACGCTCCGGCGGCAGACGCCCTGTTAGAATCGCGCGGCGGCGACAACGTTCCGCACATTCGGGGAGGCAAGCGCATGGGCATCATGAGCATCGTCTGGATGATCGTCGTCGGGCTTCATCGTCGGCCTGCTGGCGCGCTTTTTCTATCCCGGCGCCGTAGGATTGGGCTTCTGGATGACCACGTTGCTGGGCATCGGTGGCTCGCTCGTCGGCGGCGTCATCAGCGGCCTGGTCTTCCGCTCGGCCGAAGGCAAGTTCCATCCGGCGGGCTGGATCATGTCGATCCTCGGCGCGATGATCCTGCTCTACGCCTACCTCAACTTCGCGAAGTAGCGTCGCAGGTCAGGATGAATTCCCGGTAGGTCAGGCTCCAGCCTGACGCGGCGGCGCGGCCGGCTCGAGCCGGCCCACAGCGCTATTCGAAGTCAGCAGCCGGCCCGAGAATCTGCTCGCGCAGTTCCCGATACCGCGGAAGCTGTGGGGGATAGACGCAGAGGTACTTGACCTGCGCGGCCTGCAGGCAGCGCTGCTTGATGACTTCGAGCTTCTGGTCGCGCGGGTTCACGAGCTGGTCGGGCTCGCGCGAATCGACGATCGCGACGATCGTCATGTCGCGGTCGCAGATCACGAAGCCGACGTGCTGGTTCGCGATCTTGCGGAACGCGCGGAGCCGCTCCATTCCCTGCGGTCCGATCTTCACCTGCAGCACGTCCGCGAGGCGGATGCGCGCGAAGATCTCGTGGCGCGGAAACGCTGCGCGCAGCAGCAGGAACACCATCGTTTCCGACTTCGACAGAAAGCGCGACCGGAGCAGATAAAGGCCCGGCACTTCCGCGGAGGACAGAAGCCGCGTCGTCTCGCCCTCGGTCCATTGCGCGACGGAGATCGGCGAGTCGCCGCCCATCGCGAGGCCACCGCCGGAAGCGCGGTTGCGGCGCATGAGGCCGATGCCGATCACCACCGCCAGAACAGCGATGGCAAGGCCGAACAACACGCCCGAGGTCATCTGCATCGTGGTGCCTGCGCCATCGAAGCCTTAGTCAGCGTTATCGCGCTGCAAGACAATCACTTTGTAATTTGAGGGGTTACCGCGCAATCTTCATTAGTTTAATGCATTTCGACCTGTACACCGCAAGCGGTTGATGCGAGATGCGCCGGCTGCGGCGGATGTGTGCAGGAATGATACGCATGTAGTCTACGAGGCAATGGCCCGTACTGCTCGAACACGTAGGTTGCGAGCGCGAAGCAGAAACGCGAAGGCCCGGACGACCGGGCCTTCGCGTTATTTGCACGACGGTTCCTGCTTGGCGCAGGACGGCGGCTCGGTGTCCCCGCTTGCGCGGGAACGCGGGCGTTACATGTCCATGTCGCCCATGCCGCCCATGCCACCCATGCCGCCACCGCCGCCACCGCCCATTCCGCCCTTCTCGTCCTTCGGCGACTCGGCGATCATCGCTTCGGTCGTGAGCAGCAGCGAGGCGACCGACGCTGCGTTCTGCAGCGCAAAGCGCGTCACCTTCGTCGGATCGACGACACCCATCTCGACCAGGTCGCCGTACTGACTGGTCTGGGCGTTGAAGCCGTAGTTGCCCTTGCCCTCGGCGATCTTGTTGACGACCACCGACGGCTCGTCACCGGCGTTGGCGACGATCTGGCGCAGCGGCTCTTCGAGGGCGCGCAGCACGATCTTGATGCCGGCGTCCTGGTCCGAGTTGTCGCCCTTCAGCGTCTTGCTGAGGTTGGCGCGGGCACGGAGGTAAGCGACGCCACCGCCGGCAACGATGCCTTCCTCGACGGCCGCACGCGTGGCGTGCAGCGCATCCTCGACGCGCGCCTTCTTTTCCTTCATCTCGACTTCCGTCGCGGCCCCGACCTTGATCAGCGCCACGCCGCCGGCCAGCTTGGCCACGCGCTCCTGGAGCTTTTCCTTGTCGTAGTCGGACGTTGCATCCTCGACCTGCTTGCGGATGTTCTTGACGCGCGCTTCGATAGACGCCTTCTCGCCGGCGCCGTCGATGAGCGTCGTGTCTTCCTTGCCCACTTCGACGCGCTTCGCGCGGCCGAGGTCCTTCAGCGTCGCGTTCTCGAGCTTCAGTCCCAGCTCTTCGGCGATCACCGTGCCGCCGGTCAGGATGGCGATGTCTTCGAGCATGGCCTTGCGGCGGTCGCCGAAGCCCGGCGCCTTGACGGCGGTGGTCTTCAGGATGCCACGGATGTTGTTGACGACCAGCGTCGCGAGCGCTTCGCCGTCGACGTCTTCGGCGATGATCAGGAGCTGCTTGCCGGCCTTCGCGACCTGCTCGAGCACCGGCAGGAGATCGCGGATGTTCGAGATCTTCTTGTCGTGCAGCAGGATGTACGGGTCGTCGAGGATCGCGACCTGCTTTTCCGGGTTGTTGATGAAGTACGGCGAGATGTAGCCGCGGTCGAACTGCATGCCTTCGACGAGTTCGAGCTCGTTCTCGAGTCCCTTGCCGTCTTCGACGGTGATCACGCCTTCCTTGCCGACCTTGTCCATCGCTTCGGCGATCGTCTTGCCGATCGAATCGTCGGCGTTCGCCGAGATGGCGCCGACCTGCGCGATTTCCTTGCTGGTCGTGCAGGGCTTGCTGATCTTCTTCAGCTCTTCGACGACGGCGATCACCGCCTTGTCGATGCCGCGCTTCAGATCCATCGGGTTCATGCCGGCGGCGACGTACTTGAAGCCTTCGTTGCAGATCGCCTGCGCCAGCACGGTCGCCGTCGTCGTGCCGTCACCGGCCACGTCGGAGGTCTTGGACGCAACTTCCTTCACCATCTGCGCGCCCATGTTCTCGAACTTGTCCTTGAGCTCGATTTCCTTGGCGACGGACACACCATCCTTGGTGATCGTCGGCGCGCCGAAGCTGCGCTCGAGGACGACATTGCGACCCTTGGGGCCGAGCGTGACCTTGACCGCGTTGGCCAGGACATTCACGCCGACCATCATCTTGTTTCTCACGCCATCGCCGAAGCGGACGTCTTTAGCTGCCATGGTTGATTCTCCAGTTACGTTGTTCGTGGGTCGATCAGGCGACGATGCCGATGACGTCGTCTTCGCGCATGTGCAGCAGGTCCTGGCCTTCGAGCTTGAATTCCTGGCCGGAGTACTTGCCGAAGAGGATCTTGTCGCCGACCTTGACGCCGGATGCGACGAGCTTGCCGTTGTCGTCGGTCTTTCCGGGCCCGGCGGCGACTACCTCGCCCATCGACGGCTTTTCCGCGGCCGTGTCGGGAATGACGATGCCGCCAGCCGATTTGCGCTCCTCTTCCAGGCGCTTGACGATGATTCGATCATGCAGGGGACGCAGCTTCATTTTTGGTCACTCCTAGTGGAAATCCTGAAAATACAGCGATTTATGCGCTGCTCTCCGCAGCGCTGACCCAGCGAGCCGACAGCCTTGGGCGGCTGTTAGCACTCAATGCTTGCGAGTGCTAATAGTAGCGGGCGAAGACCGCTAATTCAAGTCCTGCGGCGGCTAATTTTCGCAGTGCGGTCCAGCGGACCGGCACGCGCGGGCTACAAACCTGGTCGTATTCACAGTTCGCTTCGCCTCGCCTACACTAGGCGTTTCATGCCATTGTCATTACTCCGGAACGGACCGCCGCCATGATCGCGCCCGCCCATGCAGGACACCTCGCCACGCTGCGCGCCCTGATCCGCGAAGGCGCCGCCGAAGGCGGCTTCGACCGGGAGCTCGCCACCGACTCGGCGGAGACCCAGCAGTTCTTCGCCGCGCTGCGACAGGCGCTGGTGACCGGCTATTTCGTGGTCGAGGACGCGCGCGGCGCGCTGTCGCGCCGCGCAGTGCCGGGTTACGTCTACTGGCCGGAAGATCGCGACGACCTGTCGCAGCCGGTCGGGTTCGGGTTGTTTCGCGCGTTCGGGGACTATGGCTACGAGCTCTGGCTGACCGGCGTATCGTCGACGCGGCGCCGCAACGGCCACGGCCGGGCGATGCTGGCAGCGCTGCTCGCGACGCCCGCCGGTCGTCTCGCGTGGATCGTGCGCGTCCAGCAGCGAAGCGGCAGCGGCGCCGCCATGGAGCGGCTGCTCGCCGAGCACGCGTTCGTGCCGGCCCGCGAAACCGACACGACGCGCTGGTACCTGCGCGGCGACGCGCCGGAAACGCTGCGCCACAGGATCGTGGAGGCACCGGTCCTCCAGCGCACCGTTCACTGACGCGTGCGTCCGACCTTGACGCGAAATCGCGTCAGGGGCCGGCGACCGCGGCAAGCGACGTCGCGTCGAATCCGCCGCCCAGCGCCTTCACCAGCGCGATCGTCGCGGAGAAGCGGCGGCCGGAGAGCTCGACGCTGTTCCGCTCGGCCTGCAGCGCCACCGCCTGAACGGTGACGACGTTCAGGAAGGCAACGAGCCCCGCCTTGTACTGGTTGGTCGTCAGCGCGACCGACTCGCGTGCCGAGCGCAGCGCCGCGGCCTGCACGGCGGCCTCCTGCTTCGAGGATGCGCAGCGCGGCGAGGTTGTCCTCGACTTCCTGGAACGCGTCGAGCACCGTCTGGCGATAGTTGCGCGACCGGCTGCGTCGTAGACGGCGACCGCCTGCGTCGTGCTGCGCCGCGCGCAGGCCGCCGTCGAAGATCGTTCTGCGCGAGCGACGCGCCGAGCGACCAGAAGCGGCTCGGCAGCGAGACCAGGTTGCCGACGCTCGAGCTCGATGAAGCCGCCAGCCGCCGACAGCGTGAGCGACGGGATAGAACGCCGCCTGCGCGACGCCGATCTGCGCGTTGCGCCGCGGCCACGCGGCGCTCGGCGGCGGCGATGTCGGGCCGGCGCTCGAGCAGCTCGGACGGCACGCCGAGCGGGACGTCGGGCACCGGCGGCACGTCGGTCCGCTCGGCGAGCGAGAAGTCGGCCGGCGGCTTGCCGACCAGCACGGCGATCGCGTGCTCGAGCTGCGCGCGCGTGTTGGCGACGTCGATCAGGCTGCGCCTGCGTCGGTCTGCAGCTGCGTCTCGGCCTGCACGACGTCGGCGCGCGCGACGACGCCGGCGGCGTAGTGGTTCTGCGTGAGCTGCAGCGAGCGCTCGTACGCGTCGACCGTGTCCTGGAGCAGCGCTTGATCTGCGCGTCCGGCGACGCGCAGCAGGAAGTAGTTCTGCGCGAGCTCCGCCTGCAGCGACAGCTGCGCGTTCGCGAGGTCGGCCGCCGCTCGCCTGCGCGCCGGATTCGCTCGCCTCGACGCTGCGCCGGATGCCGCCCCACAGATCGACTTCCCAGGTCGACGTCCGCCGCTGCCGTTGAACGCGCTCGCCGGTGCCGCCGCCGCGCGAGTTGGCCGCGCGTCGCGCGGGTGCCGCCCGCGTTCGACGTCCCACGACCGGGGAAGAGCTCGGCGCGCGCGACGCGCACGGCGGCGCGGGCCTGCCGGTACGCGCGCCTCGGCCAGCGCGAGCGTCTGGTTCGCGGCGATCGACCTGCTCCTTGAGCGCGTTGAGCTCCGGATCGTCGTAGACCTCCCACCAGTCGCCGCGCGGCGCGGTGTCGGCCGGCTGCGCGGGCTTTCCAGCCGGCAGCTCCTTGTACGCGACGGGCGCCGGGGCCGCGGGGCGCACGTAGTCGGGGCCGACGGTGCACGCGGCGAGCGCGAAAGTGCACAGCGCGAGCGAGAACAAGCGCGGGCGCGAGATCGTCATCGGGCGTGACTCCGTCGCGAGCGCGCGCGTCGCTGACGGCCGCTGCCGCGAGAAGCGTGCGAGGCACCACAGGCGGAAGCGGTCGAGGTAGAGGTAGACGACCGGCGTCGTGTAGAGCGTCAGCAGCTGGCTGACGAGCAGGCCGCCGACGATCGCGATGCCGAGCGGCCGGCGCAGCTCCGCGCCGTCGCCCGCGCCGAGCGCGAGCGGCAGCGCGCCGAGCATCGCGGCCATCGTCGTCATCATGATCGGCCGGAAGCGCAGCAGGCACGCCTCGAAGATCGCGTCGCGCGGCGGCAAGCCGCTCGCGCGCGCTCGCGCGTCGAGCGCGAAGTCGATCATCATGATCGCGTTCTTCTTGACGATGCCGATCAGCAGGATCACGCCGATCAGCGCGATGATGCTGAACTCGGTCTTGAACAGCAGCAGCGCGAGCAGCGCGCCGACGCCGGCCGACGGCAGCGTCGACAGGATCGTGAGCGGATGCACGAAGCTCTCGTAGAGCATGCCGAGCACGATGTAGACCGTGAGCGAGCGCCGCGAGGATCAGCACGGCTGGCTCGCCAGCGACTGCCTGGAACGCGCGCGCCGTGCCCTGGAACTGCCGTGCATCGTCGTCGGCACGCCGATGCGCGCGAGCATCGCGTCGTCGATCGCTCGCGTCGCCTCGCGACAGCGACACGCCGGCCGGCAGGTTGAACGAGATCGTCGACGCGGCGAACTGGCCCTGGTGGTTGACCGACGAGCGGCGTGTTCGTCGGCCGTAGTGGCGAACGCCGACAGCGGGACCTGCGCGCCGTCCGCGCGTGCTGCACGTAGACGTCGTTCAGCGCGTCCGGGCGATCTGCCAGTACTCCGGCGCGGCTTCCATCACGACGTGGTACTGGTTGAGCGGGTTGTAGATCGTCGACACCTGCCGCTGGCCGAACGCGTCGTTGAGCGTGGTGTCGATCATGCGCGGCGTGACGCCGAGCCGCGCCGCCGCGTCGCGGTCGATGACGAGCGAGGTCTGCAGGCCCTTGTCCTGCTGGTCGGTGTTGACGTCGACGAGCTCCGGCAGGTCGCGACAGCGCCGCGCGGATCCGCGGCTCCCAGGCGCGCAGCTCGTCGAGATCGTCGGCCTGCAGCGTGTACTGGTACTGCGCGTTCGCCTGCCGGCCGCCGATGCGGATGTCCTGCACCGGCATGCAGGAACAGGTTCGCGCCCGGCTCGTGCGCGAGCTTGCCGCGCAGCCGCGCGATCACCTGGTCGGCGCGTCTGCTCGCGCTCCGCGCAGCGGCTTCAGCGCGACGAACATCGAGCCCGAGTTGCGCTGCGCGCCGCCGGTGAAGCCGACGACGTTCTCGACCGCCGGATCGGCGCGCACGATCTCGATGAAGTCGGCGAGCTTCTGCCGCATCGCCTGGAACGAGATGCTCTGGTCGGCCTGGATGAAGCCGATCAGCGCGGCCGGTGTCCTGCTGCGGGAAGAAGCCCTTCGGGATGATCGACGTACAGGTAGACGTTGAGGCACGATCGGTCGCGAGCAGCACGAGCATCACGAGCGGGCCGTGGCGCAGCGCCCAGGCGAGCGCTGCGCTCGTAGCCGCGCAGCGATCGCGTCGAACGCGCGCTCGACGCCGCGGTGCGAAGCGGCCGCGGCTCGCGCTCGGCGGCGGGCGCAGCAGCCGCGCGCACATCATCGGCGTCGTCGTCAGCGACACGACCAGCGAGACGAGGATCGCCACCGACAGCGTGACCGCGAACTCGCGGAACAGCCGCCCGACGATGCCGCCCATCAGCAGGATCGGGATGAACACGGCGATCAGCGAGAGGCTCATCGACAGCACGGTGAAGCCGACTTCGCGCGCGCCCTGCAGCGCCGCCTGCGAACGGCGTCATGCCCTCCTCGATGTGGCGCGACGATGTTCTCGAGCACGACGATCGCGTCGTCGACGACGAAGCCGGTCGCGATCGGTCAGCGCCATCAGCGACAGGTTGTTGAGGCAGAAGCCGGCAGAGGTACATGACGCCGAACGTGCCGATCAGCGACACCGGCACCGCGACGCTCGGGATCAGCGTCGCGCGCGCAGTTGCGCAGGAACAGGAACACGACCAGGATCACGAGCGCCGACCGACGATCACCAGCGTGCGCTCGACGTCGCGCAGCGACGCGCGGATCGTCGTCGTGCGCTCCATCACGACCGTCGAGGTCGATCGCGCGCGGGAATCGACGCGCGCAGCTGCGGCAGCAGCGCGCGTCACGCGGTCGACGGTCTCGATGATGTTGGCGTTCGGGCTGCCGGTTGATGATGACGCAGCACCGAGGGCTTGCCGTTGGCCGATGCCGGCGTTGCGCAGGTCCTGCACCGAGTCGACGACTTCGCCGACGTCGGACAGCCGCACCGGCGGCGCCGTTGCGGTAGGCGACGATCAGCGGCAGGTACTCGGCGGCCGTCTTCGCCTGGTCGTTGGCGTCGATCTGCCAGTGCCGGTCGCCGTCCTCGACCGATGCCCTTCGGGCCGGTTGGCGTTGGCGGCCGCGATGCGCGGTGCGCACGTCCTCGAAGCCGATGCCGTACTTGTTGAGCGCCGTGCGGATTGAGCTCGACGCGCACCGCCGGCAGCGAGCTGCCGCCGACGCTGACCTGGCCGACGCCGTCGACCTGCGAGAGCTTCTGCGCGAGGATCGTCGACGCCGCGTCGTACATCTGCCCCTGCGTCATCGTGTCCGACGTGAGCGCGAGGATCATGATCGGCGCGTCGGCCGGATTCACCTTGCGGTACGTCGGATTGCTCGGCAGGCCGGTCGGCAGCGAGCTGCGCGCGGCGTTGATCGCCGCCTGCACGTCGCGCGCGGCGCCGTCGATGTCGCGGTCGAGGTCGAACTGCAGCGTGACGCGCGTCGAGCCGAGCGAGCTCGACGACGTCATCTCGGTGACGCCGGCGATGCGGCCGAGCGCGCGCTCGAGCGGCGTCGCGACCGTCGCCGCCATCGTCTCGGGGCTCGCGCCGGGCAGCGACGCCTGCACCGAGATCGTCGGGAAGTCGACCTGCGGCAGCGGCGACACCGGCAGCAGCCGGAACGCGAGCGCGCCGGCGAGCGCGACGCCGAGCGTCAGCAGCGTGGTCGCGACCGGGCGGTCGATGAAGGGCGCCGAGATGTTCATCGCGCTGACCTCGGCGTCGCCGTCGCGCGCTGCGGTCGCGCTGCCGCGCCGCGGCCGCTCGACGCCGCGTCGCACGCGGCGCGCGAGCCGGTCGAACGCGAGGTAGATCACCGGCGTGGTGAACAGCGTCAGCACCTGGCTGACGATCAGCCCGCCGACCATCGTGATGCCGAGCGGATGGCGCAGCTCGGAGCCCACGCCGCCAGCCGAGCATCAGCGGCAGCGCGCCGAGCAGCGCCGCCATCGTCGTCATCAGGATCGGCCGGAAGCGCAGCAGGCACGCCTGGAAGATCGCCTCGCGCGGCGCCATGCCTTCGTTGCGCTCGGCGTCGAGCGCGAAGTCGATCATCATGATCGCGTTCTTCTTCACGATGCCGATCAGCAGGATGATGCCGATGATCGCGATGATCGCCGAGGTCGTTGCCGGAGAGCATCAGCGCGAGCAGCGCGCCGACGCCGGCCGAGGGCAGCGTCGACAGGATCGTGATCGGGTGGATGTAGCTCTCGTAGAGCACGCCCAGCACGATGTACATCGTGACGATCGCGGCGAGGATCAGCCACAGCTTGTTGGCGAGCGACGCGCGGAACGCGAGCGCCGCGCCCTGGAAGTTGATCGTGCACGCTCGCCGGGAGCGCCGAGCTCGGCGCGCGCCGCTTCGATCGCCTTCACCGCGTCGCCGAGCGACGCGCCGGGCGCGAGGTTGAACGAGATCGTCGCCGCCGGAAACTGGCCGATGTGGTTGATCGCGAGCGGCGCGGCGCGCTCCGACGACGCGCGCGATCGGTCGACAGCGGCACCTGCTGCGCCGGCTGGCCCGGCACGGTCGACGTGACGTAGAGGTTCGTCGAGCGCCGCCGGGCCCGCGCTGGAACTCGGGCTTCACTTCGAGCACGACGCGGTACTGGTTCGTCTGCGTGAAGATCGTCGAGACCAGCCGCTGGCCGAACGCGTTGTAGAGCGCGTTGTCGATCGCCGCCGGCGTGATGCCGAGGCGGCTCGCCGTCGCGCGGTCGATCTCGACGTACGCCTGCAGGCCGCTGTCCTGCAGGTCGCTCGCGACGTCGGCGAGCTGCGGCGATCCTGCGCAGCCGCTCGACGAGCTTCGGCACCCACTCGGCGAGCTCGTCGGCGTCCGCGATTCTCGACGCGTGAACTGGTACTGCGTGCGGCTGACGCGGTCCTCGATGGTCAGGTCCTGCACCGGCTGCATGTAGAGCGTGATGCCCTCGACGTCGCGCGAGCTTCGGCTGCAGCCGGCGGATGACCTCGGTGGCGCTGCGCGTCGCGCTGCGCGCAGCGGCTTCAGGTTGATCAGCATGCGGCCGCTGTTGAGCGTGGTGTTGGTGCCGTCGACGCCGATGAACGACGACAGGCTCGCGACCGCCGGGTCCTGCAGGACGACTTCGCGCCAGCGCCTGCTGGCGCTCGGCCATCGCCGCGAACGAGATCGTCTGCGGCGCTTCGGAGATGCCCTGGATCGCGCCGGTGTCCTGCACCGGGAAGAAGCCCTTCGGGATCGACGATGTAGAGCACGACGGTCAGCGACCAGCGTGAGCGATCGCGACGATCAGCGTCGCGCGCCTGGCGGTCGAGCACCCAGTCGAGCATCTGCGCCGTAGCGCGCGATCACGCGGTCGAACAGCTCGCCGCTCCAGCGGTAGAAGCGGCTCTGCTTCTCCTCGCGGCGTGTGGCGCAGGAGCTTCGCGCACATCATCGGCGTCAGCGTCAGCGACACGACCGCCGAGATCAGGATCGCCACCGCGAGCGTGATCGCGAACTCGCGGAACAGCCGGCCCGACGACGTCGCCCATGAACAGCAGCGGGATCAGCACGGCGATCAGCGAGAACGTCAGCGAGATGATCGTGAAGCCGATCTGCTCGCGTGCCCTTCGAGCGCCGCCTCGAGCGGCGTGTCGCCCTCCTCGATGTAGCGCGCGATGTTCTCGATCATCACGATCGCGTCGTCGACGACGAAGCCGGTGGCGATGGTCAGCGCCATCAGCGTCAGGTTGTTGATCGAGAAGCCGGCGAGGTACATCACGCCGAACGTGCCGACCAGCGACAGCGGCACCGCGACGCTCGGGATGATCGTCGCCGGCGACGTTGCGCAGGAACAGGAAGATCACCATCACCACCAGCGCGACCGCGAGCAGCGAGCTCGAACTGCACGTCGCGCACCGACGCGCGGATCGTCGTCGTGCGGTCGGTGAGCAGCGTCGACGTCGACCGCCGCCGGGCAGCGACGCCTGCAGCTGCGGCAGCAGCTGCTTGATGCGGTCGACCACCTCGATCACGTTGGCGCCCGGCTGGCGCTGGATGTTGACGATGATCGCCGGCGTCGTCGTTCGCCCACGCGGCGAGGCGCGTGTTCTCGGCGCCGTCGACGACGTCGGCGACGTCCGGCAGCGCGCACCGGCGCGCCGTTCCGGTAGGCGATGATCAGCGCGCTTGTACTCGTCGGCCGACTTGCAGCTGGTCGTTGGCGTCGATCGTCGACGCGCGCGTCGGGCCGTCGAAGCTGCCCTTCGCCTGGTTGACGTTGGCGTTGGCGATCGCCGTGCGCAGGTCGTCGAGCGACGAGGCCGTACGCGGCGAGCGCCTTCGGATTGGCCTGGATGCGCACCGCCGGCCGCTGCCCGCCGCTGATGCTGACGAGCCCGACGCCGGGCAGCTGCGAGATCTTCTGCGCGAGGCGCGTGTCGGCGAGGTCCTGCAGCTTCGGCAGCGGCATCGTCTGCGACGTCAGCGCGAGCGTCAGGATCGGCGTGTCCGCCGGATTGACCTTGTTGTAGATCGGCGGCTGCGGCAGGTCGGTCGGCAGGAAGTTCGCCGCCGCGTTGATCGCCGCCTGCACTTCCTGCTCGGCGACGTCGAGCGACAGCTCGAGGCTGAACTGCAGCGTGATGACCGACGCGCCGCCGGAGCTCGTCGACGACATCTGGTTCAGGCCCGGCATCTGCCCGAACTGCCGCTCGAGCGGCGCGGTGACCGACGACGTCATCACGTCGGGGCTCGCGCCCGGGATACAGCGTGACGACCTGGATCGTCGGGTAGTCGACCTCCGGCAGCGCGGACAGCGGCAGCACGCGATACGCGACGATGCCCGCGAGCAGGATCGCGACCATCAGCAGCGAGGTCGCGACCGGCCGCAGGATGAACAGGCGCGACGGATTCATGCGCGGTCTCTCGGTTCTATCGCGACGCAGGGCAATTCGCAGCTTGCGTCCTTCGGGGCACCGTTGCCGCGTCTTGGCGTCGCCGGTCTTGCCTTCGCCGCGCCTTGCCGCTCGCCGCGCCTTGCGCCGCGAGCCGTCGCCCTTGCCTGCGCGTGGCGTCGCCGGCGCCTGCGCGTCGCGCGTCGATCGAGCTCGACCTTGCGCGCCTTCGCGCAGCTTGTCGGCGCCGTCGACGACGACCAGCTCGCCGGGCGACACGCCGCTTTCGACGACCGTCGATCTCGCCTTGCGGCGGGCCGAGCTTCACCGGCGTCACGCTGACGGTCGTTGTCGTCCTTGACGACGTAGACGAACGTGCCCGGCGATGCCGCGCTGGATCGCGGCCGTCGGGCACGAGCGTCGCGTCCGTTCAGCGTGTCGACGAGCATCCGCACGTTGACGAACTGGTTCGGGAAGAGCGCGGCGTCGGCGTTGGCGAATTCCGCCTTCAGCTTGACCGTGCCGGTGGTCGGTGTCGATCTGGTTGTCGACGGTCAGCAGCTTGCCGCTCGCGAGCTTCGTCCTTGCCGTCGCGGTCGAAGGCGTCGACGCGGCATGCGTTCGCCGCCCTGCAGTGCGCTTGCATCACGCGCGGCAGCTTGTCCTCGGGGATCGGGAAGACGACGTCGATCGGCTGCGAGCTGCGTGATGACGACGATGCCGTTCGTGTCGGCTGCGCGCACGATGTTGCCGGCGTCGACCTGGCGCAAGCCCGACGCGGCCCGACGATCGGCGCGCGTGACGCGCGTGTACGTGAGCTGCAGCTTCGCGTTGTCGAGCGCGCCCTGGTCGGCCTCGATCGTCGCCCTGGTACTGGCGCACCAGCGCCTCCTGCGTGTCGACCTGCTGCTTCGCGATCGAATCCTGCTGCGAGCAGCGTGTGGTAGCGCTGCGAGGTCGATCTGCGCGTTTGCGAGCAGCGCCTGGTCGCGCGCGAGCTGGCCGTTGGCCTGCGTGAGCTGCACTTCGAACGGACGCGGATCGATCTCGGCGAGGAGGTCGCCGGCCTTGACCATCTGGCCTTCCTTGAACAGCGACGCGCATCAGCTGGCCGTCGACGCGCGGACTGCACCGTCGACCGTGTTGCGCGGCGTCACGGTGCCGAGCGCGTTCAGGTAGACGTTGAAATCGGCCGCACGTACCGCGGCGGTGGCCACCGGCAGCGGGCCGCGGTTGGCGGCGTCGGGCCCGCCCTTGCGAGAGCCACCGCCGCCGCCGGACGCGTTTCCCGGCGCCGCTGCGCGCGCCGTCTCGCCGGTGCCGGCTTCCTTCAGCCAATACCATCCGCCCGCCGCCGCAGCGGCGACGATCACTGTGGCAACGATCCACGTACCGGCGCGGCTGCGGCGCCGCGGTGCGGCGGGGTTCTCGTTTGCGGGGGTCATTGGCGGGGAAATTCCGGGCGTTTGTAGGCGGTCCGCGCGGCCGGCGCGGCCGGCCGGTGAGTTGTTATCGGGCGTGCTCTCGGGTCAGAACGCGAACGATGCTATTTTGTTCTGCCGCATCAGGGAGTTCCGTTCGGCGCACCGGCGAATATTGCAAGCAAACGTTACCGGAAAAGCGCGGCCGAACGCGAATTTCTGCGGCGTCGGGTGCCTGGACCCTATCGGCGACTCACCGATTCTGCGGGATTGTCGCGCCGTGACAACCATCGAAGGACATTTCTGTGCCGCTCGTAGGTTCGGGAATTCCTATGACGCTTGCATGAGCTATCGTCTGGGCTGGTCGTCATCCCGCCCAAACGGACATGCTGCAACCCGCCCATGTCGGACATCTGGCGCTGCTTCGGGCGCTGATTCGCGAAGGTGCTGCGGAGGGGAGCTTCGACCGCGAGCTCGCGGCCGAATCGGACGACGCCGCCGAGTTCTTCGAAAAGCTGAAGCGCGCGCTCGTCACCGGTTACTTCGTCGAGCAGGATCCCCGGTCGGGCCGGATCGAGACAGTCGCCGTGCCGGGCTATGTGTTCTGGCCGGACGATCGGCACGGTGGCATGCCGCCGGTAGGTTTCGGCCTGTTCCGAGCGCTGGAAGGCGGCTATGAGCTGTGGCTCGCCGGGCTCGAATTCACGCAACGCGGCGGCGGTCAGGGCCGCGCACTGCTGGCGTCGCTGATGTCGACGCCGCCGGGACAGAAGACCTATGTGGTGCGCGTCCAGCGCGGCTCACGGTACGTCGCGACGGTGACGCATCTGCTCGACACGCTCGGCTTCGATGCCGTCGGCGACACGTCGAAGCTGCGCTGGTTCGTGCGCCGCAACGCGCCGGTCGCGCTGTCGGCGCGCATTCGCGGCGCCGTCAACGCGCGTCGCGCGCCGAGCACCTAGCGACGACGGCCGCCGTGCGCGCGCGATATCACCGCGCGCGTCGGCTAATCCCCCGCGGCGCGCGCAGCCTTGCCGATCTTGATCGGAATGCCGTGCTCGACGTCGTGGCCCGCAGCGACCCACGCGTCGAGCCCGCCGGCGAGCGGCCGCACGCGCTTCAATCCCTTCTTCAGCAGGATCTGCGCGGCACGCTTCGCCGACGCCTCGTTCGGGCAATTGCAGTAGACGATGATCTCGCGGTCGACCGGAAAATCACTCGCGTTGGCGACCTGGTCGAGGTCGAGCAGCGCCGCGCCGGGAATGTGCGGGCGCGACTGGTGCGAGAGGTTGGAACCGATGTCGATGAGAAACGGCCGCGGATCCTGCGACAGACGTTCGCGCAGTTCGTCGATCGAGATCAGCGCCGAATCGACATAGCGCGACAGCCGCCAGCGCTGCCAGGCCTTGTACCCGAGATACAGGGCGAAGACGACGCCCACCGCAGTCGCCGCCAGCGGCGCGTTGTTGGTCATCCACGTCAGCGCGACTTCGATCTCGCGCGAAAAGACGAGCCCGACGCCCATTGCCGCGCCCACCCACAGCGCCGCGCTGGCGAGCGATGCAACGATGAACGCGCCCACGGGCATCTTGAGTGCGCCGGCGATCGGCGGTCCCACCGTCGAGAAGCCCGGAACGAACTTCGCCACGACGACCGAGAAGAAGCCCCACCGCTGGAAGATGCCTTCGGTCTGGCGCACGCAGGTATCCGGCGACAGCGAGACCTTGCACAGGAAGCGCAGCACCGGATAGCCGTAGCGACGCCCCGCCCAGAACCACAGGAGGTCGGCGAACAGCGCAGCGGAGACCGACAGCGCGAACGTCGCCACGCCGTTGATGCGGTTCATCGCCGTGAGCGCACCGGCGATCATCATCGTCGGCACCGCCGGGATCGGCAGGCCGAGCTGCTGCAACAACACGTTGAACCCGACCAACAGGCTCCCGTGCACTTCCAGCTGATTGAAGATCTCGTTCACGTCATGTGCGTGGCCCAGCCTACCGCCGGGCCGCCCGAGGGAGGCTTGATCCCCCTACGGGGGCAGCGAACGGCGTAAGCGTGGGGGTCGTCATCTATCTGCGGATTTCGCCGAAATTACCACTCTGGAAATCGCGAATCGCCTGATGGATCTCGGCTTCGGTGTTCATCACGAACGGACCGTAGCGCGCCACCGGTTCGTTGAGCGGCTCGCCGCCCAGCACGAGCAGCCGCGCAGGCGCCTTCGCGTCCGCAGCGTTCGACACTTCGACCGCGTCGCCATCGCCGAGGATAACGAACCCGCCGCTCTCCACGTCGTGATGCGAGCCGACGCGCGCCGCGCCGTCGAACACGTAGACGGCCGCGTTGTACGACGCTGGCGCGGGCAGTACGACGCGCCCGCCCGGTGCAAGCGTGACGTCGAGGTACTGGATCGGCGTGCGTGTCTCGACCGCTGCATCGACACCGAGCGCCGAACCGGCGATCACCTTCACCGTCGCCTTGCCGTCGGCGGACATTGCCACCGGCAGCTTCGCCGCGAGGACGTCCTGGTAGCGGGGCGTGGTCATCTTGTCGCGCGCGCGGCAGGTTCACCCAGATCTGGAAGCCATGCACGCGCCCGCCTTCATCGCGCACGCGCTTGCTCGGCATCTCGGAATGCACGACGCCGCGCCCTGCGGTCATCCACTGGATGTCGCCGGGCGTGAGCTTGCCGCGGTTGCCGGCCGAATCCTCGTGCTCGAACTCGCCGTCGAGCAGATACGTGACGGTCTCAAAGCCGCGATGCGGATGGTCAGGGGCGCCGACCGCCTTGCCGGGCGCATAGTCCACCGGCCCCATCTCGTCCAGCAGGAGGAACGGGTCGAATTGCGCCATTTCGGGCGTGGGGAACGGGCGGCGGACGACGAAGCCGCCGCCTTCGACGGTGCGCCGCGCGCGGACGATGCCGGCGGGCTCGCGCAGGATGGGCTCGGACATGGTTTGTGACTCCGCAGAGGCGGCCGCGACGATCGGTCGGGGCCGGACAGGAGGCAGATGGTAGCGTCCGCAACCGTTTGCAATCCCCCGAACCTTACCGGGCACTCGCCTGCGGGCGCAACCTGCGGGACAATCGGCGCCGCCACGTTGGCCATTCGGGGAGCTTGTCGCATGGAAACCTTGCCCAGCACGGCGGCCACGCCGCCCGTACGTCCCGCGCGCGAGCCGCGCCGCCTGCCCGCGGGCCAGGGCGCCTCGTTCTGGAGCGAAGCGTGGCGCATCTTCCTCGCCGCGCCGCTGATCTGGATCCTGATCCTGGTGATCTACGTGTGCATATCGATAGTGCTGGTCCTTATTCCGGTGATCGGCAGCCTTGCGCATACGATCCTCACGCCGGTGTTCGCGGGCGGAATGATGCTCGGGTGCCACGCGCTCGCGCGCGGCGAGCCGCTCGAAATCGGTCATCTGTTCGCGGGATTCAAGGACGGGCGCTTCGGCCCGCTGGCGGTGCTCGGGCTGATCATGCTGGCGCTTGCGATCATCCTCGGCGTTCTCGTCGTCGCCGCCGCGTTCGTGACGATCGGCATGTCGGGGCTCGGCGCGTTGCTGGATTACGACAGTCCGCGCGCGCTCGCGACGATTGCGGGTGCGGGCATCGGCATCGCGTTCCTCATGCTGATCGGCCTGCTCGGAGGGATGTTGATCTGGATGGCGCTCTGGTTCGCCCCGGCGCTGGTCGCCATAGAGGGCCGGGAGCCGGTCGCGGCGATCAAGGCGAGCTTCGAGGCGTGCATGGGGAACCTGCTGCCGTTCCTGATCTACGGCCTCGTCTACATCGGACTCGCGATCGTCGCGTCGATCCCGTTCGCGCTCGGCTGGCTCGTGCTCGCGCCGATGGTCGTCGCGAGCTGCTACGCGTCCTGGCGGCAGATCTTCGCCGCATAGCGCAGGTCAGTGCGCCTGCTCCCAGTTGGGGCCGGCGCCGACCTCGACCACCAGCGGCACACGCAGCTCTGCGACGTTCGTCATCAAGGCGGGCAACGCCTCGCGGACCCGCGCAAGCTCGCCGTCAGGCACTTCGAGCACCAGCTCGTCGTGCACCTGCAGGGTGAGGCGCGTGCCGAGCTTGCCCTCCTCCAGCCAGCGGTCGACCGCGAGCATCGCGAGCTTGACCAGGTCCGCGGCGGTGCCCTGCATCGGTGCGTTGATCGCCGCGCGTTCCGCGGCGGCGCGGCGCGGCCCGCCGCCGGCCTTGATGTCGGGCAGCCAGAGCCGCCGGCCGAACACCGTCTCGACATAGCCCTGCTCGCGCGCGAGCTCGCGCGTGCGCTGCATGTATTCGGCCACGCCCGGATAGCGCGCGAAATACTTGTCGATGAACTGCTGCGCGGCCGCGCGCTCGATGTTGAGCTGAGTGGCGAGACCGAATGCACCCATGCCGTAGATCAGCCCGAAGTTCACCGCCTTGATATACCGGCGCTGATCGGCGCTGACCTCCGCCGGCGGCACGCTGAAGATCTCTCCCGCCGTCGCGCGATGGATGTCGGTGCCTTCGTGAAACGCCTTCAGCAGCGCAGGATCCTCGGACAGGTGCGCCATGATTCGCAGCTCGATCTGCGAATAGTCGGCCGAGACGAGCGTGTGTCCCGGCGAAGCGATGAACGCTTCGCGAATGCGCCGGCCTTCGGCGGTGCGCACCGGAATGTTCTGGAGGTTCGGATCGGACGACGCGAGGCGCCCGGTCACCGCGGTGGCCTGCGCGAACGTCGTGTGCACTCGACCGGTGCGCGCGTTCACCATCAGCGGCAGCTTGTCCGTGTAGGTCGACTTCAACTTCGACAGCGCGCGATGCTCGAGCAGGATCTTGGGCAGCGGATAGTCGGCGGCCAGCTCCTGCAGCACTTCCTCGTCCGTGGACGGAGAGCCGGTCGCGGTCTTCTTCAGCACGGGCAGCTTCATCCGTTCGAACAGGATGTCGCCCAGCTGCTTGGGCGAGCCCAGGTTGAACGGCTGCCCCGCCGCCTGATGCGCCTGCTGCTCGAGCGCCATCACACGCTCGCCCAACTCGCGGCTCTGCTTCGCCAGGAGCGCGCTGTCGATCAGCACGCCGTTGCGCTCCATCGTGAACAACACTTCACGCACCGGCATCTCGATGTCGTCGTAGACGCGCGTCAGCTTGGCGTCGATCGCGATCTGCGGATGCAGCGCGTCGTGGACCCGCACCGTGACATCGACGTCCTCGGCCGAGTACTCGGTGGCGCGCTCCACCGCCACCTGCTCGAACGCAATGCGATTGGCGCCCTTGCCGGTGACGTCGTCGTAGCTGATCGTCGCCAGGTCGAGATGCCGCAGCGCGAGGCTGCCGAGGTCGTGCGTTCGGTGCGATTCGAGCACGTACGACTCGAGCAGCGTGTCGTGCGCGATGCCCGCGAGCGTCAGGCCATGGTTGGCGAACGCGTGCTGGTCGTACTTGAGATTCTGTCCCAGCTTCTTGCGCGAAGGGTCGGCGAGCCACGGCGCGAGGCGCTTCAGCACAAGCTCACGATCGAGCTGGTCGGGCGCGCCGGCGTAGCGGTGCGCGACGGGAATGTAGGCGGCGCGGCCCGGCTCGATCGACAGCGATATCCCCACGATCTTCGCGTTCATCGGATCGAGGCTCGTCGTCTCGGTGTCGATCGCGGTGAGCTCGGCCTTCGCGATCGCGGCGAGCCAGCGATCGAGCGCGGCCTCGTCCTGCACCGTCTCGTAGTGCGTTTCCATCCGAGCCGCCGGCACGGCCGCCCTGGGTGCGTCGACGACATCGAAGCGGCGGCCCGCAGTGTCGCGCGCGGCGGCCTTGGCGATCGCGCCCGCGGCATCCGGCGCATCGGCGGCATCGCCCATTTCGCGCAGCCAGCTCTTGAATTCGTAGCGGCCATAGAGCTCGCGCAGCCGTTGCGCATCGGGCGTCTTCAGCACGAGATCCGGAGGTGCCACGGGCAACTCGCAATCGGTCTTCACCGTGAGGAGCTTCCTGCCCTGCGGCAGCCAGTCGAGCGTGTTGCGCAGGTTATCGCCCACGACGCCGCCGATTTCGCCGGCGTGCGCGACGAGATTGTCGAGCGTGCCGTACTGCGCAAGCCACTTCGCGGCGGTCTTGGGTCCGACCTTGGGCACACCGGGCACGTTGTCGACCGCGTCGCCGGTGAGCGTAAGAAGGTCGAGCACCTGATCGGCGCGCACGCCGAATTTCGCGAGCACGCCAGCGTCGTCGAGCGTCTCGTTGCTCATCGTGTTGACGAGCGTGATGCCCGGCGCGACGAGCTGCGCGAGATCCTTGTCGCCGGTCGAGATCAGCGAGTCGATGCCGGCCGCCTTCGCCTGCGCGGCGAGCGTGCCGATGACGTCGTCCGCCTCGACGCCGTCGACCATCAGCAGCGGCCAGCCCTGCGCGCGCACGCAGTCGTGCAACGCCGGAATCTGCAGCGCGAGATCGTCGGGCATCGGCGCGCGATTCGCCTTGTAGTCGGCGTACCACGCGTCGCGGAACGTCTTGCCCGGCGCGTCGAACACGACGGCGAAGTAGTCCGGCTTGCCGTCCTCCACCATTCGGCGCAACATCGAAAGCACACCGCGCAGCGCGCCGGTCGGCTCGCCTTGCGACGTGCGAAGATCCGGCAGCGCGTGGAACGCGCGATACAGATACGACGAACCATCGACGAGGACGAGCGTAGGCATGCTGCCGCAGACCGACAAGATTCCTGAATTGATCGACCCGCAGGCTCTCTACACCTCCAACGGGCAGGAGGCGTGGCGGTTGCTTGGAATTATGGCAGAGTTCCAGCTCGCGACCGACCGCATGCGCGGCATCCGCCCAGCGGTCAGCATGTTCGGCAGCGCGCGCATCAAGGCCGGACATCCGTATCACGACAAGGCAAGAACGATCGCGCGCAAGCTGTCCGACGCGGGCTTCTCGGTGATCTCCGGGGGCGGTCCGGGCTTGATGGAGGCGACGAACCAGGGCGCGCACGCGGGACGCTCGCCGGCCATCGGCCTCAACATCATGCTGCCGCACGAGAAGAGCGGCAATCCGTACCAGGACATCAGCCTCACGTTCCGCTACTTCTTCGCGCGCAAGATGATGTTCGTGCGCTTCGCGTCGGCGTACGTCGTGCTGCCGGGCGGCTTCGGCACGCTCGACGAGCTGTCCGAATGCCTGACGCTCGTGCAGACCGGCAAGTCGCGGCGCATTCCGATCATCCTCGTCGGCGCGCCCTTCTGGTCGGGCCTCATCGACTGGTTCCGCGAGAAGCTCGTCGGCGAAGGCATGATCGGCGCCGAGGACCTCGATCTGATGAAGATCATCGACGAGCCGGACGAAATCGTCGAGGCGATCTTCCACTTCTACGAGAACCGTGGCTTTCAGCCGACAGCGGAAGAGCGCGACAAGATGTTGAACCTCTGAGGCGGGCTGCACGCAGGTCCGCTTTGCTAGAATGGCGGTGTTGGTTCCATCCCATTCCCATGACGCCCGCGCGCCTCGCGTTCTCCGTCGCCGCCGCGCTGCTCGCAGCTTCGGTGGCGTTTGCGCAGGCGCCCCGTCCGGCAGCGCCGCCACCGCCGCCCATTCCCCCGGCCGACGCGCCGTACTCGCCATCGGTCACGCCGGCGCCACCGCCGGATGTCGCCAGCGACCCCGAGCTCGAGCCGCAGGTCACGATCATCCAGCGCGAGGACAACCTGATCGAGGAAGTCCGCGTCCGGGGCGAGTTGCAGTACATCAGGGTCACGCCGCGCCATGGCAGGCCCTACTTCCTGATTCCGGATACCTCGGGCACCGCGTACATCCGTCGCGACAGCCTCGACATCCGTACGAGGCCGGCGATGTGGATGCTGTTCTCGTGGTGAGGAGCTGAACCGGTCAGATCGCCGCCGTTTCAAGACGGCGCCGTCGCGCCGCGCGCCACGATGTCCGTCTACACCACCGTCACTGCCGAGGATCTCGACGTCTGGCTCGCCCGCTACACGGTCGGCGCGCTCGTCGACCTTGCGCCGATCGCTTCCGGCATCGAGAACACCAACTATTTCGTCACGACGGAGAATGGCCGCTACGTCCTGACGCTGTACGAGCGCCTTCCCGCCCGCGAGCTGCCGTTCTATCTCAACCTGATGGCGCATCTTGCGCGCGCCGGCGTCAAGGTGCCGGCGCCGGAGCCCGATCGCACCGGCGCACTCTTCTCGCTCTTGAACGGCAAGCCCGCGGGGCTCGTCGCGCGCGTCGACGGCACGTCGATCAAGGTTCCGGATGCCGATCACTGCGCCGAGGTCGGCGACGCGCTCGCGCGCCTGCACGTGGCGTCGCAAAGCTATCGTCCGCGGCTCACCAACCGGCGCGGGCCCGCATGGTGGCGGCAGACGGCGCGCGTCGTGCGTCCCTATCTCACGCCGGAGCAGGAAGCGCTGCTCGCCGCGGAAATCAGGTTCCAGACCGGCTTCGGCAAGGGACGGATGCCCAAAGGCGCGATCCACGGCGACCTCTTCTGCAACAACGTGCTGTTCCATGACGGCAGCGTCGCCGGCATCATCGACTTCGGCTTCGCTGCCACCGATTTCTTCGCGTACGACCTCGCGATCACGGTGAACGACTGGTGCGTCGACGGGGACGGCGCGCTCGATCCGGCCCGCACCGGCGTGCTCGCGCGCGCGTATTGCCGCGTGCGGCCGCTGACGGACGACGAGCGCGGACAGTGGCCCGCGCTGCTGCGCGCCGCCGCGCTGCGCTTCTGGATGTCGCGGCTCCACGATCTGTATCTGCCGCGTCCCGGCGAGCTCACGCACGCGCACGATCCGGCGGAGTTCGAGCGCATCCTGCGCGATCGCGTCGACACGATGTCCGACTTCCCCGGCTAGACTTCGCAATGGCCGACACGCCCACGCGTCGCGCGCGACATCCCGTTCACCCGGCAGCCGGCCGGCCACGGAACGCGCTGGCTCGCGCAGAGCTACGCGATGTTCGCGCGGGCGCGCATGCACTGGGTCGTGCTGCTCCTCGCGTACTACGCCGTGCTGCTGGTGGCCGAATTCGTGCCGTTGATCGGCGTCCTGGCCGCGCCGGTGCTCAAACCCGTGTTCGCCGTCGGCTTCCTCGCCGCTGCGTGGACGCAGGAGCGCGGCCAGATGCCCGGCATCCACCTGCTGTTCCGCGGCTTTCGCGCGAACGTCTGGGCGCTGGTGCTGCTCGGCGTCGTGTACGCCGTGGGCATCACGGTGGCGATCAGCGCGTCGCAGTTCGTCGACGGCGGCAAGCTGTTCGCGCTGATCTCCGCGCGCGTGCCAGCGGACGTCGACCAGGAAGTCGCTGCGCTGCGCCTCTCGGAAACGCTCGTCGATCCGCAGGTCCAGCTCGGGATGATCGTGGGCGCTCTTTGCGCGATCCCGACGCTGTTCGCGCTGTGGTGGGCGCCGGCGCTGGTCGTGTTCCAGGACGCGAGTGCGGCCACCGCGCTTTCGACGAGCCTGCGCGCGGCGCTCGCGAACTGGCGTCCGATGTTGCGTTATGCGCTCGCGGCGTTCTTTTTCGGCGGGCTGTTGCCGACGGTCGTCGGCACGCTGATCGCGCTGTTCATTCCGCCGCCGGTGGGGCGCGCGCTCGCGCTGGCGCTCATGCTGCCCTACGTCTTCTTTTTCGTCGCGACGCTGCACATCTCGGACTACGTGAGCTATCGCGACGTGTTCCACGCCGGACGAGACCCCCGAGCCGTCGGATCCTGCTTCACCGAAGTAGCGTCGGGCCGCGTGCCGCGATAAGCGGTGCCCGACGCCGCACTCGCTAGCCGGGGTCGAGCTTCGCGTACTCCAGTGCGAGCCACTTGACGCCGGTGTCGCGGAAGTTGACCTGCACGCGCGCGTCGTTGCCGCGGCCTTCGGCGTCGATGATCACGCCGACACCGAACTTGGCGTGGCGCACGCTCTGGCCGATCCGCCACGCGGGGGGCGGCGGCGTCGCCTGCGGCGCCGAATGGATCGCGCCCCACTCGGCGGCGTCGAAGTCGACGCTGCGGCGGCGCTGCGGCGACAGCCACTCCATCAGGTCGCGCGGAATCTCGTCGAGGAAGCGCGACGCGATGTGATAGCGCGTCTGGCCGTGCAGCATGCGGGTCTGCGCATGCGTGAGATACAGCCGCCGGCGCGCGCGCGTGATCGCGACGTACATGAGCCGCCGTTCCTCTTCCAGGCCGTCGATCGCGTTGCGGCTGTTGTCGTGCGGGAACAGGCCTTCCTCCAGCCCCGTCACGAACACCGTGTGGAATTCGAGGCCCTTCGCGGAGTGCACCGTCATGAGCTGGAGCGCCGGCCGTCCCTCGGCCGCCTGCGTGTCGCCGGCTTCGAGGGCGGCGTGCGCGAGAAAGGCCGTCAGCGGGTCGGTCGCGCCTTCCGCGGTCGGATCGTTCGCCGCGACGCCGTCGGTATCCGGCCCCACCATCGGCGCGTCGACGGCGAGGTCCGCTTCACGGACGAATCCGTCGGCAGCGTTGACGAGCTCCTGCAGGTTCTCGACGCGCTCCTGGCCGTCTTTCTCCTGCCGGTAGTGCGGCGCGAGGCCCGACGCTTCGATCACGTGCTCGACGGCTTCGGGAAGCGGAAGCCCCTTCGTCGCGTCGCGCAGCGACTCGATCAGCCGGATGAATGACGCGAGCGCCGTGCCCGACTTGCCCGTCACCACGCCGCTCGCCGCGCTCTGCCACAGGCTCGTTCCGCTCGCTCGCGCGCGCTCCTGCAGCGTCTCGAGCGAGCGTGCGCCGATGCCGCGCGGCGGAAAGTTGACGATGCGCAGCAAGGCGCCGTCGTCGTCGGGCGCGGCGATGAGCCGCAGGTAGGCCAGCGCGTGCTTCACCTCGGCGCGCTCGAAGAACCGCATGCCGCCGTACACGCGGTACGGCAGCGAGGCGTTGAACAGCGCGTGCTCGAGCACGCGCGACTGCGCGTTGCTGCGATAAAGCAGCGCGATCTCGTCGAGCGCGACACCGTCGCCCGACAGGCTGCCGATGACGTCGACGATGAACGACGCCTCGTCGAGATCCGTCGGCGCGGCGAACGCGCGCACCATCTCGCCCGCGCCTTCGCTCGTCCACAGGTTCTTGCCGAGCCGCGCCGCGTTGTGCTTGATCAGCGCGTTGGCGGCGTCGAGGATGCGTCCGTGCGAGCGGTAGTTCTGCTCCAGCTTGACCAGCACCACGGGCCGGTCGGCGGTGGCGAAGTCGCGCTCGAAATGCTGCATGTTGGCGACGTTGGCGCCGCGGAACGCATAGATCGACTGGTCGTCGTCGCCGACGGCGAATACCGCGGCGTTCGGCCCGGTGAGCAGCCCGAGCCACTTGTACTGCAGCACGTTCGTGTCCTGGAACTCGTCGACGAGCAGATGCGAGAAGCGGCGGCGATAGTGCTCGCGGATCCCTGCGTTGCGCATGCAGCAACTCGTAGCTTCGGAGCAGCAGCTCGGCGAAATCGACGACGCCTTCGCGCCTGCACATCGCCTCGTAGAGCGCGTAGTGCTCGACCTGGCGCCGCGCGAAGTCGTCGGCCGCCTCGACCGCGTTCGGGCGAATGCCCGCCTCCTTCGCGTTCATGATGAACGACTGGAGCTGGCGCGCGGGAAAACGGTCGTCGTCGATGCCGTGCGCGCGATAGAGCCGCTTGATCAGTGCGAGCTGGTCCTGCGTATCCATGATCTGGAAGAGCTGCGGCAGGTCGGCGTCGCGGTAGTGCGCGCGCAGCATCCGGTTGCACAGGCCGTGGAACGTGCCGACCCACATGCCGCGCAGGTTCGCCGGCGTCAGCGCGGACAGGCGGACCAGCATCTCCTTCGCCGCCTTGTTGGTGAACGTCACGGCGAGGATCGCAAGCGGGCTCGCCTGTCCCGTCGCGATCAGCCACGCGATGCGCGTGGTCAGCACGCGCGTCTTGCCGCTGCCCGCGCCGGCGAGGATCAGCGCGGATGCGTGCGGCAGCGTGACGGCGGCGAGCTGTTCGGGGTTGAGTCGGTCGAGAAGCGGCTGCGCCATGATGCGGAGGTCGAATCGAGCATGATAGCCGACCCGCAGCGATGACAATGGCGCGCGCGTCCGTGCGCTCGAACGCAACCGCTATAATCGCGCGGCTCACCACATCCGACGATGCCGCGCGCCCCGAACGTCACCCCACCCGCGAACTCCGCGACCATGCGCGCGTTCGTGCACTGGATTCGCGCGGCGGCGCCCTATGTGCACGCGTTCCGCGGCAAGGCTTTCGTCATCGCATTCGGCGGCGAAGTCGTCGCCGACGAATCGTTCCTCGGCATCGTCCACGATCTCAACCTGCTCCACAGCCTCGGCATCAAGCTCGTCGTCGTCCACGGCTGCCGGCCGCAGGTCGAGGCCATCCTGAAGGCGCAGGATATTCCGAGCCGCTACGCGAACGGCGTGCGCGTCACCGACGCCGACGCGATGGACTGCGTGCTCGAAGCCGCCGGCCAGGTGCGCGCGCGCATCGAGGCGCTTCTGTCGCTCGGCCTCGCGAACTCGCCGATGGCCAACGCACGCAACCGCGTGTCGAGCGGCAACTACCTCACGGCGAAGCCGATGGGCGTGGTCGACGGCACCGACATGCAACTGTCCGGTGAAGTGCGCCGCATCGACACCGAGGCGATCCAGCAGCGGCTCGACGACGGCGACATCGTGCTGATCTCGCCGATCGGCTACTCGCCGACGGGCGAGATCTTCAACCTTACGGTGGAGGAAGTGGCCACGCAGGTCGCCGTGCGGATGAGCACCGTCAAGCTGATCTTCCTGATGGACACCGACGGTGTGCGCAACGGGCGCCGCCAGCTGCTGTCCGACCTGTCGACGCGCGACGCCGAGGCGCTGCTCGCACATCCGGAGCGCCTGGCGTCCGGACGTGCGCGTGTATCTGCCTGCGGCGATCCGCGCCTGCGACAACGGCGTGAAGCGCGCGCACCTCATCAGCCGCCATCACGACGGCGCGCTGCTGCTCGAGCTCTTCACGCGCGACGGCGTGGGCACGATGATCGCGTCGACGGCGCTCGCGCACCTGCGCAGCGCGACGATCGACGACGTCGGCGGCATCCTTGCGATCATCGAGCCGCTCGAGGTCGATGGCGTGCTCGTACGCCGCTCGCGCGAGCGGCTCGAGGCGGAGATCGAGCGCTTCGTCGTCGCCGAGTACGACAATCACATCATCGGCTGCGCCGCGCTCTACGCATTTCCGGAGGAGCGTGTCGGCGAGCTCGCCGCGCTTGCCGTCCACCCGGACTTCCGCCGCGAAGGCTACGGCGAGGCGCTGATGCACGAAGTCGAGCAGCGGGCGCGCCGGCTGAAGCTCGACAGCCTGTTCGTGCTGACGACGAAGACGTCGCACTGGTTTCTCGAGCGCGGCTTCCGCAACGCAACGATCGCCGAGCTGCCGCAGCAGAAGCAGGCGCTCTACAATTACCAGCGCAAGTCGCTGGTGTACCGCAAGGCGCTATAGCCTCCCGTCCGGCCGACCCAAGGGAGGCTTGCTGCCCGTCCGGGGGCAGCGAACGAAGTGAGCGTGTGGGTCGTCAATCTGAAGGTACAACTTATGGCACGAATGGTTCAGTGCGTGAAGCTCGGCCGCGAGGCCGAAGGACTCGACTTTCCGCCTTACCCGGGCGAGCTCGGCAAGCGGATCTACGAGAGCGTTTCGAAAGAGGCGTGGCAGCAGTGGCTCAAGCACCAGACGATGCTGGTGAACGAGAACCGGCTGTCGCTTGCCGATGCGCGGGCGCGCAAATGGCTTGCCGAGCAGATGGAGAAGCACTTTTTCGGCGGGGGCGCCGAGATGCCGTCGGGGTACGTGCCGCCGTCGAAGTAGTCTATCGCTGCGGCGGAGCCGTCCTTGCGCCACCGGGCCAGGGGCCGAAGAACATCGCCCGCAACTCGCGCCGGCCCACGACGCGCGCGAGCTCGTTCATCACGCAATAGATCAGGATCAGGACGGACAGCAGGATCTGGATCGCCCAGAAATGCGGCCAGACCATTTCCGCGAGCAGTTTCTCGTTGGCCGCCGTCAGGCTGTGGGTCGACTTCCAGAAGTCGTAGAGACGCTCCAGATAGTGGATGACCAGCGCGACCAGCCAGTAGAGCACGAGCTTCCAGCACACGTTCCAGATCAGCGGCTTCTCCGGGAAGCGATTGATGAAGGGAAGCGCGTCGGCGATCACGACGGCCTTGCCCAGCACCAGCGCCGCCACGGCGATGGAGGCCGTTGCCGCCAGCTCGATGCCCGTGCCCTTGTTCACCAGCACGCGGATCAACGCGACAATGTGGAGCACGACGAAGAAATAGATCGTCGGTACGAGCATCGCGTGAAGCTCGTGCTTGATCGTGGTCGCGTATTTGCTCATGCCCTCATCCCGCAGGCGGCCATTATGCATGTCCGGACGCGCGTGCTGATATGCCCCAAGCGTGAACATAGCGCCGCAGCGCATCCGCATCGGCTTCCGCGCCTGCGCCCGCCCAGCCGACGTAGCCATCCGGGCGCACGAGATATGCCGCATCGCGCGCAAGGCCCGCGGCGGCCATCGCAGGGCGCCAGTCGAATGCGTGCAGCGGCAGTCCGGCGCTCGCGCATGCAGCGGTGATCGGCGCGCTTGCAGAGCCATAGACATGGACCTGCCAATCGAGTGCGCGCAGCGGCGCGTAGTTGTCGTCGCCGCCACGCTCCGCCGCGATCCATGGCAATCGATCGCCCGCTGCCACCTTGCCCGCGACGCCCGACGACAGCGCGCTCTCACGATACTGGATCGCCGTCTGCGATATCGTGCGGAACATGAAGCGCTGCATGGGACGAAACGAGAACACGAACGGCATCAGCCTCGGCACGACGTGCGTGCGCATGAAGCGCGCCGTAGTGCTCTCGCTCGTCACGACCTGGAAGGCGCGGTCGGTCGTCGCGACAAGACGTTTGGCAAAGGCAATCCGCTCCGGCTCGTAGGTATCGAGCAGGCGCTCGCCGGCACGGCGCTGGAGCACGGCGGCGAGCTTCCAGGCGAGGTTGATCGCGTCGCCAAGGCCGGTGTTCATTCCCTGGGCGCCGACGGGGCTGTGGATGTGCCCCGCGTCACCTGCAAGAAAGATGCGGCCGGCGCGAAAATGCGCGGCGAGCCGATGGTGCACGTGGTACGTCGAAAACCAGTTGATGCGCTCGACAGTGATGCCGAGGCGGTCCAGGACGGTGCGGCTCACGTCGGACCATTCGAGCGGGCGGCCGGCGCCGGCGGAAGTGTCCTTCACCGTGCCGATGAGGCGCGCGTGCCCTGCACCCTTCATCGGGAAGATCGCCAGAAAGTCCGAGGAATCGAGCGCGACGTGCAGTTCATGGTTCATCGCCGGACCGCTGCCGATCGCGTCGGCGACATAGAACATGTGCTCGTATGTGCCACCCGGAAAGCCAGTGTCCAATACGTCGCGCACGCGCGAGCGCGCGCCGTCGCAGCCGACGAGGTACGCGGCCTCGCAGGTCTCCTCCGATCCGTCGGGTTTTTGCAGCCGCGCGATTACGCGGTCGCCGCGATCCTCGAATCCGGTCAACTCGACGGGACGCTCGATCGCCACGCCGAGTGCCGAAAGCCGCTCGATCAGGAGCCGCTCGTGCTCGTCCTGCGGGAAGATCAGCATGTACGGATAGCGGCTGATCCCCTCGCCCATCGTGCCGAACGGCACGCGCCCCACGCGCTTTCCGCTGACCCAGAGATTCGCAGCGACGAACGGTTCACCGCGCTCGATCAGCGCGTCGGCGAGATCGACCTGCGCATAGAGCTCGAGTGTGCGTGCCTGCACGCCCAGCGCGCGCGACGTCGTGCCTGGCTCGCCGACCTTGTCGACGACGCGCACACGCACGCCGAGGCGAGTGAGCCACAGCGCTAGAATCAGTCCGGTCGGACCGGCGCCGGCAATCAGGACGTCGGATCGATTCACGGCGCGATTCTACGCGTGGCCCCCCGTCCCGCAGGCGCGCGCCTCTTCCAGGGCCTCGCCATGTCCGCCTCGACCCCGAAGCCGCCGTCCGCAACCAACGTCCTGCTCGACCCGTTCGCGCTCTCCCGACTCGCGCGGGACTCCGTCTCGGCGTGGCTCGACGATTTTGCGCCCAGCATGGGCGCGGCGATTTCGTACTACACGGTTTTCTCCATCGCGCCGCTGATGCTGATCGTCATCGCGATGGCCGGCGTGTTCCTCGGCGCGGACGCCGCATCGGGCCGCGTCTTTGCGGAGCTCGAGGGCCTGATGGGTGCCGAAGGCGCCAACGCCATTCAGGCGATGGTGAAGAGTGCGAGCGACCCGGAGCGAAGCACGTTCGGCACGGTCATCGGGATCGTCACCCTGCTGGTGGGCGCGACCACCGTTTTCGCCGAGCTGCAGTCGGCGCTCGATCGCATCTGGCGCGCGCCTGCAGCCGCAAAGAGCGAAGGCATCGTCGCGCTGCTGCGCGCGCGCCTCCTGTCGTTCGGGCTGATCCTCGCCGTGGGCTTCCTGCTTCTCGTCTCGCTGGTCGTGAGCGTCGCGCTGTCTGCGCTGGGAACCTGGTGGGCACCGTATTTCGGCGGCTGGCAGACGCTGCTGCAAGGCGCGAATCTCGTGATCAGCATCGTCATCATCACGCTGCTGTTCGCGTTCATCTACAAGTGGCTGCCGCGCGTCCGGATCGGCTGGCGCGACGTCTGGATCGGCGCTGCGGTGACCGGGGTCCTGTTCACTGCCGGCAAGTTCCTGATCGGGCTCTACATCGGCAAGAGCGGCATCGTGTCCGGATTCGGTGCGGCGGGCTCGCTCGTCGTCGTGCTGATCTGGGTCTACTACTCGGCGCAGATCTTCCTGCTCGGTGCGGAGTTCACGTGGCTCTACGCGTATCGGTACGGTTCGCGCCGCGGCCAGGACTCGCCTCCGCCGATGGTCCGGCGAAAAGGCTAGAAGCGCGAGACGGGCGCTGAAGCCCGAGGAACGGCGGGCACCGCCGCGCAACCGCGCGGCGGTGTCTTGCGGTTGTTACTTTGCCGCGTTGGCCATCGCGGTCAACAGCGGGCCCGACTTCACGCTGCGCGCGGTCTTGCGCATCACGATGTCCGGCGGCAGGACGTTGGTCGCGTTGTAATAGGCGTCGTTCCAGGCGGTGTTGGCGTGCACGACCGTGCCGTCCAGGTTGACACCACCGTAAATGCCCTTGGCGCGCGCGAACGACACGAGATCGGCAGTGATTGTCGACTTCGCACCTGCGCCCACCGGTCCGGCCGCGATGCTGGCGTCGCCGCCGATCTTGAACGTGCTCGCCATCAGCGAGTTGAGACCCTTCTCCGTCATCACGAGGATCACCACCTCGGAAACCTCGACACCAGCCTGGAAGCCGACGCTCGCGGTGGCGAGATCGTAGAACGCGGGACCGACCCAGCTACGGCCATCCTTCGCAACGAGCACGGCCCGTCCGCCGGAGCCGCCGAAGATGAAGCCTGCTTTGACGATCTGCGGCGCGATGAGCACCGCATAGGCGCGATCGAGGTTGTCATGCACCCAAGTCTGATCCGGATCGCGGATGAAGTTGTTCAACGCGACTTGCGCGTCAGCGACGAGCCGTTCGGGCTCGGCAGACGCGACGGGTGCTCGGGTGGCGGCCGAGGTGCTCTGGCCCGAATCCGTCGTTGCACATGCGGCAAGCGCCGCCGTCGCCAGTACCGGCAACGCCACGCGGCACGCACGTTCCCACAACACTGCAGCCATGTTCATGGCGTCTTCTCCTGTTTGATCCTGCGGAAAGAAACGAAGGCGCATCGGCAACGATGCTTGCTTCGCGAAGCCGGCCCACTGTGCGCGCGTAGTCGTCGCGTTTCCCGTCAGCGGAACGCGCGCGATCCTGTAGGAGACTGCGGCATTCGATCGCATGTAGGCGCTCGTCCTACAAGCGAGTAGTCGAGTGCCGCCTTCCGGTTTTCGCGCTTTCGCGGTAGGTTGCCTGTTCGACGGCGCGATGCGGATGTTTTGTGCGCTTCGCTTCGACAAGTCGAACCTGCGGGAACCTCATGGAATCGGCAGAAACGGCGAACCTCGAAGGCGAAATCCATCGTTTTGCCCGTGGAACGTCGGGCGACATATCTCCGGTCGAGTGTCCTGCGGAGTATCTGAGTCGAAAACGGCGGGAGATCGACGTCATAAAGGGCTGCCTCGACCGGTCGCCGGCGCTGCCGGCGCCGACGTCGGTAGCGCAGACCATCGATCAGAAATTTCGTTTGGCCGCAGCGCTGCGGGCCGAGCGTTCGCTTCAGAGCTGGGCGGTCACCGAGACGGCGCGTCCTGAAATACGGCACTGGCGCTCGGGAGCCTTCGAATTCAGCTTCGGCTACCAGCGCGCCGATCTTGTGGCACGCGGGCCACCGGTTTATCCAAGCGCCGGGATTGCGCGCATGCGCAACGCCACCCTCTACACAGGATCCGGGATGAGCGCCATCGCAGCGTTGCTCACTGCGGCGCTCCGAGCGCGTGGAGCGCTTGACATCTTCGTTCCCCGCGGCGTTTACGGGGAGTCGCGCGAATTGATGGCGAGCCTTGCGCCGCGGGTTCGCGTGCTGCCTTATCGCTTCGCCAAGCAGCACGCGGACGCCGCGGACAGCGCTTCTCGCCTGCTGTGGATAGATTCGTGCGTGCCGGCAGGATTCCGGGATTTTGAGTCGTTTGACTCCGCCGGCTTGGACCTCGTGGTATTCGACACGACGTGTTTCGGCCAAACGTCGTCGAGGATCCGACGCGTCGTCGACTGGGCGGCGCGCGTCCGCGTTCCGAGCGTCCTCGTGCGCAGTCACGCGAAGCTTGATTGTCTCGGCATCGAATACGGGCGTCTCGGGTCACTCGTCTTCGTCTGGAAGAACCAACAAAATTCGTCGATGTCGGTGGGCGCGCTGGTGCAGGCTTCCCGCACCTCGGTGCGCCTGTTCGGTGCCGCGGCGCTGCCTTCGCATTTCCCCCCTTTCACGGGCAACGGCGAATATCTGCATTGCACGCGGCAGCGACTGGCGGCAACGTTGCGCAATACGCGTCACATGGCACGGCGGCTGCGCGCGAGTTCGGGCAGCGCTCGCCACGTCGGTGAGTTCCAGCACGGCCTCTATCTCACGCTGACGCCGGGGAAGGAGCATCGCGTCGGGGAAGTGAAACGCGCGGTGTCCGAGCTTTGCGACCGCCTGGCCGGCCGCGGCCTCCCGGTCAAGCATGCGGGTTCCTTCGGGTTCGATTTCGCGGCACTCGATTGGTTTCCCGATCCCGTATCGCGACGCAACGTGATCCGCGTCGCGCCGGGCGACCTGCCGCTGGCGGTTGTCGATCGTATCGTCGACGAGGTCGACACATGGTGGCGAGACGCGGCGCGACCCCGCGCAGGCCCGCGTCGTCCGAGGTTCGATCGGGTCGATCGCCCCGGTCGACGCGAGATGAGGCGATGAGACTCAACGGCCGATCCGAATGCTGCTGGGTCGATACGCTGCCGCCGTATCGCAATTCGCGCTACCGCGCGTCCGCCGCGACGGGGGTCGCAGTCGTGGGTGGCGGTATCGTGGGGCTGACCACCGCTCTGCTGCTGGCACGCGCCGGACGTCGCGTGACCGTCCTGGAGGCTCGCACGGTTGGGCACGGCGTTACCGGCCGCTCGACGGCCAAGATCACGAGCCAGCACACGCTGATCTACGCGAGCTTGATCCGCACGTCTGGGGATGGAGCGTGCGCGCCTCTATGCGGACGCGAACGACGCTGGCGTCAGAACGGTCCTGCAACTCGTCGACGAGCTTGGCATCGCGTGCGATCTCGAGCGAAAGGATGCCTACGCGTTCACGCTTCGGCCGGATCGACGCAATGCGCTGGAGCGCGAAGCGGCGGCGGCATGCGCGCTGGGCTTGCAGGCGGACGTCGTGGCACGTGCGCCGCTGCCGTTCGCGAACGCGGGCGCCGTTCGCTTTCCTGGTCAGGCGCAGTTCAACCCCGCGCGCTATCTCGCCGGGCTGGCAAAAGGCATTCGCGCCGCGGGCGGGCGGGTGTTCGACAACGCTCGGGTGACAAAGGTCGGCAAGGCAGCGGCGAGCACCCGCTGGCGCCTGGCAGCTGGAAGGCCTGCACCTCGACGCGGACGACGTCGTCGTCGCGACCAACCTGCCGATCTGGTCGCCGCGTCCGTTCGACGGCCGCACGCAGCCGCGCTGTCACATCGCGATGGCTTTTCGGACGGGTCGCGGGATGGCGCTCGATGGCATGTTCATTGGTGTCGATCCGCCCGCCTATTCGCTGCGCATGGGGCGCGATCGCAACGGCCCCCTCGCCGTGGTGCTGGGGCCGAAATTCAAGACGGGCAACGACAAAGATGTCGCTCGCCGATTCGAGGGGCTCGAGGCGTGGACCCGCGACCATCTCGACGTGGGCGCCGTGGCGTGGCGATGGGTCAACGAGGATTACGATTCGCCCGACCGGGTGCCCTTCGCCGGCGCGCTGCCGCAGGGTAAGCGGCGGGCTTTTCGTCGCCACCGGCTTCGGTGGCTGGGGCATCAGCAACGGAACAGCCGCTGCGATGCTCATCGCGGACCAGTTGCTGGAGCGGCCGAACGCATGGGCATCGCTGTACGACCCGTCGCGGCGCACCCCTGAGCATTTCAACCGCGGCGGCGATTCCCGTTCCATGACGCGAAGCGTGGAGGACATCATGCCTGGCGAAGGCGGCGTTGTCGTGCGTGGCCGGCAGAAGATCGCCCTCTGGAAATCCGCTGACGGCACGCCGCACGCGCTTTCGGCGTCGTGCACGCATGCGGGCTGCACCGTCACCTGGAACAACGCGGCGCTTACATGGGATTGCCCGTGCCACGGCTCGATGTTCTCGCGAGAAGGCGACGTCCTGCACGGTCCTGCCACCAAGCCGCTAAAGCCCGTGCGCATGCCTGCGCGTCGCCGATAGCCGCCGACTATGCCGAAGACGCCCGTCGTCTCATTCCGTTCCCGTGGACCACGAACGGTCGGTGGACGCATTCGCGCGGCACGGTGGGAACCACGACCTGACGATCAGGATCGTGCTGCGCACGCTTTCGTCGATTCATGCGCTGATGGCCGCGCTGTTCGCGGCCGCTGCGCTGCTGCTCATCGTCATCGCTACGCGCGCCGGTTGGGTCGCATTCCAGTCGGGGCTGGACCGGGCGGCGGCGATGGGGATCATCGAGGCGGTGGGCTTGCTGGCCGCGGCGGTCGTAGCACTGCAGATCGCGCAGACCATCACCGAGGAAGAGGTCATCCGCGACGCACATATCAGCGCACCGACACGCGTGCGCCGTTTCCTCTCGCGCTTCCTCGTCGTCGTGGTG
Source organism: uncultured beta proteobacterium (assembly GCA_963851465.1). Taxonomy (GTDB): domain Bacteria; phylum Pseudomonadota; class Gammaproteobacteria; order Burkholderiales; family Casimicrobiaceae; genus VBCG01. The sequence continues at coordinate 305,108 of CAWKPJ010000001.1, forward strand.
GTGGCGCTGGCGATCGAGGGCCTGGTGGCGACCTTCAAGGCGTTGCACGAGGACCTCGGGCACCTGCCCCATGCGGCGAGCATCGTGCTGGCGGTGGGCGTGCTCCTCGCCGGTTGGGGCATTTTCATCCGCATGAATCGCTACGCGGAGGAGCTCGAGCCGGAGGCCATGGAGGCGGCAAAGCGGGAGGACCGCAAGCTCACGTGACGCGAACGGGAAATCCTCGTGGGGCTGCCTCCAAAGATGCGATAAGCTGACGATCCCGAATCTTCCGGCGCGACGCATCGACGTCGCAACGCGCATGGGCCAGCCTCCGATCAGTCGTTATCCTGTACCGAGGGTCGAAGATCTTCCCGACGACATCCGCGCCCGCATCCTCGAGGTTCAGGAAAAGGCCGGGTTCGTTCCGAATGTCTTCGTGACGCTCGCACACCGGCCGGACGAGTTCCGCGCCTTCTTCGCATACCACGACGCGTTGATGCTGCGCGACAGCGGTCTCACCAAGGCCGAGCGCGAGATGATCGTCGTCGCGACGTCGGGCGCCAACGACTGCCTCTACTGCATCGTCGCGCACGGGGCGATCCTGCGCGTCTACGCCAAGGACCCGCTCGTCGCGGATCAGGTGGCCGTGAACTACCGCAAGGCCGACATTTCGCCACGACAGAAGGCGATGCTGGCGTTCGCCATGAAAGTGGCGATGCACAGCGCCGATGTCGACGACGACGATTTCGCGACGCTGCGCGGCCACGGCTTCACGAACGAGGATATCTGGGACATCGGGGGCATCGCGGCGTTCTTCGCGCTGTCGAACCGCATGGCGAACCTGATCAGCATGCGGCCGAACCCCGAGTTCTATTTGATCGGACGCGTGCCCAAGGTTGCGGCCGGCTGAAGCCGGCAACTACCAGGATCGCGATCGCTTCGTTGTCCTTGTGGGTCAGGCTTCAGCCTGACGGGACAACCCCGCGGAACGCACGCTTCAGCCGAGATACTTCCGGAACCAGTCCGCGAGCCGGTTCCAGCCGTCCTCGGCCGCCTCCTTCCGATAGCTCGGCCGGTAATCGGCGAGAAAGCCGTGCGGCGTCTCGGGATAAACGACGATCTCGCATGTCTTCCCGGCGGCTTTCATCGCGTCACCGATCTTCTGCGTCGTGTCGTTCGGGATACCGGGATCGTCGCCGCCGTAGAGTCCGAGCACTGCCGCGCGAATGCCAGGCACGATATCGAGCGCCGTCCTGTCGCCCGCATGGTAGGACCGCGACACCGGGCCGTACCACGCGACCGCCGCCTTCAGCGCGGGGTTGTGCCCGGCGTACATCCACACGATCCGGCCGCCCCAGCAGAAACCAGTGACGCCGAGCTTCGACGTGTCCGCGCTGCCGCTCGCCTTGGCGAAAGCGACGGCGGCGTCGAGATCGCCCATGACTTGCGCGTCGGACACCTTGCTCACGATGTCGCGGATCAACGCCTGCGTGTCGGCGACCTTGGTCGCATCGCCCTGCCGTTCGTACAGCGACGGTGCGATCGCGTAGTAGCCCGCCTTCGCGAGCCGGCGGCAGACGTCCTTGATCCACTCGTGGAGGCCGAAGATCTCCTGCACGACGAGGATCACCGGAAACGGCCCGCCCGTCGCAGGCATCGCGCGGTAGCCGGGCATGTCGCCATCGGAGGTGGGGACCGTCACGTCGCCGACGATGAGTCCTTCGCTCGAAGTCGCGATCACGCTCATGGTTCGGATTCCTTTCGCTCTCTAGCTGGACGCGCTCGCCGCCACGACGCCGCCGACCAGCGTGTACTTCACCTGTCCCGGCACTTCGAGCCCGAGGAACGGTGTGTTTTTGCCTTGGCTCCGGAGTGACTGTGCGCTCACCGTCCAGTATGCGGCCGGATCGAAGATGCAGATGTCGGCCGCGCTGCCGACGCGAAGCGTACCGGCGTCGATGCCGAGCAGTTCCGCCGGCATTTGCGTGATCCGTGCCAGCGCGGCGGGCAGCGCCACCTTCTCCTCGCCCGCCCACTTGAGCGTGAGCGGCAGCAGGAGCTCCAACCCTGTCGCGCCGGGCTCCGCTTCCGCGAACGGCAGCTGCTTGCCGTCGTCGTCGATCGGCGTGTGGTCGGAGCAGACGACGTCGATCGTCCCGTCGACGACGCCGGCGCGCAGCGCCGCGCGATCGCGCGTGCCGCGCAGCGGCGGAATCAGGTGCGCCTGCGCGTCGAACCAGCCGATGTCGACGTCGCATAGATGCAGGTGATGGATCGCGACGTCGGCGGTCACCGCCAGGCCCTCACGCTTCGCGGCGCGCACCATCGCGACACCCTCCGCGCTCGACAGCCGGCACAGATGCACGCGCACGCCCGTTTCACGGATCAGCGCGAGGATCGTGCCGAGCGCGATCGTTTCGGCCGCCACGGGAATGGCGGTGAGCCCGAGGCGCGTCGCGACCTCGCCGTCGTGTGCGACGCCGCCCCGCGCGAGATGCGGGTCCTGGGCGCGCAGCCAGACGCGGTGGCCGAACGTCGCGGCGTACTGCATTGCTCGCAACAGTACCTGCGTGTCGACGATCGGCGCGTCGGCTTGCGAGAACGCCACGCAGCCGGCCTCGGCGAGCTCGCCCATTTCGGTGAGCGTCGTGCCGGCGAGCTGAACCGTCAGCGCGCCCACCGGGTAGACATGCGCGAGATTGAGCGAACGCGCACGGTGCTTGAGCATCTCGACCAGGCCGGGCTCGTCGAGCGGCGGGTCGGTGTCGGGCGGGCAGGCCAGGCTCGTCACCCCGCCGGCAATCGCCGCCCGCACCTCGGACTCGAGCGTCGCCTTGTACTCGAGGCCGGGCTCGCGCAGCCGGGCGGCAACATCGATCAGCCCCGGACACACGACGAGGCCGCGCGCATCGATCACTCGATTCGCCGACCAGCCCGCAGGCGCCGCGCCGATCGCGGCAACCTTGCCCGCGGCAATGTAGAGCGAGGTCACGCGGTCGATGCCCGCGGCGGGATCGATCAGCCGGCCGTCCTTTATCTCGATCTTCAATTCGTTTTCCGGCTCAGTATCCCGCTCAATTTCCTGCTCGGCTTCCTGCTCAGTTGCCTGCAATGATGCTCATGACCGCCATGCGCACCGCGATGCCGAACGTGACCTGCGGCAGGATCACCGAGCGGGCGCCATCGGCCACCGCCGAATCGATTTCCACGCCGCGGTTCATCGGCCCGGGGTGCATGACGATGACGTCGGGTTTCGCCAGTGCTAGCTTGTCCTGCGTCAGCCCGTAATGCTTGAAGTACTCGCCCGCCGACGGCAGCAGCGCGCCTTTCATCCGCTCGCTCTGCAGCCTGAGCATCACGACGACGTCGCAGCCGTCGAGACCCGCACGCATGTCGTTGAACACCTTCACGCCGAGCGACTCGACACGCGTCGGCAACAGCGTGCGCGGACCGATGGCGCGCACTTCCGGCGTGCCGAGCGTGGTGAGCCCGTGGATCAGCGAGCGCGCGACCCGCGAGTGCAGCACGTCGCCGACGATCGCCACGCGCAGCGCGCCGAAGTCGCCTTTGTAATGGCGGATCGTGTACAGGTCCAGCAGGCCCTGCGTCGGATGCGCGTGCCGGCCGTCGCCGGCGTTGACGACGTGGACGTGCGTGCGCTGGTGCGCGTTCAAGTGCGAAGCGATCAGGTGCGGCGCGCCCGACTGCGCGTGCCGCACGACGAACATGTCCGCGTTCATCGCGACCAGGTTGTCCACGGTGTCGAGGAGCGTCTCGCCCTTGGACGTGGACGACGCGCCGATGTTGAGATTGATGACGTCGGCGGACAGGCGCTTCGCGGCGATCTCGAACGTCGTGCGCGTGCGGGTGGAATTCTCGAAGAAGAGGTTGAACACCGCCTTGCCGCGCAGCAGCGGCACTTTCTTGACTTCGCGCTCGGCGATCGACGCGAACGGCTCCGCCGTGTCGAGGATATGGCGAATCACGTCCGCCGGGAGGCCTTCGAGCGTGAGCAGGTGCGTGAGCTCGCCGTTCGCGTTGAGCTGCGGATTGCGCATCGGCGCTGTTTCCCTCAGTTTCCCTCAGTTGCCATCAGTTACCCTTAGTTGCCTTGCAGCGATTCGACGGCGAGCGACAGCAGCCCGCCCGGATCCTTCGACAGCACGATCGACAGGTTGCGCGCGACGGCGAGCCGAACACCGACGTAGTCGGGCTGGATCGGGAGCTCGCGGCCACCGCGATCGACGAGGACGGCGAGCTCGATGCGTTCGGGTCGGCCGAAGTCGAACAACTCGTTCACCGCGGCGCGCACGCTGCGGCCGGTGTAGAGGACGTCGTCGACCAGCACGATCGTGGCGCCGTCGACATCGAAGCCGAGCTCCGACCGCCTGGCGCCGCCTTTCAGGCCGCTCTTCGCGTAGTCGTCGCGATAATACGAGACGTCGACGTAGCCGACGCGGTGGTTGCCCGGGATCGCCGCGGCGAGCCGCTCGGCGAGCCACGCACCGCCGGAATAGATGCCGACGAAAGCGGCGTCGTGCGCGACCGCGTCGCGCATCTTCGCGGCGAGCGCGGCGAGCGCGCCTTCGGCGTCAGGAAGCTCCGGCCTCGTCATGCTCGTCGCTTGGCCTCGCTGAACCGGTATCCGTCTGCGGGAGTCAGCGTGTCGGCCTCCATCTCCTCGCTCGGCGCCGGCCCTCCGGGTTTCGGCTTCACCCGCCGCGCTCGTCGAACCACGCCTGCAAGATGATCTGCGCGGCAATCTGGTCGCGCTCGGCGCGGCCGCGCCGGCCGCGTTTGCCGGCATCCAGCGCCTGCTGCGCCAGCTCTGTCGTCCATCGCTCGTCCACCATCGCGACGGGCAGTCCGAAGCGCGCCGACAGCGCCGCGACGAACGCGTTGGTCTGCGCCGTCATCGCGTGCGCCGAGCCGTCCGCATGCGTCGGCAACCCGACGACGAGCTGCTGCGGTTTCCACTCGTCGATCAGGACGGCGATCGCGGCGAGCGAGGTCGCAAGCGAATCCCCTTCGATGGTCACCAGCGGATGCGCGACGCCGACCAGCGTATTGCCGATCGCCACGCCGATGCGGCGCGTGCCGAAATCGAACGCGATGACCGTCGCGTCCGGAAATGGCGTCACGGGACGTCACGCGTGCCCGACGTCGTCGGACAGCCGCGAGAAGTCGATGCCGAGCAGGCGCATCGCCGCGGGCAGCCGCCCCTCGGGCGGCAAGTCGAACAGCACGTCGGGATCGGCCTCCACCGTGAGCCACGCGTTCTGCGCGAGCTCCTGCTCGAGCTGTCCCGCCGACCAGCCCGCGTAGCCGAGCGAGATGAACATGTCCTTCGGCCCCTCGCCGCGTCCGACCGCTTCGAGGACGTCCTTCGACGTGGTGAGGCCCATGTCGTCGGAAATTGCCAGTGTCGACTGCCAGTTGCCGAGTGGCCGATGCAGCACGAAGCCGCGGTCGATCTGCACCGGGCCGCCGAAGTGGACCGGCGATTCGCGCAGCGCCAGGTCTGCCAGCGGAACGTTGATCTGCTCGAACAGCGCGGACAACGTCATGTCGATCGGCTTGTTGATCACAATGCCGAGCGCGCCTTCGGGATTGTGCTCGCACACGTACGTGAGCGTGTGTGCGAAATGCGGATCCGCCATCGAGGGCATGGCGATGAGGAAGTGATGGGTCAGATTGACCGAAACACCCATGGTGTCGAATTGTAATCCGAGGGGGGTGTCGGCACAATCGGCCGGTGACAGCAAAGCGCCACGAACGCGCGCTCGTGTGGTTCCGCCGCGACCTGCGCGACTTCGACCACGCCGCGCTATATCACGCCTTGACGTCTTCTGCGCAGGTGCATTGCGCTTTCGTATTCGATCGCGAGATCCTCGATTCCCTTCCCGGCCCCTGCGACCGGCGCGTCGAGTTCATCCATGCCAGCGTTGCCGAATTGGCGACGAGCCTCGAGCGCCGCGGGGGCGGGCTGATCGTCCGGCATGCGCGCGCGCGCGACGAGATACCACGCCTCGCAGCGCAATTGCGCGTCGACGCCGTATTCGCGAATCACGACTACGAGCCGCAGGCGCGCGATCGGGACGCGGCCGTCGCGCAGGATCTCGCCGCGCGCGGCATCGCATTCCATACGTCGAAGGACCAGGTGATCTTCGAGCGCGACGAAGTGCTCGCGCAATCGGGCAAGCCGTTCACGGTGTTCACGCCGTACCGGAACGCGTGGCTGCGAGCGCTGACGCCGTTCCATCTGAAATCGTATCCGATCGATCGTCACGCCGAAGCCCTGGCGGCGCCGCCGGCGGCGATCGCCCGGGCAATGCCGACGCTCGAGTCGCTGGGCTTTCGTCACACCAATCTGCGTGAGCTCGGCGTGCAGCCGGGAATGAGCGGCGGCGCTGCGCTGTTCGAGGCGTTCACGCACCGGATCGACAACTACAAGGATGCGCGCGATTTTCCGGCGGTGAAGGGACCGTCATACCTGTCCGTGCACCTGCGCTTCGGCACGGTGTCGGTCCGCGAGCTCGCCGCCTTTGCGCATGCGCACTCGCTGGAGCGCGACGGGGCCGGCGCAGCGACATGGCTTTCCGAGCTCGTCTGGCGCGATTTCTACGCGCAGATTCTCTGGCATCACCCGCACGTCGCCGTGACCGCCTTCAAGCCCGAATGCCGCGATCTCGCGTTCCCGAACGACCCATCCGCTTTCAACGCGTGGCGCGACGCGCGCACGGGCTATCCGATCGTCGACGCCGCGATGCGCCAGATCAACGCCACCGGTTACATGCACAATCGGCTGCGGATGATCGTCGCGTCGTTTCTCGTCAAGGACCTGCTCGTCGACTGGCGCCTGGGTGAGAAGTATTTCGCCGATTCGCTGATCGACTTCGACCTCGCGTCGAACAACGGCGGATGGCAATGGGCGGCGTCGACCGGCTGCGACGCGCAGCCCTGGTTCCGCATCTTCAACCCGGTCACGCAATCACGGCGCTTCGACCCCGGCGGCAAGTTCATCCGCAGGTACGTGCCCGAGCTTGCGCCGCTCGACGACCGCGAGATTCACGCGCCGTGGCTCGTTGCGCCCGACGTCCAGCGGGCGAAGAACGTCGTGATCGGCCGCGACTATCCGGCGCCGATCGTCGACCATGCGCTCGCGCGAACGAAAGCGCTGGCGCTGTTCAAATCGGGCGGCAGCTGACGAATCGCGCCAGCTCAGGGCTGCAGTGCGAAGGCGACCAGCTCGACTGTGGACGTGCCGCGATAGGGGCTTCGCTGTATCGACTTCACGATCGCCCGCGCCGCAGGGGCGTACCAGAAAAAGCCCACCGACTCCCCGATCACGTGGCCTCCCGCTTTCGAGCGGCCGCGAAACTTGCCGTGAGTCTCGATCCTGAAGGCGTCGAACTCGCCGGCAACGACCCGCACTTTTTCGTACCCGACAACTTGCACCACGGTGCTCGAGCGCACCTTCGTTCCGTTGTCCTTGAACTCATAGTCGGTGGCGTAGGTCCATCGCTTCCCGACCTCGAGGGGAAAGCGCAGCAGTCCTGGTGTCGCGTCGCGGGCCCGTGGCGATTCGAGGACGTTGAGGTCGGGCGTGAGCCGCAGCGGCTCGCCGTTCTCCGTGGCTTCGATTCCGGCGGAGCTCACCGATTCGATCACCCAGGTGCGATTCGGCGTTGTCGAATACACGGTGAAATACGCGACGAACTGCCAGCGATCGCCGACCTTGACCTCGGGGCGGTCCACGCGCTGCGCCGACGCGGGCACCGTGAGAAACGCGAGCGCGGCGAGCGCCGCAGTCCACCTGCCGGCCGCGCTGACGCGAACGGCGGAAGTCCGCGCCGACACCGCGCATTCCATGCATCTAGCCGGAGGCGGCGCCTGCGAGTCGCTCCGCAGCCTCGCGCAGCACGCGAACAGCCTCGGCGCGCCCCTTGCCGGAGAGCTTGCGCTGGTCGACGATCAGCAGCAGGCCTTCCTGCTCCTGCCGGATCACCCGGCCCTGCAGGCCGCCGCCGTCGAGGAGCCCGACGACGCGGTGCGTGCTTGACCGGGCTGCGGGAAGCCCTTGACGGTGATCGTGCCGGTTTCCTCGGTCAGCACGTCGTCCTTCACCAGCGCGTAGGTCTCGTGCGCGAGCAGGATGCCGCCCAGGTCGGCGTGCGTCTGCAGTCGCGCCGCGAGGTTCACTTCGTTGCCGATGATCGTGTAGTCGACGCGATCGTCGCTGCCGAAGTTGCCGACCGTGCAGAAGCCCGTGTTGATGCCGATGCGCAGCTGGAACACGTGCTCCTGCCCGCGCTCGCGCCACTCCGCCTGCAGGTCGCGCATTCGCTGCTGCATCGCGATCGCCATCTTCACGCAGGCGACCGCGTCCTCGCGCGCGCCGCGCGTCTCGGGGTCGCCGAAGAACAGCATGATCGCGTCGCCGATGAACTTGTCGATCGTCGCGCCGTAGCTCGAGCGCGATCGCCGACATCTCGCGCAGGTACTGGTTGAGCAGCGTCGGTGAGCTCCTCCGATTCGAGCATGTCGGTCGTCTCGGTGAAGCCGGCGATGTCCGAGAAGAAGATCGTCAGCTTCTTGCGCTGCGACGCGACCTCCACGTTCTTCTCGCCGCTGAAGATCGACCGGTAGAGCTGCGGCGACAGGTACTTCGACAGCTTCGACGACAGCGACTCGAGCGTGCGGTTCTGCTCGGTGACGCGGCGGTTGGCCTCCTCGGCCTGCGCGATCGCGGTCGAGCAGGCTGCGCTCCGCCTCCTTGAGCTCGGTGACGTCGGTGATCACCGTCACCGCGCCGCCGGAAGCCACGCGACGGCGGCCGACGCGATAGACGCGGCCGTCCGGCGTGCGGTCCTCGAACGACTTGCCCGAGGGATTGCGCAGGCTCTCGACGCGGCGCGCGACCATGCGCCTCGACATCGCCGTCGCCGTAGTACCCGTTCTCCGCGAGATGACGCAGCAGTTCCGGATACGGCTTGCCCGGCTGAAAGCAGCTCGCGCGGCACCGGATACACGTCGGCGAAGCGGTCGTTGCAGACGACGATGTTGAGGTCGTCGTCGGTGTAGGCGAGCGCGCCCGGCATGTTGTCGAGCGCGACGTGCAGCGCCGCCTCCTTCTGCGCCAGCTCTGCTTCCGCGCGCTTCAGCTCGCGTGATGTCGGTGATCACAGTCACCGTGCCGCCGGTGCCGGCGCGACGGCGGTACGACCTGCGTACGACCGCCCGTCGGGCGTGCGGTCCTCGAACGTCTGTCCGCTCGGATTGCGCAGGCTGCGCACGCGCGCGGCGACGAGCGCGTCGACATCGCCTTCTCCGTAGTAGCCGTGCTCGGCGAGGTAGCGCAAGAAGCGCTGGATACGGCCGCCCCGGCTGCAGCACTCCTCGCGGCACCGGATACATGTCGGCGAAGCGGTCGTTGCAGACGACGATGTTGCAGCTCGCGGTCGGTGTACGCGAGCGCGCCGGGCATGTTGTCGAGCGCGACCTTGAGCTCGGCTTCCTTGCGCGCCGCAAGCGCGCTCGGCGCGCTTGCGCGCCGTGATGTCGGCGTAGGTGAGCACGAGCCCGTCGCCGCCGATCGGTGCATAACGAACGCTCAGGATCTGCCCGGACGTCAACGCGTACTCGACCTCGTGCGGCTTGCGCCCGCGCACGCGATTCAACGCGCGAGCGCGCCTGCGCTTCGGCGATCGCCCGGGCCGTAGTCGCCGCGCGCAGCGTTGAAGCGATAGAACTCGACGAGCGCGGTCCCGCGCTTGCACAGCGCAGCCGGATAGCCGCGCAGCGTGCGGAACGCCTTGTTGCAGGCGGCGAGGTTCAAGTCGCCGTCGAAGATCGCAAAGCCGAAGTCGAGCGTGTCGAGCCCCGCGCGGACCAGCGGGGGCAGCGCGTCGGGGGGCCGCATGGCGGTCAGTCTTTCCAGAACGCCCGCGATGCGATCCGCGCGCCCTCTGCCATGGCCGCCATCTTCGCCCACACGACGTCCGGATCGACCGCCGCCTGCCCGACCCACGTGCCGTAGCCGCAGTCGCTGCCCGCCATCACGTTCTCGCGGCCGACGAGATTCGCGTAGCGCGAGATCCGCTGTGCGATCAGCTCCGGATGCTCGATGAAGTTCGACTTCGATTCGATGACGCCGGGGATCAGCACCTTGCCCTCCGGCAGCTTCACCGTCTCGAACACCTTCCATTCGTGCGCGTGACGCGGATTCGCCGCTTCGAGGGCGATTGCGGAGGCGCGCGCGCGAAACACGATGTCGATCACGTCGGGCAGCGGCACGTCGCAATGATGCGGGCCCTCGTAATTGCCCCAGCACAGGTGCATCCGCAGCCGGTCGGGCGGGATGTTGCGCGTCGCGTGATTGAACGCCTCGACATGCATCTGCGCTTTCTTGCGGAACTCCGCCAGGGAGAGGTCGGCGTACTGGATGTGCCGGCCCATGCCGAGGTCGGGACAGTCGAGCTGCAGCACGAAACCGGCATTCACCACCGTCTCGTATTCGACCCGCATCGCCTCGGCAATCGCTTCGAGATACGCCTCCGGGCTCGGATAGAAATCGTTGCGGAAGAACAGCGAAACGACCCCCGGCGACGCGGCGCTGAGGAACGCCTCCTGCGCGGGCGCCTTCGCAACCGCCGCCTTGAGATGGTCGGTGTCGACGCGCGCGGCGGCGGGATCGCGCACGCCGATTGCGGCATTGCACGCCGGCGTCTTGCGCCGCGAGCGCCCGGGGTCGCCGAACACGCGCTGCGCGAGCTTGGGAAAGCCGACGAGGTCCTGGTAGACGAACGTGTTGCCGGTGCCGCCGAATCCATCGAGCCGGTCCTTGATGTACGTCGCGTAGCTCGGCTTGCTCATCTCGCCGTCGTTGACGATGTCCACTCCCGCCTCGGTCTGCTTGCGGACGACCTCCTCGACAGCCGCCGCAACACGCGCCGACAGCGCGGCCGGGTCGACCGGCACGCCCTCCTCCTTCGCGTACATCATGCGCACGAGATCGTCGGGTCGCGGCAGGCTGCCCGTGTGGGTCGTCAGGAATCGCTCGGTGCTTCGCTTCATCGGTCCTCCCTCCGAGGTCGGCGCGCCATTGTCCACCAAAACCGGGCGACAATAGCAGGATGCATCCGACCTTCGTTGTCATCGCGATGCGCAGCGCCGGCGCCTTCGGGCGCGCGCTGCGTCGCCGAAAAGGCGTCGCCGCGACGGCGATCCTGCTTGCGCTGGTGGCGTCGTCGGCCGGCGGTCAGGTCTACAAGTGCACCGACGACGCCGGCAGGGCGATCTACGCCGACACGCCTTGCGGCGCGCGCAGCGCGCCGATGCGGCTGCCGGACGAGCCGACGAAGAGCACCGCCAGTCCGACCGCATGCGCGCAGCTCAAGGACGAGCTGCAGCGCCTCGATGCTCAGGCGGACCGCAGCGCAGTGCGCGGACGCCCGGAAGACGCCGCGTCGGCCGCGCGCCGGCAATCGCTCGGCAAGCAGTACGCCGCGCGCTGTGTCGGCATTGCCCGGAGCGCGACCGCGCCGAAGTAGAGGCGCAAGCGTCCCCGGCAAGTACCGCCGGGCGGTGCCCCCTCACGGCGTGAAGATCAGGCTGCGAAACGCACGCTGCTTTTTCGGCAGCTTCTTGCACTCGACGCCGCCGACCTTGACGCCGCCGTCATCGCTCAGCAGCTGCAGTTGCGACGCGCCCGGGATAGCAAAGATGGCCTCGGGATTGAAGTCGTCGATATCGACGGCCGTCATTTCGACCGGCGCCGCCATCGCATCGCCCGACCACCGATAGAGCGCAAACTTGCCGGCATCTCCGGTCGGACCGGCCACGATGACATAGCCGTCGCCGGCACGCGCGATGTCGCGGATGCCGCGGCCGCCAAGGTAGAGCTCGATCGGCGTACCAAGGCGCGCGCGCCGGCCGGCGATCACGTCAGCGGGATTCGTCAGCGGCACGATCAGCGCCCGCTGCTGCACGAGCGGGCTGCGGAACCCGATCAGCAGCGCGCCTTCGGGCGTCGCTGCGAGCCCCTCGATGTTGAGTCCGCCGTCGGCCTCGGGCGCGCGGCGCGCGGCTACGTCGAGTCGATAGCGCGCGAGTGCGGCGGACGACGTGAGGTCGTCGAGCAGTGCGCTGTACGGCGTGCCGGCGGCGGTGACCGACGGGGGATCCCCCGCCTGCGTGTGCGTCGCGAACAGCCGCGCACGAGCGGGCCGCGCTTCGCCGCTGGCATTGCGGCCGTGCGAGGCGATCCAGTAGATGTGCGCGCCGATGCGCGCGGCACCCTCGATATCGGACTCCTCGCCCTTTTTTGTGCCGAGGAACGCGGCGAGATCGACGCTGCCGACCGGCGCGGGGTGTCCGCGCCGATAGATGCGCAGCATGTTGTCCTCGTCGCTGGCGACGACGAAATGCTCCGCGTCCAGCGCGTCGGCAGCGGACGCGTCGCACGCGCCCCGGTAGCTCGACGCCTGAGGCGACGCGGCAGCGGCGAGTCCGCTTGCAACCATGAGGGTCAGCGCGGCGCCGCGAACGACGGCAGGCACGGCGGCACCATCAATCTTCTTCGTGCCGCCGATGCTTCGCGTACTCGGTCGACAGTTGTTGTTGCAGATTTGGCGGTGCCTGCTCGTAGTGCGACAGAGACATCGTCCACGCGCCCTGCCCGCCGGTCATCGATTTCAGCCTCGCCGCGTAGCCCTCGAGCTCGGCGAGCGGCGCAAGCCCGCCGACGGCGAGCATGCCCGCCGTGAGCGTGTTCGTGCCGGTGACCTGGCCGCGGCGCGACGACAGGTCGCCGGTGACATCGCCCATCGCGCCCGCCGGGCAGTTGATCTCGACCCCGACGATGGGCTCGAGCACGATCGGGCGCGCCTTGCCGATCGCGTCGAGGAACGCCTTCTTGCCCGCGGAGACGAATGCGACTTCCTTCGAATCCACCGGGTGATACTTGCCATCGTAGACGATGACGCGGACATCCTGCAGCGGGAAGCCGGCGAGCGGACCTTCGGTCAGCACCTGCTCCACCCCCTTTTTCACCGCCGGGATCAGCGTGTTCGGAATCGCGCCGCCTTTCACCTGGTCGACGAACTCGAAGCCGCTGCCGCGCGGCAGCGGCTCGACCTTGAGATAGACCTCGCCGAACTGCCCCGCACCGCCGGTCTGCTTCTTGTGGCGATGGTGGCCCTCGGCCTTGGCCGTGATCGTCTCGCGGTAGGGCACGCGCGGCGGCCGCGTCTCGACCTCGAGCTTGAACTGGCTCGACATCCGCTCGAACACCGAGCGCAGGTGCAGGTCGCCCAAGCCGCGCAGCACGGTCTCGTTGACGATCGGATCGTGCTCGGCGACGAGCGTCGGGTCCTCGGCGGTCATCTTGTGCAGCACCTCGGAGATGCGCTGCTCGTCGCCGCGGCGCTTCGGCGAGATCGCGAAGCCGTGCATCGGGACCGGGAACGCGAGCGGCCGCATGTGGATGTGGTCCTCGTCGTGCGAATCGTGCAGCACGCAGTCGAACGTAACCTCGTCGACCTTGGCGACGGCGGCAATGTCGCCCGGCACCGCGCTGTCGACCTCGACGTATTTTCCGCCCTGCAGCATGAACAGATGACCGACCTTGAAGCTCTTGCGGTTCTCGCCGACGTAGAGCTGCGTTTCCCTGGTGACCGTGCCCTGGTGCACGCGGAAGACGCCCATCTTGCCGACGAACGGGTCCATGACGACCTTGAACACGTGCGCGAGCACGTGCTTCTTCGGATCGGGCACGCTGCGGAACTCGGTCGCGTTGTCGCCTTCGCCCTTGTTGAACAGCGGCGGGTTGCCCTCGGCCGGATTCGGCGCAAGCTTCACGAGAATGTCGAGCAATTCCGCAACGCCCGCGCCGGTGCGCGCGGAGACGAAGCAGACGGGCATGAGGTGCCCTTCGCGCAGCGCCTTCTCGAAGGGCGCGTGCAGCTCGTCCGGCGCGACCTCGCCTTGCTCCAGGTACTTCGCCATCAACTCCTCGTCGACCTCGACCACCTGGTCGACGAGCGCCTGGTGCGCTGCGGCCACCGACGAGAAATCGCTTTCACCCGCGGGGTTGAAGAAGCAGTCGACGACACGCTTGCCGCCGTCGGCGGGCAGGTTGATCGGCAGGCACTCCTTGCCGAACGCCTGCTGGACCTGCGCGAGCGCGCCGGGAAGATCGACGTTCTCGGCGTCGATGCGGTTGATGACGATCAGCCGGCACAGGCGGCGCTCGCCCGCCCACTCCATCATGCGCGAGGTGATCATCTGGATGCCGGCACTCGCGTTGACGACGACCGCCGCCGTCTCGACCGCGTCGAGCGCGCCGATCGACTGGCCGATGAAATCGGCGAAGCCGGGAGTGTCGATCAGATGAACGCGCGTGCCCTGCGTCTCGAGGTGCAAAAGCGACGCGCGCAGCGAATGCTGGTAGGTCTTCTCGAGCGGGTCGAAATCGCTGACCGTCGTGCCGCGCTCGACGCTGCCGCCTGCCGGGACCGCGCCGGCCTTCGCGAGCAGCGCCTCGGCCAGCGTCGTTTTACCCGACGCACCGTCGCCGACGAGCGCGACGGTGCGGATGTTCTCCGTGGCGAATTGCGCCATGATCTCTCCTCCGGGAGGCCTTGGATGCGCCTCTCAAGTCAATATGAAAGCGGTGCAGGCGCGCGTCGGACGCAGGCGCCAAGCGGCAGGGGCGACAGGACGACGAAGCGGAAACACGCGGTCGACATCGGCACAATCGTGCGGTGATTTCGGACAGGCGGGGCCAGCAGCCCCAAGCTTACCGCATCATGCGGCCGCGTGTTCGGGGAGATCGCAGAACAGGCCGGTCATGATCGCGAGCCCCTCGCGGGCGACGCTCGCGAGCAGGTGCTCGTTCGGCGCGTGCTGCGAGCAGGCCGGATACGAATGCGGAATCCAGACGGTCGGCATGCCGAGGACCTCCGCGAAGCAGTCGTTGGGCAGCGATCCGCCGAGGTTCGGCAGGATCGCGGGCGGCGCGCCGGTGGTCCGCGCGATCGACGCCGCGATGCGGGCCACCCATGGATGCTCAGGGTCGAGGCGCGTGGCGCGCATCGTTTCCGCGCGCGACGGGGACACGTTTACCGCGGCGAACCCCTGCGCATCGAGGTGCGCGCGCATCGCGCCGATGAACGTCGTGTGATCGCAGCCGACCACGAAGCGGATCTGCATGTGCGCCGTCGCTCGCGGCGGGATCGCGTTCACCGGATGATCGGGATTGCCGGTGCGAAACGCCAGCACTTCGAGCGTATTCCACGCGAACACGCGCTCGGCCGGTGTCAGCCCGGGTTCGCCCCAGTCAAGATCGATCGCGGGACCGCCGGGCTCGCCGGGCTCGATGGTCGCGAGCGCGCGGCGCACGGAATCGGGAATCGGCGGCGGACGCAGTCCGGGCACGAGGATGCGGCCGCGCGCATCGACCATCGACGCAATCGCGTTCGCCAGGATCGTCCCCGGATTGGCAAGGAGCCCGCCCCAGTTGCCGGAATGATGGCCGCCCTCGCGCAGGTCGACGGTGAGGTCGAAGTTGAACGCGCCGCGCGAGCCCAGGAACAGCGTCGGTCGCGCCGCGTTGAGCCGCGGGCCGTCGGAGGCGATCAGCACGTCCGCGCGAAGCGCGTCGCGTTCGCGCTCGCACACCGCGTGGAGTCCGGGTGAACCGGTCTCTTCGCCCATTTCCATCAGCAGCCGAACGTTGAAGCCGAGCCGGCCGCGCGCCTCCAGCACGCGTGCGAGCGCGGCGAGGTTGAGACTGTGCTGCCCCTTGTTGTCGGCCGTGCCGCGGCCGTACCAGCGGTCGCCGTCCGCGGTGAGAGTCCACGGCGACAGGCCGTCGCGCCACTGTGCGTCGTAGCCGAGCACGACGTCGCCGTGACCGTAGGTAAGGACGGTGGGCAGCGCGTCGGCTTCATGCCGCTCCGCGATCAGGAAGGGCGCGCGCCCCGCGGGATTGTCGACGAGGCGCCACGCGAAGCCCATGGCGGCCAGCGCGGGGGCGATCTCGCGCTCGAGGTAGTCGACGAGATCCGCTCCGGCGTCCGCGCGCTGGCTTTCGGTGTGGTGCGCGACGCGGCGCGCGAGCTCGGCCTGGAAATGGCCGGCGTCGAACCACGCGAGCGCGGCGGCGATGACTTCGGAGCGTTCGGCCTCTTTCACGATCGGCGCCATATTAACGCCGCCGTGTCGGCCTCGGCGTTGCGATCCCTGTGCTACGCCGGCGTGGGCAGGCTCAGCATGTCGCGCAGGTTGCGCAACAGCTCGTCTTCCTGATACGGCTTGCCGATGTAGAGGTCGACGCCCAGGTCCGCCGCGCGCTTCCTGTGCTTCTCCGCCGTGCGCGACGTGATCATCACGATCGGGATGTTCGCGTGCTCGGGGCTGCCCTTCACGTTCTTCGTGAACTCGAAGCCGTCCATCCGCGGCATTTCGATGTCGAGCAGGATCACGTCAGGCGTGTGCTCGGCGAGCAGCTCGAGCGCGTCGATGCCATCCTTCGCCGTCAGCACGTCGAAGCCCTCGCGCTGCAGCATCCGGCTGGTGATCTTGCGCACCGTGAGCGAGTCGTCGACGATCATCGCGAGCGGAGGCGCTGCGCGCACCGCGTTGCGCGGCCCGGCGCCGGGGCGATCGCCGATCACGCGCTCGTCGTTGGCGCCGATCTCCGTGCTGGGGGCATCCGGCCGCATCGCGAGTTGCACGGGATTGATGATCAGCACGATCTCGCCGTTACCGAGCACGGTGGCGCCGGAGATGCCGGACACGCGCGCGAGCTGCGGGCCGATGTTCTTCACGACGACTTCCTGGTTGCCCACCATCTCGTCGACGTGGATCGCAGCCGCGCCCTGACCGGTACGCAGGAGCAGCACCGAGTTGGTCCGCAGCGTCTCGGGACGGTGTTGCGTGTCACCGAGGAGTCGCGGCAGGTAATGGAACGCGTAGGAGTGGCCCTTCCATTCGGCCTTGCGCGAAACGTAAAGGTCGGTGAGCGCGTCCGCCTTGATCTGCAGCACCTGCTCGACGGTCGGCGCCGGCAACGCCCACAGGCGACCGCCCGCGCGCACCAATACGGCTTGCGCGACGGCGAGCGTGAGCGGGAGGCACAGCGTGAATTGCGTGCCTGCGCCCGTCTTCGAACGCACTTCGACGCGACCGCCGAGCGCAGCGATCTCCGCGCGCACCACGTCCATGCCGATGCCGCGCCCGGAGATCTGGGTCACCTTCGCCGCGGTCGAAAAGCCCGGCTTGAACAGGCATTCGAGCAGCTGCGGCTCGGTGGGCTCGGCGTCGCCGGCAATCATGCCGAGCGAGAGCGCACGCCGGCGAACGCCGGTGAAGTCGATGCCGCCACCATCGTCGGCGAGCTCGATCAGCACTTCGTTGCCGATCTGCCGCACGGTGAGCGAGATCTCCCCGGTTTCCGCCTTGCCGGCCGCCAAGCGCGCGTCACGCGGCTCGAGGCCGTGGTCGAGCGCGTTGCGCAGCAGGTGTTCGAGCGGTCCGACGAGCTTCTCCAGCACCGAGCGATCGAGCTCGGTCTGGCCGCCGTGGATTTCGAGGTTGGCGCGCTTGTCGAGCTCGCGTGCGGTGGAGCGCAGGATTCGATACAGGCGCTCCGTCAGGCTGCCGAAAGGCACCGTGCGAATCGCGAACAGCCGCTGCTGGACTTCGCGCGACAGGCGCGCCTGCGCGAGCAGCGCCGCGTCGGCGTCGTCGAGGTTGCGCAGCAGCGATTGCTGGACCGTCGAGACGTCGTTGACGCCTTCCGCGAGCGACCGCGTGAGCTCCTGGAAGCGCGTGAAGCGGTCGAGCTCCAGCGGATCGAAGTCCTGGTGCACCGTCTGCGCCGCCGACATCCGCGACTGGATCTGCGTTTCCGCCTGCAGCTCGATCTCGCGGACCTGGCTGCGCAGGCGAATCACGCTCGCCGTCAATTCGAGCAGGTTCGCTTTCAGCGCGCGAAGCTCGCCCTCGACGCGCGAGCGCGCGATCTGGACTTCACCGGATTCGTTGACGAGGCGATCGATGACGTCGGCGCGCACGCGCAGCATCGCCTTCGCGGCGGATTCGACTTCCGCGAGATCGTCGCCGTGCTCCGCTTGCGGCGTCGGCGATTCGGCCGCGCCCGCCGGCGCGGGTGCCGCGACGTCGGACACCGCGCCGGCCATCGGCGCAGTCGCGGGCGGCAGCGCGACGAAGCGCGGGAGCGTCACGTTGGTCTTGCCGTCGCGCAGCGCGTCGAGGACGAACGCGACGTCGTCGAGGTCGCCGTCGAGCGCATCGAACAGTTCGTCCGTCGGCGAGACCGGTGAATCACCGTTCATCAGCCGCGATTCCATCAGGTGCGCGAGCTCGCCCAGGCGCATCGCGCCCGCCATCCGCGCGCTGCCCTTGAACGTGTGCAGCGTGCGGCGCAAATGCTGGACGACCACACCGTCGCGCGGATTGCGGCGCCAGCCGCGCACCTGCTCGCCTGCCTGTGGATAGAGCTCCGAGGCTTCTTCGAGGAAGATCGCGAGTACCTGCGTGTCGACGTCGTCGCGGATATCGGCAAGCGGATCGACAAGCGGGGCGGGCAGCCGGATGTCGGGCTCGGGCGCTGCGATCGGAGTGGCGGCGGCGATCGGCTCGGGCTCCGGAACGGGCTCGGGTGCGAGGTCGTGGGGCGCGGGCTCGGGCGCGAGGTCGTCGGGCGCGAGGCTCGGGCGCGGGTTCGGGCGCGAGGTCGTAGGGCGCGGGCTCGGGTGCGAGGTCGTCGCGCGCGGGTTCGGGCATCGCCGACTCGCTCGGCGCTTCGACGAAGGCCACGAGCTCGGGCGCCGCAACGTCCTGCGGCATCTCGGGCGTCGGCAACGGATCGACGGCTGCGTCGACCGGGATTTCTGCGGCGACCTCGGGCTGGCGCTCGTCGCGATCCGCGGCCTCCGCGGCAGCGGTCTCGGCATCGACGGCGGCGGCGCCCATCACGTCGCGGCGCAGCGCTTCCAGCTCGCGCGTGACTGCGTCGGCCCGTGCGAGGTCGTCGCCGGTGAACGCGATGCGATCGCGCACGCGGGTCACGCATTGCGCGAGATGGTCGATCGCGCCGGCGAGCACCGCCTGCGCCGACGTCGGCAGCGGTGCGCCGCGCTGCTGCAGCGCGATCAGCGCCTGCTCCAGCGCCTTGGATGTGCGCGCGATCGGCGGAAAGCCGCCGGTGCGATGGATGCCGCACAACGTGTGGCTTGCGCGCACCATCGCCTCGGAAGGCGCCTGCCGCGCGTCGAACTGCAGGAGCGACAGTTCGTGCTGCAGCGTGCCGACGCGCTGCTCGGCCTCGTCGCAG
The DNA here is from genome assembly GCA_963851465.1 of uncultured beta proteobacterium. Classification (GTDB taxonomy): domain Bacteria; phylum Pseudomonadota; class Gammaproteobacteria; order Burkholderiales; family Casimicrobiaceae; genus VBCG01. The sequence goes on from CAWKPJ010000001.1 coordinate 324,453, forward strand.
AGGATCGCCCAGAGCGACGCCGACAGCGTGACGTCGCCAATCGTGACGTCGCCGCCTTCCGCAGGTTCCTCGTATCCGGGCGCGTCCCCGCTATCCGGCGCAGCGGCGGATGCTGCGATTGCGGGCGGCGGTAGTTCGCGCGGCTCCGCGGCGCGCGACGGTGTTGTCGGCAACCAGGCGCAAGAGCGGGGCGTGCGCGGCGTCGTCCGGCGGAAGCGCGATGTCGATCGATTCCTCGTCCGGCGCCGCTTCGTCGGTGACCACGTGCGGCGCTTCGTCGGCGGGCGCAGCGCCCAGCTCGGCCAGCTCGACGATTTCGACCGGCGACGGTGCGGACACGTCGATCTCGAACACGACCGGTGGCGTTTCCGCGGACGGCAGGGTGACGTCCGTCCGTACGTCGGTGCCCGTCGACTCCGTGTCGAATCGATGGCGCGTCGACCGATTCCGCGTCGACCGATTCCGCGTCGATGGATTCCGCGTCGACCGATTCCGCGTCGACCGATTCCACGTCGATCGACTCCATGTCGACCGATTGCGCGTCGACCGATTCCGCCTCGATCGGCACGACGATGTCCATCAGCGACGCCGGATCCAGCGCTATCCCGAACGGCGCTTCCACCGGCACCGGGGCTGCGGGTTCGCTTGCGATCGGCGGCGGCAGCGGTGTCGCGTCAGCCGCGGCGGAAGTCCCTGCTGCGGCGGGCTCGTTCGCCGCCGTGGCGTTCGCCGCCGTCCCGACCTTCGCGACGCGCGTCAGCACCGGCGCGGGAGGAGGCAACTTGGCGCCGCCCGGCCATTCCCGCTGGACAGCGTGGATCGCCGCCAGCAGCGCATTGGGATCGGGCGCGACGTGATTCGTGGCGCGCAGTTCTCCCACCCAGCCGCGGAAGCTCGCTTGCGCGACGTCGATCATCGCGAGCACGGACGGCGACACCGTGCGGTCCTCTTCGATCAGCCGGTTGTGAACCTGCTCGACTTCCCAGGCGAGCTCGCCCAGGTCCGCGAGGCCGACCATCCTGCCGCTGCCCTTCAGCGTGTGGAACTGGCGGCGCACCGTCGCGAGCGCCTCGCGGTCGCCCGGGTTGAGCGTGAGAATCCGATGATGCTCGACCACCGTGTCGAGCACTTCCGCGGCTTCCGTCAGGTAGATGTCGAGGAGCTCGGCGTCGAGCGTCGACGTGTCGGTGGCGAGCAGGCGCTGCGTTTCCGCGGAGATCTCGGGGGCGTCGGCGACGCCGCCGTCGGCGATGACGTCGACGACTGCAGCGAGGCCTGCCGCGCCACCCGACGCCATCGCCTTCAGCGCGGCGTCGGCCTGCGCGACGAGATCGGCGTCGCCGATCAGCTCGGCGTCGTCACGCAATCCGGCGAGCTTGACCTTGAGCTCTTCGCCCGCAGTGCCGTCCGCCGGCGCGCTCTGCACCTCGGCGACCAGCGTCGGCAACTCGGCGCGCAGCGCCGCCACCGCGTCCTCGACCGATTCGGTCTCGACGACGACGGGCGCGGGCGCCTCGCCGAGGCGGCGCGCGATCAGCGGCGCGATCAGGCGGTCGCGATCGGGACGCTGCTGCTCGAACGCCTCGATGAAGAATCCGAGCCCCGACAGCGATTCGGCGAGCAGGTCGAGGTCGTCGTTGCCGATCGCTTCCTCGGTGGTCGCGTAGCGCTCGATCTGCTCCTGGCACATCGCGAGCAGGCGGTCGGCGTCGTACTGGCCGAGCATCTGCAGCGCGCCGCGGATCTGCTGGCCGTCCTTGGTCAGCGCCGCGAGCTCGGCGCGCTTGCCGTTGTCGCGGAAGAACGCGTCCAGCACCTGTTCCATGTGGCGAAGGTTGGCGCGGATCTCGCGGCCGACCTGCGCGAGCAGCACGCGCTCCTGCGCGCGCTTCGACATCTCGTCCAGCATCGGCGCGCTCGCCACCGTCGCGCGTCCGGCGCGCGCCGCGTCGAGGCGCGCGAGCATCGCGGTCACCTGGCGCGGGAAATCGTGCGACAGGCTGGCGTAGTTGTCGAACGCCGATTCGGCGAGAAGCAGCGCGGTCGCGAACTCCATCGCGACCGGCTCGGACACGCCGGACGCCGGCATCTTGTCGAGGTTCTCGACCAGCGCCGCGGTGAGCTTCATCAGCGCGCCCTGCTTCACTTCGACCGCCTTGGTGTGGACCGAGGCCAGCGTCTGCTTCAGCTTGGGCAGATTCTCCGCGCGGCCCGCGGCAGCCTTCAGCCACGAGTCCTTGGCGCCGGCGAGCTGCTCGCAGGCTTCGCGCAGCAGCGGCTGGATCTGCACGACGTCGGCCGACAGCACCTCCGCCGACGGAATCAATCCCGACAACCGGAACGCCTGCTGCACCGCCTGCACCTGCGGCCCGACGGGCGCGCTGATCGCGACGTAGTACAGAACCTCCCGCCGCAGCCGTTCGGCGACTTTCGCGCCGCCTTCGGTGACGCGGCGGATCTGCAGGTCGATCCGCGCGATCAGCTGGCGCAGGCCGAAGCCCGATTCGAGGCCGTTGGACGTCACCGCCTCGAGGAGCGCCCCTACGGTCCACCAGAATGCGCGCAGGTTGGGCTGCTGCGTGACGCTTTCGATGCCGGCGACCGCGTCGCGCATCGTCTTGCCGCCTTCCTCCTCGCCGCGCAGCCAGCCCAGCAAGCCGCGCTGGAACAACCTGCGTTGCTTGACGAGGAACGGCGGCAATCGCGACGGCGCGTCCTCGCGCGGGGGCGTGCGCGGCGCGCGCGGCGAGAGATCGGGATAGAAAAGATCGGTCGGCGTAACCGCCTTGACGCCGCGCGCGAGCTGCATCTGCTCGAACTCGGGGTAGAGCTTGAGCGGCACCGGCGCCACGCCATCGACGATCTCGTCGAGGAAGATGCGCAGCTTGCGGCACGCGCGATCGATCATCGCGATCGCATCCGGCAGTTCGACCGGCGGCAAGTCCCCAACGCGCGCGAGCTGTCTCTCGATCTCGTCGGTGAACGCAACGACCGCGTCGAGCCCGACCATCTGAATCGCGCCCGCTGCCTGGTGCACGTGCGCCCGCGCGTGCTGGAGCGTCGTGGGCGACGCGGGGTCGGCCGCGTACGCGGCGAGCGCCTCGAGCCCGCGGCTCAGCGACTCGCCGATCTCACCCTGGACCCATGACAGCGGGCCGACGTCAAAATCGGGCGAGGGATCGAGGGCGACGGCCGATGACTTCATTCGGCTACCCGACTAAGGCGCGTTCACGCGGGCAGCCTCCCGCCGGGCCGCCCCAAGGGAGGCTTGCTCCCCCTTCGGGGGCAGCGAACGAAGTGAGCGTGGGGGTCGTCATCTAGCTAGACCTTGAAGCCGGCGACGGAGCTGCGCAGCTCCGCTGCGAGCTTGGTCAGCTGGCCGATCGACACGTTCGTCTGCTTCGTGCCTTCCGTGGTTTCCTCGGTGATCTTGAGGATGCCCTGCATGCCGCGCGTCACGTCTGCCACCGACGACGATTGCGTTTGCGTCTGCGCGGAGATGCGGCCGATCAGTTCGGCAAGCTCGCGCGACACGCGCTGGATCTCGGTCAGCGCCTGGCCGGCGGCGTCGGAGAGCTTCGCGCCTTCGACCACGCCGACGGTCGACCGGTCCATGGCGGCCACTGCGTCCTGCGTGTCCGCCTGAATGGTCTTCACGATCGCCTCGATCTGCTTCGTCGCTTCGGCCGAGCGCTCGGCCAGCCGCTGCACTTCTTCGGCCACCACCGTGAAGCCGCGACCCGCCTCGCCGGCGGACGCCGCCTGGATCGCGGCGTTCAGCGCGAGCACGTTGGTCTGTTCCGTGATGTCCGAGATCAGCTCGACGATCTCGCCGATTTCGAGCGACGACTCGCCGAGGCGCTTGATCCGCTTCGACGTTTCCTGGATCTGGCCGCGGATTTCGTTCATGCCCGCGATCTGGTTCTGCACCGCGTTGCCGCCCTTTTCCGCCGCCGCGAGCTGCGCCTGCGCCACGCGCGCGGACTGAGCGGCGTTCTGCGCGACTTCGGAGATCGATTGCGCCATGGTCAGCACCGACGCTGACGCGTTCTGGATCTCCTTGTTCTGCCGTTGCGACGCCTCGAACAGACGGTTCGAGATCGCCTGCGTCTCCTGTGTGGCCTTGTTCACCTGGTCGGTCGCGGAGTTGATGCCTTTGACCAGCGTGCGCAGCTCCTCGATCGTGAAGTTGATCGAGTCCGCGATCGCACCGGTCACGTCCTCCGTGACCGACGCCTGCACCGTGAGGTCGCCGTCGGCGAGGTTGCCCATCTCGTTCAGCAGCCGAAGAATCGCTTCCTGGTTGCGCTTGTTCTCGCCTTCGCTGTCGAACGCGCGCACGCGTGCGTCGTCGAGGAACACCTTGCCCAGCAGCACCAGGCACCCGAGGGCCAGCAGCGCGAAGCTGCCGGCAATCCAGCGGCTCACCGCGTGCGCCTTGCCCGTTCCCTCGAAGTCGCCGGCGAGCTCCGTCGACGCGACGAGCAGGGGATCGGCGTCGATGTTGATCATGCGTACGGATCTCTGGACCAGGTCGGGAAGCGGCGTGCCGTCCTTGACCGCCTGCGCGATCGCGGGCTCCGCGGCAGCGATCGTGTCCACGGCGCCGCTCATCCGCTCGAACAGCTTCTGGATGCCGTCGAGGCGCTTCACCGCGTCGGGCTCCTGCGTCGCGTCGATCGACACGCCGCGAATCGTTCCACCGCCGTGCAGCGTGTCGATGTCGGCCTTCAGCCGGTCGCGCGCGTCCTTGAGCGTGAGGATCGCGCCCGGTTGCGCCTGCGCGGCCAGCGATGCCGTCCGGGCCAGTCGTTGCGACAGCATTTGCATGTCGAGCGCCGTCGTCGACGCGGCGGCCTGCTGTGTGGCCATCCGCGCGTCGACGAACAGGATGAACGCGGCGAATACGGTGAAGGTCACCATCAGCACGCCGAGTACCTGGAATTGCTTGACGACGGACAGCCCGCCGAGCAGAGGCAACTTGCGCGGCATCCGTGCCGCCGCGCTCGCCGTGCGCAGCTGCTCCATGATCGAGACCGACGCGAGCGGGTCGTAGCTGACAGCGGACGCCTGCTGCGTCATCTTGACCTGGGTGGTCGGTATCTCGATGTTCGTGTCGCCGGCCGCCATCACCGTCTTGCTGCCGGTCAGTTTGGGCATTTTCAGCGCCATGCGTGCTCTCCCGAAATCATTCGCCCGCTAGACCCCGACCTGCAGGAAAGCAGGAGTACGTGCGAGGCGTGCGAGATCCATTTCCTGCCAGGCGTTGCCGTCGCCGTCCATCCAGCGCTGCGCATACCAGGGCGCTGCGCCAGCCGGCGTCGGCACGGGAGCCAGGTCGGCCAAATTGCGCAGCCCCAGCACGCGCGAGACGACAATCCCGGCGTTGAGCTCACCGACACGCGATCCAAACAGCAGCAGCCGGGTGGCTGTCGACGCGGCCGCCGACGCGTGCCCCATGAAGCCCGCGAAGTCGACGACGGAAAACAGGTTGCCGCGGATATTGGCGACGCCGAGGAACCATTCGCGCGTCATCGGAACCTTCACGATATGCGGCATCGTGATGACTTCGCCGGCGTCCGCCAGCCGAACCAGCCAGCGCTCGCCGCCCGACGACAGCCCCAGCCGCGACGATTCCACCTGCGCGGCCGTCTTGGTCGCGAGCCGGGACGCCAGCTCCTGCTGGAACGTTCGCAGATCGATGCGCGGGGCGCGGGCCATGGCAGGTCAGGTCACGCCCGGTCAAGCCATCGAGTTGATCTTGGCGAGGAGCTCCTCGCGATTCACCGGCTTCACGATGTAGTCGCGCGCGCCCTGGCGCAGGCCCCAGATCTTGTCCGTCTCCTGGCTCTTCGACGTGCACAGGATGATCGGGATCGACTTCGTTTCCGGGTCGCGGCTGATTGCGCGCGTCGCCTGGAAGCCGTTCAAGCCGGGCATCACGACATCCATCAGGATCAGGTCCGGTTTCGCCTGCTTGGACTTGTGGATCGCATCCTCGCCGCTGTCGCTTGCCACGACTTCGAACCCAGCCTTGGTCAGGAGGTCGTTCAGCACGTGCCGCTCGGTTGGCGAGTCGTCGACGATCAGGATTCTCTTGATGGCCATATCGATCCGGCTCATGCCGCCGCCTTGACGTGCGTGGCGACGGCCTTGAGCAGGCTTTCCTTGGTGAACGGCTTGGTCAGGTATTGATCCGATCCGACCATCCGGCCCCGGGCGCGATCGAAAAGACCGTCCTTGGACGACAGCATGATGACCGGCGTGTCATGAAACTTGGTGTTCTTCTTGATCAGGGCGCAGGTCTGGTAGCCGTCGAGGCGGGGCATCATGATGTCGACGAAGACGATGTCGGGCTGGTGATCGGTGATCTTGGCGAGCGCGTCGAAGCCATCCTCGGCGAGGATGACCGTGCAACCTGCCTGAAGCAGGAAGATTTCGGCGCTGCGGCGAATGGTGTTCGAATCGTCGATCACCAGCACTTTCACGCCCTGCAATGGATTTCGTTCCGACACTTCGCCCCCCGTGCGCCTCGAGTTTCGGTCGCGCGGCAACCCTCACCGCAGCCTCGAAGTCGAGTCTGCCACGGCGCCCAGGAATTGCCTAGAGCATAAACCTTGCCGGAATCGGCACTTGCGGCCGAAACTTCATGAAACGCAACACGGCGGCAAGTTTTCCGGCTGCCCGGGTGCCGCTGCGCGGCAGGGGGTGCCGCGAAGCGGCTGTCCAGTACAGGCAAATGTACCGCTGAATGCCGTCCTGTGCGCCGTCAAAGGGCGCCGGCGCGCCGCGGGGGCAGCACCGCGTCTTTAGCGGCCGAGGAACAGGCGATACGCCGGATTGCCGGTCTCGTCCACGTAGTCGTAGCCCAGGCGGTCGAGGAAGCGGCGGAAATCCGCCTTGTCGGTCGCGGGGACCTGCATTCCCACCAGCACGCGGCCATAGTCGGCGCCATGGTTGCGGTAATGGAACAGGCTGATGTTCCAGCCGGCGCTCATGCTGTCGAGAAAGCGCATCAGCGCGCCCGGCCGCTCGGGGAACTCGAAGCGATAGAGGATCTCGTCGGTCGCGCTCGGCGCGTGGCCGCCCACCAGGTGGCGGACGTGCAGCTTCGCCATTTCATTGTCGGAGAGGTCGGAGGCCTCGATCCGGCGGCGCTTCAACTCGGCGAGCAGGTGGTCGGTTTCCTGCCGGTTGCGGACCTCGATGCCGACGAACAGGTGCGCGACCTTGGCATCGGCATAGCGGTAGTTGAATTCGGTGACGTTGCGGTTGCCGAGCAGCGCGCAGAACTCGCGGAAGCTGCCCGGCCGCTCCGCAATCGTGACCGCGAGGATCGCTTCGCGCGCTTCGCCCAGCTCGGCACGCTCGGCCACGAAGCGGAGCCGATCGAAGTTCATGTTCGCGCCGCATGCGATGGCGACGTACACCTTGTTCTTCGTCCGGTGCTGTTCCACCCACGCCTTCACGCCGGCGATCGCGAGCGCGCCCGCCGGCTCGAGGATCGAGCGCGTGTCTTCGAAGACGTCCTTCAACGCAGCGCAGGTCGCGTCCGTGTCGACGCGGATCACCTCGTCGACGTACAGGCGCGCGAGGCGAAACGTCTCCTTGCCGACCTGCTTCACGGCCACACCGTCGGCGAAGAGGCCCACGTGCGGCAGGACGACGCGCCGTCCGGCTTCGAGCGAGCGCGCCATCGCGTCGGAGTCTTCGGGCTGCACGCCGACGATCCTGATCTCCGGCCGCACGCGCTTCACGTAGGCGGCGATGCCGCCGATCAGTCCGCCGCCGCCGATCGCGACGAAGATCGCGTCGAGCTCGCCCGGACATTGACGCAGGATCTCCATGCCGATCGTACCTTGCCCGGCGATCACGTCGGGGTCGTCGTACGGATGGACGAACGTGGCGCGGCTCGCTTTCTGCAGCTCCAGCGCCTTCGCATAGGCGTCCGAATACGAGTCGCCGTGCAGCACGACGGTCGCGCCGCGCGCCTCCACCGCCGCGATCTTGATGTGCGGCGTGGTCACGGGCATGACGATCGTCGCGGTGCAGCCGAGCTTTTGGGCAGCGAGCGCGACGCCCTGCGCGTGATTGCCCGCCGATGCGGCGATCACGCCGCGCGCGCGCTCGGCCGGCGCGAGATGCGCCATCTTGTTGTACGCGCCGCGCAGCTTGAACGAGAACACCGGCTGCTCGTCCTCGCGCTTCAGCAGGATCCGGTTGCCGAGGCGCCGCGACAGCGTCGGCGCAAGCTCGAGCGGCGTCTCGATCGCGACGTCGTAGACCTTCGCGGTCAGGATCTTCTGCAGATAGTCGACGGGCATGCGGTTCGCGGCAAATCGGGGCAGCCCGGGAGTGTACGGGGTCAGGCACCCGAGGTTCGCTTCGAACCTTAAGTATCTGACCCGGATGTGCGAACCTTGCGTATCCGACCCCGGATGCTACCCTCGCCGCGTCATGCCACGCGCCCGCGCCAGTGCCCAGCCGACGCCCACGACGCTCGCGGTCGTCGACATGGGATCGAACAGCTTCCGGCTCGAGCTCGGTCGCGTCGAGGGCGACCAGATCTTCCGGCTCGATACCTGGCGCGAGACGCTGCGGATGGGCGCGGCGCTGGATGATCTCGGTCGCATCTCGCCGCAGGCGCAGCGTGCCGCGCTGGCTTGTCTCGCGCGCTTCGGCGAACGGCTGCGCGGCCTGCACCCATCCGCCGTGCGCGCAGTCGCCACGAATACGTTTCGCGTCGCGACCAATGCGGCGCAGTTCCTCGCGCAGGCGGAAGCGACGCTTGGCTTTCCGATCGACATCATCTCGGGGCACGAGGAAGCGCGGCTCATCTACCTCGGCGTCGCGCACGTGCTGCCGCCGTCGCGCGAGCCGCGGCTCGTCATCGACATCGGCGGGGGTTCGACGGAGTTCATCATTGGCCGCGGCCTCGATCCGGAGCGGCTCGAGTCGCTGAAGATGGGTTGCGTCAGCTACACCCAGCGCTTCTTCCCCGACGGGCAGCTTCGTGCCGATGCCTTTCTCGCCGCCGAGACCGACGCGCGCGCCGAAATCGAGGCGATCTCGCGCGAGTTCGGGCACGAGCACTGGCGCGAGGCATACGCCTCGTCCGGCACTGCGCTCGCGCTCGCGGAAATCCTCGAGGAGAACGGACTATCGTCCGGCGGCATCACGCTGCAGGGACTGCAACGGCTGCGCAAACGCATGGTGGGCGCGGGCCACATCCGGCGGCTCAAGCTCCCGGGCTTGAAGCCGGAGCGGGTGCCGGTGCTTGCGGGCGGACTCGCGATCATGTCGGCGGCGCTCGCCCTCCTCGAAGTGCCGCGAATCAATCCGGTCGGCGGCGCCATGCGCCTCGGCGTCCTGTACGACCTGCTCGGCCGCACGGTGCACAAGGACATCCGTGCCGCCACGGTCGATCGCTTCATCGAGCGCTATCACGTCGATCGCGCGCACGCGACGCGCGTTGCCGCGCTCGCGAAGTCGCTCTATCTCAAGAGCAGCGCCAAGCCGCGCGCGGATTCGGCGCAGATCGTCGAGTGGGCGGCGCTGCTCCACGAGGTCGGCTATACCGTCTCGCACATCGGATACCACAAGCACGGCGCCTACATCCTGGAGAACGCCGACATGCCCGGCTTCTCCGCGCAGGAGCAGCATCGCCTCGCGCTGCTCGTGCTCGGCTGCCGCGGCGGGCTCGCGAAAATGGCGCCGCTGCTCCCCGACGCGAACACGCGCGCGCAGTTGCTCGCGTTGCGCCTCGCCGTGCTGTTCCATCACGCGCGCGGGCCGATCGCGAAGCCGCACGTCGCGCTCGCCGTCGACCGCACGATCCGCTTCGGCGTATCGGCACGCTGGCGCAAGGAGCGCCCGCTGTCTTCGTACCTGCTCGATCACGAGCGCGACGAGTGGCGCGCGCTCGGCTATCCGTGGAAAGCGGCGCGATGACGGCGCGAGATCAAACCGGCGCGACGCCGGTCAGGATTCCGCGCATCGCGAGCGCCTCCACCACGCCGGCGGCGATACGGCGCGGTCGCTCGCCCAGTCCGAAACACAGCGCGGGATCGCCGCGCGGGTCGACCTCGACCACCTTCTGGCCAGGCACGATGCGGGCGCCGCGCGCCGACAGGCCGCGGAGCACGCCGGCAAGCGGCGCGACGATCGCGACGCCCTCGAGCGACCCGACGGGATCGCCCGCTGCGACCCGATCGCCGATGCCGCGCGCGGTATTGAAGCGACCGCCGACCGGCGCATAGACGAAGCGTTCGCGCCCCGCGCCGCCCACGGGGCGCGGCTCCCCTTCGAAGGTTTGCGTGCCACCTTCGGTGACGACAGCGCCGAGGCGCTCGCCCCACGCAGTCTCGATCGCGATATCCACGTGCTCGCCGACGCGATACCCCGGCCCCAGTCCCACCGTGAGGAGCGCCGAATGCTCGTGCGGCTTCAGTCGCGCGGGCGGCGAGCGTTTGGCAACGCGGCCGTCGACGACGGCGAGCGGATCGAGCGCCGCCGCGACGCCGCGCCACGACCACGTCGTCGCGACGATCTTGTCGCTGCGCTCGAAAACGACGGGGATGCTGCGCACCGACGAGCAGAAGCACGCGGTAACGCCGGCGAGGTCGGCGTTGCCGACGTACCACGCGTCCGTGAACGCCATGCCCCGTCGCGGCCACGCCGGATCGGCCTCGTCGATCAGTACGGTCGCGCAGCCGGCGAGGTGCAATGCATGCGCGACGGCCGAGCCGACATCGCCCGCTCCCAGGACAGCGACGACCGGGCGCGACATCCGCGCGCGCGCCTCGCGTGTCATGGCGGGAATGGGCGCGCCGGCGCGATGCAGCAGCGCGCGGAGCGCAAGGGAGGTATCCAGCATGCCGCGCAGTGTGCCGCGGCCATGCGACAGGCGTGTGAAAACGCCCGCCGCATCCTCGCCGCAGTTCCGCGGCCACGCGCGCGATCGCGCGTGCGGGATCGCCCGTTCCCTACATCTTGCCGGTGCCCTGCCACATCGCGAGGACCGCGCCGGTCGGGTCCTTGAAGATCGAGAACTTGCCGAAGTCGGCCACGGGCGTGACGTCCATGATCAGCGTCGCGCCCAGCTCCTTGGCGCGCTTGGTCGACGCCACGATGTCGTCGACGGCGACGTACGGCAACCAATGCGGGGGAATGCCGGGATCGGGCGCGGTCATCATGCCGCCGCCGGTGCCGTCGCCGACGCTGATCGTCGTGTAACTCTTGCCGTCGCCCATCGGCATGTCCTGCAGCTGCCAGCCGAACAGGGCGCTGTAGAACTGCTTCGCCTTTGGCAGATCGTGCGTTGTCAACTCGACGTGTACGAACGGATTGGCCATCGCGATTCTCCTCGAGTGGCCGCGCGACCCATGAACAGAGGGCCGGGCGCGGGATGCGCAGCATACCGCGCGAAGGCGGGCGCCGGTATCAGAGAAAATCGGGACTGACGACCGTCTTCAGCACGACGGCCGTGCCGCCGTCGCGCACGCGATCCGACAACCACCAGACGGCACCTTTGCGCACCGACCAGTACGCCTCTTCGCCGGACAGCAGGAACGATGCGACCATTCCGAGCGTGGGCTGATGCCCGACGACCAGGACCGGCTCGCGCGAATCGGGCCAGTTCGCCGCAGTGAGCACGGCGGCCACCGACGCGCCGGGCGCGAGCTCCGGCACCGTCCTGAATTTGCGCGGCAGCGCGGTCGCTGTCTGCTGCGTGCGGTCGGCGGGCGACACGAGGATGCGGCAGGTATCCGGCAGGTGGCGCTCGAGCCATTCGGCCATTCGTTCGGCCTGCTTCGTTCCCTTCGACGTCAGCCTGCGGCCGAGGTCCGGCTCGCCAGCTTCCGCTTCGCAATGCCGCCAGAGAATCAGGTCCATCAATCGGCCTTCACGCGCGTGCTCATCCGATCCAGCAACTGCGCCTGGGCGGCGACCGCGCGCTCGCCCTTCTGCGGCCTGCACTTCACCCACGCGCCGTCGGCGTGCAGATCCCATGCGTCGACGTTGTCGGCAAGATACACGTCGAGGCCTTCGTCGATGACGCGCTTGCGCAATTCCGGGTCGAGGACGGGAAACGCGACCTCGATGCGGCGGAACAGGTTGCGTCCCATCCAGTCGGCCGACGCGAGCCACACGTCCGGCTCGCCGCCGTTCTCGAAATACCAGACGCGATGGTGCTCGAGGAAGCGGCCGAGGATCGAGCGCACGCGGATGTTCTCGGAAAAGCCGGGCACGCCCGGCCGCAGCGCGCAGGCGCCGCGCACGACGAGGTCGACCTGCACACCCGCCTGCGACGCCGCTTGCAGCGCGCGAATCACGCCCTCCTCGACCAGCGCGTTCATCTTCGCCTTGATGTGCGCGCGCCTGCCTTCCTTCGCGTGCTTCGTCTCGCGGCGGATCATCTCGATGATGCGCCGGTGCATCGTGAACGGTGCGAGCAGCAGGCGCTTCAACTTCGCCGCCTTGGCGAGGCTCGTGATATGCAGGAACACCTCGTTCACGTCGGTGCAAACGTCCGGATCCGCGGTGAGCAGGCCGAAGTCGGTGTACAGCGCGGTCGTGCGCGGGTGGTAGTTGCCGGTGCCCAGATGCGCGTACGAGACGAGCCGCGAGCCGCCCGCTGCGTCGCGCTCGCGCCGCAGCAGCAGCGCGAGCTTCGCGTGCGTCTTCAGTCCGAACACCCCGTAGACGACCTGCGCGCCTGCATGCTCGAGCTTCTCGGCCCAGTTGATGTTCGCTTCCTCGTCGAAGCGCGCCATCAGTTCCACGACCACCGTGACTTCCTTGCCGCGGCGCGCCGCCTGGATCAGCGCCTCCATCAGCACCGAGTTGACGCCGGTCCGGTAGACCGTCTGCTTGATGGCGACGACGTCAGGATCGTCGGCCGCGCGGCGGATGAACTCGACGACGGGGTCGAACGTCTGATACGGATGGTGCAACAGGATGTCGCGCTGGCGGATCGCCGCGAGAATGTCGGCCTCGGCTGCCAGCCGGTCGGGCTTGCCCGGCACGAACGGCGGATACTTGAGCGCGTCGATCTCGACCTGATCGATCAAGGACGCGAGCCGCATGATGTTGACCGGACCGTCGCAGCGATAGAGATCGTCGCCGGTCAGCTCGAACTGCTTCAGCAGGAAGTTGGCGAGATGCTCGGGACACGACTCCGCGACTTCGAGCCGCAGCGGAATGCCGAACTGCCGCTGCGGCAATTCACCCTGCAGCGCCTGGCGCAGGTTCTTCACTTCCTCTTCGTCGATCCACAGGTCGGCGTCGCGCGTGACGCGGAACTGCGAGAACGCCACGATCTCGCGCCCGGGAAAGAGGTCGGCCAGATGCGCGTGCATCACTGACGACAGCAGCAGGAACTCGTGGTCGGCTTCGCTGATCTCGCGCGGCAGCTTGATGACGCGCGGCACGAGGCGCGGCGCCTTGACGACCGCGATGGTCGTCTCGCGGCCGAACGCGTCATGGCCCGACAGCTCGACGACGAAGTTGAGCGACTTGTTGACGATCTGAGGGAACGGATGCGCCGGGTCGAGCCCGATCGGCGTCAGCAGCGGGCGCACCTCGCGCAGGAAGAAATCGGCGACCCACGCGCGCTCGGCGGGCGAGCGGTCGGCGCGGCCGAGGAGGCGCACGCCGTGCGTCGCGAGCGCAGGAAAGATCTCGTCGTTCAAGAGCGCGTACTGGTCGTCGACCAGCGCGCGCGCCGCGCCACTCACGTCGGTGAGCAGCGTGCGCAGCGCGGCGAGCGTCATGCCGGACGGCGGCATCTTCGCGCGGAGCTGTTCCTTCAGGCCCGCGACGCGAATCTCGAAGAATTCGTCGATGTTGCTGCCGACGATGGTCAGGAAGCGCAGCCGCTCGAGCAGCGGGACGCCCGCGTCCGCGGCGAGCGCCAGCACGCGGCGGTTGAACGCGATGAGCGACAGCTCGCGGTTGATCGGCGACGGATCGAGCGCGGTGGTTGCGGCCTCAGCCGGCCGCGACGCCGGGCCAAGCACCGACGCAGCCGGGAGATCGGATTGCACCGGCGTCAGTGTCCCAGCCGATGATGACAGCAGCGTGACAGGCGGCGAGGTCCCCATGCTCTAGCCTCCCGCCGGGTTTGCTCCCCCTCCGGGGGCAGCGAACGAAGTGAGCGTGGGGGTCGTCCTGCCTCCCGCCGGGCCGCCCCAAGGGAGGCTTGCTCCCCCTCCGGGGGCAGCGAACGAAGTGAGCGTGGGGGTTGTCACTACGCGGCCTGTTCGCGCTCAAGCCCGAGCCAGAGGCAGCGACCCTTCGAGTCGCGATCGAGCGCTTCCAGATAGGCGCGGTGCGCGGCGAGCTCCTCCGGCGACGGCACGACTACGCGCAGCACCGGGCGGTCGCCGGCGGCGAAAGCGCCGGCGGCCCCTGCAAGCACAGGCGCCGGTGCCGCGATGTCCATCATCAGCGTTTCCTGCCCGCGCGTCATGGCAAGGTAGACATCGGCCAGCAGCCCGGCGTCGAGCAGAGCGCCGTGCAGCGTGCGTTGCGCGTTGGATACGCCGAAGCGCTCGCACAGCGCATCCAGGTTGTTGCGCTTGCCGGGGAAGGTCTCGCGCGCGAGCGCCAGCGTGTCGACGAGCGTCTTGTGCAGGTTCGCACAGTCCGGCAGACCCGCGCGCGCGAACTCGGCATCGAGGAACGCGACGTCGAACGGCGCGTTGTGGATGATCCAGTCGGCGCCGCGCGCGAACTCGGCGAGCTCGGCGGCGACGTCGGCAAAGCGCGGCTTGTCCTTGAGATCGTCCCACGTCATCCCGTGCACCTCGGTGGCGCCGGCGTCGATCTCGCGTTCGGGATTCAGGTAGAAGTGCAGATTCCTGCCCGTCGGGCGCCGCTGCGAAAGCTCGACGACGCCGATCTCGATGATGCGGTGACCCTGCTTCGGGTCGAGGCCCGTCGTTTCGGTGTCGATGACTAGTAGACGCATTCAGGGGTCACTTGCGGTACTTCTGTATCGTCGATTGTATCTCGGCGATCGCGCGCTCGATCTCGTCGTCGGTGAGGTCCCGCTGCGGCCCGCGGCGCTGTTTCAGCGTCATCGTGTGGTCGATCTCGGTGGCGAATTCGCCCAGGCCCAGCGTGTCGGTCACCGTGCTCTGCGGGTCGTCGGTGAGCGTTTCGGGGCCCCAGCGGACGACGATCGCGGACAGGTTGTCGCCGTCGGACCCACCCTGCTTTTCGGCCTGGTCCATCATCTTCGGCGCGGTGTTCAGGATGGGCGCAGACGTGAGCCATGTCGCCATCTCGCTCTGCGACAGGCCGCTCCAGACGCCGTCCGTGCACAACACCAGGATGTCGCCGTTGCGCAGCGGCGTGCGCCGCGACAGGTCGATCACGGGGTCGACGAGACCGCCCAGGCAGCTGAACACCTTGTTGCGGTCCGGATGCTCGGCCATGTCGGCGATGCCGATCAGACCCTGGTCGACGAGATACTGCACCTTCGAGTGATCCTTGGTGTTGCCGATCAGGCCGCCCTGCCGGAACAGGTAGAAGCGCGAGTCGCCCGCGTGCGCCCAGTAGGCGTGGTTCGCCTGCACGATGCAGGCGACGCAGGTCGTGCGCGGCGTCTCGAGCATCGAGAACTGGTTCGCGTACGAGCCGAGCGCCGCATGCGCACGCAGCATCGTCTCCTGCAGGAACTTGAGCGGATTGCGCAGCACCGGCTTGGCTTCCTGCTGGAAGCGCTCGATGAACAGCCGCACGCAGATCTGTGCCGCAATCTCGCCGCCCGCGTGGCCCCCCATGCCGTCAGCGACGACGAGCAGCAGCGTGTCGCGGCCGTACGTGTAGGCGAGACGATCCTGATTGACCTTGCGCGAGCCCTTCCGGGAATCCTGGAAGATGGTGAAACGCATGCGGGATGTGCGTAGGGCGCGGGGGCGCAGTTACGCGCTCATCTCGGAGAACAGCCGGCGCTTCAGGCTGCCGAGCAGCGTGAGCTTGCGCTTCTTCGGCGGGATGTCGCGGATCGCCTTCTGCAGCGCGAAGACACTTTGCGGGCGCTCGAGCGGATCGAGGCGAAGACACCAGTCGATCACTTCGAGCAGGTTGTCCGAATACTGGCCCGCCCAGATCTTCTTCGCCGGCACGAGGTGGTCTTCCTGGGTGCGCGCGTCGGCCGCCTGCGGCGCGAACGCCGCGAGGCACGCGAACATCGACGCGCCGGTGCCGTAGACGTCCGTCCACGGGCCCAGACGGTCCGGATCACGATACTGCTCGGGCGCGGCGAATCCTGGCGTGTACATCGGCGCGAGCTTCGGGCGGTTGCTCGTGAGCGTCTGGCGCGCCGCGCCGAAGTCGAGGAGCACCGGACTGCCGTCGGTGCGCAGATAGATGTTCGCCGGCTTGATGTCGAGGTGCAGGAGCTTGTGCGTGTGCACTTCGCGCAGGCCATTCAGCAGATGCATGAACACGTGACGCACGAAGCGCTCGGACATCTGGTCCTGCCGCATCTGGATCTGCTGCTGCAGCGTACGCCCGCGCTCGTAGCGCATCACCATGTACACCGTTTCGTTCGCGCGGAAGAAGTTCAGCACGCGCACGACGTTCGGGTGGTTGATCTTCGCGAGCGCGCGGCCCTCCTCGAAGAAGCACTTCATGCCGTAGCGGAACGACGTCATGTTCTCGGCGGACGTCGCGCGCACGATGTCGCCCTCGGTGCGCAGCACGAGCGACGAAGGCAGGTACTCCTTGATGGCGACCGGCGCGGCGGTCTCGTCGAAGGCCCGGTAGACGATGGAAAAACCGCCGCGGCTGATCTGGCGATCGATCCGGTAATTCAGCAGTTGGTAACCGCCGGGGAGGGCCTGATTGGGTACGGGCATCGCTGTCTTTGCATTCCGAGCCGGACTTCGGCTCCGTCATCCGCTCGGTGATCGCGCAGCGCTCGGTGAGCAAACCAAACAGTGCGCCCGCAATTCGCGTGCCACGGATCTCCGTTCGCCTTGCGCGAGGGACGGATAACGCATACATTCTCCGGATGCCCGGCGCCAAAGTAAAGCCGGAAATCCTGCAAATACCGGGGCGAAGGCGCCAAAGTTGCCGATGATCCTCAGCATGACCGGCTTTGCGGCGGTGGCCGCCGAACTGCCGGGCCTCTCCGTCGCGGTCGAGCTGCGCTCGGTCAATCACCGTTATCTCGATGTCACCGTCAAGCTGCCGGACGAGTTGCGCACGCTCGAAACGGCGCTCCGGGAGCGCCTCGCGACCGCCCTGAAGCGGGGCAAGGTCGAGTGCCGCGTCGCGCTCGCGCGCGCTGCCGGCGCGAGCGCAGCAATGGCGGTCGATCCGAAGCGCGTTTCGGCGCTGGCCGACGCCGCGTCCGAAGTACGGCACCTTGTGCCCGGCGCGGCGCCGCTGTCCACCGCCGAGATCCTGCGCTGGCCCGGCGTGCTGATGGAGCCGACCGTGGCGGCCGAAACCCTCGTGGAGACCGTGAACGGACTTGTCGACCGCGCGCTCGCGGAGCTCGCAGCGGCGCGCGGGCGTGAAGGGGCCAAGCTCGCCGACGTACTGCTCGCGCGCTGCGCCGACATCGAAGCGCAGGTGACGCGCGTCGCGCCGCGCATTCCGGCAATCCACGCGGCCTACGTCGAGAAGCTGGGCGCGCGGCTGCGCGAGGCCGGACTCGACGCGAACGAGGAGCGCCTGAAGCAGGAGCTCGCGCTGTTCGCGAGCAAGGTGGACGTTGCCGAGGAGCTCGCGCGCCTCACGACGCACGTCGCCGAAGTGCGGCGCGTGCTCGCGCAGGGTGGCAGCGCCGGCAAGCGGCTCGATTTCCTCGCGCAGGAGCTGCACCGCGAGGCGAACACGCTGGGCTCGAAGTCCGTCGACGCCGAGCTCTCGCAGGCGTCGCTCGAGCTGAAAGTCGCGATCGAGCAGATGCGCGAGCAGGTACAGAATCTCGAGTGAAGTCGCGCCGGCATGACCGTCATCGCGACCCACGCCCCGCCGGCTTCGGGATGCCTGTTCGTGCTCGCCGCGCCGTCGGGCGGTGGCAAGACGAGCCTCGTGCGCGAGATCCTGGTGCGCGAGCCCGGGATCCGGCTCTCGGTCTCGTACACGACGCGCACGCCGCGCCCCGGCGAGCAGGACGGCGTCCACTATCACTTCGTCGACGAGGCGAAGTTCATGGCGCTGAACGCCGCCGGGGAGTTCCTCGAGCACGCGTTCGTCCACGGAAATTGGTACGCCACATCGGCCACATGGCTGAAGCAGCAGATCCAGGACGGTCACGACGTCTTGCTGGAGATCGACTGGCAGGGCGCGGCGCAGGTGCGCAAGCTGATCCCGCCTGCCGTGCTGATCTTCATCCTGCCGCCGTCGCTCGCATCGCTCAAGGAACGGCTGGAAAAACGGGGACAGGATTCGGCGGAGGTGATCGCCCGCCGGCTCGAAGCGGCGCGCGAGGAGATGCGCCACTGCGGCGACTTCGATTATGTTATTATGAATCAGGACTTTGCGAGGGCCGTCGACGACCTGTCCGTCATCGTGCGCGCAGCGCGTCTCGCGGCACCGCGGCAGATGGTCCGGCACAGCCGGCTCATCGCACAGCTTTTGAATCCCCGTACCGATCAGCAACTTCCTAGGATCGCCATGGCCCGCATCACGATCGAAGACTGCCTCGCCAGAATTCCGAACCGATTCGAGCTGACGCTCGCTGCCACCAACCGCGCGCGCCAGATCACCGCCGGTTCGGCGCCGATGGTCGAAGCCGACCGCGACAAGCCCACCGTCATTGCGCTGCGCGAGATGGCGGCAGGCAAGATCGGCATCGAAATGCTCGTCAAGCCGGTGCCGACCCTGCCCACGGCCTGATCCGCCCGTGAGCGGCCATGTCGGAAATCGCGGAGTTCACCCGACACCTCGGCCACTACCTGCCGCCGCCTGACGTCGCGCTCGTCGAGCGCGCGTTCGAGTTTTCCGAGTCCGCGCACCGCGGGCAGTTCCGCAAGTCCGGCGAGCCGTACATCACGCATCCGCTGGCGGTCGCCAGCATCCTGTCGCAGTGGCGCCTCGACGCCGAGGGCCTCGCCGCCGCGCTCCTGCACGATGTGATGGAGGACACCTCCGTCACGCGCAACGAGCTCGAGAAGAGTTTCGGCCGTCCCGTGGCCGAGATGGTCGACGGCGTCTCCAAGCTCGACCAGATCGAGTTCAACTCGCGCGAGGACCAGCAGGCGGAGAGTTTCCGCAAGATGCTGCTCGCGATGGCGCGCGACGTCCGCGTCATCCTGATCAAGCTCGCCGACCGCCTGCACAACATGCGCACCCTCGACGCGATGGCGCCGGCGCACCGCAAGCGCATCGCGCGCGAGACGCTCGACATCTACGCGCCGATTGCCAATCGCCTCGGCTTGAACGCGCTGTTCCTCGAGCTGCAGGACCTGTCGTTCAAGCAGCTCCACCCGATGCGCTACCGCATCCTCGCCAGCGCGATCAAATCGGCGCGCGGCAACCGGCGCGAGGTGATGAACCGCCTGCTCGACGTGATGCGCGAGGGCTTTGCGCGGGGGCACATCCCGGCCACGGTGAGCGGACGCGAGAAGACGATCTACTCGGTCTACAAGAAGATGCTGGAGAAGCACTACACGTTCTCGCAGGTCTTCGACATCTACGGCGTGCGGATCATCGTCCCCGACAAGACCGCCTGCTACGCGGCGCTCGGCGTGCTGCACGAGCTCTACAAGCCGATCCCCGGCAAGTTCAAGGACTACGTCGCGATTCCGAAGGCGAACGGCTACCAGTCGCTGCACACGACGCTGTTCGGGCCGTTCGGCACCCCGCTGGAAGCGCAGATCCGTACGCAGGACATGCATCGCGTCGCCGAGACAGGCGTCGCCGCGCACTGGCTCTACAAGCCGGCCGGCGAGCTCGACCTCGCCGAAGCGCAGCGCGAGACGCACCGCTGGCTGCAGAGCCTGCTCGAGATCCAGTCGGAGTCACGCGACTCGAAGGAGTTCCTCGAGCACGTGAAAGGCGATCTTTTCCCGGACGAGATCTACGTATTCACGCCGAAGGGCAAGATCATGGCGCTGCCGCGCGGCGCGACCGCGGTGGATTTTGCGTACGGCGTGCACACCGACATCGGCCATCACTGCGTCGCGGCGCGCATCAACTACGAGCTGCTGCCGCTGCGCACCGAGCTCAAGAACGGCGACCACGTCGAGATCCTGACGTCGCCCACCGCGCGCCCGAATCCGTCGTGGCTTTCGTTCGTCGCCACCGGCAAGGCGCGCTCGCGCATCCGGCACTACCTCAAGGGACTGCAGCAGAAGGAATCGGCGGCGCTCGGCGAGCGCCTGCTAACCAAGCGCTGGCGACGCTGAAGGTCGAGCCCGACGCGATCTCATGGGACCGCTGGGAAGCGCTCGCGAAGGAATACGGGACAAAAAGCCAGCTCGACATCCTGGCCGACATCGGGCTCGGCAAGCGGCTGTCGTTCGTCGTCGCGCAAGCGCTGACGCGGCAGCAGGGCAAGGCGGACGAAGCGGCACCGGCCGCGCCGTCGAAGCCCGGGGCGCTGACGCTGCGCGGCGTCGAGGGTGTCGCGATCCAGTACGCGCGCTGTTGCCGCCCGATTCCCGGCGACGCGATCGTCGGCCAATTCCGCAAGGGGCAGGGCCTGATCGTCCACCTGCGCGACTGCGTCACGCTGCGCAAGCAGCGCGTCGAGTCCGGCGAGTTGATCGACGTCGAGTGGGCCCCCGACGTGCAGGGTGTGTTCGACGCGGGCGTGCGCACGCTCGTCGCCGACCGGCGCGGCCTGCTCGCCGATCTCGCCACGTCGATCGGCAACGCCGACGCCAACATCGACACCGTGTCGATGGAGCGGCCCGACGGCGGCGACGTGCTCGCGATGTTCTTCAGCGTGCAGGTGCGCGACCGCAGGCATCTCGCGCAAGTGATACGCGCGATGCACCGCGTCCCGGACGTGAAGCGCGTCCAGCGCGCACGGACCTAGGTATCAGCGGCCGCGCGTGTACGACGTCAGTTCGTAGACCGCATTCTGTCCCGGCACTTCCGCCCCTGCCTCGATGTCTTTGGGCAGATAATACGAACGCTTTTGCTCGCGCACCATTGCGCCGACGTCCGGCGCGTACCAGACGACATAGTCGCATTGCGTGGCGTTGCGCCACAGCGTCGCGTCGTCGAGCTGGATCAGGTAGCGAATCTTGATCGCGTTGAAGGTGCCGGCAGGCGTCGACACGCTTTCGTAGCCGCCGACGGTCGCGCGCGAGCGGATCTCGCCGAAGGGATTCGGCGGCTTGTCGAGATTGCGCATCGACTGCGACCAGCTGGCCCCGTTGGTCATCGGGTACTGGTAACGGATCAGCGCGGGGTCGAAGCGGTCCGTCTCGACCTCGCTGATGGCGCCGATCCGAACCACGCCGGGCGCCGACCAGACCTCGGTGCGCGTGAAGTCCATCCCGGCGCCATTGATGGCCACCTTGACGGTGATGCCGTTGGCGTCGATGGACGTGATCTCGTGCGTCTCGTTCCAGACGCTCTTCTGGCGGTAGCCGTCAACCGCGCGATAGACCCAGCGGTCGCCGACCCGCAATTGCGGCGCCTCCACGGGAGGACCTGAGGCTCCCATGATCGGAGCTGTTCCGCAGCCGCCAATCGACAGGGCCGCAACGAGGGCAATCGCGCCGCCCACTATCGAACGCTGCTTATGCATGCTGCCTCCTATGGAATGACACTCTTCAGCGCCTTGGCGACGGCCACGCGCAGCTGTCGACTGCTGACCGGCCGCTCCAGGAAGTCGGTGGCCGGAAGGCGCGCGACGTTCACCGCCATCCGGAACGCGCTGTGCGGCCCCAGCACAATGACCGGCAGCGTTGGTGCGCGCCGCCGCAACTCGCGCACGAGCACCAACGCTGCGTCCGCATCAGGTTCGGCGAACGCGACGAGGCACGCCGGCTCCTCGGCGGGCAATCGTGCGAAGAGCGCGGCCTCGTCGGCGAAGAACTCCGCGACATACTCGGTCGACGCGAGCGACGACGCGATCCACCTGCGATCGGCATCGTCCGGGTTGATGACCAAGACTGTGGCCGGCATCGACTTGTTTCGCCTGAGCGAGGGGTCATATCACCGATCGACACCGGCGCCCGCGGCGCCAGCGGCACTTTCCCACCTGCGAACATCGTGAGCGTGAAGCAGCGCCGCGCCTATCCGGGCGACCACGGATAGATGCTAGGTGCGAACACATAGGGGGCCGGCGTACAGCCGTCGCCATGACCGAGCGCTACCTGGACAGCCGGTCGAGCGTGAGTCGCAGCAACTCGTTCATCGATCCGACGCCGAGCTTCTCCAGCAGCCGGCTTCGATGCTGCTCGACCGTGCGGTGGCTGATCGAGAGTTGGCGGGCGATGGTCTTGCTGGGCAGCCCCTTGAGTGCCAGGTCCATCACCTCGCGCTCGCGCGCCGTCAATGTCGCTAGACGCGCCGCAAGCCCGTCGGGGGCATCCGATTTCTCGGCGGGCGCGCGCTTCGCCGCATCGCGCCGAAGAGCCTCGTTGATGGCGTCGAGCAACTGCTGCTCGTGATACGGTTTCTGAACGAAATCGACGGCGCCTTCCTTGATGACGTTCACCGCCATGCTGATGTCGCCGTGCCCGCTTATGAACACGATCGGAATGCGCGCGCCCAGTTCCTTCAGTCTTCCCTGCAGCGCGATGCCGCTCATATGGGCCATGCGCACGTCGAGCACGAGGCAGCCGGGGCGCGAAGCGTCGAACGCCTCGAGATACTCCGTTGCCGAGCGAAACGACTGCGCCGCAAGGCCGACGGAGCTCACGAGCTCCTGGACGGAATCACGAAACGCCTCGTCGTCGTCGACGATGAATACGGTAGGTTCGGCCATGACGTCAGGTCATCGATGTCACCGGAATGGTCAGTCGGAACAGCGCGATGGTCAATCGCAAGGCTATTCGCCGCTGAAACCCGACGCCTTGACGATCGGCGTCCATCGCGCCGTATCGGCGGCCATGATGGCAGCCAATTCGCTCGCAGTCGTACCCGTCGGCTCGAGTCCGAGCTGCATCAGCCGCTGCTTCACTTCGGACGCTTGCACCGCCCGCGCGATTTCGGCCGACCACCAATCGATCATCTCCTTCGGGGTGCCTGCCGGCGCGTAGACGGCGAGCCACCCGCTGCCTTCGATCATCGGGAAGCCTTGCTCCTTGAACGTCGGAACCGCGGGCAGCTGCGGCGAGCGCATTGCCCCGGAAGTGGCGATGATGCGCAAGTTGCCCGCGCGATGCTGCTCGATGAAATCGGACAGCGCCCCGATGCCGGCAGGAATGTGGTCGCCGGCGAGATCGGTGCTCAGCGGTAGCGCGCCCCGGTACGCTACGTGCTCCATGTCGATACCGGTTGCTCGTCCGATCATCACGCCAAGAAAATGCGGTTGACTTCCGGCGGCCGCCGTTCCGAAACTCGCGCGCGCGGCACGGGCACCGGCCCATGCAATAAACTGCGGGACGGTCGCCGCCGGATGATGCGCGCTGACCGCCAAAGCGAGCTGGAAGTTCGCGACATGCGCCACCGGGGCGAAGTCCGTGGCGGGGTCGAACCCGGTTGCTTGAACGCCAGCGGCATCAGCACGGGCACGGCCATGACCGTCAGCATCAGCGTCGCGCCGTCGGGCCCGCACGCTTCAATTCGTCGGCCGCGATGCGCCCTCCTGCGCCCGGCCTGTTCTCGACGATCACCTGCTGGCCCGACGACTGCCTGATCCGATCAGCAAGCACGCGCGCAACGATGTCGGTCGTTCCGCCCGGCGCAAATCCGACGAGCATGTGTGCCGGACCTCGAAGCGTGTTCTGCGCATGAGCGCCGAACGTCGTCAGCACGCAGCAGGCGCATGCCGACGCGGCCGCGAGAAGTCTGGGGTGCATCCGAAACCCTTCGTGCGTCATGTCCCGAGTGAAGCTCACCGTTATACTTTCGCACCTGAACCTCTGCAACCCCTCGCACCCTGCGCATGCGCGGCGCCCGGCGTACCCCACAGGCTGTACCGATGCGCGACGCCATGACGCGCACGCGCAAGGTCGTCGACGCGCCCGCTTCCATAGACGAGCTGCTGCGGTTCGAACGGTTGATGTCGGAACTCTCCGCGCGCTTCATCAATCTTCCCGCATCGCAGATCGACAAGGTCATCGAAGGCGGGCTGCGCCGTGTCGTCGAACTGCTCGACATCGATCGCAGCTCACTTACGCTTCTCGTTCCGGACTCCGGACCAGCTACGCACGACCCATAGCTGGGCTGTCGAGGGATTGAAACCGGTCCTGGGCGTCGCGTGGCAACCCGGGGAATTCGCGTATCTGGTCGCGTTGGGCCGAGCCGGCGAACCGCTCGTGTACTCGCGCCTGGACGAGCTCCCGCCTGCCGCGCGCGCCATGAGGAACGCCTATGCGCGCTTCGGCATCCGGTCGCATGTCGCGCAACCGCTCATCGTTGCCGGCACGCTGATTGGTTTCCTGGGTTTCGGCAGCCTGCGACGCGAGCGCGCCTGGCCGTCGGATCTCGTCGCTCGGATGCGGCTGCTCGCCGACATCTTCGCCGGCGCACTTGCGCGCAAGCGGGCGCAAGAGCAGCTCCGCGAAAGCGAAGCGCGTCTCGACGCGATGGTGCGCTCGGCGATGGATGCCATCGTCGCCGTCGACGCGGAACGGAGGATCATCCTGTTCAACGCCGCGGCTGAGCGGATGTTCGGGTGCAGCGCGATGCAGGCGATCGGGGCGCCGCTCGACCGCCTGATACCGGCACGCCCCGGCGCCACGCCGACGGGACCCACGAATCATGGCGACCATCCGTCGACATCGCCGTCGCAGACCGCGATGCGCGACGCATGGGGTGTGCGTGCCGATGGCACCGGGTTTCCGCTCGAAGCGTCGATGTCGCACGCTACTGTCGATGGGCGAACGGTAACGACCGTCATCGTGCGCGATATCACCGAGCGTGTTAGGGCCGCCGTCGAGATCGGCCAGGCACTGGCGTTCGAGCGCATGCTTGCCGATCTGTCGACCGCGATGCTGAGCGCGCCTTCGCTCGATGTGGCGCGCGTGATTCCGGAATCGCTGCAGGCGATCGGTGAGTTCCTTCGTGTCGAGCGTGTTTCGTTGTGGAAGCTCGCCTCCGGCAACACCCGGTCCGCATTGCTGCACACCTGGTGCGACTCGAGCACGCCCCCGCCGCCCGAAGCGCTCGCGAGCGCAGGGGCGACCTGGCTGACTGCACGATTGCAGGACGGCCAGGTGGTTCGTTTCGCCCGCCCGGAAGAATTGTCGGAGGAGGCAACCGCGCCGCAGGGCGCAGACCGGGGCTTCGGCGTCCGCTCGCTGCTGGCGGTGCCGCTGTGGGTCGACGGACGCATTTCGGCATCGCTGGCCCTGGCGATGCTCGGCACGGAGCGCGCGTGGCCCGATGTGCTGATTCCGCGCGTCAGGCTGATCGGCGAGACGCTCGTGCACCTCCTCGAACGGGATCGCAGGGCGCGGCAGCTTGCGGACGCGCAAACCGAAGCGGCCCAGTTCCGCGATCGTCTCGCGCATCTGGTGAGAGTGCACACGGTCGGCGAAATGTCCGCCGCACTCGCCCACGAGATCACGCAGCCGCTGGGCGCGATCGAGAACTACGCGATCGCCGCGCGAAGCCGTGTGGCCGAGCCGTCGCCGGACCGCGCCAAAGTGGTCGAGCTGCTCGACAAGGTCATCCGCCAGGCGACGCGCGCCGGCGACGTGGTGACACGGCTGCGCGGACTCGTGAGGCACCATGATTACGAACCTGTCGAGATTGACCTCGAGCCCGCCATCCGCGCATGCGTCGATCTCGTGAAGCCGGAGTGCGAACTGCGCGACATCCGGATCGAGTTGCGCGTCGGCGCAGCGCTGCCCGAGATCCTCGCCGACGAGATCCTGATCCAGCAGGTGGCGCTCAACCTTCTGCGCAACTCGCTCGAGGCGATGGCGATCGAGCAGCCCGGCGTGGTGAGACTGATCGTCGTCGATGTGGCGGCTGACGGCGCCGACACCGTCCTGGTGCGGGTGGCCGATCGGGGAGCCGGCATCCGCGAGGGCGAACTGGCGCACGTGTTCGAGCCCTTCTACTCGACCAAGCCCACGGGACTGGGAATCGGTCTCGCCATATGCCGGAAGCTGATCGAAGCGCACGGCGGCCGGCTGTGGGCCGAGCATCGGCCAGGCGGAGGCGCTGTGTTTCAGTTCACACTGCCCGTGCGTGCGGCCGACGCGTAGCCCCTCGTACGCAGTGATCGATTGCCCGGCGTCGGTCGGGCGCATCGACGCCCTCCAGCAGAAACGAAGCAGCGCACATACGTGGCGTCACGCAGGTTCCGGGTGCGCACACCTACCGATAATCCGTGGCGGCGACGATTCAGCCCGACACGATCGCTTGCTAGTGTGAGACCGCGGATCCAGCGCGGTGGCTGGATCACCGCCGAGTTCGGCAAGAAACATCGCGGCGATCACACGAACTCGTTGCCGACGGCGCACGGCTTCCATGAGTAGTGGAGTTACCTGTATCACGGATTTTAGTAAGCTTTCCGGGTACTATTGCCGCCGCCCTCTCCGCGTACGGCAGACGGCAATCTCGCCAAACGGCACTCATTGAGAGACCAGTTCAATGAATAAGAAGAGACTACTTGTCGTTCTCGGCTTGCTGTTCGTGGTCGGCGTGGCTATCGCGGGCGTTCTCTACGTCGCCTTCCCGGTGCCGATGACGACGTACGGCGGCATGGGGCTCAACTTTGTCAAGTCGCTGGCTTCGCCGGCGGGCACGCTGACCGTCGAAACGAATCCTGCCTACAAGGCGCCCGTCGCCGCGGTGCCTTCCCCTCCGCTGGCGGACGCGGCATGGCCGAACTCAGCGCCGGGAGATTGGCCGAGCTACAACAGAACCCCGGCGTCGCAGCGCTTCTCGCCGCTCGACCAGATCAACGCGAAGAACGTCGCAAACCTGAAGGTCCTTTGCACGTACGACCTCGGCATATTCACTTCCTTCGAATCGGGTCTGATCATGGTGAACAATGCCCTGATCGGTACCGCCGAGTTCGAGATTTTCTCCATCAACCCGGCCACGTGCGCCGAGAACTGGCGCACGCGGCTGGACTATCCAGGCGCGCTCCTGCCGGCGAACCGCGGCGCTGCCCATATGGACGGCCTGCTGTTTCGCGGCACACAGGATTGTCGAGTGCTGGCCTTCGATTTCAAGACGGGTAAGCAAGTGTGGGAAACGACAATCTGCGACCCGAAGCGCGGCGAGTCGGTCCCGTCGGCGCCGATCGCCTGGAACGGCTTCGTCTTCGTCGGCAATGCCGGCGGAGATTACAAGGGTGGCAAGGGGAAGGTATACGCACTCGAGGGAAAGACTGGCAAGATCGTCTGGCAGTTCTTCCTCGCCCCCAAGGTTGAAGGCGACGTGGTCCGGGGGCCGCTGGGCAAATCGCCGCTCGACACGAAGTCCTGGAACAACGCGGCAGGCATTCCAATCAGCGGCGCCGGGACGTGGACCTCGTACACGCTCGATATCAAGAACGGGTTGCTGTACGTGCCGGGAGGCAATCCGGCCCCCGACTTCGCCTCGGGGGCGCGCGAAGGCGAGAATCTATTCACCGACTCGGTCGTGGTGCTCGACGCCAAAACGGGCGACTACAAGAATCACTTCAAGGTCGTGAAAAAGGACTGGCATGACTGGGACGTGTCCAGCCCGCCGATCCTGCATCAAACCATGGGTGGCAAGCAGATCATGTCGCTCGCGCCGAAGGATGGACACCTCTATGGCTACGATCTCGCCACCAACAAGCTGCTCTACCGCGTGCCGGTGACCACGATCGAGAATGCCGAGGGCACGTTCGCCGTCGGCCAGAAGGTCCATTTCTGTCCGGGTCCCGTGGGAGGCACCGAATGGAACACCCCGGGCTTCGATCCGACCAGGAACCTCATCATCACCGGCACGGTCGACTGGTGCGACACGGTGACGATCAAGACTGACGAGAGAATGCGGTCCGTGGCGGTCGGGCAGCCGTGGACCGGGATGGCGACGTGGAACCCGATCAACATGTTCGGCAAGGAAGATCCCACCGACGGGCACTGGGCCGGGTGGATCTATGCCAGCGACGCCGATACCGGGGTCTGGAAATGGCGTGCCAAGTCCAACTATCCCATTGTCGCCGCGATCACACCGACGGCCGGTGGAATCGTGTTCGCCGCTGACCTCGGCGGCAATTTCTATGCGCTGGATTCGTCCACCGGCCAGAAGCTCTGGGGAGGGCCGCTCGGATCCGGGGGCGCGATCGGAGGCGGCGTGATCACGTACACCGTGGATGGCGTGCAGAAAGTTGCCGTCGCTGACGGATTCACCATGGTCGCGTGGCCGACGAAGCCGCGGCATGCAAGGGTCGTAATCCTGGGGCTGGACGCCGCCGCGCCACGCAAGTAAGCCGAATCGTCGGTACGGTCTCAACGAAACGCAACGCACGCCCAAAGAGCTGAAGGTCGATCGATGGACCTCGATCCTGTCTTCCTGTCACGCCTGCAGTTCGCGTTCGTCATCAGCTTTCACATCATCTTTCCGGCGTTCACGATCGGTCTCGGCGCGTGGCTCGCAACCATCGAGGGCGCGCGGCTTTTCACGGGCAATCCACTCTATCGTCGCGTCTTCGATTTCTGGCTCAGGATCTTCGCGCTCTCGTTTGGCATGGGCGTCGTGACCGGCGTCGTGATGGCGTTCCAGTTCGGTACCAACTGGGGCGTGCTCGTCGAGAAGACGGGCTCGATCCAGGGACCGCTGCTCGGCTACGAGGCGTTCACCGCCTTCATGCTCGAGGCGAGTTTTTTCGGCGTCGTGCTGCTCGGCCGCAACCGTGTGTCGCCGCGCTTCTATTTCTTCGCGTGCTGCATGGTCTCGCTGGGAACGATGTTCTCTTCATTCTGGATCCTGGCCAACAACAGCTGGATGCAGGTGCCGGTCGGACACACGATCGTGGACGGCAAGATCATTCCGGCGGACTGGTGGGCCATCGTCACGGGGCCGGTCATGATGGTGCGCTGGCCGCACATGTTGCTTGCGGCCTTCCTGACCACAGGCATGTGCGTGGCCGCGACTGGGGCGTGGTACGTACTGCGTGATATTCATCGCGCCGAGGCGCGCGTGATGCTCCACTGGGGCCTGGGGTTCGTCGCGGTGGTCATTCCGATCCAGCTGTTCTTCGGCCACCTGACCGGGCTGTACGTGCTGAAGCACCAGCCGGCGAAGTTTGCGGCCATCGAGGCCCGGTGGAAGAACGAACAGCCCGCATCCGAAGTGCTCATCGCGATTCCGGATGAGAAGGCGGAGAAGAATCTGTTCGCCATTTCGATCCCGAAGCTCGGCAGCATGATCGCATCGGGCAACTGGACGTCGGCCGAAGTCGGATTGGAGTCATTCCCGCGCGAAGACCGGCCGCCGGTGGTGATTCCCTTCTTCGGCTTCCGCCTGATGGTGGGAATGGGACTGATCATGCTTGCCGTCTCCTGGTTCGGTAACTTCCTGCGGTTCCGCGGCCGACTGGAAACGACGCGCTGGTTTCTCTGGGGAACGTTTCTCGCCTTCCCCACCGGCTTCATCGCCATCCTGACCGGCTGGTACACGGCCGAAGTGGGCCGACAACCCTGGGTCGTCTACGGATTGCTGCGCACGAAGGACGCGGTGACGCCGTCGCTCACCACGGGCGACGTGCTCATTTCGCTGACCGGATACGTGCTCGTGTACGCCGTGTTCATCTCGTTCGGGACCTACTACATCTACAAGCTGCTGCGAGAAGGTCCGACCGGCGCGGCGATACCGATTCCGGGCGCCACGCCCAACCGGCCGATGGCGTTCGCCGATGACGCCGCCAGCGCCACCGGCACCAGCCTGGCCGGCAAGCCCTGAGCCATGGAAGCCTCCAACCTCGCAGTGTTCTGGGCCGGCGTCATCGCGCTGTCGATCCTCATGTACGTCATCCTCGACGGATTCGATCTCGGGGTGGGGATTCTGTTCGGGCTCACGCGCGACACGACCAATCGACAGCAGATGCTCAACACCATCGCGCCGTTCTGGGACGGCAACGAGACGTGGCTGGTGATCATCGGGGCGAGTCTGTTTGCGGCGTTCCCGGCGGTCTACGCCGTGTTCCTCGGGGCGTTCTACATTCCGGTGCTGCTGATGCTGTTCGGGCTGATTTTCCGCGGCATCGCCTTCGAGTTCCGCCAGCGCACCGAACGCATGGGGTGGCTATGGGACAGAGGGTTCTTCATCGGATCCACCGTCGTCGCCTTCGTCCAGGGGGCGGCGATAGGCGCGATGATGCGGGGAATCCCCGTCGTCAACGGACACTTCGCGGGCCATACCTTCGATTGGGTGCATCCGTTTCCGATCCTCACGGGAGTTGGCCTGGTGCTCGGCTACGCGCTGCTCGGCGCCGGCTGGATCGTATACAAGAGCGAAGGGGCGCTTCGGGATTGGGCCTACGCGCGGATTCCGCTGCTCGTCGTCGCGGTTTTTGTGGTCCTGGCGCTCGCGTTCACGGTTGCATTGACCGTCGATGCCGGCGCTATCGCACAAGGCAATTGGCGGGCGCGCGGCTGGGGTATCGCGTTTCCCATCGTCGGCGTCGTCGCGCTGATCGGCGTCGTCGCGACCGCCCGGGCGCGACGCGATGCCCTGCCGTTCCACCTTACCGTGCTGTTTTTCCTCGCTGCTTATCTGACGCTCGGCGTGATGTTCTGGCCCTACATGGTCCCGTACTCGGTGACTGTCGCCAATGCGGCCGCGCCGGACGTGTCCCTGGGCTTCTTCTTCTTCGGCGGTGTGATCGTGCTGCCCATGATCCTGATCTACACGATGGGCGTGTACCGGGTTTTCCGAGGCAAACGTCATCGTGGATACAGTTGAGCTCGGTTGCAGCCCGCGGAACCGTCTCGTCATTCCGCTGGTGCGCGGAACGATGCTGAATCGCGGGCGCCGTCGATGAATTCAGAGTCAACGCACGTGGACCCGCCGACTTCTCAACGAGCCCCCGTCGCTGCGGAGTCGCAGAGGGTCGACGCGTCGACGGTTGGAACAAGCCACTCGCACGAGGACCTACCCAACCTGCCGGTGATGAACACGCTGCTGGCTGCGGACCGCACGTTGATGGCGTGGACCCGGACATCGCTTTCGTTGCTGAGTTTCGGCTTCACCATCTACAAGATCCTCGAAGGATTCCAGGATGCCGGAGGAAAGTTCGTCGTCAGATCGGAGACTCCGCGCAATGTGGGGATATTTCTGACCGGGATGGGCACCTTCGCCATGGTGATGGGCACCATCGAATATTGGACGTTGCTGAAGCAGCTCCATCAGCAACGGATATTCACGCGCCCGCGGTACCCGCTGATCATGGCGATCATCATGTCGATCAGCGGCATGATTCTCTTCTCCAGTATCGCCTCCAAGGTTTGGTGAGTTGCCGATCGCCAGCATGAAGCGCGAGTCACACACTATTTCCGGCGACACGACATGACGACCTTCGAAATGATCAAACTCGCGGTCGTCGCCAGCATCTTCCTGACGGTGCTGGGCATCGGCATGTCCGCAACGTTGCGCGACGTGACCTTCCTGATGCGCCAGCCGGGGCTGTTGTTTCGCTCGATCCTTTCGATGTTCGTCGTGATGCCCGTGGTCGTCACCGTCATCGCTCAGGTGAGCAATCTGCCCGAGGCGGTCAAGATCGCGCTGGTCGCGCTTGCAATCGCGCCGGTGCCGCCGATCCTTCCGAGGAGGGAGCTCAAGGCGGGCGGCCACGCGGATTACGCCGTGGGGCTTCTCGCGGCGGGCGCGTTGATTGCAATCGTCTACGTGCCGCTCGCGGTGGAAATCCTCGATCGCATCTTTGGGCGGCACGGCGATGTCTCGTCGCTGGCGATCGGGAAGATCGTGCTGATCACGATCCTGGCGCCGCTGCTCATCGGCATGGCCATCCGGCAATGGGCGCCGAGCGCGGCGGCAAAGGGCGCGGGTCGGGTGCTCACGATCGGCATGATCCTTCTGGTCGCGGCCTGCATCCCCCTCCTGATGGCCACCTGGGAAGCCGTCGTGGCATTGTTCGGCAACGGTACGGTGCTCATCATGGCGCTCGTCGCGGCCGGCGGCCTTCTGCTGGGACACGCGCTGGGCGGACCACGTCCAGAACATCGCATCGTGCTGGCGCTGTCGACCGCGTCGCGCCATCCGGCGGTCGCCCTGACGGTTGCGACGTCGGGTGTGATGCAAACGAAGCAGGAGCTTGCCGCGGTCCTGCTTTATGTCGTCGTCTCGGTTCTCGTGTCGCTGCCGTATGTGATGTGGCGCCGGCGGCAGGCCGCCGCAGTGCCCGGCGCGTCATAAGAGGTGGCACAGTGCTGCGGACCGCAACGGCTACGAAGCGCAAGCCAAATTGCTTCGCTGCGCTTCGTGCGTTGTTGCACGAGAAGCAAAGTAGAAATAGTTGTTAGGGTCTATCGCTCTTGACGCGCTCAGGCCACGTTGTTGCATGGGACCTGATCAACTTTCATAGTGGAAGGAATACATCATGGCAGCAAAGAAACCCAACATCCTGATTCTCTGGGGTGACGACATCGGCATCTGGAACATCAGCCATTTCAGCCGCGGCATGATGGGGTATCAGACCCCGAACATCGATCGCATCGCGAAAGAGGGCGTGACATTCACGGACTACTACTCGCAGCAGAGCTGCACGGCCGGCCGGGCGTGCTTCATCTGCGGGCAGAACCCCATCCGCACGGGCCTCACCAAGGTCGGCATGCCCGGCGCTACTGTGGGATTGCAGAAGGAAGATCCGACCATCGCCGAGTTGCTCAAGCCGCTGGGGTACGCGACCGGCCAGTTCGGCAAGAACCACCTCGGCGATCGCGACGAATTTCTCCCGACGGTGCACGGCTTCGACGAGTTCTTCGGCAATCTGTACCACCTGAACGCCGAGGAAGAACCTGAGCTCCCCGACTATCCGAAGGATCCCAAGTTCAAGAAACAGTTCGGTCCGCGCGGCGTGCTCCACTGCAAGGCCGACGGCAAGGGCGGGCAGACGATCGAGGACACCGGCCCGCTCACCAAGAAGCGCATGGAAACCATCGACGAGGAGATCACCGACAAGGCGCTCGCCTGGATGGAAACGCAGGCCAAGGCGGACAAGCCGTTCTTCCTCTGGTACAACGCGACGGCGATGCACTTCCGTACGCACGTCGCCGCAAAGAATCTCGGCAAGAGCGGCCAGGACCCCTACAGCGATCGCATGGTCGTCCACGACGAGCAGATCGGCATGATGCTCGACAAGCTCGACGAGCTGGGCATCGCCGACAACACCATCGTCATGTACTCCACCGACAACGGGCCGGAGAACGACACCTGGCCCGATGGCGCCACCACCCCGTTCCGCGGCCAGAAGGACTCCAACTGGGAAGGCGGCTGGCGCGTGCCGTGCTTCATGCGCTGGCCGGGGACGATCAAGCCGGACTCGGTGCTGAACGGCATCGTCTCCCACATCGACATGTTTCCGACGCTTGCTGGCTGCCGCCGGCAATCCGGACGTGACCAAGCAACTGCTCGATGGCTGCACGGTGGACGGAAAGAAATTCAACGTCCATCTCGACGGCTTCAACATGATTCCCTACCTGAGCGGCAAGGCGAAGGAAAGCCCGCGACCCGGCATCATCTACTTCAGCGACGATGGGGAGGTCATCGCCGTGCGGGTCGGCGACTGGAAATTCCATTTGGCGGTTCAGCGCGCCAACACGATGAGGCAGTGGGCCGAGCCGTTCGTCAAATTGCGGCTGCCGTACATCATGAGCATGCGTCGTGATCCGTTCGAGCGCGCCGAATACAACTCGAACACCTATCTGGACTGGATGGTCGATCATGTGCCGCAGATGTACATGATGCAGGCATTCGTCGCGCAACAGATCGCTGGCTTTGCCAAGTTCCCGCCGAGGCAGAAGCCCGCGTCGTTCAACCTCGATGCCGTGCTGGCGCAGGTGACCCACCACGGCTGAGGTGCCTGGTCCCGTTTGAGGGCAACCAGGCGCGCGTCCGGCGGTTCGCCGCCGCGCGGCTGAAAGCAACCGACCCATGCATGGTTCAATCCATGCATGGGTTCTTTTTCTTGCGATGCAGGGTCATGAAAGAGCGCGAACCACGATACGGGGAAGCGAAATAGCGTGGCGGAGGTCGTGCGCGCCTTCTACGAAGACCATCCCTATCCGCCACCCGTCGACGACCTCGAGAAATACCGGGCCTGGCAGGATCCGCAAAAGCGCCGCGCGGAATATCACCTGCTCTGGCCGTCAAGGCCGTTCAGGGAAGACCACACCATTCTGGTCGCCGGCTGCGGAACATCCCAGGCGGCCAAGCACGCGATGCGCTGGCCGGGGGCGCGCGTCACGGGCATCGATTTCAGCGAAACGAGCGTGCGCGCCACCGCGGACCTCAAGCGAAGGTACGCGCTGGACAATCTCGAGGTGCATCGACTTCCCATCGAGCGTGCGCGCGAACTGGAAACACGCTTCGACCAGGTCGTCTGCACTGGAGTCCTTCATCACCTGGCGGATCCTGATGCAGGGCTGGCCGCGCTGCGCGACGTGCTCGCGCCAGGCGGGGCCATGAACATCATGGTGTATGCGCCGTATGGGCGGACCGGCATCTACATCATCCAGGACTTCTGCAAGCGCCTCGGCATCGGCGCCACCGATGGCGAGATTCGTGATCTCATCGGCGCGCTCAAATCGTTGCCGCCCGGACATCCACTGCAACACCTGCTCCGCGAGGCGCCCGACTTCCGGAACGCGGCAGCGCTTGCCGATGCGCTCTTGCATCCCTGCGACCGGGCGTACTCGGTGCCGCAGCTGTTCGACTTCCTCCGCAGGGGCGGCCTCGGATTCGATCGATGGACAAGACAGGCTGCCTACAGTCCTCGCTGCGGCGTGATGGCGCAGCTCCCTCAGTCCCCGCGAATGCAGAAGCTGGCCATCGACGATCAGTACGCCACGACCGAGCTTTTCCGAGGCACGATGCTGCGCCACAGCGTGATCGCGCACCGGAATGACGACGCCTCCGGCGGTGAACGGATCAGCTTTGCCGGCGACGCTTGGCAACGCTACGTGCCGATTCGAATGCCGGACACCGTGCGCGTTCAAGAACGGCTGCCACCCGGAGCGGCCGCCGTTCTGATCAGCCAGTCACATACGTACCATGACATCTACTTGCCGATCGATGCCACGGAATTGCGCATCCTCGACGCGATCGATGGCCGCCGCAGCGTGATCGACATCATGGAACAAACGCTGCCGGCGTCGCAGCCGGCGCCGAGGAACGCCATGGTTCGTGCTTTTCTTGAACGGCTGTGGTGGCATGACCAGGTCGTGTTCGATGTGTCTGGCGGGTGATCGAAACGCGCAAGTCTGTAGAGGGAAACGCGACGAGCGGCAGTTCATAACGTGAAAGGAGACTTCAAGATGATCAGATCAGAAGTGCGCGACAGGCTGTCGATCCTTTGCCTCCTC
Source organism: uncultured beta proteobacterium (assembly GCA_963851465.1). Taxonomy (GTDB): domain Bacteria; phylum Pseudomonadota; class Gammaproteobacteria; order Burkholderiales; family Casimicrobiaceae; genus VBCG01. The sequence goes on from CAWKPJ010000001.1 coordinate 360,077, forward strand.
GTGTTGCTTGTCGCGAGCTTTCGCGCGACGGCGCAGACCGATCCGCTGCCGTCGTGGAACGAAGGGGCCGCGAAGCAGGCGATCGTCGAGCTCGTGCGCACGACGACGACGCAAGGCAGCCCGGCGTTCGTCCCGCCCGAGGAGCGGATCGCCACGTTCGACCAGGACGGCACGCTGTGGGTCGAGCATCCGATGTACTCGCAGGTGATCTATTGCCTCGACCGCGTCCCTGCGCTGGTCAAGGCGAAACCCGAATTGGCGAAGGTCGAGCCGTTCAAGACCGTGTTGACAGGCAACCGCGAGGCGATCGCGAAGCTGCCGATGAAGGACCTCGAGAAGCTTCTCGCCTACACGCTGAGCGGCATGTCGGTCGACACGTTCAAGGCGGAGGTGACGAAGTGGCTGGGCGAGGCGAAGGATCCGCGCTGGAAGCGGCCGTACACCGAGCTCACCTATCTGCCGATGCAGGACCTGCTCAAGTTCCTGCGCGCGAACGGCTACAAGACGTATATCGTGACCGGCGGCGGGCAGGACTTCGTGCGGGTGTACGCGGAGGCGACGTATGGCATTCCGCCCGAGCAGGTCGTGGGCAGCGCGGGCGGAACGAAATACGGGTACGGCAAGGACGGCAAGCCGTTCCTGACGAAGGAGCCCAAGCTCCTGCTGAACGACAACGACGCCGGCAAGCCCGAGGGCATTCATCTGATGATCGGTCGCCGGCCCGTTGCCGCCTTCGGCAACTCGACCGGCGATCGTCAAATGCTGGAGTACACCAAGGCAGGCGCCGGCACGCGCCTCGCGATGCTCGTGCTGCACGACGACGCCAAGCGCGAATACGCCTACGGTCCCGCAGCCGGATTGCCGCCGTCGAAGGTCGGGACGTTCACACAGGCGCTGTATGACGAAGCGAAGAAAGGCGGCTGGATCGTGATCAGCATGAAGAACGACTGGAAGCGCATCTTCGCGTTCGAACCGTAGCGAACCCGCGCCGACGAAATGCGCGCCCGGCGCGGCCGACACTCGTCCTTGTTAGCCTGGGCCTGAAGAGGAGCGCATACTCAACTTTCTGCGCAACAATCAGGGCGCGCGGCACAAGGGAAAAAGAATGGTTGGGCAAACATCGCGTCGACGCGCGCTCATCGTCGTGGCGGCACTGCTGATTGCCGGCGCCGCCGACGCGCAACAGGCGGCTAAACCCGCGCAGCCCGCGAAGGCGGCGCAGAAGAAGGGCGCCGCACCCGCGGCGCCGGTGCTCGAGCCGCGGGCGGTCGACATCGTCAAGGCCGCGTCTGCGCGACTGGCGGCGGCGCGAACGATGAGCTTCACAGCGCTCGCGAGCTACGAAAGCCCGAGCCGGCTGGGGCCCCCGCTCGTGTTCACGACCAAATCCGAGGTGCTGCTGCAGCGTCCCGACAGGCTGCGCGTGATCACACTGGGCGACGGCCCTGCCTCCGAGTTCTACTACGATGGCAAGACGATGATCGCATTCGCGCCGGCGGAGAATCTCGTTGCCGTGGCCGACGCGCCGCCGACGATCGAGGCGGCGCTGAAAAAGGCGTTCGACGTCGCTGCGATCTACTTTCCATTCACCGACATGGTGGTGAGCGATCCGTGGGCGGCACTTGCCGACGGGCTCAAGGTTGCGTTCTACATCGGGCGCTCGAACGTCGTCGGCGGCGTCGCGACGGACATGGTCGCGCTTGCCAACGACGAGGTCTTCCTCCAACTGTGGATCGGCGTCGACGACAAGCTGCCGCGGCGCATCCGTGCGCAATACAAAGGCGACACGCTGCGTCTGCGCCACGAGGTCGAGTTCACCGACTGGAAGATCGACGCGGCGATCGCGCCTGACGCGTTCGTTTCGGCGAAGGCCGCGGGGGCTCCGCGCATGGCGTTCGCCAATCCGAATCCCACGGTGCCGCCGGGCGTCAAGCCGCTGATCAAGTCGAAGGCCGCAGCGCCGAAGACGCAAAAATCGAAATGACGAGGCCGACGATGCGATTCGACATTCTCATTCTTGCCGGGACCCTGGCTGCGGCCGTTTCGGCGCCGCCGGCGCTCGCGTACTCGCAAGCGAACCGCTACGGCGGCAGCACCGAGCACAGCTACGGGCAGACCAGCCATACCAACGCCTACGGGGGCAGCACGTCGCACGCGTACGGCGAAGGTACGGAGCACACGAACATGTACGGCGGCAGCACCGCCCACGCATGGGGGGGCGGCACCGAGCACACCAACGTCTACGGCGGCAGCACGTACGGCGCCGTTGGCGCCGGCGTCGCGCACACGACACCGTATGGCGCCACCGCCTACCGGCCGCCCTATCCCGCCGGCGGCGCGTATTACCCCTATCACCCGCCGGTCGCCGTCCCTTACTACGCATCGACGGGCTGCTACGGCTGCGCGGCGGCAGCCGGCGCGGTCGTCGGCATGGCGGCGGGCGCCGCGGTCGCGTCGGCGAATACCGCGGCGGCGACCTCCAGCGCCTATTCGTCAGGCTACGCGGCCGGCACGGCGACGACCGCGGCCGCAGCGACCAGCGCGTACGGCGCCGGGGTTGCCGCGGGGGCGGCCGCAGCACCGGTGTACGCGATGGGCGTAAGCTACGCTGCGTTGCCGGCCGGATGCATCACGCCGAACGTCCAGGGGCAGGCCTACTATCTCTGCGGCAACACCTGGTTCCTGCCTTCGTATGGCGCCAACGGCGTTTTCTACCGCGTCGTACCCGCGCCTTGAAATGTCACGCGGCTTCGCGCGCAGGAGTCCAGCGACACCTCGACCAATGATTTGGCGCCCATTTACAGAACGGCCCGCGTGGCCGACCCGGTGGCAACCGCGGTATCCTGTTGCGTTACGCTGGTACGCCAGGTGTTGAATCCTGGCTGGCGTCCCGAATCGGCAACGCTCGTTCCGTCTCTCCCTCTGAGCGAGACGGAGTTCCTTCCCGTACTACGAACCACGGAGATCAACGATGAAATCAAAAATCGCGCTGGCAATCGCTGCACTCGGCATCACGGCAGGCGCGCTGCCGCAGACGGCGGCCGCTCAGACGGACGACGCCTGGCGATTCCACGTCCTCCTCTACGGTTACTTCCCGGAGATCGGGGGCAAGTCCAATTTCCCCGCCCGTGAGGGCGGCACCAGCATCAACGTCGACTCCGACAAGATCATCGACTCCCTCAAGTTCGCCTTCTTTGGCACTTTCGAGGCGCAGAAGGGCCGCTGGGGATTCTTCACCGACGTCATGTACTTGGACCTCGGCGGATCGAAATCGAACACGCGCGATCTCACGATCAATGGCGTGCAGTTGCCGGCGAGCATCACCGCCGACGCCAATCTCGACCTCAAGGGCACCGTGTGGACCATCGCGGGCTCGTACCGCGTGGCGAGCGATCCGACCGCGACGCTCGACGTGCTCGCAGGCGCGCGGATGTTCGACATCGAGGAAACGCTCGGCTGGACGTTCAGCGCCGACCTCGGCCCCAACCAGCCGAGCCGCACGGGAAATTCCAAGATCGACGTCACCAACTGGGACGCCATCATCGGTGTCAAGGGCCGGTGGGCCTTCGGCGCGAACCGCGAATGGTTCGTCCCGTACTATCTCGACGTGGGCACCGGCGACTCCGACCTCACGTGGCAGGCCATCGCCGGCCTCGGCTATGCGTTCAAATGGGGCGACATACTCGCCGGTTGGCGCTACCTCGACTACAAGTTCAAGTCGGACCAGAAGTTCGAGGACGTCAACTTCAGCGGGCCTATGGTCGGGGTCGCATTCCACTGGTGATCGGGGCCCGGTGTCCTGACGGGGCGCCTGCGGCGCCCGTCGTGACCCCAGCGTAGCGTGGCGTCGGAGGTGCGCCGGCGCACCTCCAAGCAACCGCCGGTATCCAGCGCGCTGAGCGCGACGCCGGGCTTCAGCCCGGCGGTTTCGCCGGCGGCGCGTACCAGTGCTGCTTCGGCACGACCTTGGGCGCCGAAGGATCGCCGAGATAGTGCGGCGACATGATCTGCACGCCGTTCTCGTTGAACACGTCCTGGATGTTCTCGTAGAGCGCGGACATCACGACAGCGCGCGGCCGCGGCTCTGTCGGAACCGCCTGGCAGACGAGCCGGTACTCGACGTAGAAATCGGACAGCGCAGTCTGGTACACGCGGGGCCCCGGCTGGGCGAGCACGCCCTGCGTGCGCCCGGCCGCCTCGATCAGCATCGCGTGCACCTGCCGCCACGGCGTGTCGTATCCAATCGTCGCCGTCGCATCGACGATGAAGCCCTCGCCGTGCAAAGCCCGCGAATAGTTCTTCGTCACCGTGCCGAGCACCATCGAGTTGGGCAGCGTCAGCTCTTCACCCATTCCAGTGCGCACGCGCGTGGTGAACATCCCGAGCATGACGACGGTGCCCTCGTTGTCGCCGACGCGCACGTACTCGCCCGGCCGGAAAGTACGCGTGTACATGAGGATCAGCCCGCTCGCGGCCTGCCCGACGATGCCCGACGCACCGACGGACACCATCAGGCCCAGCAGCACCGACAGGCCCCTGAAAGCGTCGGTCTCCGCGCCAGGAATGTATGGGTACGCCATCGCGACGGCGAACAGCCAGACGGCGATCGTGACGAGCCTGCGCGTTGGCCTTACCGAGTCCCCGTCGATCCAGTTGTACTTGAGGCGCCCCGTTTGCACGCCGTCGAAGAAGCCGCGAAGCACGCCGTTCGCGAAATGCGCCAGCACGAAGATGGCGACGGCGACGATCAGCCCGGGCACCGAGCCGGCCACCGCCGACAGCATGTCGGAGAACGTATCGACGAGGAAGCTCGCGAATCCCTCGCCCCACGGCCGCGTGTACGGAAAACGCGCGAGCACGAACCCCAGCCATTGATACGTCAGCAGGAACACCACCGACCAGAACGCCACCCGCAGGCCGAAGTGGATCGCTTCGAGCACGCGCTCGCGCTCGACGATCTCGGTGCCCGCCGCCCGCATCGCAGCGCCCTTGGCCGCGGCATAACGATACAAGCGGCGCGCGGTGCTCCGCATGGCCCGCCGCAGCACCCAGAGCAAGGCGAGCCAGATTCCCGTACCAACCGCCGTCCAGCCCGCGGCGATGAGAAGCGCGCGCGGATCGCGCGCCTCCTTCATCTCCACGATCACCTGTTCGAGGTGGCGCACCGCATCTGATGCAATCGACTGCTCTGCGGCGTCCCCCAGTCGCTCGGCGTCCTCGTTCGTGATGGCGAAGGCGATGTGTCCATCGATCTTGACCACGATGCCCTGCGCGATCCGTTCGGTCGTGACCGTGTGCGCACCTGGCGCCTGCAGGAGCGTCCGGATGCGCTCGGCCGCGTTCTCGGCACGCTGCTCGACCGGCACGCCGAGTATCGGCGCGCGAAAGCGGACGATCCGCCGGTTGAAGACGACGACGTAGGCGCCGTGCTTCTTGAAGCCATCGGAACGTGCGGAAGACGCCTCGCGCGCCGGGGCGTCGATGGGATCGCCTTCGGCCGCCAGTACCGGCGCCGACACGGCGCAGGCCAGCAGCGCGACGACGAGGAACGAGGCTTTCACTCCGCCTCCGTCGCCGCGCGATGGATCAAGCTTTCTGCGTGGCCAGGATCTGCTGCAGCTCGCCCGACTGGTACATCTCGCGCATGATGTCGCAGCCGCCGACGAACTCGCCGTCGACGTAGAGCTGCGGGATCGTCGGCCAGTTGGAGAATTCCTTGATGCCCTGGCGCAGCGCCTCGTCCTGCAGGATGTTGAACGACGCGAACTCGTCGACGCCACAGCGGCGCAGGATCTCCGTCGCGGTGGCGGAGAAGCCACACTGAGGCATTTGCGGCGTGCCCTTCATGTAGAGCACGACGCGGTTCTTCGCGATCTGGTCGCGGATGGTGTCTTGAATGTCGGCCATGGCGGTGACTTGGGGTGCGAAAACGCAAATTCTACTCCCTCGCCCGCGGGCTACCAGGAGACCTCGCGCTCTGGAGTAGCCGAGATGTTGTGGATCGCCCGGTCCGCCCCATTGAACTCGTCCTCCGGGTCCAGCCGCAATCCGACCGTCGCCTTGAGCGCGCCGTAGACGATTGCTCCGCCGGCGACAGCAATCGCCACGCCGATCGCCGTGCCCACCGCCTGCGCGGCGAGCGACACGCCGCCCATGCCGCCGAGCGCGGCGGCGCCGAAAATGCCCGCCGCTATCCCACCCCAAGTGCCACACAGGCCGTGCAGCGGCCATACGCCGAGCACGTCGTCGATCTTCCAGCGGTTCTGCGTCCACGAGAACATCAGCACGAACATCGCGCCCGCCATCACTCCGGTGACGAGCGCGCCGATCGGATGCATGACGTCCGACCCGGCGCAGATCGCCACCAATCCGGCGAGCGGCCCGTTGTGCGTGAAGCCGGGATCGTTACGGCCCATGACGAGACCGCCCAGCGTCCCGCCGGCCATCGCCATCAGCGAATTGAGCGCGACGAGGCCGGAGACCTTGTCGAGCGTCTGCGCGCTCATCACGTTGAAGCCGAACCATCCCACCGACAGGATCCACGCGCCGAGTGCGAGAAACGGAATCGACGACGGCGGATGCGCGCTGACGCCGCCATCGCGGTCGTAGCGGCCCCGCCGCGGGCCGAGCAGCAGGACCGCCGCCAGCGCGACCCAGCCGCCCATCGCGTGCACGACGACGCTGCCGGCGAAGTCGTGGAACTCGGCGCCGAACGCGCCCTTGATCCACTCTTGCACGCCAAAGCGGCCGTTCCATGCGATGCCCTCGAAGAACGGGTACACGAACGCGACCAGCGCAACGGTCGCTGCAACCTGCGGATTGAACTTGGCGCGCTCGGCGATGCCGCCCGACACGATCGCCGGTATCGCGGCGGCGAAGGTGAGCAGAAAGAAGAAGCGCACGAGCTCGTAGCCGCTCTTCTGCGCCAGTGCGGGCGCGCCGACGAAGAATGTCGTTCCATAGGCCACCGCGTAGCCGATGAAGAAATACGCGACCGTCGACACGGCGAAGTCGACCAGGATTTTCATCAGTGCATTGACCTGGTTCTTGCGCCGCACGGTGCCGAGCTCCAGGAAGGCAAACCCGGCGTGCATCGCCAGCACCATCACGGCGCCGAGCAGGATGAACAGCGTGTCGGTGCTGGTCTTCAGCGTCTCCATGCTTCCTCCCGGCGCGGACAGCCGCCCGCGCGATCCGCTTCATTCGCCTTCTGGCGGGCTTACTCTTTCACCGCGCCGGTGAGTCCCGACACGTAGTACTCGACGAAGAACGAGTAGAGCAGCGCAACCGGCAGCGAACCCAGCAGCGCGCCGGCCATCAGCGAGCCCCAGTGGTAGACGTCGCCTTCGACGAGCTCGGTCACCACTGCGACGGGCACCGTCTTCACTTCCGACGACGACACGAACGTGAGCGCGTAGATGAACTCGTTCCATGACAGCGTGAACGCGAAGATGCCCGCGGAGATCAGCCCCGGGACGGCGAGCGGCAGGATGATCTTCACCAGGATCTGCCACCGGGAGGCACCATCGATCAGCGCGCACTCCTCCAGCTCGTACGGAATCGACTTGAAATAGCCCATCAGGAGCCAGGTGCAGAACGGGATCAGGAACGTCGGGTAGGTGAGGATCAGTGCGAGGCGCGTGTCGAAGAGCTGCAGCTTGTAGACGACGGTGGCCAGCGGAATGAACAGGATCGACGGCGGCACCAGGTAGGCGAGGAAGATCGCCATGCCGACGTAGCGCGCGCCGTGGAAGCGCAGGCGCTCGATCGCATAGGCGGCGAGCACGCTGCAGAACAGCGAGAGCGCCGTCGCGACGACGGCGATCAGCATCGTGTTCCAGAGCCAGTCGGGATAGGACGTGTCGAACAGCAGCTTCTTGACGTGCGCGAGCGTGGGATTCTTCACCCAGAACGGGTTGCCTTCGCGCGACAGCAGCTCCTCGTTCGGCTTGAACGTGGTGATCGCCATCCAGTAGAACGGGAACAGCAGCACGAACAGGAACGCGCAAAGGGGCAGGTAGACCGTCACGACGCGCCGCGGCAGCGACACGAGGTAGTTCATGCCCTGCGTGTCGGCGACTTCAGGAGTCTCCGCCGCGGTCGTCGCAGTCGAGTTCACGCTCATTCAAGGACCTCCGCGCTTGCTCATTTGTCGCTGCCGCCTTGCTGCCAGGCGCGGCGCTGCAAGCCGAAGTACGACACCATGATCGCCGCCAGCAGGAACGGCACCATCGCCGTCGCGATCGCTGCACCCTCGCCCAGGCTGCCGCCGGAGATCCCGCGCTGGAACGCGAGGGTGGCCATCAGGTGCGTCGCGTTGAGCGGACCGCCGCGCGTCAGCACGTAGATCAGCTGGAAGTCGGTGAACGTGAACAGCACCGAGAACGTCATCACCACGGCGATGATCGGCGTCAGCAGGGGCAGCGTGACGTAGCGGAACTGCTGCCACGGCGACGCGCCGTCGAGGCTGGCGGCTTCGTAGTACGACGGCGAGATCGTCTGCAGTCCGGCGAGCAGCGTGATCGCCACGAACGGCACGCCGCGCCAGATGTTGGCGGAGATCGTGGCGAAGCGCGCGTTCCAGGGCTCCCCGAGGAAATCGATGTACGTATCGATCAGGCCCATGTGCTTCAGCGCCCAGCTGATGATCGAGAACTGCGAGTCGAAGATCCACCAGAACGCGATCGCGGAAAGCGCCGTGGGCACGATGAAAGGCAGGAGCACGATGGCGCGGAAGAACGCCTTGAACGGCAGATGCTTGTTGAGGATCAACGCGAGCCACAGCCCAAGCGCGAATTTGATGACGCTCGCAACGAACGTGTAGAACAGCGTATTGAAGAGCGCAAGCCGCGTGACGGCGTCGCCCCAGAGGTAGATGAAGTTGTCGAGCCCGATGAATTCGCCCGGGCGCCCGATCTTCGCGTCGGTGAAGCCGAGCCAGGTTCCCAGTCCCAGCGGATAGGTGAGAAACACCAGCAGCAGCACGCCCGCGGGCAGCAGGAACACGAGCCCGAGCATGTGCCGGTTGTCGAGCCAGCGTTCGGTGGTGACGCCCTGAGCAGACATGGGAGATGGCGCGTACCCGGCTGCGGCCGGGCGTGACGGGCCTCAGAATCCGGCAGTGACCTTGCGTACCGTGCGTTTGACCGCGCGCTCGACAGCGCCCGCCGCCTTGCGCGCCTTGCGCACGACCTTATTCGCCGCCGATTTCGCCGCGCGCTCGGCGTTGCCGACCTCGCCCTTCATCTTGCTGACGACGCGCTTCGCCGTTTTGCGTGCGGTAGACGTGAGCGACGGGGCCTTGCGCGCGGCCGGCTTCTTTATCGCGGGCTTCTTCGCGGCCGTTTTCGCAGCCGTCTTGCGTGCTTTCTTTGCGGTACCGGGTTTCGCGGCCTTTTTTGCTGCCTTTTTCTTGGCGGGCTTGGCCGCCGCCTTCGCCTCGGCCGCGCTGCCTCGCTTGATGTCCATCGCGTGCGCGCGCGAGTACTGCTGGATGTCCTTGAACTTGCCATCCTTGTCGCGGACCGCGTAGAGCTTCTTGCCCTTGGAGCTGTACATCACCGTACGTCGAGCCATGCGACCTCCTGTCTGGACGCGGATTTCAGCCCGCGAGAATCGCAGGCACCGCAGTGTGCTCCACGCCGCCGGAGCAAACAACGCCAATTGCTGGAATGGTCGACGGAGTGGCGTGCGTCAAGCGTCGCCCCGCGGGGCGACGCTTCAACTCGCGCAGGTATGACATCGCGCCGCGTGGGCGTGACGCCAACCGTCAAGCATCGAACCGGCGCGACGTCATACCTTGTAATAGCGCTCCGCTCGCTTCTGCGCCCGCTCCGCCGCTTCCTTCGGCGTCTTCGATCCCGACGCCGCCTCCGCGACCATGTTCGGGATGATGAAGTCCGCAACGGCAGCCGCCGACGCGTAGCCCAGGTCACCCGCGTAGCCGTTTGGCGTCATGTTCTTCATGCAATCGCGATAAGGCGTGACCTTCGGGTCGGCAGTCCAGAAGGCGCTCGACTCGTACGCCTTCAACGGTTGGCATACGTAGCCGATCGAAGCCTCCTGCCACGGCACGTACTGCTCCTTTTCCATCATGAAGCGCAGGTATTCCTTCGCGGCGTTCGGGTACTTCGTGTACTTGAAGATCATCATCGGGAATACGAGCACGAGTTCGCGCTGCTTGCCATCGAGACCCACCGGGAAGCTGGCGTGCTGCACGTCCTTCGCCATCTCTTGCAGCTTCGCGTCCGGCGACGTCTTGGCCGCGTAGTAAACCGATATGCCGTTCGCGGTCAGCGACAGCTGGCCGTCGAGAAACGCCTTGTTGTTGTTCGGGTCGAGCCACGACAGCGTGCCCGGGATGAACGTCTCGTAGAGCTGCTTCGAGTATTCGAGCGCGGCGATCGTCTCGGGACTGTTGATCACGACATTGTTCTTGGCGTCGACGAGCTTGCCGCCGTGTGCCCAGACGAGCCAGTGCGTCCAGCTCGAATCGCCGGTGGCGTTGCCGAGCGCGAAGCCGGCGCGGCGTGCCTTTCGCCTTCAGCGCCTGGCACAGCTTCAGGAAACCCGCCATGTCCTTCGGCACGCTGTCGAAGCCGGCCGCCTTGACATGGCTGTCGCGGTAGACGATCGCGTTGCCCTGCCGCGCCCATCATGATCGCGACCCAGCGGTTCTTGCCGTGCATGCCGTACGCGCGTGCCGAGTCGTACCACCCGCCGTACTTCACGCCGAGATAGTTGGCGAGGTCGGTGACGTCGACCAGCTTGTCGGGATATTGGTGCGCGTCTTCCATCGTGCTGATGATGATGTCCGGACCGCTGCCGACGTTCGCCGCGACCGCCGCCTTCGGGCCGCACGTCCTCCCAGCCTTCGGCGTCGACGCGCACTTCGATGCCCGTCATGGCGGTGAACTTCTTCGTGTTCGCGGCCCAGACGTCCTCGTCGCCCTGCACGAAGCGCTTCCAGCGCAGGACGCGCAGCTTGGCGCCCTTCTCCGGCTTCAGGGTCCATGCGTTGGCCTGCGCGGCGGCGCTTGCCGGCAGCAGAAGTCCGCCGCTGCCGACCGCGGCACCCGCGGCGACGCCCGCCGTGGCCTTCAGGAAATCGCGACGCTTGATGTCACTCATGCTCTCCTCCTTGGTGATGAAACGGTAACGATCGTGGTTCGTTCTTGGTTTGCCATCCGAACACGGGTCATGCGGCGAGCGACAGGCCGCTCGCACGGTCGAAAAGATGCGCGCGCCCGAGGTCGGGCGAAAGGCGGATCGTGTCGCCGGCGCGGCAGGTCACGCGGTCGCGCACGAGCGACGTGAGCTCCTGGCCGTGGAAGCGGCAGTAAAGCTGGGTGTCGGCGCCGGTGGGCTCGACGACGACGACGTCGGCCGGCAGCCCCCCGCTGTCGGCCAGCGTGCAATGTTCCGGACGCATGCCGAACAGCACCTCCTGGCCATCGGAGGCGCGCGCGCGCGCCGGCATCGGCAGCGTGACGTTGCCGCCGAACTCGATCTTCGCGCCGGCGCCGTTGGCGCGGACGACGCCGGGAATCATGTTCATCGCCGGCGAGCCGATGAAGCCGGCGACGAACGTGTTGACCGGCGTGTCGTAGAGCGTCAGCGGGTCGCCCGTCTGCTCGACGAGCCCGTCCTTCATCACGACGATCTTGTCGGCCATCGTCATCGCCTCGATCTGGTCGTGCGTCACGTAGATCGACGTCGTCTTGAGCCGCTGGTGCAGCTCCTTGATCTCGGTGCGCATCTGCACGCGCAGCTTCGCGTCGAGGTTCGACAGCGGCTCGTCGAACAGGAACACCTGCGGATCGCGGACGATCGCCCGACCCATCGCGACGCGCTGGCGCTGCCCGCCCGAGAGCTGCCGCGGATAGCGGTCGAGGTACGGCTCGAGGCCGAGGATCGCGGCGGCCTTCGCAACGTGCGCCGAGATCTCCTCCTTCGACTGCTTCGCCAGCATCAGCGCGAACGACATGTTGTCGCGCACCGTCATGTGCGGATAGAGCGCGTAATTCTGGAACACCATCGCGATGTCGCGCTCCTTCGGCGGCACGCGGTTCACCACGCGACCGCCGATCGAGATCTCGCCCTTGGAGATCTCCTCCAGCCCGGCGATCATCCGCAGCAGCGTCGACTTGCCGCAGCCCGACGGGCCGACCAGCACGCAGAACTCGCCGTCGGCGATCGCGACGTCGACGCCGCGGATCACGTGCGTGCCGCCGAAGTACTTCTCCACCGCCGCGATCGTGACTGCCGCCATCCGGAGCTCTCCGTTCGCCGTCCGGCGCGCCGCGCTACGGCGCGCGCGTCCCGCGCGTGACCACGTATTCGGGCTTGCCGGTCGCCACCCAGCTCACGATGTTCTGCGCCGCCTTGCGGCGCAGCTCCTTCTCCGACTCCACCGAAAAGAACGCCGCGTGCGGCGTCAGGATGACACGCGGATCGGACAGCAGCGGCGAATCGCGCGGCACGGGCTCGACCGGAAGCACGTCGAGGGCGGCGCCCGCGAGACGTCCTGCGCCGAGCGCCGCCTGCAGCGCAGGCAGGTCGACGACCGCGCCTCGCGCCGTATTGACGAGCGTGAGGCCGGGCCGGGCGGCGTCGAAGAACGCCTTGCCGACGAGGCCTCGCGTCTCCGCATTGAGCGGCGTGTGCAGTGACACGACGTCGGACTGCGCCGCAAGGTCCGCCAGCGTGCGCGCGCGCTCGACATACGCGGGAAAGTCGCCGTCGATCAGGTGGGGGTCGTAGGCGACAACACGCTTGAACACGTTGCGCGAGATGTGCGCCATCCGCTTGCCGATGCGCCCGAGGCCCACGATGCCGAGCGTCATCTCGGTCGGCCGCCGCATGACCCCCGGCGACATGAAGTGCCAGGTGCCCGCGCGGATGTCGCGGTTGTACGCGACGACGTTGCGAATCGATGCGAGCGCCAGCGCCAGCGCGTGCGTCGCCACTTCGCCCACGCCGTAGTCCGGCGAGTTCGCGACCCAGACACCGCGCTGCGCGCAGGCCTCCGTGTCGACGTTGTCGAAGCCCGCGCCGATGCGGCTCACAAGACCGATCGACGGCAGCGCGTCGAGCGCCCGCGCGCCGACCGGCGCGTATTGCGTCAGGATCGCGCTGCAGCCTTTCCCTTGCGCGATCACGTCATCCTCGGTCTTGCATTGACCGAGCTTGAGCTCGACGCCCGCTGCACGAAAAAGCGCGGTCTCGAGGGCGGCGTCCGGATAGTCGTTGTCGCTGTAGAGTACGGTCGTCATGGCATTCGCCCTCGCGGCTGGGCGCGGAGGCAGCGGCGAACGTTAAACGGCGCCCTCTCATTGGTCAAGTGGCCTGACCGCTTTGGCCCTCAATCGTGCCGGCCGCCCCTATAATCCGCGCCTGCCGCCCCTATAAGGGATCACCGCATGACCGCCCATCTGCTCGCCACGACGATCGCCGGAAGCCTGCCGAAACCCGCCTGGCTCGCGGAGCCCGATCAACTCTGGGCGCCGTGGAAGCTCGAAGGCGACGCGCTCGCGCAGGGCAAGCGCGACGCCGTCCGCCTCGCGCTCTTCGACCAGGAGCACGCGGGGATCGACATCGTCACCGACGGCGAGCAGACGCGGCGCCACTTCGTGACGACGTTCATCGAGGGTCTCGACGGCGTCGACTTCGAGCACAAGCGCACCGTGCGCATCCGCGACCGCTACGACGCGGCGGTGCCCGTGGTCGTCGGCCCGGTGGCGCGCCGTCACCCCATCTATGTCGACGACGCGGCCTTCCTGCGCGGCGAGACGGCGCGGCGCGTCAAGTACACGCTCCCCGGCCCGATGACGATGGTCGACACGCTCTACGACAACCATTACCGGAGCCGCGAGAAGCTCGCGTGGGCGTTCGCGGAGATCCTGAACGAGGAAGCACGGGCGATCGCCGCCGCCGGCGTCGACGTGATCCAGTTCGACGAGCCGGCGTTCAACGTCTATTTCGACGAAGTCCGCGATTGGGGGATCGCCACGCTCGAGCGCGCCGCGCAGGGCCTCGCCTGCAAGACCGCCGTGCACATCTGCTACGGCTACGGCATCAAGGCCAACATCGAGTGGAAGAAGACGCTGGGCGGCGAGTGGCGGCAATACGAGCAGACCTTCCCGCGGCTTGCCGCATCGTCGATCGGGCAGGTGTCGCTCGAATGTGCGAACTCGCGGGTTCCCATCGACCTGATCGCGCTGCTGGGCGGCAAGGACGTGCTGGTCGGGGCGATCGACGTCGCCGCCGACCGCGTGGAAACGCCGGAAGAGGTCGCCGCCGTACTGCGAAGCGCGCTGCGCTTCGTTCCGCCCGAGCGCCTCTACCCCTGCACCAACTGCGGCATGGTGCCCCTGAGCCGCGACGTGGCGCGCGGGAAGCTCCGCGCCCTCGGCGCGGGTGCCGCACTGGTGCGCGCCGAGCTCGCCAAATGAAGATCGACCGCCCGGAAGCAGCCCCCCGGCCCCCGCACGATCAGCCATTTAGGAGTGAGTGCTCGCATACGTCTAATGCCTGCCTCGACGACCCCCATTCGCAATTTGCCAAAAGTCGCGTATAGTCCTGCGCGTGTTTTGTTCCAAGCAGTAAAGCACGCTCTGTACGACCGCTTCGCAGTCGTTCTACCGCCGTACTTTCCTTGAGATCGAAACATCGTCCGGGCAACGTCCCGTTTTTCTCGTACTTAAGGAATTACCGAAATGGCAACTGGAACAGTAAAGTGGTTCAACGACGCGAAGGGCTTCGGCTTCATTACGCCGGATGGCGGTGGTGAAGACCTGTTCGCTCACTTCTCGGCGATCAACATGCAGGGCTTCAAGACGCTCAAGGAAGGTCAGAAGGTCTCCTTCGAAGTAACGACCGGTCCGAAGGGCAAGCAGGCGAGCAACATTCAAGGTGCCTGATCCCGCAAGGGAACTGCCGCACGAGAAAAGCCGGGCGCATGCCCGGCTTTTTTCATGGGCGCGCGCGTGCGCAATTGCGACATCGGTACCGCTCCCCGCGCACGAGGTCAGGACGATTTCCGCTCGTCCGGCGGGCACGGCGTATGCTATTGATCCTGACGGATGCGGCGCTTTGTCCGAATAGGAGGTCGCCATGGCCGGACCCACGAAACCCGATTCGTTCGAGTTCGAGAAGGTATCGCTCGACGACGCTCGGCAGGTGCTCAACGATGCGGTCAAGCCCGCGGTCTACGTAAAGCGCGCGTCGGCGGACGGTGTGGAGCGGCGCAAGGGCGCCGCGTCCGGCGTCGCCGAAACGCTTCGCACGGCCACGCTGCAGTGGATTCTCAAGCTGCCGCCCCATGTCCAGCCGCGCCATCTGCAGGTCCGCTACCCGCGCATCGCGAACCGTCTCGCCGCCGAGTGGGACCACATCGCGGTCTGCGAGACTTATTTCGAGAGTCTCCTCACCGACAAGCGCGGGGGCCGCAAGGGCTTTCCGCTGGCGGTCGCGCAGGAGATCGCGGTGCTGCGCGACTACTATTTCCGCCTGCATCACAAGAACCTGACGCCCTGGGATCACGTCGAAGCCGGGCGTTGACTACAAAGTTCGCCACAGGCTAGACGGCGAGCGCTCTGAGTTGCCGCCGCAACTGCGCGGCGATCCCGGACTTTGGATGCCATTGCGTCGGCGGCGTTGACAGTCGCTCGCAGTCACGGGCGATCGCCTGTCCCAACACACTGATTTATCTGGGTTAACCGCGGAAGGAACGCGTCTTGCGTCTATGGATGCGGGGAGGGTTGCGGCGCTTCATGCCACAGGCAGGAGGCAGTGTGAAATCGATTCTCGACCGATCCTTTCGCTACACCAGCAGCGTCGAAACGGACCTGCGCAAGACTTTCGCCCGCGTCCGTCGGGAACAGCGCGCGCAGCAACAATCGCGCGTGCAAACGGACGCCGAGGCCCTCTCAAAGGTTCACTTGCTGCGGCAACGGGCCGTGTAGCACCGCAAGCGCGGCGTTTCGCGCTGGTGCGACGGCGCGTGGCGCGAACCCGCGCGTTCGGGGGTCGCAAGAATTGGTGGCCAAGGGCGGAATTGAACCACCGACACACGGATTTTCAGTCCTCTGCTCTACCAACTGAGCTACTTGGCCGTCGAGCGCTCTCCCGATGTTCCGGGACGAGGCACGAAGCCCCCGATTATACCGAATCGACGCGGATGAACCGCCGCGCGCGTCAGCGGCCGAAAGAAGCGCTCGAACTCCTCCAGGGTCGCGTCGGGCTGCTCTTCCGCGAGATAGTGGCCCGCACGGCAAGCGCGCGGCCGCGCACGTCACCCGCGACGGCGCGCCAGTCGGCGAGCGGATCGAACAAGCGGTGCACGACGCCCTTCTCGCCCCACAGCACGAGCAGCGGGCACTCGACGCGGCGATCGCGCATCCGCGGCGTCGTGCTCGAGGTCGATCGACGCCGCGGCGCGATAGTCCTCGCACGTTGCGTGGATCGTCGCCGGGATCGCGAAAGCAGCGCTCGTACTCGGCCAGCGCGCGCGGGTCGAAGATGTGCAGTGCCCGTGCCCCAGCCTCCGAGCTTGCTGGCGCAGGTAGTACACCGGATCGGCGCCGATCATCCGCTCGGGAAGTCGAAGGGCTGGATCAGGAAGAACCAGTGGTAGTACGCGGTCGCGAACGCCATGTCGGTCTGCGCGAACATCGTCCGCGTCGGCGAGATGTCGAGCACGGCGACGCGCTCGACCGCCTGCGGATGATCGAGGCACAGGCGATGCGCGACGCGCCCGCCGCGATCGTGGCCGGCGAGGCAGAAGCGCGCGATGGCCGAGCGTCGCGCATCAGCTCGACCATGTCGGCGCCATCGCGCGCTTCGAGTACGCGGCGTGCGTCGCGTCGCTGTCGGGCTTCGACGAATCGCCGTAGCCGCGCAGATCGGCGCACACGACGGTGAACCGGTCGCGCGAGCGCGCGGCGCGACCTTGTGCCACATCGCGTGCGTCTGCGGATAGCCGTGCAGCAGGAGGAGCGGCGGGCCGTCGCCGCCGACGACGCAGTGGATCTCGCGCCTGCGACGTCTGGATCCGGTGCGTCGCGAAGCCGGGGAAGAGCTCTGATTGCGACATGACGACTCCTCGGCAGTCCTTGCAGGTCAGGCTCTAGCCTGACGCAGCGCGGCGGCCGGCTGAAGCCGGCCCCACAAGGATTGTGATGTTCAGTCGACCTTCGCGCCGGATTTCTTCACGACGTCGGCCCACTTCACGACTTCGGCCTTGACCATCGCGCCGAACTCCTCCGGCGTGTTCGCCGACGGGCTCGGCGCCGAGCGCGGTGAGCTTCTCCTGCACGTCGGGCATGTTGACGATCTTCACGATCTCGGCGTTGAGCCGCTTGACGATCTCCGGCGGCGTGCCGGCCGGCGCGAACACGCCCTGCCACGACCCGACCTCGTAGCCCGGCAGGCCCGACTCGGCGAGCGTGGGCACGTCGGGCGCGATCGACGAGCGCTTCGCGGTCGTCACCGCGAGCGCGCGGAGCTTGCCGTCCTTGGCGAGCGGCCACGCGGTCGTGATGTTGTCGAACGTCATCGACACTGACCGCCGACGACGTCCTGCAGCGCGGGCGGGCTGCCCTTGTACGGAATGTGCTGCATGTCGACGCCGGCCATCGTCTTGAAGAGCTCGCCGGACAGATGCTGCGACGTGCCGTTGCCGCTCGACGCGAACGTGTACTTGCCCGGGTTCGCCTTCAGGAGCGCGATCAGCTCGTTGACGTTCTTCGCCGGCACGTCGGGTTGACGACGAGCATGTTCGGCACGCGCGCGATCAGCGTGATCGGCACGAAGTCCTTCACCGGGTCGTACGGAAGATCCTTGTACAGCGACGCGTTGATCGCGTGCGTGCTGATCGTGCCGCCCATGATCGTGTAGCCGTCCGGCGGCGCCTTGGCCGTGAACTCGGCACCGACGCCGCCGCCCGCGCCCGGCTTGTTCTCGATGATCACCGGCTGGCCGAGCGCGACCGACAGCTTCTCGCCGACGGTGCGCGCGAGAATGTCGGTCGTGCCGCCGGGCGCGAACGGCACGACCCAGCGGATCGGCTTCGAGGGCCAGCCTGCGCTGAGCCTGCGCTGCGGCGAGCAGCGCACAGCGCAGCGCGCGACAACAGCAGCGCCATGTGGCGTTTCATCTCGTCCTCCCCTTGATTGCAATGTCACTGCCGGTCATCAGGCAAGCAACGCCGCGCGCGCTTGCCGCGTCGACGCCGACCGACTTCGCGGCGCCGAGCGAGATCGCTCAGCGTCTTGTCGTCGAGCGGCACGCCGTCGGCGAGCCGCCGCTTGCGCGTCGCGCGCTCGACGTCGCCTGGCGCCAGCACCGGCTCGCCCGGCCGTCGACGGCGGCGACGCCTGCACGAAATCGACGAAGCGCGTCGCTTCGCGCGCGACGTGCGTCGTCGGCGTCGTACACCGACAGGCGCGATGAAGATCGACAGCATGTTGTTGCGCAGCACCGTGTCGTCCGGGTCGGAGCTGCGGCCGGTGGTCACCGCGCCGGCGAGCAGATCGGTGATGATCGACAGGCCCGAGCCCTTGTGCGCGCCGATGGTGAGCAGCGCGCCGCCATCGTAGAAATCCTTCGGATCGGTCGTGGGCCGGCCGTCGCTTGTCGACGATCCACCCGGGCGGCACTTGCTCGCCCTTGTTCAGCGCGACCATCAGCTTGCCTTCGGCGACCGTCGACGTCGTGATGTCGAGGATCACCGGATCGGCGCCGGCGAGCGGCACGCCGACGGCCATGCGGATTGGTCGACAGCCGCCGATCGCTGCCGCCGAACGGCGCGACGCGCTGCGCGCCCGACGTGTTGAGAAAGTGCAGCGACACCTGCCCGGCTTCCGCGGCCATGTCCGCCCAGTCGCCCAGGCGCCCGAGATGCCCGCAATTGCGCAGGCCGATCATCGCGATGCCCGTCTTCGCGGCCTTGGCGATGCCGAGACGCGTCGCGAACTCGCCGATCACCTGACCGAACCCGCGGTTGCCGTCGACGATCGCGATCGCGTCGCTGTCGAACACGACGGTCGGCGGCGTGTTGGGCCGCAGCCATGCCGTCGCGCGACCCATTCGAGGTACTTGGCGACGCGCAGCACGCCGTGCGAATCGTGGCCGACGAGATTCGAATCGACGAGCCGGCGCGCGATGGTCTGCGCTTCGCCAGCATGCGCTGCCGCCGCCTTCCATGATGGCGGCCACGTAACGAGTCAGGGCAGCGGCGGGGACGTTTTTCATCTCTTCGGGGTCAGCGTTCAACGGCCATGGATGATGCCCCATTTCGCGCCTGCGTCAAGGACGCTCCGAGCGCCGAGAGCGTGGCATCGGACAAATGCCGGGCGCGATAGTGGGTCAGCCGTTGACCTTGAGGTACAGACCGTACAGCGAGGTCGTGCCGCAGATGAACAGGCGGTTGCGCGCAGCACCGCCGAACGCGAGATTCCCCACGATCTCCGGGATGCGAACGCGCCCGATCAGGCGGCCGTCGGGGCGATAGCATTCGATCCCCTCGCCGGTGCTCGTCCAAACGCGGCCGTCGCGGTCGACGCGCAGGCCGTCGAACAGTCCCGACGTGGAGGTCGCGAACAGCTCCGACCGGCCGAGTGCGCCGTCGTCGCGCACCTCGAGGCGACGGATGTGGCGCGGCCCTTCCGCGTCTTCGGAGAAACCTGAATCCGCAACGAAGAGCGCGCGCTCGTCGGGGGAGAACGCGAGACCGTTCGGATGATCGAAGTCGTCCGCGACGATCGTCACGGCGCCTGTCGCCGGATCGATCCGGTAGACGTTGCAGGCGCCGATTTCGCTGTCCGCGCGCGCGCCTTCGTAGTCGCACTTGATGCCGTAGTCGGGGTCAGTGAACCAGACCGAGCCGTCGGACTTCACGACGACGTCGTTGGGCGAGTTGAAGCGCTTGCCCTCATACCGGTCTGCCAGCACGGTGATCGATCCGTCGTGCTCGGTGCGTGTCACGCGCCGCGTCAGGTGCTCGCAGGACACGAGCCGGCCTTCGCGATCGACGGTGTTGCCGTTCGAGTTGTTCGACGGCTGGCGGAAGACCGACACGCTGCCGTCGCAATCGTCGTAGCGCAGCATCCGGTTGTTCGGAATGTCCGACCAGATCAGATAGCGACCACCCCCGAACCATGCTGGCCCTTCGGACCAGCGTGCGCCCGACCACAGCCGCTCGACGCGCGCGTGTCCGACGAGGCAGGCACGGAACTCGGCTTCGATGACCTCGAAGCCCGTGCCCTCGACGGCGCCGTAGTACGTCATGGGTGACTGCGAAGCGCGCGAACAGTCCGCGACGCTCAGTGGATCTCCGGCTCCGGCGTCGGCGCCGTGCCTTCGAGGAAATCGAAATCGCAGCCCTGGTCGGCCTGCGTGATGTGCTGCTGGTAGAGCGCGCCGAAGCCGCGCTCGAACTTCGGCGCGCGGCGCCTTCCACGCGGCGCGGCGGCGCGCGAGCTCGTCGTCGCTGACCTTGAGCTCGCAGCTTGCGCGCGGCACGTCGAGCTCGATCAGGTCGCCGTCCTGCACGAACGCCAGCGGCCCGCCGACGAACGATTCCGGCGCCACGTGCAGCACGCACGCGCCGTAGCTCGTGCCGCTCATCCGCGCGTCGGAGATGCGCAGCATGTCGCGCACGCCTTCCGCGAGCAGCTTCTTCGGGATCGGCAGCTGGCCCCATTCGGGCATGCCCGGGCGCGCCGAGCGGGCCCGCGTGCTTCAGCACGAGCACCGAGTCCTTCGTCACCGGCAGCGCCGGATCGTCGATGCGCGCCGCCATGTCGTTGTAGTCGGCGAACACGACGGCGGGACCCGTGTGCTGCAGCAGGTGCGCCTCCGCCGCCGCCGGCTTGATCACCGCGCCGTCGGGCGCGAGATTGCCGCGCAGCACGGCGAGGCTGCCGCTTCGCCACCAGCGCCTTGTCGCGCGGCAGGATCACGTCGCGGTTGAACACTTCCGCGCCGGCGATGTTCTCGCCGAGCGTGCGGCCGTTCACCGTGCGCTCGCGTCGAGCGACAGCAGATCGCCGATCTCGGCGAGCAGCGCGCGCAAGCCGCCCGCGTAGTAGAAGTCCTCCATCAGGTACTTGCCCGCGGGCCGCACGTTGGCGATCAGCGGCGTCGCTGCGCGCGAGCGCGTCGAAGCGGTCGATGGTCGAGCGGCATGCCGGCGCGCCGCGCGACGGCGACCATGTGCACGACGCGCATTGGTCGACCCGCCCAGCGCGAGCACCGTCGTGATCGCGTTGTCGATGCTGCGCCGGCCGTCACGATGTCGCGCGGGCTTCAGGTCCTCCCACACCATGTCGACGATGCGCCGGCCGGTTTCCGCTCGCCATCCGCGCGTGACGCGAATCGGCGGCGGGAATCGACGCCGCGCCCGGCAGCGTGAAGCCCATCGCTTCCGTCGCGGAGGTCATCGTCGACGCGGTGCCCATCGTCATGCAGTGGCCGGGCGAGCGCGCGATGCCGTCCTCGATCTGCAGCCACTGCTCGTCGGTGACGTTGCCCGCGCGCTTCTCCGCCCAGTACTTCCAGACGTCGGAGCCGCTGCCGAGCGCCTGGCCGCGCCAGTCGCCGCGCAGCATCGGGCCCGCCGGCATGAAGATCGCCGGCAGGTTCATGCTGAAGCGCGCCCATCAGCAGCGCCGGCGTGGTCTTGTCGCAGCCGCCCATCAGCACGCAGCCGTCCGACCGGATACGAGCGCAGCAGCTCCTCGGTCTCCATCGCGAGCAGGTTGCGATAGAGCATCGTCGTCGGCTTCTGGAACACCTCGGCCAGCGCGATCGCCGGCATCTCGAGCGGAAAGCCGCCGGCCTGCAGCACGCCGCGCTTCACCTCGTCGGCGCGCTGGCGGAAATGCGAATGGCAGGCGTTGATGTCGCTCCACGTGTTGATGATCGCGATGACCGGCTTGCCCTGGTAGTCGGCGCGCGAATAGCCCATCTGCGCGGTGCGCGAATGATGGCCGAAGCCGCGCATGTCGGTCTCGCCGAACCAGCGATGCGAGCGCAGTTCCTCCGGCTTGTCTTGCGTGTGGTCATGGCGATTCCGACGAGCGTGATGCTCGGCGAGCGGACGATTATACGCAGCCGGCGTCGCCACTTGCGCCGCGGCGCCGGTCGCGCTATAGTGCGCCGTGGATCCGCGGGCAGCCGCGTCGCAGCGAGCGCGCACGGCTCGCGCCGCCTTGAGCGCGTGGACGGCGCGTCGGCGTCCGCGCACGCTCTGCCGGAGGCCATGATGAATGCCTCGAATCCGCGCCTTGCGGCACGCCCGTTCGCGCGCTGCCGCGTTGGCGCTGCGCCGCCGCTGGCGTCGCGCTCGCCGTCGTCACGCAGCGCGACCGCGCAGGCCGAACCGAAGACGAGCCGCGCCGCGACAGCTCGACGCCGAGAAGCTCTTCGGCGCCATCGTCAAGGTGTCGACGCGCGCGGTGCCCAACGCGCGCAGCGCCGCGACGCTCGGCAAGGAGCGCGAAGGCACCGGCGTCGTCATCGGCGACGACGGCCTGATCGCTCACGATCGGCTACCTGATCGTCGAGGCCGACGAGGTGAAGATCATCGACAGCAAGGGCCGCGCGCTGCCCGCGCAGGTCGTCGGCTACGACCATGCGACCGGCTTCGGCCTCGTGCGCAGCGATCGTGCCGCTCGACGCGACGCCGGTCGCCGCTCGGCGACTCGGCGCAGCTCGCCGAGCGCGATCCGGTGATGATCGCGAGTCACGCCGGCGACGACGACGTCGACGTTCGCGTGGATCGTCGTCGAAGCGCCCGTTCACCGGCAACTGGGAATACCTGCTCGACCAGGCGATCTTCACGAGCCCGCCGACGCTCAACTGGAGCGGCGCGGCGCTGATCGACCAGGACGGCAAGCTCGTCGGCATCGGCTCGCTGATCGTGCGCGAAGCGACCGAGCGGCGAGCCCAAGCTGCCCGGCAACATGTTCGTGCCCGATCGACCTGCTGAAGCCGATCCTGCCGACCTCGTGCAGGACGGGCGCCGCGCCGGGCCCGCCGCGGCCGTGGCTCGGCGTCGCGGCCGACGAAGTGCAGGGCCGGCTGCTCGTGTCGCGCGTGTCGCCGGACGGGCCCGGCCGATCGCGCCGGCGTGCAAGGTCGGCGACATCATCCTCGGCGTCGGCGGCGACGGCGTGCGCACGCAGGCGGAGTTCTACACGCAAGGTGTGGAGCCGCGGCGGCGCCGGCGCCGACATTCCGCTGCGCGTCCTGCAGGGCGTCGACGTCAAGGAGCTCGAGGTCCACTCGATCGACCGCGTCGAGTACTTCCGGCCGAAGACGACGTACTGACGGCGCGCTCGCAGCGCCGCCGCCGTCGCGCGGTGCGCCGCGCGGCGCCTGCCGACGGCCGCGCGGGCGCCGCATCCGGCGCGTCGCTCCGGTAGAATGCGCGGGCTTGCCGCTTCCCGCCGCTGCGGCGCGCTTCGCGCGACGCCATGCCGATGCTGCTCTACGCCGCTCACGATCTTCGTCAGCGCGTTCCTGCTGTTCCTGCGTGCAGCCGATCATCGCGAAGCAGATCCTGCCGTGGTTCGGCGGCTCGGCGGCGGTCTGGACGACGTGCCTCGTGTTCTTCCAGACCGCGCTGCTCGCCGGCTACGCGTACTCCGACTGGACCGTGCGCCGGCTCGCGCCGCGCGCGGCGGTCAAGCTGCACGTCGCGCTGCTGCTCGTCGAGCCGTCGCGTGCTGCCGATCATGCCCGGCGCGCAGCTGGAAGCCCGTCGGGCACCGAGAACCCGTCGTGGCTGATCCTCGGCCTGCTCGCCGCGACGATCGGCCTGCCGTACTTCCTGCTGTCGACGACGAGCCCGCTGGTGCAGGCGTGGTTCGCGCGGCGCTGTCCGGGCGCGAGCCCGTATCGGCTGTTCGCGCTGTCGAATCTCGCGTCGATGCTGGCGCTCGTCGGCTATCCGTTCCTGCTCGAGCCGTGGGTCGCCGACGCGCGCGCAGGCGCTGGGGCTGGTCGGCCGGCTACGCGCTGTTCGTCGGCCTGTGCGCCGCCGCGGGCTGCGTCGAGCCTGCAGCGCGTCGCCGCGCGCAGCCGGCCGCGACGGCGCGAGCGACGCGTCGCCGGCGACGACGCCGACGACGAGCCGCCGCCGACCGCTCGCGCGGCAGGCGCTCTGGTGCGCGCTCGCCGCGACCGGCTCGCTGCTGCTGCTCGCGGTCTCGAACCACATCACGCAGAACATCGCCGCCGTGCCGCTCCTGTGGATCGTGCCGCTGGCGATCTACCTGCTGACGTTCATCCTGTGCTTCGACGGCACCGGCTGGTACCGGCGCGACATCTTCCTGTCGATGCTCGCCGCGGCGCTCGGCGTGATGGCGTGGACGCTCGCCGACCCGACGCTCACGCACGAGCTCGAGATCCAGATCGGCGTGTTCTGCGTCGGCCTGTTCCTCGCGTGCATGTTCTGCCACGGCGAGCTCGTGCGGCTGCAAGCCGGCGCCGCGCTACCTGACGCGCTTCTACCTGATGATCTCGCTGGGCGGCGCGCTCGGCTCGGTGCTCGTCGGGCATCGTCGCGCCGCTCGTGCTGCCCGCGTACTTCGAGCTCGCGGTCGGCCTCGTCGCCTGCGCGCTGCTGCTGCTGTGGCAGGTGCGCCGCGACCACGCCGGTCTTCGGCGTGCTCGCGCGTCGCGGCGCTGCTCGCGACGATCGGCTGCGCCGTCTGGGGCGTGCAGCGAGTTCTACGACGGCGACGATCGTCGCGACGCGCAATTTCTACGGCGTGCTGCGCGTGCAGGAATCGGCGACGCGACAGACAAGCAGCGCCGGCACGCTGATCCACGGCACGATCCTGCACGGCAACCAGTACCTGCGACCCGACGTTCCGCCGCCAGCCGACGACCTACTACACGCGACCTCCGGCATCGGCCGCGCTGCTCGAAGTCGCTGCATCCGCGCACGACGCCGCTCAAGGTCGGCATCATCGGCCTCGGCACCGGCACGCTCGCGACCTACGGCGCCAAGGGCGACATCTACCGCTTCTACGACATCAATCCGGCCGTGATCGACGATCGCGCAGCGCGACTTCACCTACCTCGGCGACAGCGACGCGACGATCGAGACGCGCGCTGGGCGATGCGCGCCTGTCGCTCGAGCGCGAGCCGCCGCAGAATTTCGACGTGCTCGCGATCGACGCGTTCTCGAGCGACGCGATTCCCGTGCACCTGATCACCGCCGAGGCGCTCGCGATCTACCGCAAGCACATGAAGCCCGGCGGCGTCATCGCCTTCCACGTCACCAACCGCTTCCTCGACCTGGTGCCGGTCGTCGAGGCGCTGGCCGAACGCGCACGGGCTGCACGTCGGTCTGGGTTCGCGACGACGGCGAGGGCGCGCTCGCGAGCCGCAGCGACTGGGTGCTGCTGTCGGACGACGACGCGAGTGCTCGACAAGCCGCGCGCTCGCCGATGCGCGCGACCGATCGAGGCGCGCCGGACTGGCGGCTGTGGACCGACGACTTCAACAACCTGGTCCAGGTGCTGAAGTAGCTGACGCGGATCGTGCGGTGCGCGGCGCGTAGAATGCCCGCGTGCAGTCTGCAAGCGCCGCCGACGTCGCCGATCCCGCGTCGCTACCGCGCGCTGCGTGCGACCGGCACGGCGCGCGTCACATCGAGGCGATCGACCAGCGCGCGCTGCCGCATGCGCATCGTGACGGCGCGCATCGCCGACGCGGACGCCGCGGCGCTCGCGATCCGCCGGATGTGGGTGCGCGGCGCGCCGCTGATCGGCGCCGTCGGCGCCTACGGCCTCGCGCTGGCGCTCGACCGCGACGCGAGCGACGCCGCGCTCGCGCAGCGCGCACGCAGCGCTCGACGCGACGCGGCCGACCGCGGTCAACCTGCGCTGGGCGCTCGACCGCGTCCGCCGCGCAGTGGCGCCGCTGCCGCGAATCGGAGCGCGCCGACGCCGCGTGGCACGAGGCCGACGCCATTCGCGCGGAGGACGTCGCGATCAACCACGCGATCGGCGCGCACGGGCTCGAGCTGCTGCGCGACATCGCGCGCCGCCAGCTCCGGCCCCGTCAACGTGATGACGCATTGCAACGCCGGCGCGCTCGCGACCTGCGGCTGGGGCACGGCGACCGCGCCGCTCTTCCTCGCGCACGCCGAGGGCCTTCCGCTGCACGTCTGGGTGAGCGAGACGCGGCCGCGCCTGCAGGGCGCGAACCTGACCGCGTGGGAGCTGCGCCAGCGCGGCGTCCCGCACACGCTGTTCGTCGACGCGGCGAGCGGCCTCGCTGATGCGCCGCGGCGACGTCGATGTCGTGTTCGTCGGCGCCGACCGCGTCGCGCGCAACGGCGACGTCTGCAACAAGATCGGCACCTACGACAAGGCGCTCGCCGCGCGCGACAACGGCGTGCCGTTCTACGTCGCGTTGCCGTCGCCGACGATCGACTGGCGGCTCGCGTCTGGCGACGACGATTCCGATCGAGTCGCGCGACGCCGACGAAGTGCTCGACCGTCACTCGGCCGCGACGAGTACGGCCAGACCGTCGCGCGTCGCGCTGGCGCCGCCCGGCACGCGCGCGGTCAACTACGCGTTCGACGTGACGCCCGCGCGGCTCGTCACCGGACTCATCACCGAGCGCGGCATCGCGCGCAGCGCCGAGTGGCTCTCGGCGATGTTCCCGGACGAACAGCGCCGGTACGCGTGACGTGACCGACGCTTCAACGTCGCCGGCACTGCGCGAGCAGGTCATCGCCACGGCGCGGGCGCTGAACGCGCTCAACATGAATCGCGGCAAGGCGGGCAATGTCAGCGCACGCTGGTCGATGGCTTCGACGGCTTCCTGGTCACGCCGACGGGCATGGCCTACGACGCGCTCGCTGCCGGGGACATCGTCGCGGTGTCGGACAGCGGCAGCGTCGCCGGAAGCCGCGCGCCCTCGTCGGAATGGCGGTTGCACCGCGACATCTACGCGGCGCGATCCGAGGTGGACGCGATCGTCCATGCGCATTCGCCGTTCGCGACCACGCTCGCGTGCCTCGATCGCCGGCATTCCGCCGTTCCACTACATGGTCGCCGTCGCCGGCGGCGGACGACATCCGTTGCGCGCCTTACGCGACGTTCGGCACAGCCGAGCTCGCCGCACACGTCGTCGCCGCGCTCGCTGGGCGGCGCGCCTGCCTGCTCGCCCACCACGGGATGATCGCGGTGGGAGCGAACCTCGACCGCGCGCTCGCGCTCGCCGTCGAAGTCGAGGCGCTCGCCGAGATCTATTGCCGGGCGCTGGCGATCGGCGAGCCCGCGTTGCTGTCCGAGGCGCAGATGGTCGACGTCGCGCAGCAGTTCAGCGAGTACGGACAGCCCGATCGCAAGCGCTAGCCGTTCATTCGATGGTCCGCTCAGTCCGAGCGACTGAGGCGCAGGAACTCGTCGTAGTCGCGGATGTAGTCGTTTTCGTCGTACAGCTCCGAGGCGAGGACGAGGCACACCGAGCCGGCGTCGAAGTTGACCTCGGCGGCCCAGATCATCGGCGGAACGTACAGGCCGCTCCACGGCCGGTTGAGGTGGACGAGCGCGTTGTCGCGCCCATCGTCGACGCTCACGTCGAAGCTTCCCGACAGGCAGATCACGACCTGCTGGAGCCGGCGATGCGCGTGCGCGCCGCGACTCTCCGCGGTCGGGACGTCGTAGAGGTAATAAACGCGGCGGATGTCGAACGGTACGTGGCGCGAGCCCTCGATGAACGTCAGGTTGCCGCGCGGATCGGCGACCTTCGGAAAATCGACGAGCCTGCATTCGCCGATCGTGCGTCGGGCGCTCATACCATTGCCCTCCGCGCTGCGCGCTCCGGGGCAATTCGCGCTTGGGAGCGGCCCGGCGCGCTCAAGGGTATTCCTTCCTTCCGTGGACTTCCTTGACCACGGCGTCCGGCCGGCCGTTCGTGGCGTCGAATACGCGCCACAGGTACTCGCCGATCACGCCGAGCATGAGGATGATGAGCCCGAGCAGGAAGGTCACGAGCGCCACGATCGTCGAGAAGCCCCGGACCGGCACGTTGCCGATCAGCGCGGCCGCGACCACCACCGCGCCGTAGGCGAAACTGACCAGGGAGACCACCGCGCCGACCGCTGATATGGCGCGTATCGGCGTCACGGAGAAGCCGAACAGGACGTCGAAAAAAGCCTGCAGCTTCTTTCGCAGCGTCCACCGCGAGCGTCCGTGCCGCCGGCTTTCGCGCCGGTACGGGAGAACGGACGGCTCGAACCCGAGCCAATAGGCAAGCAGCGGAAGGAACGCGCTCTTGCCGCTGTCCCGCAGCGGCGCCAGCATCGAACGGTCCATCAGCGCGAGATCGAAACCCCCGGCGGGATAACCGGGGAGCACCAGCTTGCGCAACGTGAAGTAGTAGATGCGCGACAGCCAGCGCGACATCGGCGGATCGTCGCGGGTGACGCGCTCGCAGATCACGAACTTGCTGCCCTCCAGCCAGCGGTCGACCATGTCGACGACGAGATGCGGCGGATCCTGCAGATCGGCGGCCAGGAACGCGAAGCAGTCGCCGGTGACGAAGCGAAGTCCGGTGCGGAGCGCCGCGTTGACGCCGAAGTTGCGCGTGAGCTCGATCACGGTCGTCGCCGGCCGCCGCTCCCGGATCTTCTGCAGCTCCGCCTGCGAGGCGTCCTTCGAGCCATCGTCGACGAAGATGAGCTCCAGTGCCAGGTCGCGC
The DNA here is from genome assembly GCA_963851465.1 of uncultured beta proteobacterium. Classification (GTDB taxonomy): domain Bacteria; phylum Pseudomonadota; class Gammaproteobacteria; order Burkholderiales; family Casimicrobiaceae; genus VBCG01. Next base: position 388,809 of record CAWKPJ010000001.1, read on the forward strand.
GCGGCAAGCTCGGCTTCGACCGCGCAAAGTCGCTCGAAAAGCTCGGGAAGCGCCTCGGCGTTGAAGTAGACAGGCACGACCACGGACACCGTGCGCGGCCCGGGTCGGGTAACGGAATCCAGTGGAGTGGCCACGCGTTTCCTACGCTTGGTGGTGCCGGCACACAGCGTCGATCACGCGCTGCACGTCGGCGTCGGCGAGGCCTGGATGACACGGCAGCGTCAGCACTTCGCTGCACGCCGCTTCCGTGGACGGCAGCGCCGGATGCGCCGTCGACGGCGCCAGCACCGGTTGGCGATAGTCGGGGATCGGATAGTGGACGGCACAGCCGATGCGTTGCGCCTCGAGGTCCGCTTGCAGGGCCTGGCGCTGCCGCGATCGCACAACGAACAGATGAACGACGTGCTCGGACGCGCGCACGTCCGGAAGCGCAACGCCCGCACCGCGCAGCCCTTCGACGTAGCGCCGCGCGATGTCGCGCCGCGCATCGTTCCACCGATCGAGCGCGCGCAGTTTCACGCGCAGCAAGGCCGCTTGCAGCTCGTCGAGGCGGCTGTTGCGTCCACCGGCCTGCTCGACCCGGTATTTCGATGACCAGCCGTACTGCCGCAGCGCAAGGACGCGCGCGTGCAGGGCCGGATCCGATGTGACCACCGCGCCGCCGTCGCCGAGCGCGCCGAGATTCTTGGTCGGATAGAAGCTGAAGCAGCCCGCGGCGCCGAACGCTCCTGCCCGCCTGCCATCTCGCTGCGCGCCATGCGCGTGCGCGCAATCTTCGATCACCGGAACACCCGCGGCGGCGGCGATCGCGACGATCCGCTCGATGGCCGCGAGCCGGCCGTACAAGTGCGTGACGACAATGGCGTCGACGGCGCCGATGGCTTTTGAAAGTTCGGAAGGGCACATCGTCAGCGTGTCGTCGATATCGACGAACACCGGCGAAGCGCCGAGCGCTGCAAGCGCGGCGCATGTGTAGTACCCCGCGTTGGCGACGGTGGCGACGCGACTGCCGGCCGCGATGCCGACGGCACGCAGCGCAAGCTCCAGCGCATCGGTTCCGTTGGCGACCCCGGCGCAGTGCGCCGTCCCGCAATAGTCGGCGAACTCGGCCTCGAACGCCGCGACCTCGCGGTCCAGCACGTAGCGGCGGGAAGCGATGACGCGATCCGCGGCTTCGTGCAGCGCCTGCCAGACGCCGGCGTCCGGCGCGAACTCGAACAGGGGGACGCCATCGCTCATCCGCGCGCGGCCTTCGCGACGACGTAGATCTCGGCGGCGATGTCGGGGTAGCGCTCGCCAAGCTGCATGAAGGCGTCGAGCATCTGTGGCGTCCACGTCGCCTCGATCTGGCGATTCGAGAGCGGCTTCAACCAATAGCCTCCCGATTTCTCGATCGCCAGACCGGCGTCGGCGAAGCATCGGTGAAACGACGCGGGATCGAACACGCGGCGGTGGCCATGCCGGAGGTCGAGCTCGTTCAGCGCGTCCTCGGTCGGCAGCAAGTCCATCAGCACCGCCGCCTGCCGATGCACCGAACGGCTGTTCGGAACGGCCGCGAGCATGCGCCCGTCCGCCGCAAGCCAGGTCGATGCGCGGGCGACGAGGGCCGACGGATCGAGCACGTGCTCGAGCACATGCCCGAGCACGATGTTGTCGAAGCTGCGATCCGGTCGATAGTCCTCGAACAGGCTTTGCACGACCCGCGCGTCGGGGAATCGTTGCGCAAGCGACGCGCAGAACGCTTGACTGCCCTCGACGAGCGTCAGCGACATCCCGGTACGAGCCAGCAGCTCGGTCATCACGCCTTCGGCCGGACCCAGCTCCAGGATGCTCTGGCCGCGCAGATGACGTTCGAACACGCGAAACGAATAGCGAATGGTCTCCGCATTCACGCCGGCGGCGTAGAGCGACTCGCCGGCGATGCGCTCGAGGCGCAGGGTCTCGTCGTTCACGGGCTACGCCTTCGCGATGAGCTCGACCAGGACGCCGTTGCGCAGCATCAGGAACGCGATCTCGCGACCGTCGAAAGCCACGGCCGGTACTGGCGGCACGACGAGCTTCGCATCCTGCGCGCGGAAGCGATCGATCGCGACGCTCAAGCCGTCGGCGACGTACGCCAGGTGGTAGAGCTTGGCGCCGCGCGCAAGCCATGGCGCAAGAACCCCGTCCTGCGAGCCCGCCAGCGGCTGCAGCAGTTCGAGCCGCGGCGATTGCCCGATCAGAAACACGCCGCGCACGCCCTGCACCGGATCTTCGAACGCGGCGCGCTCGACGCGGTAGCCGAGCGGGCGAAAGCGCTCGGCCTCGTCCTCGATGGCCGAACAGGCGACGCCGACGTGGTGAAAGTCGAGCCCGGAAATGTCGGTCATCATGACGGCGCCGGTCGCGACGCATTGCGGCTGACCGCGCTCGCGACCCGCGCGGCAAGCGGTTCGAGCCGCTGTCTGACCGACTCCCAATCCCGGCGGGCGAGCGTGTGAAGCACGCCAGGCACCTGGCGGCCGCCATGCTCGATCGTCACGGGCGCGGGCGCGCGCACGAGTCCGCTGCTGTCGTGAAAGGCGACCACCTTCACGTTGTCCGCCAGCGTGCAGCACCGGACGTGCTGGAGTGCAAGGCGGTCGAAGGCGCAGCGATAGACCAGCAGCGCCGATTCGACCGCGGCGCTCGATCCCGGCCGCAGCACCCACCGGCCCCACTCCGCCGTGCGTCGATCTTCATCGATGCCATAGATGCCGACCAGGCCTTCCGCGCGTGTCCGGTCCGCCCTTTCGACCACGAAATAGAAATCGCCGCTGCGCTCGAAATAGGCCTGCAGCCACGCAATCTGGTCCGCAACCGTCGACGCACCCGGATTGAGGAAGGCGCCCGCCCGTGCACGGAGCTCGACGATGAATGCTGCATCGGAAAGGTCGACCGGGCGCAACCGAAACGCGTGCCCCGTCAGCTCGAGATCATGCCGCACGGTGCTTGCGCAGCGCTGCGGCAATGGCGCGCGGCGAGTCGAGACCCGCAAACTCCGATTCGTCGAAGCGCACGTCGTAGCGATCCTCCAACGCAAAGACGATCTCCATGTGCTTGAGGGAATCCCACCGCGCCACCTCGCTTCGCGCAAGCGGTCCCTGATGATCCGCGGACAATCCTAGCAAGCCGCGCACGAGCGCTCCCACCTCGGCTTCGAACGCGCTCTCCGCGATGCTCACCGCACCACCACCGTGCGAATCGCAGCGGACACGCCCTTTCGCGTCACCGCGTCGAACGGCATCGCCACGCCTCCACCCGTCGCCGGCGCTTGCGCGTAGCGGGCCAGCCAATCGCGCGCCGGCGCATTGCGCGGGCCGTCGCGAACATCGAAGCGCACCGTCGATGGCGCGCGCCCTTCGGCCATCAGGAGGATCGCCTGCGTGACGATCGCGTCTTCGAGCCGCCTGCCCAGCGCGCGGCAGCTCACGCAAAGCTCGTCGATGCGCAGCGTGGCGTCGACGGATTCGCCGACGACGACGCCCACGATGCCGCTGTTCGACATTCGATCGACGAGGCGCACCGTGACGACATTCTGCCGCTGCTCGTCGAGGCGAGCCGCGATCTCAGCTTCCGGCATGCGCCGCAACGACAGGTTGAACTGGTTGGTTTTCGCGGAAAGCTCCGCCGCGCGCGGAACGTCGAGTCGCGCGCCGACATGATATTCGAGCTCGACGCGCAGGCTGCGAAAGTACTCGTCCTCCGAGTCCGCCGCTTGCAGGAGCGCGTCGCGCCGCCCTGCCTGCCGCAGGTCTTCCGCGCGCAGCGCGTCCTCGGCGGACCTTCGCCACCGGAAGGCGCCGGCCACGTGGGAAAGTGCCGCGGCGGTTTCGCCGCCGCCTGCCCGGGCGTATACGGTCGGCGCCCCGCAACCCGTGGCGACGTCGACGAGTGCGCCCGGATTGTCGTCGACGAACGCGATCGCGCTCGTTGCGATGCGCAAACGGGTGGCGACTCGCTCGAGCGCCGCCGCTTTGCCATCCCACGCAGACTCCACGGCGACAAAGTCGGAGAGTTCCACGGCGAGATCGCGACGCTGCGTGAACAGCGCTTCGATATCGGACGGCTCGTTGCGGGAAACGATCGCGAGCAGGCCTCCGTCCGCGCGGAATGCGCGCAGCGTCCGCTGCAACTCGAGGTGCGTGGATGTGACTTCGAGCGCCGCGGGCCCGACCTCTCCCAGCACCCCGTCGTACAGCGTTCCGTCGAGATCGGTCGCAATGGCCTTGAGCGGCGGAAGGACGGCGGCGGGAAGCCAGCAGCACGCCAGCTCGCGGGCGACCTCGAGGCACGCGCGGTTGCCGAGCCGCGTTCCGCTGAGCGATTGCGTGCGAGGATCGAGCCACTGCGGCCCCAGTCTGGCCGCGAGCGGCTCCAGGTCACCGATGTGGAGGCCAGCGATGCCCGCGTCCGACAACCGCGCATGTTCGGACGAGGTAAGCGGCCACGCCAGGACGACGATCGGATTCTCGGTCGAGGCGCGCAGCGCACGCAGGCGAGCGATCAGCCAGGCGACGAGATCGCCGTCGAGCGCATCGCGCACGCGGTCGGTGTCGAGCCAGATCAGATCGACGTCGGCCTTGCCGCCGAGGGCAAAGGTCAGCGTATCGTCGTAGCCGCCGATCGACCAGTCGAACGCGAGCGCGTTCCACGCCGCATACGCCGCCGCTCCCGAGCTCACCGGCTCGAAGCCGTGATTGCGGTGCACCCTCACCGCGAATGTCGCGCAGGGCCACGACGGACGACAGCTTGCGAGGTCCGCGCGGTTCGGGATCCGGAACAGGATCGGCTGCCATTCCGCACGTTCGAGCGCGATCCGTCCTGCGTCTCCGGACCCTGCTTGTCGGGAATCATTCATGTGGGAGAAGGGTTGTAGGGCACGAAGCAATTGGCGCTCTGATCCGTGTCGACGAATCTTACATCCACTGGTTTGACGGTCGGCCAGTGTGGCCATATTTACACAAATAAAACATGCACATATGTCATGTGGTATGTCGATTGCATAAGAAGGGGTGCAGGGGGGCAGTTGCAGTTTTTCGTGTAGGACACCATGCGACATAATCTGGGCCGTTTTGTAGGATTCGTGTTCGGCGTGCTGCTTTCTCTGGGCGCCGGGGCCACTGTTATCACAGCGGCCAACAATACGGCATCGTTCACCCTGTCCAACAACGTCGGCGGCGGAGTTGTGCTCATCGCCAACGGGACGCTTTCGATCACCGGGTTCGGCACCAACGCTCTAACCGTCCACGTCGACTTGAGGAATCTGACCACGCTGAACGGAGCGCCGTTGGTCCCGGCGACCGACGCCCGTCTGACCGGCTTCGGCTTTGGCATCGATCCCACGGCCACCGGCGTCCTGTTTGCCGACGCAGTGGACGGCGGGGTCGTCGACGCTAGCCTTGATCCGGTCGACGGTCTTGCGGCGATCCAGATCTGCGCGTGGGGCGGCAACAGTTGCTCGGGTGGGCAGAATGGCGGAATTCTGGTCGGCGCCCTCGATTCGTTCAACCTGGTCCTTCAAGGCAATTGGGGCAGCCAGGTGACGGTTGACCCTCTCGGTGTCATCTTCCAGACGACCGGGGGCCGGGTGGCATTTCAATGCACCGGCAATTGTGCGACGGCGATTCCGGAACCGCATTCCCTCGCCTTGGTCGCCTTGGGCCTCCTGGCCGCAGGCGCCATCGGCCGTCGAAAAGTGGCGATATCGCACTAGCCGCCGCCACACCGATCACGTTATGCAAGAAGGGGGTTGACCGCGGTCACCCCCTTCGTTTTTGATAGCGGCACCCCGCGGCCCCTTTGCCGCCTTCCCGAACGCGAGCCCATGAATTCATCGAACAGCTTCAGCCGTCTGCAGTCATTCGTCTTTGCCGGTGTCCTTGCCGCCTCGATGGGGGCCGTGGCCCAGGCCCGGGAGGACGCTCAACCAGCGTCGCCCGACATCCCGCTCGTGAACTGGTCTGCGCCCCAATTCTTCGGAGGCGGAACCGGGATAACGACGTCGATGTCGCTTCCGCGCGTGCTCGCCAATGGCAAGGTCAACACCAAGAACGACCTCGGGATGTCCGTGTTCGTGGCAATCGCCCCGTGCCGCCTTGTCGACACGCGCAACGCCTTCTCTCCCGCGATCCTCACGCCGGGCGCGACGCCTTTCGCCGCGGGCGAAACACGGACCTATCGCACGCAGGGCAACTGCGGCCTTCCGGTCGGGACGAGCCGCATCTTCGCGGTGTCCCTGGCCATCACCACGCTACCGGCCGCCAACTCGGGCGACATCGAGACCGTCCCGCATGGCGCAACGCTGGGCGGTACCGTCGACATGGTCGTCCAGGCCAACCAGTGGAACAGCGTCTCCAAGGTCGTCCGCGTCGATACGAACGGCGACTTCGACACGCAGGTCCGGATCACCTCCGGTCATCTGGCGATCGACATCAACGGCTACTACGCCGACGTATCCAACGCACAGCCCGGCGACTTCTACAGCGTCCGGGGCAACTACCAGGTCGACGGCGGCCTCTTCTTCAGTCAGAACGAATCGTCGATCGGCGCGGCCATCCGCGCGTTCAACAACGGCTCGGGGAGCGACGTCGCGCTGGCGCAGGCCAACAACGCGATCGACATCCTGGCCGGGCAGATCCGCGTGCGCGAGGCCGGCAACAACACGAGCACTCCTGCCTACATCCATCAGATCAGCGCAGGGAGCCTCTGCCCCGACACCCGCTACACCCGGCTCAACCAGGCGCACGTCTCGGGCGCGAACGCGTCCGCGGGACAGATCCTGTTCGTCCAGGAAGCGTCGCATGGCGGCACCAACGAGACGACGCCGAAGCTTCTCCGCGCCGTCTTCGCTGCCAACATCTGCAATACAGCGGCCGGGTCCTGGTACCTCTTCACCAACGGTGCATTCGCGGTGGGCGAGACGTACAACGTGCTGGTGATCAACCCGTAACGCACGGGGAACTGCGAACGCGCCTCATCGATCCCGCGGCAGCACCGTCAGCGATCGCAGCGCGAACCCGAGTTGCCGCGGATCCGGGCCCATTCCCAGTTCCCGCGGCGACACCGGATTCGGAATGACGAAGTCGATCGCGCGCGCCGCGGGAGCGCTGTCGAACTCGACCTCCGCCGTCGATGCGCCGGCGCGAAGGCGCATCGTGCGGACCACTCCGCCGATCCGCACCGGCAGGTCGACGTCCGCGGTCGGCGGCATCGCCATCGCCGTGTCCACCCGAAGCGCGAAGCGCGACGGGAGCGGCTGCTCGAATTCGATTCGCGCCAACGGACCTTCTGTCCATCGGCCGGTCGGCTCGACGCCCGAGAAACCGCTCAAGGCCGACACCCCGCGCGGCAACGGCCGCTCGGTGAACGCGATGGGCGCGCCGAACACGGGGAGCAGCAGCGCTTCGCGCGGCACGGGCGTGGTGCCGGCTGGCGGGACGCGATAGACGGCGCGGTGGCCGTCGTCGCTCTGCGCGATCGGCGAACCGAGGCGGCGGCGCAATGCCGCGTCGACCGCGCCCGCGTCAACGTAGCCGCGCCGGTCGAGGTAGATCGCACCGAAGCCGCTCCTCGCCGCAAGATCGACCTGATCCTCCGGCTCGCGCAACGACATCAACGCAAGCCAGTCGTCGCCGGCACGACCCTTCATCGCGCCGTAGCTCCACCGCAGCGTGCGCGTATTGAGGTAGCCGCGCGACAACTCGTAGTCGTCCAGCGCATGGAGCGTGCCGGCTTCCGGATACGGCCGGTAAGGCATCTCGTACACCGCGGTGGCCGGCGGCAACGCCCGTTCAACTGCGTCGAAGAAAGATCGATCGCCGAGATAGGCCGAATCAGGTCGCATGGCGCTGGCCGGGACCTGATCCGGAATCGCAACGAGCGCAATCACGCCGGTCGCGAAGGCCAGCGCAGTCGCCTGCATGCGAACGTCGACCCGCCGCTCGATCAGCTTTTGCGCGATCAGTAGCAGCGCAGTGATCCCGATGAAACCCAGAAAGACGCTAACGCGGTTGTAGCCGCGAACCCATGCAAACCCGGCGAGCGCGAGCGCCGACCCCACGCCGCCCATTGTTCCGAGCGCCAGACACACGAACGCCTGGAAGGCCAGCGATTCGAGCGGCGGTTCGGCCGGCGGGCTCGAGGCCACGCGCCGCAGGCCATACAGCAGGATCGACAACAGCCCGATGCTGCCTGCGAACCCCAGCGCCGCGGTCGCGTTCTCGTTCACCAGCGGCGCAGACTCCGCGTAACGGCGCGCGAGCGCACGTGCCGCGTCCCACCGATGCTCCGGGTTGGGCAACAGGAGCTGAATCGGCTTGAGCGCGAAACGCTCCGCCTCGGATGCCCCCCGCGACACGGCCTGCGGATTGCGACCGTGCTCGCTCCAGTAGCGCAGGCTCGGAACGAGCTGCGCGGCCGTCGCGACGCCGATGACCGCCGTGACCACGAGCGCCGGCACGATGGCGCCCAGCCGCCGCCGCGCAGCGACATTCGCGATACCGGACGCCGCCACCAGGATCGCGGAAAACAGCGCGTAGTAGATGCCGCCGCACCCTACCATTGCCGCCAGGAGCACCCGCGGCCAGCTGGATCCGCGACGCGCCCACGCTCCCAAGCGGCCGCCATCGGGGCCGCACGCAACCGCCAGATAGATCCCGAGCGGGACGGGCCAATACGCTGCAAGGAACAGGTGCTGCGCCCGCAGGAAGTGGAACGGGAGCAACGCGAAGAGCGTGGCTCCGACCACGGCGACCCAGCGCCGCATTCCCAGCGCCGCCATGACGGCGCAGGCGCTGACGCCCGCGAGCGCGAAACTGGCCAGGAAAAAGGCGTTCGTGACGACGATCCAGTCGCCCGAAAACATCCCGAGCAGCTTCACAATCAGCAGGTTCGCTGCGTCGAAAAGGGGATAGTCGAGCGTCTCGGCGCCGAACGGTGCGCCGAGGCGCGGGTTATGCCCAGGAAACCAGCCGACTTCCAGGACCGTCTTGACGACGACGCCGTGCGCGAATCCATCGCCGTAGTAGACAAGCGGCTCGTGCAGCAAGAGCCTGGAGGGATCCAGCAGTGCAAGGACACAAAGCGGCAGGGCGCCCGCAAGCGTCGCGGCGGCAATCCATCTAGCCATCGGCCTTCCATGACATCGGCATATAGTTTGCTAAACTAGGGGGCGCGCTGTGCTCAATACCATGCCGGTGACCTTCATCTTTTCACGTCCGCTGCAAGCCGCCGCACTCGCCGGGCTGCTGGGACTGTCGCTGCTGGTGTCCTCTCCCGCCTTCGCGCATGGCGAAGCCGTTGCGAGGGCTGAGGCGGCCACCTCCGCGTCCAGCGATCCGGAACTGGAGATCGCAGGCGTCGTCGAGGAGATTATCATCGACGATCGGGTCGACGGCAGCGTGCATCGCTACCGCGAGTTGCGGCTCGCCGACGGATCAGCGATCGCGCTGCGCGGTGCGATCGCGGACTCGCTTGCGGATGGCGACGTTGTCGCGCTTCACGGCAAACGCGTCGGCCGATCGTTCGATCCGTCCAGCATCCGCGCGCGGGCCAAGGCGCGGAAAACCAGCCCGCCAACGGGGCCTGGCGTCGAAATCGAGGGGAAGCTGGCCATCGTGCACTCGGACAAGTTCGGTCCGGGCGTCGGCGAGTTCACCTACGAAGTACACGAGGCGGGAGGCGTCATTCGCCGCCTGGACCTCGCTTCCCTGCCACCGCCGATGCGCTGGGGCATGCGGATCTCGATCGGCGGACGGCTGAGCGCGGATGGCGCGATTCTCCGGCCTTCGCGCATCACGCTGCTCGATGCCGGCCCCGCGCCGGAGGGTGCCGGCAAGCGCGCCGACGTCGATGCAAAGGCCGCGAGCAGCGCACTGGTCATCCTGGCCAATTTCAACAACACGCCCTTGCCGTCGCTCACCAGCGCACAGGCGCAGCAGGTGATGGCGACGAATGCGGACAGCGTCAGCAACTACTTCAGCGAAGTCTCGTTCGGCCAGCAGACATTCAACGTGACCGTGACAAATTGGGTCACGATCAACATGTCGCGCCCCGTAACCTGCAACGGCGCCGACTGGCAGGCGATCGGCAGTGCCGCGACCGCGGCCGCAACCGCGGCCAACGGCGCGTGGAACTCGGCGAGCTACGGGTTCGTCGTCTATTTGTTCCCCGACGTGCCCGCCTGCGGGTGGAACGGGCTCGCGTACATCGGATCGCCGCGCAAGTCGTACATCAATGGGACGAGCTCATTCGTCACGAAGGTGATCGCGCACGAGATGGGACACAACTTCGGCCTTCTCCACGCCGGAACCCTGGACTGCGGCGCGGCCGCCATCGGCGGCAGTTGCACGGTGTCCGAGTACGGCGATCCCTGGAACACCATGGGCAACCAGCGCGCGATGCATTTCACCGCGCAGCAGAAGCGCAAGCTCAACTGGATCTCCGCAGCAACCGTCCCCGTCCATGCCGCGGGAAGCGCTTCCTATTCGCTCACTCCGATCGAGTCGCCTGGCGGCTCGAACTACGCGATCAGGATTCCGACGGCCTCGAGCTACCGAACCTATTGGGTCGAGTTCCGGCAGCCGATCGGGTTCGACTCTGCGCTAGCCGCGTACCCCAACAACGGCGCCCAGATACGGGTGTCGAGCCCGTTCGAAACACTCTGCCCGGGCTGCGACAGCTTCAGCAACGACAGCGAGCTGCTCGACATGACGCCGGAGACGACCACGTTCACCGATTCGGCTCTCGTCGTCGGGCAATCGTTCGTCGACGCGACCTACGGCATCACGATAAGCGTTATTTCGGCAGCGGCCGACAGGCTTTCGGTGCAGGTATCCACCGGTGGAAGCCAGAGCTCCACCACCACAACGCTGACGTCATCGCCCAATCCATCCACGCCCGGCGCGAGCGTGACGTTCACCGCAATCGTGTCTGGCGCCGCGCCGACCGGTTCGGTCAGCTTCACCGACGGCGGCTTGCCGATCGCGAACTGCAGCCCAGCGAGCCTCGCCGGCAGCGGCAACTCGCCCACGGCCACTTGCACGACCAGCGCGCTCACCCCGGGGACGCATGGCATCGTCGCGACGTACGGCGGCAATGGCGCGAATGCCGCGTCGAGCAGCAGCCCGTATACGCAAACCGTCGACCCGGGCCCGACGACCACGGGCATTGCGAGCTCGGCCAATCCCTCGGTGTTCCAGTCGACCGTGACGTTCACCGCGTCGGTGTCTGGATCGGCGCCCACGGGCACCGTCCGCTTCACCGACGGCGGCAGCACGATCGCCGGTTGCGCCACCGCTCCGCTCGGCGGCAGCGGCAGCATCCGGACGGCCACCTGTGCGACGGAGCGCGTTCGCCGTGGGAACGCACGACGTGGCGGCCACGTACAGCGGGAATGCAGCCAACGCGGGATCGAGCAGCGCTCCGTTGTCGCAGCTCGTGCAAACCAGCGAGGCCTTCGCCACCGCCAATCTGATCACGTCGTTCTACGTCGACATCCTCGGTCGCAATCCGGAGGCCGGCGCGGTCGACGCGTGGGCACTGGGCTATTTCGAGTATTCGGCAGCGATGGGCATCGACATCCGCTTCGCCGCGCAGGAAATGGCGCGCGTGCTGTTCGGCGGCGCTGAATATGCGGCCCGCGCGCGGACCGACAGCCAATTCATCCAGGATGCCTATCGGGCGCTGCTGCACCGCGCGCCGTTGTCGTCGGAGCTCGCAAGCTGGTTGTCGGGATCCTGGAGCCGGCCGCAAGCCGCGGCAACGTTCGCGGAATCGGTCGAATTCGGCAACTACATCGCCGGCCTGTTTCCCGGTCAGGGCGGCGGATCGACGGCCAACTTCGTCGCGACGATGTACATCGGCCTCCTCGACCGGATGCCCGACGCGTCCGGCCTCGCATCGTTTCGGAGCATGTTCGACGGTGCGTTCGCCGCCGCCGGCATCGACGGAGTGCGCGCGAACGCACGAGCCATGGGTTCGCTGGTCATCGCTTCGTCCGAATACCAATCGAAGGCGCCGTCGAGCCAGACGAACGTGATCCGCCTGTACCGCGGTTACCTCGGGCGATATCCGGCGGCGAACGAGATCGCCTACTGGTCGAACCAGCTGGACGCGCACTCCGCCACGATCGAAACGCTGATCGACAGCTTCGCTGCGTCGCCGGAATTCGGCGCCAGGCTCGACGCGTACTTCGGCCCGTAATGGATCGTTGCGCTCGGTGCGCTGCACCGACGGGGATCGCTCGCCCGCGTGCTCGCGGTGACGTCCGCGCTCGTTGCGCAGCCCGTGCTCGGCGTGAATCTCGCGCCCCTGCTTTCCGCGCCGGGGACGACCGTTACCCTGAACGGCGCCACGAGCTACACGATCGGCGAGTACGTCGTCGGCCGCGAGCAAGACGCTCGCCTGCAATGGCGCCACCATCCAGTCCACGGGCGGCCCGATCCGCGCGTCGGGCAGCGGGGTCACGCTGACCGTGGACAACTGCGTGATCCAGGGAACGGGATGGGCGCTGCTCGGCGCGACGAACGGCGCGTCGCTCGTCGTGCGAAACAACACGCGGATGACCGGCAACCAGTTCAACTCCGGCATCTATCTCGCGGCATCGAGCCTCGACTTGACGGGTGGAAGCATCGACAAGGCGATGTGGGGCATCAACATGGAGAATGCCACCGCCGCGCTTCATGGCGTGTCGATCGTCGACACCGTCTACGGCGTCCAGAACGTCGCGGGAACCGCGAGGCTGGACAGCAACACCCAGTTGAGGAACACGAACAGCGCGAATCCGGGCGTCGGCGTCAGCGTCATCGGCTCCGCGTCGTATCCCACGCGTCGCGCATCGGCGATCGTGCACGACACAACCATCACGGGATTCGGCAACGGTATCGACATCCAGCCCACTGCCGCGCAAGGGCTGCCGGCCGGTACTGCCGAAATCGTGGGGGTGACGTTCAATGCGCCCTTCTACAGCGCGCTCTCCGCCGTGGACGCGGTGGACGTGCGATTCGTCTCCAGCCGGGTGCTTGGCGCCAAGACCGACGGCATCTTTCTCGTTAACTCCACCGCCGTGATCGAGCGCTCTGAAATTCGTGACAGCCTGAACACCGGCGTGACGTTCTGGGGATGCCCGAATGGCGCGACGATTCGCGGCAGCGTGGTTGCCGGCAGCGCCCATCAGGGTGTCGCGGTGGTCGCCGATTCCGCGAATGGCCGCGTCAGCCGCAACGTGGCCATTCTCGACAACACGCTCACCAACAACGCGATCGCCGACGTGCTCGTGGCTGGCGAATCGGAAGCCCTCGTCTTCGGCAACACCATGACGAGCGCGTCGACTACAAGCGTCCGCCTTCACGACGGATCGGCCGCCACGCTCGATCGGCAACCTGCTCCTGGGAGCCGCGGCGGGTGTCGAGGTCAAGGATGGCTCCGCGCTCGACAGCACCTTGTCGGCATTCAACGGCCACGACACCTACGGCGCGCTCGTCTACGCAAACGCGGAAGCGCGCTTTTCGCATTGCGCGTTCCAGGGCAACGGCGCTTCGTCCGGCGACTACTCGGTGTTCGCGAACAGCGGAGCACAGGTCGCCGTCCAGTACTGCACGCTTGGTCCCGCTGGTGCCCATGCGCTGTACAACAATGCGGCGACGGGCGCGGTCGCGACTCACAACTACTGGGAAAGCGCTTCAGGACCGCAGCTTCCGCCCGCCGGCGGCTCGGGATCGATTCTGGAGTGGAACACGTCGAACGGATCGAGCGTGGACTACCAGCCGTTCCTCACCTCCACGCCGGTGAACTTGCGCGTCAACGCATTGTTCGATCTTTTCGCCGGCGCTACGATCGTCATGGCAGCCCAACATCAATGTGACGCTGAGCTTGACCGGCGCAGCCGGGACGAGCGCGGTTACGGACGCCCGTCGCAGCGCTGCGCCTGGCCGACTCGGCGACGCTGACCGTACCCGCCCCGCCACCGCAGACATATCCGGACGGCGTGACCGCAGTCTGGGCCGAGTACGACCTGCTGTCGCGCGCTCGAGAGGGGGTGCTGCGCTTTCGCACGTCGGGCGCCGGCGCGGCGGCGCGTGTCTCGCGCCTCGACGTCTCGGGCTGTTGGCTGCCGGTGGCCTCGACGTGGGATGCGGGCGCGGGTGAGATCGTCTACCGGCCGGCGAATCCGCGCGCGATCAACGGTGTCTTCGCGCTCGGCGCGGTCCCGTCGGACGAAGCGGCGCGCGCGCGTCAGATGATCACGTCGTTCTACTCGGACATTCTGGGCCGCGCGCCCGAGGCCGGGGCGGTCGACAGTTGGTATCAGGGCTATTTCGCGTACTCGATTCCCCTCGGGATCGACGTGAGATTCGTGCCGCGGGAGATGGCGCGCGTCTTCTTCTCGAGCGCCGAGTATGCAATGCGCCTGCGCACGGACGAGCAATTCCTGCGCGACGCGTACCAGGTGTTTCTTCGCCGGCCGCCCTCGCAGTCGGAGCTCGACGCGTGGCTGTCGGGTTCGTGGAACCGGCCCCAGGCGGTGGCGATCTTCGCCGAGTCGCAGGAATTCGCCGCGTACGTTCAGTCTCTCTTTCCCTGCCTGGGTGGCGTACCGACCGCCAATTTCGTGACGACGATGTACGTCGGCCTCCTCGATCGCCTGGTCGACAGCGGCGGTCTGGCGTATTTCGCAGGGTCGTTCGACGCAGCTTATGCGACGGGCGGCATCGATGGCGTTCGCGCGATGGCGCGCTCGCTCGGCACGCAGGTCGTCGCGTCGAGCGAGTATCAGGCGGCCGGCCCTACGAACGAGGCGCACGTGACGCGGTTGTACCGCGCCTACCTTGGCCGCTTCCCGGGAACCCCGAGATCGACTATTGGCGGGGCCAGCTCGAAACCCACGCCGCGACCGTCGCCACGCTGATCGAAATGTTCGCCGGATCATCCGAGTTCGACGCGCGTTTGCGCGCATATTTCGGCGCGTAGAACGCGAGCCGTCCCGGTGGCGCCGCTGGTTTCGGCGCCCATCATCACGCGGGAAGTGACGCCGGCTTGCGAACGTCGGTCTCCTCGGCGCACGCGCGAACGTCCATTGCGGCATACGCGCAAGAGCACGTCGTTGATGGAGGCCGCGATCCTCGGCCAGGTATAGCTCGCGAGCGCCTCCGCGCGTCCGGCGGCACCCAGGCGCGCCGCTTCGTGGGGCGTGTCGACCAGCCGCCTCAACGCATCCGCCACGTCATCGACCGTCTGGCAGAGAAGGCCGTTGCAGCCGTGCTCGATCAGATCGGCGAAGGCGACGTTGCGACCGTTGGCGACGACCGGCCGGCCGCACATCCATGCCTCGACGACGACAATGCCGAAGCTTTCGCTTTCGCTCATGGTCGCGAGGCAGTGGCAATGCGCAAGCGCGCCGAGAACGACCGCGCGAGGCTGGCTGCCGAGGTAGTGCACGTGACGGCCTTCGAGACGGCAGGCCGTCGTCGTCGGGTCCGATCATCACGAGGTCAATCCGCGTACCTGCGCGATTGGCTGCTTCGACCGCGGCGACGATGCTTGCATAGTTCTTCGCGCCCGATTTGCGTCCGAGGACGAGCACGAACGGATCGGCCGAGGGGTGCAGCGCACGGAATGCGCGGCCGCAGCTCGCCGCATTCTCGAACTCGGCCGGGTCGACGCCGCCTCCCGGCACCGTCACCGCACGAGCGCCGATCCGGTCGAAGAACAGCGTCTTGGCAGGGCGCGGTGCGGCGATCACGCGGTCGGCCGATCGGAACGCCTCGTAGAACTCGCGCCAGTGATAGTACTTGTCGTCCACGTGAAAGTGCGGGAGGACGACGCACGGCACGCCTTGCTGCCGTGCGCATGTCGCGCCGAGAACGGACGTGCTGAATGGAACGCCATGCGCGAGCACGACGTCGTAATCCCCGACATGGTCGCGCAGCCACGCGTCGAGGAGGCGCGAATGCGGTCCGCGTACCGCAAGGAAGCGCCGGTCGTCGCGCATGTCGCGCGCATTGGTGACGTCGATCAGCGACTGCACCCAGCGGGCGAGATCCTTTTGCCGCATCCACGCGGCGAAATCGGCGTGCAGCGGCACATCGATCGACGCCGCACCGCGTCGCGCGGCGATCGCGGTGACGCACACACCCAGCCGCCGCGGATCGCCCCCGACGCGACCGGCAGGCTCCACCGTCAGCGCGCACACGCCGCCGTTCGTCGCGTCCGCGTTCAGCTCGATGACGAACTCGCCGCGGACCTTGACCGTCGTGGTGCGGCCTTGCGGCTCGCGCAACGTGAGGGTCCTCGATCCGTCGGCGAAGCCGTGGATCGTCAACCCGCTCACGCCGCGCGGGCAGAAGATCTCGGCCTGCGGTCCGGTCCAACGCTGCAGGCGTTCACCGTGCCGCTCCGGATGGAACCAGCCCCCCAGCAATGTCGGAGCCTCGTAGTCCCCCTCGAACATCCGCGCTTGCCCGAGATCCTCGCGCTGCCAAAGCTCGAACAGCGATGCGCACTCCGCGGTGACGATCGCTTCGTCCGCCGGATCCACCGCGAACCGATGGACCGCCCGCACGAACTCGAACGCGTCCGGGCGCTGCGCGCCTGCTTCGTAGTGCGCCGAGAACTGGAGGTGATCCGCGATGCCTTGCACGGCGAACGTTGCGACGTCGACATCGAAATCACCGAGGGCATGGACGCCCTTGAGCGTTGCCAGCAGGAACGCCTCGGCGCCGCCCTGCGGCGGGTCCGTGAAGCGATAGGTCACGACCAGGAGCCGCTTCCGGCTGCGCGCGGGACGCGGCTTCGCCGGTTCCGGCTGCGCGGCCGGATCACCGCCGGTCAGCCCATCGATGACATCGCGGTAGCGGGCACCCAGGCGCTGCCAGTCGAGGCTCGCCGCGCGCATATTCCTGTCCGTTCGCGCCGATGAAGCGCCGGCGTTCCTCGTCGCCGGCGAGCGCCGCGAGTCTCGCCGGGAACTCGGCCGGGTCCGCGACGATCGCGTGAATGCCGTCGACGACGTCGTATCCGCGGATGCCGATCCGGGTGGTGATCACCGGCAGGCCGGCCGCCATGTACTCCGGAACCTTCAGGCTCGAGCCGCCTCCCGCAAGCATCGGGTTCACCGCGAGGTCTGCGACGGCCAGCAACACGTTCTTGACGTCATCGTCCACGCGGCCGCACAGAAGAACGTTCGACGGAATGTCCCGGCCGGCAAAGTATTCGGCCGACCGCGCCGATGATCAGGAACACGACGCGCACGTTCGCCGGAGCGACCTCGCGCACGATGAACTCGACCGCCTCGATGTTCGGCGTGTGGCCGCTGCCGAGAAACACGGCGACCGTGCGACCCTCGAAGAACGGCGTGATCGCCGATAGATCGACATCGGGGCCGTCCGTCTGCGTGTCGACTCCGTTGCGGATGACGACAACCCTGCGATGGCCGGATGCCTCGAACGCGTCGCGGTCCTCGTCCGACACGCAGATGATGCAGTCAGCGTCGGCGCACGCTTTCTTCTCGATCGCCCTCACCTGCTTGACCAGCGCGTCCCGATCGGGGTGCGGCTCGAGCAGCGCGGCCTTCAATGAGCTTTCCACGTTGAAGGCTTCGTAGATCACATGCCGCGGCGGCGCGAAGGTTTGCAGCAGCGGCGCCAGGTAGGGATGCTGGAGCACGACCACGTCCGCGTCCGTTGCGAGGAGCCCATAGAGCTCGACCAGAGCCGTGTTCTTGGTGCACATCGCCGCGCTGATGATGTCGCTCACCGACACCAAATGCCGGTCGTTCCAGGTTTGCTGCAGCGCGCGGTGCTCCTCCGTCTTCGGGATCGCAATCTCGCGAAATCCGGGCGCGACGCGCCGATCCGACGCGTCGCGCCCGTCGGTGAGACACAGGAGCGTCACGTCGTGCCAATGCGCAAGCGCAGCCAGCAGGCGGGCGATGCGCACTTCGCCGCCCGCGGCGGCTCTGCCCACCGGAAAATCGTTGAGCACGAGTATTCGGCGGCGGTCGGCGGACGATGAACCGCGGGAGGCCGCTTCGATGCGGGACTCCAGCGCTTCGTGCATTCTCTCGGCGATCGAGCGCCAGGTGTAACGCTCGTAGGCGAGCGCCCGTGCCGAATCGCCGAGGCTGGTCTTGCGCGCCGGATCGACGATCAGGCCGGCGATCGCGGAGGCGAAGCGCTCTTCCGAAGCCACGACGCAATGCCTGCCGTCCTCGAGATCGAGACCGCGGGCGCCGACCGGCGTGCTGACGATCGGGAGCCCGGCGGACATGAAGTCCAGCATCTTGAGATTCGTGCCGGCGCCCGTGAACATCGGGTTGATCGCCACGTCGCAGCGCCGGAAAAGGCGCGCCTTCGCCCGTTCGCCAACCAACCCCAGCAGCCGCACGTTCGCCGGCGCATCGCCGAGCCGGTCGCAGACCGAGCCCGCGATGGCGAACCGGATCTGAGGCAGCGCCGGCGCGAGGACGTCGCGGATGAAGCGCGCTGCCTCGACGTTGGGCGGGTGGAGGCTCCCGAGAAATATCGCCAGTGGCCGCGTGTCGCCAGCCGGCCACTTGTCGATTTCCGGGTCTGCGTCCGCACTCGTCTGCCGGCGCCTCGTCGACCGTCGGCTCGAAGCCGTTGGGCGCCACCGCCAGCTTGCCCGGGTCGCAGCCATATCGCTGCACGAACGCTTCGCGCTCGGCGTCCGACGTTGCGAACACCAGCGTGCTCTCGCGCACCAATCGGCCTTCGAGCTCGGCGATCAGCGCCACGTGTCGCTGCTTGTGCGTTCCCCCGAGCATCTGCTGCATCAGGTCGGCTTCGACGTTGTAGCTGTTGTAGACGCGCGGTTTGCCGTCCTTTCCAAGCTGTTCGTCGTAGGCAACCATGAACGGCGAATCGTGGACGACGACGTCGGCGTGCTGCACGAGCTGCCGATAGCGGCGATGGTAGGCATTCTCGGTTCCTGCCGCCAGCGCGCACACCAGCGCGGAGCACTCCTGGCCGATGCCTTGAGAATCGAGGTCCTGATGAAGATCGACGTGAACGCGTTCCTTTGGAATGCGATGCTCGCGAAAGCGGGCATTGAATTCCACGACTTCCTCGGCCTGCTGCGGGAACGTCGGCGAAAGGAGCGTCACGTCGTGGCGACGGCTCAGGTGACGATAGATGGAAAAATACCGCTGCTCGCCTCCGCTCGAAGGCGGGAAGAAGGCGGGAAAGAAATTGAGGACGAGGAGCCGCGTCATGCCTTGCGCGCGATCACGGCATAGTCGCGTGGGCCGAAAAACCGGCTGTTCACGAACGTCTCGACCGCTTGGTCACCGGCCGTGAGCCGTTCGTGGTCGGGAGAAGGATGCAGGAACACGATCTCGACGTCGCGCAATCCCGCGGCCTCGACGAAAAACCTGAGCGTCGCCGGCGGGATGCGGATTGACATGCGTCGGGTCGAGGTAAAACGTGTGGCTGCCGACCAGCACGTTCTCGGGATTGGGCGTTTCGAAGATGGCGAGTGCCGCCAGGACGCAGTGTTCGGGCCGTCTCCTTCAGCAGCGACACCAGGTAGGGCAGACGTCAGGTGCTCGACGATGTGAAAGCCGGTGACTACGCCGAGGCTCGCCGCGGGCGTCTCGCGCAGACAGGCAAGGGCGTCGGCTTCGGCGACTTCGAGGCCCAAAGCCCGGCAGTACGCCAGCATCGTGCGGTTCGTATCGACGCCGCGCGCCCGCAGCCCATGGTCCTTCAGGACCTCGAGCCATTCGCCGCGGCCGCAGCCGAGGTCGAGCACAGGCGCCTCGCTCGTGCCGAGTCCGGCATCGACCAGGCGCGGGACGTAGACCGCGACGCGACCCTTAACGTCATCTCGCTCGCCGCGAAACTGCTCTTCGAATGTCGCGTAGAGCTCGTCGAACGCATGCGCGAAGTCTTCCTCCGCTCGCCGTTTCCCGGCAGCGTCTTCTTCAATATGCGCCACGCGGGACGCAAGGCTTCCCAAACCGGTCTCCAGGGCCGCTGCCGCACGTGCGAAGTCTTCCTCCGCTCGCCGCATCCCGGCAGTGTCTTCTTCAATGTGCGTCACACGGGACGTAAGGTCTCCCAAACCGGTCTCCAGCGTCAGGGTCGCACGAGCAGCCGACGCGTTCGCGACTGCTGCGGCAGATAGGCGCTGCTCCGCGCTCGCTTTCCACGAAGTCATGCGCGCAGTCGCGAGACCTTGTTGCTCGATGGCCTGATCGAGGCGGTCGATGGCCTGGCGTTGCTCCTGCGACGACGCTGCGACCATGCCGTAGGTGGCCCTGTTCGCAGCATTGACGTGCTTGCTGGCCGCCGCAAGCTGTCCGGCAAGGCGAGTCTCGTTCTGCCTTGCTTCCCTCATCAGCGTCGGCAAGCGGGCGAGGTCGACCAGATAACGGACGAAGCGACCCGCGACGGGCACTTCGCAGGCGCGCTCGAAGGCGAAGCGCCAGCGCAGGCCTCGTACGGGAACCGCATGCCGCCGGCCCTCCGGCGAATACCGGACCAGGCCGAGGATCAGATGCTTGCTGTCGCCACGCTCGAGCTTTCTGCAGGAAATGATGCAGTCCCGGCGGGTCAGGCTCGCGTCGCAGCAGGCCCTGATACGCGGCCCGTATGAACTCCGCATGTTGCAGGCGGGTGAAATCCTCGATCGCATAGCCGCTCGACGAGGTCTCGAATCTCGGGTGAAGCTCGAGATCGGGCAGAGGCGGAAACGCGTCGGCGCCGGTGAGATTGTCCGACGTCGAGAATGAACGGGGGCCCACCGCCGCGGCGGGGGCTCCCTCCTCGCCGCGGCGATGCGCAATCTCGTTGCGGACGCGACGCAGCAGATCGTGCACTTCCAGCCGGGTCGGGGGGTTGGGCGCGTTCATGGCTTTCCTGGGTTTGAGGGACATCGTCGGCGCCACGACTCCATGACGCACAACGCCGGCTCGCCGTCTGGCGTTTCTCCAACTTGCGGTGCCGTATCGACGTCGGCGGGAAGACGTTTGCGGCGCTCTCCTCCCGCCCCGGCCACGTCGCGTTCCACCGACCGCCGAGCACGACTTCGAGCAACTCGTCGGTGCCCTGCGCCCACGTGAGGAGCGGCAATCCCTCCGACCGCGGATGCCGCGCCTGGCGATGGAGCTCGAGCCATTCCTTCAATGCACCGCCGAGATCGTCGGCCGACGTGCCCGAGAAATAATACGCGTGCTCACCGGCGACCTCGCGAAAGACCGGGAGGTCGCGCGCCACGATCGGCAGCGCGTTGCGCGCCGCTTCCACCAGCGGCAATCCGAATCCTTCGCCGAGCGACGCCGCGATCAGGACCCGGGCGCGCGCGTAGAGGCGATCGAGCATCGCGTCGCTGGCGTGCTCAATCCAGGCGAGGCGGCGTCCGCGCTCGGGATGCGCGTGCAGCGTCGCCGCGAGATCGTCCACCATCCAGCCCTTCTTGCCGACGATCACGAGGTCGAGCTCGACGCCTTCCCGCCACAACGCCTCGAACGCGGCGACAACCTGACGATGGCCTTTGCGGGGCTCGACCGTGCCGACCATCACGGCCGTGGGCACCGTTTCCATTCGCGCCAGCAGCGCTGCGCCTTCGTCCGGGTCGCCGGACGTCGGCATCGAGCGCTCGATATCGGCGCCAAGACGAAACGCGCCAACGTTGAGGGGCGAGTCCCGCGCCGGGCCAAACTCGTCGAGCCAGTCGAGGAGCTCGGTCTCGACCGAGCGCGAGATGCAGACGAGGCCATCGGCGACCGTGGCGATCGACGTCAGCCACGTCCGCTGCATCTCCTTCGATCCCCGGCGGATAGTAGTGCGGATGGAGCAGCGGCAGCAGGTCGTACACGACGAACGGCGATCTCGAGGCCCATCGCCCGATAGCGCGCGAGCACCTGCTGGTGCCGGGGCACGACGTCGGCCGCCCAATCGAGGCCGAGGAATACATCGCCGCGCGCGACGTCTATCGGCTCGCCATCAGGTAACGCGTCGGCGAGCCCGAGCCAGCGACACGTGAAGGCGCGCGCGTAGACATACCGGTCATCGCGCGCGACGACGGGCTCGACCCGAAAGCCCGCTCGGCGGATGCTCGAGCAAGCGGCGCAAGACGGCGCGCACGACCCGCTCGATCCCCGTCTTGAGATCCTGGCGCGCGAGGACGGTGACGTCGACGAGCAGTTGCGGAAGCCGCGGGGCAGGAAGATCGAACGCGATGCTCGCGGCGGTGGCGATCCAGTCTTCGCGCAGCGGCGTCGGAGCCGCGGTTTGCGCGACGACCTGTCCGACGAGATCGTCGTAGCGGCGGCGCCGGCCCTCCGTGGCGAATCGCTCGATTTCGTCACGAAACTGCGCCGCCACGCGCTGCGGGTCGTGATGCTCGCGAACATAGTCGCGGCCGGCCTGCGAAAGCCGGGCGCGCAGGTCCTTGTCCACGGCGAGACGCTCGATGGCCGCGGTCAGCTCGGAATCGTCGAAATCCGCGCGAAGGCGGATCAACGCGTGATCCGGCAACGCCGACAGCGAGTTGCTGGCATTGGCGATCAGAGGCAATCCGTGCGCCAGGCAATCGAGCGCGGTTCGCGCCGATTCTCCGCGCGACACCCCGCGGAGCTGAACGGCGGCATCGGCGGCGCACAGGTAGCGCTGATAGGTGTCGTCGTCGACGAAGCCGGTGATCCGGATACGCCGGCCGGCAGGCCCTTCCTCCAGCGACCGCAACATCGATCGCCCGTACTCGCCGCCATGGTTCTGGCCGACGAAGACGAGGTGGTGGCGCGGCTCGCGCGCGAGCGCCGAGCCCAGCCACGCGTGACAGGAGCCGGTGATCGAGCTTTGCGGGATCGATGAAGCCGAAGCAGCAGACGACGAAATCGCCGTCGTCGATCTGCAGTGCGCGACGCGCAGCCTCGCGATCGGTCACGGGCTCGAGACGCCGCGGCTGCGGGATTCGGCGACCATTGATCGCCGGCGTCGCCGTGCCACGTCCTCGCCATGCGGAGCGACTTCGTCGGAATGAACGATGATGCCGTTGGCGTGCTCGACGACGCGCGAGTTGCAGGGATATCGATCGATCGCCGCTGCGCGGCCCAGCGCGGAATCGGCGATGAGCGCGGAATACCCGTGCGATTCGAACAATCGCGCCCGGAACGTCCCCGGCGCAAGCCACGACTCGTCCATCCAGTTCAGCACGCCGCCCAGAAAAAAATCGTGGAGCACGACCGTTCCGGGCAGCCGCTCGAGCAGGTCGAACATCCATTGATGCGCCGGCGAGTTTCCGAGCTGGTAGAGCACGCGCTGACAGCGATCGGCATTCGCTTCGAGCCACTCGACCGATCGGATCGGCCATGCCGCCATGTCGCCCGGCAGTTCCACGGACGCTTGCCTCGCGACGAGCTCGATGTCGTAGTGGCGTGCCAGATAAGGCAGCAGCTCGCGGCTGTACGCGGCGATTCCCGTTCGCTCGGGCGGCAGGGGCGACACGTACGCAAGCGTGGGACGTTGCTGCGAAGGCCTGCTCGGGATGCGGCGCGGTGATGCCGGCCTCGCGGCGCCGGCGCTCAATGCACTCCTCCATGGCGTCCAATGCACGGCGCGCCGTCGCGCGCCAGGTGAACTCGCGCGGACTGGCGCAGGCCGTGCGCCTGCAGATCGGCTCGAAACGCGCGATCGGTCAGCACGGCATGAATCTTTGCCGCCACCGCGTCGACGTCCGCAGGATCGAAGAGCGCGTCGCTTCGTCCAATGACCTCGGGAATGCTCGTCGCGTTGGCGCCCACGACGGCGGCGCCGCACGCCATCGCTTCCAGCGCGGGCAGCCCGAAGCCTTCCTGGAACGACGGGAGGCACGACACCGCGCAGTGGCCGTAGAGCGCAGCGAGATCCGCGTCCGGCAACCGTCCCGGAAACAGCACGTCCGCAGGGTTCAATCCCTCGCGCCCGCATAGTGCGCGAAGGCGCCCGCGCTCGTCGCGATCGACGGCGCCGACGAGGACGAGCTGGTATCCCGAGCGAAGGGCCAACGGAAGCCGGGCATACGCCGCGATCAGGTTCGCAACGTTTTTCCGCGCATCGAAACCGCCGGCATGGAGAACGAACGGTCGCGTGATTCCGTGACGCGCGCAAAGCGCGGAAACGGCGTCGGGCGGCAGCGCCCCGGGCCGAAAGACCTCGCTCGCGGCCGCGGAAACGACGACCACGCGCTCGGCTTGCATCGGCAAGCTGCGCGACCGCTTGCGCACGCGCGTGTTCGGACAGGGCGAGCAGGAGGTCCGAGCGCTTCAGCGAGGCGAGCTTTCGCTGGTACCAGTCGACGCTCGCCGCGGTCGGCAGGCCCTCGCCGCTCGCCAGCGGGATGAGGTCGTAGAGCGTCGTTGCCGTCGCGTGCGAACGAGTGGATCGTTCCCACGGACGCAACGGCGTCGTCGACCAGCCCTTCGAACAGGCTTGCCACGTGCACGATGTCCGGACGCAGAGCGTGGAGAAAGGTCTCGCGGATCGGCTCGGCGACACGGCTTCGCCAGCCGTTGGACGTGTCGAGCGACGCCGCCGGCGTCGGCGTCGCGAACACGGCGATACGTTCCTTGCCGACGAGATCGGAGAACGCGTGGCGCAGCGGCGCAATCGACGCCGGGAACGCGGCGTTGAGCGCGAGCCAGACCTCGTGCGAGCCCGGCGCGGCGGCGATCGCCCGCGCCAGTTCGAACGAATGACGACCGATACCGCGTTGTCCGGCTCGCGGACTGGCACGCCTGGAGGTCGATGACGACGCGCATCGTCAGCGCGGCGGGGGCGCGCGCGTCGGCGGCCTGCGCGGGCGCGATCGAGGTCCGCGAGCACGCGTGCGGCGCGCGCGGAGAGACCTTCGGCCCCGAGTTCGCGTCGCGCAGGACGCCGGGCCTCCCGCCGCCCGCGCGCGCATTCGGGCCAGCGACCGCTTCAACGCGCGCTTCAATCCGGGGAACCGGTCGAGCCGCCGCACGATCGCCCGTCGGAGTCCGGGCCGCGCTTCGAGTTGCGCAAGCAGCATCGCGAACGAGCCCGCGCCGTCGTCGCGTCGTCATGGGTGCACGACCGGGCCAACGGCGACGATCCCCGCGCATCGCACCGGCAGGTTCGCGACGCCAAGGCGAAACGGCTCGTCGTCGGGCAGGACTTCGAACACCAGCGCCTGCTCCCACCAGTCGTGGTTGCTCGGCGACGTGGATGTCCGCTTCATGCAGCGCGATCGCAATGCTGTAGTGGCCGGCGCCGAGCGACATCCGGCCGATGTCGAACTCGCATGCGAAACGCCGGCCGGCCTCCAACGCAACGCTCGGGAGTTTCCAGATGATGCGTGTTGGTGCCGAACACGTCGTTGCCCAGCCGGTCGCGGATCAGGAAGCCCACGGTCATCGAGGGCAGCGACGAGCGGACATCGAAGGCGACGCGAACCTTCGCCGGCGCGTTGGAGCGAAGCGCGCGCGTCGAGCCGCCCTGCGCGTCGACGAGGTCCACCGACTCGATCGTCGCGCGCCCGTCGCCCGAGCGGACCGATCGACGCGATCCCGCAGCCGCCTCCACCTCGCGGATTTGGTACTCCGCTTCGCGGCGCGCGATGATCGCGTTGTAGTAGTCGAGCACGCGATCGGGCGCATCGTCCTTGATCACCCTCCCGTGATCGAGCAGGATCGCGCGGTCGCAGAGCGATCTCGACGGCCGTCGGATCGTGGGACACCAGCAGCATGGTCGTCCCCTGCTCCCTGAACGCTCTCATTCGCGCCGTGCACTTGTGCTGGAAATAGGTGTCGCCGACCGACAGCGCTTCGTCGACGATCAGCACGTCGGGGCGCACGGCGGTGGCGATGCTGAACGCCAGCCGGACCTGCATGCCGCTCGAGTAGATCCGCAGCGGCTGGTCGAAGTACGTGCCGATCTCGGCGAACGCCTCGACCGCCGGCATCGCGTCGCTCACGTCCTTCGCCGACAAGCCGAGCAGCTGTCCCGACATCCACGCGTTCTGCCGGCCGGTGAATTCGGGATGGAAGCCCATGCCGAGCTCGAGGATCGCGGCGATCCGTCCGCCGGCATGGATGCTTCCTTCGGTGGCCTTCGCCGTTCCGGTGACGAGCTTCAGCAGCGTGCTCTTGCCGGCGCCATTGTGGCCGACAATTCCCACCGATTCGCCGCGCTGCACCGCGAGGTTGACGTTGCGCAATACCCACACCGTTTCGTGCCGCTTCCCGAGCCACGGGGCCACGGTTTCGAGCAGGCGGGCGCGTGCGCTCGGATAGCGTCGATAGGCCTTCCCGACGTTGCGCAGTTCGAGCATCGGCATCAGAGCTCGTCCGCGATGTCGTCTGCATTGGCGCGAAACGTCATCGCGCCGGCGAACAGGGCCACCGCCGCCGCCACTATCGGGAACGCGAGGCTCCCCCACTGCGGAGCCAATCCCTCGACGAAGATGCGCTGCAGCGCGACGACGATCGGCGCCATCGGATTGAACGCGAACCAGTCGCGGACGAACGCGGGCACGGCGGAAATCGGATACACGATGGGCGTGAGCCAGAACCAGAACTGCATGAGGACCGTTACTGCCTGGCCGACGTCGCGCGAATACACGTTGAGCGTGCCGAGAAACGTCGCGAGGCCCGTGGCGAAGACCACCAGCAGCGCGATGACCGGAATGGCTGCCAGCGCGACCCAACCGGGAAACCGCCCGGTCGCGACCAGGAACACCATGAAAACGCCGAACGCGATGGCGAAGTTGACGAGCGCCGAGAGCACGACGATGACCGGGAGGCTCGACTTGGGGAAGCTCGCCTTCTTCAACAGATTGCCATGCTCGATGAACATGCCGGCGCCGCGCTGCACGATCTCGACGAACAGGCCCCACGCGAATATGCCCGCGCACAGGAAAATGCCGTAACCCCAGACGTCGCCGACGCCGGGCAGCCGCGCGTGCATGACCTGCGCGAAGATCACGGTGAACACAACGACGTTGCCGATCGGGCCGATCAGATTCCACACAAAGCCCAGCGCCGATCCGCGGGATCGCGCCTGAAACTCGCGCGCGACGCTCGCCGCCACGAATCCGCGGTAGCGCCACAGCGCGTGCAGCATTCCTACAGGGGACATGACGACGCGCCGTCGACCTCGGGTGCGCTCAACGTCGGCCTGAAAGGCGTTGCAGGTCCGCCTCGACCATCATGACGATCAGCTCTTCGAGCGTCGTCTTCGGCGCCCAGCCCAGCTTCGCCCGCGCCTTCGCGGGGTCGCCGCACAGCACGTCGACCTCCGCCGGCCGCAGCAGCTTGGTGTCCACGACGACGTGACGCTCGTAGTCCAGGCCCACGTGTCCAAAGGCAATGCGGCACATGTCGCGCACGGTGGTGCTGATGCCGGTCGCGATCACGTAGTCGTCGGGGCGCTCCTGCTGCAGCATCAGCCACATGGCCTCGACATAGTCGCCGGCAAAGCCCCAGTCGCGCTTCGCGTCGATGTTGCCGAGGCGCAGCTCCGATTGCAGGCCCAGCTTGATCCGCGCCACGCTGTCGGTGACCTTGCGCGTCACGAACTCGATGCCGCGCAGCGGCGACTCGTGATTGAACAGGATCCCGCTGGACGCATGCAGCCCGAAGCTCTCGCGATAGTTGATGGTGATCCAGTGACCGTACAGCTTCGCCACGCCATAGGGGCTGCGCGGGTAGAACGGCGTGCTTTCGCTTTGCCGCTCGCTCTGGATCTTCCCGAACATCTCGCTCGTCGACGCCTGATAGAAGCGGATCTGCGGATCGATCTGGCGGATCGCCTCCAGGCAGTTGACCACGCCGATCGCGTCGACCTGCGCCGTATGCGCGGACTGATCCCACGAGGCGCCGACGAAGCTCTGCGCGGCGAGGTTGTAGAGCTCGGCCGGCTTGGTGCCCCGGACCGCAAGGAGCACGGAGCCGAGATCGGTGACGTCGCCGTACACGAGCTCGATGCGATCGAGCACGCCGAGCTCCCGCAGCCGCCAGAGCGTATCGCTTCCGCGGCGCGGACTGAAACCCGTGACGCGGTAGCCCTTGTCGAGGAGAAGCCGGGCGAGATAAGCCCCGTCCTGACCGGTGATGCCGGTGATGAGTGCGTTTTTTGTCATGTTGGAAGGCCTGTCAGTTCAGGAAGCGAGGATGTCGCGAAGCGACTCGTCCAGGGGGACACGGCTCACCCAGCCCGTGTGCGACTTGATCTTGGCCACATCGGCGCGCATGCGCAGCTGCTCGTCGCGGCGCAGGCGCTGCGGATCCGTCGTCACGCGCGCCTTCACGCTCGCGAGATCGAGCAGGATGTCGAGCACATCGCGAAGGCGAACCTCGCGTCCGGAGCCGACGTTGTACACGTGGCCCGTGCGCCCGTTCTCGAGCAACGCAAGATACGCCTCGATGACGTCGCGCACGTCGGTGAGGTCGCGCGTCACGTCGAGATTTCCGGCCACGATCTCGTCCGGCGAGCGCCCGTCGCGAATCGCTGCAAACCTGCTTCACCAGCGACGGGACGACGAACCGCTCGTCCTGGCCCGGGCCGATATGATTAAATGGCCGCGCGATGATCGCATCGAGCCCTTCCGTCTGCGACCATTGAAAGCACAAGGCTTCGGCGGCCACCTTGCTTACCGCGTAGGGACTGCGCGGTCGCAGCGGTTGCAGCTCGTCCACGGGCAGCTGCGCTTCATCGATCGCGCCGTAGCAGTCCCCGCTGCTGACGTAGAGAAAGCGGCCACGGAAATCCGTTGCACGAAGCGCACGCAGGAGATTCAGCGTTCCGTTGAAATTGACGTCGAAATAGCCGTCAGCGTCCTGGAAAGACTCGGCAACGCTCGTCCGCGCAGCGAGATGAATGACCGCGTCCGCGCGAATCGCGCGCAATCTGCTCGCCGAGCTTCGGATCGCGCACGTCCTGACTGTTCGGCCAGCGTAGCGACGGTCCAGCGATCCCCGTGCTCCGCGGCCACATGTCGCCGCAAGGGCCCGACCCACGAAGCCGGTATGGCCCGTGATCAGCAGCTTGGCCACGGGGCGGGGCGAGGAAGGCTAGCGCGGCATCAAGAAGAGCAGGGCTGACGCTGTTTATGCCCTGACGATTATAACAAATGCGCGGCGGCTCTCCGGGGGATCTCAGGTCCCGAATCGCGCGTAGTCGGCATCAGTTCAGGCGTTGTCGATCCACGCCGCGCACGCGGCGGTCTCGACGGCATCGGCACCTACACCGAAGCGTTGCTCGCGCACGTCGGGCGCCCGGGTCTTGACGGTCAAACGCGTCGACGCTCCGCACGTGTCCGGGTCGCGGGCTCGACGCTTCCGCGCCACGCCGATATTCGGCTGGCGGTTCCCTTGCCGATTGCCATCGCATTGGGCGCGGTCGCGCACGCTGAGGACGCCGGGCTGCAGCCGACTCGAGCGCGCGGTCGATCTCTATCACTCGACCGACTACATGGTTCCGCGCCTGCGGCGCACGCCGGTGGTGGCGACGGTCTACGACGCCATCCCGATCGTCCATCCGCAATGGGCGAACCAGCGATTGCGCGGCTTCAAGAACTGGTTGCTCACGCAAAGCGTCCGCAATGCGGATCGCGTGATCGCGATTTCGGAGGCGGGAAGGGACGAGGTGGTTTCGAGCTATGGAATCCGCGCCGAGCGAACTCGCGTGATCCCGCTCGGAATCGACGGCGCATGGTTTGAACCCGTGGACGAGCGGGCGATGCAGAGCACGCTGCTGCGAAGGAAGCTCGAGCCCGGGTATTTCCTTTTCGTCGGTACGCTGCAGCCACGCAAGAACGTGGAGGCACTGCTCGATGCATACGAAGCCTTGCCGCAGGCAATTCGTCGAAGAGCGGCAGTTGGTCATCGTGGGAAAGTACGGGTGGAATGCGGAAACCTTGCGCCGGCGCCTCGAGGACGCGCGTCCGCAGAATCGTTGCGTGTGGCTCGACTACGTGCCGCGCGAGGAGCTCTATCAGCTCTACGCCGGCGCCGGGACGTTCGTATTTCCTTCGCTGGCAGAGGGATTTGGCCTGCCGATCCTGGAAGCGCTCGCCAAAGGACTGCCGATCATCGCAAGCGATCTGCCGGTGTTGAGAGAACTCGGTGCGGACCTCGTGGCGTACGTCGACGCGCGCGATACGAATGCGCTTGACGGACGCGATGGCGAGTTTCGCGCAGACGTCCGCGGACGAGGTCCGAGCGCGCGAAGCGAATAGCCCACGCAATGCCGTATACGTGGCGCGCTTGCGCTGAACGCACCGTCGCAGTTTATCGCGAGCTCTGGTGACCGGAGCGCGGCTTTGCCAAGAACCGCGCAGCGCCGCGTCCGCGCTCGCCGTCATAATTGGGAGGCAAATGGCGACCACGATGGCATGTGATCGTCTGGCAAGACCAACGATCGAGCCGTCACGCCATGAGCCGCCAGTAGAGAGGATACGATGAGAGTACGCGATTTGCCTGTTGTCGGCTGCATTTCGAACACCGAAAAGGATTTCTACGGCACGTACGCCGATCTCTCGGGAAAGCGCGTTCTGTGCATCGGCTTCTCCGAGGACGAAATTGCACACCTGGTGGCTCGGTACGGTCCGTCGAGAATCACATTGCTGACGAACTGGACGGGCCATCCAGACGCGGCGGTCAAGCGCTTTCCACTGGTCATTGGCGACATCACCAAACGCACGCAGTTCGAGGACGGGGCGTTCGACGCAATCCTCACGCTTTCCGTCCTCGAGCACCTGTCGGACCTGCGCGGCGCGTTCGATGAAATGAGCCGCGTGCTCCGCAACGGCGGCGAGATGCTTCACATGTTCGGGCCGGCCTGGTCCTGCGCCTATGGGCATCACATCTACGCAGGATCCGAGCGACGCGTTGCTGAATTTTTCGCTGTGGCAGATGCCCGCCCACATTCATCTGTTGTGCAGCCGTCAGGAAATAGTCGACCACTATCGTGATGCAGGCTATCCCGACAAGGCATGGCAGGCGGCGCTCCATTGGTTCTTCGAAGCGCCGATCATCAACCGCGTGTTCTACGACGACTACATGGCGATCTTCGAGGAAGACAGGTTCCAGATCGACCGCATGGAGATCATGTACAACGAGCTGCCTCGCGATCACCTCGATCGCCTCAAGCGCGCGTTTCCCGGTCGGCGAAACTTCACCGACTACGGCGGAAAGTACAAGCTCATCGTCAGGAAGTAGTCCGGGGTCGAGCGACCATCGGCGTGGAGTCAGAAACGCCAAAGCCCACACGGGGTGGGCTTTGGGTATGCATGGGTGCCTGACGATGACCTACTTTCGCACGGGTAATCCGTACTATCATCGGCGCGCCGCCGTTTCACGGTCCTGTTCGGGATGGGAAGGCGTGGGCCCAGCGGGCTGTGGTCGTCAGGCTTTGGAGGGATTCGGAAGGCAAGGAGGTTGGTTGTAGCTGTAGTGGCGCTGCATCGGCGCGAGGCCGACGCGTAAGTCACACGATTATGGAGTCAAGCCGCACGGGCCATTAGTACCGGTTAGCTCAACGCATTACTGCGCTTCCACACCCGGCCTATCAACGTGGTGGTCTGCCACGACCCTTCAGGGGGCTCAAGGCCCCGGGAGATCTCATCTTCAGGCACGTTTCCCGCTTAGATGCTTTCAGCGGTTATCGCTTCCGTACTTAGCTACCCGGCAATGCGACTGGCGTCACAACCGGTACACCAGCGGTACGTCCACTCCGGTCCTCTCGTACTAGGAGCAGCCCCCGTCAAATCTCCAACGCCCACGGCAGATAGGGACCAAACTGTCTCACGACGTTTTGAACCCAGCTCACGTACCACTTTAAATGGCGAACAGCCATACCCTTGGGACCGGCTTCAGCCCCAGGATGTGATGAGCCGACATCGAGGTGCCAAACACCGCCGTCGATATGAACTCTTGGGCGGTATCAGCCTGTTATCCCCGGCGTACCTTTTGTCCGTTGAGCGATGGCCCTTCCATTCAGAACCACCGGATCACTAAGTCCTGCTTTCGCACCTGCTCGGCTTGTCAGCCTCGCAGTCAAGCTCGCTTGTGCCTTTGCACGTCTGGCGCGATGTCCGACCGCGCTAAGCGAACCTTCGAGCTCCTCCGTTACGCTTTGGGAGGAGACCGCCCCAGTCAAACTGCCTACCATGCACGGTCCCCGACCCCGCTAAGGGGTCCAGGTTAGAGCCGCAATGACACCAGGCTGGTATTTCAACGTTGGCTCCACGACAGCTAGCGCCATCGCTTCATCGCCTCCCAGCTATCCTACACAAGTCTCATCACAGTCCAATGCAAAGCTACAGTAAAGGTGCACGGGGTCTTTCCGTCTTGCCGCGGGGAGATTGCATCTTCACAAACACTTCAACTTCGCTGAGTCTCAGGAGGAGACAGCGTGGCCATCGTTACGCCATTCGTGCAGGTCGGAACTTACCCGACAAGGAATTTCGCTACCTTAGGACCGTTATAGTTACGGCCGCCGTTTACCGGGGCTTCGATCAAGAGCTTGCACCCCATCACTTAACCTTCCGGCACCGGGCAGGCGTCACACCCTATACGTCGACTTTCGTCTTTGCAGAGTGCTGTGTTTTTGTTAAACAGTCGCAGCCACCGATTCTCTGCGGCCCTCCTCGGCTCCAGCTGTTCGCCTTCACCTACCGAGGGCACACCTTATCCCGAAGTTACGGTGTCAATTTGCCGAGTTCCTTCTCCTGAGTTCTCTCAAGCGCCTGAGCATATTCAGCTCGCCCACCTGTGTCGGTTTGCGGTACGGTCAACCTGCAACTGAAGCTTAGAGGCTTTTCCTGGGAGCAGGGTATCTGCCACTTCAGACTGAGCAAGCCAGCCCTCGTTATCACGCCTCGACTAAGCCACGCGGATTTGCCTACGCAGCACGTCTACACGCTTGAACCGGGACGTCCAACACCCGGCCGGCATAACCTTCTCCGTCCCCCCATCGCATTGCAGGTCGGTACGGGAATATTGACCCGTTTCCCATCGACTACGGCTCTCGCCCTCGTCTTAGGGGCCGACTCACCCTGCGCCGATGAACGTGGCGCAGGAAACCTTGGGCTTTCGGCGACCAGGCCTTTCACCTGGTTTATCGCTACTCATGTCAGCATTCGCACTTCCGATACCTCCAGCAGGGTTCACACCCCACCTTCACAGGCCTACGGAACGCTCTCCTACCATCTACACGCTCCACTAAAGCCACTCGCGCTGCTGCCTTCGCTACCTTCAGCGAACGCAGGCCGACTCGACTTTGATGAACGCATTGCCGCAGCTGACGCTGCCTCAGTGTCAACTGCAGTGCTCCATCATCGGCGAATGCCTTTAGTGGAGCGTGAAGATCCGCGATTTCGGTGCCTAGCTTGAGCCCCGTTACATCTTCCGCGCAGGACGACTCGACCAGTGAGCTATTACGCTTTCTTTAAATGATGGCTGCTTCTAAGCCAACATCCTGGCTGTCTGAGCCTTCCCACCTCGTTTCCCACTTAGCTAGACTTGGGGACCTTAATCGGCGGTCTGGGTTGTTTCCCTCTCGACAACGGACGTTAGCACCCGCTGTCTGTCTCCCGTGCTCGCACTTCCCGGTATTCGGAGTTTGCAATGGTGTGATAAGCCACGATGGCCCCCACTGCCATAACAGTGCTCTACCCCCGAGAGTGATACACGAGGCACTACCTCAATAGTTTTCGGAGAGAACCAGCTATTTCCGGATTTGATTAGCCTTTCACCCCTAGCCACAGCTCATCCCCTACCTTTTCAACGGGAGTGGGTTCGGCCCTCCACGAGGTGTTACCCCCGCTTCAGCCTGGCCATGGCTAGCTCATCCGGTTTCGGGTCTACGCAATGCGACTGATTCGCCCTGTTCGGACTCGGTTTCCCTGCGCCTCCCCTAAACGGTTAGGCTCGCCACACAACGTAAGTCGCTGACCCATTATACAAAAGGTACGCCGTCACCCCTTGCGAGGCTCCGACTGTTTGTATGCATGCGGTTTCAGGTCTATTTCACTCCCCTTCCGGGGTTCTTTTCACCTTTCCCTCACGGTACTAGTTCGCTATCGGTCGATTACGAGTATTTAGCCTTGGAGGATGGTCCCCCCATCTTCAGACAGGATTTCACGTGTCCCGCCCTACTTCTCGCAAGCTCAGTACCACCATCGACGTTTCGTGTACGGGGCTGTCACCCACTGCGGCCGCCCTTTCCAGAGCGTTCCACTACGTCAATCGCTATCACTTGCCGGCTGCTCCGCGTTCGCTCGCCACTACTAGCGGAATCTCGGTTGATTTCTGTTCCTCCGGCTACTGAGATGTTTCAGTTCACCGGGTTCGCTCTACCCACCCTATGTATTCAGGTGAGAGTGACCCTTGCGGGCCGGGTTTCCCCATTCGGACATCTGCGGATCAATGCTCGTTTGCCAGCTCCCCGCAGCTTTTCGCAGGCTGCCACGTCCTTCATCGCCTGTAATCGCCAAGGCATCCACCACATGCACTTTGTCGCTTGACCCCATAACCGTATGACCTCGGCCCTCTTCGGACCTCAACCACACCGCTACGAGCGTGTTTGCGCCACCCGCCACCCCCTTTTAAAGGCAGCAGGCAAGATACAACTCAACCCTAACGCATCCAGACTCTCATCAAGCCCAGATGCGCCTTGCCTTCCAAATTGTTAAAGAACAGTACAGCTCTCAGCGATGAATTCTTGGTGCGAGAGAAAACGCATCGCTGAGCGCTGGCGCGCAATCGACAGGTGTTGCTGATTCCCGATCCCTTGACTTCTGATTCCTGAGTGGTGGAGCTGGACGGGATCGAACCGACGGCCTCCTGCTTGCAAAGCAGGCGCTCTCCCAACTGAGCTACAGCCCCGCAAGACTGGTGGGTCTGGATGGATTCGAACCATCGACCCCCGCCTTATCAAGACGGTGCTCTAACCAACTGAGCTACAGGCCCGGAAATGCGCACGATGACCGCCTTCGAACGGCGGAGCAATCGATAGGTTGTGGGTACTGCGGGTTGGATGAGGAGGTCAGGGCGGTTGAAGGTGTCATTGCTGACCTGCTCGCCGGTCCTGACTCCCTGATTCCGAGAAAGGAGGTGATCCAGCCGCACCTTCCGATACGGCTACCTTGTTACGACTTCACCCCAGTCACGAAGCGCACCGTGGTAGGCGGCCTCCTTGCGGTTAGCCTACCTACTTCTGGTGCACCCCGCTCCCATGGTGTGACGGGCGGTGTGTACAAGACCCGGGAACGTATTCACCGCGGCATGCTGATCCGCGATTACTAGCGATTCCGACTTCATGCAGTCGAGTTGCAGACTGCAATCCGGACTACGACCGGCTTTCACGGGATTGGCTCCCCCTCGCGGGTTGGCAACCCTCTGTACCGGCCATTGTATGACGTGTGAAGCCCTACCCATAAGGGCCATGAGGACTTGACGTCATCCCCACCTTCCTCCGGTTTGTCACCGGCAGTCTCCCTAGAGTGCCCTTGCGTAGCAACTAGGGACAAGGGTTGCGCTCGTTGCGGGACTTAACCCAACATCTCACGACACGAGCTGACGACAGCCATGCAGCACCTGTGTTCCGATTCCCTTTCGGGCACACCCACCTCTCAGCGGGCTCTCGGACATGTCAAGGGTAGGTAAGGTTGTTCGCGTTGCATCGAATTAATCCACATCATCCACCGCTTGTGCGGGTCCCCGTCAATTCCTTTGAGTTTTAACCTTGCGGCCGTACTCCCCAGGCGGTCAACTTCACGCGTTAGCTACGGTACCCAGGAATCGCTTCCCGAACACCCAGTTGACATCGTTTAGGGCGTGGACTACCAGGGTATCTAATCCTGTTTGCTCCCCACGCTTTCGTGCCTCAGCGTCAGTGTTAGCCCAGGGGGCTGCCTTCGCCATCGGTGTTCCTCCGCATCTCTACGCATTTCACTGCTACACGCGGAATTCCACCCCCCTCTGCCACACTCCAGCTCGCCAGTTTCCATGGCCATTCCCAGGTTAAGCCCGGGGCTTTCACCACAGACACAACGAACCGCCTACGCACGCTTTACGCCCAGTAATTCCGATTAACGCTCGCACCCTACGTATTACCGCGGCTGCTGGCACGTAGTTAGCCGGTGCTTATTCTGCCGGTACCGTCAAAAATCCAAGGTATTAGCCTGAACCTTTTCTTCCCGGCCAAAAGCGGTTTACAACCCGAAGGCCTTCTTCCCGCACGCGGCATGGCTGGATCAGGGTTGCCCCCATTGTCCAAAATTCCCCACTGCTGCCTCCCGTAGGAGTCTGGGCCGTGTCTCAGTCCCAGTGTGGCTGATCATCCTCTCAGACCAGCTACCGATCGTCGCCTTGGTAAGCCGTTACCTCACCAACAAGCTAATCGGACATCGGCCGCTCCCATAGCATGAGGTCCTTGCGGAGTCCCCCACTTTCCTCCTAGAGCATATGCGGTATTAGCGCCGCTTTCGCGGCGTTATCCCCCACTACGGGACACGTTCCGATGCATTACTCACCCGTTCGCCGCTCGCCGCCAGGGTTGCCCCCGCGCTGCCGCTCGACTTGCATGTGTAAAGCATGCCGCCAGCGTTCAATCTGAGCCAGGATCAAACTCTTCAGTTCGATCTCTGCAAAATTTCAAACTCACTTGACTCTGGCTACCCCCACCCCTTGACAGGACAAAGGCAGCCCACGGCAGCAGAGTTCACCCCTCCACCGCACTAGCGTCGTGTGAGCACCAATGCCTTGAAACCCCCAGACCAGCCCGAAAGCCAGCCCAAGACCCCAACGCCTCAGCACCCACACCTATCGATTGCAAATTGTTAAAGAGCGTGCGGGAAGTCGCTTTCGCGCGTCATCGCCCCTTGCTGGCGTTCGATGAGCGCGGTCAACCACCCGCAGAGAGGCGCGATTATACAACGAAATGGCCGCTGGTCAACAGCCCGTTCTCACCGCGGCTATGGGCCGGCCCGATCGCCCCCGGACGGCACGTAGCGGCCGGGGCTCGCGCGGGCTCACTCTGGTATCCGCGTCGACCTCCGGGCCGAAAGTCGGCCATGATCGACGTCGTAGAATGATCGGGTGATCCGCCCATCCGACACCGACCTGTCGCGCCGGTGAGACGCCCCCCGGGGACGCCGTGAGGGTCGCAGTCGTCCACGACTGGCTGGAGTCATGGCGCGGCGGGGAAAGAGTGCTTGCCGAGATTCTGCGGCTGTATCCGAAAGCGGATCTCTTCGCCCTCGTTGATTTTCTGCCCGACGCCGATCGCAAGGCTCTGCTGGGAAAGCGGGCGACGACCTCGTTCATTCAGAACATTCCCTTCGCCGAGAGCAGCTTTCGCCTCTGGCTGCCTCTTTTCCCGCGCGCGATCGAGTCGCTCGATCTTTCCTCGTACGACTTGGTCATATCGAGCTCGCACGCCGTCGCCAAGGGTGTCATGACGCATCGAGGTCAGGTCCATATCTGCTATTGCTTCACGCCCATGCGTTACGCGTGGGATCTGCGCGAGCAGTATCTGCGACAGACGGGGTTCGATCGGGGTCTGCGGGGCATGCTGGTCCGGCCGGTCCTGTCGCGCCTTCGCGCCTGGGACCGCGCGGCGAGCGCGCGCGTCGACTACTTCATCGCCATATCCCGGCACATCGCCGATCGCATTCGGCGTTGCTACGATCGCGAGTCGACCGTCATCTACCCGCCCGTCGCCGTTGCGCCCACCGCGAACTTCGGGCCGCGCGGCGATCACTACGTGACCGTTTCCCAGCTGGTGCCCTACAAGCGCATCGACCTGATCGTGCAGGCCTTCGCACACCTTCCCGAGCATCGGCTGGTGATCGTCGGCGACGGGCCGGAGCGCCGGCGCATCGAGGCGACCGCCACTCCCAACGTCCGGTTCCTGGGACGACTTCCGGAGCACGAGCGCGACCAGTGGCTCGCTACCGCGCGCGCGTTCATCTTCGCCGCGGAGGAGGACTTCGGCATCGCGCCGCTCGAGGCCCAGGCGCTCGGCACGCCCGTCATCGCGTACGCCGGCGGAGCGTCGAGCGAAACGATCGTCGGCATGGACAGCGACACGCCCACGGGCATTCTGTACCGCGAGCAGACCTCGACCGCCATCGTCGAGGCGCTGCGCGAGTTCGAGCGCACGCCTTCGCGCATTCGTCCCGAAGCGTGCCGCGAGAACGCGCGCCGCTTCGATGTAGATCGGTTCAGGCGCGATCTGCTCGCCTTCGTCGACGCGCGCGCGCCAAACGCGACGCTGACGGGGCCGTCGCCATGAATCGAAGCCTGCTGAAGCAGAACCCGCAGCTCTTCGAGTGGGCGATGCGCCTGCTCGACCCGATGCTGGTCGCGGCCGTCGGCGTCATCGCCTACAGCGCCTATCTCGGGTCGTGGAGCATCCCCGATCGATACGCATTCGCGATCGCCGGCATGGCGTTCGGATGCGCGGCAATTTTTCCGTTCGTGGGCCTGTACGCCCCGCAGCGTGGCGTAACGCTGTTCGAGGAAGTGCGGCTGCTGATCAACGGGTGGCTGCTGCTTGCCTCCATCTGGTTTGCGTTCCTGTTCCTTTCCAAGACGGGCAGCGACTTCTCGCGCGTCTGGTCGTTGTACTGGATGGCGTTGGGGTTCGTCGTCCATCTCGTCGCGCGCATTGCGATCCGGATGATGCTGCGCGCCCTGCGTCGCCGCGGCTACAACGTCCGCCGCATTGCGATCGTCGGCGCCGGAACGCTCGGCCGCGAAATCGCCCGACGCCTTCGCAGGCTGCCCTGGAGCGGATTCGAGATACGCGGCTTCTACGACGACAACCCCGCGCTGCACGGCACGCTCACCGAAGGTCTGCGGGTGCAGGGTCCGGTCGATCAAATACTGCGCGATCTCGACAGCGAATCCATCGATCAGATCTGGATCGCGCTGCCGCTGCGCGCTGACAAGCGCATCCGCGAGCTTCTGGAAGGTCTCAGGCGCCACTCCGTGGAGGTTCGGTTCGTCCCCGACATCTTCAATTTCACGCTGCTCCATCATTCACTGACCGAGATCGCCGGCCTGCCGGTCATCAACCTGACGGCTTCGCCGCTGCAGGGCGTCAATCGAGTGCTGAAGAAGCTGGAGGACGTCATCGTCTCGGTAATGGTGATCGCGGTCAGCTTTCCGCTGATGTTCCTCATCGCAGCCGGGATCAAGGCGTCGTCGCCCGGTCCGGTCTTCTATCGCCAGGAGCGTGTTACGTGGAACGGTGCGCGATTCCACATCCTGAAATTCAGGACGATGCCGGTCGATGCGGAGGCGTCCTCAGGACCGGTATGGTCGACGCAAAACGAGAGCCGCGCTACACCCTTCGGGGCGTTCCTGCGGCGCACGAGCCTCGACGAGCTGCCGCAGTTCATCAACGCACTGCGCGGCGAGATGTCGGTCGTCGGCCCTCGCCCCGAGCGCCCGGAATTCGTCGGGCGCTTCAAGGACGAGATACCCGGCTACATGCAAAAGCATCTCGTGAAGGCGGGAATCACCGGTTGGGCGCAGGTGAACGATTTCAGGGGCGAAACCGACTTGAAAGAGCGGATACAGTACGATCTTTACTACATCGAACACTGGTCGCTGTGGTTCGATCTGCGGATCATTGCGCTCACGTTCCTCCACATCGTCCGCAGTCGCAATGCCAATTGACCGACAGCGCCGGAGCAGATGGCAGGCAACGCCGCGCGAGATCGAACGGAGCCTGCCGAAGATGACCGAGCCTGTCCCGGGCCCTCCGACGACACCGGCGGCAAGCGCGGTCATGGCCTCGCCGGACGTCGGGCAACTGCCGGCGCCTTCGATCGATCGTCGCGCCGCCGCGACGGTGGCGATGATATTCGCGGCGGTGGCGTTGCTGTGCCTGTTGGCCTACCTGGTCTACGCGGTCCCCGGCACATGGTTTCCACGCGCGCCCCGCCTGACCTTCGGCGCACCGCAGATCGTGCTTACCCGCGGCACGGGCGCGCTTGCGGATCGAGGGTTCGTGGTTTCGAAGCCCGATGCGACCGGACTCGCGCTCGTATCGATCGCAACCGACTTCCGTGCTGCGGACTATCCGGCCATCGCATGGGCGGTCAGCGGCCTTGCCGAGGGTGCCGACGTGCGGCTCCTGTGGCGTTCCGACATTCGGCCCGACAGACTCAATTCGGTGACGCTTCGCGTCGCGGCCGGCCGCAGCCTTCCCGCCCTGCTCGCCGGGAATCCTGCGTGGATCGGTCGCATCACCGGGCTCGCACTGGCGATCCACGATCCGCTCGCGCAGCCCGCCTACGTGCTTGGCGTCGTCGCCAAGCCGATGGGCGCGATCGAATTGCTTCGCGATCGCGTCGGCGAGTGGCTCGCTTTCGAGCGCTGGAACGGCGCGTCGATCAACACCGTCACCGGCGGCGCGGACGTGCAGGACCTGCCGCTTCCCGCGCTCCTGGCGACTGTCGTGCTCCTGAGCGGCGCGTTGGTCGTCGTGGCCGCGCGCCGGCGATCCCGCGCAACGGGAATCGGCGCGCCGGCGATGGTCGCAGGCTTCTTTCTGATCGCGTGGCTGCTATTGGACACGCGTTGGACCCTGAACCTGCTGAGGCAGGAACAAGTCACCGTTGCGCAGTACTGGGGCAAGGACGAGCGCGAGCGGCAGCTTGCCGGCGAGGACGCTCCGGTCTATTCCTTCGTCGACAAGGCGCTCGCGCATACTCCCGAAGGATCCCGTTCGCGTTTTCGTCGCCGCCGACGCCGACTACTTTCGTGGCCGGGCCGCCTATCATCTCTATCCGCACAACGCCTATTTCAGCCCGCGCGGCCCAGCGCTTCCGCCGGCTTCGAGCATGCGCGCCGGCGACTGGCTGCTGGTGTTTCTGCGCCGCGGAATTCAGTTCGATCGAAGCAGCCAGACGATTCGCTGGGATGACAATCAAACCGCCAAAGCGGAACTCATGCTCGTCGAGCCGGGGGCGGCGTTGTTCCGCATCCGTTGAATGACCATGGACATCGCCGCTCTCTGGCTCGGTTGGATGCTCGTGTGGGCGTTCGGCGTCGCGGTCATCGTCGCGTTGCGCAAGCGATCTGCAGCACCGGTCGACACCGGCGAGCTCGCGTTCGTGACCGGAGCGGGATGGTTTCTCGGGCAATTCCTGCTCACCGTCTGGATGCGCCTGCTTTCGCTCGCCGGCGTTCCCTTCAGCCTCGCCGCGATTGGCGGGCCGCTCGCCGTTGCGGCGGCTGTAGCCGTGTTCGCAGGCTGGCCGGGTTACGCTGCGGTCACCGTCGGCGCGCGCTCCGCCCTGCATGAAATTTCGGGCGCCGGCCTCCCTGCTGCTCGCCGCGCACTCTGGCTCGCGATCCTGGCGTGGCTCGCGCTGCGCCTTGCGCTTCTGCTCGTCGAAACGACGCTGCGGCCGCTCTATCCCTGGGACGCGTGGACGCAGTGGGCCACCAAGGCACAGGTCTGGTATGCGCTGAAATCGATGGCGCCGTTCGTTGGCGCGTCGGAATGGCTCGCCGCACCGACGGGCTCGGTGTATTTCGACGCCGCGCCTTACTATCCGGCGACGATTCCGTTGACCCAGGTATGGTCTGCAATCCTCCTCGGCCGATTCGACGACGCGCTGGTCAATCTGCCGTGGTGGTTGACGGCACTGGCATTCGGCTTTGCCATCTACGGCTTCCTTCGCTTGCGGAAGATGTCGCCGATCGGATCGCTCATCGGCGCATGGCTGACGCTGTCGCTCCCCATTCTCGACGCTCACGTCGCGCTCGCGGGCTACGCGGACCTTGCGATGGCAGCCTATGTGACGGTGGCGATGCTCGCGTGGTTGCGCTATGCGCAGACGCGCGCGCATGCGGACCTCGCGCTGGCATTGGCCCTGTGCGCGGCATGCGTCGTGATCAAGAACCCGGGCAAGGTCTGGGTGGTGCTCCTGCTCCCCGGCATCGTCGCCGCTTTCCTTCCTCGTCATGGCGTTCGCTTCGCCATCGGTTTTTTTGCGGTGGCGGCGCTCTCCGCACTGGTGATGACGCAGACCGGCTTGAGGGTTCTCGGCTACCAGGCTCAGCTGAGCTTTCGGATGCCGTGGCACAGCCTGGCCGAGGCCTACTTCCTGCTGGGTAACTGGCATCTGCTTTTCTACGGGGCGATCGCCGTAGCGTTGCTTGGTTGGCGACACCTGCTCACGCGCGACCTGGCCCCTCTTACGATAACGGTTGCGGGCGGCTTTGCGTTCCTGGCGTTCGGGTTCGGTTTCACGAACGCCGGCGTGTGGGTGGAGGATCAGTCGACGGTCAACCGCGCGACCCTTCATCTCGCGCCGCTGCTCGCCTTGTGGATGATCATGACGTTCCGGGCCTGGGCGGAGGCACAGGAAGTTGCCGTCCGCCAACCCGCATGACGGACCTGCCCGACATCACGCTGGCCTGCGTCGACACGGTCAACCATGCCCTCGCGCTTCGCGCGCTCGATCGTTCGCGGCGCGGCATGCGCTTTGCACGTGCAGTACTGCTGACCGATCGCACTCCGGCGGTGGACGATTCCGGACGGCATCGAAGTGGCGAACATCGGCCCGCTGCCGTCGCGCGACGCATACTCCGATTTCGTGCTGAAGCGCCTCTTGCCCCACGTGGCGACGAAGCACGTGCTGCTGGTCCAATGGGATGGCTATGTCGTCAATCCCGCCGCGTGGGAGCCCGCGTTTCTCGAATGCGACTACATCGGCGCGCGCTGGTACTGGCAGCCGGAAGGTTTTCGCGTCGGCAACGGCGGCTTTTCGCTGCGCTCACGCAAGCTGCTGGAGGCATTGCAGGATCCGCGTATCGTCCTCAAGGACGCGGAGGACCTGACGATCGGTCATGCCTTTCGGACGCTGCTCGAAACCGAATTCTCCATCCGCTTCGCGGACGAGACGCTCGCCGAGCGGTTCGCCTTCGAAGCGGCCCATCCGATCGGTCGGCCGTTCGGGTTTCACGGGCTGTTCAACTTCGCGCGCGTCGTCGACGACGCCGAGCTCGCAGCGCTCGCGCCGACCTTCTCCGACGCGATCGCGAAATCGCTGCAAATGGCGCAGCTCGTTCGCAACGCGATGGCTGCGGGCAAGTGGGCCGCAGCGACGGCGCTGGCACAGCGTCGGCATTCGGCGCTGCCCGACGACGCCGACGCCGGGATGCTGCTCGCGCAAGCGCGCGCGGGCGCTGCGTCGGCACCCGCAGCGGGACGCAACGATCCGTGTCCCTGCGGCAGCGGCAAGCGGTACAAGCATTGCCACGGCGCAGTCGCAGCGTCGACGCCGACGGCCGCAACGTCGACGCCAACGGCCGAAGCGCTCGCGCAGCGCGCATTCGACGCGCATCGGCGCGGCGATCTCGCCGCCGCCGAGCAGGGCTATCGTGCATCACTTCAGATGGCTGCCGACCAGCCGCTCGCCTTGCACTATCTCGGCGTGATCGCATATCAGCGCGGTGACGCCGCCGGCGCGTTG
Source organism: uncultured beta proteobacterium (assembly GCA_963851465.1). GTDB lineage: Bacteria > Pseudomonadota > Gammaproteobacteria > Burkholderiales > Casimicrobiaceae > VBCG01. Next base: position 432,294 of record CAWKPJ010000001.1, read on the forward strand.
CCGCTGGTCGAGCGAAGCACGGCGCTTCGTCCTGCGGAAGCGGAATTCCACAACAACACCGGCCTCGTGCTCGCAGCGTTGGGCCGCCACGACGACGCCATCGCGGCCTTTCGGCGCGTGCTGGCCATCAATCCGCAGCACGTCGTGGCATGGGGCAACCTCGGCTTGTCGCTCACGTCGACCAACGCGCTGCAAGACGCGATCGCCGCGTTCTCCCGCGCGATCGAGGTCCAGCCAAGCTACGGGGAAGCGCATTGGAACCTCGCGCTGGCATTGTTGCGGCAGGGCGATTTCGAGCGCGGCTTTCGCGAGTACGAATGGCGCCTCGCGGTGACTGCGTTTCGTGGCAGTGCGTGGCCGCCGGGGCCGCGCTGGAGCGGGGGCGACGTCGCGGGCAAGACGCTGCTCGTCATCGCCGAGCAGGGCTTGGGCGACGCGATCCACTTCCTGCGCTTCGCGCGTGACGCTGCCCTGCGCGGCGCGCGCGTGATCGTGGAGGTGCCGCGCGCGCTGGCGCGACTCGCCGCGACCGCGCCGGGCGTAGCTGCGGTTTCGATCAGTGGCGAGCCGCGGCCGGCGCACGACACCTGGATTCCATTGATGTCGATGGCGGGCGCCCTCGGCCTGACTGCGCCGCCGATCGATTTCCGCGTGCCGTATCTCTCGACCGATGCGCATCGACGCGCGGAGGTCGCAGCGTCGCTGGCCGATGTTGCGCCGAAGCGCCCGCGGATCGGTCTCGCCTGGGCTGGCTCGCGCGACAACATGCAGGATCGCGTGCGGTCGTGCCCGCTGTCGGCGCTGGCGCCGCTGCTCGCCCGCAGCGACGTGACCTGGATATCGCTGCAGAAGGGCGCGGGTGAGGAGCAGATTGCGTCCGTGCCGGCGGCGGCGAACCTGGTGTGCCTCGAGGCGCGCAACGATTTCGACGGCACTGCCGCATTGGTCGATTCGCTCGATCTGGTGGTCAGCGTCGACACGAGCATCGCGCATCTCGCCGGCGCGTTGGGGCGGCCAGTGTGGATCCTGCTGCCGTTCGCCCCGGATTGGCGCTGGTTGAACGCGCGCGCCGATACGCCGTGGTATCCGACGGCGCGACTGTTCCGCCAGTCGCGGCAAGACGATTGGGGCGGTGTGATCGATGCCGTCGCCGCGGAACTCGACCTTCGGTCGCCATGAGCGCGCGGGGCCGCTCCCAAGCGCGAATTGCCCGGAGCGCGAAGCGCGGAGGGTAGTCCAATGAGCAGCGACGCTGACAGGATCCGCGCAGCCAAGCGCGACGCAATGCGCCTCCAGGAGGCCGGCGATCCTGGTGCCGACGCAGCGTGGAGTCGCGTGTTGACACTCTCGCCGGGGGACCCCGAGGCGCACTACGCGCTCGGCCAGCGCGCCGGCGACCGCGGCGACTTCGCGAAGGCCGTACAGCATTTCCGCGCCGCGCTCGCGCGCATGCCCGGCCATCCGCAGCTGCGCGCAAGTCTGGCGTTCGCACAGGAGGAAGCGGGCAGCCTGAAGGAATCCGAATCGCTCTGGCGCGCGCTGGCGGCCGATCCGAGAGGCGATGCGCTGCAGGCGCAGGCGCAGCTCGCGCGCAATCTCTTCCGGCAGCGGCGCTACGACGACGCGCAAACGCTTTTCGCTGAAGCCGATCGGCGCGGCGCGATGGGACACCCGCTTCTGCTGGCCGCCTACGGCGCATGCCTGGCACGCGGCGGCCATGCGGACGCGGCCGAAGGCGTGTTTCGCCGGGCATTGACGTTCGGTCACGACGCACCGGGGGTGGCGCGCGAATACGCCGCCTTCCTGATCCGCGACAAGCGCTATGCAGACGCGGCAAGCGTGCTCGATGCGGCCCGCGCGGCATCCGGTGATGATCTGCTCGCGGTATCGATGCTGCTCGCGTGTCGCGTGGAGCTTGCCGATTGGCACGACCATGCAGCGTTGCGCGCTCGCCTCATCGCCGGCGTCGCTGCGTCCGCGTCACAGGGCCGCGCCACGGACATGGTGCCCGGCGTTCGATTTCCTCGCCCTGTGCGACGATCCCGCGCTGCAACTCACGGCGGCGCGGGGCTGGTCGGCGAGCGAGGTCGCCGGCATTGCGCCGCTCGCGCCGCGGCCTCGCCGCGCGTCACGCAAGCTCCGCCTTGGCTTCGTGTCGTCGGATTTCGGCAATCACCCGGTGGGCCGTCTCGTGATCGCGCTGCTGGAGCGGCTCGACCGCGAGCGCTTCGAAGTGATTGCGTTCGTCACGACCGCCGAAACGCGCGACGCGTTCCGCCTGCGCGCGGAGCGCGCCGTCGACCAGTTCGCGGTCATCGACCGGAGCGATCCCGCCCGGTGCGCGCAGGCCCTGCAGGCCGAGGCGATCGACGTGCTGTTCGACCTGAATGGCTACTCCGGCGGCGAGGCCGTGCGCATATTCGCCCACCGGCCCGCGCCGCTCCAGGTCAATTTTCTCGGCTACACCGGCACACTCGGGTCGCCGCACTACGACGTGATCGTCGGCGACGCGTACTGCATTCCTGCGGACGCCGAGGCGGCGTACACGGAAAGCGTCGTGCGGATCGACTCCTGCTACCTGCCGTCGGACCCGCTGCGGATGGTGGATCAGGGTGCGCCGACGCGCGCCCAGTACGGCCTGCCCGACACCGGCGTCGTCTTTTGCGCGTTCGCAGCCATCGCCAAGATCGATCCGTCGATCTTCGACGTCTGGATGAGCCTTCTGCGCGACACGCCCGGCAGCGTGCTGTGGCTGCGGCACATTCCGACGGATCGCCTCGCGCGCCTGCGCGACGAAGCGCAGCGGCGCGGCGTCGCGGCGACACGCCTCGTCGTCGCGCCAGCCGATCCGATTCCGCGCTACCTCGCGCGATTCGCGCTCGCCGACGTGTTTCTCGACACCGCGCCTTTCGGTTCGCACACGACCGTCAACGACGCGCTGTTCACCGGATTGCCCGTCGTGACGATCGCCGGGAGCAGCTTCGCCGCGCGCGCGTCGGCGAGTCAGCTCGCAGCACTCGGGCTGCACGACCTGATCGCCCGCGATCACGCGCATATGGCGAGATCGCGCTCCGGCTGGCGGCGTCGCCCTCGATGCGCACGACGATTGCCGCGCGGCTCACGGACCCGGCCGTGCGGGCGCCGCTGTTCGACATGGACGCCTACGCGCGGCGTTTCGAAGCTGTCATCGCGGGCGAGTTTTTGCGACGGTTTCCGGACAGATCGCCGCGATAGCGCGCCCTCCTCGCACACATCCGCGGGCGGGCGCGCCGCTGCACACGTCGAATCGGGTGGACGCGTTAACTAGCCGCCGTGCGCCGGGTCGGCAGCAGCGTGGGACTCGGCATCCGCCAGCGCCGCCGGCGCACGCATTTGCAGCGCCGCGCGATACGCCTCCTCGAGATGATGCGTGTGCGCCGCCATGTCGGTCAGCGGCGAGCTTGCCAAGCCCGCGTGAATTGCGCCGCGAACTTCGCGCATGAACGCGGCGTCGGTCGCCAGCCGCACGGCGATCTCGACGTACTCCGAGCCGCTAGCGGCCACCGTCTGTGAAACGCCAAGGTTGGCCAGGATGGAATACGACGTCCGCTCACCGTGCCGGCGACCGACGAGCGTGACGACGGGCACGCCCATGTCGAGCGCCTCGAGGGTCCCGTTCACTCCGCCGTAGGGCATCGGGTCGAGAACGAAATCGACGAGCCGATAGCGCGCCTGGTTGACGCCTTCGTCCGCAGATTGCGGCACGAACACCAGGCGCCCGGCGTCGATGCCGCCCGCCGCGGCCAACCCGGCGTACAGCGGACGAAGCTCGGGGCGCAGCGGCGAGAATGCGAGACGCGCGCGCGGCACGCGTGCGAGCACGTCGCGCCACAGGGCGAGACAACGACGCGACAGCTTCATCCCCGTGACGAACGCGCCGATGACGATGGCGTCCGGCGCAATGCCCAGCGCGCCGCGCGTGAGCGACGGCGCGTCGGCCGGCGCGACATGGCGATACGGATAAGCGCAACCCGCCATGGGCAACAGCGCTTCCGACCTCGACGTACGTTCGCCGGGCACGTCGCAATACGCGTCGGTGAGGCGGAAGTCCACGCTCGAGAGGCCGACGACGCCCGCGCTCGCCACATGGGTGATTTGCACGCGCGCGGGCTTCAGCGCGACGATTCCCGGGCGACTGCCGAGAGTGTGCGTCGCCAGATCGACGAGCAGGTCCAGATCGTCGGCGGCGATTGCGTCGGCGGCCGCTCGATCGCTCATTTCTTCGACGACCCGGAATCCCTCGGCGGCCTTCTCGAACCTTTCGGTCCATGCGTCGCGCGCTCGCGAAAGCGAATACAGGCGCACGTCGAAGTGCGTGCGATCGTGCCGCGCTATCGCCTGCCAGATCATCTTCCCCATCACATGATCGCGCAGATCCGCCGACAGGTACCCGACGCGGATCCGGCCCGCACGGCGCGACGGCGGCAAGCCACGCGGCGGCCCGTAGACGACTCTGGCCGTCCGGTCGTAGCGCTCCGCAATGCGTTCGTACGTCTCGGGCTCGACATCGAAGAAGAGCAGCAGGTACAGCAGTTCCTCCAGCCCCTCGGCAAGCTGCCGGGGGTCGTCGGCCACGAAAAGATCGTTGCGCAGTCCATCGAGGTATCGATCGACCCGCGCGAAGTCCCCGATCCACTGGCTCACTTCGAGCGCATGCACGGCCAGCGACAGCGCCGTCGGGCAGTGCTGCTCGAAGCGCGCGAAGTTCGCTCGCCACTCATCGAAGCGACCGGCGGCGAACAGTGTGTCGCCCAGATTGCGATGCGCCATCACGTGGCTCGGGTCACGCTCGAGCACGTTCGAGAAAGCATGGATCGCGGCGTCGCGATTGCCCAGCTCGCCGAAGATCACGCCGAGGTTGAAGTCGGCCGCGACGAGGTCCGGTCGAAAGGTCAGCGCGCGCTGATAGGCGCGTGCGGCGTCCGGGTACTGGCGCAGCATCTGCAGTGCGACGCCGTGGTTGTAGTGAGTCTCGGCGTCGGTGGGATCGCGCGCGAGCGCCGCCTCGAAGCGCTGCGCGGCGCCTTGGCCATCGCGCGCAGCGAGGCGTGCCGCACCCCATGCACGGAGCAGCGCGGTGGCTGGAGGATCCGCGCGTGCCGCGCCTTCCGCTGCGAGGATCTCGGCGGCATCCACGTCTTCGGCATCGATCGCGGCGCGCACGGCCGCGACGCGCGCATCGACAAAATCCGGCGCGGCGTCAAGCGCGGCCGCGAATTCGGAGCGCGCCTCGGCCGGCATCCCGGCGTCGGCGAGCAAACGGCCCAGCAGATAGCGGGCCGGCGCAAATTCTCCCTCCGCGCGGAGCACGGCCGCGTAGCCTGCGCGCGCGGCAGCAACGTCGCCGCGTTGATGGGCGGCGACGGCGTCGGCCCAACGCTGTGCGAGCTCCGCTGCGTCGGGGAGATTCGGCGCAGCCGGAATCAGCTGCGATTGGAGCGTGTGCAGCGTTTCGACCAGCGCATCGCTGTCGGCCACTACCTGGTCGACCAAGGGCGCCGCGTGCGCTGCGGGCAACGTGGCGAGCGTGAAGCGGTGCCGTGCCGGCCGCTGCGCGAGCAGGCTCCCGGCGCGCGTCGACATGCCCGCGAGATCGACGAGTACGTCGGGGTCGAGCGCCGCGATCAGCCGGGCGTCCTGCGCGGCGGCCGCCGCAGAGATGTCGAGCGACACGGACACATCCCCGGCCAGGCTGTCATCGAGCGCGACAACGGTCACCGCGAAGCGATCGGGCGGCAACGCACGCAACCGGGCCACCGCGTCATCGGCGGCCGAATGCCCCGCGATGGCCACCACGCGCAATGCGCTGCCGCGCGTGCGGCGCGGCCAGGCGAGCGGCGCACCGGCTCGAGCGCCTTGGTCGCAAAGACCTGCGTAGCGCGCGCCGAAGTCCGCAATCTCACCAGCCGACAACTGCGCGAGCGCAATCCGGCGCACCGCTTCACTATCGGCCGTCTCCCAGCGACGCTCACGTGCTGCCGCCAGCCAGGACGCCAGTTGAGTGGGCAGCGACGCGGCACCGCAGTGCTCGACGGCCTGCGCGACGAGCGTCCCAGGCATCGCCGTGACGCGCGCAGGCGACGGCGGGAGCAACACGATCGCATCGAGGATAAGGGCGCGCGCCGATGGCTCGGCGGCATCGAGCGCCTGCGCGAGCGCTCCCGCGATGGCCGCGTCTTCCAGCAACGCCGGATGGCCGGTCACGCATTCGACGATGGTGTCGGCCGCAGTGGAGACGGCGGCGTCGGGATCGACGATTGCGACGATTGCGACGATGAGGCGCGCCCGCGGACTGTCCGGTGCGCGCGCCAGGCTTTGCGCAGCGACCGCGCGGGCTCCATCACGATCGCCCGACTGGAGGAGCGCTTCGGCGAGCCGCGTTTGCACCAGCGGATCGTCCGGTGCGCGCGCCGCCGCCTCGCGCCAGCAGGTGATCGCGTCGTCGAAGATGCCAAGGTGCCACAGCACCTCGCCCAGGCGAAATCGAGGCTCCGCGGCCCGCGGCGCGTCGTGCGCGGCGCGGCGGAAACAGAGCATCGCATCGATCGGCCGGGCATGCAGTTGATGCTGACGTCCGCGCTCGAGCCACGCAACGCCCGGCGTGCTCACGACGTCAGGCGCGACTTGAGCGCGTCGAGCAGCGTCTGCGGCGTCAGCCGGTAGAGCGCCCGCCCCAGCGCCGTATGGCGAATCGCCAACGCCTGGCGCGCGATGTGCGAGACCAGGCCAGGCGTTGTCGGCTCGTCAACGACCGCCACAGGCGACGACTCGATCGCGGGCGGCTGCCAAGCGCGGTAGCCGAGCGCGTCGCGGATTCGCACGCGCTCGAACGGTCGATGCATGACGGACGCGGGGACCGCCGCCAGCGCACCGTAGATATCCGACGTTGCGTCCGCCATCGCCTTCAGCGTCGCCTGCGGCAACGCGCGGGCGCGCTCGCCGGCGGCGTGCAGCGATGCGACCGCCGCAGCCGGCGAACCCGCAGTCAGCGCGCAGACGCGCTCGAGCATGGCGCGCTCGTCGTGCCACTCGGCGTCGGTCATCACGAATCCCGCCCCGGTTCCCGCCACGCGCTCGGCCAGCGCGCCGATCGGCGGCACGAGCACGGGAATCCCCGCGGACCACGCTTCGGAGAGTGTGTAGCTGAATGTCTCGGGGCCTGCGGACGGGTACAGCACGAGCGCGATGCGGTAGTGCGCGAAGAGCCGCGCCAGGTCGGCGGTCTCGTAGCGTCCGTGCACCGTGAAGCGCGCATCGTCCGCCTGCCACGGCTGTTGCCTCACGTCCATGTAGCCGATCAGCACGAAACGCACTGGCATGCCGTGCTCGCGCGCGAGCGCGACGAGCCGCTCGAGCCTGCGCGCGCCCTTGTCGGGACCGATCGCGCCAACGATGGCGATCGAAGGCATTCCATCGTCCGGCAACTCGAGCGTGAGCGGGGCAGTCGCGGGCACGGCCGGATTCGCGTCGCGCCGGCCGTGGGGGATCACGTGGACTCGACTACCCGGGAAGTAGCGCTCGAGCATGCCCGCCGCCCACCCGGACGGCGCGATCAGGAACGCCGCGCCGGCGAGGAGCGCGCCGTGCCGGCTGCGCCACTCCCTGATGTCGAAGCCGTCGAATGCGGGCTGAGCGGCGAGGCATCGGCTGCACACCGTGTTGTCGGTCACACCTCCACAGTAGAGCCCGTCCGCGGCAAGGAACGTAATCGTGGGACAGGCGAAATTGAGATCGTGAACGGTATACCCGTACGGCACATCGAGGTCGGCCATCGCCGCCTGCAGGCCCTCGCGGCAGCCGGACACGTTGTGAAGGTGGACGAGGGAGATTGCGAACGTCGCGCACAAAGCGCCGACGAAGTCGCGCCACGACTCGTGCGCGCGGCGATCGAATGTGAACGCCACGACGCACCCTTCGGCGCGATGTTCCTCCACCTGCCAAATGTCGCCGACCGCAATGGCCAGATAGTGGCGCCATCGGTCACGTGACGCGTCGATCAGCGCACGCACATGGGTTTCCGTGCCGCCGCCGTGATCGTGTATCACGTGCAACACGCCGCGAACCGGGCCCGACGCGCGCGCGCCCTCCGAGAGCGCCGCCTCGCGCAGCGCGCGCAGCGGGTCCGCGGCGATGTACTCCTCGACCATCCGCAGGTAGTGCGGATGGCGCTCGAGGAGAAGCGCCAGGTTGCGTGGGGACAAATGCTCCTTCTGCCCCGAGAAGGAACGGCCGCCCACATGCACGACGAATGCATCGTCGGCGAGAACATTCCGCCATCCGGCCCGCGCGGCGCGAAGGCAGAAGTCGTTCTCCTCGCCATAGCCCAGGCCGAACGCCATGTCGAACGCGCCGATCGCGTCGATCAATGCGCGGCGGACAAACATGCAAAATCCGACGCCGGTCGGCAGATCCGGATAGGTGGGTACTGCAGCGCGGGCAAGCGCGGCGCGGACGGGTTCCGGATCGTCGCCGAGGCGCCAGGGATTGTCGGCGCAGAACCGCGGGAACGAGCAGATTTCGGCGTTGTTCGAGAACGGCGTAATCGTTCCGATGCGCGAGTCGCTTTCTGCGCAGCGGCGCAGCGCCTCGAGCCACCCGGCGGTGACGATGGTGTCCGAGTTGAGCAGCACGACATCGGCACGCGAGCGGGTCATGCCGCGGTTCGCTGTCCCCGTGAATCCGAGATTGCGCTCGTTGACCAGCAGTTCGACCTCCGGAAGCGCGCGAGCGCGAAGCTCGTCGAAATAAACGCTGATCCCGGGGTCGATCGACGCGTCGTCGATCAGCGTGATCCGGCAATTGCGATGATCGTGCGCAAGCACGCTCTCCACGCAGCGTCGAACGTCGTCCGGCGCGTTGTAGACCGGCACGACGATGTCGATGAAGGAATCATCGACGCTCGAATTCATTCGCCCCTGATCCGCTTCCATAGCAGTTTGACGCGCAGGAACGGCAGGCGGACCCACCAGCGCGCGCTCTGCCGATACGCAATGATGCGCTCCTGCGCGCCGATCGCGCGCTCCAGTCGAAGGCGCTCGTCCTCCAGCGCCTGAATCTGCTGCCGCTGCGCGGCCACCGCCTCGCGCGCTTCGTCGCGCTCCCTCGCCACCGGAGCGATTTGCCGGTCGCGCTCGGCAACGAGCGCCTGGAAGTGGAGGACACGGGCGGTCTCGCCTGCAAGCTCGCCGTCACGCTGCTTGAGAAGCGCGTCCAGACGGAGCACCTCGCGCGCCTGCGCGTCGATGCGCTTCCACTCGCGATCGTCGCTCTCCGTGAAGAGCGACAGCGCGGGACCGGACGGCAGCGCGCCGGGCTCGCGCGCCGCGATGAGCACGAAGTACATCGCCGACGGGGCCTGCGCGGCGCTCACCGCCGGTCCGTCCATCGTCAGCTGCTCGGTCGACCCCGCGCCATCCTCGCTCCAGAGGGCGGATCCCAGATAGCGTCGCTGCCGATACCAGCGCCGCGCGCCGAAGGCGCCGTCGAGCAGGCGCTCGAGCTCCACGCGGTCGAGCTCGTGCAGGTGGAACGGATTGACGTAGGCGCGCGCATCGGAGTACTCGGGGCGGTTCGGCGACGAGAGGACGAGCAATCCGCCCGGCGCCAGGACGCGCGCGAACTCGGCGATCATGGCCGGCTGGTCCCTGGCTTCGAGGTGCTCGATCGTCTCGAACGACACGACGGCGTCGACGCTGGCGTCGGCCAGCGGGAGCGCAGTCGCGGAGCCTTCGACGAACCGCAGGTTCGTCAGCGCACCATAGGATCCGCGCGCATGCGCAATCGCCGCAGAATCCATGTCGACGCCAATGACGCTTGCCCCGCTCGCCGCCAGCAGCGCGCTGCCGTAGCCTTCGCCGCAGGCGACGTCCGCGACCCGGCGGCCGGCGACGAAGTTGCGCGCGAACGCATAGCGATGCCAATGCTCCTGCGCAATCTCGCCCTCGATGCCGGGCACGAAGCGCTCACCGGTGAATTCGAGCGGGTTGGCCGTCATGGCGCGGGGACATCCCAGTGATGCGGAAGGCGCACGAGCCCGAGCTCACGCGTCTGCCCGGTCACCACGAGCTCCTGCTCGACGTGGTCGAACAGCCGGATTCCTTCCGGATCGAGCGCGTGGGCGCGGACCATGTATTTGCCCGGCAGGAGTGCCAGCTCGGGAAGCGTGAGTGCGAATGCGTAACGCCCGTTCGCGATGAGACGCGGGGACGCGCCGTCCATGTCGGTCGCGACGCCGTACACCGGCGTCCCGTCGGCGCGCACGACGCCCACGAGCACCACCGGCACGCGGCCGTCGGGCGCGAACACTTCGCCGCGTACGGTCAGCGTTTCGCCCTGGGCAATCGAGTCCCTGGGCGTCAGCGCGAGGGATGTGATCGCATAGATGCCGCCCGCGGCGGCCTCGCGCGGCGTGGTCGGCGCCTTGGCCGCCGCGCTCTTCTGTTCGTGATAGGCCAGATAGGCCTGCGTGACGTCGGCCGCCGATCCGTAGCGCGCGACGCGCCCGTCCTTCAGCCACAACGCGTTGCGACAGAGTTTCTGTACGTGATACATGCCGTGCGAGCACAGGACGAGCGTGCCGCCATCGGCGAGGAAGCGCTCCATCCACGCGATGCATTTCTTCTGGAACGACTCGTCGCCGACGGCCAGCACCTCGTCCGTGATCAGGATGTCGGGCGTGAGGGACGTGGCGACGGCAAAGCCGAGGCGCACGATCATGCCGGACGAATAGTTCTTGATCGGATCGCCGATGTGCGTGCCAAGATCCGCGAAGGCGACGATGTCCTCGCGCTTCGCGTCGATCTCCGCGGGCGTGAGCCCGAGCAACGCCGCGGCCAGGTCGATGTTGGCAAGCCCGGTGTACTCCGGATGAAAGCCCGATCCGAGCTCGAGCAACGCGCCCACGCGCCCGTTGACCTCGACGACGCCACGCGTCGGCTGCACCACACCCGCGATCATCTTGAGCAGCGTCGATTTGCCCGCGCCGTTCTCGCCGACCACGCCGAGCGATTCGCCGCGACTCATCTCGAGCGAGACTCCGTCGAGCGCGGTGAACGCATTGCGCGCGCCGTGGCCGCGCAGGAGGTCGGCGACCAGGCGCAGCCGGCCGCCGCGCGATTCGACCTTCGCGTAGTCCTTGCCGACATTCTCGAGCCGGAGCAGGCATCCATCGCGAATCATCCGACAAAGTCCTCGAAGTGCGGCGACAATCTGCGAAAGACCGCGAGACCCGCAAAGAATACTGCAAGCGCAACGACGGCCGCGACGGCGTCGGTCCACCGGAACGCGAGCTGCCCGTCGAGCAGCGCGTCGCGCAGCCTGCCGACCAGCCAGCCGAAGGGATTGGCGGCCACCCACGGACGCAGGCTCTCGGGAACGAGCGTCAACGGGTAGAGGATCGGCGTGAGGTACATCAGGATCATCAGCACGGGCATCAGCACGTGCTCGACGTCCCGAATGAAGACCTGCAATGCCGCTAGCAACAGCGCCAGGCCCGTGACGCCGACGGCAAGGATGCACCAGAGGGGAACCGCGATCACGAGCCCTTCGAGATGAATGGGCTCGCCGGCGAGCCGAAGCACCAGCAGCACGGCGAGGTAGCCGACGAACTGCAGCGCAAGCGTCGCCGCGACCGACGCGTAGACCACGATCTCGTGCGGAAACGCGACTTTCCGGATCAGACCGGCGTATCCGCCGAGACTCACGGTGCCGCGCTGCAGCCCCTCCTGCGCGGCGAGCCAGGGCCATAGCGCGACGGCGACAAAGGCGAGGAAGCTCTGCCCGGCGAATCCGGTGGCGCGAAAGACCGTGGTGAAGACGAAATGATAGACACCCAGCAGTGCCAGCGGATGCACCAGCGCCCACAGCAGACCCGACACGCTGCCCAGATACCGCGTGTTGAGCTCGCGCAGGAAGAAGTTGCGGAACAGTGCGCGATTGCGCAGGCTCGCGACATTGGCTGCGCGTGCTGCCTCGGCGGGAATGGAAGGAGCCACGTCGTGCGCTCAATGCGCGTCGAGCAGCAGGTTCGCGAACGCTCGAACGGGCTGCTGGTCGTCGAACAGGCTCTCGCGTCCCTGCGCGATGCGCGCAGAAAGATGCATTCGCCACTCACGCTCCTGCACGAGCCGGGACGCCCGCTGGACGTACTCGCCCGCATCGGCGGCGACGAGCTCGGGCACCCCCGCGCGTCTCAGCATGGCCGCGCTTTGCCGGCCCCGCATGAACTCGCCTTCCATCGTGACGATCGGCAGGCCGCAGGCGAGCGCGTCGAGGCTCGTGTTGCCACCGGACCAATGCAGCGTATCCAGCATGGCGTCGCACGCGAGGTTGATCCTCAGATAGTCCGTGTGGGGCAGCGCGGGGAGCACGATGAGCTGGCGCTCCAGCGATATCCGCCGGCGTTCGAACGCCGCGGCGATACGCCGGGTGAATCGCGCGGTGACGCTCGAATTCCTGCCGTCGAAGATGACGAGCGCAGCATCGGGGTTCGCCGATAGCACGGCCGCGAACAGGTCGTCGTTGTCGGGATGGATCTTGAACAGCGATTGAGGGCACAGGAACAGTGGCCTGTTCTCGGGGAGATTCAGCCGCGATCGAGTCGTGGCCTCCGGAAGCGCGAGCGGGCGATAGCGCGTGCCGATGCCGGGCAGCGTGAGCAGCCGCTCTGTGTAGTGGCTGCGGCCATCGGCGGGTTCCATCGCTTCGCAGCTGACGAACCCGTCGATCGTCGCGTGGCCCGTGGTCACCGGATGGCCCCAGCCCGCAAGCTGACGGGGTGCCAGGCGCAGCGCCGCCAGCGCAAAAGTCGCGTGATCCATCCCGAGCTCGGGATAGACGAGGACGTCGAGCTCGTCGCCCCGAATGACCGGCGCGACCGACGAGGGCCGAGTACGCGTCCCGCCGAACTCGACGAACCGGTCTGCACGCGCCCGGATCTCGGCCGCGACCTCGTCCATTCCCGGGTGCAGGTGGTAGACGAAGACCTCGAATCGCTCGCGATCGAGGTCCGTGATCCAACTGCGGAAGTACCGTCCCGCGGTACCGACGTGAAAGAACGCGGACGCGAATCCGACGCGCAGTCGACGGTCGTGCGACGGTCGCGTCTCGAGTGGAGCACGCCACCGCGGCGCGCGCAATTCGAGTGCGCGCGCCGCGAAGGCGCCGTAGGAAGCCTGAAGCGCCCGGTCGTTGCGGCCCTGGTAGGCGAGGAAGAAGTTGGTCCACCGCAAGCCGTCCAGCAATTGTTCGCCCGTGAGGCCACTGACGAGACCTTCGACGTCGTCGTTCAATTGTTCGAGCGCGTTGCCGTGGGCCGCTCGCGCGCGTTCCAGATGCTGCGCGTCGTCGTAGATCATCGGCAACGACAAGCGCGACGCCAGTACGGCGCGGAGGTCGGATGGATCGACCGCGTGCGACCGCAGATAGGCGGCATGCGCAAGCGTCTCCTCGTCGCGCTCCGCGTGCACGCGGCCCAGGTTGAACCACTCGCCGGCGGATTGCTCCGGCGCCAGTTCGATCGCGCGGCGGTACAGCGCTTCCGCCTCGTCCAGCTCTCCGCGTTCGCGCAGCAGGCCGGCCAGGGCGACGACCAGCGCGCGCAAAGGCGGCTTGTCGGACGGACGTGACAGTGCTGCGCGCAGCAGGCGCTCCGCGCGATCCTCGTCGCCGGCATCGCGCCAGCTGACGGCGAGATTGGCGACGGCGAGCTCGTAGTCGGGGCGCAGTGCGACTGCGCGCTCGAAGGCATTGCGCGCCTCGTCCGCTCGACCGAGCGTCCGCAACGCGTTGCCGAGGTTGTTGAATGCGCGGGCGTTGGCCGGTTCCAGCGCGACGACGCGCTCGAAGGCGCCTAACGCCCGCAGCGCGTCCCCTGATTCGGCCAACAGGATACCGAGTCGATGAAGCGCCGCAGGAAATGCGGTCTGGAGCGTTACCGCGCGCTCGAGACTCACGATCGCGGCTTCTGCATTGCCCGCGCGCTCCTGGGCCAACGCCCACGCATATTGAACGGTCGCGTCGTCCGGATGGATGCGCAGGGCGGACTCGACATGAAGTCGCGCTGACACAGGGTCGCCGGTGCGTTCCGCGCACCGGGACAGGACTACATGCGCGCGCGCCACTTCGCGCGCATCACCGGAGGCGATCACTTCCGCGCAGGCGAGTTTCGCGCCCGCGACGTCGCCCGCGGCGACGAGCGTGAACGCCCGCTTCAGCGCGGCCTCGGCATCTGCGCGATCGGCCGCGAGTGGCATGCCGATCGGTCCCCGAGTGCTCGATGTCACGCCGCGCCGGGCCGACTAGCGCGCAGGCGATGGCACCGGGCTTTGCGTCGGAGAGCCCGGCGCGTCGGACTTGGGCACCCGCGTACTTGGTATCGGTTCGACCGACTTGACCAGCGCGTTGACCACCGGCTGGTTGACCTGCAGATCGGGATCGGCAATGATCGAACGCAGCCGGACCTCCCGTTGTGCGTCGACGTGCTTTTGACGCATGTCCTGGAGAATCCGGTCACGCACTTCCTCGAACGGCAGTACCCTGGCCGGACGCCGCTCGTCGAGGCGGACGACGTGATACGCCGCCTTGCCCTTGATCGGCTCGGAGATCTCACCCTGGCGGGTCAGGGCAAAAACGCCCTTCGCGTAGTTGGCCTCGAGCTCTTTCGCCGTGAGCAACGGAAGCTGCCCGCCCTGGTCGCGCGTTATCCGATTGTCCGAGTATTCCCGCGCGATGGCGCCAAAATCCTCGCCTGCCGCGATGCGCGCGCGCGCCTCCTTCGCCCGGGCGAGCGCCGCCTCTTCGCCGCGGTTCTTCATCCCGATCGTGATGGCGGAAATGCGCACCGCTTCCGGCTCGCGATATCTTTCGCGATCCAGCCCGTACATTTCGCGCGCCCGCACTTCGAATTCGGCTTTCTTCGCGTCGAACTCCTCGCTCGCCTGCTTCTCGACTCGCTTGAGCTCGGCCGCCGCAAGCGCCAGTGTCGGTTCCGCTGCGGCAAGGCCGGGTTCGCCGGCGATGCCGTGACTGCGCGCCTGCGTGGCAAGCGTCTTGCTGACAAGCAGCTGGTTCAGCAGGCTTTCGACGCGCTTGGCGCTGGTGGCGTAGTCGGCGCGAATGTTCGCGGGCATCCGCGCGATGGCATCGTCGAAGTCCGCACGCGTGATCTCGACCCATCGGTTCTTGAGCAGGACGTTCTCGGGCAAGGTCGCCGACCACCGCCGACAACGATAGCGCCAGCAGGCAGATACCGAGCGAAATCCTGTGGCTGAACTGGCAGTGCGGCATGGGTAAAATCTTGAATCGGGAAGCTTGTATTATGCCTTACCGCGTTGCCGAGCCCCGGGCGCGGGCAGCGGCTGAGCGATGAGTACGAAGAGACTGGATGCGCAATGGTCGGCGTGGCTGGGCGAGAACATCGCCCGCGGCTGCAATACCGAGGAGTTGCTGGGCATCCTGTTGCGCAACGCATTCGACATCCGGTCGATACGAAGCTGCGATGGGGCCGCACTTTCCCGAGCACTCGCCCCTCGTTCACGCGGCGGAGCGACGCGCGCCGGCGCCGGTGGACCTGGCGACCATCGCGAGTCCGCGGTTGGCGCAGCCCGGAAGCGGCGCCATGCGCGTGGAGACCGCCAAGGTTCAGCTGTACGTCCTCGCCGGCTTCATGTCTGATGGTGAATGCGACGAGCTCGTCGCTCTCATCGACCAGCATTTGCGCCCGTCCACGATCACGCTTCCGTCGGACGACAAGTACTTCCGTACCAGCCGGACCAGCGATCTTTCGCTCGTCCACAGCCCCATCGTTTCCAGGATCGACGTCAAGATCGCGCGCGCGCTCGGAATCAGTCCGGCATACTCCGAGGGCATTCAAGCCCAGCGCTACGACGTCGGACATGAGTTCAAGCCCCACACCGACTACTTCGAGCCGGGGACCGACGAATACGCGCAGCACGGCGGCGCGAAGGGCAACCGGACCTGGACTTTCATGGTGTACCTCAACGAAGTCGAAGGCGGCGGCGCCACGCATTTCGTAGCGCTCGATCGCTCGTTCTCTCCGGTCAAAGGCACGGCGCTCGCCTGGAACAACCTGCGGGCCGACGGAACCGTCAATCCGGACACCCTGCACGCGGGATTGCCGGTGAGCGCGGGGCACAAGGTCATCATCACCAAGTGGTTCCGCGAGCGCGGAAAGGGCCCGATGGCGTATCGGGGATGACCTCCGACGCCTGTTGGCTCGAGCGAAACTCGAAAAGCAGGACGCCCGCTTCGCGGGCGTCCTGAGTTTCTTGGTGGTCGGGATCGGTCGATCGGGGCATCGTCTGGCGATGCCCCGTCCGAACGACCGGGCGTACTAGTTGGGCTTGTACAAGTCCATGTACATGTTGCAGTTGGAGCCCGCTGCACAGGTCAGATTCTTGACGCTCAGGTAATACGTGGCGCCCGGCGTCAGACCGGGGTAGTAACCGTCTCCGCTTCCCACCCGGAAAGGCATGTAAACAGTGTTGCTGGAGGTGGTGTACGCGCCGACCGCCAAGGAGCTCGAGAAATCGCAAGGCTGCGTGGAAAGCGCGGCCTCACGCTTCGGCTGCTCCGCGTTTGCTGTATAGATGCCGCTGAACCGGCCGTAGCGTATTGCTGATCGCTGCGTTTGCCGGCACCGTGATTCGAAACACCGTTACATCGCCTCCCGAGAAGGTGGAAGTTTGGACGCGCGTATAGCCGGAGGACGGCCACGGAACATCCACCACCCGCGTAGTGGTGCCGCAGGAGATGGTTCCGGTCGGTGTCGGCGTGGGAGTCGGCGTCGGTGTTGGCGTCGGTGTTGGCGTTGGCGTCGGCGTCGGCGTGGGGGTTGGCGTGGTGCCGCAGGTAGACGGTGATATTCCCGTTCCCGTCCGGAGTCCCGAAGCTGCAGTTCGCCGGTAGCGTGATCGTCGCGCCGTGCCCGGCGGGAACCGCCACCACGCACGCGGATGACATGGCGGCTGCGATCAGCGCCCGCTTGTAACGTCGATTCTTCATGGTAATTCGCCTCTCAAATTTCATTGGCCCTGGCGAGACACAGAGCAAGGCCTGCGCCAACTGGGACACAACGACAACCAATCCTCCCTACCCACCATCCACCCAGTGTCGACGCCGAGAGGCGACGGCAAAAACGGCTTTGAAATCATTGGTGACTTCACGATCGGCGACCGCACTCGATGCGATTCGCCCGCGCTCTTCCGGCGCTCGACAGAATACAGGGCGGGACCGAGGTCCCGCCCTGCGTCACTACAACAGCCGCACAGCGACCGTCACTCGATCGGCGCTTCCGTCACGATCAGGCGGGTGCCCTTCTGGACGAAATTGCCACCGTAGGTCGACTGAACCAGCTTGTTCTCCACGGTAAGCGTTCCGTTGAAGAACGACTGCGCCGCGAACCCGATGACCGGCAGACCGACGTAAGTCGCCGTGCCGCCCGAGCTGAACGGTTGTCCCAGCGGAGCGCTGGCCGTATTTGTGTTGACGAGCGTGTGAACCGGGTCGAGTACCGTCGACGGCTGGAATCCGAGTTGCATCCATCCATTCTGGAATCCGACGGGCGGATCGACGTTCACCCCGTTCTGCGAACGGAACACGGACCTTCTTCCGAACGAGATGACGTTCGCTTCCCAAGGCAGGCAGGTGCTCCCCTGCTCAGGCAGCGGCGAGAAGTCGAGGTCCGCGAACGATGGTTTGCTCTTCACGATCGTAGATCTGCAGCGAGACGTCGTCGCACGCGCCCGCGGTCTTGTTGAAGTTGCGCTGGAACAGCTTGCTGGCGGCTCCCGTGCCGTTGGCCACGTAGTACCGCTTCGTCGGCATCGTCACGACCCAGTCCGTTGCCGACAACGTCTCGAGGTCGAGCACGTACTCGTTCATGATCGTGTCGTGCATCAGGACTGCGCTGACCGGATCCGCGGTACCACCAGTCCATGTGGACTCGTAGACCACGCCGTCCGACACGACCACGCTGATCGGCGGCGAGGCGTTCTCCAGGTTCGGCGTATCAAGGCCGGCGCCGGTGTACAGCGGTGAAATCGAGTAGTTGTCCAGCGCAACGGCGTCGGCCGAGTATGCGGAGCCTTCGAGCACGTTGATCAGCGTCACGCCGCCGAACAACCCGCCGGTGGGCGGCTGCGCTTCGGAAGCACCGAGCGCGTCCGTCTGGGCGGCGCAATTGTTCGGAACACCACTCTTGTGCGTGATGTTCTTCGCCGTGGTCGACGCGTCTTCGTACGTCGCCATTTCGATGATTTCGATGTAGCCTTCCTTCGTACGGTCGAGCGACGAGCCCGCGCCGTCGCTGGCGTAGGCCAAGGCTCTGAACGGCACGCCCACCGCCGGGATTCTCGGCAGCGTGCAGGACCTGTCGGTCACGAGCATCGTCGCGCCGCCGGCGGCATTCGGGACAAGCGCCGCACCCCAGACGTCCTTCGCCGACAGATACAAGTTGAAGTCGAGGACTTCACGGCTGTTCCGGCCTTCGAGGAAGCGAACCTTGACCGCCTTCGCCGATGCCGTCGAGTTGACAACCGACAGCAGCGAGTTGAACGGCGCGGTGATGTCGGTACACTCGGCACCTGTGCAAGGGCCCGGTATACCAGGGACGCTGGGGAGGACGTTACGAACCGTGTAGTACGGGTAGATAAGGACCTGGCCAAGTCCATCCGGATTCAGGTTGACCGCCTGGGCAGCACCGACAACACCCAGCGCGCCCATTCCGGCCAGCGCGGCGTACAGCGACTTCTTATTGAACATATCCATTTTGGCGATTACTCCTTTGAGTTGCCGTTTAACGCGATCAGTATTCGAACCAACAACATATGAATCTTATTACATTTTCAACCCTGCCACAAACAGTCCGATGTCATGGCGCGCCCAGTTGTGGGCTTTTTGCAACGCCCGCCCCTAGCCTCGTTCCACATACCAAGCCCGACCGTCCGATATCACCCACCTTTCGGACAGCGGCGTAACGATCCCCTTCGTGGTCTTGTAATCGTAGGTCACGTTGATATTCACCGTGCAGACATCGGCCTCGCACTCGACCGATTCAATCGTTGCGGCACGATACATGCCTGTCTTGTGCTTGCCCTTGTAAAAGTCGAGCGACATCGCAGCCTTGGAGCCGGGGCTCAGGTACTCGTATGCCGCCGTGAGGTCGCCGCGCAGGAGCGCCTGCCAGCGCGCATTCGCCCGCGCCGTCACGACCTCCTTCTTCACCTCCGGAGGCGATTGTTCGGTGACAACAATTGGCCGGTGGTCGTCGCACAGGCAGCCAACAGCGCGACTACCAGCCCTATACCCCCCCACCCTGCCAACTGTCGTCGTTTGGCGACAGTTCTCATTTCAAAACATCCAGAAGAGCCTAAAACGTCCTGTTACCCCGGCGAATTCCCTATGGAGCAGCGGCTAAACAACTACGTCCCATCTCCGCTGGCCGAGCCCCAAGTTATATTGGCGAAGCGTAGCGTTATCGAGTGGCTGCGTCAATATTCGATGGAAAGCTACTTCCGCGCACGACTTGATTGTTGCAGGGCCGCCACAAGCGAAAAACGCCGATTTGTCGGGCTTTCCCGACACTTTATTCGCTGAACGGGTATCGGCGCAGGGGGAATGAACGCCGACACCCCCGGCGACGATTTCGCCGGGGTGTCGCGACCGCGCTTTCGCAAACTCTATTGCGGGTTGAGGACCGCGGGCGGGATGGGACGGGGCCAAGGGTCGGCGCGCGGAGCGAAGAACCGCTCGACCTTCTCCGACGGCGTGGGCGGCGACTTGGGCCATTCCGGGGTGGCCGGGAAGAGCCGGTCGAGCCCTTCCATCCTGCGGCGCAGGTCGTTCATCACGCCGTCGTAGTCGACCTCGTTGTCGACGACGCGCGGGGTGATGAACAGCACGAGCTCGGTGCGGTTGTCCTTCAGCACCTGCCTGCCGAAGAGGCCGCCGATGACGGGAATGCGATCGAGGAGCGGCAGGCCGTCGGTGGTGTTCTGCTTGGTGGTCGAGATGAGGCCGCCCATGACCATCGTGCGTCCCGACGGCACGGCGATGATCGTCTGCACCGAGCGCGTCGCGATCGGCGGCGCGGCGTCGGCGGTGGCGGGCGTGCCGGGAATGCTGACCTCGGCCTGCACGTCGAGCGTGACGAGACCGCCCGCGTTGATGTGCGGTATGACCTGCATCAGGACGCCGGTGTCGATGTACTGCGACGTGGTCGTCACCGCGTTGCTCGTACCGGCCGTGGTGCCCACGAATGTCTGCTGGTTGATCGGAATGCGGTCGCCCGACTTGATCGTGGCCTTCTGGTTGTCGAGCGCGGCGAGGTGCGGATTGGCGATGACGCGCGTGTTGCCGTACTGGTCGAGCAGGTTCAGGACCGCCTGGATGCCGCCGGGGAAGTTCGCGTTGTTGATGATGTACGAAAAGCCCTGCGCGATGCCCAGACCAACTGCGGCCACCGCGCTCGCGACAGGCACCGCCGGGTTGAACGCGGGCGTACCGCCGGGGGCGAAGAAGCCGCCGCTGCCGCGTCCGGAGGGCGCGCCGCCCTTGAACAGCCACTCGACGCCGAAGGTCAGGCTGTCGTTCAGCGTCACCTCGGCGATCGTCACTTCGATCATCACCTGGCGTGATTGCACGTCGAGCTTCTTGAGCGCCTGGTCGACCAGCGAAAACTCCGAGGGCGTCGCGACCAGGAGCAGCGTGTTCTGGTCCTTGTCGGCAACCACCTGCACGTTGCGGGCGATGCCGACGCCGTCGCCGGGCGCGCCAGGGCGCGTCGGCGTGACGGGTCGCGGCGTTTCGGGCGCCGGCACCGGCTGGCTCGGCGTTGCCGCGAACGTTGGCGGGTTGACGATCGTTCCTGCGGGCGTTCCGGGTGCGAGCGTGGGCGTCGTCGAAGTCGTCTGCTGCGTCACCCGTCCCGTCAGCGCCTGCTGAAGCAGGGGCGCGATGCGCTCCGCGCGCTGATTCTGCAGGTTGTAGACGTAGAAGCGCGCGCCCTCGCCGCCCCCGCTGCCGTCCAGGCGCTCGATCCACTTCTTCGCCTCTTCGACGTAGACCGGGTTCGGCGAGATCACGAGCAGCGCGTTCATCCGCTCGATCGGGATGATGCGAATGATGCCGGTGAGCGGGCTCAGGTTGCGATCGCCCAGCACCTTGTCGAGCTCCTGCACGACCGTCTTGACGTCCGAGTTCTGCAGTGTGAAGACACCGGCGGACATGCCCGACATCCAATCGATGTCGAACATCGTCACCGTATTCATCAGGTGCCGGAGCTCGGTCTCGGTGCCCGCGAGGATCACCAGGTTCCGCAGATCGTCGGCACGGATCGCGCTCGCGTCCTTGGCGAACGGCTCGAGGATGCGCAACATCTCCCGCGCACCGACATACCGAAGCGGAATGACCTGCACCGAAAAGCCCTGCGGGAGGGCGCGCTGCGAATTGCCGAGCTGCGGCGAGACATTGCCGCGGATCGCGGCGGCCTGGGGGATGATCTTGAAGATGCCGTCCTCGCGGACCATCGTCGCGCCGTTCATCCGCAACAGCATCTCGAGCGTCGCCGGCAGCGCCTCGCGCGCGATGCCGGCGCTGGTGCGGATGGTGACCTGCCCGCCCACGGCCGGATCGATCGTGTAGCTCACGTTGAGGATGTCGCCCAGGATGTTGCGGATGACGTCGCGCAACTCCGCCGCTTCGAAGTTCAGCACGACTGCACCGCCAGCGACGCCTTGCACTCCTGTCGCATTGGGAAGTGCCCCGCCCGGCTCCTGGCCTTTCACGACCACGCCCGTGCCCTTGTAGATTCGCGAACGGTCGTCAGTCGGACTGTTGGCGCGTGCGGCCGCTTCGGCGAGCGCTGGCGAAAGCGCTCCCGTGTTCCTGGGCAGCGGGCGCGGATCCGGCGGAGGCACGTTCGTCGCGCATGCGGCGAGTGCGAGCGAAATCGCGCAAACGAGGATTCCGCGGGTAAAGGGGATGGAGGTCATTGTTGTTTTCGCGGCGCCGGGGATGAACGGGCGCGATTATCCCAAGGGTATCGGTTATAGGGGAGACATGGCGGATGTGTGTCCGTCAATTGCGCGTGCGCGTGGTGCGTTGTTTCAATCAGTTCGTTTGGGGGCGCGGCGCCGGATTGGCGCCACCGCGCGCCGCGCGCCGGCGATTGGCGAGCACATCAGCGGCATCCACCACGCCCGCGGCCTGCGCGCCCGTTGTCGGCTGCGGCGACACCGGCACTGCCGAGCCCGCCACGGCGCCGCCGGGCACTCCGGCCTGCCGGGGCTGTGCCGTCTGACCCGGCTGCACCGGCTGGCCCGGGACCGGCTGTCCGGGTGTCCGGCTGTCCTGGCTGTCCCGGAACCGGCGTCACGACGGGCTGGACCGTCACGCGCGGTCCCGTCGCGACCTTGAGCGTCAGTTCCTCGGCGTCGCCGTCCAGCGTGAGCCGCACGCGATCCGCGCGCACCTCGGCAACGAGCATGCCGTTGACGGTTTCGCCCTGCTGCACGCGGCGGGAACGTCCGCCGCTCACCTCGCGCAGGAAGGCCGTTGCCTTCTGGTCGACGACCGTCGTGCCGGTCAGCACGAACTGGCCTCTTTGCAACGACGACTTCGCGGACGCGGCGGCCAGCGGCGGCGCGGGACGGCGCGTCGGATTGAAGAGCGTGCGCGCGATCGTTTCGCGGTTGCCGTCGATGCCGCCGTCGACCTTGTACTCCGGCAACAGCGCGACATTCACCGGCTTCGGGACGACGGGAGCCTCGAGCGCCGGCACGAGCGTCAGCGCACGCCCCCAGTCGGTCTCCCACCCAATGAATACGGCGATGACGGCGAATGGCATCGCCCAGACCAGCCAGTTGCGAATGCGCGAATCGATGGCACTCATCAAGGCCTCCTTCGATGCTATGACTTCGCGGGCGCGGCGCCGGGTGCCGGTGCCGGGGCGGGCTTGGCCGGCTCGGCATAGGCGAACGCAACGACGTCGAGCTGCACGTTGACTTCGGGCTCCGCACCGGCCGCCGGCTTGAAGCCGCGAAACGCGTTGAGCGGACGCACGGTGAGGTTGTCGACGACGGTGTACGGCTGTTGCGACTCGAGCGCCGCAAGGACCCTCTGCAGCGCGGGCGTCGTCGCGAAGAACTGCACGTTGACGCCGATCTGCTTGAAGCGCCCGTCATCGCGCGCCGAGGTGTTCTGGCTCGTCGTGATCCGCCCGCCGTTGCTCTCGACCGCCGCCTTGACCAGCTCCTGCAGCTCCGCACCCGCAAGATTCGGCGCGGTGTTCTTCAGGAAAAAGCGGCGCCCGTCGCGCGCTTTCATTGCATCGAGCGCGCGCCGCAGCTCGGGCGCCTGCGCGGCAACCCGGCGCATGCGATCGACGCGGTTGGTGGTGTCGGCGATGGCCTCGTCGTAGTGCTTGTGCAGCAT
The DNA here is from genome assembly GCA_963851465.1 of uncultured beta proteobacterium. Lineage (GTDB taxonomy): Bacteria > Pseudomonadota > Gammaproteobacteria > Burkholderiales > Casimicrobiaceae > VBCG01. The sequence goes on from CAWKPJ010000001.1 coordinate 455,784, forward strand.
GAGCACCGGCAACAGGAGCACGGCCAGCGCCAGGACCACGAACCCGACGAGGATCGCGAGCGCGGTGGCGCGTTGCTGCGCGGGTGACATCCGTGCGGCGAAGGCCGGCGTCACGTTCTGGCACCCTTCTGCGGCGTCAACTGGAGCGTCGCGCCGTCAGCCCCGTTCGGGGATGCGGGCGCGGCCGGATTCGTGGGCGCAGCCGGGTCCGGCGGCGGGCTGGTCGGCGGCGTCGCATCGGGCGGCGGCGCGTTCGCCGCCGGCGATGCGGCGGGTGGCGGTGGCGCGCGGCGGCAGCGCGCGACGCGGGTCGGCGCGCGGCGGCGGCGGCGCGGCGGGCGGCGTGCGCGGCGGGCGGCGGCGCCGGCGCGGGGGCGTACCGGCGGCGAAGCGGTAGACGACCGGCGGCGACGCACCGCCCGGCGCCGCGCCGTTCGGCGGCGTCGCCTTCGCCGCGGTATCGGCGGCCACGAGCGCGATCGGCGGGGGCGGTGGCAGCGGCTTCAGCTGCGCGCCGACGTCGAAGATCTCGCCAGGCCCGGGCTGGATCTTGGTCGTGGGCGAGCGCGGGGCCGCCTGCGTGAACAGCTTCGAGTCTTCGAGCAGCGTCACGAGCCGCCCGGCGTTCGCCGATTCGCCGCGCAGCGCCACGTCGCGCTGCGCGTCCTTGCCCCGCGCGGACGTCTTGATCTCGAGCTGCGTCAGCCACGTGTCGTCAGGAAGGATCCTCGTCACGTCCTCGAGAACGCGCACGGCGCCCGGATACGCGTACTTGCGCTCCAGCGCGAAGTTGTAATCGCCGACCTGCCGCTCGAGCTGCGCGCGCAGCGACTCCGACACCGCCGCCTGTTGCATCGATTGCGCGGCGAGCCCGTTCAACGCGATCGCGTATTCGCGCTTCTGCCACACCGGCAGCACGACCGCGACAAGCGCGATCGCCATGAGCAGCGCGATCGGCAGCCAGAACTGCCAGCGCTTCGCGAATCGCGTGCCGTTGCGCATTTCCGGCGGCAGCAGATTGAGCTCGGAATTGGCGAGCGCGGGCGGGATCGCCGGCGTCACGGCAACGACCTTCGCGCCCCACGCCTGCGCGTGCGCGACCGCCGCGTCCACCTGCGCGCGGCGCGCGGTCGCAAGCTCGACGCGAATCTGACCGCGCGCAGGATCGCGTTCGACCACTTGCGCGTCGAAGTACAGCTCGTCGGGCTTGAACGGCGTGTGCCGGTCGAGATCGTAGGCGAGCGCCTGCCGCAGATCCTGCTCGAGGGCGGCGGGCAGCACGAGCGACTTGCGCAGGATGGTGCGCGGCGCAAGCGCGACCGCGACCTTCACCGGCGCAGCGCGATGCGGCAGCCGCGCGAGCGCGTTCCGGCCCTCGGACGACACGGCGCCGGCGTCGCCGCCGAGCGCGACGCGCGCGATCTCGACCAATTCGATGCGGCCGTCGCTGCCCTGCGCCTGCCAGACCGACGCGTGATCGCCGTCGAATGCAATCACCGGACGCATCCGTCGCCGCTCGAGCGCCGTGCGCGGGCCGGCCGGGACGAGCGAGGCGAGCATGCGCCTCCACCAGCGCCAGAATCCGGCGACCCCGAGCCGGCGCGCGAGGTCGCGGCTCGCGCTACCGGCACCGGGCATGGCGAGTTCGCGATCAGCGGGCATGAGTGTCGGCGTTGGAAGTGGAGGCCGCGTCCGACGACGCCGGCGCCGCGGAGGCGCGGGCGCCGTCTTGCCAGGCGAGCACGATCAGCGGACGCCGCGCGTCCGCGACCGGACGCACCACCGCTTCGCGGATGAAGGTTACACCATCGGGCAGCAAGGTTTCGGCGCGGATCCGCCACACCGCGACTGCGCCGACGCCAAAGCCCTGCGCCGGCGGGAAGACGGGCACCGCCAGGCGTGCCTCGAGCGCATCCATGCGCGCCGCGATGTAGCTGTCGACCGCTTCCGCCGTCGCATTCGGCAGCGCCAGCAGCACGCCGCGTGATGCCGTCGCGGGGTTGATCCCCGCCTGCCGCGAATAGACCGTGAGGCTGCGCGACACGCGTTCCAGAAGCTCCGGCGTGACGCCCAGCACGCGGCCGAACTCGCCGACCGACACGAACGGCGCGTTGCCCGGCCCGGACTTGAGGTTCGCGGCAAGGTAGTCGGCCTGCTCCGCGCCGTTCGGGCGGCGCAGGTCGTCGGGGTCGCGCCAGTCGAGGATCGCGTCGACGATGCGCGCCGCCGCGTCCACGTCGAGCTCGCCGACCTGCATCATCAGTCCCTTCAGCAACACCTCGTTGGCGGAGTTGAGGTCGATCTTCGACGTTTCGTCGACGGCGGTGACGCGGATCTGCACGCCGTTGTCCGTCCACGCATGCTGGCGCCCGTCCGGCGCCCACGCGTCGGGAAGGCGCGGCCGCGACAGCTCGTAGAGCGTCCGCTCGACGGCGCCGTCGGCCATCGCGCGCGCCTGGGCAAGCGAGATCGCGTTGCGCGCGGCGATCGCCTCGTTGCGCATCGAGAATGCAAAGCCGCTCGCAATCACCGTCAGGAGCACAGTGAGCCAGAGCGCCATCACCAGCGCGATGCCGCGCTGCGCGGCCGGCGGCCGGCGCACCATGCGGGCCTTCGCCGCGACGAGCATCGTCACAGCGTCGCGCAGCGCAGGCGCGCGCCGTCCCATGCCCGGCACCCGGCCTCCGGGCTCTCGCGCGGCGCGACGATCAGCGTGGGCCATCGGGGGCCGCGCTTCGGCACGACGTCTATGCGGATCAGCAACGGCAGCCGCTGCGCATCGTCCCAGCGATCGCGCCACGTCGGCTCGTTCGCGTCGTTGGCGTCGACATCGCGGCCGAAGTAGCCGATGCGCAACTCGGCGATGTCCTGCGCAAGAACCGAGCGCTCGGCGTCGCGGAACTCAGGCATCTTCGTGTCGTTGAGATCGGGCAGCGCACGTTCCAGCACGAGAGGCGAGCGAGCGTCGCCGGTGTTCACGGAGAGCCGGTAGAGCCACATGCCGCCGCCGATGACGCGCGCCGGCAGCGCCGCGGTGTAGCGAATCTCCTCGCGCTCGCCGGCGAACAGGAGCGGGAACTCGGCGATCCTGCGCATGCGCAGCGGATGCTGCTCTTCGAGATTCGTCCGCAGGAACGCCTGCGCGAGCCGCATGCCGGACGTCGCGTCGACTTTCGCCTCGCCGCGGTCGAGGGTCGTTCCGGCGAGATTGAGCGAGCCGAACAGCACGGCGGCGAGGAGCGCGAGCAATACGAGCGCGATCGTCAGCTCGACGAGCGTGAAGCCCCGCTCCAGGTGAGGATGCCGTCGCCTGCGGCTCACAGCGGATTCCTCGCGGCGAGCCGCAGCGTCGACAGCGACACGACGCGCTCCTTGCCCGTGTCGGAGGGAAAGCGCACTTCGGCGGTGACACGGTAGACGCGCGTCGGCGTCGTTTCGCTCGCACGCTCCAATTCGGGCGGCGTGTCCGGTGTGGCGTACGGCTCGACCCTCGTCTGCCAGCGCAGCACCGTGTCCGTCTCGGTGCCCTGATCGGTGGCTTCGCGCAGCGGCGATGCGTTGGCGGCGACCGCGAGGCGTGTTTCGGCGAGCAGCAGCGCGCGGCTCCATTCGTCGGCGGCCGATGCGTTGTTGAGCGCGCCGCCGAACAGTCCGAACAGCGCCGTTCCGACGAGCGCGACAATGACGAATGCCACCAGCACTTCGAGGAGCGAGAATCCGCGGGGGCGGGGCCGCGGCAACATTCGCAAGCGTGGGGGTCGTCCGCTAGTCATTCGAGAATCGCCACGCGGCCGGTCAGCCAATCGACGTCGACGTCGAACTTGCGCTCGCCGGAGGCGACGGTGATGCGTCCGCCGTTGCTGCCGCCGTCCGGGAAGAAGCGGATCGCGCCGGTCTTCGCGTCCACGATGTCGCGTTGCGCGGTGAACAGCTTCATGTCGATGCGCGGCGGCAGCGCATGCTCGCGCGGGTCGCGGTCGACCTTGAAGCGCCGGCCTTCGAGATCGAGCACGAGGAACGTCTCGCGCCGCTGCGACACCGCTTCACTGCGCGCCGCGCGCAGTCCCGCCGCGAGCTGGCGCGCCGACGAGCGCAGTTCGCTCGACGACACGCCGGCGCCGAACGTCGGCAGCACGAGGGCTGCGATCAGCGCCATGATCGCGAGAACGACGAGAAGCTCGAGCAGCGATACGCCGCGCGCGTGCGATGTCGTTCCGGGGACGTGTCGACGCATCTCGATTCCTACTGTGTGCTCGAGATGTCCTTGTTCGCGCCTTCGCCGCCTTCCTTGCCGTCGGCGCCGAACGAGAGGATGTCGTACGCGCCGCTCTGGCCCGGCGAGCTGTACTTGTACTCGTTGCCCCACGGGTCCTTCGGCAGCGTCGACTTCTTCCAGTACGGGCCGTTCCAGTTGGCAACACCCGCCGGCGCGCTGACGAGCGCCTGCAGACCCTCCTGCGACGACGGGTACCGGCCTACTTCGAGCTTGAACAGGTCGAGCGACTGGCCGATCTGGCCGATCTCGATCTTCGCGGCGTCGGCCTTGGCCTTCTCGCCGCGGCCGATGAAGTTGCCGCCGACGATGCCGAGCACGATGCCGATCAGCACGAGGACGACCAGGATTTCGATCAGGGTCATCCCCGACATGTGTTTACGCGAAAGGTTCATTCTTCTCTCCACTCCCCAGAATGCATGCCGCGGCCCGAGGCAGGCGCGGCGAAAGGCTTAGACACGGATTAGCCAACGAGTTCGCTCATGCCCATGACCCCCAGCAGGATCGAGAACACGATGCCGCCGACCAGCACCGCGAGCGTGAGGATCATGGCGGGCTCGAGCACCGCGAGAAAGCGCTTGATCGCGAGCTGCACCTCGCGGTCGTAGATCTCGGCGACGCGCGTCAGCATTTCCTCGAGCCGCCCGCTCTCCTCGCCGACGAGGATCATCTGCGATGCGAGCCGCGGAAAGAGGCCGGTGTCGGCGAGCGGGCGGCCGAACCCCTTGCCCTCGCGCAGCTTCGCGATGACGCCGTCGAGCGAGTTCGCGAGCACGACGTTGCCCATCGTCTCCTTGACGATCGCGAGACCTGCGAGCAGCGTCACGCCGTTGCCGAGCAGCGTCGACAGCGTGCGCGCGAAGCGCGCAACCTCGAGTTTGGCGATGAGGTCACCGAGGAGCGGCGCGCGCAGCAGACGGAGGTCGCGCGCACGGCGCACTGCGGGATTCGATGCGCGCCGCCGGAACCACAACGCGAACAGCACGACGACCGCGAGCGCCGCCCACCACCAGTTCCGCAGGAACGTGCCGACGAACACGACCACCTGCGTGGGCAGCGGCAGCGCCTTGCCCGCCTGCGCGAACGTCTGCTGGAACTGCGGCACGACGAAGATCAGGAGCACGATCACCGATACCACGGCGACGCCGATCAGGATCGTCGGGTAGATGAGCGCGGAGCGCACGTTCTCGCGCAGCTCCTTGTTGCGCTCCATCGTCTCGGCGAGGCGCTGCAGCACCACGCCGAGCGCGCCGCCCGCCTCGCCCGCGCGCACGATGTTGACGTAGAAGCGCGAGAAGATCTCGCGCCGCGCGTCGAGCGCCTGCGACAGCGCCTTGCCACCGCGCACGTCGTCGCGCACGCCCTGCAACAGCAGCGGCCACCGGCGGCGTGGGCGCGAGCCCGATCAGGATCTCCATCGCGCGATCGAGCGGCAGGCCGGCGCGCAGCAGCGTCGCGAGCTCGCGCGTGATCGCGAGGAGCTGATCGCGCGTCACGTGCTTCGACGCAAAGAGACGCCGGCGCGGCGCGCGCGGGCCGGCGCGCCGACGCGGCGACGGCGCTTCCCGCCGACGCGACGATCTGCGTCGGCATCAGGCCCTGGTCGCGCAGGCGGTCGACGAGATCGGACTCGTTGGACGCATCGGACTCGCCGGTCGACACTTCGCCGGCCGGGCTGACGGCGCGATAACGGTACAAGGGCATCGCCGCTGAGCCTTCCGCCGGGCCGTCCCGAAGGCTTGCTCCCCCTGGGGGCAGCGAGCGCAGTAAGCGTGGGGGTCGTCATCACGCTTCCCGCGTGACGCGCAGCACTTCCTCGAACGTCGTCACGCCTTTCAGCGCCTTGCGCAGGCCGTCCTCGTACATCGTCAGCATGCCCTCGCGGACGGCCTCGGCGCGCAGGTCGGTGGCAATGGCGTGCTTCATCACCATGCTGCGCAGGTGATCGGTGATCGGCAGCATCTCGAGGATGCAGATGCGGCCGGTGTAGCCGGTGTTCCCGCACTGTTTGCAGCCCTTGGCGTGCCACAGGGTGATCTCGGGCGCCTGCGTGAACCTGCGCAGGTTCATCTGCTCGACGATCTCGGGCAGCGCCGTGTACGGTTCCTTGCACTGCGGACAGAGCGTGCGCACGAGCCGCTGCGCGAGGACGCCGATGATCGTCGACGTGAGGAGATAGTCCTCGACGCCCATGTCGAGCAGCCGGTTCATCGTCGACGGCGCGTCGTTCGTGTGCACCGTGGAGAGCACGAGGTGGCCGGTCAACGCCGACTGCACGGCGATCTGCGCGGTCTCGAGGTCGCGGATCTCGCCGATCATGATCACGTCGGGGTCCTGCCGCACGATCGAGCGCAGCGCGTTGGCGAACGTGAGGTCGATCTGCGGCTTCACCTGGATCTGGTTGATGCCGGGCATCTGGTATTCGACCGGGTCCTCGACGGTGAGGATCTTCACGTCGGGCTGGTTCAGCCGGTCGAGCGCCGTGTAGAGCGTCGTCGTCTTGCCGGAGCCCGTCGGCCCCGTGACGAGCAGGATGCCGTGCGGCTGCAGCAGCACATCGAGGAACACTTTCAGCGTGTCGTCCTCGAAGCCCAGCCGCGCGAAGTCGAGCGCGACGCCGCCCTTGTCGAGAATCCGCATGACCACCGACTCGCCGTGCATCGTCGGCACCGTCGACACGCGCAGGTCGATCTCCTTGCCCTGCACGCGCAGCCGGATGCGCCCGTCCTGCGGCAGCCGGCGCTCGGCGATGTCGAGGTTCGCCATGATCTTGATCCGCGAGATCACCGCCGCCGACAGGCGCTTCGGCGGCGACTCGACCTCGTGCAGCACGCCGTCGATCCGGTAGCGCACGGCGAGCCGGTTCTCGAACGGCTCGACGTGGATGTCGGAGGCGCGCGTCTCGAGCGCATTGGTGATGAGCAGGCTCACGAGCCGGATCACCGGCGCTTCGGAGGCGAGGTCCTTCAGCTGCTGGACATCGGCGTCGAAGGCGAGCTCGTCGACGCGCGTCTCGACGTCGCCGATGAGCTGGCTCTGCGCCGAGCTTGCCGCTGCCGTAGAGACGCTCGAGCGCGGATTCGAGCTCGGTCGGAATCGCGACCAGCGGGCGCACTGCGCGGCCGGTCACCATCTCGAAGGCGCCGATCGTGTACGCGTCGGTAGGATCAGCCATCGCGAGCGCCAACTCAGTCTCGTCCTCGCGCACCGGAAGCGCGCGCGACTCGCGCAGGAAGCGCGCCGAGACGCGCTCCTCGAGGATCGGGAATTCGGGATAGCCGGAAGCATCGACCAGCGGCAACGAAAGCTGCGCCGACAGCGCCTCGGCGACGTCGCGCTGCGCGACGAGCCCCAACGTGACGAGCAGCGCCCCCAGCTTCTCGCCGCTGTCCTGCTGCAGGCGCAGCGCCCGCTCGAGGTTCGCGGCGTCGAGCTTGCCGCGTTCGATCAGGATTTCTCCGAGGCGTCTGGTGGCCGATGCGTCCACGATGTATGCGAGAGTTGCGCTGCTCAAAATTTGGGCACTGATTTTACCACGCCAACCTCAGGAAAATGACGGAAGCCCTCGTCGCAAAAGGACTTTTTGGCGTCGGCCGCGACCAATGTGGCGTCGGCGCGACGCTCGCATTGCCGCGTTGTCGCCATATGGCAACGGTCGGGCGGACGGTCGCGGATCACGCGGCTGCCCACGCCTGCTGACCGGCGGCGCCGGCGAATGGTTCCGGTCCGTCGGTCGGCTAGCGGATTGCGAACGCCCTCGACGCCGCAGCGATCGTGGCGGCGATGTCGTCGTCGGAGTGCGCGGCCGAGACGAAGCCCGCCTCGAAGGCGGAGGGCGCGAGATACACGCCGGCGTCGAGCATCGCGTGGAAGAAGCGATTGAAGCGCTCCTTGTCGCACGCCATCACGCTCGCATAGCTGTCGGGAACGCGATCGGCGAAGTAGAGCCCGAACATGCCGCCGACCGATTGCGCGCAGAACGCGACGCCGGCGTCCTGCGCCGCAATGGTCAGGCCATCGACGAGCGCGCGCGTACGCGTGCCGAGGCGATCGTAGAACCCGGGCGCCTCCGTGGCAGCGAGCGTCGCGAGTCCCGCGGCGACCGCGACCGGGTTGCCCGACAGCGTTCCCGCCTGATAGACGGGACCGAGCGGCGCGATCTTCTCCATGATCGCGCGGCGGCCGCCGAACGCACCCACCGGCATGCCGCCGCCGATCACCTTGCCGAGCGTGGTCAGGTCGGGCGTGACGCCGTAGAGCCCCTGCGCGCCTTGCGCGTGTACGCGGAAGCCAGTCATCACTTCATCGAAGATCAGCACGACGCCGTGGCGGTCGCACAGCGTGCGCAAGCCTTCGAGAAATCCGGGCGCGGGCGGCAATCAGGTTCATGTTGCCCGCGACCGGCTCGACGATCACGCAGGCGATCGCGGTACCGTCGCTGCGGAAGGCGGCATCGACGGCGGCGAGGTCGTTATAGGGCAGCACGATCGTCTCGTTCGCGATCGCCGGCGGCACGCCTGCCGAGGACGGCTGGCCGAAGGTCAGCGCGCCCGAACCCGCCTTCACCAGCAGGCTGTCGCCGTGGCCGTGATAGCAGCCTTCGAACTTCACGATCTTCGATCGCCCGGTGTAGCCGCGCGCGAGGCGCAGCGCCGACATCGTCGCCTCGGTGCCCGACGACACCAGCCGCACGAGCTCGAGCGAAGGCAGGCGTCGGCAGAGCGTCTCGGCAAGCTCGATCTCGATCTCGGTCGGCGCGCCGAACGACAATCCGTTCGCCGCGGTTTCCTGCACGGCCTTCACGACGGCCGGATGCGCATGGCCGAGGATCGCCGGTCCCCACGAGCCGACGTAGTCGATGTAGCGCTTGCCGTCGGCATCCCACAGGTAGGCGCCCTGACCGCGCGTGAAGAAGCGCGGCGTGCCGCCGACGGAGCGGAACGCGCGTACCGGCGAATTGACGCCGGCGGGAATCGTGCGCTGCGCGCGCGCGAAAAGCTCGTCGTTGCGGTTCATTGCAGTCCTGGTTTCGAGGGAAAGCATGCCGCGAGCGCCGCTGCGGCGCGCGTGATATCGGCAGCGTCGGTACGATCGAACACGTCGCGGATCACGGCGACGGCGTCGGCGCCGGCGTCGACGAGCGCGCGGGCGTTACTGCGCGTCGATGCCGCCGATCGCGACGACCGGAACGCCGAGCGAGCGGGCGCGGTGCAGCAGTTCGACACCCGCATGGCGCGCCGCCGGCTTCGTCGCCGAGGGATAGAAGCTGCCGAACGCCACGTAGTCGGCGCCCGCCTGCACTGCGGCTTCGGCGCGCGCGAAGTCGTCGTAGCAGGACACCCCGATCAGGCGGTCGGGGCCGAGCAGCTCACGTGCCGCGATCACGCTCGCGTCGTCGTCGCCGACGTGAACGCCGTCGGCGCCGACCTCGGCGGCAAGCGCCGGGTCGTCGTTGACGATGTAGAGCGCGCCGCGGGCCGCGTGCAGCCGCGCGAGCGCGCTCGCCTGGGCGTGACGCAGCGCCACGGGCGCGGTCTTGTGCCGGTACTGCACCGCGGCGGCGCCGCCTTCCAGCGCCGCGCGCACGGCGGCGACAAGCTGAGTCGTGTCGTCCAGGTCCGGCGTGAGCGCGTAGAGGCCGGCGATGCGCCGCGCGCGGAGTCGCCGCGCACCCGCGGTGTCAATGGCTGCTGCTGCGCGCATCGGCGTGCGGCGCAGCCTCGGGCGCGTCTTCGGCGGGCGCCTCGCTCTCCTCGCGCGCCCAGAACAGACGGTCGGGCAGGAACTGCCCCATTCCCGGCCGGTAGGCCTTCTTCAGCGTATTCCACGTGTAGTCCTGCGCTTCGCGCACCGCCTCGGGCAATTCGAGGCCGTTGGCGAGCATCGCCGCGATGGCGGAGGCGAGCGTGCAGCCGGAGCCATGGAAGCTGCCCGGCAGCCGCGGCCACGAGTCGGCGCGCACGACGCCGCTCTTCGCGTAGAGCGTGTTGACGACCTGCGGTGTCGCTTCGTGCGTGCCCGTCACGAGCACGTACTCGCAGCCCGCTGCGACGAGACGTTCGGCGCATACGTGGAGTGCAGTCTCCTCGTCGTCGTCGTGGTCGGCGAGCCTGCGCGCCTCCATGCTGTTCGGCGTGAGGATCGTCGTCTGCGGCAGCAGGAGCTCGCGCATCGCGCGCGTCATTTCCTCGCTGGCGAGCTCGTCGCCGCGGCCCGATGCGAGCACCGGGATCGAGGATCAGCGGAACGTCGGGATAGTCGGACACGATCTCGGCGATCGCGGCGATGTTTTCCACGCTGCCCATCACGCCGATCTTGATCGCGTCGACGGGCATGTCCTCGAGCAGGCAGCGCGCCTGGTCGGCGACCCAGTCGGAGTCGATCGCGAGGATGCCTTCGACGCCGGTGGTGTCCTGCACGGTGATTGCGGTCACGACCGACAGCGGATGGCAGCCCATGCTCGCGAGCGTCAGCAGATCGGCCTGCAAGCCGGCTCCGCCGGAGGGGTCCGACGCGGCAAACGTGAGAACGATCGGGGGAAACTCGGCGGCGTTGTCGGCGGGCATGTCGGCGCCGCGTGCGGGAGTCGCGGCGGCGTTTGTCGGGATTGCTACAATTTCAAATTCTACTCCATCGCATCCCCGCTTCCGCCCGTCTCGACGCAGCGGCGCCACGCTCCTCCCACAATGAAAAAATACATGTGCCTGATCTGCGGCTGGATCTACGACGAGGAGACCGGCGCACCCGACGAGGGCATTCCGGCGGGCACGCGCTGGGAGGACGTGCCGCCGAATTGGACCTGCCCCGAGTGCGGTGCGCGCAAGGAGGACTTCGAGATGATCGAACTATAGGCGACGACGAGAGGCTAAACCATGCGGATCCTGCACACGATGTTGCGCGTCGGCGACCTTGCGCGGTCGATCGACTTCTACACCAGCGTGCTCGGCATGAAGGTGCTGCGCACCACCGACCGGCCCGAGCAGCAGTACACACTCGCGTTTGTCGGCTACGCCGACGAGTCCGAACAGTCGGTGCTCGAGCTCACACACAACTACGGCATCGAGAAGTACGACCTCGGCACGGGTTACGGCCATGTTGCGATCGAAGTCGACGATGCGGCGACGGCGTGTGCCGCGGTGCGCGCGAAGGGAGGCCGCGTCACGCGCGACGCCGGGCCGGTGAAGGGCGGCACAACGGTCATCGCGTTCGTCGAAGACCCGGACGGCTACAAGATCGAGCTGGTCGAGCGCTAACCGGCGCGGTAAGCCGCACCCACAGGTCCCGCGCCGGCGGATTGGCGCGGAACCCACGCCCCCTTGCGGCTGTCGATAGTTTGCGAGTCCCAGGACTGGACGACGCAGCCCGCCAACTGGGAGGCGCTGCGGCGTCAATGGGAGTATTCGCACGCCGTCGGCGCCCTGTTCCAGCTGCTGTCGATGATCGCGCTCGCGTGGGCGGCGGTGGCGCGCCCGCGGCGGATCCCGTCGCGCTGGAGCGCGAGCGTCAACCGGTTTTGAGCAGCGCCGCGAGATCGTGCGCGATGACATCGGCGCCTTGGCTGTGGCCGACATACAGGCGGATCTGACCCTGCGGATCGAACACGTACAGACCTGCCGAATGATCCATCGAATAGCTGCCGGGGGTCGTGCCCGGCTGCTTCTGGTAGATGACCTTGAATTCCTTGGCCGTGCGCGCAGTGGCGTCGGCGTCGCCGCGCAGTCCGAGGAAGCGGGGATCGAATGCCGGCACGTATTTCGACAGAAGCTCGGCGGTGTCGCGCTCGGGATCGACGGTGACGAACAGTACCTGCACACGGTCCGCGTCCGGGCCGAGGCGCTTCATCACGTCGGCGAGCATCGCGAGCGTCGTCGGACATACGTCGGGGCATTGCGTGTAGCCGAAGAACACCACGACGGCCTTGCCGCGGAAGTCCGCGAGCGTGCGCGGCTTGCCGGTCTGGTCAGTCAGCGCAATCTCGCGCCCGAACGACGATCCGGTGATGTCGGAGGCCTGGAATTTCGCGCCGTCCTTGCCGCAGGCCGCGAGGACCGCGACGAGCGCAACGACGAGGATTACGCGAAGCGAATTTCCCATCAGCGCGACGCAGCGAGTGTGGGAAGCCTCACCGCCAATAGTGGTCGAGCAGCAGCGCCGAGAACAGCGCGGCGAGATAGACGATCGAATAGCGGAATGTCGCGCGCGCGAGCTTGTCGCTGTAGTCGCGATACAGACGCAGCGTGAACCAGACGAAGCGGCCGCCCAGCCCCAGCGCCGCGATCAGGTAGATGACGCCGCTCATCCGGATCACGAACGGCATCATCGTGACCGCGACCAGCGCCACCGTGTAGAGCACGATCATCAGCTGCGTGTAGCGCGGCCCGTGCGTCACCGGCAGCATCGGCAGCCCGGCGCGCGCGTAGTCGTCGCGACGATAGAGCGCCAGCGACCAGAAATGCGGCGGCGTCCAGATGAAGATGATGAGGAAGAGCAGCAGCGCTTCCGGCGCGATGGTGTCGGTGACCGCGGCCCAGCCCAGCACCGGCGGCATCGCGCCCGATGCGCCGCCGATGACGATGTTCTGCGGCGTCGCGGGCTTCAACAGCACCGTGTAGATCACCGCGTAGCCGACGAACGTCGCCAGCGTGAGCCACATCGTCAGCGGATTCACGTAGCGGTACAACACCCAGAGCCCAAGCGCGCCAACGACGCACGCGAAGACCAGCGTCTGCAGCGACGTCAGCTCGCCGCGCGGCAGCGGGCGGATGCGCGTGCGCTGCATCACCGCGTCGATCTTCTGCTCGACGAGGCAGTTGATCGCCGCAGCGGCACCTGCGACGAGCGCGATGCCCAGGGTGCCGAAGAAGACCGCGCCCGCGGGCGGCAGTCCGGGCACGGCGAGGAACATCCCGATCACGGCCGTGAAGACGATGAGGCTCACGACCCGCGGCTTGGCGAGCGCGAGGAACTGCCGGAAGCGGCGCGGAGAGAGTGCGGCGGCGGTCATGGGAGGCACCGGCCCGGACGATGCCGGGGCGGAACAACTGATGATTTTACCATCGCCGCCGGCGCTAGCCGCGGGCGACGCCAAGGTATCGCGCGAGCGTTCCGGCGTCGGCCGCAAGGTCGCGGCTGGCGGCGGCGTGGACGATCGCGCCGCGGTCCAGGATCACCGCGCGGGTGGTGATCGCGAGGATGCGCTGCGCGTGCTGCTCGACGACCACCGCCGCCATGCCTTCCTCGCGGAACAGCCGCGACAGCGCGCGCAGCAATTCCACGACGAGAATCGGCGCGAGCCCTTCGGTGGGCTCGTCCAGCAGCAACAGGCGCGGATTGGTGACGAGCGCGCGCGCGATCGCGAGCATCTGTTGTTCACCGCCGGACAGTTGTCCGCCGAGATGCGCGCGGCGCTCGCGCAGCCGCGGGAACATGCCGTAGACACGCTCGACGTCCCAGCGTCCCGGACGTGCGACCGCGGTGAGATTCTCCTCGACCGTGAGTGTCCGGAAGACGTTGCGCTCCTGCGGCACCCAGCCGACGCCGGCGCGTGCGCGCGCCTCCGGCGGCGCCGCCGTCACGTCGCGGCCGTCGATGGCGATCGTGCCCGCGAATCGCCGGGTGACGCCGACGATGGTGTTGACGAGCGTCGTCTTGCCGACGCCGTTGCGTCCGAGCACGGCCAGCGCTTCGCCGGGCGCGACGGTCAGCGAGACGCCGGACACGACGATTGCGTCGCCGTAGCCTGCCGCCACGCCCTCCAGCCGGAGCGCGTCGGTCGTCATTCACCCTCGGCTTCGCCGAGATACACGGCGCGCACGCGCGCATCGCGCGCGATATCGTCGGGCGGCCCTTCGGCGAAGATCGCGCCGTTGACGAGCACGGAGATGCGCTCCGCGAAGCCGAACACGACGTCCATGTCGTGCTCGATCAGCAGCACCGCGACGTCGCGCGGCAGCGCCGCGACGGCAGCCAGCAGCTCGTGGCGCTCCGCCTCGGGCACGCCGGCCGCCGGTTCATCGAGCAGCAGCACGCGCGGCCGGCCGGCGAACGCGACGGCGATCTCGAGCAGGCGCTGCCGGCCGTAGGCGAGCGCCGACGTCTTCTGATCGAGCACGTCGATCAGGCCGAAGCGCCCCGCGATGTCGACGACGTCGCCGACGACCTCGCGATCCGCGCCCGCCGCCTGCCACGCGTTGCCCCCGCGCCCACGCCGCTCGGACACTGCAAGGCCCAGCGTCTCGGCCGGGGTCATCGCACCGAAGAGCTGATTGATCTGGAACGTGCGACCGAGCCCCCGGCGAACACGGCGGTCCATCGTGAGGTCGGTGACGTCGGCGCCTTCGAGCAGCACGCGACCGGACGAGGGTGCGAACGCACCCGCCAGCAGATTCACGAGCGTCGTCTTGCCGGCTCCGTTCGGCCCGATCAGCGCGTGGCGCGCGCCCGCGGCGAGCCGGAACGACACGTCGTTGGTTGCCGTCAGGCCGCCGAACGCCTTGCAGAGGTTCACGGTCTCGAGCGCGAGCGTCACGTCGAGCGCCCCACACCACGTGCGCGCCGCGCGATCCAGCCGGCGAGACCCGATCTGCCGAGGCTCATGCGCTCGCGGCCGATCAACACCAGCACGACGAGCACGAGGCCCACCCAGAAGTGCCAGTATTGCGGCGTGAGGCTGGAAAACACTTCCTGTGCGATCTTGAAGACGAGCGCCCCGACGAGGCCGCCGTACAGCCAGCCGGTGCCGCCGATCACCAGCACGAGGAGCACGTCCGCCGAGCGGTCGAACGCCAGCACGTCGAGCGACACGTATTGCGTCGTCTGCGCCAACAGCGCGCCGGCCACACCCGCGTACGCCGCGGCGATGGTGTAGATCGCGACCAGGCGACGGCGCACGGGAATGCCGAGCGCCGCGGCGCGCAGCGGGTTGTCACGGATCGCACGAAGCGACATGCCGAACGGCGAATGGACGATCCGCCGCGCCACCACGAACAGCAGGAACAGGACGGCGAGGCTGTACGCGAACGCCGTGCGACCGGACAGGTCGAACGCGAACAGCCCGAGCAGCGGCTTCATCGCGATGCCCTGCAATCCGTCGGCGCCGCCGGTGATCGACGCCGCCTTGTTGGCGATCTCGGCCAGCAGGAGCGCGACGCCGAGCGTCACCATCAGGCGCGTCAGGTCGGTGCCGCGCAGCACGAGGAAGCTTGTCGCGAAGCCCGCAAGCGTGGCGACCGCCGCGCCGACGGCGAGACCCAGCAGCGGATCGCCGCTCGCGTGTTTCGCGAACAGGCCGGCAGCGTACGCGCCGAGGCCGAAGAACGCGGCGTGACCGAGCGACACGATACCGGCGTAGCCGAGGATGAGGTCGAGCGACAGCGCGAACAGCGCCACAATCGCGATCTCGTTGCCGATCAGCGCCTGGCGCGGCAACACGAAGAACGCGGCCAGCGCGAGCAGCCAGAACGCGATCTCACCGCGGCGCAGGCGATGCGCGCCCGCGAACGACGCCGCGACGCGCGACGCGGAGTCGGCAGCGTCGTTCACGACCGCGGGCCGGGCATCAGCGCGCCCGCGCCGAACAGGCCCTGCGGTCGCACGAGCAGGATCACGATCATCAGCGTGTAGATGACGAACGCGCCGAGCGACGGGACGTAGTACTTGCCCGCGACGTCCGCGACCCCGAGCACCAGCGCCGCGACGAACGGCCCGACGAGGCCGGCGGTGCCGCCGACGGTGACGACGATCAGGAAGTAGATCATGAACTTCAGCGGAAACGTCGGATCGAGCCCGAGGATCTCCGCGCCCAGCGCGCCGCCCAGTCCGGCGAGCCCGGAGCCGACGGCGAACGTCGCCGCGAACACCGCGTTCACCGGAATGCCGAGCCCGCGCGCGACGCGCCGATCGTCGACGGCTGCGCGCAGGCGAACGCCGAATCGCGTGTACGAAAGCACGAGCTGCAGCGCCACGACGAGCACGCCGCAGATCGCGATCAGGAACGCGCGATAGCGGCCGATGCCGATGCCGGCGATGTCGAAGCGGCCCGACAGCCACGGCGGCAGCCGGACGTTCTGCTGCTGCGAGCCCATCGCGTAGTCCACCGCGGCCACCGCCATGAACACGAGGCCGATCGAGAACAGCACGTGATCGAGATGCGGCCGGTCGTAGAGGCGCCGATAGAGCGTGCGCTCGAGCACCAGCCCCGCGAGCGCGGCCGCAGCGAACGCCGCTGGCAGGCAGGCGAGGAACGGCACCCCGTACCGGTTCATCAGGATGACGGTGACGTAGCCGCCCGCCATCGCGAACGCGCCATGCGCGAGGTTGACGAAATTCATCAACCCCAGCGTCACCGACAGCCCCACCGCCAGCACGAACAGCAGCATGCCGTAGGCGACGCCGTCGAAGAGGATCGTCAGCATCGCACAGGCGTCGGCGCGTCCAGGCAGGCTTCAGCCTGACGCCTTCGCTTTACTTGGTAGCGGCCGCCTTCACCGGGTCCTTCACGTTCGGGATCGTTGCGAACTCGACGTTGTAGAGCTCGCCGCCGACCCTCTCGACCTTGCGCACATAGATGTTCTGCACGATGTCGCGCGTCGCGGGATCGATCGAGATGGGGCCGCGCGGGCTCGTCCAGCTCATGCCCTTCATCGCGGCGATGAGCGCGTCGCCATCCGTGTTGCCGTTCGTCTTCTTCAGCGCTTCGTAGATGAGATGCATGCCGTCGTAACCGCCGACCGACATGAAGTTCGGGCGCATGCCTTTGTTCGCCTTCTTGAACGCCTCGACGTACGCCTTGTTCTCCGGACTCGGATGCGCGGCCGAATAGAACTGCGTCGTGATCGTGCCGAGCGCGACGTCGCCCATGTCGTTGAGGATGTCGTCGTCGGTCATGTCGCCGGGACCGATCAGCTTGATGCCGGACTTGTCGAGGCCGCGCTCCGAATACTGCTTCATGAGCTGCGAACCTGCGCCGGATGGCACGAACACGAACAACGCGTCGGGCTTTTCGTCGGCCGCGCGCTGCAGGAACGGCGCGAAGTCCGGATTGCGCAGCGGCACGCGCACGTTCTCGACCTTGCCGCCCGCCTTGACGAACGGCTCGGTGAACGCCTTCTCCGCGTCCAGCCCCGGCGCGTAGTCGGAGACGATCGTCACGACCTTCTTGATGCCGTTCTTCGTCGCCCACTCGGCCATCGGCGCGGCCGACTGCGCCACCGTGAAGCTCGTGCGCGCGATGTACGGCGAGGCTTCGGTGATCATCGACGAGCCCGCGGCCATCACGACTTCCGGCACCTTCGCCTGCGTGGCGATCGGCGCTACCGCCATCGCGATGGGCGTGAGGCCGAAGCCCGCGAGCACCGCGACCTTGTCGTTGACCAGCTCCTGCGCGATCCGCTTGGCGATGTCCGGCGTTCCCGTGTCGTCCTTGACGATCAGCTCGATCTTCTTGCCGGCAACGGTCGCGCCGTTCTGCGCCATGTACAGGCGCGCGGCGGCCTCGATCTGTCGTCCGGTCGACGCGAACGGCCCGGTCAGAGGCAGGATCAGTCCGATCTTGACGACGTCGGATTGGGCGAGCGCCAAGCCCGGCGCGAGTGCGACAAGCGCGGCGGTGCGAAGTAGCGTGCGGCGAAAGCGGTTCATATTCGATTCCTCCTGTTGGACAAGGCTCGCCCGCCGTCAGGCGGCGTGGCGCTGGCCCGCAATTGTAGGGCAGTGTCGGCCCTTGCTTGGCGTCGCCACCCCCGTCCTGCTATGCGTTCGGCTGCGTGGAGCTATGCGTTTAGCCTATCTGCGAGGCCTTGAGGAGGCGGCCCAGATCGCGCGCGACGCCCTTGACGTCGGGGTCGCCGGGCCAGCCCAGCACCTGGTTGCCGAGCGGATCGACCAGCGTGATCCGCGCGGCGCCGCCCGGCAGCGCCGCGGCGGCCGAAGAATCGACGCGGACGACGACGAGACCGGGCTGCTCGGCCAGGACCGCAGCCGGCGGCGCGGCGCCATCGGTGACCAGCCACACGCGCGCGACGCGCTCTTGCTCGCGTCCCTGCATCGTGCGCGCCTGGCGTGTCGCGTACAGCTTGCGCCCGCAGTGGGCGTCACATCCGCCGGGCGCCGCCGCGATCATCACCCAGCGTCCGCGCAGGTCGGAAAGACGAAACGGCTTGCCGTCGAGCGTCGTTCCGGCGATCTCCGCCACGGGCCGCGTCACCAGCAGCTCACCGTAGTTCGCGTGCGCATCGCGCGGCGCGAAATAGTAGAACGCATACGACGCGATCACCGGCGCGAGTCCGACGAGCAGGATCAGCAGCAGCGTGCGCCGCGTCTTCGTATCGGTGCGCGGCGGCGCACTGCCGACCGGTGTCGTCATGAAGCCTTCCCGAAAAACACGCGCGGCCTGAGCCAAAACCATAGCCACAGCGCGATGGCGAGCGCAGCGAACGAATACCACTGCAGCATGTAGATCCAGTGTTTCTCGATGCCGAAATCGGGGGAAGACCGGTCGCGCACGAGTGCGTCATCGCCCCCGGTGGGCACGGTCGCCTCGACGACGATCGGCAGCACCGCAACGCCGGTCGCCTCGGTGAATCGCCGCGGATCGAGATGCTGCCACACCGGGCCTTCCGGCACGGCGCGGCCGAATTCGAAGTAGCCTGCCGGTGGCACGTTGAGACGCCCGCGCACCGTCACCATCCCGCCGGCCGGCGGCACGTTCGGCAGCATCGCGCGCGAAGCCCCGCCCGGGACGAACCCGCGGTCGACCAGCACGACGCGGCCATCGCCCAGCGTGAGCGGAGTGATGACGGCATACCCGACCACGCCGGCCTGCACCTTGTTGTCGATCAGGATCTGGCGCGCAGCGTCGAAGGTTCCCGTCGCGACGACCGGCCGGAATCGCCACGCCGCCCAGTCGCTCACGCCCGTCGGAACGGGCACGGGCGCGGCGGCGGTCGCAGCGTCGAGTTGCGCGCGCAGGCGGGCCTTCTCGTCCATGCGGCCGCGCTGCCAGTTGCCGGCCGCGACGAAGACGGCGACACCCGCGATCGTCGCCAGCGTCGGCAGCACGCGCCGCCACGTCGGTTCCCGTCCGATTGGCATACCCGCTACCGCGCCCTACACTAGGGACGCCATGAGAATCGTCGTCTTCGTCGGGCTCGCCGCCGTCATCACCGCGCTCGTCCTCGCGGGCGTGTTCCTGTATCGCGATCGCGGCAGCGGCAACCGCGTGATGATCACGCTCGGCATCCGCGTGCTGCTGTCGGCGTCGTTGGTCGCGTTTCTCGTCATCTCGTACTGGCTGGGGTGGATCGGGCCGACCGGCCTGCGCTGATACGCGTTGCCGAAGGACAAAGGGCCGCTGCTGCGGCCCTTTCTTCGTGTCGTCCGAGTCTCAAACGAGCCAGTAGACCAGCACGAACAGCAGCAGCCAGACGACGTCGACGAAGTGCCAGTACCACGCAGCGGCCTCGAACGCGAAATGGTGCTCGGCGTCGAAATGGCCCTTGAGCGCGCGACCGAGCATCACCGCCAGCATGATCGCGCCGATCGTCACGTGCAGGCCGTGGAAGCCGGTCAGCATGTAGAACGTCGAGCCGTAGACGCCCGTCGAGAGCTTCAGGTTGAGCTCCGAATACGCGTGGGAATACTCGTACGCCTGGAAGCCGAGGAACGTGAAGCCCAGCGCGATCGTGATGAACAGCCACAGGTACAGCGAGCCGCGCTTGCCGGCCTTGAGGGCGTGGTGCGCGATCGTCAGCGTGCCGCCGGACGTCAGCAGGATGATCGTGTTGAGCAGCGGGATGCCCATCGCCCCCATCGGCGTGAACTGCTCCTTGAAGTACGGACCGACCGTCGGCCACTGCGACGCATAGTTCGGCCACAGGATGCGACCGGTCATCGAGTCGCCCAGGCCCGGCACCGACAGGTTGCGGATATAGAACAGCGCGCCGAAGAACGCCGCGAAGAACATCACTTCGCTGAAGATGAACCAGCTCATGCTCCAGCGGAACGACACGTCGACCTTCTTGTTGTAGAGGCGGCCCTCCGATTCGTGGATCACGCGGCCGAACCAGCCGAACAGCATGAAGATGAGCACGGCAAAGCCCGCCGCGACCAGCCACGGCCCGAACGCGTACGCGTTGAACCAGAACGCGGCACCCAGCGCCAGCAGGAACAGCGCGCACGAGCCGGTGATCGGCCAGTGCGACGGCTGCGGGACGAAGTAATACGGCTTTGCCCCGGGGGTGGTGGCTGCGCTCATCGGCGGCTCCTGGATTCCTGGTTTGTCGTTTTCAGTGCGTTCGTCGTGCGGCGGGCAGCGAACGTGGTGAGCGTGGGGATCGTCATCTAGCCCTTGCCGCCGTTGCCCTCGACCTCGAAGAACGTGTACGAGAGCGAAATCGTGTTGAGCTCGCGCGGCGCGGACGGATCGATGACGAACACGACCGGCATTTCGCGCCGCTCGCCGGGGGCGAGCGTCTGCTTCGCGAAGCAGAAGCAGTCCAGCTTGCGGAAGTACTGCGCAGCGTGCTGCGGCCCGTAGCTGGGAATCGCCTGGCCTGTCACGGGCCGGTCGGTCGTGTTGACGATCTCGAACATCACCTGCGTCAGCGCGCCCGGATGCACGGCGACGACCGGCTCCTTCGCCTTGAACTGCCACGGCAGGTTGCGCACGTTGGTGTCGAACTCGATGCGCAGCGTGCGCGACGTGTCGACCTGCGTGTTCGCCGGCGCGTCCGCCTGCGCGATGTTGCGCAGGCCGGTGACCTCGCAGATCTTCTCGTAGAACGGCACCAGCGCGAAGCCGAAGCCGAACATCGCGACGACGACCACGCCGAGCCGCGTGCCGAGCCTGCGGTTCGAACGCCCGACTTCGCTGCTGTCGCGATTCATCGTCCGCCGCGCAGGTTGCGGCCGATCGCGACGATCAGGAACAGCAGCACGGCGAGGCCGATGACCGTCATTCCGGTGGCCGTGTCGCCGATGAAGCGCGATGCGACGATACCGACGAAGAACACGGCGACGATCGCGAACAGGAGCGCCGCAGTACGGCGGTTCGCGGCGCGCTGCCGGCTTCCGCTATCGATCTCGGTCGAACTCATCGGTTACTCCTGCCTCTGGCTCACCTGACGACCGGCGGCGTCTCGAACGTGTGGTAGGGCGCCGGCGACGGCAGCGTCCATTCCAGCGTGTCGGCGCCTTCCCACGGCTTCGCCGGCGCCTTCGCGCCATCGTGCCGGACGCACTTCAGCACCGCGTACAGGAAGATGAGCTGCGACAGGCCGAAGCCGAACGCGCCGATCGAGGCGATCATGTTCCAGTCGGCGAACTGCTGCGCGTAGTCGGGAATGCGCCGCGGCATGCCGGCGAGCCCGAGGAAATGCATCGGGAAGAACGTGATGTTGAAGAAGATGAACGACGTCCAGAAGTGGATCTTGCCGAGCTTCTCGTCGTACATCGTGCCGGTCCACTTCGGCAGCCAGAAGTACGTGCCGCCGAAGAACGCGAACAGGCTGCCCGCGACCATCACGTAGTGGAAGTGCGCGACGACGTAATACGAATCCTGGAACTGGACGTCGACCGGCGTGATCGCGAGGATCAGGCCCGTGAAGCCGCCCAGCGTGAACAGGAACAGGAACCCGATCGCGAACAGCATCGGCGCCTCGAGCGTGATCGAGCCCTTCCACATCGTCGCGAGCCAGTTGAACACCTTCACGCCCGTCGGCACCGCGATCAGCATCGTCGCGTACATGAAGAACAGGATGCCGGCGGTGGGCATCCCGACCGTGAACATGTGGTGCGCCCACACGATGAACGACAGGATCGCGATGCCGGCCGTGGCGTAGACCATCGACGCGTAGCCGAACAGCGGCTTGCGCGAGAACGCCGGCAGGATCTGCGAGATGATGCCGAACGCCGGCAGGATCAGGATGTAGACCTCGGGGTGACCGAAGAACCAGAACACGTGCTGGAACAGCACCGGGTCGCCGCCGCCGGCTGCATTGAAGAACGACGTGCCGAAGTGGCGGTCGGTGAGGAGCATCGTCACCGCGCCGGCCAGCACGGGCATCACGGCGATCAGCAGGTACGCCGTGATGAGCCACGTCCAGCAGAACATGGGCATCTTCATCAGCGTCATCCCCGGCGCGCGCAGGTTCAGCAGCGTCGTGATGATGTTGATCGACCCCATGATCGACGACGCGCCCATGATGTGGATCGCGAAGATCGTGAGGTCCATGCCCATGCCGGCCTGCACCGACAGCGGCGGATAGAGCGTCCAGCCGCCTGCCGCGGCGCCGCCGGGCACGAAGAACGACAGGATCAGCAGGATCGCCGCCGGCGGCAGCAGCCAGAAGCTCCAGTTGTTCATGCGCGCGAACGCCATGTCGGGCGCGCCGATCATCATCGGGATCAGCCAGTTCGCGAAGCCCACCGCCGCCGGCATGATCGCGCCGAAGATCATGATGAGGCCGTGCAGCGTCGTCATCGAGTTGAAGAACTCGGGATCGACGACCTGCAGCCCGGGCTTGAACAGCTCGGCGCGGATCGTGAACGCCATCAGGCCGCCCACGATGAACATCGTGAACGAGAACCACAGGTACAGCGTGCCGATGTCCTTGTGGTTGGTCGTCGTGATCCACCGCATGACGCCGCCGTAGGGGCCGTGCCCGTGGTCGTCGTGGGCGTGATCGTCAGCGACGTGGTCGTGGGGGACGGTGCTCATCGTGCTTTCTCCGGTGGGGGTCGATTCGTAACGATAGGGATTGTTACGTATCCGACCCCGATTTCATTTGCGGGCCAGCTTGACGTCGCCCGGCTGGATCGCGTCGCCGGCCTTGTTGCCCCAGCTGTTGCGTACGTACGTGATGACGGACGCGATGTCGGTGTCGGAGAGTTGCTTCCACGCCACCATCGCCGTCGGCTTCCCGTCCTTCATCACGCCGTTCAGCACCGTGTGGATCGGCGCGTCCTTCGGGCCCGTCACGACCGGCGAGCCGTCGAGCGCGGGGAACGCGCCCGCGATGCCCTTGCCGTTCGCCTGGTGGCAGGCCGCGCAGTTCGCGGCGAAGACCTTCTCGCCGCGCGCGACGAGGTCCTTCTGGTCCCACACCTTGTTCGGGTCGTCAGCCGCAGCGGTGAGCCTGGCCTTCTGCTCGCCGAGCCACTTGGCGTAGTCGTCCTTCGACTTGACCTCGACGACGATCGGCATGAAGCCATGCTCCTTGCCGCAAAGCTCGGCGCACTGGCCACGATAGATGCCGGGCACCGTGGCCTTGAACCACGAGTCGCGGACGAAGCCGGGGATGGCGTCCTGCTTGACGCCGAACGCGGGCACCCACCACGAATGGACGACGTCGCCCGCGGTGATCAGCAGGCGCACCTTCGCGTTCACCGGAACGACCAGCGGGTTGTCCACTTCGAGCAGGTAGTTGGCGCCCCTCGGCTCGAGGTTGACGATCTGCGCGTGCGGCGTGGACAGGGTCGAGTAGAAGCCGAAACCGTCCTGCACGTAGTCGTAGTTCCACTTCCACTGGTAGCCCGTCACCTTGACCGTCATGTCCGGCGCGGCGGTGTCGTGCATCGCCAGGATGGTCTTGGTCGCCGGATACGCCATGAACAGCAGGATCAGGAACGGAATGACCGTCCAGATCACCTCGACCACCGTGTTTTCGTGAAACTGCGCCGCCTGGTGACCCACCGACTTCCGGTGCTTGAACAGCGAATAGAACATCACGCCGAACACGCCGATGAAGATGACGACGCAGATCCAGAAGATGAAATCGTGCAGCCAGATGATCTGCTCGGCGATCGGCGTCACCGGCGGCTGGAAGTTCCACTCGGGAAGGGCCCAGGCGAGCCCTGGCAATGCAAAGGCAACCGCGATCGACGCCGTCAGTAGCGCCCTGGCGGCGGCGCCCGTCTTTGTTCTTTCAGCCATGCTGTCCCCGATGACGAACCGTTGCCGAATTGCTTCCACCTGCAGTATTGCCGATTGCGCCGCTGCCCTCTGCGCGACTATGCGGCGCCGAGCAGCCGCTTCAAATCCCGGGCGACCGCCTCGCGTGCTTCCTGCGGCAGCGCATCGCCGAATTCCCACCGCTCGCGGCCGAAACACAGATACAGCCGCCCCGCCCGTCCCAAACGCGCGTCAGACGTTTCGACGCGCAGCCAACGGCGGTTCCACTCCCGGCGCGTCAACGCGCCGTTCGCGCCGCGCTCGACGATCACCCGGTCGCCGGACACCGTCAGCCGCTCCCAACTCGTCGCGCGCCGCTCGATGTAGCGGAACGCGAACGCGAGCACCGCGAGCTCGAGCACCGAATACGGCAGGACCGGCCACGCTCCCGCTGCGACGAACGCGCTCGCCAGCAGCAGGCTGAACGTCGCCAGCACCCCGAAGATCCGCCAGCGATCGCGTGCGGGCAGCGACAGGTTCCAACGAGCGACCACGCAGAACTCGGGTTCGGCGGGAAGCGGTGGAAGGGCGACGCCCGGCATCGATCGAACGCGGCGAATTTGCGACGGCACGCGTGCTGCAAAGCCGCAAAATGTTAGCACGGTTCGCCACCCCCGAGCCATTGGTCGGTGAACAGGACGGCGCCGCCGTGTTCGGCGACTGCGACGCACGGCGCGGCGAGGCGCTGCACGAGCGCAGCGACATTCGCGTCCCGCATCGGCATGCCGGAGTCCACGACATTGGCGACCCAGCCGGCGAGCTTCACGCCGCGCGCGCGCAGGGCCTGGTCGGAGAGCAGCGCGTGGTTGAGGCAGCCGAGGCGCATCCCGACCAC
Source organism: uncultured beta proteobacterium (assembly GCA_963851465.1). Taxonomy (GTDB): domain Bacteria; phylum Pseudomonadota; class Gammaproteobacteria; order Burkholderiales; family Casimicrobiaceae; genus VBCG01. The sequence continues at coordinate 480,840 of CAWKPJ010000001.1, forward strand.
GAGCAGCACGGGCAGGCCAAGCCGAGACGCAATGTCCAGCATGTCGCTCGTGGCCCCGAGCGGCACGAGGAGGCCGCCCGCGCCCTCGACGACAACAATGTCGGCGCGCGCCGCGAGGCGGCCAAACGCCGCTTCAATTTTTTCGAGATCGATGGCGACGCCTGCCGCAGCCGCCGCGAGATGCGGTGCCACCGCTGGCGCGAACGCGTACGGATTGCGGTCGGCGAGCGGCGCTTCCACGTTTCCAGCCGCCGCGAGCGCGGCCACGTCGGCGTTGACCGCGGCGCCGTCCGCGATGCCCGCTGCGACAGGCTTCATCCCGACGGCGCGGCGCCCGGCAGCGACGTGCGCGCGAAGCAGCGCCTGCGCGACGTAGGTCTTGCCGACACCCGTATCGGTCCCGGTGACGAAAACGCTCCGTGTCGGGCGCATCACGGACGCGGAGGCCGCTGCAGCTTGACGATCGGGAGACCTTCGGCCGTCTTGCGTGGCTCGCCCTTCCAGGCGTGGCCGTAGATGACTTCGAACGTCGCCGGAATGCGGCCGTCCCTGCGCATCCGCTCGAACGCGGCGAGCATCCGGCGCCAGCGTGCCGCGCCCGTCAGGCCGCGCGGTCGCCCTCGTGTCGCGTTGGTCGCGCCGAGCGCCTTCAGTTCGGCCAGCAGCGTCCCGGGATCCGCGTAGGTCAGTGTCAACGGCTCCATTTCCATCACCGGATCGGCGAAGCCTGCCCCGACGAGCATGTCGCCCAGATCGTGCATGTCGACGAAGCGGTTGGTGTGCGTATGGCCGTCGGCGCGCGCGAACGCCGCGCGCAGTTCCTTCAGCGTGTCCGGCCCGAACGTCGAGAACAGGAAGAGCCCGCCGACCCTGAGGGTCCGCCGGAATTCGGCGAACACGCGCGGCAGGTCGTTCACCCACTGCAGCGTCAGGTTGCTCCAGGCCAGATCGAACGCCACACCCTGGAACGGCAATGAGTTGACGTCGGCGCACACGAACGCCGGCGCCGGTGTGGCGCCGTGCGCCCGCACCGGCGCGAGCAGCCGGTCGAGCAGCGAGCGTCCGCGCCGCGCGCGTTCGCGTGCCGCCCGCGCCATCGGCAGCGCGAGGTCGACGCCGACGATGCGCGCCTGCCCGTAGCGCGCCCCGAGCTCGCCGATCGCGTGGCCGGTCCCGCAGCCGGCGTCGAGGATCGTGTTCGGCACGATCTTCACGTAGTCGAGGCGCTCGGCCAGCCGCGTGGCCACTTCGCGCTGAAGCACTGCTGCCGCGTCGTAAGTCGCTGCGGCGCGTCCGAACGCGCGCTTGACCGCACGCGGATCGACGTCGCGCGGGTCGGGGGCGGGAAAGCGCGGGTCAGCGGCCATCGAGAAACGGCGCCACGATGGCGAGAAAGGCCTCGCGATGCGACAGGAACGGCGCGTGCGCGGCGCCCGGGATTTCCGCGAAGCGCGCGTTCGGCAGCGCTTCCGCCAGCCATGCCCCGGCCGCGCGCGGCGCCAGCGTATCGCGATCGCCGGCGACGACGAGCGTCGGCGCGCGGATCGTCGGCGCCAGCATGCGCAGATCGATGCCGCGCACGAGCTCGAGCGACTGGTCGAGCGCGGCGGCCGTCGGCGCGCCGCGCGCGAAGAGCTGATGCCGCAGCGCGGCGAGCGTAGCGCGTCCCCCATCGCTGCCCTGCGTCTGGAGCGTCAGGAAGCGCTGCAGCGTCAGGCGGTAGGCCGCGCGCAACTCGTCGCCGAACTTCTGCAGCGTTTCGTCGCGCATCGCATGCGGCCAATCGTCGCGTGCCACGAACGACGGCGTGGTCGCGACGAGCACGAGACTCGCGATCCGATCGGGGCGCAACGCTGCCCAGCGCATCGCGACCGCGCCGCCCAGCGACCAGCCGAGCACGGCGAGCGGCGCCGTCTCGTCGTGGAGCGCGCCTTCGAGTGCGGCGACGATCCCGTCGAGCGAGAGCGGCCGCCCCGGTGGCGGCGACGGCGAGTGGCCGTGGCCCGGCAGGTCGACGACGTGCACACGATGATGTCGTGCGAGGTCCGTGAGTACCGGCGCGAACAGCCCGCCGTGCATCGCCCAGCCGTGCAGCAGCACGAGCGGCCGGCCGCTGCCCACCGACTCGACGTGCAACTGCTGTGGTGAAGCGCCCGCGTCGGCGACGAGCGCCGGAATGCCGGTGGTGGCGCTTGCATGATCGCCCCCGAGCATCGCTGCCCGCTGCGCCCCCCCGGGGGGCGAGTGCCTGGCGGCGGCCCTGCGGCACTCATCGCCACTCCGCAGCGACGTCGCGCAACGCGGACAGCAGCGTCGCCACGTCGGCCTCCGAGTGCGCGGCCGACAGCGAAATGCGCAAACGCGCTGTTCCCTGCGGCACGGTGGGTGGCCGGATCGCCGGCACCAGAAGGCCGCGCGCGAGCAGCGCATCGGAGAGCGCGAGCGCGGCGTCGTTCGCGCCGACGATGAGCGGCTGGATCGCCGTCGGCGACGGCGACAGCGTCCACGGCAGGTCCTTGGCTTCCGCACGGAATTGCGCGATCCGCTCCGTCAGTCGCCGGCGCCGCGGGGCGTCGTCGCGCACGATCGCGAGCGCCGCGGAAAGTGCGTGCGCGAGCGCAGGCGGCGCGGCCGTCGTGTAGATGTACGGCCGCGCAGTCTGGATCAGCGTTTCGATCACCGCCGGATGCGCGGCGACGAACGCCCCCGCCACGCCCGCCGCCTTGCCGAGCGTCCCCATGTAGATGATCCGGTCGCCGCGCAGGCCGAAGTGCGCGAGCGAGCCGCGGCCGTCGCCGACGACGCCGAAACCGTGCGCGTCGTCGACGATCAGGAGCGCGTCGTGCCGCTCCGCCAGCGCGGCAAGCTCGGGCAGCGGCGCCAGATCGCCATCCATGCTGAAGACCGCGTCGCTGGCGATGAGCTTGCGCGCCGCCGCTGGACGCCGCAAGGCTGCGCTCGAGCTGCGCGAGGTCATCGTGGCGATAGCGGACGAGCTTCGCGCGCGACAGCAGCGCTCCGTCGTTGAGGCACGCGTGGTTGCGACGATCGCCGAACACTGCGTCGCCGCGGCCGGCGAGCGCGGTAACGAGTGCCAGGTTCGCGAGATAGCCGGTCGCGAAGGTCAGCGCGCGTGCTCCATCACACGGCGCGACGAATGCCGCAAGCTCTTCCTCGAGTGCAGCGTGCGCGCCGAAGTGGCCGCAGACGAGATGCGATGCGCCGGCGCCGGCGCCCCAGCGATCGACGCCTTCGTGCATCGCCAGGGCGATCGCGGGATCGCCGGCGAGACCGAGGTAGTCGTTGCTGGCGAACGCGAGCAGCCGCCGGCCGTCGACGACCACACGCGGACCCTGCGCCGATTCGAGCGTGCGTCGATGCGCGTTCGAGCCCGTCGGCACGGCGCCGCGCGAGCGACCGCTCGAGCTCCGGGATCGCGGCGGCGGACACGGCGGCCGCCCGTTCAGCCGGGCGTGAGGCCCAGCTTCGCGAACAGCGTGCGATCGGCGGCGACGTCCGGGTTGCCGGTGGTGAGCAGGCGATCGCCGTAGAAGATCGAGTTGGCGCCCGCGAAGAAGCACAACGCCTGCACCGCCTCGCCGAGCTCGCGCCGGCCCGCGGACAGGCGCACTTTCGCCTTCGGCATCGTGATGCGCGCAGCGGCGACCGTGCGGACGAACTCGAGCGGATCGAGCGCGGCGTCACCTTGATAGCGATCGTGCAGCGGCGTGCCTTCCACCTGCACCAGATGGTTGATCGGCACCGATTCCGGATAGGGATCGAGGCTCGCGAGCTGCGCGATCAGGCCCGCGCGCTGGCGGCGCGATTCGCCCATGCCGACGATGCCGCCGCAGCAGACGGCGATGCCGGCATCGCGCACGCGTCCGAGCGTGTCGAGGCGGTCTTCGTAGACGCGCGTCGTCACGATGTCGCCGTAGAACTCGGGCGCGGTGTCGAGGTTGTGGTTGTAGTAGTCGAGGCCGGCGTCGCGCAATGCCTCGGCCTGGCCGTCCTTCAGCATGCCGAGCGTGCAGCACGTCTCCATGCCGAGCGCCTTCACTTCGCGCACCATGTCGAGCACCGGCGCGAGATCGCGCTCCTTCGGCCCGCGCCATGCGGCGCCCATGCAGAAGCGGGTCGCGCCGGCGTCCTTCGCCGCCCGCGCCGCGTCGACTACGTCGCCGAGGGCGAGCATCGCCTCGTTCGCGACGCCGGTGTGATAGCGCGCGGCCTGCGGACAGTAGGCGCAGTCCTCGGGACAGCCGCCGGTCTTGATCGACAGCAGCGTCGAAAGCTGGACGTCGTTCGGGGCGTGATGCGCGCGATGCACGGCATGCGCGCGGTACAGCAGATCGTTGAACGGCAGGTCGATGAGCGCCGTCACGGCGTCGACGGACCAGCGCCGCGCAGTCGTGTCGGCGGCTTCGTCTTCGCGGCGGAGGGCGGTGGAGGCGGTCATCGCAGGGTCATCCAAAGGGCTGATGGCGGCATCGCTTGGCGCCGCACGAAACTGCGGTCGAGTTTCCCGGAGGGTCAATGAAGTTGTCAAATTTATCGAGCGTTGGATTTGACAGCGCCACTCGCGTGCGGGCCTGGATGCAACAAGCCCCCGGATCGGTCTTGCTCGCAATGCGGCGCCTGCTGCCGCAAACGTGCACGCTCTGCGGCATCGCCAGCGGCGATTCCCTCCTGTGCATCTCATGCAGCGCGGCGTTGCCTTCGCTTGTCTGCGCGTGCCCCGTCTGCGCGCTGCCGGCGCCAACCTGGTCGGCTTGCGGCGATTGCCTCGCCCGGCCGCCGCCGTTCAGCGCCGCGATCGCGCCCTGGGTCTATGCGTTCCCGGTCGACCGTCTGGTGCACGCATTCAAGTACGGCGGCCGGCTCGCTCTGGCCGAGCCGTTCGCCTCGGCGTTGGTCGCCGCCATCGAGCGACGCGCGCGCCCGCCGCCCGATGCCCTCGTCGCGCTGCCGCTTTCGCCTGCGCGTCAGCGCGATCGGGGCTTCAACCAGGCGGGTGAGATCGCCCGGCGCGTGGCGCAAGCGCATCGGCCGACCGCTGGTCCCGGGGCTCGCGCGCACCCGCGATTCGCCACCGCAGGCGGCGCTGGCGTGGGCAGATCGGGCGCGCAACGTCCGCGGCGCGTTCCTGGCGAACCGCTCGCTAGCGGGCCGGCGAATCGCGATCGTCGACGACGTGATGACGACCGGCGCCACGCTCGCCGCCGCCGCGCGCGCGGCACGACGCGCCGGCGCGCTCGAGGTCGAGGTGTGGGTCGTGGCGCGCACCCTGCCTCCGGCGGCAGGGTGAAGTGCTAACGTGTCGCGTCGTTGTCGATGCGTGCACGCGCTCCCGCCCCATGTTCGCGGTCGTTCTCGTCCATCCGGAGATTCCGCCGAACACGGGCAACGTGATCCGGCTTACCGCCAACACGGCGACGGAGCTGCATCTCGTCGAGCCGCTCGGGTTCCGGATGGACGACCGCGAGCTCCGCCGCGCCGGGCTCGACTACCACGAGTACGCGCGCGTCGCCGTGCACCGCGACTTCGCCGCCTGCCGCACCGCGCTCGACATTGCGCGGCCCGCACGTCGCTGGTTCGCCTTCACGACGACCGGCGCGCAATCGCTCTACGCTGCGCGTTTCCGTCCCGGCGACGTGCTGGTGTTCGGCAGCGAATCGGCCGGCCTTCCGCCGGCGATCGTCGACGCGTTCGGCGCCGATGCGCGGCTGCGCATCCCGATGCGCCCGGACGTGCGCAGCCTGAACCTGTCGAATGCCGTGGCGGTCGCGGTGTACGAGGCCTGGCGCCAGCAGGATTTCCGGCTTCAGGAGTCAGGAATCAGTTGATTACTGACTGCTGACCCCCAGCGCGTTCATCACGAAGCGCAGCTCGTAGTCGCGGTCGATGATCCGCTGCTGGTTCGTCTTGCCGGTGCCGTGGCCGCTGTCGAAGTCCATGTACAGCAGGAACGGCGACACCTGCCCCGGATTGTTCTGCACGGCAGCGACGAACTTCTTCGCGTGCAGCGGATCGACGCGCGAGTCGTATTCGCCCGCGACGACGAGCGTCTCGGGCAGGTTCACGCCCATGCGGACGTTCTGGTATGGCGAGTAGCGGAGGATCCAGCGGAAGTCGTCGGGCTTCTCCGGGTCGCCGTACTCGGCGATCCAGTAGCGCGCGATCAGGAACTTGTGGAAGCGCACCATGTCGAGCAGCGGCACCTGGCAGATCGCCGCGCGGAACAGGTCCGGGCGCTGCGTCAGCAGCGCGCCCACCGTCAGGCCGCCGTTGCTGCCGCCCGCGACCGCGAGCTTCGACGGATTCGTGTACTTCTGCGCGATCAGCCACTCGGCCACCGCGACCATGTCGTCGAACGTGTTCTGCTTCTGCGCGAACATCGCCTGCTTGTGCCACGTCTCGCCGTACTCGTTGCCGCCGCGCACGCCGGCGTCGACGAACACGCCGCCGCGATTGACGAACGACGCGTAGCTGCCGAGGTAGAACGGCTCGACACCGTTGTTGAAGCCGCCGTAGCCGTAGAGCAGCGTCGGGTTCGCCCCGTTCTTCGCGAGATCCTTCCGGTGCACGACGAATACAGGGATCTTCGCGCCGTCCTTGGCCGTCACGTACGCTCGCTCGCTGACGATCTGCGACATGTCGAGCGGCGGGTCGTCCTGCCACACGAGCGTCCAGCCGAGCTTGCCGCCGGCGAGCGCGTAGACCTTGTACGGCGCCGTGTGCGACGCCACAGTCGCGTAGATCGTGTCGGTGTCGCGGTCGTAGGACGAGCCGCGCACGTTGCCGAACACCGGCAGCGCGAGCTCGCGCACGCGCTTTCCCGCCTTGTCGTAGACCGTGAGGCGCGACAGCACGTCTTCGCGGTCCTGCACGACGATCCAGTCGCTTGTCACCGTCGGCGTCGTCCAGCACGGTCTTCTGCTCCGGGATCAGCGTCAGCCAATCGCCGAACTCCGGCTTGTCGTAGCTCGCCGCCATCAGCTTCCAGTTCGGTGCGTCGGCGTTGGTGCGGATGTAGATGCGATCCTTCCGGAACATCGCATCCGCCTGGTGCTTGTCGCTGGAGTAGATCGTCCGCGGCTCCGCGGTCGAGCCAAGCGGGCGGATGCGGATCGTGTTCGACCAGAAGTCGCCGGTCTCGAACACCGTGTAGTCGGCCTCCTCGGGCTCGTAGACCTGGCAGAATTCCTTGGCGTCCTTCATCGTGATCAGCAGCTCGTCGTCCTTGCGATCGCTGCCGAGACGATGGCGGTAGCACTTGTGCGGCTCCTGCTTCGCGTCCGATTCCGCCGTGCGCGGCGACAGGTAGCGCGTACCGCTCGTCGCGCGCCCAGCCGAACCAGTTGAGGCCCGTGATCGGCTCGCCGATCGCCGCCCCCGTGCGCGAATCGATGATGCGGAAATCCTGGATCTCGGATCCCTTCGCGTAGATGCCGACGGCGAGCTTCGACGCGTCGCGATTGGGCACCACGGATCCGACCTTCGTCTTGCCGGTGGGATCGAGCGCGATCGGATCGAGCAGCAGCACGTCCTTGCCATCGAGCCGCGTGAAGAGCTTCGCCTGCGGCTCGCCTTTCCTTGTCCGCTGGAAGAACTCGCGGCCGTTCTTGAAGAACGGCGCGTCGGTCTTGTCGCGATCGAAATAGCGCGAGAGCTCGTCCGTCAGGCCGGGCACCGGTGGCGCGTTGCGGTCGAGATAGGCGACGGTCGCCGCGTGCTGCGCTCGCGTCCATGCCGCGACGGACGGATCCTTGCCGTTCTCGAGCCAGCGATAACGGTCGGTCAGCGTCACCCCGAACGCGGTCTCGACAACCGGCCGCGCGGGCGACTCCGGAGGAAAGAACGGACCGTCCGCGGCGAGGGCCGGCGCGGTCATGGCGACGGCAAGCGCCGCGGCGAGGCATCGGGCGAGAAGCATGATTCGTGGACTTTCATGACGTTGCGATGATCGGCGGCCGATTCCCGCGAACAATGCGGGGGCCAGGCGCTTCTGGATTGCCTTTCGCGACTGCGCGCTCCGCGGCTGATTCGCGCTTGGGAGCGGCCCGGCGCGCTCATGCCGTTTCCGACTTCGGTTCGCGGGCGAGCAGCGCTTCGACGGCGCGCCGCGGCGTGAGTTCCTCGTCGAGCACGCGACACACCGCTTCGACGATCGGCATGTCGACGCCGTGATGCAGTGCGAGCGCGCGCGCCGAGCGCGCCGCATAGACGCCTTCCGCGACGTGCCCGAGCGCCGCGAGGATCGCCGGCAGCCGCTCGCCGCGCGCCAGCGCGAGTCCGACCCGGCGGTTGCGGGACAGGTCGCCGGTGCAGGTCAGGACCAGGTCACCCAATCCGGCCAGGCCCATCAGCGTTCGCGGGTCGCCGCCCATGGCCGAGGCAAGCCGTGTCGCTTCCGCGAGCCCGCGCGTGATCAGCGCGGCGCGCGCGTTCTGCCCGAACGAAAGCCCGTCGCAGGCGCCGGCCGCGATCGCGAGCACGTTCTTGATCGCCCCGCCCGCCTCCACGCCGATGAGGTCGGGGCTGTCGTATGCGCGCAGCGTCGCGCCGCGAAGGCGCGCCGCCAGCGCGCGCGCGAATGCGCCGTCGGTCGACGCGACGACGAGCGCCGTCGGCAATCCCCGTGCGACTTCCTCCGCGAAGCTCGGCCCCGAGACGGCGCCCACCGGCCGCGGGCCACCGCGGCGCAAGCAACTGATGCGCGAGCCCGACGCCCGTCGGCAGCAGCGGGGCGTCGACGAAGCCCTTCGACAGCCACGCGAGCGGCGCGCTCGCGCCGGCCGCGGCGAGGCGATCCACGACGCCGATCAGCGCCGACGCGGGTGTCGCGACGATCAGCGTGGCTGCGTCCGCCGCCGCGGCGAGGTCCGATGTCACCGTCAGCGAGTCCGGGATAGCGATGCCCGGCAGATAGCGTGCGTTCCGGCGAGCGGAAGCGAGCAGCGCCGCGTGTGCTGCGTCGCGCGCCCACAGCGCGACGCGCATGCGGGGCGCGAGGCGGACCGCAAGCGCCGTGCCCCAGGCGCCCGCGCCGAACAGCGCTAAGTCGAACGACATGGTCGCCGGCCGGATGGCATCGTCGGCGGGGCAGCGTCCTAGAGCCCGAACACCTGGGCGACGCGCACGAAGCCGATTTGCCCGTCGCGGTGCCGCACCTTCACCCAGCCGGGGCTCGCCGTGTTGCTCGGGGACGCCGCGGGCTCGGCAAGCTCCAGCAGCACGTTCTGCTCGGCGCGAAAGACCACGGGCGCGGTCTCCTCGGCGCCGCTGCGCACGTCGACGACGCCGGATCGCACGACGAGCATCCGCCGCTCCGCCAGCCCCTTGTTGGCAATCCACCCGATCGCGCCGTGCATGTCGCGCACCTTGGTCCAGCCCTCGACGCTGACGAGGGTCTCGAGCGGCACGTCGCGGCCGTAGACGAACATCGGCTTCGCGCGCGCCGACGGCGCGTCGTACAGGACGACCGCCGCATCCGCCGTCGCGCGGAAGTCCGCTGCGACCGCGCCGGACGGCGGTGCCAGGATCAGCGCCGCGATCGCCAGGCGGCGAAGCATGAGCAGCGTCGCGATCAGTTCGCGACGGCGGACGCCGCCGGCTGTGCCGCCAGCGATTGCTGCTGGTAGAGGACCTCGAAGTTGATCGGGGCGAGTTGCACCGGCGGAAAGCCCGCGCGCATCGTCGCGTCGGCGACGGCCTCGCGCGCATACGGGAACAGCACCGTCGGGCAATGAACGGCGAGAATCGGCTGCGCCTGTTCGGCCGTGATGCCGCGGATGCCGAACACCCCCGCCTGCGACACTTCGACCAGGAACAGCGTCTTGTCGGCGACTTTCGCGGTGACGGTGATGGTGAGCACACACTCGTAGATGTCGCGGTCGACCTGCTCGGCGCGCGTGCGCAGCCCGACTTCGACCTGCGGCGCTTCGGTGAGCTGGAACGACTGGGGCGACCCCGGGTTCTCGAGCGACAGGTCCTTGACGTAGATCTTCTCGATCGACAGCTGGACGGTCTGGAGGCCGGCGCCCGATGCGGGCGCGGCGGAAAGCGTTTCGGTCATGGTGAGCCTGTCGAAGCGAAAAGACGACGATTTTACCCTACGCCGGGTCCGTCACCGATGCGTGCCGGGCAGGATGCCCGCATCGCACCGCGCGGTGCGGCCGGGACGCCGCTCAGCCCGCGAGCAGCGGCGCGAGCCCGCCGGCGCGATCGAGGGCGACCAGGTCTTCGTAGCCGCCGACGTGGCGGCCCGCGATGTAGATCTGCGGCACCGTGCGCCGGCCGGTGCGTTCCATCATCTCCATCCGCCGGGCAGGCTCGAGGTCGACGCGGACCTTCGCGATCTCGGCCACGCCCCTCGCACGGAGGAAGCGTCTCGGCGCGCACGCAGTAGGGGCAGACGGCGGTCGAATACATCATCACGTCCGCCGTCATGGCTTGGTCACTGGCAGGCCGGCGTCGCGCCACGCCCTGAAGCCCCCGCTCAGGTTGTAGATCTCCTTGAAGCCCTGCTTTTCCAGCATCGAGGTCGCCCCGCGGCTGCGCTGGCCGCGATCGCAGAATGCGATCACCGGCCGCGAAACGTACTGCGCAAGCTCGCTGGCGCGGCTGCCGAGCTGCGACAGCGGCATGTGGACCGCATTGGGAAGCGTGCGCCCGTCGAATTCCTTCGGCTCGCGCAGGTCGAGCAACAGCGGATTGCCGGCGTTGATGAGCTGCGTCGCCCCGAGCGTGTTGATGTCGCGGGCCCCGGAAAGGCGGCGCTGAAACCAGCGGCCACAGCAGCATCGCGCCCGATACGACGAACGTCAGGACGAGGATCCAGTTCTTGGTGAGGAATGCGACGGTCATCGCGGCGGCGGCGCCTTGGGTGAAAGGTAAAATGATAGCGCAGCGCGTGAAACCGACCGCGACGGACACCGCCGCGATACCGCGACCAGCCCCGAATCCATGACGACCACCGACTCGCCCGCTGCTGCCACCGCCCTGGCGCCCGCCCGCACTCGTCCCGCGGTCCGTCCGGTGGTGCTGCTGATCCTCGACGGCTTCGGCTGCCGCGCCGACGCGCCCGACAATGCGATCACGCGCGCGGCGATGCCGAACTGGAACAGCCTGCTCGCGACGTGCCCGCACGGCACAATCGACGCGTCGGAGCTTCGCGTCGGCCTGCCTGCGGGCCAGATGGGCAACTCCGAGGTCGGTCACCTCAACATCGGCGCCGGCCGCGTCATCTACCAGGACTTCACGCGGATCGACGTCGCGATTGCCACCGGCGAGTTCGCGGCGAATCCCGTGCTGCGCGACGCCGTGACGGCGGCCGCCGCAGGAGGCGGCGCGCTCCACATCCTCGGCCTGCTGTCGCCGGGTGGCGTGCACAGCCACGAGCGGCAGCTCGCGGCGATGGTGGACATGGCGGCCGCGGGCGGCGTTGCCCGCGTCCAGGTGCACGCGTTCCTCGACGGCCGCGACACGCCGCCGCGCAGCGCCGCCGCATCGATCGACTATCTGGACGGCGTGTGCGCGAAGCATCCCGGCGCGCGCATCGCCTCGATCTGCGGCCGCTACTACGCGATGGACCGCGACCAGCGCTGGGAGCGCGTCGCCCCGGCGTACGCGCTGATCGTGGACGGTGTCGCGGAATACGCGGCCGATTCGGCGGCAAAGGCGCTCGCCGCCGCCTACGCACGCGGCGAATCCGACGAGTTCGTCAAGCCGACGGCGATCCGCGATGCCGGCCGTCCCATGACGCGCATGCAGGACGGCGACGTCGTCGTGTTCATGAACTTCCGCGCCGACCGCGCGCGGGAGATGACGCCGCGCATTGACGCGACGGCCTTCGACGGCTTTGCGCGTGCCCGCGTGCCGCAGCTCGCGCGCTTCGTGTGCCTGACGAACTACGGCGACGAGTTCGCAGGCCTGCCGATCGCCTTCGCGCCGCAGTCGATCGCGAACGGGTTCGGCGAATATCTCGCGAGCCTCGGCCTCCATCAGCTGCGCATCGCGGAGACGGAAAAGTACGCGCACGTCACGTATTTTTTCAACGGCGGCGTCGAGGCGGTCTATCCCGGCGAGGATCGCGATCCTGATTCCGTCGCCGAAAGTCGCCACGTACGACCTCAAGCCGGAGATGAGCGCGTTCGAAGTCACGGACAAACTGGTCGCGGCGATCGCCAGCGGCAAGTACGACGCCATCGTCTGCAACTACGCCAACGGCGACATGGTGGGGCACACGGGCATCTTCGACGCCGCGCGCAAGGCGGTGGAAGCGCTCGACGCCTGCATCGGCCGCGTCGTCGACGCCGCGCGCGCCGCGGGAGGCGAAGTCCTGATCACCGCCGATCACGGCAACGCGGAGACCATGTTCGATCCGCTCACCGGCCAGCCCCACACGGCGCATACGCTGAACCTGGTGCCGTTGCTCTACGTCGGCCGGCCGGCGACGGTGATCGCGGGCGGCGCGCTGCGGACGTCGCGCCGACGCTTCTCGCGCTGCTCGGGCTCCCGCAACCCGCCGCCATGACCGGGCATTCGCTCGTCCGGTTCTAAGCTGCTGATTCCACTGAAGCTACGGATTGTTACGTCCCCGCTCCGGAACTCGGCACGCTTTTCGCAGCCTTAGTCACCACCGGGCGGCGTGCATGGCCACGCCGGTCGGCCCGCATTGGGCCTCCCGGCACGGGCGGGCGTATACTCGAATCGGCGTTTCGGGCGTCGCGGCAGATCGCGAACGCCCCGGTGGACAATGACTATCAGTCGAGGTCAGCAATGCGTGACGGAATGAAAAAAGCGGGGTTCATCGGCTTGGGTGCGGTGCTCGGCGTGCTGCTGAGCCTGAATCTGTCGGTGTTCGCTCAGCGCGAGGCGCGCCTGCCGATCCCGTATGAGGATCTGCAGCTCCTGTCCGCCGTTTTCGGCAAGATCAAGAGCGACTACGTCGAGCCGGTCTCCGACGACAAGCTCATCAAGGAAGCGATCAACGGAATGGTCCACGGGCTGGACCCGCATTCCGATTTCCTGGACGCCGACGCGTTCAAGGAGCTGCAGGTTTCGACCGCAGGGCAAGTTCGGCGGACTCGGCATCGAGGTCGGTGTCGAGGACGGCGTCGTGCGCGTCATCTCGCCGATCGAGGACACGCCGGCGTTCCGCGCCGGCATCAAGTCGGGCGATCTCATCGTCAAGATCGACGACGTCGTCACCCGCGGCATGCCGCTGTCGAAGGCCGTCGAGAAGATGCGCGGCCGCCCGGGAACGACGATCGACCTGACCGTGGTCCGCAAGGACGCCGACGGCCCGCTCAACTTCACGCTGACCCGCGAGGAGATCAACGTCAAGAGCGTCCGCTACAAGGCGCCGGAACCCGGCTACGGCTATATCCGCATCCGCCAGTTCCAGGACCGTACCGGCGAAGACCTCGCGGCGGCGCTGCGCGACCTGTACAAGAAGGAAGGCGACCTGAAGGGCCTCGTCCTCGACGTGCGCTCCGATCCGGGCGGCCTGCTCAACCAGGCGGTTGCGGTCTCGGCCGCGTTCCTGCCGAAGGACGCGCTGGTCGTCTACACCGACGGCCGCACCCCGGATGCGCGGATGCGGCTGACCGCGAGCCGCGACAACTACGTGCGTCGCGGCGGCGACTACCTGAGCGACCTGCCCGCCGGCGTGAAGAAGGTGCCGATGGTCGTGCTGGTCGATGGCGGCACCGCGTCGGCGTCCGAGATCGTCGCCGGCGCGCTGCAGGACCACAAGCGCGCGACGGTGATGGGTGCGCAAACGTTCGGCAAGGGCTCGGTGCAGACGATCCTCCCGCTCGGCAACAATGCCGGGCTGAAGCTCACGACGGCGCGCTACTACACGCCGGCCGGCCGCTCGATCCAGGCGAAGGGCATCGAGCCCGACATCAATGTCGACGACGGCCGCGAATCGCCGAACCGCATCCGTGAAGCCAACCTCGAGCGGCACCTCGAAACCAAAAAGGCTGCCGCTGAGAAGGCGGGTGCGCCCGGCGACGGCGCCGGCCGCCCCGGCGGCGAAGAAGGATGGCGCACAGGCCGACCCGCCGATTCCGCGTATCGACTTGGGCGGCGACGACGACTTCCAGTTGAAGCAGGCGCTCAACCAATTGAAGGGGCTGCCGGTGATCGCCTCGACGAAGGCCGTGCAGGCGCAGGCGACGCAGCCGAAGCAGTAGCCGGGGATCCGGTATCAGGTCGGGAATCGGGAATCAGAGGACAGCAACGGCAAAGAAGAGTCAGACGATGAACGAAAGGGCGCCGCGTGCGCCCTTTCTGTCTTCTGATTCCTGATTCCTGATTCTGACATGGACGACTCGCAGCTCCTTCGCTACAGCCGGCACATCCTGCTCGACGAGCTCGGGCCCGACGCTCAGCAGAAGTTCGCGGCTGCCGAGGTAGTCCTGGTCGGCATGGGCGGACTCGGTACGCCGGCCGCGCAATTTCTCGCGGCAGCGGGCGTCGGCACACTCACGCTGTGCGACGCCGACCACGTCGACCTCACCAATCTGCAGCGGCAGGTCCTTTACGCGACCCCCGATGTGGGCAAGGCGAAGGTCGACGCGGCCGCGGCGCGCATCGCTGCGATCAATCCCGAAGTGAAGGTGCGACGCGTCCCCACGCGCGTTGGGCCCTCCGAGCTCGGGCCGCTCGCGGCGGACGCCGACGTCGTGCTCGACTGCAGCGACAATTTCGCAACGCGCCACGCGGTCAATCGCGCCTGCGTGGCGGCGGCGACGCCGCTGGTGTCAGGCGCTGCCATACGCTTTGACGGCCAGATTGCGGTGTTCGACGTCCGCGATCCGGATGCGCCGTGCTACCACTGCCTCTTCGGCGAAGGGGAATCGCTCGAGGAGATGCGCTGCGCGACGATGGGCGTGTTCGCACCGCTGGTCGGCATCGTGGGCGCGACGCAGGCGGGGGAAGCGCTGAAGCTCATCGCCGGCACGGGAACGACGCTCGCGGGCCGGCTGTTGCTGCTCGACGCGCTGACGATGCAGTGGCGCGAAATGCGCGTGCCGCGCGACCCCGCGTGTCCGGTGTGCGGCGACAGGCCACGATGAGCGGCGCGGCTCCGCGCCAAGGAGGCGTCGCGCGCATCGCCGCGGGTGCGCTCATCGTGCTCTCGCTCGTCTTGGCGACATGCGTCCGCGCCGAAGACGCGCCGCCGGCTCCCGGCGAGTGGCAGGCGATAAAGCGGGTGGTCGGCGACCAGCTCGCCGCGCTGCGCAAGAACGACGGCGCGCGCGCATTCACGTTCGCCTCGCGCGCACTGCAGGCGCAGTTCGAGAGTGTCGAGAACTTCATGCGAATGGTGCACGCCGGTTACCAGCCGCTGATCGACGCGCGCTACGACGAGTTCCTCGAAGGCGCCGTGATCGACGGCCGCCCGATCCAGCCACTGCGGCTGACTCTGCAGGACGGTACGGTGCTGGTCGCGCTGTACACGATGGAGAAGGTCCCCGACGCGGACGGCGACGCCCGGTGGCGCATCGCCGGCTGCATGCTCGCCCCGTCGACCGTGAAGCCCGCGACGGCCTAGCCTCCCGCAGCGAGCGTGGGGCCGTCAGCCTCCCACCGGGCCTGCCCAAAGGAGGCTTGCTCCCCTTGGGGGCAGCGGAGCGTGGCGGTTCGTCACCTATCCGCCAGCGCGCTGCGCGCAGGCCGCCACTTCGCCCTGCGCCGCCTTCGCGCGCACGCTCGCGTCCCAGGCGGCGAGTGCGCGGGCGCGGACCGCGGGGTCGGCGGACACGGCGCCCTGCTGAGTGTCGAGATCGAGCGCCGCGCAGCGCGCACGCAGCGCATCGTTCGAAGCCTGAAGCTTGCGCGTGCGAGCCGCGGTCGCCGGATCGGTCGCGGCACGCTCCGCGATCGCCGCGCCGGCCGCGCGCGCCGAGAACGTCGTCGCGCGCTCGGCGAGCGCGGCGCCCGCCTTGGCGCAGGCCGCACGGCGCGTTTCGGGTATCGCCGACGCGCCGCAGCTGCCGGCGATCGCCGTCGACGCGGACTGCGGCTGGTCTGCCGCGTATGCCGCCGCGGCTTCGGCTTTCGCGGCGCGGTCGACGTCGCTCGGCATCGCCATCACGTAGTCCCAGAACACGAGCGCGCCGCGCCCGCCGTAGTCGTCCATCCGTGGCTTCGCAGCCGCCTGCTCGAGATAGGCGATCGCGGCGTCGTTGTTGCCGCGGCGCGCCGTCTTCGTCGCGAGCAGCAGCAGCGGCACGCCGTTGTCGACGTCGCGCGTCGCCCAGTCGGCGAGGCGATCCATCGCGTCGCATTCCGACAGCGACGGCTGCACCGGCTGCTGGCAGGCGATCGCGAGGGATGCGATGTAGAGGCTTTCGCGCGGCGCCGCGACGCGCGCAGCGGCGTAATGCCGGACCCGCGCCGCCGGGTCGGTTGCGTCGAAGTGCGCGGCGACCCAATGACCGCGCGGGTCGTCGATGACGAGCGCGCGCATCTGCAATTCAGCGTCGAGGCGCGCGACGTCGGCGGCCCAGCGGGACGGGGCCGGCGACGCCGGGTCGGAGAGCTGCGTCACCGGCTGCGCATGCGCAACACATGACAACATCGACAGCGCTGCCGCGGCGAGCCGCAGGCGTGAGCGCGTCGCAACGCAGCCGCTCATCCGAACAGGAACTTGCGCTGCAAGTCCCACCCTTCCTGCGGCCGGCGCTTGAAGCCGCTCTTGGCGAAGAGCTGCCAGCGGCCGACGACGTAGGAGATCAGCACGGCGGCATCCGCGTTGGCATCGCCGTGCCACGCGTTGGCCGCCTGCGCGACGCGCAGCGACTGCCGCAGCGCCGCTTCGAGGCGGTCGACGAGCTGATTGATGCGCGCCTGCAGGCGCTCGTCCTCGTGCACGAGAGCATCGCCGATCAGCACGCGCGTCATGCCCATGTTCTTCTCGGCGAACGACAGCAGCATCACGACTTTCTGCTCGGCCTGCGCGACGCCGTCCTGCGTTTCGGCGTCGATCTTGTTCGCCAGCGAGAACACGGTGGTCTCGATGAACTCGATCAGCCCTTCGAACATCTGCGCCTTGCTGGCGAAGTGGCGGTAGAGCGCGGCCTCGGACACCTCGATCTTCGCCGCGAGCGCGGCGGTCGTCACCTTGTCGCCGCGCGGGTTCTCCAGCATCGTCGCGAGCGTCTGCAGGATCTGCAAGCGCCGTTCGCCGGGTTTGGTCGCCATGAATGCCGCGCCGCTTGTGGAGAGCGTCCGCGTGGTTCGCGCGCGGTCAGCCGCCCACGCGCGGCGGTGCGTTGTCGGCGCGGATCATCGTTCCGACGCCTTCATTGGTCAGCACTTCGAGCAGGAGCGCATGCTCGACGCGTCCGTCGATCACGTGCGAGCTCTTGACGCCGTTCTTCACCGCATCGAGCGCCGAGCCGATCTTCGGCAGCATGCCGCCGTGAATCGTGCCGTCGGCAAACAGCGCCTCGATCTCGGACGCCGTGAGCCCCGTCAGCAGCTTGCCCGTCTTGTCGAGCACGCCCGTCGTGTTGGTCATCAGCACGAGCTTCTCGGCCCTGAGCGTTTCGGCGAGCTTTCCCGCGACCAGGTCGGCGTTGATGTTGTAGGCCTCGCCTTCGGTGCCGACGCCGATCGGCGCGATGACCGGGATGAAATCCCGCGAGTCGAGCAGCGCGATCAGCTCGGGGTCGATGCGGTCGATCTCGCCGACGAGGCCGATGTCGACGAGCTCGCCGGCGGCGGTATCGCTTTTCAGCATCATCTTGCGAGCGCGGATGAACGCGCCGTCCTGGCCGGTCAGGCCGACCGCCTTGCCGCCCTGCTGGTTGATGAGGCCGACGATTTCCTGGTTGAGCTCGCCCAGCACCATCTCGACGACGTTCATCACGCGCTCGTCGGTGACGCGCATCCCCTGCCGGAACTCGCTCTCGATGCCCATCTTCTTCAGGAGGTCGCCGATCTGCGGGCCGCCACCGTGCACGATGACCGGGTTCATGCCGACGAGCTTCAGCATGACGACGTCGCGCGCGAAACCGGCCTTTAGGTGCGCCTCGGTCATTGCGTTGCCGCCGTACTTCACGACGATCGTGCGATCGTGGAAGCGACGTATATACGGGAGCGCCTCGGCGAGGATCTGCGCCTTGACGTTGGCGTTGACAGCGTCGAGCGGCATGGCCGGAAGCTTTGCGCGCGAAGGACGCCGCGCCGGAATGGGGTCGCCGACGATTGTACCCGAACCATGCGGGCCGCCCCGGCGCTCGCGCGCGCCCCGAGTGAGCGCGCACGCGCGAGCGGCGCCGCCTTAGGCGCCCGCGCGAATTTTGCTATCGTGCGTTCCATGTCGAGCCCATTGCCGGACGCCGTTCCGCTCGGGGAAGTTCGTCGCGCGCTGATCACCAAACTGCGGCATCACGGCGACGTGCTGCTCGCGTCGCCCGTATTCACGGCGCTGAAGCGCGCGGCGCCGCACGCCGAGATCGATGCGCTGGTCTACGGCGAGACCGCGCCGATGCTCGCTCACCACCCGGCGATCGCCGCCCTCCACACCGTCGACCGCGAATGGAAGCGCCAGGGCGCGACGCGCCAGGCTGCCGGCGAGTGGGCGCTGGTCAAGGCGCTGCGCCAACGCCGCTACGATCTCCTCGTCCATCTGACCGAGCATCCGCGCGGCCTCACGCTCGCGCACCTGCTGCGTCCCCGCTACGCCGTGACGCGCGAGCGCGAAGGCCGTGCGCCGGCTTGGCGGCACGCATTCACGCATTTCTACAAAGTGCCGGCGCACACGCCGCGCCACACGGTGGAGACGAATCTCGACGCGCTGCGCCGGATCGGCGTCTATCCTGACGCCGGCGATCGCAAGCTGGTGCTGGTGCCCGGTGCGGCCGCCGAAGCGAGCGTCGACGCGATGCTCGCGCAGCACGGACTGACCGCAACGCCGTTCGTGCAGGCGCATCCGGGCTCGCGGTGGCTGTTCAAATGCTGGCCGCCCGAGCGGATGGCCGCGCTCCTCGACCACGTCGCCGAGCGGGGTTTCGCGATCGCCGTCACCGGCGCGCCGGACGTGCGCGAGCGCGATATCGTCATGGCGACGATGGCCGCGTGCGCGGAGTCGACGCGCGCGCGGATCGCCGATCTCTCGGGCCGGCTGACGCTCGCCGAATTGGGGGCGGTGACCGCGCGGGCGCGCGCGTTCGTCGGCGTCGATTCGGCGCCGATGCACATCGCTGCCGCGATGGGAACGCCGGCGCTCGCGCTGTTCGGCCCGTCGAGCGAGCATGTATGGGGGCCGTGGCAGGTCGCGCACCGCGTGGTGACTTCCGACCTCCATCCCTGCCGTCCGTGCAACCTCGACGGCTGCGGCGGTGGCAAGGTCTCGGAGTGCCTGACGACGCTGCCCGTCGACCGCGCCGTCGCCGCGTTCGACGCGCTGCTGCACCAGACCGAAAGCGGCGTCCGCTGATGCGGCTCGCGCTGATCCGTCAGCGCTACACGCCGTACGGCGGCGCCGAACGTTTCATCGAGAGCGCGCTCGCCGCGCTGCTCGAGCGCAACGTCGCGGTCACGCTGTACACCCGCGAATGGCCGGAGACGGACCTGCAGCTGATGGAGCCGATCGTCGTCGACCCGTTCCACCTCGGCCGGCTGTGGCGCGACTGGGGCTTCGCGCGCGCCGCGTGCCGTGCGGTCGCGCGCGGCAACGCCGACCTCGTGCAGTCGCACGAGCGGCTCCTGTGTTGCGACATCTTTCGCGCAGGCGACGGCGTGCACGCGGTCTGGCTCGAGGAGAAGAATCGCGACGCCGGCGCGCTCGCGCGCTTCGGCACCGCGATGTCGCCCTATCATCGCTACGTCCGGTGGATCGAGCGCCGGATGTTCACGCGCGCATCGCTGTCCGCCGTCATCTGCAACTCGCAGATGGTCAAGGACGAGATCGTCGCGCGCTTCGGACTGCCGCAGGAGAAGCTGCACGTCATCTACAACGCCGTCGACAGCGCCGTGTATTCGCCGGCGCTGCGCGAGCACCGCGCCGCCGCGCGCGACGCGCTCGGCATCGCGAGCGATGCCGTCGTGTTCCTGCTGGTCGGCTCCGGCTACGAACGCAAGGGCGTCGCGACAGCCATTGCGGCGCTCGCTCTCGTGCCGGAGGCGCATCTTGTCGTCGTCGGCCGGGAGAAGGATGTCGCGCTGTATCAGCGCGCCGCGCGCTCGGCGGGCGTCGGGCCGCGGGTGACGTTTGCCGGTCCGCAGGCCGACGCCAAGCCGTACTTCGGCGCGGCCGACGCGTTCGTGCTGCCGTCGCGCTATGACCCGCTGCCGAACGCCGCGCTCGAAGCCATGGCCTGCGGCCTGCCGGTCGTCACCAGCACCAAGTCGGGCGCGGCGGAGATCGTCGCGGGCCACGACGCAGGATTCGTGTGCGATTCGCGTGACGCAACCGCGCTCGCGGCGCACATGCGTACGCTGCTCGACGCGGCCACGCGCGCCCGCCTCGGCGGCCACGCCCGTGCGGCGGTTGAACCGCTGACCTCCGATGCGATGACGCTGGCGCTCGTGCTGCTCTACAAGGCGCTGCTGGAGGAGAGCGTCGCGCGGCGCAAGGCAGCGAAGGCGCGGCCGACCGACGCGCCACCCTTGGCAGCGGACGCGCCCGCGACGGAAGAGGTGCCGCCCCCCGGAGGCGGGGATGCGGCGGATCCCAGATGACGCTGCGCTATACTCCGCCGCTTCCGTTCCCGCCTGCCGCGCGCTCGCGCGCACCCTCCGCCAGATGCCGAGTAACGGCGCGCCCGCCCGATAAACAATGACGGGCTATCACCTGTATCTCCGCCTGCTCAAGTACGTCCGGCCGTACTGGTGGGCGTTCGGCATCGCCGTCGTCGGGATGGTCATCGTCGCCGCCGGCGACCTGGTCATGGCGATGATGGTGATCCCGATCGTCAACACCTTCCAGCAGAACGATCCGGTTCGCGCGCAATGGCTGCCGCTTGCGGTGATCGGCGTGTTTCTGTTCCGGGGCCTGGGGTCCTTCGTGTCCGATTACGGGATGGCGTACACGGGCCATCGCGTCGTATTCGACCTGCGCCGCGCGCTGACCGAGAAGCTGCTCCGGCTGCCGACGCCCTATTACGACGTCACGCCTGCCGGCGTCGTGCAATCGAAGCTCACGTTCGACGCGCACCAGCTTGCGCAGGCGGCGTCGTCGACGATCACGACGGCGATCAGGAGCTCGCTGTCGATCGTGGCATCGTTCGGCTGGCTCATGTGGGTCAATTGGCGCCTCACGCTCATGACGTTCGTGGTCATGCCGGTGGTCGCGGTGGTGATCCGCTACTTCAGCCGCCGCCTGCGGCGCATCGCGCGCGACGTGCAGTCGCGCACCGGCTCGATGACGCACGTCCTGCAGGAGATGATCGGCGGCCACCGCATCGTGCGGATCTTCGGCGGCGAGGCCTACGAGCGCGCGCGCGCAGTGAAGGCCGCGAACTCGCTGCGCACGTCGATGACCAAGCAGTCGTCGGCGAGCGCGGCGAGCGGGCCACTGACGCAGATACTCGGAGCGCTCGCGGTCGGCGTGATCATCTGGGTCGCGCTCGCGCAGAACCAGACCGGCAAGCTCGACCTCGGGATGTTCGCGTCGTATCTCGTCGCGCTGATCACGCTGCTCGATCGCCTGAAGGCGCTGTCGGGCATCAACGCCGCGATCCAGCGCGGCCTGGCCGCCGCCGAAAGCATCTTCGGCCTCCTCGATCGCGACGAGGAGCCGGACACCGGCACCGTCGCGCTGCCGCGCGCGCGCGGCGAGCTCAAGTTCGACCGGGTGTCGCTGCGCTATCCCGGCACCGAGCGCGAGGCGCTCGCCGACGTCTCCATGACGATCCGCCCGGGCGAAACGGTGGCGCTCGTCGGCAGCTCGGGCAGCGGCAAGACGTCGCTCGTCAACCTCATTCCGCGCTTTTACGAACCCACGGCCGGACGCCTGTTCATCGACGGACACGACATCACCACACTCACCCTCGCGTCGCTGCGGGCGCAGATCGCGCTCGTGTCGCAGGACGTGATGCTGTTCGACGACACGATCGCCGCCAACATCGCGTACGGCGTGATGAGCGGCACGCCGCCGGACGAAATCGAGCGCGCGGCGGCCGCGGCGCATGCGCTCGAGTTCATCCGCGCGATGCCGCAAGGTTTCGAGACGGAGGTCGGCGAGAACGGGATCCGCCTGTCGGGCGGGCAGCGCCAGCGCCTGGCGATCGCGCGAGGCATTCTCAAGGACGCCCCTATCCTGATCCTCGACGAGGCCACGTCCGCGCTGGATTCCGAGTCGGAGCGACAGGTCCAGGCCGCGCTCGACACGCTGATGCAGGGCCGCACGACGCTCGTCATCGCGCACCGGCTGTCGACGATCGAGCACGCCGACCGCATCGTCGTCCTCGAGCACGGGCGCATCGTCGAGCAGGGCACGCACGCGGAGCTGCTCGCGCGTGGCGGCGTCTATGCGCGCCTGCACCGGATCCAGTTCAACACGGCGACCGCCACAGCGTGAGCGCGCCGGGCCGCCCCAAGCGCGAACTGCACCGGAGCGCGCAGCGCGGAGGCAATCCATGAGCGGTTCGGCCACGCTCTCGATCGCTCACACGGAGGCGTCCACCGGATGGGGCGGGCAGGAGATCCGCGTGCTGACCGAGGCGGCCGGCTTCATCGCGCGAGGGCATCGCGTCGTCGTGTACGCGGCGAACGGCGCGCGCATTCTCGCGGAGGCGCCGCGCTTCGGCGTGCCGGCAGTCGCGCTGCCGATCGGCACAAAGCGTCCGCGCGGCGCGCGCGCGATGATCCGCACGCTGGCACGCGAGCGCCTCGACGTCGTCAACACGCACAGCTCCACCGACACGTGGCTCGCGGCGATCGCCTGCCGCTGGCTCGACCTGCGCCGCCGCCCGCGTCCGGCGCTGGTGCGCACGCGCCACGTGTCGATCCCCGTGCCGAATGATGCGATGACGCGCTGGCTCTATCGCCGCGCGACGCAACGGATCGTCACCACCGGCGATGCGCTGCGCGACCAGCTGATCCGCGACAATGGCGTCGATCCGCAGCGGATCGATTCGGTCCCCACCGGCATCGACGCCGACCGGTTTCTGCCGCGCGATCGCGCCGTGGCGCGCCGCGAGCTGGCACTGCCGCAAGACGTCCCGCTGATCGGCATCGTCGCAACGCTGCGCAGCTGGAAGGGCCACCGCTTCCTGATCGACGCGCTGGCGCGGCTGCGGCATCGAGACGCGCGTCTGGCGATCGTCGGCGACGGCCCGCAGCGCACCGCGCTCGAAGCGCAGACCGACAAGCTCGGATTGCGCGACCGCGTGATCTTCGCGGGACAGCGGGACGACGTCGCACCGTGGCTCACGGCACTCGACCTCTTCGTGCTGCCGTCTTACGCGAACGAAGGCGTGCCGCAGGCGCTTCTGCAGGCGATGTTCGCCGGCGTGCCCTGCGTCACCACGGCCGCGGGCGCCATCCCGGAGATCGCCCGCGATGGAGAGACTGCACGAGTGGTCGCCGTCGAGGACGCCGACGCACTCGCGGCAGGTATCGATGCGCTGCTGGACGACCCGGCGGAGGCGTCGCGGCTCGCGCTCCGCGCGCGCGAATTCGTTGTCCCCCGCTATGGGGTTTGCATGATGCTCGACCGGATGGACGCCGTCTTCCACCGCGCGGTCGCCGAACACAGTGAGGCGGATCGGCCGTGATCTTCGCCGACGTCGACGCCGCGGCGATCCGCGCCTTTCACGATGCTCGCGTCGCCGACCGCGGTTGGGCGGCGTCGGGGTCGACGGCGTACGCAGAGGGACCGTGGTTGTGGATCGAGGCGAACCATCGCTGCAATACGCTGCTGTGGGACGAAGAAGATCTTGCGCGCCGGCGCGACGTGCCCGATGCCGCGATCGCTGCGAACAAGCGTGCGATCGACGGTTACAACCAGCGACGCAACGATGCCACCGAGAAAGTGGACGAGGCGCTGCTGGCGCGCCTTTCGGCCGTCGGGCTTCGTCCCGACGCCTGGCACAACTCGGAGACCGCCGGCGCGATGATCGATCGCCTGTCGATCCTCGCACTCAAGTCGTTCCACATGGATCTGCAGACCCGGCGCACGGACGCGTCGGCCGAGCACATCGCGGCGTGCCGCGACAAGCTCGCGCGCCTCGCGGCGCAGCGCGAGGATCTTGCACGCTGCTACGACACGCTGCTCGCGTGCGCGGCGGAGGGGCGCGCGTTCTGGCGCATCTACCGGCAATTCAAGATGTACAACGATCCCGACCTCAACCCGTACCTCTACGGCGGGAAGCGGTGATCGCGCCTTGCGCGCGCCGGTGGCGCTGCGGATCACCGCGTTGAACGCGGCGCGCCACTTGACGTTGCGCCGACTTGCCATTCGTAGCTCGCGCGCCGGTTGACGCGCCGATCCGTCGCGACTTCCGCCGCTTCGATGCGATTCCCCTACTCGTCGCAAATCCGCTATCCGGTCGAGTTCCTGCTGCTCGCCGGAATCGCGATCTCGCTGCCCATGTTCGAAGGCGTGAAGAACGTGATCTGGGTGCTGTACGCGGGGACGTGGTACGTCAATCGCCTGCGCAGGGGCGTGACGTGGGACACGCTCGGCGGGCGCTGGGACGGATGGGACACGGTGTTCGCGGCGCTGCTGCTAACGGCCCCGCTCGGTGCGGCGTTCGCCGGTCTCCGCCATCACGAATGGACGGCGTGCCAGGACACGCTGCGGATGACGTCGATTGCCTGGTTCCTGAAGCGCAGCGGCTATGGCGACACCGAATGGCTGCGGCTGCACGTAACGCTGCAGGCTTCCACCGTCGTCGCGGTGCTGTGGGCACTCGCGGCGCTCGCGTATCCGCACACCTACGAAGGCATCCAGCTCAACTCCGTCGGCCACGTCAACCAGAGCGTCATCTACATCGTGATCTGCTTCGGCGCGCTGGTCGGCGGCGTCGCCGCGTACTGGCGCGACATGAGCGCCATGTGGCGAGCCGCCGCGATCGGCGCGATCGTCGTGCAGCTTGCAGCGCTGTTCGCCGCGGGCAGCCGCGCCGGCGCAGGCACGGCCATGCTCGGGGCGGTTGCGTTCGGATTGCTGTGGCTGCGGCGCTCGCGCGGACCGATCATCTGGACCGCGATCGCGATCGCGGCGTTTGTCGTGCTCGTTTCCACCGTCGACACCGACATGCGGCGCAAGCAGGAGTTCGCGCTCGACAGCCCGCATCCGCTGCTGAACGAGCGCTATCCCATCTGGCAGCAGGCGCTGACGGCATGGCGCGCGCACCCCGCGTTCGGCGTCGGCGGCGACAACTTCGGCAACATCACCGCCGCGCACGTCGGCGCTTGGTCGCACGAAGCGGGCGCGCACTACGACACCGCGTCTTTCGTCCGCAGCTCGCACGCGCACAACCTCTACCTCAACATGCTGGCGGAGCATGGCGTGCTCGGGATGGCGATGCTCGCCATCCTTTGCGCAGCATGGGTGCTAAGCCTCGTGCGCGGGAAGCCCGCGATGACCGACCCGCCGATCGCATGGCTCGCCTGGAGCGGCGCTGCCGCGGGGCTGGTCGTGACCGTCGGCCTCGGCGCATTCAACACGACGCTGCACGACGAGCACGGGCTGCTTGCGCTGATGATGCTGGGGATCTGGCTCGGGTACCGGCGTCGAACCACGTAGTCGGACGATCGCGGCGGTTGTCGCGTATGACTCAGCGTCGACGCGGGGCGCGCAGCGGCAGCGGCGCGGTGGCCTCGCCGGTGACCGGTTCCTGCGGCAGCGGCTGCACCGGCGCGCCGGCGGGCGGCATGTACTCGGGAAGCCACGACTTCAGGCGCGCGCGCACTTCGCCCTCGTCGGCCGCGCGATCGCGCTCGCACCACGCGACCATCTGTCCCACGGCGTCCTTGTTGGCCTCGCGCGCCTGCGCAATCCGCAGCTTCGGATGGGGCGTGGGCTTCGACGCCTCTTCGGAAGCGAGCAACTCTTCGAAGAGCTTCTCGCCGGGACGCAGTCCCGTGAACACGATGGGAACCTGATCAGGGTTGGCGCCGTAGAGGCGGATCAAGTCGCGCGCGAGGTCGACGATGCGCACCGGCTCGCCCATGTCGAGCACGAGGATCTCGCCGCCCTTGCCCTGCAGGCCCGCCTGCAGGAGGAGTTGCGTCGCCTCCGACAGCGACATGAAGAAGCGCGTGATGTCGGGATGCGTGACCGTCACCGGTCCGCCGCGGGCGATCTGTTCCTGGAACCGCGGGATCACGCTGCCGGCGCTTCCGAACACGTTGCCGAAGCGCACGATGACGAACTGCGTGACGCTTCCCTGCAAACTCTGGCAGACGATTTCGGCGAAGCGCTTGGTGGCGCCCATCACGGACGTCGGATTCACGGCCTTGTCGGTCGACACCAGCACGAATTTCTCGACCTTGGCAGCGACCGAGGCGCGTGCGACCACCCACGTGCCGTAGGAATTGTTCAGCACCGCCTGCCACGCGTTGGTCTCCTCCATCAGCGGCACGTGCTTGTACGCAGCCGCATGGAAGACGACGTCCGGCTTTTCCCGTGCGAAGACCGCCTCGACGAGCGCCATGTGCTTGACGTCGCCGACGACGGGAACGATCGGCAGCTGCGGGAACGCGTCGCCCAGCGCCATCTGGATGTCGTAGACCGCCGCTTCGGAGACGTCGAACAGCACGAGCCGCGCGGGACGGAAGCGCGCGATCTGGCGCGCGAGCTCGGCCCCGATCGATCCGCCGGCGCCCGTCAGCATGATCACGCGATTGCCGAGCCATTCGGCGAGGCCTGCGTTGTCGAGCACGACGGGGTCGCGCGAGAGCAGGTCGTCGGCCTCGACGCTGCGCAGCGTCGTGAGCGAAAGCCGTCCCGAGATGAGATCGTCATAGGACGGTACCGTCAGCGCTTCGACGCCCGCCGCCGCGCACTGCTCGGCGACGCGCCGGCGCACGACGTGATTGGTCGAGGGCAGCGCGATGATCACCTTGCGCACGCCGTAGCGGCGGGTCCAGACCGCAAGGTCCGCAATGGGTCCGAGCACGCTGACGTTGCGAATCTGCCGGTGCTGCTTCGCAGTATCGTCATCGAGCAGGCCGACGACGCGCCACTGCCGGCTGTGCGCCATTTCCGCGGTGAGCCGCGCGCCCGCTTCGCCGGCGCCCACCACCAGGACCGGCTCGCCCAGCGCCGCGAACGGGCTGTAGAGGCGGTGCTCCTTCCAGATGCGGTAGGCGAAGCGGGACCCTGCCATAAGGAAAATCAGGACGATCGGGTACATCACGACGACGCTGCGCGGTACGACCGTCTGCAACTGCGTCATCACGAGAACGAGCGGAATGAGTATCGCGCCCAGCCCGGCTGACAGGACGATGCGTTGCAGGTCGGCGAGGCTCGCGAAGCGCCACAGGCCGCGGTACAGGCCGAACGCCAGGAAGATGCTCGCCTGCAACGGCAGGATCCAGAGCAGCGTGAACCACGCTTCGCCGACGAACGGATCGCGGAGGTCGAGGTTGAAGCGCAACCAGAATATCGACATCCACGCGAGCGCCGCGGCGCAGACGTCGTGGGCGAAGGCGAGTGCAGCGCGCCAGTTGAAGCGTGATTTCATCGCGGAGGAGAAGGCCTTCTGCGCCAATGGTAGTCAATTGCGCCGAACAGCGTGAAGCATACAACGCTGGCGAGCGCCAGTACCGTCCCGCCCCACGCGGGTGCGAGCGCCAGGCAAACGAGCGCCGCCACCGAGGTGGCGGCCATCGCCGCGCTGTACGCGCCAAGCGTCCCGGCATGACCGGCGCCCATCCGGTGAAGGCGCTGATAGTAGTGTTCGCGGTGCGCGTCCGCGAGGCGCGCGCCCCGGGCTGCGCGCCTTGCGAGCGTCACCGAGGCATCCGCGATGAACGGCAGGAAGACCAGCACCGGAAACCACGCGGGCCAAATACCCGTCATCGCACCCGCGAGGCCGAACGCCGCAGCAAGGAAGCCGAGCGGCACCGCGCCGACATCCCCCATGAACATCGTCGCGGGCGGGCGGTTGACGGCCAGAAACGGCAGGGTCGCTGCGGCCAGCGCGAGGAACGCGGCACCGGCTTCGCCCGACAGGCTTCCCGCGATGCCGTACGCGCCGAACCCGATCATCGTCATCGTCGCGGCGAGGCCGTCGCTTCCGTCCATGAAGTTGTACAGGTTCGCCGACCAGGCGATCGTCAGTGTCATGGCCAGGATCGCGACAAGGGCCGAGGGGCTCAGCGGGACAGAAGCATCGGTGCCGCGCCACAGCCACCAGGCGCACCACGCGGCAGCGCAAAGGTGGACAGCAAGACGAACGGGCGGGCGAACATCGCGCAGGTCGTCGAGCGCCGACACCGCCAGCACCGCGATGAACGCCGGCAGCCAACCGATGAGCCCGCCGCCCGGGAACGCCGGCGGGAGCCACAGCGCCACGGGGAGAAAACCGGCCCAGATGGCGCAGCCGCCCGCCCGTGGGATCGCCCCCGCGTGCAATGAACGACCGCTTGGTGTCGCGTGCGGCAGTCGCGGGGCGAACCGGGCGAGTGCTGTAACGGCCAGGGTGCCGAGCGCCACCGCGACGGCAACGGCGGCAAGTGTCAGGGCCGTCATTGCGACACTGCAGGGACATATCCCGTCCCGGGGCCGGGAAACGCCGCTGCCGGACAGTCAAGGGCGTCCTTCACCGGCCCCGTCGCGGCAGTAAACAGAACGAAACAGGCATTCTTGGCCGATTGTTGCAACTGCGCCCCCAAACAGCCAGCATTATTTCATAAATTCATCTAGTTGCAAATCATTCTTAGAGCAGCTTCCAGCTCGATTCAGGCCCCGAATCCGCGGCGAAGGACCATCGACCGATGTTGCTCCGGCACAACAGCGTTCGAATGCGCAACATTCGGTCAGTCCCCTTGCTTGCCAATGGTTTCGCCGGTTTGGCACAATGGGTCGCAACTTCTCGATCGATCTGAGAAGGTTTCGATGGCAGGCGCAAAAAGCTTGTTTCCTTGCCAATTTTATCCGCTAGAGGAGAGACTCAATGAACAAGAAGCTCGTCGCTGTCGCCGTCGCGGGCCTGCTTGCCGCCCCGCTGGCTGCGCAAGCGCAGACCGCGAACGTCACGCTGTACGGCCGGCTGAACATTGACTACGAATTGCTGACCGGCAAACAGGCTGACGGCACGAACCCGAATGTGTCGCGTCTGAGCTCCAACTCGTCGCGTCTCGGCGTTCGCGGTACGGAATCGCTGGGTGGTGGCCTGAACGCGATCTTCCAGATCGAATCAAACGTCTCCGGCGACACGGGCAACAGCTCGAGTTCCGGTTTTGCGAGCCGCGAAACTTTCGTCGGCCTGCAAGGTGCGTGGGGTACGTTCAAGATGGGCAAGTTCCTGATGCCCTACGACGATCTGCATCCGATCTTCGGTAACGTCCCGACCTACACGACGTCGATCCTGTCGACGGCCAGCCTGTGGGCACAAGGACCGCAGTCGAAGTTCGCCGGCGGTTTCGACGCGCGCCTCGGCAACTCGGTGCGTTACGACTCGCCGGTGTGGGCGGGCTTCAACTTCAGCACGCAGGTGTCGATGCGCGACTCGTCCGGCTTCGCCGACAGCGAGATTCCGCCCCCTGCGACGAACCCCGTCGTGTTCGGCGGCGACAACGGTAACCATACCCAGGAAACGCGTCACGCGTACGTCTGGGGCATCGCCGGTTACTACAACAATGGTCCGTTCCAGGCCGGTATCGGGTACGAGTCCAACGTCAAGGTTCGCGGCCCGAACCTCAACGACTGGGCGTTCACGGCCACCGGTGCGTGGAACTTCGGCATCGCGCGCATCGCCGGTGTATACGAGAGGCTGGACTACGACACCGTCACGGGAAGCCTGGAGCGCAATTTCTATGGCGTGAGCGGCACCGTGCCGATCGGACCGGGCGCGTTGTACGCGTTCTGGGGCCGCGCGGAAGATGGCACGGGCGATGCGGTCGACGGCACACGCGTCGGTGGGCTGACCAAGGGCTCGCAGACGGGTTCGGACCAGTGGGAAATCAGCTACACGTACCCGCTGTCGAAGCGCACGCAGGTATACGCGGGTTACGTCAAGCTGGATAACGCCTCGCGCGCCGCGTACACGTTCAACATCAACGGGTATACGATCAACACGACGTGCTTGACCGAGGCGGTCTGCCCGAACGGCGCCAACGGCAAGCCTGGTGGTCTCGTACTCGGCATGATCCACCTGTTCTAAGCAGCAAAGTCTCTCTCCGCAATAACGGGAGCAAGCCTTCGGACGGGCGCCTTCGGGCGCCCGTTTTTTTTGTGGCGACGCGAGCGAGTGACCAGAGGCCTCGCGCAGCGGCGAAACCGCGATACGATTCGCACATGATGGATTCGCTCATCATCGGGTTCGACCGCGCACTGCGAACGCTCGCCGGCAACGTCGTGGCGACGCGTCCGGCGCCGGGCGCGGAACTGCCGGAAGCCGACCTCGCGCCCGAGGCGCGCCGCCATGCAGCCGGGCTGATGCGCGTCAATCACACGGGCGAAGTCTGCGCGCAGGCGCTCTATGCCGCGCAGGCGCTCGTCGCGCGCGACGTCGGCATCAAGGCGCGCTTCGCCGCCGCGGCGCGCGAGGAGGAGGAGCATCTTGCGTGGACGCAGGCGCGGCTCGCCGCGCTCGGCGATCGCGCGTCGCTGGCGAATCCGCTGTGGTACGCGGGCTCGTTCGCAATCGGCGTCGTCGCGGGGTTGGCCGGCGATCGTGCGAGCCTGGGTTTTGTCGCCGAAACGGAGCGACAAGTCGAGGAGCACCTGACCGCGCACATGGACCGCCTGCCGGAGGCCGACCGGAAGAGCCGCGCCGTCGTCGACCAGATGCGTGACGACGAGATCCGCCATGGCGCGATGGCGATCGAAGCCGGCGCGGTCCCTCTGCCGTGGCCCGTCAAGCGCCTGATGCGCGCCGCCGCGGACGTGATGCGCGCCGTCGCGTATCGCGTTTAACCGCGCTCACCGTGGATGCATCGGCGCTCGTCCCCGCGCCGCTTCGCTTCCATTGCCGCAGCGCACCCAGTCGCGCAGCGCGAACCGCCTTCGAGATCGCATCTGCGTGGCCGTGGCGCGGGCGACGTCGCGCAGTGCGACGCGTCGCACGACGTCCTGCGCCGCGCGCCATCGCGGCGCCAGGCGCGTCGGCGGCGGGATCGACTGCGATCCACGCTTGCATCAGCACGGCGAGGCGCTCGGGCCGGCGCAGCGCATCCGCCGACTGCAGCAGATCGAGGATGCCTGCCGGGGGCAGGCGCTCGATCGACGCCAGGCGCGGCAGCCAGCGCGCCGCGAGCCGGGCTGCGTCGCGGCAAGCCGTTGGGACCTTAAGCCGTGCTGACAATGCGTCGGCTGCGCGCGTGCGCGCACGCGCCGGGCGATCGGTGCCGGCGGCGAGATCCTGCGCAAGGACCGCGTAGCGCGCTTCTACCGGCGCGTCCTGCGCGGCGGCGCGATCGAGCGCGCGCAACAGTTGCATCCAGCGTCCCGACGCTTTCGCGCTCCGCGATGGATATGCCGCTGCGACTTCGGGCAGCACCGCTGCCAGCGCGCCCGCGTCGTCCAGCACCGCGAGCATTCGCGCCGGATGCGCCTCCATCAATCCACGCGCGAGCTCCTGCCAGACGCGCTCGGGTGCCAGTGTGGTCAGCTCGCCCGAGCGGGCGATAGTGCGCATCAGCTTGCGCGTTTCCGGCGCGACGGCAAAACCCAGGCGCGCGGCGAAGCGCGCGACGCGAAGCACGCGCAGCGGATCCTCGACGAACGCCGGCGAGACATGGCGCAACATGCCAGCGCGCAAATCGGCCTCGCCGCCATGCGGGTCGATCAGGCGGCCGGCGTCGTCGCGCGCCATCGCGTTGATCGTGAGATCGCGCCGGGCAAGATCAGCTTCGAGCGTCACTTCGGGGGACGCGAAGAACTCGAAGCCGCGATAGCCCCGCCCGTGCTTGCGTTCGGTGCGCGCGAGCGCGTATTCCTCCTTCGACTCGGGATGGAGGAACACCGGAAAGTCGCTTCCCACCGCGCGGAAGCCGGACGCCGCGAGCATTTCAGGCGTCGCGCCGACGACCACCCAGTCGCGATCGCCGCCCGAACGGCCGAGGAGCTCGTCGCGGACCGAGCCGCCGACGCGATAGATGCGAAACGGTTGCCGGACGGGACGGATCATCGCGCGTCGGCGACGAGCGCGAGCCGCATCACGACTTCGTCCTCATCCATTTCACCGGACTCGGCGAAACCGAAGCGCGCGTAGAAGTCGCGCGGATTGTCCGCCGCCGGAACGTACGACAGCGCGAAGCTGCGCACCCCGGCGAGCGTGCGCGCATGCGCGATCAGCTGCGCCAGCGCCGCCGCGCCGTACCCGCGATGCTGGTGCCGCGCGTCGATCATGAAGCGCCACAGGTAGCACGTCGCGCGATCCTCGGGCGCGGGCGTGCGCGTCGGGTCGTAGAGCATCGCGAAGCCGACCGGATCGTCGCCGGCGTAGATGCCGCGAAACCAGGCGGCCGGCTCGAAATACGCCTCCGCCATCGAGACCGCATTCGGCGCGACGAGGCCCTGCTGCGTGGGCGACACATCCAGCCTGCAGATTGTGCGAACCGTGGCGGCGGTGACCTCGCGCAGCGTCACCGCGCGGGCGGTTTCCGACGCCGCCATCGCGTCAGCGGCGCCCCTGCGCGCGCAGCGGATCGTAGCGGCTGCGGGCGCTCTCGTCGGTCAGCCACGCCGGCGCCGTGGTCTCGAGCGCGACGGGCGCGATGCCGAACACCGGAGGGAACGGCCCGTCGCAGACGGCGTCGCGCTGCATCGACGCAAGATTGTCGCGGGTCATCGGCGTACCCGGAACGAGCTCGAGCAGCCGTGCCTGCAGCCTCGACAGCGCAGGGCCGAGCCGCAGGATCGGTCGCTTGCGGCCGGTCTGTTCGCCCACGAAGCGGACGAGCTGCTCGAGCGTGTAGACGTTCGGGCCGCACAGGTTGTAGCGCTGTCCGATCGTCGCGTCGTCGTCGAGCGCGTGGGCGAAGCAATGCGCGACGTCGCCGACATGGACCGGCGCGAACTTCGCGTCCGGTGCCGCGAGCGCCAGCGCGGGAAACAGCCGCAGCAGCTTCGCGAACAGGTTCAGGAATGCATCCTCACGCCCGAACATCACCGACGGGCGGAAGATCGTCCACGCGAGGCCGGACGCCGCGACGATCGCCTCCGCCTCGCCTTTCGAGCGCAGGTAGAGGCTCGGCCCCGCCGGATCGGCGTTGATGGCGCTCATGTGCACGAGGCGCGCGACGCCGGCGCGCGTGCAGGCGTCGACGACCTTGCGCGCGCCCTCGACGTGCACCGATGCGAACGTTTCGCGCCCGTGCTCGTTGAGGATGCCGACAGGTTCACGACGGCGGTGACGCCGCGCATCCGCACGTCGAGCTCGCGCGGATCGAGCGGATCGCCCTCCACCACCTGAACGGTCGGCAGCAGGATCAAGTGCCGCGCCTCGTGGCGCCGGCGTGCGATGACGGTGACGCGATGCCCCGCGGCGGAAAGACGCGGAATCAGGTGCCGGCCGACGAATCCGGTGCCGCCCAGCACCAGGACGTGATGCAGGCGGGCCATTACTCCGCTTGCGCGGCGACTGCCGTGCCGCCGGTACCCGCGCTGGCGGCGTTCGCGCCCTTCGGCGCGATGGTGCCGAGCCGCGCGGAGAGCTGCCGCGTACGGACGGTCGAGCGCGTGCGTGTAGATCATGGCGTTCGCGAGGACCTTCTTCACGTAGTCGCGCGTTTCGTTGAACGGAATCGTCTCGACCCAGATCGCGCCTTCGAGCGGCGTCACGGATGGACGCCACGCCTGCGCGCGGCCCGGTCCTGCATTATAGGCGGCGGCCGCGAGCGCGGGCAGGCCGTCGAGGCGATCCTGCCAGTACTTGAAATAGTACGCGCCGAACTGCGTGTTGAGGTCCACCTTCGTCGACGTGCGCAGGGCGGAAATCGCTGCGTGCCAGCTGCTTGGCCACCCAGCGCGCGGTGCCGGGCATCAGCTGCATCAGGCCCATTGCGCCCGCCGACGACACGATGTCGGGGACGAAGCGCGACTCCTGCCGCGCGATCCCGTAGAGAAGCGTCTTCGTCGACGCCCTGATCGCGCGCCGCCGGCGTGAACTCGCTGCGGAACGGCATCATGTAGCGCAAGCCGTAGTCGTGGCGCGCGACGGTGCGCTCGGCAGTGTTGATCGCGCGGTCGTAGAGGCCATCGCGGCGCGCGTACTCCGCGGCCATGCAGCAGCGCGTCGTCGTCCAGTCCGCGCACGACGTAGACCCATTCGCGCTGCGACTCCGGCCGCATGTCGAGCTCCGCGAGCTTGAGTACGCGGCGAACCTCCGGCCGCGCGCCGAAGGCGGCGAACGCTTCGGGCGTCGGCGGTCGCGGGTCGCTCTTCAGCAGCGCCAACTGCTCCGCGCCGCGCCCGCGCGCCTCGGCGGCGAGCAACCCGTAGAAATTCACCTCGGTGGCCAGCGTCGCGTACAGCACGTCTGCCGCCGCAGTCGTCGCCGGTCGCCGCCAGCGCGCGCGCCTTCCAGTAGCGCCATGCGGCGTCCTGCTGGTCGCGCTCCGGCATCGCTCGATCGCGGCGCGCACGTCGCGCCAGTTCGAGACGCGGAGCGCCGCGCGCACGCGCCACGCCTGCTGGTCGGGCGTCAGCGGCGCCGCCCCCGCGTCGCGATACCACGCGTTGGCCGCCGGCAGCAGCTGGCGCGCGCGCGTGAAACGCGACGCGCGCGTTGCCGTACTCGCGCGCTGCCACGGGAAGGCGGTCGCGCCATTTGATCCACGCCGGCGTACGCGGCGTCCGCGTCGCGTGCGCGCCGCGCGCTCGAGCGCGTACAGCGCGAGGTCCTGCCCCGCTGGTGACGTCCAGGCGAACGCCCCTTGCGCGAGGGCGCGCTGCGCGGTCCGTGTCGATCGCGCGCGAATTCGCGCGGCGGTGACTTCTCCTTCGCGGAGCAAATCCGCCGCGATCGCCTGCGCGACGCGCAGGTTGCCGCTCTCGACGGCCAGCCGGAAACGCGCGCGCGCGGTCGGCGTCGGTGAGCTCGCCCTTCGCGAACAGCGCCTGGAACAGCGGCTCGCAGGCGTCGGGCGTGGCCTGGCCCGTCGAGCCACAGCGGCTTCGCGGCGCCCAGCGCGGCGTCGCCGTCACGCTGGCGCCGATACTGGATGCCGTAGCACGCGAGCTCGACGTCCTCGCCGGTCGGCCGGCACGTAATCGAGCGCGAAGCGCGTCCAGTCGCCGCGCTTCGCGAGCGACTTCAGCCAGTCGATGCGTGAGCCGCTCGGCGAGCGGCGTGTTCGCATTCTGCGCAAGGAAGGCGCGCACGGCGACGTAGTCGGCGGTGTCGATGCCGCTCTTCAACTGCCAGTAAGCGACGTACGGCGCGAGGACATGCCCGGAGAGCGCGGGCGCCAGCAAATCGAGCTTCTTGCGCTCGCCGCGCTCGAAGGCCTCCTTTGCCGCGAGGAAATCGGCATCGGTCTGGGCGTGCAGCGCCCGGCGCGGCGAACGACAGGGCGCAACGCGGCCGCGGCGAAGGCGCCGCGCAAGGCGAAGGCTCATTTTCCTGGGTTCGGGCAAGGGCAAGGCATCCGGCATCGTCGTCAGACACTTTTAACACGTCACGAGACAACGACGAACGCCGCGGCGTTCGCCACGGATGACACGATAGCAAAACCTGAGCAACAAACAGGCCACGCACCCGGGCACGCGGGGACCCGATGCTAGAATCGCCGCGACCGTCAAGGAGAACGGATGGCACAGCGCAAGGCGGCGCCGCTCGTCGGCGTCGTAATGGGCAGCGACAGCGACTGGGAGATCATGCGCCACGCGGCGGCCCAGCTCGACGCGTTTGGCGTGCCCTACGAAGCGCGCGTCGTGTCGGCGCACCGGATGCCGGACGACATGTTCGAATACGCCGAGGATGCCGCGCCGCGCGGCCTGCGCGCGATCATCGCCGGCGCCGGCGGCGCGGCGCACCTTCCCGGGCATGCTTGCCGCGAAGACCACCGTGCCGGTGCTCGGCGTGCCGGTCCCGTCGAAGTACCTCCGCGGCGAGGATTCGCTGCTTTCGATCGTGCAGATGCCGAAGGGTATCCCCGTCGCGACGTTCGCGATCGGCGAGGCCGGCGCCGCCAACGCGGGCACTGTTCGCCGTCGCGATGCTCGCGGGCACCGATCCGGCGCTCGCGAAGCGGCTCGCGGCGTTTCGCGCGAAGCAGACCGACGCCGCGCGCGCGATGCGCGTGCCGCCGGCGACGCTGACGCCCACAGCGTGGCGGGCCCTGCGAGCGTTCCGCCCGGCGCCTGGCTCGGGCTTGCTGGGCGGCGGCCAGCTCGGCCGCATGTTCTGCATGGCCGCGCAAAGCCTCGGCTACAAGGTGGCGGTGCTCGACCCGGGCGGCGACATCGCCCGGCGGGCAGCGTCGCCGACCGTCACATTCGCGCCGACTACCTCGATCCGCGCGGCCTGGCCGAGCTCGCGTCGCTCTGTCGCGCGGCGACGACCGAATTCGAGAACGTGCCGGCGGCCGCGCTCGAGTTTCTCGCGCGCGACGCGCGCGTGACGCCGGCCGCCGCAAGCGTCGCGATCGCGCAGGACCGGATCAGCGAAAAGACGTTTCTCGCCGGCCACGGCTTCGCGTGTCGCGCCGTTCGCCGTGCTGCGCAGTCGCCGACGACGCGCGCGGCGTCGATCGCGGCACTCGTGCCCGGCATCGTCAAGAGCGCGCGCTTCGGCTACGACGGCAAGGGCCAGATTCGCGTGCGCCTCGCGTGGCCGATGTCGATCCGCGTTCGCGGCGATGCGCGGCCAGCCGTGCGTGCTCGAGCAGCTTCGTGACGCTCGCCTGCGAAGTCTCGGTGATCGTCGCGCGCAACGAGCGCGGCGAATCGTCGACGTGGCCGGTCGCCGAGAACCGCCATCGCGACGGCATCCTCGACGTCTCGATCGTGCCGGCGCGCGTCGCGCCGGCGATTGCGGCGCGCGCGCGCGACATCGCGTGCGCGGTGGCCGACCGCGCTCGACTACCGCGGCGTGCTGTGCGTCGAGATGTTCGTCACGCGCCGACGGCGCGCTGCTGGTCAACGAGATCGCGCCGCGGCCGCACAACAGCGGCCACTACACGATCGACGCCTGCGTCACGTCGCAGTTCGAGCAGCAGGCGCGCGTGCTCGCCGACCTGCCGCTCGGCGATCCGTCGCAGCACACGCCCGCGGTGATGGTGAACCTGCTGGGCGACATCTGGTTCGACAGTCCGACCGCGGCAGCGCCGCGCGAGCCGGACTGGCGCGCCGTGCTCGCGGCATCCGCGCGCGAAGCTGCATCTCTACGGCAAGGCGGAAGCCGCGCCGCGCGCCGCAAGATGGGCCACGTGACCTGTCTCGGCGATCGGCTCGACGACGCGCTCGCGACCGCGCGCGCGATCAAGGTCGCGCTGCGGATTCCAGGGTCGACGCGCTGTAGCGGTGCGGCGCGGGCGGTACCCGCGCGGGCGCCTGAACATTGAAGCGCCCGCAGGGGTACCGCCCGCGCCGCACCGCGGACGACCGCTCGTCAGCTCGCCGTGCCGACCACGCGCGTCTTCTTCTTCGGCGGCGGCGCAGCTTCCTTGCGCGTCGCGCCTGCGGGCAGCGCGGCGATGCGCGCATATTCAGGATCGTCATAGCGGCAGCCGGCCGCGACGTAGTCGCGCGCCATGTCGGTCGCGTCCGCGCCCCAGAAGAGCTCGCCGCCGATCGCGAGCGTGGGCACGCCGAACACGCCGCGCGAGATCGCTTCGTCGGTATTGCGGCGCAGCTCTTCCTTCACCGCGGGATCGGCGATCCGCGCGTCGGCGTCGGGCAACCCGAGATCGTGCGTGAGCTCGGCCCATTCGATCGGCAGGTCCGGCAGCCGTCCGTCACGCCAGACGAAGCGGAAGATCCGCTGGACCGCGTCGGGCGCGCAGTCGCATGCGATGACGAGACGCAGCAGCGGCAGCGGGTTGAACGGATGCTCGGGCGGGAACTTGAGCGGAATGCCCTGCTTGCGCGCAAGCCACAGCACCTGCCGGTAGGTGAATGCGCGCTTCGCCGGAATTTCCGCCGGGCCCTTGTGCCCGTGGTGCGTCGAGCAGCGCGCCGAACAGCACCGGCCGGTAGCGGATCGACAGCCGCGGCGAGAGCGTCGCCAGCCGTTCGCTCTGCAGGTACGAGAACGGCGAGATGAAATCGAAATACCAGTCAGCGCTCGGCATCGGGCACCGGCTCCACGGCAGCGATCCGCGCGCGGCGCCGCGCGATTTCCGCCCATACGTCGCGCGCTTCGCGTCGTCGTCGAGCATGCCCCAGGCGGCGATCTCGTCGATCGTGCGCAGGCAGCCGACGCACAGCGCGGTCGCCGCGTCCATCCGGCAGACGCTGATGCAGGGCGACGGCACGGGCGCGCTGCCGGTCGCGCGGCGGACGCGTCATGCAGCAGCGGATCCTTCGCGTCGAGCGCGCGCGCGACGCGCGACACCGGCGGACGCCCCAGGAAATCGGAGATGTACTTGCCGGCGCGCCGCAGCTTCGCATGTCGACGCCGGTCTCGATGCCGAGACCCTGCAGCAGATAGAGGACGTCCTCGCTCGCGACGTTGCCGGTCGCGCCCTTGGCATACGGACAGCCGCCCAGCCCCGCCACCGAGCAGTCGAACGTGGCGACGCCGCTTTCCAGCGCCGCGTAGACGTTGGCGAGCGCCTGGCCGTACGTGTCGTGGAAATGACCGGCCAGCGCTTCGACCGGAACGCGCTCCGCGACGAGGCGCACCAGCGCCTGCGTCTTGCCGGCGGTGCCGGTGCCGATCGTGTCGCCGAGCGAGACTTCGTACGCGCCCATCGCGTGCAGCGCGGCGGCGACCTCGGCCACCTTGCGCGGATCGATGTCGCCTTCGTACGGACAGCCGAGCACGCACGAGATGTAGCCGCGCACGCGCACGCCGCTGCTCGCCTTCGCCGCAGTCGAACACCGGCTGCGCGCGCTCGAGGCTTTCGGCGATCGAGCAGTTGATGTTCTTGCGCGAGAACGTCTCGCTCGCGGCGACGAACACCGCGACTTCGTCGGCGCGCGCGGCGAGCGCGGCCTCGAAGCCCTTGAGGTTCGGCGTCAGCACCGGATAGCGGACGCCGGGCTTGCGCGCGATGCGCGCCATCACGTCGGCGGCATCGGCCATCTGCGGCACCCACTTCGGCGACACGAACGCCGTCGCCTCGATAGCCGGAAAGCCCGCGTCGGCCAGCATGTCGATCAGCGCGACCTTGACGTCGGTGGGCACCGTCGCCTTCTCGTTCTGCAGGCCGTCGCGCGGGCCCACGTCGACCAGGCGTACCTTGTCGGGCAGCTTCATCGTCAGTAGCCTCGCGCGCGATCGACGACGCCGGTCACCGGCAGGCCCTGCTCGAGGCGCAGGATCTTCGCCGCGATC
The DNA here is from genome assembly GCA_963851465.1 of uncultured beta proteobacterium. GTDB lineage: Bacteria > Pseudomonadota > Gammaproteobacteria > Burkholderiales > Casimicrobiaceae > VBCG01. Next base: position 520,431 of record CAWKPJ010000001.1, read on the forward strand.
TGCGCCACGGCCTCGTCCGGCAGCGTGGTGCCCGACACGTGCGGCGTCACCGTGACGTCGGGCCGCGACCAGTACGGATGCGCAGGCGGCAGCGGCTCGGGATCGAACACGTCGAGCGTCGCGCCACCGAGCTTGCCCTCATCGAGCAGCGCGATCAGGTCGGCGTCGTTCGACGAGCGCGCCGCGACCGATGTTGATCACGTGCGCGCCGTCGGCCAGGCGCGCAAGCGTGCGGCGGTTCAGGATTCCGCGCGTGGCCGGCGTCAGCGGCACCACCGCGACCAGGACGTCGAGGCCGGTCAGGAAGGCGTCGAAGCCCGCGTCGCCGGCGTAACAGTCGACACCGTCGAGCGTGCGCGCCGTGCGCGCGTGGCCGCGCACGCGAAAGCCCTGCGCCGCCAGCGCCTGCGCGATCGCGCCGCCGATGACGCCGATTCCCAGCACCCCGACGCCCATCGATGACGGCGGACGCGGATCGTGCTGCTGCCATACGCCGGCGCGCTGCTGGCGCGCGTAGCACGTCGAAGCGGCCCGCGATGCGCAGCACCGCCGCCAGCACATAGCGGACCATCTGCGCCTTCATGCCCGCGTCCTCGAGCCGGACCAGCGGCACGTCGTCCGGCAGCCCCGGCAGCGCGAGCACGCCGTTGACGCCTGCGCCGAACGCGAAGACTGCCTTCATCGTGCGCTGCTTCGCGAACAGCGTCTCGTCGCGAAAACCCGCGATCACATAATCGGCGCCCGCACCTGCGACCCGCGCGTCGACGACCTCGCGCCCGGGCAGCGCCGCGGCGAACAGCGGCAAAACCTCCGGGCCGTCGTCCGGGTGGACGCATACGGCCACACGCATGACGCCCTTCGTCCTGCACGCCGTCACGCATCATCGACGTCGACCAGGTCCGCGCCTTCGGCGACGCGGTCGCCGACGGCGAAATGGACCGCCGCCACCACGCCCGCGGACGGCGCTGCGATCGTGTGCTCCATCTTCATCGCCTCGAGCACGATCAGCGGCGCGCCCTTCTCCACCTTGTCGCCGGCCTTCACCATCACCGCGACGACCGTGCCCGACATCGGCGCCATCAGGTGGCCGCCGTGCGCTTCTTCCTCGCCGGCATGCGCCAGCGGATCGACGAGGCGCAGCCGCCGGCGCAGTCCCGGCGCGAACACCTAGCGATCCTCGCCGGCCGCGGCGACGCTCGCGGCGAAGCGCGCGCCATCGACGTCGAGGACGAGCCGGTCGCCGTCGCGTGCGAACGCGACGCGGGTCGCACGGTCGCCAACGATCACGTCGATCGCGCTTTCGGACACGCGGCTGCACGACAACGGCGTGGCGTGCGTCGCCGTCGGCGAACGTGTAGCGGATCGCGTGCGTGCCGGTCCCGTTCCAGAACGCATCCGGAACGTGCCACGGTGAGTGCGGATCGCCCGACGCGCGCGCGGACGCCCGCGCCGCGTCGTGCAACGCCGCGTATTCGGCGGCGGCCGCCGCGAGCAGCGCGCGCGGCGGCGTGTCGCCGGCGGGCGGGAACAGCGCGTCGCGATGCTTGTCGATGAGGCCGGTGTCGACGCGCCCCGACGCGAACGCCTCGTGCGCGACGACGCGCTCGAGGAACGCAATGTTCGTCGCGACGCCGACCACTTCGCAGTCGGCGAGCGCCGCAAGCATCTGCGCGCACGCGGCCGCACGGTCCTCGCCCCAGACGATCAGCTTGGCGAGCATCGGATCGTAGAACGGGCTCACTTCATCGCCGGCGCCGAAGCCCGTGTCGACGCGCACACGTCGCGCCGGTTGCCGGCATGCGCCAATGCGACAGCGTGCCGATCGACGGCAGGAAGCCGCGGTCCGGATCCTCCGCATAGAGCCGCGCCTCGAGCGCATGGCCGTGGATCGCGAGCTCGTCCTGGCGCCTGGGCAGCGGCTCGCCCGACGCGACGCGCAGCTGCCACTCGACGAGATCGAGGCCGGTGATCATCTCGGTGACCGGATGCTCGACCTGCAGCCGCGTGTTCATCTCCATGAAGTAGAACGTGCCGTCCTGCTCGGCGATGAACTCGACGGTGCCCGCGCCGACGTAGCCGATGGCGCGCGCCGCGGCCGTCGCGGCGTCGCCCATCGCCTTGCGGCGCTCCGCGGTCATCCCGGGCGCGGGCGCCTCCTCCAGCACCTTCTGATGGCGCCGCTGCACGCTGCAATCGCGCTCGAACAGGTAGACCGCGTCGCCCTGCGTATCGGCGAACACCTGGATCTCGATGTGCCGCGGCGAGGTCAGGTATTTTTCGAGCAGCACGCGATCGTCGCCGAACGACGCCTTCGCCTCGCGCTGCGCCGACGCCAGCGCCGCGGCGAATTCGCCGGCGGCGTTGACGATCTTCATGCCCTTGCCGCCGCCGCCCGCGGTCGCCTTGATCAGCACCGGGAAGCCGATCTTCTGCGCTTCGCGCGCGAGCAGCGCCGGGTCCTGGTCGTCGCCGTGATAGCCGGGCACGAGCGGCACGCTGGCGTTGCCCATGATCGACTTCGCCGCCGACTTCGAGCCCATGGCGGCGATCGCGGCCGGCGGCGGGCCGATGAACACGAGGCCCGCCTTCGCGCAGGCCGCGGCAAAGTCCTCGTTCTCCGACAGGAAGCCGTAGCCCGGGTGGATGGCCTGCGCGCCGCACTGCCTGGCGATGGCGATGATGGCGTCGCCCTTGAGATAGCTCTCGCGCGGCGGTGGCGGACCGATGCGGTACGCCTCGTCGCACGCGGCGACGTGCAGCGCGTGCGCGTCGGCGTCGCTGTAGATCGCCACCGTGCGGATGCCCATCGTCCGCGCGGTGCGCGCGACGCGGCAGGCGATCTCCCCGCGATTGGCGATGAGGATCTTGGTGAACATTGCCAGCCTCCCGCCGGGCCGTCCCAAGGGAGGCTTGCTCCCCTATGGGGGCAGCGAACGCAGTGAGCGTGGGGGTTGTCATCTAACCCTTCCCGACAATCACGAGGTCGTACGCCAGCAGGCCCCACATCGTCCACAGCACGAGCAGGCTCGCGAGGAACGCGTACAGCCGGTGCATCACCTTGTTGTAGGTGCAGTGGATAACGCTGTGCGCGATGCGCGCCGCGATGTAGAGCCATGCCAGCACGACATACGGCAGCGACGTCAGCGACGCGGCGTAGATCGTCAGCACGGCAGCGACGAACAGGACCGGCGTCTCGAACAGGTTGCGGAAATTGTCGGCAGCGCCGGTGTCCTCGAGGCGCGTGGCCATCATCGCGGCAGTGGCGACCTGCTGCGGATGAACGCGCCGCGTCACCATTTCGGCGACACGACGGCGGTACATGACGATCGCGACGATCGCCGTCAGCAGCACGTACGCGAGCAGCGGCAGCAGGATTGCGTGGCGGGAGATCATGCGGCGGTCCCGCCACCAAACCAGCCGGACACACGCTCGAGGATCCGCCGGAACGCGCGCCACAGCTTGGGGATCAGCCAGATCGCGAGTCCCGTCAGCACGAGGACGACCGCGAGCGCGACCAGCGGGTAGGTGAACGCGAGCCACAGCACCGAGCCCACGGCGATCTCCTCGCCGACCGACGCCGTCCAGTTCGAGAACGGCTCCGGCGACGTGTTGATCACCGCGCGGCTGCCGGCCTTGACGAAGTGGCTGCCGGCCGCAAGCGTGCCGCCGAGGATCGCCGCCGCAAGCATCGTCGCCGATGACGAATCGCCGAAGACGCTCGCCGCCAGCGCCGCGCCCGCGGGAATGCGGATCACGGTGTGGACTGCATCCCACAGCGAATCGACCGCGGGGATCTTGTCGGCGAAGAACTCGACGAAGCACATGAAGCCCGACGCGGCCAGGACAAAGGGGTGCGAGAGCACGTCGAGCCCCGCCGGCAGATCGATCCAGCCGAGGTAGCCGAGCCCGCCGACGATGAACAGCACGGCGTAGAGCCGCAGCCCGCTCGCCCAGCCGAGCGACGCCGCGAGTGCGACGAGCTGCAGCGTGTCGAATGACGCGAGCGCCTGCATGGGTCAGGCTCCGTCGGGTTCGTCCGGCGGCGGATCGGGCGGCACCCACGCCGCCTTGCGCTTGCCGAGGAACGCGGCGACGCCTTCCTTGCCTTCCGGCGACGCGCGAACGTCGGCGATGTGGCGCGCAGTGCCCGCGATCACCTGCGCGTCGATCGGGCGGTGCGCCACGTTGCGGATCAGCGTCTTGCACTCCGCCTGCGCCTTCGGCCCGGCGAGCAGCAGCGCGCCGAGCAATTCGTTGACCCGGCCATCGAGCTCCGCCGTCTGGACGATGTCGTGGACGAGCCCGATCCGATAGGCCTCCGCGGCGTCGAAGCGTTCGGCGGTAAGGAAATAGCGGCGCGCGTATCGCGTGCCGATCGCCTCGATCACGTACGGCGATATCGTCGCGGGAATCAGGCCGAGCTTCGCCTCGGACAGCGCGAACGTCGCTTCCTGCGCGGCGACCGCGATGTCGCAGCACGCGACCAGGCCCACGCCGCCGCCCATCGCCGCGCCGTGGACGCGCGCGACGGTCGGCTTCGTCATGCCGTTCAGCGTCCGCAGCATCACCGCCAGCGCCTGCGCGTCGGCGAGGTTCTGCGCGCGCGAATAGCCGGCCATCTCCTTCATCCAGTTGAGGTCCGCGCCGGCGCAGAAGCTCTTGCCGGCGCCGGCGATCACGACGGCGCGGATCGCGTCGTCGGCGTCGAGCGCGGCGAACGTCCGGGTCAATTCCGCGATGACCTGCGCGTTGAACGCGTTGTGCACGTCCGGCCGGTTGAGGACGACGATCGCGATCGCGTTGCGCTCGGTCACTTCGATAAACTGCGCGGCGGGTGTGCCGTTGTCACGCTTCCGGGTCGTGGGTGCCTTCTTGACCGCCATGAGAGCTACATCCTGAATACGCCGAACGTGGTCCGCTCGATCGGCTTGTTGAGCGACGCGGAAATCGCGAGGCCGAGAACGCGGCGCGTGTCGGCGGGATCGATCACCCCGTCGTCCCAGAGCCGCGCGCTCGCGTAATACGGGTTGCTTTCACCGAGCAGCTTGTCGCGGATCGGCGCCTTGAACTCCTCCTCGTCGGCGGCGCTCCACGTGCCGCCTTTCCCCTCGATCGCATCCCGGCGGATCGTCGCCAGCACGCTCGCCGCCTGCTCGGGGCCCATCACGCAGATGCGCGCGTTGGGCCACATCCACAGGAAACGCGGGTTGAACGCGCGCCCGCACATGCCGTAGTTGCCGGCGCCATAGCTGCCGCCGACGATGACGGTGAACTTCGGTACGTTCGCGCACGACACGGCAGTGACCATCTTGGCGCCGTCCTTGGCGATGCCGCCCGCCTCGTATTTCTTGCCGACCATGAAGCCGGTGATGTTCTGCAGGAACACGAGCGGAATTCCGCGCTGGCAGCACAGCTCGACGAAGTGCGCGCCCTTCTGCGCCGACTCCGAATAGAGCACGCCGTTGTTGGCGACGATGCCGACCGGATAGCCCCAGATGCGCGCGAAGCCCGTGACGAGCGTGGTGCCGTAGCGTGCCTTGAACTCATCCAAGTCGCTGCCGTCGACGATCCGCGCGATCAATTCGCGCACGTCGTACGGCTTGCGGATGTCGGCGTTGATGACGCCGTAGAGCTCGTCGAGGGCGTAGCGCGGCTCGACCGGCGCCGCGACGTCGAGCGCGATCTGTTTCACGCGGTTGAGCTTGCCGACGATGCGCCGCACGATCGCCAGCGCGTGATGGTCGTCGAGCGCGAAATGATCGGCGACGCCCGAAACCCGCGTGTGGACGTCGGCGCCGCCAAGCTCCTCGGCGGTGACGATCTCGCCGATGGCGGCCTTCACCAGCGGCGGGCCGCCGAGGAAGATCGTGCCCTGCTCGCGAACGATGATCGACTCGTCCGACATCGCCGGCACATACGCGCCGCCCGCCGTGCACGAGCCCATCACGGCGGCGATCTGCGGGATGCCTGCCGCCGACATCGTCGCCTGGTTGTAGAAGATGCGGCCGAAGTGGTCGCGATCGGGGAACACCTCGTCCTGGTTGGGCAGGTTCGCGCCGCCGGAATCGACGAGGTAGATGCACGGCAGGCCGTTCTGCGACGCGATCTCCTGCGCGCGCAGGTGCTTTTTCACCGTCATCGGATAGTAGGTGCCGCCCTTGACCGTCGCGTCGTTGCAGACGATCACGCATTCGCGTCCCGCGACGCGGCCGACGCCGGTGATGATGCCAGCCGCCGCGATGTTGTCGTCGTACATCCCGTGCGCGGCCAGTTGCGAGAGCTCGAGGAAGGGGCTGCCCGGATCGAGCAGCGCGCGAACGCGGTCGCGCGGCAGCAGCTTGCCACGCGCGCTGTGCTTCGCGCGCGCGGCGTCGCCGCCGCCCTGCTCCACTTCGGCGATCTTCGCGCGGAGGTCGGCGACGTGCGCCGCCAGCGCCGCACGGTTCTGCTCGTACGCAGCGCTCTTCAGGTCGAGCTTCGAGTCGATGACGGCCATGTGGGCTTCCGGCGAGCGCCTAGCTGCGCTCGAGCGTCGCGAGCCGCGCCGCGAGCAGCACGAACAGCGCGCCGACGGCCCCGGTCAACCAGCGCGCGGCGCGGGCGCTTTGGCGCAGGCCGCGGCCGGCGCGACTCGCAAGCCACGCGATGGGGAGGCTGACGAGCAGGCCGTTGATATTGAACACGACGCCGAGGAGCACGAACGACCACGCCTTGGCAGGCGCATCGGCGGCGATGAACTGCGGCAGGAACGCGAGGAAGAACAGCGCGACTTTCGGATTGAACACGTTGATGACGAAACCCTCGCGGAAAATCCTCGCTGTCGACGCGGGCGGCAGCAACTGCGCCGCGCCGCTTTCGCGCTTCGCCCAGAAGCTTCCCGCGAGCAGGCGCACACCCGCATACACGAGGTAGGCGGCGCCGCACCATTTGATGAGCTCGAACGCCGACGCAGAGGTCGCCAGCAGCGCGGAGAGGCCGAGCGCCGCGGCGAACGTGTGCACAAAGCATCCGGCGATCATGCCGAACACCGCTGCGGCGCCATCGCGAAAACCTCCCGCCGCCGAGCGCGCGACGAAGTAGGCCATGTCGGGCCCGGGCGTGATGTTGAGCAGCAGGCCCGCGACGACGAAGAGCGCGAGGTCGTGAATCCCCGTCATGCCGCTGCCTTTCCGGGCATCAGGTCGTACGGCGCCTTCCACCGTGGCAGCGCGCGGATCCGCCCGAGCCAGTCGCGGACATGCGGGAATTCGTTCCAGTCGACGCCGAGCTCGTCGGGCCAGAACAGGTAGCCGCAGAGCGAGACGTCGGCGATCGTCGGGCGCCCGGCGGCGACGAAGCTGCGACCGTCGAGATGCGCGTTCAGCACGCCCCAAGCCGTGCGCGCCCGCTTGCTGAATTCCTCGAGCACCGCGGGATTCGGATCTTTCGTCAGCGTCCGCAGGAAGCGATACGTCGCGGTGTAACTCGTCAGCTTGTGGTTGTCGAACAGGAGCCAGCGCAGCACTTCGCGGCGCTCGTCGCCGTTGGCCGGGCCGAACTTGCCGGTGGCCTCGGCAAGATAGTCGAGGATCACGCCCGACTGCGTGAACCGTTTGCCGCGATGCTCGAGCACCGGCACTTCGCCCATGACGTTGATCGCGCGATACGCCGGCGTGCGCGTCTCGCCGCCGAAATAGTCGACGAAGCGCGGCGCCCAGTCGGCGCCGGCAAGCTCGAGCATCAGCGCCGGCTTGTAAGCGTTGCCCGATTGCGCGAAACAGTAGAGCGTGTACTCGGCCATGACTATCTTCAGGCGGATTGCGGTGGCGGTGGCAACGGCGACCACAACTCGACGAAGTGGCCGGCCGGGTCGCGCAGGTGTGCGACCCGCTGGAGCCACGCCGCCTGGTCGTGCGGCGCCGTGACGAGCGTCATGCCCGCGAGCTTCACGCGGTTGGCTGCGGCATCGACATTGTCGACGCGCAGGCAGATCACGATGTCGTCGCCCGCGCGCGTGGCCACCGCGCCGCCGACCACGCCCGCCATCAGATCGGCGCGATAGAACGCGAGCCTCCCGCCTGCGCTGTCGAGCTCGACGTAGACGCCGGGCACGTCGACCGCGACCTTGAGTCCCAGGACGTCGCGATAGAACCGCAACAGCGGCTCGAACTCGGAGACGAGGTAGCGGACGTGCGAGAGCGCGACGGGGTGCGACACGTCAGAAGCCCCCGGTAGACAGCCAGCGGTCGATCTGGTCGAAGCGATCGAGACCCCAGAACGGCTCACCATCGACGAACACGAAGGGCGAGCCGAACACGCCGCGGCCGATCGCGCCGTCGACCTCGCGCTTCAGCGCGTCCTTGATCGCCGGATCGTCGACGGCGGCGCGCGCGCCTGCACGGTCGACGCCCGCGATCGCTGCGACATCGGCCGCGACATCCGGGTTCGAGATATCGAGCCCGTCGAAGAAGTACGCGCGATAGAGCGCCTTGATCACCTTGACCGCAAGCGCAGGATCGCGCGCTTTCGTCCACAGCACGATGCGCGCCGCGGCCTGCGAGGGAATCGGGAAGTTCGCGGGCATCCGGAAATCGGCGACGCCGTGGAAGCGCGCGCTGCGCTGGAAGTCGCGCTTCGAGTAGTCGCCCTTCAGCGGAATCTGCGTCAGCGGCGCCATGCCCGACTGCTTGAACGCGGCGCCGAGGAGCATCGGATGCCAGTCGACGGTACGCCCGTGCTTCGCCGCGAGCGCCTCGATCTTGTGCGCGGCGAGATACCCGTACGGCGACGAAAAATCGAACCAGAATTCGATCGAACCAGCCATCGGTGCCAGTCCTCCTTCGGCCGGATCATAGCGCGGGCGCCGCGACGTCGACAGCCGAGACCTGCCTAGACGCGGCCGCTGCGCGAAAGGAGCACGGCGATCGGCCGCGTGCCGCCGATGATGAGCACCGAGAGCCCGTACCGGAGGCGCAGGGGCAGTGCCGCGCCGACCACGGGAACTCTCTGCAGCAGGCGCGTGAGACCGACGATCACGTAGACGGCCAGAATGCCGACCGCGATCGGGATGAATACGTCCTTGCCGACGTGAAGAACCCATCCGACGATGAGCGCCAGCATCGCACCGTAGGCTGAACGCGCTCATTCATGTCGGCGTGCTCTTTGCGTTCGAATCGGGGCCGCCCGGAATCTGGGGCATCATTGTGCCCACCCCGGGAGATCGCGCGTGAGATCCAAGGTCGTCACGATTCTCAAATGGATCGCGGGGCTCGCCGCCGCGAGCCTGTTCACCGTGCTCGCGGTCCGTGCGTACGACGCGCAGCGCAGCGATCCGCTCGAGCTCTGGCATACGTTCGTCCCCCACGAACTGACGGCGAGCGCGATCGCGAAAGCGGATTGGAAGCAGTACCTCGCCGCCGAACAGCGCGTCTTCGACGAGACGCGGGTCAACGTGACGGACCAGCTGCCGCCCGCCGCGCGCGACAACGCCAACCGCTACTACGACGGCAGCCCGATCTATCCCGGCAAATTCGCGACCGACTGGAACCGCTCGTACATCATGACGCCCTCCGGCGTTCCCGTGGGCGCCGCCGTCCTGCTGCACGGGCTCACCGATTCGCCGTACAGCCTGCGTCACGTCGCGCGGCGCTACGCGGACGACGGCTACGTCGCCGTTGCGATCCGGCTGCCCGGACATGGGACCGTTCCAGGCGGACTCACCGACGTCGAATGGGAGCAGTGGATGGAGGCGACGCGCCTCGCCGTCAGGGAAGCGCGGCGGCTTGCAGGGTCGCAGGGCCCGCTGCACATTGTCGGATTCTCGAACGGCGGTGCGCTCGCGATGAAGTACGCGCTCGATGCGCTCACCGACAAGGAACTCGCGCGGCCGGACCGCATCGTGCTCCTCTCGCCGATGATCGGCGTCACGAGCCTCGCGCGGTTCGCCGGCGTGTTCGGCTGGCCCGCCGTGTTCCCCGCGTTTGCGAATGCCGCGTGGCTCGGCATCGTGCCGGAGTTCAATCCGTTCAAGTACAACTCGTTTCCCGTCAACGGCGCGCGGCAATCGTCGCTGGTCGCACGCACACTCCAGCAGCAGATCGCGGACAACGCGCGGGCGGGCCGGCTCGATCGGCTCGCGCCGGTGCTCACGTTCCAGTCGGTGGTGGACTTCACCGTCAGCACGCGCGCGATCATCGTCGCGCTCTACGCGAACCTGCCGAGAAACGGCAGCGAGCTCGTGCTGTTCGATCTCAACCGGAACTCGCAGTTCGGCCCGCTGCTGCGCTCGAACACCGACACGATCTTCGAGCGGCTCCTTCCAAGCCCGCCACGAAATTACCGGACCACGATCATCACCAACGCGCCCGGTCAGGCGGAAGTCGTGGAGCGCGTAACCGAGGCGGGTGCGACGACCGAGCAGACGCGCGCGCTGGCGCTGACCTATCCGCGCGACGTCTTCTCGCTGTCGCACGTCGCAGTGCCATTTCCGATGAACGATCCGCTGTACGGCCTCACGCCGGACAATCCCGAGCAATACGGCGTCAATCTCGGCGCACTCGCGACGCGCGGCGAGCGCGGCACGCTGGTCGTGAGCCTCGATGCCCTGGTGCGGATGTCGGCGAATCCGTTCTACCCCTATATGATGGAACGCATCGAGGAAGGACTCGGCGTCGGTCGCGGCAACTCCGCGCCAGCGGCGCGCGCCGCCGTACCCGTGCCACGCGAGGTTGCTCCTCTCGCGGGCACGGCGAAATAGCGCGCGGCGAGGCTACCCGGGACGGGCGGAGGGCCCGCCGGGAGGTCCACCACCGGGAGGTGGCCTCCCACCCGACGGGGGTCCGCCACCGGAGGGCGGCCTCCGCCCTGCGGTGGCCTTCCGCTGTCCGGTGGTCTTCCGCCCTGCGGTGGCCGTCCACCCTGCGGGGGTCGTCCACTGTCCGGTGGCCTCCCGCCCTGCGGCGGCCTCCCACCCTGCGGCGGCCTTCCGTCTTGCGGTGGCCAGCCCCCCGACGGCGGCGGGCGCCATCCCGGCGGACGCGACGGCGGCGGACGCCATCCCGGCGGACGCGACGGTGGCGGCCGCCATGCCGGAGGGGCGGCCGGTTGACCCAATAGCTACGCTGGTTCCACCACGGCCGGTTGCGATAGTGCAGGTCCCAGTACGACCCGACCGAGAACGTGATCAGCGGTACGCCGAGCCAGCCGCCCGAATTCATGATCACGATCGGCTGGCTCTGGTAGGAAATGGCAAGGAATTGGCCGAACACCCACCCGCGGTTGAACCCTGCTGCGACGTCGCACCAGCGCCAGCCGTCGATGCACCCGAGCACGTTGACCGTCGCTCCCGCAGGGAGCCAGGCGACCATCGGGAAGGTGTGGTCCGGCCCCGCACGAATGTTGACGGCCTGCGTCGTGAACGCGAACTGAGCCCATGCCGACATGGGCAGCAGCCAGGCGACGACGAGCAGCCGCCGGAGCAGCGCTCGAATACGCGGTGGGTGAAGCCCGGACGAGGGTGCGGGACGCGCGGAGCGGATGGGAATCAATTCGGGGCCGTCAAATCGGCGTCACTTTGGCGGCATCGCGCCGCGGACCCAGCCACGCACGAGGCTCAACAGCGCGCCTCCCGTCACCATGCCGAGCACGTAGACGCCGATGACCATGACCGACACCGGGAGCGTCACGTTCATGGAGAGAAACGAGAGCGTCACCGACGACAGGTTCTGGAATTTGAACAACAGCACGGCCGCCGTGAGGAGCACCACCAGGGCGATGTAGACGAAACGCATATTCCCGCTCCTGCGCATTGGGCCTACGCGGCCCTCGTTGAATGACGAGTGAACAGGCAGGTTCGCTGGTCGGCCCGGCGCGGGGAGCCTAGCACACCGGAATGTGCGACATCGCAGCCTTGCCAAGCGGCTTTGCACCGCCTCGGGGCATAAATGTTACGCCGCAACATGCGTGGTGATAGATTGGATATCCGGAGCTTCAGCCGGATGTTCGATTGCCGGCCGTCCTGCAGTCTGCGTCACCTCTTCCCGGAGATCCCGTGCCGACCCCATCCCGAACGCGGACGCGCGCACGAGCGCCAGACAATGCGCCGGTCCTCGTCGATTTCGCGCTGCAAGGCGGCGGCTCGCACGGCGCGTTTACATGGGGCGTGCTCGACCGCGCCCTCGAAGAGCCGAGGATGCAGCTCGAGGGCATCTCCGGAACCTCCGCCGGCGCGATGAACGCGGCGGTCCTCGCCGATGGCTACGCCGTCGGTGGGGCGGAGGGCGCACGCGAAGCGCTGGAAAAGTTCTGGCGCAAGGTGTCCGACGCTGCCCGCTTCAGCCCTTTCCAGCGCGGCCCGCTCGACGTCCTGATGGGACGCTGGACGCTCGACACTTCGCCGGTCTACGTCGCGATGGACCTGGCGTCGCGGCTGTTCTCTCCCTATGACCTCGGGATCGCGGCGCTCAACCCGCTGGCCGACATCCTGTCCGCGAACATCGACTTCGATCGCCTGCGCGCCTCGCCGATCAAGGTCTTCGTGACCGCGACGAACGTGCGCTCCGGACGCGGCCGCGTGTTCCGCAATGCCGAGCTGACGCCCGAAGTTCTGCTCGCCTCCGCCTGCCTGCCCACGATGTTCCAGGCGATCGAGATCGATGGCGATCCCTACTGGGACGGTGGCTATTCGGGAAACCCGACAATCACGCCGCTCGTGCGTGAGTGCAATTCCAGCGACACGGTCCTCGTGCAGATCAATCCGGTCGAGCGGCCGGGAACGCCGCGTTCCGCGCGCGACATCCTGAACCGCCTGAACGAGATCTCGTTCAATTCGCCGCTGCTGAAGGAGCTCAAGATGATCGCGCTGATGCGCCAGGCGGCCGACGCCGGCGAGCGCGAAGGCAAGCTCTGGGCGCGCATGCGGATCCATCGCATCTCGAGCGACGTCATGACCGACCTGGGCGCGTCGTCGAAGGTCAACGCCGAGTGGACGTTCCTGTGCAAGCTGCGCGACGAGGGGCGGCGCGCGGCCGAAGAATTCATCGCCACGCACGGCAGCGACGTGGGCAAGCGCTCGACGTACGATCTCGACGAGCTGCTGGACACCCGCTGACCATGGGACTGCTCGGCATCCTGGTCGCGCTCGCGCTGCTGATCGGCCTCGCGTATCGCGGGTGGAGCGTGCTGCTTCTCGCGCCGGTGGCGGCGATCGTCGCGGCGATGTTCTCGCGCGAACCGCTGCTCGCGCACTGGACGCAGACCTTCATGGTCAGCGGCGCGCGCTTTATCGCGCAATTCTTCCCGATCTTCCTGCTCGGCGCGCTGTTCGGAAAGCTGATGGACGACAGCGGCTCGGTGCAGGCGATTGCGCGGTTCATCGGCGACAAGCTCGGCGCGCGCCGCGCGATGCTCGCGGTCGTGATCGCCGGGGCGATGGTCACGTACGGCGGCGTGAGCCTCTTCGTGGCCTTCTTCGTGCTGGTGCCGATGGCGCAGGCGCTGTTCCGCGAAGCAGACATCCCGCATCGGCTGATGCCGGCGGCGATCGTGCTCGGCACGTCGACGTTCACGATGTCGGCGCTGCCCGGCACGCCGGCAATCCAGAACGCCATCCCGATGCCGTTCTTCGGCACCACACCGTTCGCCGCGCCCGGCCTCGGCATCATCGCGTCGGCGATCATGATCGCCTTCGGCCTCTGGTGGCTGGGGTTCAGGGAAGCCGCGGCACGGCGCAGCGGCGTCGGCTACGGCGTCGACATGCCCCGCGCCGCCGATCAGGCCGCAGACGACCTGCTCGTGCGCGAACGCGCCACGACGGCGCGCGAGTTCGATCCGGCGGAGCTCAACAACGGCCAGCGCAGCCGGACGGAGCCGACATCGTCATCGCTGCGCTGCCGCTGGTCATCGTCGTCTTCATGAATCTTCTGATGAGCCTGTTCGTGCTGCCGCGGCTCGACCTCGGTTTCCTCGCCGAGGAGCAATGGGGACCGACCAGCCTGGGCGCCGTCGGCGGCGTGTGGTCGGTGGCGGTGGCGCTGCTCACGGCGATCGTCGCGCTGATTGTGCTCAACCGCGGCCGGCTCGCGGACCTGCGCGCCAGCATGGATGCGGGCGCGAATGCGTCGGTGCTGCCGATCGTCAGCGTCGCGAGCCTGGTCGGTTTCGGCGCGGTCATCGCGGCGCTGCCGGCGTTCGAAACCGTACGCGACTGGGTGCTGTCCATCGAGGGGGGGCCGCTCGTCTCGCTCGCCGTATCGACGAACGTGCTCGCCGCGCTCACCGGCTCGGCGTCCGGCGGACTGACGATCGCGCTCGATGCGCTGGGAGCGACGTACATGCAGCTCGCGTATGAGCTCGGCATCGATCCGGCGCTGATGCATCGCGTCGCGGTGATCGGCGCGGGGACGCTCGACAGCCTGCCGCACAACGGCGCGGTCGTGACGCTGCTCGCCGTGTGCGGCTCGACGCACGGCAAGAGCTACTTCGACATCGTGATGGTCGGCATCGTCGGCGCGCTCGTCGCGCTCGTCGCGGTCATCGCGCTCGGAACGTTCTTCGGTTCGTTCTGACCCGCAGTCCGGCCTGCATCGGCGCCGCTACGGCGTCGCGGCAGCGATCCGAACATTACCGTGCGTTGCCGTTGCCGACGTCGCGCCGCCGCGTCAGCGCCAGAAGAACGGCGCGGGAATCGCCGCGCCCGTGACCTCTTCGCGAACTATTCCCCAATACTCGTTGACCTTCGCCTTCACCTGCGCGGTCTCGCGGCCGAGCACCTTGTAGATCAGGCCCGCGTCGTTCGGCAGGCGGCAGGCGCCGAACGCGACGCCGTTCGCGAGGTCGACGTCGGCCCCGACGCGCGCGTGGATCCGGTCGGCAGCGTCCTTTGGCGTGAGCAGGATCACGTTGCCGAACACGTCGAACGCGTCCATCACACCCGTCTGCCGCATCGCGCGCCGGCCGGGCTCGATCACGAGCTTCTCGGTGAACAGCAGCTGGCCGTCGGGCCGTTGCGCCGTCACCGCCGTCGACAACAACGTGACGCCGAAGCATTCGTCGGGATGATGATGCTTGCGACCGGGCTGGACGATCTCCGAGTAGAGCAGCGTCGCCTTGGGCGCGACCACGATCCGCGTGTCGCTCGCGAAGCGCGCCCGCCGGTGCGGGATCAGTGGCTCCGGCAGGAACTCGAGATACGCGTCGTCGGCGAGCGCGATCGTCTGCGTCTGCGTTGCGTGGTTGGCGTCCATCGTGTGGATCTTGGTCGCCGACTGTGTGGTCAGGTGCGCGCGTGCGCCGCGCGCGAGCGTCACGTCGAGCGCCAGCCGGTCGCCCTGCAGCACGCAACCTGACGTCGTGATCATGAACAGCCACGCGAGGTCCGGCAGCCCGGGGTCGCAATGCAAGCACGCGCTGCGCCATGTACGGCGCGCGGCGCTCGAGGTCCGCGAGGATCGTGCGGTCGCCACGGCGCTCGAAGCCGAGGCGCAGGTAACCGGACTTGCCGACCGCGCCGCTTCGCATCTGCGGCGGCTCGTCCTGGAACGCGGCGAGTTCTCTTGCCGTCAGGCCCAGTACCTCGGCGGCCGCCCACGGCGTCGAGGAATGGACGCGGTCGGCGGCACCCATCACACGGTCTCACCGTCCGGCAGTTTGAGGTCGAACAGGAGGTCGCTGCGGATCAACTCGACCAGCGCCGCAATGCCCTCGCCCGTCTTGCAGTTGGTGAACAGGAACGGCTTTTCGCCGCGCATCAGTTTCGAGTCGTGCGCCATCACGTCGAGGCTCGCGCCCACGTACGGCGCGAGATCGGTCTTGTTGATGACGAGGATGTCCGACTGCGTGATGCCCGGCCCGTTCTTGCGCGGGATCTTGTCGCCGGCTGCGACGTCGATCACGTAGATGAAGAAATCGACCAGCGCCGGCGAAAACGTCAGCGTGAGGTTGTCGCCGCCCGATTCGATCAGCACGAGATCGCCGTCGGGAAAGCGCGCCTCCATGTCCTCGACCGCGGCCAGATTCATGCTCGGGTCCTCGCGCACCGCGGTGTGGGGACACGCGCCCGTTTCCACGCCGAGGATGCGCTCCTCGAGCAGGATGCCTTTCAGCGTCCGCTGGACGTGCTTCGCGTCCTCGGTAGTCACGACGTCGTTGGTGATGATCAGCACCTTGATGCCGAGGTCGAGGAGCCTGGGCGTGATCGCCTCGACGATCGCCGTCTTGCCCGACCCGACCGGGCCGCCGATGCCGATGCGTGTGATTTTCTTGGCCACTCTTCGTTTGCTCCGGTGCGGAAAGCGTCAATTCATGAACAGGCGCACGTGCGCCTTGACGTGTACGGCGGCAAGGATCTCGGTCAACGGCGCGAAGCCGGCCATGTCGGAAAGCTCCGCCGCGGCCGCGTCTTCGCTGGCGATGTCCGCGTCGGCGGCCAGCGCGTAGAGGATCTTCTGCGTGTCGACGTGGCTCACCTTCATGAGCCGCAGCGCCGCGCCGAGGACCGTCGCCGCCACGCCGTACTGGTGGACGACGAACGCCTCGCGCTCCGGCAGACCCTGCGTGGCGAAATTCACGGCGAGCGCGACCGGATAGCAACCCGGCGTGGTGCCGGCGTCGATGCGCGCGCGCCATTCGTCGATCAGCGGCGCGCCGACGACATGCGCACCCATCTCGGCGAACTTCTTGCCCATGCGGACGGACATTGTCCGCGTCTCGCCCGACAGCTTGCGCGCGTAGACGAGGCGGTCGATGCGCATCGCTTCCTCCATGATCGCCCGCGCAGGCCGCGCGGTGCGCGTGGATCACCGCGATGCCGTCGCCACGTGCCGCCTGCTCGACTGCCGTGCGCGCATACGCGGCGAGCGACGCCGCGTCGGTAACGACGCGCTTCTGGACCGCCGATTCGAGCCCGCTGGAGAAAGCGAATCCCCCGATCGGGAACATCGAGTCCCCGAACTGCAGCATGCGCGCCAGGTGCAGCGCGGTGCCGGGCACCGCCGCGCCAGCGTCAGGCGGCACGCGTGGGCGGGCGCCCATAGCTGCGCCCCGTCTCGGCGTCGACGGAGACGTAGCGCTCCTGCGTGTGCGAATGCACGGGGCCCTCGGCGCCGCCGAACAGCCGCCGCGACTCGTGCGGCGCGAGATACGGGACGATCTCGCCACCCGGCACGAATTCGTAACGGATCTCCTCGAAGCGGTGCGTGTTCATCACCGACGCCATCACCTTGCGGTCGACCGTCAGCGGGACGAACACGCGGTCGCCCTTGACCAGCGCCGGCCAATGCTGATTGCCGAGCGCATGGCCGAGCTCGACGCAGGTGCGCATCGCGATTTCCGGACCCTGCGCGCCGAGGCCGTCGAGGTGGATGATCATCACGTCGCGCAGGCTGATCCGCGCGACGACCACGCGCTGCGCCGTCTCGTCCCAGAGCAACACGTCGCCGTCGCGCATGAACGTGCCGCGGTCGAGCGAGACGGCGATTTCGACGCCGCTTGCAGTCTTCTTGCGGAAGCGGTTCTTCTGCGCCTCCCAGTGGTCGAGCGCGAGCGTGTCGGTCGTCGCGGCATCGAGCCTCGCGGCCCATGCCGGATCACCGGCGTTGCCCAGGATGCGTTCAATCAGGATCAAGAGGTCTCGCCGTCAGCTGAAGAAGTATTTCTGGTTGAGCGAGACCGTCTTCAGCGGCGCGACCGTCGCGTGCTCACCGTCGACCGTGACCGCGAATGTCTCCGGATCCACCTCGATCTTGGGAGTCCCGGAATTGCGCACCATGTCGCGCTTGCCGATCTTGCGAACGTTCTTCACAGCCTCGACCTTGCGCGCGAGCTCCAATCGCTCGCCGATGCCCGCCGCATGCGCGGCGCCCGATACGAACGTCACGCAGGTGTCGGCGAGCGCGCGGCCGAACATGCCGAACATCGGACGGTAGTAGACCGGCTGCGGCGTCGGCAGCGACGCGTTGGGATCACCCATCAGCGCCCAGCTGATCATCCCGTTCTTGAGGACGAGCTTCGGCTTAGCGCCGAAGAACCCCGGCTCCCACAGCACGAGATCGGCCATCTTGCCGACCTCGACCGAACCGAGCACGTGCGAGATGCCGTGCGCAATCGCCGGATTGATCGTGATCTTGGCGACGTAGCGCAGCACGCGGAAGTTGTCGTTGCCCTTGGCGTCCTCCGGCAGCTTGCCGCGGCCGGTCTTCATCGCGTCGGCCGTCTGGATCGTGCGCAGCCAGCATTCGCCGATGCGTCCCATCGCCTGCGAGTCGCTCGACATCATCGAGATCACGCCGAGGTCGTGCAGCACGTTCTCGGCGGCGATCGTCTCGGCGCGGATGCGGCTCTCGGCGAACGCCACGTCCGACGGAATGTCCGGCGACAGGTGATGGCACACCATGATCATGTCGTACAGCTCGGCCTGCGAGTTGATGCCGTACGGAAGCGTGGGATTGGTCGACGAGGGCAGCACGTTCGGCAGGCCCGCCACCTTGATGATGTCCGGCGCGTGACCGCCACCGGAGCCTTCGGTGTGGAACGAGTGGATCGTGCGGCCCTCGAACGCGGCGATCGTGTCCTCGACGAAGCCCGACTCGTTCAGCGTGTCGGTGTGCATGCAGACCTGCACGTCCATCTCGTCCGCGACCGTGAGCGCCGAACGCAGCACCGCGGGTGTGGTGCCCCAATCCTCGTGGCACTTGAAGCCGACGGCGCCCGCTTCGATCTGCTCGACGAGCGCCGCCTTGCCGTGCCCGTGGCCCTTGGCGAGGATGCCGACGTTGACGGGCCAGCCTTCGAAAGCGCGCAGCATGTTGCGGATGTTGCCGGGGCCGGGCGTCACGGTCGTCGCATTCGATCCGTCCGACGGACCGGTGCCGCCGCCGATGAGCGTCGTCGTGCCGTTCGACAGCGCCGCGTACGCCTGCTGCGGCGAAATGAAGTGAATGTGCGAGTCGATGCCGGCCGCGGTGAGGATCAGGTGCGCGCCCGAGATCGCGTCGGTGGCGAGACCGCATTCGAGACCCGGCGTGACGCCGTCCATCGTCTGCGCATTGCCGGCCTTGCCGATCGCACAGATGCGGCCGTCCTTGATGCCGACGTCGGCCTTCACCACGCCCTGGATCGCATCGATGATCGTCACGTTGGTGATGACGAGGTCGGGCGCACCACCGCCGCGCGTGATCCGGTTGTCCATCCCCATGCCTTCGCGCATGCTCTTGCCGCCGCCGAAGACGATCTCGTCGCCTGACGCGCCGCGCAGGTCCCGCTCGATCTCGACGAAGAGTCCCGTATCGCCCAGGCGAATGCGGTCGCCGACCGTGGGGCCGAACAGGCCGACGTATTCGTTGCGCGAGAGCATTGCCATGGAAATCCCCGAATGGAAGCGTTGCTGCGACCGGCGCCGACCTCAGCGCTTAGCGCCGGACGAGCGGAAGCCGCGCTTCGCCGCCAGCGCGACCGCCTTGGTTTTCCCCGCGGCGGCGGACGCACCCGCGGTCGGACCATCGACGAGGTTGTTGAAGCCGTACACCGCGCGCTTGCCGCCGTAGGGGACGAGCTTCACCTCGCGCTCGTCGCCCGGCTCGAAGCGCAGTGCGGTCGACGCCGGAATGTGCAGATGCTGTCCGAAGGCCGCAGCGCGGTCGAACTCGAGCGCGCGGTTGACTTCGAAGAAATGGAAATGCGAACCGACCTGCACCGGACGGTCGCCGGTGTTGCGCACCTTGAGCTTCGTCACCGCAAGATCGGCGTGATACGGAACCGCCTTCGGGCTGCACACGTAGCCGCCCACGGCGACGCCGGCAACGGTGGCCGGATCGACATCGGCGGGAATGCTCGGACCTGCCTTGACGTCTGCCATCGCTGCGTCTCCTCGAAGCAGCGATCACTGGATCGGCGTGTGCACGGTGACGAGCCGGCTGCCGTCGGTGAACACCGCCTCGACCTGCACGATCGGGATCAGATCGGCGACACCGTCCATCACGTCGTCCTTGGTGAGTTGCGAACGTGCTTCCTTCATGACTTCCTCGATCGTCTTTCCGGCACGCGCGCCGTCGAGAGCAGCAGCGGAGATGATCGCGACGGCTTCGGGATGGTTGAGCTTCAGCCCTTTCGCCTTACGCTTTTGCGCCACGTCGGCCATCATGTAGATGATGAGCTTGTCGAACTCCCGCGGCGTGAGTTGCATGAGGGCCTCCCTGCGATCGTTTCACTGACGTTGCGGCGAACGCGGATGGTACGTCTGCCGTGCAAGCGCTGCAATGGCGCAGCGCATGTGCGCTGCCGTCAGGGCACGTACGCGAGAAACAGGAACGCCGCGAAGATCACCAGCGGCACGACGCCGAGCATCATGTTGGTGCGCCCCGAGCCGGCGCCGATCGTCGCCACGAGGAACGTCAGCGCGAGCAGCGCGATGTCCTTGCCGTCCAGCCCAAGCACGAGCGGGATGTCGAGGATGATGCACGTCACCACGACGACCGGGACAGTGAGGCCGATCGTCGCGAGCGCGGAGCCGAACGCGAGGTTGAGGCTCGTCTGCAGGCGGTCGGCGAGCGCGGAACGGATCGCCGCGATCGACTCGGGCATGAGCACGAGCAGCGCGATCGCGATGCCGACGAGCGCCGGCGGCGCGCCGGCATCGCGGACCGCCTGCTCGATCGTCGGCGACAGAACTTTCGCCAGACCGACGACGGCGACGAGCGACACGAGCAGCAGTGCGAAGCTCGCCCACGTCTGACCGTTGGTGGGCGGGGGCGCATGCGCGGATTCATCGGCGATGCTGCTTGCCGGCAGGAAGTAGTCGCGATGGCGTACCGTCTGGAAGAACACGAACACGCACCACATCACCAACGACGACACGCCGACGAAGCCGAGCTGCGCGGTCGTGTACCTCGGCCCTTCGGCGCTGACGGTGAATGCGGGCATCACCAGCACGAGCGTCGCGAGCGTGGCGAGCGCCGCCAGCGACGGCCCTGCGCCCTCGATCCGGAACGCCTGCTCGCGATGACGCAGCGCGCCGAGCAGCACGCAGGCCCCGACGACGCCGTTGACGATGATCATGACCGTCGCGTACATCGTGTCGCGCGCGAGCGCCGCCTTGTCTTCGCCGCCCGCGAGCATCACCGACACGATCAGCGACGATTCGATCGCCGTCACGGCGAGTGCCAGGACCAGCGTGCCGAACGGCTCGCCGACGCGATGCGCGACGACCTCGGCGTGATGCACGGCGGCGACGACGACGGCGATCAGCGCCACGCCACACGCGGCGCCCATCAGCGAACCGACGGAAACCTTCAGCGCGATGCCGAGCAGCGCCATGCCGAGCAGTGGAACGAATGTGGGCCAGTGGGACACCTGCGCTTACCCCCGATGAGTGTCGCGCACCTATACTAGCGCAGCCGCTTCGGCTGGCACCGGGGCATCGTCGCGGGATTCATTCACGCGTCCGCAGCGCAGAGCGTCGGCGTTCTTCACGCCGGCCTCAATCTGTACAATCACGAGGCCTGCCGCCGGCATCGTCGCAGCGGTCTCGTACCCGTCATCCTCGCAATTCAATCCCGAACGGAACCCGAAGAAAGCGAACGATGAAGAACACACTATTCCTGTGCGCGCGTCCGCATGGACCTGCGCCGCACTCTTCGCCGGCAGCGCCTTTGCGCAGGGTGCCGCGCCGACGATCGTCGACTGCCATCGCATCGAATCGAGCGCCGAGCGGCTCGCGTGCTACGACGCCGCCAGCGGACGCGCCGGCGCGAAGAGCGCGCCGCCTGCGGCAACGGCCGCGACGCCGGCGGCGCCCGCCGGGTCGAACGTCACGACCGATGCGATGTCGCAGGCCGTCGCGAAAGAGGCGGCCGCCAACGTCGCGCCATCGATGATCGACGCATCATGGGATTTCGATCCCGCGTCGCCGCGCTACGACATCCGCTTCTATCGCGAGAACTACCTGCTGATCGGCCGCTACACCGACAAAGTGAACACCGCGCCGTACGAGCCGCTCTTTGCCGCGGCCGGCGAGCCGGTCCACCTCGACTCCACCGAAGCGAAATTCCAGATCAGCTTCAAGTCGCGGCTGTGGACCACCGACGACCGCCGCTGGGGCGCGTGGGTCGGCTACACGCAGCAGAACCAGTGGCAGGTCTACAACGACGACATTTCACGTCCGTTCCGCGAGACCAACTACATGCCCGAGGTGTTCATCAGCTATCGCCCGGGAATCGAGCTTCCGGGCGGGTTCCAGTGGCGGCTCGTCAATGCGGGTTACAACCACCAGTCGAACGGCCGGACCGACGCGGTGTCGCGCAGTTGGGACCGCCTCTTCGCCGAATTCGGCGTGGAGAAGGAGAATCTCGCGCTGTTCGCCAAGGTCTGGTATCGCCTGCCGGAAAGTGCTGACAAGGACGACAACCCCGACATCACCGATTACTACGGCCACGGCGAGCTCTCCGCCCTGTACCGCTGGCGCGGCAACAGCTTCAGCGCGTTATTGCGCGGCAACCTGAACACGGGCAAGGGCGCCGTGCAGCTCGGATGGATGTCGCCGCCGCTGCTCGGCGCGTTTCGCGGCTACGTGCAGTTCTTTTCCGGCTACGGTGAAAGCATGATCGACTACAACTGGAAGCAGACGACGATCGGCGCCGGCATCGCGCTGAGCGACGGCCTGTAGCCAGTAGCACAGCGATGCGCGGCGCCGCGCGTCAGTTCAAGCCTGGCGGCGGCGGCGTATTGGGCGGCGGAATGCCTTGCGGCGGAGAATCTGCCGGCGGCACCACGCTCACCGGCGGTCCCGGCGCAATCGCGCCCGGCGGAACACCGGGCGCCGTGCCGGGTGGCGCAATCGTGCCCCGCGGAGGCGTCATCGGCGGTGCAGGTATGCGCGACGAGGGTGCGCCCGACGCAAGTCCGGAGGGTGGTGGCGTGTTCGGCGGCGGTATGGCCGGTGCCGCCTGGCTTGGGCCGGCCCTGAACGCAACCGGCCCCGGCACCGAGTTGCCGCGCGACCACATGCATTGCACGTACGCCACGTCGTAGCGCCGCTGCGTTTCCTGCTGTGAATATCCGGCGGCGTTGACGCCCGCGGCACTACCGAACAGCAAGCCAGTGCCGGCGCCCCAAGCGGCGCCTTGCCCGGCCTGGCCCGACACGGAGCCGAGAATCGCGCCCGCGGCCGCACCCAGCAGCGTCCCGACCGCAGCGCTTGCAGCCGCGCTGTTGGCCGCGGCATCGTTGGGGGTCCAGCCTCCGAGCGACGCTTGCGCAAAGTCCTGGCAAGCGAGCTGGTCGTCACGGAACTGCGGCATCGACTTCTGTGGGCCGGGCATCACCGCGACCCGTGGTCCAGGCGGAACGGTCGCGCATCCGGCGACGAGCACCGTCATCGCCACCGCAATCGCCGAAAGACGCAAACGCGTGGGCACGATCAGGTCGCCGGAACGTCCAGGGGGGCCGCCTGCGGTGTCAACTGAGGCGTCACCGGGATCCACGCGCGGTTGCACGCCTGCACGTAGGGAAAATATCCCGCGGGTGACGTGCAGTAGTACCACATCGGCGGCGCGCGTCGGCGCGGGCGCAACCGGCGGTGCGTCCTGCTGCTCGATCACCGTCGGCATCATGCCCCAGCCGATCGGCGTTGCGGCCACCACGGGCGCGCCCCAGGCACCCCAGCCAACGGGCCCGCCGACGCTAACGCTACACTCGGGCCCCACCAGCCGGTGCCCCACCACGGGCCCCACCAGCCGCCCCAACCTGTATTCCATCCCGGGCCCCATACCGGTCTGCTACGCCGGGCCCCATCCCCAGCCGGGGCGCCAGGCCGAATTCCAGCCATGGTTCCAACCGTTGTTCCAGCCGGGACGCCAGCCGGCGTTCCAGCTGCCACCACCGTTCCAGTTGCCACCGCGGTTCCAGCTGCCGCCACCGTTCCAGTTGCCACCGCGGTTCCAGCTGCCACCACCGTTCCAGCTGCCACCGCCGCCACCGCTCCAATTGCCGCCGCGCCCACCTCCGCCTCCACCGCTCCAATTGCCGCCGCGCCCGCCTCCGCCTCCACCGCTCCAGCCAGATCCCTGCCCACCTCCCCCACCCCCGCCACCGCCACCCGAGCGGGCGTGCGCATCGTCGGCGACCTGCGCGACGAGGGCGGTAATGGCGACAGCGACGACGGCAACGGCTTTCATTGGAAGCTCCTCCAGCCCGCGTCGGGCCGATCGGGTACGCGAGCACGATTATCCGCCCGCGGCGCCGCGAAGTGCAGCCCCGGCGGGAGCGCCCGCGCGGCCGCCCGTCGTGCGGCGCAGATCGAGCCTTCAACGGAGCCACGATACTGCGCGTTGACGTTGTTACCCATTGTTACCAAACCCCGCATACGCATTGACGTAGAATGTGTAGGACAACGTCGAAGAGACAGAATTCCGCCCGGTCCAGTACCGGCGGATGCGTTGGTCGAAGTCTTGCCGAACCCCGCGATACCGCCGCCCGAACCTCCCGCACGTCGTTTCCCGTCCCCTTCCTGTCACGCGAGGATTCCATGCTGAAGATTCTTGTAGTCATGCTGCTCGCGGCCGCGAGCTTGACCGCGGGCACCGCCTCCGCGCAAGCAACCGGCAATACGCTCGCCAGGATCAAGAGCGCGAAGGCGATCAACGTCGCCTACTCCCCGGATTCGTTCCCGTTCTCCGCCGCCAACGCCGGCAGCGATCCGAGCGGCTACTCGATCGAGCTGTGCAAGCGCGTCATCACGCAGATCGGCCGCGCGGTGGGTGAGCCCGCCCTCAAGGTGAACTGGCTCTCCGGCTCCGTGACGGAGCGGCTGCAGATGGTCGCCTCGGGCAGGGCCGACCTCGAATGCGCCAACACGACGCAGACGCAGTCGCGCCTCGCGAACGTCGACTTCTCGAACCTGATCTTCATCGACGGCGGCGGCTTCCTCGTGAAGGCGGGGTCGCCGATCAACGCGATCTCCGATCTGTCCGGCAAGAAGGTGGCCGTGCTGAAGGGTACGACGACCGAAGCGCGACTTGGCGCTGCGCTGAGCCAGCGTCTCGTCAACGCGACGATCGTGCCGATCACCGACGCTGCGCAAGGTGTTGCGATGCTGGAAGCCGGCACGACGGATGCCTACGCCGGCGACAAGATCAAGCTCGTCGGCCTCGCCGTGCAGGCGAAGGAGCCCGCGAAGCTCGCGCTGCTGGCCGAGGACCTCTCGTTCGAGCCGTACGCGCTGGCGCTGCCGCGCAACGATTCCGCGCTGCGGCTCGAAGTCAACAAGGCACTCACGCAGGTCTACATGGGTGGCGAGATCGACACGATCTTCGCCCAGTGGCTGGGCAAGCTCGGCCGTCCGAGCGCGCTGCTCGCCGCCATGTACCTGCTCAACTCGATTCCCGAATAAGCATTCGACCAGGAGATATGCGATGACCCAAGTTTCCGCATGGCGGCGGTGCACCGCCGCGTTTGCCGCGATCGCAATGCTCGCGCTTGGCGCCTGCAGCACGCCGCCCGCCTTCCAGGTCAGCGAGCCATCGGCGCGCGTCGGCACCGTCGAGTCGATCACGCAGGACGCGGTGCAGAACATGAACACGACGGCCGGAACGATCGGCGGCGCGCTGATCGGCGGCGGCCTCGGCAGCCTGATCGGCGGCGGCACGGGCCAGGTGGTGGCGGCCGTCGTCGGCGCGACGGGCGGCGCGTATCTCGGCAACCAGGCCGCGCAACGCAGCCAGACGCTGGTCTGGCGAATCGCCGTCCGCTACGACGATGGCAGCGTCGCCAGCATCCAGCAGACGTCGGCGCCGAACCTGCGCATCGGCGATCGCGTGCGCGTCACGCAAAACGGGATCGAGCTCCTGCGCTGATCGCGCTCGCGCGCATGCCCGCCGGCACGCGCCATGTCGTGCCGGCGCTGGTCGAATTCGTGCTGGTGCTATCGGCGTGCGTGCCCGCCACCCGCGCGGCTCGGCGCCGCGCTCACGCGAGCGCGCGTCCGATCACCAGCCGCTGGATGTCGCTCGTCCCCTCGTAGATCTGGCAGACGCGAACGTCGCGGTAGATGCGCTCGACCGGAAAATCGTTGACGTAACCGTAGCCGCCGTGGACCTGCACTGCGGCGGAACAAACGCGTTCGGCCATCTCGGAGGCGAAGAGCTTGGCCATCGACGCTTCCTTGAGGCAGGGCACGCCCGCGTCGCGCAGCGTCGCCGCGTGCCAGATGAGTTGCCGCGCGGCCTCGATCTCGGTGGCCATGTCGGCGAGACGGAAGTTCAGCGCCTGATGCTCGATGATCGGCTTGCCGAACGCCTGCCGCTCGCGCGCGTACGCGAGCGCCGCCTCGAACGCGGCGCGCGCCATGCCGACCGCCTGCGCGGCGATGCCGATGCGGCCCGCTTCGAGGTTCGCGAGCGCGATCCTGTAGCCGTCGCCTTCGCGGCCCAGCAGGTTCGCCGCCGGAACCTCGCAGTTCTCGAATACGATCTGCGCGGTGTCGGAGGCGCGCTGGCCTAGCTTGTCCTCGACGCGCGCGACGACGTAGCCCGGCGTCTTCGTGTCGACGATGAACCCCGAGATGCCTTTCTTGGCCGCGGCCTTGTCGGTCACGGCGAACACGATCGCGACGTCGGCGTTCTTTCCGGTCGTGATGAACTGCTTGACGCCGTTCAGCACGTACTTGTCGCCGCGCTTCTCCGCACGCGTCGTGATCGCGGCGGCGTCGGAGCCGACGTGCGGCTCGGTCAGGCAGAAGCAGCCGAGCATGTCGCCACGCGCCAGCGGCTTGAGGTACTTCTCCTTCTGGGCGTCGGTGCCGAACGCGTTGATCGGCCCGCAGACGACCGAGTTCTGCACGCTGACGATCGTCGACGTCGCGCCGTCGCCGGCGGCGATCTCCTCGAGCGCCACGGCGAGCGACACGTAGTCCATGCCGGCGCCGTCCCATTTCTCCGGCACGACCATGCCGAGCGCGCCGAGGCCGCCGAGCGCGCGCAGCGCCTCGCGCGGAAACGTGTGCTCGCGATCCCATTGCGCCGCATGCGGCGCGAGCTCGCCCTGCGCGAACGCGCGCATCGTCTCCTGCACCAGCTTCTGCTCTTCGGTCAGCAGCATGTCAGTGACGCCGCTCCGCCCCAAGCCACTGACCACGCCCCCTTGGGCGCCGCGAGCGAAGCGAGCGTGGCGACGGTTTCATCCTAGCAATGAGAATGCGGTAGAGCCGGCGCCGGCGCCGGCGCGGCGGCGGTCGGCCGATTGATAATCCAGACG
The DNA here is from genome assembly GCA_963851465.1 of uncultured beta proteobacterium. Lineage (GTDB taxonomy): Bacteria > Pseudomonadota > Gammaproteobacteria > Burkholderiales > Casimicrobiaceae > VBCG01. The sequence continues at coordinate 547,650 of CAWKPJ010000001.1, forward strand.
CCGGCGATCACGAGCGCGCCGCCGACGATCATCGCGAGCGTGATGCGCTCGCCCAGGAGCAACGCGGCAAGCGCGATCGCGGCGACGGGCACGAGGTTGACGAAGATCGCGGCTCGCGCCGGTCCGAGCGTCTTTACGCCTTCCAGGAACCACACGAACGCGACCGCCGTGCCGAGCGTGCCCATGTAGACGAGCGCCCACCACGCGCGTGCCGACGCCTGGGGTAGCGCGAGCTCGCCGCGCGCGAGCGCAACGATGAACAGAAGCGCCGTGCCGAGTAGCGCCGCATAGGTGGTAATCGCGAGGGTCGACACTCCGGCGACCTTCTTGCCGATGAGCGTGTACGCCGACCAGCCGAGCACGCAACCGAACAGCGCCAGCTCGCCCCGGCCGATGCCGCCGCCGAGGAGCGCCAGCGGATTGCCGCCGGAGAGCTCGATCGCGACGCCGACGAGCGCGATCAGCGTGCCCGCCACCTTCGCGACGGTCACCGGCTCGCGCAGGAACAGCGCCGCGCCGATCATCGTCGCGGCCGGATTGAGCGCCATGATCAACGAGCCACGCGACGCGGGCACGGTTTCGAGGCCCACCAGGAACAGGTAGTTGTACGCCGCCACGCCGGTCAAGCCGAGCAGCGCCGCGGCGATCCACTGGCGCGCGTCGAGGCGCGGCAGGCCGCCCTCCTTCGCGAAGGCCATCGCGACGAGCACGACGGACGCGATGACGTAACGGGTGAGCGCTGCGGTCGTCGCCGGAATCTCCTGCGCCGCCACGCGTCCGGCGATGAACGACCCGCCCCAGATCAGCGCGACCAGCGTGAGCTTGACGACGATCGCGCTCATGGATGCCTACGTGCGCGACTGCAGGGCGAGCCGCGCCGCGAGCGCCCCGAACACGCCGGCCAGCGCGCGCTTCGACCAGCGGCCCCAGCCGGGACGGCGTCGCGAACCAGCGGCGCGCGCCGGTCGCGGCGAACACGCAGACTGAATCGCCCGCGACTACGATGACGAGCTGCGTGATCGCAAGCACGAGGCTCTGCGCCAGTACGCTGCCGTGCGCCGGATCCACGAACTGCGGGAACAGCGCGAGCTGGAACACGGCGACCTTCGGATTGAGCACCGCCGTCAGCAGGCCCTGCCGGTACATCGCGCGCGGCGTCGAGTGCGGCGCGGCGACGCTCGCCTCCGGCTCGTCGCTCGTTCGCCACATGACGATCGCGAGCCACGCAAGGTAGATCGCGCCCGCCCACTTCACCACTTCGAACGCGAGCGGCACCGCCGCCAGCAGCGCGGAGAGGCCGAACGCCGCGGCCAGCGCATGCAGCGCGAAGCCGGTCGACGTGCCTGCGAGCGAGACGAATCCCGCGGAACGGCCCTGCGCCAGCGTCCGGGAGACGAGGAACAGCATGTTGGGTCCGGGCGTCGCGGCCAGCGCAGCGCATGCGACGCAGAACAGGAGCCAGGTCTCGAGCGGAATCATCAGCGGAACTCCAACCTCAAAAGCATCACGTTCGTCGCGTCAGACGATCTCGATCGCCATCGCCGTGGCTTCGCCGCCGCCGATGCAGAGCGCCGCGACGCCGCGCTTCTTGCCGTGCTTGCGCAACGCGCCGAGCAATGTGACGACGATCCGCGCGCCCGACGCGCCGATCGGATGACCCAGTGCACACGCGCCGCCGTGCACGTTGACACGCTCGTGCGGGATGCCGTGCTCCTTCATCGCCGCCATCGTCACCACCGCGAACGCCTCGTTGATCTCGAAGAGGTCGACGTCGCGCGTGGTCCAGCCGACCTTCTTGTACAGCTTCGCGATCGCGCCCACCGGCGCCGTCGAGAACAGCCCCGGCTCCTGCGCGTGCGTCGCGTGGCCGACGATCACCGCCAGCGGCTTCAATCCGCGCTTCTCCGCCGTCGAGCGTGCCATCAGGACGAGCGCTGCAGCGCCGTCGGAGATCGAGCTCGAATTCGCCGCGGTCACCGTGCCGTCCTTGCGGAACGCGGGCTTCAGCAGCGGAATCTTGTCCGGCGACGCCTTCGCGGGCTGCTCGTCCTTGTCGATGACGGTGTCGCCCTTCTTCCCGCTGACAGTGACAGGCGCGATCTCCCACGCGAACGTGCCGTCGTTGTTGGCGGCGAGCGCGCGCGACAGCGAGGTCAGCGCGAACTGGTCCTGCGCCTCGCGCGTGAACGCGAACGACGTCGCGCATTCCTCGGCGAACGTGCCCATCAGCCGGCCCTTGTCGTACGCGTCCTCGAGGCCGTCGAGGAACATGTGGTCCTGCACGACCTGGTGGCCCATCCGGTAGCCGCCGCGCGCCTTCGGCAGCAGGTACGGCGCGTTGGTCATGCTCTCCATGCCACCGGCGACGACGATTTCAGCGCTACCCGCAGCGATCAGGTCGTGGCCGAGCATCGCGGCCTTCATCGCAGAGCCGCACATCTTGTTGACCGTCGTGCAGCCGACGGCGTTCGGCAGCCCCGCCTTCAGCACCGCCTGGCGCGCCGGCGCCTGCCCCTGCCCGGCCGGCAGCACGTTGCCCACGATCGCTTCCTGGACGTCGTCGGGCTTCAAGCCGGCGCGCTCGACAGCGGCCTTGATGGCGACGGCACCGAGATCGCTCGCGGCCAGCGAAGCGAAATCGCCCTGGAAGGCGCCCATGGGCGTGCGCGCAGCACCGACGATGACGATCGGATCGTTCAGCATGATGTTCCTCGCGTCATTTCGTCTCGTTGAACAGTTCGCGGCCGATCAGCATCCGGCGGATCTCCGACGTGCCGGCGCCGATCTCGTAGAGCTTCGCGTCGCGCCACAGCCGGCCGGTCGGGTACTCGTTGATGTAGCCGTTGCCGCCGAGGCACTGGATCGCCTCGCCTGCCATCCACGTCGCCTTCTCCGCGGCGTAGAGGATCGCGCCAGCGGCGTCCTTGCGCGTCGTCTGGCCGCGATCGCAAGCCTTGCCGACTGCGTACACGTACGCCTTGCATGCGTTCATCGTCGTGTACATGTCGGCGATCTTGCCCTGCATCAGCTGGAACTCGCCGATCGGCTGGCCGAACTGCTGGCGCTCGTGGACGTACGGCAGCACCGCGTCCATGCACGCCGCCATGATGCCGACGGAGCCGCCCGCGAGCACCGCGCGCTCGTAGTCGAGCCCGCTCATCAGCACGTTGACGCCGCGCCCTTCCTGTCCGAGCACATTCTCCTCCGGCACCTCGCAGTCGTCGAACACGAGCTCGCAGGTGTTGGAGCCGCGCATGCCGAGCTTGTCGAGCTTCTGTGCGGTCGAAAAGCCCTTCATGCCCTTCTCGATCAGGAACGCCGTGATGCCGCGCGGTCCCGCCTGCGGATCGGTCTTCGCGTAGACGACGAGCGTGTCGGCGTCCGGCCCGTTGGTGATCCACATCTTGTTGCCGGTGAGCACGTACTTGTCGCCGCGGCGGTCGGCGCGAAGCCGCATCGACACGACATCCGAACCCGAGCCGGGCTCGCTCATCGCGAGCGCGCCGACGTGCTCGCCGGTGATCAGCTTCGGCAGGTACTTGCGCTTCTGCGCCTCGCTGCCGTTGCGGCGGATCTGGTTGACGCACAGATTCGAATGCGCGCCGTACGACAGTCCCACCGACGCGGACGCGCGCGAGATCTCCTCCATCGCGACGACATGCGCGAGGTAGCCCATCGCCGTGCCGCCGTACGCCTCATCGACGGTGATGCCGAGCAGGCCGAGATCGCCCATCTTGCGCCACAGGTCGTGAGGAAACTGGTTGTCGCGGTCGATGGCGGCGGCGCGGGGTGCGATCTCGTCGGCGGCGAACTGCTGCACGGTCGCGCGCAGCATGTCGACGTCCTCGCCGAGGGCGAAGTCCAGTGCGGGAAAGTTCAGCATGTGCGGTCCTCCCGTCCGAGCGCGTGCTACGCGTCGGACTTGCCGTGCATCACCATCAACGTTTGCTGCATCAGCGCGACCAGCGTACGCCTGCCGCCGCGCTCCGCGTGCACTTCGCCTTGCGTGATCGCGAGCGTGCGCCCGGGCTTGATCACGCGGCCTTCGGCGACCAGCCGCTCGCCTGCCGCCGGCGCCAGCAGGTTGAGCTTGAATTCGACGGTCAGCACCGAGCTGTCTTCCGGGAACAGCGAATAGCCGGCATACCCACCCGCGCTGTCGACGATGGCGCTGACCACGCCCGCATGGACGTAGCCGTGCTGCTGGGAGACTTCGGGACGGGGCACGAGCGCGATCGCGCAATAGCCGGGCTCGACTGCGATCAGTTCAGCCCCCATCAGCGCCATGGCGCCCTGGCGCGCGAAGCTCGCGCGCACGCGCTCGGCATAGCCTGCGAAGGCGGGCGTGAAGGCGGTGGCATGCGCGGACATCGTCGGTCGACCTCCTCGGTCCCTCCCGCGAGCCCGGACCGGACGGGCGGGCGAGCGGTCCCTTGAACAGCGAATTTTCTATTACGTTTACGTAAACGTCAATCAGACCCGGGCGCCGCTTCCTTGAGCCTCCGCCGGCATTCGCGCTCGATGCCGCCGATTTCGGCGAGCACGATGTCGATGTCCTCCTTCTGCTGCAAAAGCATCGCACGCCGCTCGGCCAGGAGCGTCAGGAACCGCGACAGCTGCGCACGCTCGTTGCGGCCGATCTCGTACATGTCGAGCAACTCGCCGATCTCCGCCAGCGCCAGCCCGAGGCGCTTCCCGCGCAGGATCAGTTTGATCCGCACCCGCTCGCGCTCGCCGTAGACGCGCTGGCGCCCGCGCCGCGACGGCGCCACGAGGCCGCAATCCTCGTAGAAGCGAATCGCGCGCGTGGTCAGCGCGAACTCGCGCGCGAGATCGGAAATCGAGTAAGTCGGCGTGCGTCCGGACGCTTCGGGAGCGGCAGCGCGGCGGGCGGCGGGCATCGCGTGCGGAGCGTGGTCGGCGCGGGCGCGCAAATGCTGCACGCGGCGCCGGCGCGAAAGGAGATGAGGTCGAACGGCACGATACCATACCGTATCAACCTCGCCGCAGCCGCCATGTCCGCCCCGCACCCGACGGTCCTCGACTTTCCGTTCCCCGCGCCGCCGCCCCCGGGTGAGGTCATCGAGGTCGCGGCGGGAATCCTGTGGCTGCGGATGCCGCTGCCGTTCGCGCTGGACCACATCAACCTGTGGCTGCTGCGCGAACGCGGCGCGTTTGCGCTGATCGACTGCGGCTACGGCGACGCGCCGACGCGCGCGCTGTGGGAACGGCACTTCGCCGGCACGATGGGCGGCGCGCCGCTCGCGCGCATCGTCGCCACGCACTACCACCCGGACCACTTCGGCAACGGCGCGTGGCTGACGGCGCGCTTCGGCTGCCCGATCACGATGACGCAGGCCGAATTCCTGAGCGCACACGCCATCTTCGACCAGGCGGCGACGCACGCGCTTTCCGACACCTGCGCGCTCTTCCGCCGCCACGGCATGTCCGACGAGCACGTCGACGCGCTCGCCGGCCGCGGCAATCACTATCGCCGCGGCGTTCCCGAGTTGCCGGCGACGTTCCGGCGGATGATCGCAGGCGACTTGGTCGACGCCGGCCATCGCGCGTGGCGGGTCATTCCCGGCTACGGCCATTCGCCCGAACACGCGGCCCTCCACGCGGCCGACGCTGGCGTGCTGATCTCGGGCGACATGCTGCTGCCGCGGATCACGACCAACGTTGCCGTGTGGCCCGCCGAGCCCGACGGCGATCCGCTGGCGCGCTTCCTGCACTCGCTCGATGCGTTCGACGCGTTGCCGCCCGACACGCTCGTGCTGCCTTCGCACGGCTTGCCTTTCCGCGGGATTCCGCTGCGCATCGCGCAGCTTCGCGCGCACCACGCCGCGCGTCTCGCCGAGCTGGAAGCGTTCGTCGCCGCCGCACCGACGCTGCAGGCCGCCGTCGACGTGCTGCCGGTGCTGTTCCGCCGTCCGCTCGACCTGCAGCAGCGTTTCTTCGCCATGGGCGAGGCGATCGCCCACCTCAATCACCTGTGGCACGGGGGGCGCCTTGCGCGCACGATTGCACCCGACGGAGCGATCCGCTTCGGCCAAGTAAACTAGACGACCGCCCGACCGGGCCCCACGACCACGAGAATCCGCGATGTCCACCCCGCCCGCCACCCCCGCGCCCGCCGCCGATGCCGCGCCGACCCCCAAGCACGACCCCGTCGCGCTCGCGGAATCGCTCGCGTCCGCTGCAGAAAAGAGCGCCAAGCTGATGGGCGAGTACGCGGCGCGCAACGCCAACGGGCCGCGCTCGGTCTTCGCCGACGAGCTCGGCCTCGGACAGGCGTTCATGGAGCTCGCGGCCAAGATGCTCGCGAACCCGTACAAGCTCGCCGAAGCGCAGATGAACCTCTGGCGGGATTACATGGGCCTGTGGCAGTCGTCGATGCTGAAGATGATGGGGGCGCCCGCCGAGCCCGTCGTCCAGCCGGCGAAGGGCGACAAGCGCTTCAAGCACGAGGACTGGCACGAGCACTTCCTGTTCGACTACGTGAAGCAGTCGTATCTGATCACCGCGCGCTGGCTGCACGACCAGGTCGGCAGCGTCGAGGGGCTGCCCGAGCACACCAAGAAGAAGGTCGACTTCTTCACGCGGCAGTACATCGATGCGCTGGCGCCGTCGAACTTCGCGCTGACCAATCCGGAGGTGTTCCGCGAGACGGTCAGCACCGGTGGCCAGAACCTCGTGCGCGGCCTCAACAACCTGCTCGACGACATCGAGCGCGGCAACGGCCAGCTCAAGATCTCGATGACCGACTCGAAGGCCTTCGAGCTCGGCGTCAACATCGCCACCACGCCGGGCCAGGTCGTGTTCCAGAACGACCTGCTCCAGCTGATCCAGTACGAGCCGTCGACGAAGAAGCACTGGCAGCGACCGCTTCTCATCATCCCGCCGTGGATCAACAAGTACTACATCCTCGACCTGCGCGAGAAGAACTCGTTCATCCGCTGGGCGGTGTCGCAGGGTCTCAGCGTGTTCGTCGTCTCGTGGGTGAATCCGGACGCGAAGCTCGCGCACAAGGATTTCGAGGACTACCTGACCGACGGCACGCTGGCGGCGCTCGACGCGATCGAGAAGGCGACCGGCGAGAAGAGCGTCAACGCGATCGGCTACTGCCTCGGCGGCACGCTGCTGTCGGCCACGCTCGGCTACATGGCCGCGAAGAAGGACAAGCGCATCGCCAGCGCGACCTTCATGACGTCGCTGATCGACTTCACGGCGGCGGGCGAGCTCGAGGTGTTCATCGACGAGGCGCAGGTGTCCTCGCTCGAGAAGAAGATGGCGGAGCGCGGCTATCTCGAAGGCGCCGAGATGGCGAACACGTTCAACCTGCTGCGCGCGAACGACCTCATCTGGACGTTCGTCATCAACAACTACCTGCTGGGCCGCGACCCGTTCCCGTTCGACCTCCTGCACTGGAACTGCGACTCGACGCGCATGCCCGCGAAGATGCACAGCTTCTACCTGCGCAACATGTACATGAAGAACCTGCTGCGCAAGCCCGGCGGCCTGACGCTCGACGGCGTGAAGATCGACCTGTCGAAGGTGAGCGTCCCCACTTACTTCGTGTCCGCCATCGAGGACCACATCGCGCCGTGGAAGACGACCTACGCCGGCCCGTCGATCCTCGGCGGCAAGTCGCGCTTCGTGCTGTCAGGCTCGGGACACATCGCGGGCATGGTCAATCCGCCCGCCGCGGAAAAGTACGGCTTCTGGACGAACGCGGCGCGGCCCGACGATCCGGCGGCCTGGCTCGAAGGCGCCACGCAACATCCCGGATCGTGGTGGACCGACTGGCTGAAGTGGGTCGGCCCGCACCTCGGCCGCGAAGTGCCCGCGCGCGTGCCCGGCAAGGGCAAGCTCAAGGTGATCGAAGCTGCGCCGGGCAGTTACGCGCGACTGCGCGCGGACGCGGGCTGAGGCAACCCGGCGATCAGTTCGGAGTCTGCGACAGCGCGGGCTTCGCGACGGCGGGCTTGTCGCCGCCGCGTTGCGCGGGCGCCGGCGCGGGTGGTGCCGGGGGTGCCGAGGGCCGCCCAGCCGGCTGCGCCTGCGGCGGCGATTGCGGCGGCACCCCTTGGGCCTGCGGCGGTGCGGCCCGCATCTGCGCAGGCGGCGCGGAATTCACCGGTTGCTGCGGCGTCGCGGCGCGCATTTGCCCGGGCGGTGCTGTTCGCGCCTGTGCCGGCGGGGCCGACATCGCGGGTTGGGGCTGCGGGCCGGGGCGCACATACGCGGGCGGGGCTGACATCGCGGGTTGGGGCTGCGGGCCGGGGCGCACATACGCGGGCGGAGCCGACATTGCGGGTTGCGTTGGCTGCGCCGGCGCGACCGTGCGGGGCGCCATCGGCACGTAGGTGGACGTCGACCCGCCGCGATTCGCCGCCACCTCCGGCGGCGCACGCGTGCGTCCCGGCAGGGCGCTGTTCGGATTCTGCGGCGGGACATTGACCTGATCCGACGGCGCGATCGCGGTCTGCGGCTTGCTTCCTGGCGACGGCGCACCCGGCGCCGCAGTCGGCCCGGTGCGTTGCGGCCTTTCGGCGGCGTTTTGCGCCGGCGCCCCGCGTGAGGGCGGAGCGTAGCTCGGCGGCGGCGATTCTGCCGCGTTGTATGCCGGCGACTGTCTGGCCCATGGCTGCACCGGAGCACCGGGCGCGGAGGTGACCGGGCGCTGCGGCGACACCGCCATCGGCTTCGTCGTGCCGTAGGCGCTCGACGCGGGAATCGGCGCCCCGTTGCCGGGGCGCACACGGTTCGTCGTGATCGGCAGCGGCTTCACCTGTGGCGCGTTCGAGAGCGGCGGCAGACCGGAGAGCTGTCCGCCCGGCAGGTTGACGCGATTGACGGCGACCGGCTTGCCCGAAACGAACGCCGCGCCGGACATCGCGGTGACAGCCCCCGGCACCTGGTAGTTGACGTAATGCGTCGGCCGCTGTCGCGGACGCTCGGCGACGTTCACCGCGTACGGCCGGTTGTAGTTGTTCCAGCAGCGGTTCGAGCAATTGCGCCAGGCGGGAATGTACGGATCGCGCCAGCCGAGCGGGACCCAGCCATACACCGGGCCGTAGCCGCCGACCGCGCCGCCGCCACCGCCGTACCACGCGACCAGCGCCGGCGCCCACACCGGGCGCGCGACGAAGCTTCCCGGGCACCACCCCCACCGTCCGCCGATGAAAGCCCAGCGGCCGTAGTGAAACGGCGCATAGCCCCACGGCGCATCGTCGACCCAAGTGAGACCCCAGCCGGACAACGAGACCCAGCGACCGTGGCGATACGGCGCCCAGCCCGCCTCGACTGTCGACGGGAACCATACCGCGCCGTACTCCGGATACGTCTGCCACGCCCCGTACTGCTCGAGATCCGCGGCGCCCACCATCTGCGGCGACACATACGCCGCGCTGCGGTTCGCTCGGTAATAGCGGTCGCGATCGGCGCTCCATGTATCGAAACCGTCGAGGCCGGTGCCGTTGCGCACGTCGGCCTGCACGTCCTGGTCGCCGAACAGCGTTGCCGTCTGTCCCGGCAGCACCTGTTGCAGGCCGTTGGTGACGGCCGCCGTCGCTTCGCCCTCGCGCACGACGAGCGTCGTCTCCTGCCGGTCGTTCGACACGTCGATCCGGTAGAGGCCGGGCCGCAACAACGTGACCTGGGTGTTCGGCGTATCGACGCGCGCGACCTCGCCCGGATCGAGCACGTCGAGGCGCACGATCACGCGCCCCTGCGCGACGAACAGCGAAAGCTCGCGGTCGTCGATGCGCGACAAGTGAACGTTGGTGTCGCCGGCCAGGCGCAAGCGGCCGCCGCCCACGTCGACCTCCGCGCGCCCGTCGCCGGAGACCCACAGGTTGTCGCCGCTTACGACCGGATAGTTGAGCCCGACCTCGGCCCACTCGTTCGCGCGGTCCTCGGGCGCCACATGGACCGCGCCACCGAAATCGGCGATGCGACCGACGCGCGCGGGCATATCGTCGTCCGCGCCGCGCGCCGGCGGCGCGGTTCCGGCGAGCGCGCACGCCAGCACGATGGCGAGCGTGGCGCTGCGCGCAGCGGCGCGGTTGAAGCGATGCAATATCGGCACGTTGGCAGCCATTGTCGTCCCTTGAACGTCATCCTTCCAACGTGGTTGGACAAGCCGTCGTTGACGGGTTCCGCGACCCAGCGCCGCATTGGATTAGAATTGAGCAACAAAAAGTTACGGGCGCCCTACGACCGCCGCGGCCGCCCGGCCATCCACCGAGGAGAGCCCCATGCGGAAATTCCGTCCGACGACTGCCGCCGTTGCCGTTGCCCTTGCCGTCGCTTCCGGCGGCGCGTCCGCTCAGTTCAGCGGCGCCTACGCATTCGGCGACAGCCTGACCGATGCCGGGCAGTACGGCGCACGCTTCACGACCAACCCGGGACTCTCGTTCCCGATGTACGTGTCGCAACAATACGGGATCGCGATGACGCCGTCGTTCAGCGGCGGAACCGACTACGGGCAGGGCGGCGCGCGCGTCAACTCGCCGTCGCCGCTGATTCCGCCGAACGCGCCGAACATCTCCATCGCGCAGCAGGTGTCGACGTTCCTCGCGAAGGGGCCGCTCGACCCCAATGCGCTCTATCAGCTTCAGGGCGGCCCCAACGACATCCTCGTTCTCGCGGGACAGGCCGCCAACGGACAGATCACGCCGCAGCAACTTCAGGCCGGCGTCGCGCAGGCCGCCGTCGACCTCGCCGCGCAGGCCGTGCGACTGCAGGCCGCGGGTGCGCGCTACCTCGTCGTCTATAACGTACCGGATGTCGGACTGACACCCGCGGCAGGCGCGCAGAACGCGCGCGCCACGTTCACCGCGCTGGCGGGCCTGTTCAATTCGACGTTGAACGCGGGGCTCGCGGCGGCCGGGCTCCAGGTCGTCCAGGTCAACGCATTCAAGCTGCTGCAGGAAGTGGTCGCCAATCCCGCGGCGTTCGGCTTCACCAACGTGACCGGTGTTGCGTGCACGACGGCCAGCTCGCTCAACTGCACGCCGTCGACGCTCGTCGCCCCCAACGCCGCGCTGACCTACGCGTTCGCCGACCCAGTCCATCCGACCACCGGCCTCGCGCTGATCGGCGCGCAGGCGGCGATCTCGATGATCGAAGCGCCGGCGCAGGTGTCGCTGCTGGCGGAGGCGCCGCTCGCGGTCGAGGATGCGAACTTCCGCACGCTCGACGCGCGGATGATGTCCGGCATCAATTCGCCGCGGCCGATGAGCAAATACGAGATGTGGGCCGCCTACGACTACAGCAACAACGACGTGAAGAGCACTTTCGGTTTCGGCGACGCTCAAGTGAACACGCTCGCCGCCGGCGGCGACATCAAGCTGTCGGAGAAGCTGATCGCCGGCGCCATGGTCGGCTATTCGGAGAACAAGGGCGATTTCAGCGGCAGCGCCGGCAACTACAAGTTGAAGGAAACTTCCGCAACGTTCTACATGGGATATGGCGACGGCCCGTGGTACGTCGGCGGCACGCTCGGCGTCGGCGATCTCGACTACAGCGTCCAGAGGAACATCCAGCTCGGACCGCTGACCCGCACGGAATCCAGCGACCCGAGCGGGTGGCACTTCATGGCGAGCGTGCTCGGCGGCTACTGGTTCCAGACCAGCGCCGACCTGCAGCACGGCCCGTTCGTGCGCGTCGCGTATCAGGATATCCGCGTGAAGGCCTTCACCGAGCAGGGCTCCGACAGCACGGCGCTGTCCTACGCCCAGCAGAAACGCGAATCGCTGATCACGAGCCTCGGCTGGCAGGCGACCGGCCGCATCGGCATGTTCCGTCCGTTCGCGCGCGTGTCATGGGAGTTCGAGAGCGAGGACGGCGAGCGCAGCGTCACGGCGACGCCGCTGGGAATGACCACCAGCTACACGGTTCCCGGCTTCAAGCCGGACGACAACTGGCTTCGCTATGTCGTCGGCGCGAGCGCAGATTTCGGCGGCGTGACCGGCTTCATCACCGGCACCGGCACGGGCAGCAAGAACGACGGCGACTATTACGCCGTGACCGTCGGCGTGCGGATACCGATGTAGCGGGCGCGGTCGCGGAAGCGAGGAGCCGCTTCCGGCGGCTCCTTTTTTTTGGTCGCGCTACGCCGTCGGCGACGCGTGCGCGGAGCGAAGGCGCGCGAGCGCGTCGAGCCCGGCAATCGCGCGCGGTCCGTACCACGACGTCCATTCTCCGTCGATCAGCGTCGCAGGCTTGTTCCAGCGCGTGGCGAGCGCCGCGGCGTCGCGCGGCCGAAAGGCGTAAGGCTCGGACGACACGAGGATGCGCGCGGCATCGCGCCACGCGCGCGCGCCATCTGCGATTTCGGGATAGCGGCTGCGCGCACGCGCCGGCAACGTGTCCCACCCGGCGCGCGCCAGCGTCGCGCTGACGTACGTGGCGCGGCTCACCGTCATCCACGGTTTGCGCCAGATCAGGTAGAGCACCCGCTCGCGTTGCAGTTGCGCCGCTGCCGCGTCCAGTCGCGCGAGGGCCGCGGTGAAGCCTTCGACAAGCGCTTCCGCTTCGCGCTCGCGGTCGAAGATCGCGCCGAACAGCCGATAGAGACGCGGATTCTCGGTCGGCGCCAGCGGATGCGTGACGATGACCTGCGGCACGAACGCGCGCGCCGCGTCGACGACCTCGCGCCGGTTCTCGTCGACGTTGACGATGAGATGCGTTGGCGCAAGCTTCGCAAGCTGCGCCAGATCCGGGTCCTTCGTGCCGCCGACTTTGGGCACGCGCGCGACCTCGGGCTTCGGATGCACGCAAAAGCCCGTGCGCGCGACGACGCTCTCGCCGAGGCCGAGCGCGAACAGCAGTTCGGTGAGGCTCGGCACCAGCGACGCGATGCGCGGCGCAGGCGCGACCGGGTGCACGACACCGGCCCAGTCGGTCCGCTGCGACGCGCGCGACGATTCCATCGTCGTGGATCAGCGCCGGCCGGCGCGGCGGCGGCACATGCCTGTTTTCAGTCTTCGCGTCGCGGCTTGCGGCCGCGGTTCGCGACGATGCGGTCGTAAAGCGGTCGGGGCGCGAGCTTCATCGCGACCCCCAGCCATCCCATCTGCCACGGCACGACGCAGAACCGGCGGCGCCGCGCAATGGCGTCGACCATCTTGCGCGCTGCGACGTCGGGCGCCGTCAGGAACGGCATGTGGTACGGATTGCCTGCGGTGAGCGGCGTGGCGATGAAACCCGGACAAAGCGTGACGACGGCGACGCCGCTGTCGCGCAATTCGATGCGCAGGCTTTCGAGATACGTGATCACCGCCGACTTGGAGCCGCAGTACGCTCCGGCGCCCGGCAAACCCCGGAAGCCGCCGACGCTCGCGATGCCGACCAGCGTGCCGGCCTTCGCCTCGCGCATCGGATTCACGAACGGCTGGAAGGTCGCGATCGTGCCGAGGACGTTCGTCTCGAACACGGCACGAAACGCCGGAAGGTCTTCGCGATGCGTGGTGAGCGTGCCGCGCGACACGCCCGCGCTGGCGATCACGACGTCGGGCACGCCGAAGCGCGCCATGAAATCGGTCGCCGCGCGCAACAGCGCGTCGGCGTCGCGGACGTCGCCCGCGTACGTGGCGACGGTGGCCGGCGCAAGTGACGCAGCGACCCGCGCGAGCTCGGCTTCGCGGCGCGCGAAGAGCCCGAGCGCGGCGCCCTGCGCCGCGTAGCGTCGCGCCAGCGCCTCGCCGATGCCCGACGACGCGCCGGTGAGGAAGACTTTCATGCCGGCGCCCCGTGGTGCTCGCGCACCGCCGCATCCCGCCGGGCCGCCTCAAGGGAGGCGTGCTCCCCCTTGGGGGGCGAACGCAGTGAGCGCGGGGGTCGTTCCTACCCCTTGGGCCGCTCGGCGCGTGCCTTGGCGATGAGCTCGTCGATCGCCGCCGGCAGCTGTGCGTGCCCGCCGACCTTGTCCGACGCGGTGATGAACTTGCCGTCGACGATGACCGTCGGCACCGACTGGATGTTGTACGTCTGCGCGAGCTGCTTCGCCCGGTTCATCTTGCCGTTGATCGCGAACGAGTTGTACATCTCCTCGACCTTCTTGCGGTCGAGTCCCTTGCTCGCGGCCCAGTCCAGGAACGTCTTGTCGTTCCACAGGCTCTGGTTGCCGCCGTGGATCGCCGCGAACACCGCTTGTGACTGTTTGGCGTCCTCGCCCAGCGCCTCGAGCGTGTAGTAGATCTTGCCGAGGTTGACCCAGTTGGGCTGGAAGAACACCGGCACGCGGCGGAACTGCACGTCCGCCGGCAGCTTCGCGAGCCACGGACTCAGCTGGGTCTCGAGCTCGGCGCAATGCGGGCAGCCGTAGGAGAAGAACTCGATCACTTCGATCTTCTTGCCCGACTCCACGGGCACCGGCACCTTGAGGCGCCCGTAATTCGTACCTTCGACGAGTGCAGCCGCGGCGATCCCCGAGAAGGACATGACGACGGCACCGACCGCCATGGCGAGGAATGCGCGGCGGCGCGCGAACCCCGCCTCCCGCAGGGTCGCCCCGACGGAAACATGCTCCCCCTCGGGGGCCGCGAACGCAGTGGGCGTGAGGGTCGAATCTGCTGGAATCCTGCTCATTGATGCTCCTTGTGGAGTGGGCGTTGCCGGATCGGATGAACGCGCGTTGGGCCGCGGGCGCCGACACGAGTTCCGCGGTTCCGACGGGCGCTCAGTATTTGATGACGGCCGCGTCGAAGCCGCGCCGGCCGAGTTCGGTCTTGATGCGGTTGAGCTCGTCGGCGTTGTCGTAGGGGCCGAGCCGCACGCGATAGCGGACCGCCTTGTCCGGCATCATGCCCTGCTGCACGGTGGCTTCCCAGCCCGCCAGCGCGAGCCGCGCCTTCAGGTTCTCCGCCTCCGGCTCGCCCGCGAACGATCCCGCCTGCAGCCAGAACCGCTCGTTGGCTCGCGCCGCCTTGGACGGCTCGGCCGTGGCGACTTTCTCCGGCGGCCGGGGCGGCGGAGCCGGCACTGCGGCCGCCGCCTCTGCGGCCTTCGGCGCCTGCTTCTCCTTCGCTTCCCCGGCGACTGTGCGATCCGTGCGCTCCTGCGCCTTGCGCTCGGGCTGCACCTTCGCTTCTTCGTTGCCGGGCAGGATCTTGTAGAAGTCGAACCGCGGCTTCTCGGCGGTGTCGGCACGCGCCGTCTTCGCCGCGTCCTTCGCCGGCTCGCGAACGCTGTTCTGCGCCTGGAACGCGGGGTTGTTGCGCATCAGCCAGAACGCGACGCCCGCAGCCATGCCGAGCCCGATGATCAGCCCGATGAAGATGCCGAGCAGCGTGCCGCCGCGCGCAGCGCGGCGCGGTGCGGGGCGGCGTGTCCTTGTCGAGGTCGGCGGGACGGGTCGGCTCATGGATGATGCGGTCGTTCGCGCGCGTCGATCACATCTGTTCCGGCGCGCCGATGCCGAGCACCGCGAGACCGTTGCGCAGCGCCTGCCCGGACGCGACAACCAGCGCGAGCCGCGCCCGCTTCACGCGCTCGTCGTCGACGAGAAACCGCTCCGCATTATAGTAACTGTGGAATTCCTGGGCCAAATCCTTGAGGTAGAACGTGATCTGGTGCGGCGCGAAATCCTGCGCCGCTGCGGCGAGCTCGTCGGGAAAGTCGGCGAGCCGACGCAAGAGCGCGTCCTCGTAGGGGCTCGTCAGCGGCGCGAGATCGGCGTCGGCCAGCGTGCGGGGCGCGTCGGCGAGCGCGATCCCCGCCTGCCGCAGCACCGCGCAGACGCGCGCGTGCGCGTACTGCACGTAGTACACCGGGTTCTCTTCCGATTGGCTGCGCGCAAGATCGATGTCGAACACGAACTCGGTGTCCGCCTTGCGCGAGACGAGGAAGAAGCGCACCGCGTCGCGGCCGACCTCGTCGATCAGGTCGCGGATCGTCACGTAGCTGCCGGCGCGCTTGCTGATCTTCACTTCCTCGCCGCCGCGCATCACCGTCACCATCTTGTGCAGCACGTAGTCCGGATACCCCGCAGGAATGCCGATGCCGAGCGCCTGCAGGCCCGCGCGCACGCGCATGACCGTGCTGTGATGGTCGGAGCCCTGCACGTTGATCACCTTCGCGAAGCCGCGCTCGAACTTCGTGACGTGATACGCGACGTCCGGCACGAAGTACGTGTAGCCGCCGTCGGACTTGCGCATCACGCGGTCCTTGTCGTCGCCGAGCTCGGTCGTCTTCAGCCACAGCGCGCCTTCGTGCTCGTACGTGCGGCCGGACGCGGCGAGACGGCGCACGGTGTCGTCGACGCGCCCGTCGCTGTAGAGCGAGCTTTCGAGGTAGTAATTGTCGAAGCGGACACCGAACGCCTGGAGGTCGCGATCCTGCTCCTTGCGCAGCTCGGCGACGGCGAAGCGGCGGATGGCCTCGATGTCGGACAGGTCGTGGCCGACTTCATCGAGATAGCGCTGGGCGAGCTCGCGGATGTAGTCGCCGCGGTAGCCGTCGTCCGGAAACGGATGCTCGTGATGGCCGAGGATCTCGTGCGCACGCGCGCGCACCGACAGCGCGAGGTTCTGGATCTGCGCGCCTGCGTCGTTGTAGTAGAACTCGCGCGTGACCGCGCAGCCTTGCCACTCCAGCAGGTTCGAGATCGCGTCGCCGAGCGCCGCCTGGCGGCCATGACCGACGTGCAGCGGGCCCGTCGGATTCGCCGACACGAACTCGACCATCACGCGCGCGCCGCGATGCGCGTCGCTTCGACCGAATGCAGGCCCTTCGGCAAGCACGCGCGCGACGATCGCCTGTCGCGCGGCAGGCGCGAGCCGGAAGTTGATGAATCCGGGCCCCGCGATGTCGACGCCATCGACAATGCCCGCAAGGTCCGCGGCGGCCGAGGCCGCCAGCGTCTCGGCCAGCTTGCGCGGATTCTGTTTCGTACGCTTGCCGAGGTTGAGCGCGTCCGGCGTCGCGTAGTCACCGTGATCCGCGCTGCGCGGGCGCGTGAGCGTCGGAACGAGGTCGGCGTGCTCGGGCAGCGCCTTGCCGATCGCGTTCTTCAGCGCTGCCTCGATCCGGGATCGTGCGTCGACCTGCATGTGCAGTTAAAGACCGTTGCCGGCCGCGGACAAACGAGGATTATAGCGGGCAGCCGTCAGCCGAACCCGGCGGGGTCCACGTCGAGCGCGAGGCGCACGCGCCTGGCGGCAAGCGCGGCGAGCGGTGCGCGCCAGCCGGCGAGAAAGGCGTGCAGCGCCGCGCGGCGTGCGCTCTGCACGACCATCTGCCCGCGCTCGAATCCCGCGCGACGCGCGAGCAGCGCGGGCACCGGCGCGTAGACGACCACGTCGCCGTGCTCACCCCGAGCGAGCGACTTGGCCGCCGCGTGGGCCGCGGCCAGCGCCGCGTCGACGTCGGCGCGGCGATGCGCTTCCGCCGTGAGCAGCGCCGCGTGCGTCGCCGGCGGCAAGCCCGCGGCGCTGCGCTCGTCGAGCAGCATATGCGCGAACGCATCGTAGTCGGCGGCAGCGAGCGCCGCATACACCGGATGCGACGCAAAATCGGTCTGCACGATCACTTCGCCCGGCAATCCGGCGCGGCCGGCTCGGCCCGCCACCTGCGTCAGCAGCGCGAGCATTCGCTCGGTCGCCCGGAAATCGGCGCTGTAGAGCGCGTTGTCGGCGCCGACCACCCCCACCAGCGTCAGCCGTGGAAAGTCGTGCCCCTTCGCCAGCATCTGCGTGCCGATCATCACGTCGATCTCGCCGCGCTCGATCCGCGCGCGCACATCGGCGAACGCGCCGCGCGCGCGCGTGCTGTCGCGGTCGATGCGCGCGATGCGCGCCTCTGGAAGCGCGTCCGCCAGCGCACGCGCGAGCCGCTGTGTGCCGTAGCCCTGCGGCACGAGGTCGACGTTGCCGCAGGACGGGCACGCCGCCGGCACGCGCTCCGCGTGACCGCAATGGTGGCAGCGCAGCGTCGCGGGCTCGCGGTGCAGCGTGAGCCGCGCGCTGCAGCGCGTGCACGCCGCTTCCCACGCGCACGACGCGCATTTGAGCGAAGGCGCGAAGCCGCGCCGGTTCACGAACACGAGACTCTGCTCGCCGCGCGCGAGGCACGCGGACAGCGCGTCCCACAGCGGTCCCGCGAGGCCGTCGTGCGCGCGCGCGTCGCGCGTCGGCACGAACGCGAGCCTCGGCAGGCTCGCGCGCGGATCGGCGCGCTCGGGCAGCGAGAGCCGGCGATATCGCCCCGACTCGACCTGCGCGTACGACTCGAGCGATGGCGTCGCGCTGCCGAGGACGATCGGCACGCTGCGCGCATGCGCGCGCCAAACGGCGACGTCGCGCGCGTGATAGCGGACGCCATCCTGCTGCTTGTACGAGCCGTCGTGCTCTTCGTCGACGACGACGAGCGCCAACCGCGGCAGCGGGCAGAACACCGCGAGCCGCGTGCCCAGCACCAGATCCGCCTCGCCGTTCGCGGCTGCGAGCCAGTGCGCGCGCCGCGCGCCGTCGGCGAGGCCGCTGTGCATCGTCACCATGACGCGCGCGGGCAGCGCCGCGCGCACCCGTGCCTCGAATTGCGGGGTGAGATTGATCTCTGGAACGAGCACGAGCACCTGTCCCCCGGCGGCGATGGCTTTCGCCGCCGCACCGAGGTACACGTCGGTCTTGCCGCTGCCGGTAACGCCTTGCAGCAGGAAGGGCGCGAACGTCGCATGCGCGCCCGCGACGGCGTCGATCGCGTCTCGCTGCGCGACGTTGCGCGTCGTCGCGTACGGGCGCGGCATCGCTTCCGCATCGGGCTCCGCGCGACGGCGCGTGCGCTTGCCCGGCGGGGGCACCGCAAGCGCCATCGCTTCGCCGAGCGGCGATTGATAGTAGTCCGCGACGAACTCGCACGCCGCGAGCACGTCCGCGGGCAGCGGCGGCAGCGCGACGATCTCGTCGATGGGCTGCAGCCGCTCGCGCGCGATGTCGGTGTCCGCGCGAACATCGACGACTACGCCAGCAAGCGCGCGGCGCGCGAGGCGCGCCAGCACGATCGCGCCGCGCGTCACCGGAAGCCCTTCGGGCACCCAGTAGTCGAAGACTGAATGCGTCGCGACCGGAAGCGCGACGCGCGCGATCGTCATCGCTTCAAGCGCGCGAACGCGCCACGATGCGTGCGCGCGACAAAGTTGTAGTGTTCGAGTTTCTCACCACATCTTTCAGCATCCGCCCGCAAGTCGTTCATTTTCCTAGAGTGCAACCGACACCGATACTCGTTGTGGATAAATGTGTGCGTAAGTTGCTTGACACCAGGCACGAATCGCGGTCGCCCGGGGAGGCTTGCGCCTCCGTCTGTGCCGCCGATCGATGATTTCCCTTTTGCATGAATCGATTGCAGCGTTATCCACATGCTGTCGGCGCCGTTGACGGACAGCGCTGCGGGACCGTTAAGACATGTGCATAAGTTGCACTGCAACGACTTGATTCGATGAATTGTCAAGCCCCCGAGTCGGGCGGGATTTGGAGCGCGTTGCGCTCCGCGGCGATCAGCCCGGCACCCTGCTCGCACGGGCGCGCCGCGACTCCGCATGGACGGCCGCCACGAGCGCGGCAACGTTGTCCGGCGGTGTGCCGGGCACGATGCCGTGGCCGAGGTTGAAGATGTGCCCGGGTGCTGCGCCCGCCGCGCGAACGATCGCCGACCGCTTCGCGCGCCACGGTCTCGGGATCGGTCGTCAGCACCAGCGGATCGAGATTGCCTTGCAGCGCCACCTGCGCGCCGACCTGCGCGCGCGCGGCGCCGATGTCGACGGTCCAGTCGAGGCCGACACCGTGCGCGCCGATCGCCGCAATCTCGCGCAGCATCGCGCCGGCGCCCTTGGTGAAGACGATCGACGGCACGGCAGCGCCGTCGCGTCCGCGCGCAAGCGAAGCGAGCACGCTGCGCATCGCCGCCAGCGAGAAGCGCCGGTACGCGTCGGCGCCCAGCAATCCGCCCCACGTGTCGAAGATCATCACGGCGTCCGCGCCCGCGGCGATCTGCTCGTTCAGGTACGCGGCGACCGCGCGCGTATTGACGTCGACGAGCTTCGCCAGCAGGTCCGGCCGCGCGTACGCCATCCGCCGGACCTTGGCGAAATCGGCGCTGCCGCCGCCTTCGATCATGTAGCACGCGAGCGTGAACGGGCTCCCCGCGAAGCCGATCAGCGGCACGCGGCCCGCCAGCGCGCGCTTGATCTCGGCGACGGCGTCGAACACGTAGCGCAGCTTCGCCATGTCGGGGACGTCGAGCGCGCCGATCGACGCGTCGTCCGCTGTCGTGCGCGCGAAGCGCGGGCCTTCGCCTTCGGCGAACGACAGGCCGAGACCCATCGCGTCGGGCACGGTGAGGATGTCGGAGAACAGGATGGCCGCGTCGAGCGGATAGCGCGCGAGCGGCTGCAGCGTGACTTCGGTCGCGAGCGACGGCGTTGAGGCGAGCGCCATGAAGCTGCCGGCGCGCGCACGCGTCGCGTTGTACTCGGGCAGGTAGCGTCCCGCCTGGCGCATCAGCCAGACAGGCACATGCGGCGTGGGCTCGCGGTTGAGCGCGCGCAGGAACGTATCGTTGGCAATCACTTCGACGGAGTCGGGCGCGCGCTTCTACCGCGCGGCCGCAAAGCATATCAGGCGGCGAGCGGCCGTCCGGTGAGACGCTCGAGGACGGCGAGCGGCGAGCGCTCCGGCGCGTAGAGCGCGGCGAGCGGCAGGTGCGTGGTCTGCTCGAGCATGAACTGTCCGCCCGACGCCGCGTGCATCACCTGGTCGGAAAAGCAGATCCACGTCGTGCCGGGCGCGAAGCGCACCTCGCGCTGCGGGCAGTCGCGCTGGTACGCGAGATCGGCCTTCGCGCAGTCGTGCAGGCCGAGCATGAGGTGATCGTACGGCGTGCGCCGTCCCTTGGTCACGAGGATCGCGGACAGGAGCGCGGCCTCGCCGGGCCGCTGTGCGCGAATCCGGGGGATGAAGTGCGCCGCCATCGAGTCGAACGATTCGCCGACGCGCCACACGCGATCCTCGCCGCGCGGATTCACGTTGCAGAACACGCGCAGGATCCGCTCGCCGCGGTTGGGGCGCGACGGAAAGGCATCGATGTGCAGCCGCGAGTCGTCCTTGCGCCACGACACGCTGCGCCCCGTCGCAGGCTGGGGCCGGTAACTTGTCCGCGCGCGCTTGAGATAGCGGCGCATAGCGCGGAAACAGCGTCGCGACGAGGCCGCTCGCGTCTGCTGCGAAGCGCCCGATCATTCGCGCGAGTGCCGCCTTGTCGTCGGGGGTGCCGCTCGCACCCTTGATCGCCGTGCCGTCGAGGCTGATGTTCTTCGCACGCCCGTCCGACCAGCGCGGGTCGAGGAAGCGCGCTTCGCCCTCTTCGAACGCGAAGGCGAGCCGCGGCAGCGTCAGCACGCCGCCCGCTTCGAGCACGCGCGCAAGCGCCTCGGTTTCCTCGG
Source organism: uncultured beta proteobacterium (assembly GCA_963851465.1). Classification (GTDB taxonomy): domain Bacteria; phylum Pseudomonadota; class Gammaproteobacteria; order Burkholderiales; family Casimicrobiaceae; genus VBCG01. Next base: position 569,095 of record CAWKPJ010000001.1, read on the forward strand.
CGGACACCGCCGGTCGCCAGCTCGCGTAGGCGAGCGACTCGACGGCGGTGATCGTCACGCCGCGCCGTCGCGCTAGCGCGGCAGGCTCGACGCGCCCATCAGGAACACGTCGATGGCGCGCGCGCACTGCCGGCCTTCGCGGATTGCCCATACGACGAGCGACTGGCCGCGGCGCATGTCGCCGGCGGCGAAGACCTTGTCCACCGACGTCCGATAGTCGTCGGTGTCCGCCTTGACGTTCGTGCGCGCGTCGCGCGCGACGCCGAACTTCTCGACGAGGCCCGCCGTCACCGGACCGAGAAAGCCCATCGCCAGCAGAACGAGGTCGGCCTTGATCTCGAACTCGCTGTCGGGCACCTCGACCATCTTCATGCCGCCGCCCTCCCGCTTCCCGCTGTGCTGCCATTCCACGCGCGCAGCGACGAGCTTCTCGACCTTGCCGTCGCGTCCTTCGAAGCGCTTGGTGGCCACGGCCCAGTCCCGATTGACGCCTTCTTCGTGCGACGACGACGTGCGCAGCTTGATCGGCCAGTAGGGCCACACGAGCGGCTTGTTCTCGACTTCCGGCGGCTGCGGCAGCAGCTCGAACTGCGTGACCGACAGCGCGCCCTGCCGGTTCGACGTGCCGACGCAGTCGGAACCGGTGTCGCCGCCGCCGATGACGACCACGTGCTTGCCGCCCGCGAGAATCTGTCCCGACACCGAATCGCCGGCGACCACCTTGTTCTGCTGCGGCAGGAAATCCATCGCGAAGTGGATGCCGGCGAGGTCGCGACCCGGCACCGGCAGATCGCGCGGTGCTTCGGCGCCACCGGTGAGCGCGACCGCGTCGAACTCGGCCAGCAGCGTCTGCGGATCGACACCGGCACCGACGTTGGCGTTGGGCCGGAACTCGACGCCTTCCTCGGCCATCTGCGCCATCCGGCGGTCGATGAGGTGCTTCTCCATCTTGAAATCGGGAATGCCGTAGCGCAGCAGCCCGCCGATCCGGTCCGCCTTCTCGAACAGCACGACGTCGTGGCCGGCCCGCGCGAGCTGCTGCGCGCACGCCATGCCCGCCGGCCCCGAACCGACGACCGCGACGCGCCTGCCGGTCTTCTGCGCCGGCGGCTGCGGCACGACCCAGCCCTCTTCCCAGCCCTTGTCGATCAGGAAGTGCTCGATCGACTTGATGCCGACGGGATCGTCGTTGATGTTGAGCGTGCAGGCCTCCTCGCACGGCGCCGGGCACACGCGGCCGGTGAACTCCGGGAAGTTGTTCGTCGAATGCAGGACGTCGAGCGCGCTTTGCCACTGATGGCGGTACGCGAGATCGTTCCAGTCCGGAATGATGTTGTGGACCGGGCAGCCGGTCTGGCAGAACGGGATGCCGCAGTCCATGCAGCGCGCGCCCTGCTTCGCGGCTTCGTCGTCCTTCAGGGCGACATGGAACTCGCGGTAGTGGCGCACGCGCAGCGGTACCGGCTCCGAGGCCTCCTGGATCCGCTGCAGTTCGAGAAACCCCGTCACCTTCCCCATCAGGCTGCCTCGCGCTCCTTCTTGGCCGCGATTCCCGCTGCCACCGCCCGCTTGACGAACATTTCCGTCAGCGCACGCTTGTATTCGAGCGGGAACACCTTGACGAACTTCTTGCGCGCGGTGGCCCAGTTGTCCAGCAATTCGAGCGCCAGCGTCGACCCCGTGTAGCGCAGATGCTGCTCGGTCAACTCGCGGACGAGCGCCTCGTCGGCGCGGTCGCGATGCATCAGGCGGCCCTTGCCGCCCGCGGCAAGCTCGGCCTCGACGGTCGCCTGCTCGGCTTCGGTCATCAGCGGCTCCAGCGCGACCATCGACGCGTTGCAACGCGACGCGAACGTTCCGTCGGGATCGTAGACGTACGCGATGCCGCCGCTCATGCCCGCGGCGAAGTTGCGGCCGGTGGCGCCCAGCACGACGACCGTGCCGCCCGTCATGTATTCGCAGCCGTGATCGCCGGTGCCTTCGACGACCGCCGACGCGCCCGAGTTGCGCACGCAGAAGCGCTCGCCCGCGACGCCGCGGAAATACGCTTCGCCTTCGATGGCGCCGTACATCACCGTATTGCCGATGACGATGTTCGCCGACGGCGTGGCGGGACAGGCCGGGTCGGGATAGACGACCACGCGACCGCCCGACAAGCCCTTGCCGACGTAATCGTTCGTCGCGCCCTGCAATTCGAACGTCACGCCCCGCGCGAGGAAGGCGGCGAAGCTCTGGCCGGCGATGCCGGTGAACGCGACGTGGATCGTGTCGGGCGGCAGGCCTTCGTGGCCATACTTGCGCGCGACCGCGCCGGAGAGCATCGCCCCGACCGAGCGGTGCGCGTTCCTGATCTTGAAGTCGAGGCGCAGCTTCTCGCCGCGCGCGAGCGCCGGCTCGGCCGCGACGATGAGCTGGTGATCGAGCGCGCGCTTGAGTCCGTGATCCTGCGCCTCGCAGCGGAAGCGCGCGACTTCCGGCGGCATCTTCGGCTGGTGGAACACGCGCGTGAAGTCGAGCCCGCGCGCCTTCCAGTGCTGGATGCCCTGCTTCATGTCGAGCAGATCGGCGCGGCCGATCATCTCGTCGAACCGGCGGAAGCCCAGCTGCGCCATGATCTCGCGCACTTCCTCGGCGACGAAGAAGAAGTAGTTGACGACGTGCTCGGGCTGCCCGGTGAAGCGCTTGCGCAGCGCCGGATCCTGCGTCGCGACGCCGACCGGGCAGGTGTTGAGATGGCACTTGCGCATCATGATGCAGCCTTCGACGACGAGCGGCGCCGTCGCGAAGCCGAACTCGTCCGCGCCGAGCATCGCGCCCACGACGACGTCGCGTCCGGTCTTCATCTGCCCGTCGACCTGCACGGCGATGCGGCCGCGCAGACGATTGAGCACGAGCGTCTGCTGCGTTTCGGCGAGACCGAGCTCCCACGGCGTGCCGGCGTGCTTGATCGACGACTCGGGCGACGCGCCGGTGCCTCCGTCGTGGCCCGCGATGGTCACGTGATCGGCCTTCGCCTTGGCCACGCCCGCCGCGACGGTGCCCACACCGACTTCGGACACGAGCTTCACCGAGATCGTCGCGCTCGGAGTTCGCGTTCTTGAGGTCGTGGATCAGTTGCGCGAGGTCCTCGATCGAATAGATGTCGTGGTGCGGCGGCGGCGAGATCAGCCCGACGCCGGGGACCGAGAAGCGGAGCTGCGCGATGTACTCGGAGACCTTGTGCCCGGGCAGCTGCCCGCCTTCGCCGGGCTTCGCGCCCTGCGCCATCTTGATCTGCAGCTGGTCGGCGCGACGTCAGGTACTCGGCCGTGACGCCGAAGCGCGCGCGACGCGACCTGCTTGATCTTCGAGCGCAGGCTGTCGCCGGCCTTGAGCGGGACGTCGACCTCGATGCGGTCGCGGCCGAGCAGGCTCGCCAGCGTGTCGCCGTCCTTCACCGTGCTCTTGCCCGCACGCATCTCCGCCCGATAGCGCAGCGGATCTTCGCCGCCTTCGCCGGTGTTCGACTTGCCGCCGATGCGGTTCATCGCGACGGCGAGCGTCGTGTGCGCCTCGGTGGAGATCGAGCCCAGGCTCATCGCGCCGGTGGCGAAGCGCTTGACGATGTCCTTCGCCGGCTCGACTTCGCCGATCGGCACCGGCGCACGCTCGGCGGTGCGGAACTCGAACAGCCCGCGCAGCGTCTTCAGCGCCCGCGACTGCTCGTTGATCAGTGCCGCGTACTCGCGGTAGGTCGAATGGCTGTTCGCGCGCGCCGCGTGCTGCAGCTTGGCGATCGAATCCGGCGTCCACATGTGCTCTTCGCCGCGGATCCGATAGGCGTACTCGCCGCCGGCATCGAGGGCGTTGCGATAGAGCGGATCGTCGCCGAAGGCGAGCGTGTGCAGCCGCACGGTTTCCTCGGCCACCTCGAACAGTCCGATGCCCTCGATGTTGCTCGACGTGCCGGTGAAGTACTTGTCGACGAACGCCTTCTGCAGCCCGACCGCCTCGAAGATCTGCGCGCCGCAGTACGACTGGTACGTCGAGATGCCCATCTTGGACATCACCTTGTACAGTCCCTTGCAGATCGCCTTGATGAAGCGCTTCTGCGATTCCTTCGGATCGATCTCGGCGATCTGCTCGTGCAGGCGCGCGAGCGTTTCGAGCGCGAGATAGGGATGGATCGCTTCCGCGCCGTAGCCCGCAAGCAGCGCGAAGTGATGCACTTCGCGCGCCGAGCCGGTCTCGACGACGAGCCCGGTCGACGTGCGCAGCCCCTGCTTCACCAGATGCTCGTGCACCGCGCCGGTCGCCAGCAGCGCGGGGATCGGCAGCATCCCGGCCGAGACGCTGCGATCGGACAGGATCAGGATGTTGTAGCCCTGGTGGATCGCGTCCTCGGCGTGCGCGCGCGAGGCTCGCCAGCGCGGCCTCCATGCCGTTCGCGCCCCACGCGGCCGGGTAGCAGATGTCGAGCTCGATCGAGCGGAAGGCGCCGCCGGAGAACAGGTCCGCGTGGCGCAGCTTCTCCATGTTCTCGGGTGTGAGGATCGGCTGCTGCACTTCGAGGCGCATCGGCGGCTCGGCGCTTGCATCAGGATTCACCGCGAGCAGGTTCGGCCGCGGCCCGATGAACGAGACGAGGCTCATCACCAGCTCCTCGCGGATCGGGTCGATCGGCGGATTCGTGACCTGCGCGAACAGCTGCTTGAAATAGTTGTAGAAGACCTTCGCCCGGTTCGACAGCACCGGCAGCGCGGCGTCGTTGCCCATCGAGCCGATCGCTTCCTCGCCGTTCTTCGCCATCGGCGCGAGGATGATCCTGAGATCTTCCTGCGTGTACCCGAATGCCTGCTGGCGGTCGAGCAATGCGACCTCCGACGGCGCGGTCGGCGCGGGCTCGGGCATCTCTTCGAGCGACAGCCGGCACTTCGCGATCCACTCGCGATAGGGCTTGTCGGTGGCGAGCGTGCGCTTCAGCTCGTCGTCGTCGACGATCCGCCCCTCGTCCAGGTCGACCAGCAGCATCTTGCCCGGCTGGAGACGCCACTTCTTCACGATCTTCGACTCTGGAATGTCGAGCACGCCGACTTCGGAGGCCATCACGATGTAGTCGTCGTCGGTGACGACGTAGCGCGCGGGTCGAAGGCCGTTGCGGTCGAGCGTCGCGCCGATCTGGCGCCCGTCGGTGAACGCCATCGCGGCGGGGCCGTCCCACGGCTCCATCAGCGCCGCGTGGTACTCGTAGAACGCGCGCCGATCGTCGTCCATCAGCGGATTCCCCGCCCACGCTTCGGGGATCATCATCATCATCGCGTGCGAGAGCGGATAGCCGCCCATCGTCAACAGCTCGAGCGCGTTGTCGAACGACGCCGAATCGGACTGCCCTTCGTAGATCAGCGGCCAGAGCTTCTGCAGGTCGTCGCCGAGAACTTCGGATGCGATGGCGCCTTCGCGCGCGCGAATCCAGTTGAAGTTGCCCCGCAGCGTGTTGATCTCGCCGTTGTGGCAGACGAAGCGGAACGGGTGTGCCAGGTCCCACGTCGGGAACGTGTTGGTCGAGAAGCGCTGGTGGACCATCGCGAGCGCGGACACCATCGACTCGTCGTGGAGGTCGGCGTAGTACTCGCCGACCTGCTGCGCGAGCAGCATGCCCTTGTAGACGATCGTGCGCGTCGAGAACGACGGCACGTAGAACTCCTTGCCGTGCTTCAGCGACAGCGCCTGGATCGCGTGACCCGCACGCTTCCTGATCACGTAGAGCTTGCGCTCGAGCGCGTCCTGGTCCATGTCGCGCGGCCCGCGCGCGACGAACACCTGCCGGATCACCGGCTCGACTTCCTTCGTGCGCACCGACAAGCCCGCGTTGCGCGTCGGCACGTCGCGCCAGCCGAGCAGCACCTGGCCTTCGGCGTGGATCGCGCGCTCGATCTCCTGCTCGCACGCCATGCGCGACGCCGGCTCCTGCGGCAGGAACACCATGCCCACACCGTATTGACCGAGCGCGGGCAGCGTGATGCCGAGCTTGCCGCAGGCACGGCGGAAGAACGTGTCGGGAAGTTGAAGCAGAATGCCGGCGCCGTCGCCCTGCAGCGGATCGGCGCCCGTCGCCCCCCGATGCGTCAGGTTTTCGAGGATCTTCAGAGCCCTGCGTGACGATCGCGTGGCTTTTGCGGCCCTTGATGTGCGCCACGAAGCCCAGGCCGCACGCGTCATGCTCGTGGGCGGGGTTGTACAAGCCCTGCGCGGCTGGCGGCCACGCGGTTGACGGAACCATCGGCGACGGCGTGCCCTTGTCCACACTGACCTCGCTACCTGAAACGGACGGATTTCAACGCGAAACAGGGACGAAAACCCTACTTTCGCACATTCGCGGCGAAACCCGTCCATGCTACGCGCGATGCTGCATTGCGGCAAGACGGGCCGGGCGGTCCCCGAGCGGGCAGGCGTACAACAGACCGGACCCCGGCGCGGTCTTTGCTCACGTGAGGTACTTGCGCCCCGTCAGAACTTAGGCTTTAATCTGAACAAAATCGGCTAGAGGCTTGTTGCAACACCAATTTGCCTCCTGCCAACCCGAGCGTTTAGGACAACATCATCAGGAACCCGACCATGGTCGACAATCGACTGACCGCCTCGCTGCGCCCCGTTCTGACCCTTTTCGCGCTGGCGGGCATTCTTTCGCTCGGGGCATGCGGCGGCGGCGGCGGCGCCCCGGCCGGAAGTCCCTACGACGGCGGGGGCGCCGCGCTCGTCGTGCTGCCGACTGCGCCAGTCGTCTATTCGGGCGTGGCGACGACGTTGACCATCACCGGCGGCGACGACCCCTACACGGTCTTCAGCAGCGATGCGTCGGTCCTTCCCGCGGCCCAGCCGATCGGGAACACGGTCGCACTGATCGCCAATACGGTCAGCGCGGACACCACCGTGACGCTCACGATACGCGATGCGGCCGGCCAGTCCGTACCGGTCACCGCGACCGTCAAACCGTCGCTGCTGCTCCCCGCGTCGATCACGATCACCGGCAATCCGGTCTGTGCGGGATCGAATGCGACGCTCTGCTCGGGCCAGGACGGAACGGCCTCGGTCGTCGTCACCGGCGTCGGCGGCGGACCATCGCCGGCCGGCCGGTCAGGTTCGACGTCGTGCTCGGGCACCTTCTCGCTCGTCGCCGCCAATTCGACGATGCCGGCGCAGTCGGTCACCGTGCAGACGGACCAGAACGGCCTCGCCGCGGTCACGCTGCGCGTGCCCGTCGAACGCGCCGACGCAGTTCGCGACGCTGCGCGCGACCGATGTGACGACGGGCAGCACGTGCTCGGCCAGTTCACGATCGCGCAGTTCATCAACGGCAACTCGGTGCTGTCGGTGATCCCGACCGGCACGACGACGTTCACCGGCCCGGACAACACGAAATGCTCGTCGCGGCGCGCGAGGCGACTTCTACATCTTCGGCGGCACGCCGCCGTACACGGTCGCGACCAACTTTCCCGACGGCCGTGACGCTGCTCGGCATCGCCGGTGCCGACCAGCGGCGGCGCGTTCACCGTGATCGCCGAACGGCACCTGCTTCACCGGCTGACGTTCGCGATCACCGACTCGGCCGGCCGGACGCTGCTGACCCCGCCGACTCGTCGACAACGTCCTCGGCAACGCCGCGCCGCCGCCGCCAGCCATCGTGATCCGCTCGACCACGCATCGCCGACCGTCGCATGCGCCGGCGCAATGCGCCGACCGTCGATCAACTCCTCGCGACTGGGCGGCACAGGGAGCGTATAACGCCGGCAGTCGTCGCCGAGCCACCGGCACTGGCGGACCGCTCACCGCCGTCGCCGCTACCGGCACCGTTACGATCAGCGTCGGCCGGTGCCGATGTCCATGGCGACGTTCACGATCAACATTTCGTCCGGAGCAGCGCAGCCGAAGACGGCACGATCCGCTGAAGCTGCACGCTGACGTAGCCAGCTCGGACACGCGAAAACGGCGCCCTCGGGCGCCGTTTTCGTTTGCGCAGCCGCGCATCGTCAGTCCCGCGATCGCGCCATCGCAGTCGTCGGCGGCAGCATATCCGGCGTCGCACGACCGCCTGCCCGATCGCGCTCGAGCAGCACGAAGCGAACATGCCGTCGGCCACCTTCTTGTCCCGCGCCCATCAGCTCGAGCCAGCGCTCGCTCGCCATCGCCGGCGGCGCCGTCGGTAGGCCCGCGGCGGCGACAAGATCGCGCACGCGCCGCGAATCCGTCGGACGGCAATCCGCACACCCGCTCGGACAGCCGCGCCGCGATGACCATGCCCGGCTGCCACCGCTTCGCCGTGCAGCCAGTTGCCGTAGCCCTGCGCGGCCTCGATCGCGTGGCCGAACGTGTGGCCGAAATTGAGTAGCGCGCGCTCGCCGGTTTCGCGCTCGTCCGCGCGCGACGACGTCCGCCTTGATCCGGCAGCTCTCGAAGATCGCGTGCGTCAGCGCATCGACGTCGCCTTCGCGCAGGCGCGCGAAGTTCGCCTCGAGCCACGCGAAGAACGCGGCGTCGCGGATCGCGCCGTACTTGATCACTTCGGCCAGGCCCGCGTTCGATTTCGCGCGCCGGCAGCGTGCGCAGTGAATCGGTGTCGATCAGCACGGCGCGCGGCTGCCAGAACGCGCCGATCATGTTCTTGCCGAGCGGATGGTTGATCGCCGGTCTTGCCGCCGACCGAAGAATCGACCTGCGCGAGCAGCGTCGTCGGGATCTGCACGAACGGCATCCCCCGCTGGTAGATCGCCGCGGCGAAGCCGGTCAGGTCGCCGACCACGCCGCCGCCCAGCCCGATCAGCGCGGTGCCGCGCTCGGCGCGCAATTCGAGCAGGCGCGTCACGATGTCCTGCAGCGTCGGCCATGCCTTGTGCTGCTCGCCGTCGGGTACGAGGATGACGTCCGTCGCGACGTCGCGTGCCGCCAGACCCTTGCGCAGCGCGTCGAGGCGATGGCTCGCGACCGTGGCGTTGGTGACGATCACCGCGCGGCGGCGGACGACGTCCGCCAGCAGCTCGCCGGCGCGGGCGGTCAACCCCGCGCCGATGTGGATGGGGTAGCTGCGATCCCCGAGCGCGACTTCGAGCGTCCTCACGCGACTTTCATCCCTGCGGCGCGTCCGCTTCGAGCGCGCAGACGAAGCGCACGACCGATTCGCGCTCCGACGTGACGACGTGATCGGCGACTTCGCGATACAAGGCATCGCGCTGCTCGTACAGATCGAACAGCCGCTGGCGCGGATCGGCGGCCTGGAGCATCGGGCGGTGACGGCTGTTGCCCACGCGATGCCAGAGCGTCTCCGGGTCCGCGTGAAGATAGATCACCGTGCCATTCGCTTTCAGTCGCTCGCGGCTTGCGGGCCGCAGCACCGCGCCGCCGCCCGTCGCGAGCACGACGTCGGTGAGCCGCGTCAGGTCGTCGATGATCGCTTCCTCGCGATCGCGAAATCCGACCTCGCCTTCGATCTCGAAGATCGTCGGAATCGTCACGCCGAGCCGTTCCTCGAGCTCGTGATCGGCGTCGACGAACCGCTTCTGGAGACGGCGCGCGAGCTGGCGGCCCAGCGTCGATTTGCCTGCGCCCATGAGCCCGACCAGAAAGAGATTGCCGCGGTGAAGTGTCACCGCGGCATTGTATTAGATCGCCTCCTCGCCCCAACCCACTCTCCGCGAGCGGGGAGAGGGAGCAAGGGTGAGAGGCCGCGTCGCTATTTCACCGCGGTGATCGACTCGCGCACGATTCGCGGCGTGAGGAAGATCAGCAGCTCGGACTTTTCCGTCGTGCGCAGCGTGTTCTTGAACAGGTAGCCGATGAGCGGGACGTCGCCGAGGAACGGCACCTTGTCGACGGTGCTGTTGATGTTCTCCTCGAAGATGCCGCCGATCACCGCGGTGTCGCCGTTGTTGACGGCGATCTGCGTGATGACGTTCTTCGTGTCGATCGACGGGACGCTGCCGCCGCCCTGCTGCGGCACGAACGCACCGACGGAGTCCTTGCGGATCTCGACGTTCATGATGATGCGGTTGTCCGGCGTGATTTGCGGCGTGACTTCGAGCTTCAGCACCGCCTTCTTGAACGCCGTGGTCGCCTGCGTCGTCGCGCTGCCGCCTGTCGTGTAGGGAATTTCCGTGCCCTGCTCGATCGCGGCCTTCTGGTTGTCGGCCGTCATCAGGCGCGGGCTCGACACCACCTTGCCGCGGCGGTCGGCTTCGAGCGCCGACAGCTCGAGGTTGAGCAGGTTGCCGCTGCCGAGGTTGATCAGCGTCAGCGCCAGCGCTGCGGGCGACGATCCGGCGGCAAACGCCGGAAGAATCGCAGGCAAGTTGAGGTTCATCTGGTTGGGATCCGAGTAGCCCGGATAGGCGATACCCGACGCCAGTTCGAACGGCGTCTGCGTCCGCGCATCGCGGGGTGCGCCGACCGTTCCCGAACCGAGGCTCGACGGATTCACGACCGGGTTGGTCGAGAGCGACCCGCCCATGCCGAGGCCGTAACGGCGGCCGAAGAGCGTGGCACCCGTCTGCTGCCCGAGCCGCACGCCGAGCGTGCGGCCGAACTTGTCGTCGGCGATGACGATCCGCGCCTCGATCAGCACCTGCTTCACCGAAGTGTCGATCTGGCGAATGATCCGGCGAACCTCTTCCAGCTTGCTCGGGATGTCGGTGACGAACAGGATGTTGGTGCGCGGGTCGACAAACGCAGTCCCGCGGCCCGACAGGAAGCGTGCGCCAGAGGCACCGTCGCCGCCGCGTCCATTCTGGACATTCACGATGTTGAGGATGTCCGCGGCTTTCGCGTAATTGAGCTGGAACAGCTCCGTCTGCAGCGGCTCCAGGCTGGAGATCTGCGCCTGCGACTCGAGCTGCTGCTTCTCACGCAGCGCCAGTTCCTCGCGCGGCGCGATCAGAACGATGTTGCCGTTCTTGCGCATGTCGAGGCCCTTGGTCTGCAGGATGATGTCGAGGGCCTGGTCCCACGGCACGTCCTTCAGGCGCAGCGTCAGGCTGCCTTGGACGGTGTCGCTGGTGATGATGTTGAGGCCGGTGAAATCGGCGATCACCTGCAGCACGGCGCGGATGTCGATGTTCTGGAAGTTGAGCGACAGCTTCTCGCCCTTGTAGCCGCCGCGCGTGCCCTGCGTCAGCTTGTTCGGGTCTTCCTGGATCGGCTTCACCTCGATGATGAAGCGGTTGTCCGTCTGATACGCCGAGTGCTCCCACAGCCCCTTCGGCTCGATCACCATGCGCGTGTTGCCGCCCTGGTTGAACGTGTCGACGGTGACGACCGGCGTGTTGAAGTCCGCGACGTCGAGGCGCCGCTCGAGGTTGCGCGGCACCGACGTCTTGACGAAGTCGACGATCAGCGTCTTGCCCTGCTGGCGGATGTCGATGCCCGTGCCGGCGTCGGAGAGGTCGACGATGACGCGGCCTTCGCCGTTGGTGCCGCGGCGGAAGTCCACGTCGCGCAGCGAATGCGTGATGTCGCCCGGGCGCGGCTCGGCGAAGCGCTGCACCTGGGTTTGATCGGCCGCCACCGCGCCGGTTTCGGCGAGCGTGACCAGAACGTCCCGGCCTTCGACGCGCGTCTCGAACGTCTGCGGCGCGTTCAAGTTGAATACGACGCGGGTGCGATTGCCCGCCTGCACGAAGTTCATGCTGCGCAGCGTCGTGCTGTCGACGGCACGCTGGTTGGTGGTGAGCGCGCTCGACGTGTCGAGAAAATCGAGGGCGATGCGCGGCGGGTTGGCGATCGCAAAACCGGCGGGAGGATTGGCGGGCGCTTGCTTCAGGGTGAACTTGACGACGGTGCGGCCGGAAGCGCCGCGAGTCACGGTGACCTGCTCGATCGCGTTCGCCGCCGGCGCGAAGGCCGGCTGCGCGAAGGCATGACCGGCGACGAGCGCGCCGAAAATTGCCGCCAGGACCGTCAACCATCCTCGGAGGGCGCCGGCGCGGCCGAAGCCCTCGCGGCGTCTGTCGCTAGACCCGATCATTTTTTGCTCCCTGGCGGTTTCTGGTCCGCTTGCAGATTCAAAGTGCTCGAGCGCTCGGTCCAGTCGCCCGAGCCGTCCTGCACGAGTTCCTTCAGCTTGACTTCGCCGTCCGTGATGCCGGTGACGACGCCGAAGTTCTGGCCCATGTAATTGCCGGCGCGAATCTGGTAGATGTCCTTCTCCGGCGTGCGCACGAGCGCGAACATGCCTTTGCCGCGCTCGAGCGTGCCCACCATCATCAACGACTCGAGCGGATAGGCTTCGAGCGGCTCGCGGCGACGCGTCAGGTCCGGCGCGAGCTTGCTGTTGCCCTTCTGCGGCTCGATCTTGCGCGGCTTGAACGGATCGGGCAGGTCGTAGGCGTTGTACGCGAAGGGGTCGTACGGCTTGATCTGCGGAAGCGGATCGAGGCGACCCTTCTGGCCCTTGCCCTGCTCGGCCATCCAGCTGCGCAGATCCTGATGCGAATCGGCACCGCAGCCCGCGAGGAACGCGGTTGCCGAAACCAGCATGATCAGTGCGCGCCTCATTTCTTCACCGCCTTTTGCGCCGCGCGCTGCTTGGCGAGCTCGTCGTCATCGAGGTAACGGAAGGTCTTCGCGACGCCTTCGAGCGTCAGCGTGCCGCCGTTGTTGGCGATGCCGAGGTCGTTCAGCGTGACGATGCGCGGGAGCTGCGCGACGTCGCTCGCGAACGCGCCCATGTCGTGATAGTTGCCGGTGATGCGGATGCTGATCGGGAGCTCGGCGTAGAAGTCGGCCATGCGCTCGTTTGGCGCGGGGCGGAACAACTCGAACTGGAGGCCACGCCCGAGTCCAGCCTGATTGATGTCGGTGAGCAGCGCGTCGATCTCCGCGCGGTTCGGCAGCTGCTTCACCAGCGCGCCGAACGACTGCTCGACTTCCTTCAGCTGCTGCACGTACAGGTCGAAATTGATCGCCTTGACCTTTTTCTGCGTGTACTGCTCGCGCAGCTTCACCTCTTCTCCCTGCACGCGCTCCAGCGACTCCCACTGGTCCTTCCAGTCGAAGTAGGCGCCGGCGGCGAGAATGAGGAGCAGAAGAAACCCGAGAATCAGGATCTTCGGCAGCAGCGGCCACGTCCCTGCCTCGCGCAGGTTCAGGCGGCGGAAATCGTCGAGGGTCATGCCTTCCCCTTCGCCGCGGGCGCCGGGCCGGGCATCACGTCCGGCGCGGTCAAGCGCTTGACCGAGAGATTCAGGACGAACTGGGAGAGCCGGGCGCCCGCGCCGGCAGTGGCGCCGGGTGCATTGACGAGCTGAACCTCGACGAGCTCGGGCTTGCCCAGCCAGGGCGAGGCCTCGATGTTGCGCATCAGCGTCGAGACGCGCGCATTCGACTGCGCGTAGCCGGTCAGCGTGACCTTTTCGCCGGTCTGCTTGATCGATCGCAGGTACACGCCGTCCGGCAGTTGGCGGACGAGCTGGTCGAGCAGGTGAACCGTTTCGCTGCGGTTGGCCTGCAGCGTCTCGACCACCTGCTTGCGCGCAAGCACGGCCTGGATCTGCTCGCGGAGCCGATCGATCTCCCGGATCTGCTCGTCGAGCTTGGCGATCTCGGCCTTCAGCAGGTTGTTGCGGCTTTGCTGGTTCTCGATGCGCGCCGCGAGAATGCCGTGGACCAGCGCGACGGTCGCGAGGCCGAGCACCGCCAGCGAGATCGCCAGCGAGATGAACTGGCGCTGCCTCGCCGCGCGCTTCTGCGCCCGGTGGGGGAGGAGATTGATGCGTACGGTGCTCATAGGCCGGTGATCTAGTCGAAGCTCCGCATGGCGAGGCCGGTCGCGATCATCAGCATCGGCGCGTCCTGCGCGAGCTGGCGCGAGCGAATGCGATCGGACGTCTGCATGCTGGCGAAGGGGTTCGCAACGATCGTGCCTACGCCGGCGCGCTTGGCGACCAGGTCGTCCAGGCCCGGCAGGAGCGCGCAGCCGCCGGAGAGCACGATCTGGTCGACCTGGTTGTAGGACGTCGACGTGAAGAAGAACTGCAGCGCCCGGGTGATTTCCAGCGCGAGCGTCTCCATGAACGGTTGCAGGACGTCGCTGTCGTAGTTCTCCGGCAGGCCCTGCGTCTTCTTGGCCGACTCGGCCTCCTCGGGCGACAGGTTGAAGGCGCGCTGGATGTCCTGGGTCAGCTGGTTGCCGCCGAACGCCTGGTCGCGGGAGAACAGAAACTGGTTATTGCGCAGAACATAGAAGTGGCTGACGTGGGCGCCGATGTCGACCAGCGCGATGTTCTGGTCGCGGCCGTTGGCGGGCAGCGACGGGCCAATCAGCTGGAATGCCTCCTGCGTCGCGTAGGACTCGACGTCCATGACGCGCGCCTTGAGGCCGGCCGATTCAGCCGCGGCGACGCGATCCTCGACTTTTTCCTTGCGCGACGCGGCGATCAGGACCTCGACCTCGTCGGCATTGTTGGGGGCCGGGCCGAGCGCCTGGAAATCGAGGTTGACCTCGTCGAGCGCGAACGGGATGTACTGGTTGGCCTCGGCCTCGACGGTCAGTTCGAGCTCCTCTTCCTTCTGGCCGGCCGGAACGATGATTTTCTTCGTGATGACCATCGCGGCGGGCAGTGCAAGCGCTACATTGCGGTTTCGGCTGCCGAGGCGCTTCCAGGCCCGACGCAAGGCGTCCGCCACCTGGTCGAGATTGACGACATTGCCGTCGGTCACGACGTCGCGGGGGAGCGGCTCGATCGCATAGCGCTCGAGCCGGAACGTCCCGCGCCCGACGGCGGTCAGTTCGACGAGCTTGATGGCCGTCGACGAGATGTCCGTGCCGATCAGCGACGGAGCTTTCGTCTTGAAAAAGTCCAGGGCGGACGAGAGATTTTCAGCGACCATAGGTGTCAGTCCGAATGCTCACAATTTACATTAAAGTTTGGGAGCAAGTGCAACACATGTCAATTTGTTTTCCCTTTTTGGAGCGGTGCTGTTGCATCGCCGCCTATAATCCAATTTCGATTGTCCAGCAGGGCGCCTGACGCCCTTTCTCCGTGCTGAAGCGCTCGTTACTCTATGTTTTTTCGGTCGTTCTTGGCCTCGGTCTCGTCGGAGCCTTGCTTGGAGCATTTGTACTGGCATTGTTGTGGCCCACATTGCCGTCGCTCGAAGCGCTGACCGATTACCAGCCCAAGATTCCGCTGCGCGTCGTCTCGGCGGACGGCGATTTGCTCGGCGAGTTCGGCGAAGAGCGGCGCGCCGTCATCGGCATCCGCGAAGTCCCGGATGTCATGAAACAGGCTATTTTGGCCGCCGAAGACGAGCGTTTCTATTCTCACGGCGGCGTGGACTATTTGAGCGTCCTGCGGGCCGCGCTCGCCAACCTGTCGTCCGGCAGCCAGCAGGGCGCCGGGACGATCACGATGCAGGTCGCCCGCAACTTCTTCCTGACCCGCGAGAAGACGATCACCCGGAAGATGCGCGAGGCGCTTCTGGCGTGGAAGATCGAGGCGAGCCTTACCAAGGACGAGATCCTCGAGCTCTACGTCAACCAGATCTTCCTCGGCCAGCGCGCGTACGGCTTCGCGGCCGCGTCGCAGATCTACTACGGCAAGCCGCTCAAGGACATCACCGTGGCCGAGGCCGCGATGCTGGCGGGGCTGCCCAAGGCGCCGTCGGCGTACAACCCCGTCAACAACCCGCGACGGGCGAAAACGCGGCAACAGTATGTGCTGCGAAGAATGCATGACCTTCGATTCATCAGCGACGACCAGTTCCGCGAAGCACAATCTGCGCCATTGGTCGTACGGCAGGGCGTACGCGAGGTGCTGCCGACGCATGCGGACTTCGTCGCCGAGATGGCGCGGCAGGTGGTGTTCGACGCGTACGGCGAAGAGGCCTACACGAAAGGCTTGATCGTGTGGACGACGGTTCGCAAGGCCGATCAGGAGGCTGCCTACGCCGCTGTCCGGCGTGGCGTGATCGATTACGACCGGCGGCACGGCTATCGTGGTCCCGAGGCGTACGTGGCGCTGCCCGACGACTCCGCGGAGCAGGATGCGGCGCTCGACAAGGCGTTCCAGGATTCGCCCGACAGCGACAACCTCCTCTCGGCCGTCGTACTGCAGGTGACGCCGGCCGAAGTGCGCGCCGTGCTGGCGAACGGCGATCAGATCCAGGTCGCCGGCGACGGACTCAAATTTGCGGCCCGTGCGTTGACCGACAAGGCCCCCGCGGCGCAGCGGATCCGCCGCGGCGCGGTCATCCGGGTGACGCGCGACGACAAGACCAAGTACGCGATCGCGTCACTTCCGCTGGCCGAGGCCGCATTCGTCGCGCTGGCGCCGCGCGATGGCGCGATCCTGGCGCTGGTCGGCGGCTTCGACTACGACCGCAGCAAGTTCAACCACGCGACGCAGGCGCTGCGCCAGCCCGGCTCGTCGTTCAAGCCGTTCATCTATTCGGCGGCGCTGGAGAAGGGCTTCTCGCCGTCGACGGTCATCAACGACGCGCCGTTCTTCGTGCCGGCGGCGCAGGCGGGCGGCGAGGATTGGGAACCGAAGAACTACGACAGCAAGTTCGACGGCCCGATGCGACTGCGCACCGCGCTCGCCAAATCGAAGAACCTGGTCACCGTCCGCGTCCTGCAGGCGATCGGCCCCCAGTACGCGCAGGATTACATCGCCAAGTTCGGCTTCGACCCCAAGCAGCATCCCGCCTTCCTCACGATGGGGCTGGGGGCAGGCTCCGCAACACCCATGCAGATGGCGAGCGCTTACTCCGTGTTCGCCAACGGCGGCTACCGCATCACGCCCTACCTGATCGCGAAGATCACCGACGGGCGCGGCAACGTGCTGTCCGAGGCGAAGCCCGACGTCGCGGGCGGAAAGGCCGAGCGCGCGATCGACCCGCGCAACGCCTTCCTCATGACGACGCTCCTGCGCGACGTGATCGCCTACGGCACGGCAACACGCGCGCTCGAGTTGAAGCGCAAGGACCTGGCGGGCAAGACCGGCACGACAAACGAGAACGTCGACGCGTGGTTCTGCGGTTTCAACCAGTCGATGGTCGGCATCGCATGGATCGGCTTCGACCAGCCGAAGTCACTCGGCACCAACGAAACCGGCGGCGTCGCCGCGCTGCCGATCTGGATCTCGTTCATGCAGAAGGCGCTGAAGGGCGTGCCGGAGAAGATGCCCGAGACGCCGCCCAACGTCGTGTCGGTGCGCATCAACGCCGAGACGGGCCTGCGCGACGACAGCAGCAACCTGACCGACTGGTTCTATTCGGAGTTCACGCCCCGCAGCCGCGAGTCGGAGGCTTTTGCCCCCGCGGCCGCGCTTGGCACCCCGGGCGCCCCCGCGCGCGACGCGCGCGACCAGCTGTTCTGATCTTTCTTCTGATCTCATGGGACACCGCGGAAACTCGGCCTTCAGGGGCCGGCCGTACGGCCCCGACCCGTTCGGGCGCGATGCGCAGAACCGCGTGCGCATCGCGCAGACCGCGGCGCGCCTCATCGCCGAGCACGGCATCACGGACTGGTCGCTGGCGAAGCGCAAGGCCGCGCGCCAGCTGATGCTTTCGGAACGCGAGGCGCTGCCCGACGACGGGGAGATCGAAGCGGCGCTTGTCGAGCATCACGCCCTGTTCGGCGGCGAGGCGCATGTCGCGGCGCTGCGGCGCCAGCGCGAGCAGGCGCTGCTGTGGATGCGCCGCCTCGCGACATTCGAGCCGGCGCTCGTCGGCGGCGTCGCGGCCGGATGGGCCACCGAACACAGCGACATTCGCGTCGAGCTCGTCGCCGACGACGCGAAAACGGTCGAGCTCGCGCTGATCAACGGCGGCGTCACGTACCGCCTGCCGCCGCCGACCCGCGCGGACGCCCCCACCGAGCTCTACATCGACACGCCGGCGGGCGGCCTGCGGCTGATCGTGCGCAGCGCCACCGCACAGCGCCAGCGCCCGCAACGCGACGCGCAGGGTCAGCCGGTGACGCGCCTGTCGATCGCCGCGCTCGAGCTACTGCTCACTTGAGCCACCGGGCCGCATCCAGCGCGAAATAGGTCAGGATTGCATCGGCCCCCGCGCGCTTCATCCCCGTGAGCGCTTCGAGAACGCACGCGCGCTCGTCCAGCCAGCCGGCGCGCGACGCCGCTTTCAGCATCGCGTACTCGCCGGACACCTGATAAACGGCGGTTGGCATCGCGAACGTGTCCTTCACGCGGCGCACGATGTCCAGGTACGGCAGTCCGGGTTTCACCATCAGCATGTCGGCGCCTTCCTTGATGTCGAGCCACGCCTCCCACAGCGCCTCGTCGCTGTTCGCGGGGTCCATCTGGTACGTGTACTTGTTGCCGCCGCCGAGGCTTGCCGCCGAGCCGACTGCGTCGCGGAACGGGCCGTAGAACGCCGACGCGTATTTGGCCGAGTAGGCGAGGATCCGCGTGTGAATGAAACCCGCGCCGTCGAGCGCGGTGCGGAGCGCGCCGACGCGCCCGTCCATCATGTCGGAAGGCGCGACGACATCGACGCCGGCGTGCGCGTGGCAGAGCGCCTGCTTCGTGAGCGCGGCCACCGTCTCGTCGTTGACGACGTAGCCGGATGCGTCGATGAGGCCGTCCTGACCATGGCTCGTGTACGGATCGAGCGCGATGTCCGTGATGACGCCGAGTTCGGGGAAGCGCGCCTTCAGCGCGCGCACGGCGCGTGGAACGAGGCCGTCATCGCGCCACGCGGCCGCGGCATCGTCGGATTTCGACGCTGCGTCGACCACGGGAAACAACGCCATTGCCGGCACGCCCAGCGTCATGCACGCCTCCGCGTCCGCGAGCAGGCGGTCGATGCTCTTGCGCGACACGCCCGGCAACGACTCGACCGGCGCCTCGCGCGAAGCGCCGTCGAGCACGAAGACCGGATATATGAAATCGTCGGGACCGATACGCGTTTCGCGTACGAGCCGGCGCGAGAATTCATCGTGACGCATGCGGCGCATCCGCCGGTCCGGAAAGGTCCCGCCGAAGGACAGGCTCATCGAGATCTCCTTGTTCGCGTCGTGACTATTCGGTGCTGCAACCTGATTGCACGCACGCAATCTTGTAACAGCGCGCGAAGCGCGGAACTCCGCACCAGCGCGCGGGTCCATTCGAACAGACGGAGAACGTCTCCCGCTTTCCTCCCTGAGCGGGTGCCCGGCGTCGGGTCGATCCGATGTCGGGCGTTCTTGGGCCCCGCGTCACTCCCCTTGATCGCGGGGCCATTTTTATTCCTTCGGTCACGGCGCCGCGCCGCGCCACCCCGTTCACATTCATGGCAACCATTCGTCGAGCA
Organism: uncultured beta proteobacterium; assembly: GCA_963851465.1. Taxonomy (GTDB): domain Bacteria; phylum Pseudomonadota; class Gammaproteobacteria; order Burkholderiales; family Casimicrobiaceae; genus VBCG01. The sequence continues at coordinate 588,373 of CAWKPJ010000001.1, forward strand.
CCGCGTCGGCCTCTTCGACGCCGAGCCGCGTCGACGCCGAGAACGCCAGCACGGTCACCGGGGCACTCCCGTAGCGATCGCTCACCGCCGAGCGGATAGCCGCGACGGCGTCTCGCCGCTCCGCGAGGTTGAGCTTGTCCGATTTGGTCGCGAGAATCAGCACCGGTCGACCCGACGGGACGAAGCCGTCGAGGAGCGCCAGGTCGAGCGGCTTCAGCCCGTGCCGAGCGTCGACGACGAGCGCCAGGCCGACCAGCGTCGATCGCGTCGTCACGTAATCCCACAGCGACTGCTGCCATGCGCGCTTGATGTCGCGCGAAACCGCGGCGTACCCGTATCCAGGCAGGTCCGCCGCGCGTGCGCCGTCCTGAAGCGCGAAGAAGACGATCTGCTGCGTGCGCCCCGGCGTGCGACTCGCGAACGCGAGCCGCGTCCGGCGGGCGAGCACGTTGATCGCACTCGACTTGCCGGCGTTCGAGCGGCCGGCGAAAGCGATTTCCGCCGGCCCTGCTTCCGGCCACTGCGCGGGCACGGCCGCGGCGATCACGAACTCCGCGCCCTCGAGCGGCCGCCGCACTTTGGCCGCCTCGGGCGCTGCGGTCGGATGGGACGGCTCGGGCGAGTCCGCTACAATGCTGCGTTTTTTCATTGTGGCGCCCGCCGGTCGCGAAAGCGCGGCCTCGAGCCCTCGTCTGCAAGGAGTTGCCGACCATGTCATGCTCAAGGCTGTTCGCCCTCGTCGTCGCGGCGCTGCCGGTTACGGTTGCCGCGCAACAGAGCGCGCCGCCGGCCCAAGTCGATCTCGCGAAGGCGCAGCAGATCGTCAACCAGAATTGCGCCGCCTGTCATGGTGCCGACGGCAACAGCGCCACGTCGGCGAATCCAAGCCTTGCCGGGCAGCACGCCGACTATATCACCCAGCAACTCGCGCACTTCAAGGCGGGAATTCGCGTCAATCCGATCATGCAGGGCATGGTCGCGACGCTGTCGGATGCCGACATGAAGGCGCTGGGCGTCTACTTCTCACAACAGAAGCCGAAGGGCCTCGCGGCGAAGGACGCCGCGACGGTGAAGATGGCGCAACGGCTTTTCCGCGGCGGCGACGCAGCGACCGGCGTGCCTGCCTGCGCGTCGTGCCATTCGCCGACCGGCGCGGGCATCCCGAAGAGTTATCCGCGCGTCGGCGGCCAGCACGCCGATTACGCCTACGCGCAATTGAAGGCGTTCAAGGCGGGCGAGCGCGGTGCCGACAAGGACGGCAAGGACGCCAACGGCAAAATCATGGCGACGATCGCAGGCCGCATGACCGACGCCCAGATGAAGGCTGTCGCCGACTACATGGCTGGTCTGCGCAACTAGGCCCGGCATGACCGCTGCTCCCGGAGCGCGCTGCACGCAGGTCGGCGAGTGAGCACACAAGTGAGCGCGGCGGCGCCGCGCATCACCGCGCTCACCGTCTATCCGGTCAAGGGGTGCCGCGGCATCACGCTGACCCGGGCATCGACGATGGTGACCGGACTCGCGCACTCGCACCTGCGCGATCGTGAGTGGATGGTCGTCGATCGTCGCGGCCATTTCGTGACGCAGCGCGAATACCCGCGTCTTGCGCTGATTCAGCCCGACCTCGCGGGCGATGCGCTGCGGCTGTCTGTGGACGGTGCTGCAGCGCTCGATGTCCCGCTCGTCGCGAGCGGCGTGTCACGCGACGTCGTCGTCTGGCGCTTCGGCGCGCGCGCCTTCGACCAGGGCGAGGCGGCCGCGGCGTGGCTTTCGGGATTCCTGCGCGCCGATGTGCGGCTCGTGCGCTTCGATCCCGCGTTGCCGCGCCGCTGCAATCCCGATTATGTCGCCGATTCGGGCGCGCACACGCTGTTCTCCGACGGCTATCCGATACTGGTGATCGGCGCAGCGTCGCTCGACGACTTGAACGCGCGTCTCGCCGCGAAGGGAGCATCCGCGCTGCCGATGAACCGCTTCCGGCCGAACGTCGTCGTGACGGGTCTGCCGCCCTACGAGGAGGACCACCTCGATACGCTCACCAGCGGCGAGGTGACGTTGCGGCTCGTGAAGCCCTGCACGCGCTGCCAGGTGACGACGACGGACCAGGCGACGGCGCGCGTGGGGATCGAGCCGCTGCCCACATTGTCGACCTATCGCCGCAACGACGCGCTCGCCGGGGTGACGTTCGGGATGAACGCAATCGTCGTCGCGGGCGCGGGACGATCGCTTGCCGTCGACGCGCCCGTTGCGGTCGAGTATCGCTTCTGAAACTGGTCCGGCGCGCCCCTCAGCTGCCGGCCGGAGTGCACATGATGCGCGCGTCGGGGCCGTAGCCCTCGGCGACCCACGTGAACGGGTCCGCCCTCATTTCGTCGCGCATCGTGACGTCGGTCGTGTACCGATGGTTGATGGTGCGCCGATTGAAAAAGCGCCACATGGGCAACGTGTTCGCCGGACACGCCCCGGTATTCGTATCGGGCAGCTGAATGTAGAAGACCTTCGGGCTTTCGTAGATCCAGTCGACCGGATGCTCCAGTGCGGTAGCCTCGCATTCCGCCGGACTGGCCGAATAGAAATGCGAATCGCCGTAGGCAGGCGCGCGGTAGAAGCGGCATACCGGGTTCGTTCCGGGTACCGGCGTCGAATAGGCGAGAAAACGGAAGCCGGTGCGCTCCCAGCCCACGAAGACACCGGTATCGAGCCCGTTGATCTCGTCGGGATTGGTCGACATGAAGTAGTGCTGCAGCGACCGGTTGTAGAACTCCACCGCCGCCACCGTACCGCTCGGATTATTGCCAGGCGTCAGATATTGCCGCGTCAGCGGCAGCATGTTGTCGAGGCGGGAATAGATGTCGACGCCCGCCGGATTCGAGCACGCTGATTCGCCACCGAACAGACCGCCGCGGACTTCGTAGTAGCCTCCGCCGGAGTTGAACGTGAACAATGCAGCGCCGCTCGAGCCGTTCTCCGTAGTCCCTTGCGTGTACGCGGCCTCGATGAAGCTGGACCCGTCCGTGAATGACACGTAGCCGAGCGAGGTGCCCTGCGACCATTTCTTGAGGTCGCCGCCGGCATGGTGGATGACGGATACCGTGGCGCCCGCCGGAACCGGGTCGGCTCGCCAGGCGGCGAAGAAGGCACCGGGCGGCGGCGGCGCGACGAGGCGCACCAACGCCCAATCCCAGTCTTCGCTTCGCGCCAGCAATGTTGCGCCCGTCGCCTGCTGCACGTAGTTCGGGATGGATACGTGATCGCCGCAGCTGTTGGCGTCGAAGAACCAGAACGTGTTCATCGTCCGCGCGGCGGTCGCGGAGTTGATGCAATGATTGGCCGTGAAGAAATACGGCGTGCCGCTGGACGACAGGTCGTTCAGCAGCGTGCCGCTGCAAACGAAGGTATCGCCGTCTTCCTGCGTGAACACGATCTTGGCCACCGCCTTCGTGCTGTTGACGAATGCCGTCGATTGCGGAGACACGCATTTGACATCGATGTTGCACGCGCCTGCACTGCCGATGTCGGATATGTTCTTCGAGTCCGAGCTCTTCAGCGCCGCGCCGGTTATCAGGTGGTGCGACAGGCGCGGGATCGTCAGCGTGACGCCGTCGAGCCTGGCATCGGCGGGCGCGGCGAACTCGATCGTCGCGATGCTGCCCTCGATCGTCGGTGACCAGTAGCTGCCGTAGCGCGCCGTATCGTCGGCGATCGCGCTGGCGGGAATCGGTCCGAACACGGCGTCCTCGCCCGCACCGGCGAAGCGGACCGACAGCCCGGAGTCGGTGGCGGGCAGCTGCAACGCGATGCGCACGCCGGCGGCGTCGGGCGAGGCGATCTGGATGCGCGCCGCGCGCGAGCCGTCCGGGAGTGTCTGCCAGGGCAGCCGCGACAATTCGACGGTACGGGAGCCGGCCGCGACCTGGCGTCCGAAGCCGATGGCGAGCGGCCGCCCCTTGTTGCCGGCGGCGGCCTCGCGAGCATTGGCCGGCCCGCGAAGATTGTGGGCCTTCACGTTGCCGCGCTCGGCCGTCGACAGCGCCGGCAACGCGATCGATAGCGCAGGCGCGGCGGCACGCGTCATCAGCCGTGGCGCGGCGAACTTTGCCACTGCGGGGCGGTTTTCCGCGGGGGGAACTGCGTTGACGGGCGCGTCGGCCAGCGCCATGCCCGATGAGGGCAGCGCCAGCGACAGTATCGCGAGGCGCATCCGCGCCCAATTCAACGTCATGCCTTTCTCCTTTGTTGTCGGGATCTGGCGACACGCAGGTCCGCTCGGATCCCGACTTGGACACGAGTCGCTACCTTCCGCGCTCCGCGCCCGGGACATTGCCGACCTCATCCGACCGGATTGCGCACCGGCGGTTCCACCGGGCTCGCGACGCAGGAGGCCAGCGTTGCGCGCCCAATCCGGCAATTCGAGCCCAAACACGTCACGCAACCTGGACGATGCAAGCACACCGTATGCCGGGCGCGCAGCCGGGGTCGGAAATTCGGCGGTCGTTATCGGTACGATTTTCGGCCGGTCCCCGCCGCCGACGATTGCGCGCGCGAAGCCGTACCAGGTCGTTTGCCCCGCCGCGCTCAGATGATAGAGACCCGCGCGCTCGGCGACGGATCTCCGGCCATGCGCCATCAGCGTCGCCGTAGCATCCGCCAGCGCGCGCGACCAATTGGGCACGCCGGTCTGGTCGTCGACGATGCGCAACTCGTCGCGCTCCGCAGCGAGGCGGCGGATGGTAAGGAGAAAATTGCTTCCGCGCAATCCGTACACCCAGCTCGTGCGCAGCGTCAGGGCCGTTGCGCCCACGGCCGCGATCGCGCGCTCGCCTTCGAGCTTGCTCGCGCCGTAGACGTTGAGGGGATTCGGCGCCGAAGCCTCGTCGTACGGCGCGCGCTGCGTGCCATCGAACACGTAGTCGGTGGAGTAGTGGAGCAGAATCGCGCCGAGTCGCTTCGCCTCCTCCGCAAGCAGCCCGGGAGCACGCGCGTTGATCGCGAACGCGCGCTCGCGGTCGGTTTCCGCCCGATCGACGGCCGTGTACGCCGCGGCGTTGACGATCCACGCCGGGGCGACATCGCGCACGACACGAACGATCGCATCGGGGTCGGCCAAGTCGAGCCCCGTCCGGTCGACAGCGACGACGCGCCCGAGCGGCGCGAGCGCGGCGGCAAGCTCCGCCCCCAATTGCCCCCGCGCCCCGGTGACGAGGATCGTGCCGCGGTCGTCAGTCACGCGTAGAGCGCAGCAGTCGCGAGCGGTGCGCCTGCCGCATCCTTCGCGGCGAGCGTCGGTGCGCCGTCGAGCGGCCAGGCGATGTTCAGCGCCGGATCGCTCCACAGCAGCGTGCGCTCGTGCGCCGGGAACCAGTAGTCGGTCGTCTTGTAGAGAAACTCCGCCGTTTCGGACAGGACCAGGAAGCCATGCGCGAATCCCGGGGGTATCCACAGCATGCGCTTGTCGGCGTCCGACAGCGTGATCGCCACGTGCCTTCCGAAGGTCGGCGAGCTCTTGCGCAGGTCGACTGCCACGTCGAGCACCGCACCGGCGATCACGCGCACGAGCTTGCCTTGCGCATGCTCGATCTGGTAGTGGAGGCCGCGCAGGACGTTGCGCGCGCTGCGCGAATGGTTGTCCTGCACGAAGTCGACGGCGAGGCCCGCCGCCTCGAAATCGCGGCGGTTCCAGCTCTCGAAAAAGAATCCGCGCGGATCGCCGAAGACCGCGGGCTCGATCAGCTTGACGTCGGGGATGGCCGTGGGCGTGAAGCGCATGCGCGTCCTAGCGCGGCAAGGGATCGCGCAGCAGCGGATCGTGCAGGAGCGCCAACAGATACCGACCGTAGGCGTTCTTCGCGAGCGCCTGGCCGAGCGCCTCGAGACGCGCGGCGTCGATGTATCCCTGCCGGTACGCGATCTCTTCCGGGCACGCGATCTTGAGGCCCTGGCGGCGCTCGATCGTCTCGATGTACTGCGACGCCTCGAGCAGCGACTCGTGCGTGCCGGTGTCGAGCCACGCCATGCCGCGCCCCAGGATCTCGCAGTCGAGCGCGTCCCATTCGAGATACCGGCGATTGACGTCGGTGATCTCGAGCTCCCCGCGCGCCGAAGGCGCGAGCGACGCTGCGACGTCGACGACGCGCGCGTCGTAGAAATACAGGCCGGTGACGGCGTAGCGCGACTTCGGCGCCGCCGGCTTTTCTTCGAGGGACAGCACCTTGCCGCCTGGCCCGATTTCCGCGACGCCATAGCGCTCGGGATCGGCGACGGCGTAGGCGAAAACCGTCGCGCCCGCCGGCTTGTCGCGTGCGCGAGCGAGCTGGCGCTGCAGGTCGGTGCCGTAGAAGATGTTGTCGCCCAGCACGAGCGCGGACGGCGCACCCGCCAGGAACTCGCGGCCGATGATGAACGCCTGCGCGAGCCCGTCCGGCGACGGCTGTACCGCGTACGAAAGGGACAGGCCCCATTGCGCACCGTCGCCCAGCAGCTGCGCGAAGCGCGGCGTGTCCTCAGGGGTGGAAATGAGAAGGATGTCGCGGATGCCCGCCAGCATCAGCGTCGACAGCGGATAGTAGATCATCGGCTTGTCGTACACCGGCAGCAGCTGCTTGGAGACGACCTGCGTCACCGGATAGAGCCGCGTGCCCGATCCGCCCGCGAGGATGATGCCCTTACGATTCATACAGCAGCATATTGCAGCGACACCCACTCGTGGTACGCACCGCTGGTCACGGCGTCCAACCACGTGCCGTTGTCGAGATACCAGCCGATGGTGCGGCGCATGCCGGACTCGAACGTTTCCGCCGGTGCCCAGCCGAGATCGCCGCGGATGCGCGACGGATCAATCGCGTAGCGGCGATCGTGGCCGGGGCGGTCCTTGACGAACGTCACGAGCGAGCGATAGTCGCGGCCCGGCTTCAGCTCCGACAGCACGCGGCAGATCGTCCCGACGACGTCGAGGTTCTTCATCTCCGCATTGCCGCCGACGTTGTACGTCGCCCCCGGCCGGCCACGCTCGAGCACGGCGCGGATCGCGCTGCAGTGATCGCCGACGTAAAGCCAGTCGCGGACGTTCTGGCCATCGCCGTAAACCGGCAGCGGCTTGCCGGCAATCGCGTTGACGATCATCAGCGGAATCAGCTTCTCCGGAAACTGCCGCGGCCCGTAGTTGTTGGAGCAGTTCGTCGTCAGCGTCGGCAGGCCGTAAGTGTGGTGATACGCGCGCAGCAGATGATCGGACGCGGCCTTGGACGCGGAGTACGGGCTGTTCGGCGCGTACGGCGTCGTCTCGCAGAACGCGGGGTCCGCGGGGCCGAGCGAGCCGTACACCTCGTCGGTGGACACGTGCAGGAAGCGGAACGCGGCGCGCTCGTCGGGCGGAAGCTTCGACCACCATTCCTTCACCACGTCGATGAGCGCGAACGTGGCGACGACGTTGGTCTCGATGAACGCAGCGGGGCCGTGGATCGACCGGTCCACATGGGTCTCCGCGGCAAAGTTCACGATCGCGCGCGGCTTGTGACGCTCGAGCAGCGCCTGCACCTGCGCACGGTCGCCGATGTCGCCCCGCACGAAGACATGGCGCGGATCGTCCTTCAGCGAAGCCAGGTTGCCGAGGTTGCCGGCGTACGTCAGCTTGTCGAGATTGACGAGCGGCTCGGCGGTCGCCTTGAACCAGTCGAGCACGAAATTGCCGCCGATGAAGCCGGCACCGCCGGTCACGAGAATCATTGTGGAACCACGTCAGAAGGGCCACCGTCCAAAAAGGTGCCCAATGGTAGCAGTCAGGTGCGGTAGTACTCGCGATACCACTCGACAAAGCGCGCGAGACCGTCGTCGAGCGACGTGTGCGGCACGAAGCCTGTCGCCTCGCGCAGCCGGTCGATGGACGCGAACGTCGCCGGCACGTCGCCCGGCTGCATCGGCCGGTAGTCGCGCAGCGCTGTCTTCCCGAGCAGGCGCTCCAGCGTGGCGATGAACGTCGACAACGGCACGGCTTCGTGGTGGCCGATGTTGTAGACGACGTACGGCGCGCCGCTCGCCGCGCTCGCCGCCGGCGGGCGCACGAGCGCGCGGACCACACCTTCGACGATGTCGTCGACGTAGGTGAAATCGCGCTCCATCCGTCCCTCGTTGAACACCTGGATGGGCTCGCCTGCGAGGATGGCTCGGGTGAAGATCATCGGCGCCTGGTCCGGCCGCCCCCAGGGGCCGTAGACGGTGAAGAAGCGCAGCCCCGTCGTGGGCAGGCGAAAGAGGTGGCTGTAGCTGTGCGCCATCAGCTCGTTGGCCTTCTTCGTCGCCGCGTAGAGGCTTACCGGATGATCGACCGACTGGTCCTCGGAGAACGGCAGCGCGTGATTTGCGCCGTACACCGACGACGACGATGCGTAGGCGAGATGCGCGACCTTCGCATGCCGGCAGCCTTCGAGCACATGGCCGAACGCGTCGACGTTGTTGCGCAGGTACGCGCCGGGGTTCACGAGCGAGTATCGAACGCCGGGTTGTGCGGCCAGATGCACCACATGCGTGAAGCGTCCGTCGCGAAACAGTTGCGCGGTCGCCTCGGCGTCGGCGAGGTCGAGAGCGCGGAAAGCGAAGCGCGGGTGTCCGGCGAGCGTGGCGACGCGCGCCTTCTTCAGCGACACGTCGTAGTACGGCTCGAAATTGTCGACGCCCTCGACGTGGGCACCTGCATCGAGCAGTGCGCGCACCGTGTGCATGCCGATGAAGCCGGCGGCGCCGGTCACCAGCACGCGCTGCCCGGCGATCTCCGTCGCTGTCGCCGTTGTCATCGTCCGCGCGCGTCCGCGTCGAGTGCGCGCAGCTTCGCGTACTTGAGGAAGCTCGCGAAGGCGCCGATGGCGATATGCGCAAAGCCGGCGACGCCGTCGAGAAACCCCAGCTTGAACACGTAGAAGCGGACGAAGCGCGCGAGCGGCGCGAGCGCCACGCGAAGCGCGTTCGCGCGATCGCCGCGCGCGTGCAGCGCGGCCGCCTGCAGCGTCGTGTAGCGGTTCTGCTTGGCGATGTAGGCATCGAGCGATTCGGCCGACGCGTGAAGCAGATCTCCACCCATCCGCTCCGCGGCACCCTCGACGATCACGCGCTCGTGCACAGCGTCGTCGGACCAGCGCGCTCGCCGCCGGTCGAACAGCCGCACGGTCCAGTCGGGATAGCCCTCGCCATGCGCGAGCCAGCGGCCGAGAAAACGGTTGCGCCGCGCGAGTGCGAACGCCGCGGGCGCGGGCACGCCGCGCGCGAAAGCGTCGCGAATCGACGCCGCCAGCGGCGGCGACACGCGCTCGTCGGCGTCGAGACACAGCACCCAATCGTGGAGCGCGGCGTCCACCGCGAATTGCTTCTGCCGGCCGAAGCCCGGCCAGTCGCGCTCGATCACGCGCGCGCCGGAGCGTCGCGCGACTTCTACGGTATCATCGCCGCTCCCCGAATCGACGACGAGCGCTTCGGCGGCGAACGGCGCCGACGCCAGGCACTCCGCGAGCTCTCCGGCGGCATCGCGCGTGATGACGACCAGCGACAGGGGCAGCGAATCCGGCATGCGGCAAGTTTACTTCGTTTGCAGCGTCGCCTTTCCCATGAGCACCGCCGGGCCGTCCCAAGGTGCGAATTGCACCGCAGCGCGCAGCGCGAAGGTACTCCATTGAGCGCTGTTCTCGTCATCCGTCCTTCGTCGCTCGGCGACATCGTCTACGCGCTCGCCGTCGTTCCGGACATTCGCCGGCACCGCCCGGACATGGCGATCGACTGGGTCGCCGAACGCGGCTTCGCGCCGCTCGTCGCGCTGTGCCCCGACGTGCGCACGATCGTTCCGTTCGCACTGCGACGCTGGCGCCGCGAGCCGTTCGCATCCGCGACATGGCGCGACATCGGCGCGTTCCGGCGCAACCTGCGCGCTTCGCGCTACGCGGCGGTCCTCGACCTGCAGGAGCAGGTGAAAGGCGCGGTGATCGCGCGCACGGCGCGCGGGCGCCGCCATGGCTTCGATCGCGCCAGCGTGCGCGAGCCGCTCGCCACGCTCGCGCACGATGCGCATCATCACGTGCCGCGCCATCTGCACTTCGTCGAGCGCTGTCGCCGTCTCGCCGCGGCAGCGTTGGGCTACGCCGTCGACGGCCCGCCGCGCTGGCACCTGGTCCCACCCGCCACTGCGCCTGATCTGCCGGCGCGGCCGTACGTCGCGCTGCTGACCGCGACGAGCCGCGCCGACAAGCTCTGGCCGGAAGCGCACTGGCGCGTGCTGATCGAGCACTTCGATCGCGCGGGCTTCGCGACGATGCTGTTCTGGGGCAGCGCGCAGGAGGAGGCGCGCAGCCGGCGTCTCGCCGACGGCGTCGCGAGCGCGATCGTGCCGTCGTGGCTGTCGATGCCCGATGCCGCGACGCTCCTTGCGCGCGCGGAGCTCGCCGTCGGCGTCGACACGGGCTTCACGCATCTCGCGGCAGCGCTCGGAACGCCGACGATCGGACTCTTCTTCGCCACCGATCCCGCCGTGCACGGCGTCGCCTGCGCCGGGCCGCACGCGCGGGACCTCGGGCACGCGCATCGAATCCCGTCGCCCGACGACGTCATGGCGAGCGCGGGCGAGCTCATGCGCGCAACGCCGCGCTGCTGACCGCGGACGATGGCGCGCGCGCTCTACACGCTGCTGTGGTGGCTCGCGCTGCCGTTGCTTCCATTGCGGCTCTGGTGGCGCGGCCGCCGCGAGGCGGGCTATCGCGACCGCATGGGCGAACGCTTCGGCGTTTACCGCGAGCCGGCACCGCGGCTTGCGAACGACGTGATCTGGATTCACGCGGTGTCGCTCGGCGAAACGCGCGCCGCGGCGCCGCTGATCGAGCGCCTGCTGCGCGAGCGTCCCGCGGCGTCGCTTCTGCTCACGCACATGACGGCGACAGGGCGCGACGCGGGCCGGGCGCTCTACGGCGATCGCGTCGTGCAAGCATGGCTTCCGTACGACGTGCCGTTCGCGATTCGCGCGTTCCTCGCGCGCTTCCATCCGCGCGTCGGGCTGTTGATGGAAACCGAGCTATGGCCAAACCTCACCGCGTGCTGCCGCGCGGCGGGCGTCCCGCTTTTCCTCGTCAACGCGCGCTTGTCCGCGCGGTCGGCGGCCGGGTATGCGCGCATCGCGGCCTTGTCGCGTCCGCTGCTGGGATCGCTCGCGGGGGTTGCCGCGCAGGGCGAAGACGATGCGGCGCGGCTGCGCGCGCTGGGCGCCCGCGACGTGACGGTCGTCGGCAATCTCAAGTTCGATGTCGATGTCCCTGCATCTGCCCGCGCGGCGGGCCACGCGCTGCGCGAGCGCATCGGCGTGGCGCGGCCGGTGTGGATCGCGGCGTCGACCCGCGACGGCGAAGAGGCGCTCGTGCTCGATGCACTCGCCGCGACCGACGCGCTGCCAGCCGACGTGCTGACGATCGTCGTGCCGCGTCATCCGCAGCGCTTCGACGCTGTGGCCGAGCTCCTGGCCGCGCGCCGCGTTGCCTACGCGCGCAAGAGCACCGCAGCGCCGGTCACCGCCGCCACGCGCGTCCTGCTTGGCGACACGCTGGGCGAACTGCTTGCGTATTGTGCCGCCGCCGATGTCGCGTTCGTCGGCGGCAGTCTCGTTCCCGTCGGTGGTCAGAACCTGATCGAGCCCATTGCCGTCGGCGTGCCGACGCTCGTCGGTCCTCACACGTTCAACTTCGCGGAAGCGAGCGCGCGGGCGATCGACGCGGGCGCCGCGATCCGCGTCCGCGATGCGCCGGATCTCGTCGCGAACGTGGCAGCGCTGCTGCGCGACGAAGCCGCGCGCCGCGCGATCGCCGATCGCACTCTCGCGTTTTGCGCCGCGCATCGCGGCGCCGCGGATCGCCTGTGGGCGTGGCTGGCGCCGCGGCTGCCGCCGGCGTAGCGCCGGCGAGCGTCCCTCGCGGACCGTCAGCCCGTGAGACGCCGGTTGATCTCTTCGATGTCCTGCTCGGACAACGTGCCGATCGCGGACTTGAGCCGCAACACACCGACCAGGTAATTGAAGTACGCCTGCGCGAGGTCGCGCCGCGTCTGGTAGACGTTCTGCTGCGTGTTGAGGACGTCGAGGTTCGTCCGCACGCCGACTTCCTGACCGAGGCGGTTCGACTCGTACGCTGACTGCGCAGAGACCACCGCCTGCTCGAACGCCTTCACCGACGCCGCCGCGCTGTTGACGCCCGAGAAGCCCGTCTGCGCGTTGAACAGCGCGGCGCGGCGCGCGACCTCGAGGTTCTGCCGCGCATAGTCCTGCAGCGCGATCGCCTGGCGGACCTTCGAGTCGACGAAGCCACCCTGGTAGATCGGCACGTTGAGCTGAACGCCGATCTGACCCTGCCGCAGGTCGAAGCCGCTGGAGAAGCTCGCCGCGCCGCTGCCCGCCTGGTACTGGTAGCTCGCAACCAGGTCGACGGTCGGCAGGTGGCCGGCCTTCTGGCGGTCGACTTCGAGGGTCGCGATGTCGAAGTTGTATGCCGCGATCTTCACCGACAGATTGTCGGCGAGCGCGCGATCGACCCAGTAGTCGGCCGAGTTGGGGTTCGGCAGCGGCGGCTCGAAGCCGGCCCCGACGCGCTTCAGCGGAGGCGGACTGCGGCCGATGATTGCACGCAGCGCCGTGCGCCGGTTCTCCAGATCGTTGCGCGTGCTGATCTCCTGCGCGACGATCGAGTCGTACTTGGCCTGCGCTTCGTTGCTGTCGGTGATCGTCGATACGCCGACCTCGAAGTTGCGCTTCGCCTGCGCGAGCTGCTCGGAGACGGCCGCCTTCTGGCTCTCCGCCAGCTCGACGTTGAACTCGGCGAGCAGCACGTCGAAATAAGCGATCGACACGCGCAGGATCAGGTCCTGCTGGACTGACGACAGTGTGTAGTCGGCCTGCGCGACCTGCTGCTTCGACTGGTCATAGGCCACCTTGTTCTGGACGCGATACAGCGGCTGGGACGCCGACACCGAAAGCTGGCCGAAACGGAAGTTCCGGTTGTTGATGTCGAGCGGCGGGTCGCTGCGAATGTTCTCGCTGAAGTTGTTGAGGTTCGCCGTGCCGGCCGCATTCACGTTCGGGAGCAGGGTGGAGCGCGCCTGCGGCAGGAGCTCCTGCGTGGCATTCCAGGAGGCCCGCGCCCCGGCAAGCGTCGGGTCGTTCAGCTGCGCTTCGCGGTAGATCTGCAGCAGGTCTTCGGCGCGCGCGGGCGTCGTGAGCAACGCCACGCCGAGCGCGAGCCATGCGGTGGTGACGCGGATAGCGGCGCGGGGCACGGCGACAGAAAGTCTTTTCATGGATGGGGCGGGTTCAGAATTCGAAGCGCGCCGGTTGCGCGGCGTTGAACAGGGGCGTGATGACGGTCTCGAACAAGTCGGTGACTACGCGCGAACCGGGTGTGGCGAGCCGCACGAGACGAGCGGTCATCGCCGGCGCGTCGCCGACGATCGCGAACAGGCGGCCGCCAGGCTTGAGTTGTTCGAAAAAGCGCTCCGGAAGAATCGGCGTCGATCCGGTCAGCACGATGGCGTCGTACAGGTCGGCACCCCAGCCGCGCGCGCCGTCTCCGGTCTCGACGCGAACGTTGCCGAAGCCCGCGCGAGCGAGCCGCGCTGCCGCGGACGCCGCAAGCCCGTTGTCGATCTCGACGCTGCGCACGCCGGCCGCCTCGCTGGCGAGAAGCGCGGTGAAATAGCCGCTTCCGGTGCCGATTTCGAGCACCTGGTCCGTGCGCGCGAGCTTCAGTTCCTGCAACGCGCGCGCCTCGACCTTGGGGGTCCACATCGACGCGCCGTTGCCGAGCGGCAGTTCGAGATCGGCGAACGCAATGGCGCGGTACTGCGGCGGGACGAACTCCTCGCGCCTGACAGTGAACAGCAGGTCGAGCACGCGTTGATCGAGCACTTCCCACGTGCGGATCTGCTGCTCGACCATGTTAAACCGCGCTTGCTCGACGTTGAACGTGTTCATCGCCCCTCCCTGCTCCCGAAAATCGCTGAATGCGGCTAACTGACCGCGGGTCATTATAACAAATCAGTCCCTTTTTCGTGCGGCCCGAAACACTGTTGCCATTTGCGCTCGTCCCAACTTCGTTCGCGCCCGGGAGGATGAAACGCTCGCTCTCCGCCCGATTGCGGCGCACGTTCGATGCTGCGAAGCCGCCACGCCGATTCAATCGAGCGTCCGCCGGTAGCGCAACAGAGCCACGACGGCGACGGCCAGCATGAACACGGCGATCGGCCACAGGTGCGGCGCGACGTCGGCGGCGCCATTGCCCTTCAGCAGGATGCCGCGGACGATCCGCAGGAAGTGCGTCAGCGGAAAGATCTCGCCCACGGCCTGCGCCCAGCCCGGCATCCCGCGAAACGGGAACATGAAGCCCGACAGCAGCAGCGACGGCAGGAAGAAGAAGAACGTCATCTGCATCGCCTGGAGCTGGTTGCGCGCGACCGTCGAGATCGTGAAGCCGAGCGCCAGCAGTGACGCGATGAACAGCACCATCGCGCCGAAGAGCAGCGCGAGGCTGCCGATCATCGGCACATCGAAAAGGAGCCGCGCCGCGCCGAGGATGATCGCGGCCTGCACGAAGCCCACCAGGATGAACGGCGCGATCTTCCCCGTCATCACCTCGAGCGGCTGCGCCGGCGTCGCGAGCAGGTTCTCGAACGTGCCGCGCTCGCGCTCGCGGGTGATCGCGAACGCCGTCATCATGACCATCGTCATCTGCAGGATCACGCCGAGCAGGCCCGGCACGATGTTGTACTGCGTGATGCCTTCCGCGTTGTAGCGCCGCTGCACGACCACGTCGAACGGCGCCGCGTCCGGTGCGAGCCGCGCCAGTGGCCCGGCGAGGTCGTAGCGCAGCACGCTCGCGGCAAGCTGGTTCAGCGCGGAGAGCGCGTTGCCGGTCGCCGCGGGGTCGGTGGCATCGGCGGCGACGAGGAGCGACGGCCGCTCGCCGCGCTCCAGCTTGCGCGAGAAGTCCGGTGGAATGACCACGGCGAACTGCACGTCGCCCCGTTCGAGCAGGCGATCGGCGCCGGATTCGCCGGCCGGCAGCTCCGTCACGGCGAAATAGCGCGTGTTCTCGAGGCCGCGGACGATGGTGCGCGAGTACGTGCTCTTGTCGTAGTCGACGACCGCCGTGGGCAGCGACTTCGGATCGGAGTTGATCGCGTAGCCGAACAGCACGAGCTGCAGGATCGGGATGCCGACGATCATCGCGAACGTCAGCCGGTCGCGCCGCATCTGCACGAATTCCTTCAGCATGATCGCGACCACGCGCGCGAGGGAGAAGGATTCGCGCCGCGCGCTGCGCGCGCGCGCCGGTGCGCCGGCGGCGGTCGCGGCGTTACTGGACATTGTCCTTCGCGTCCTGCATCAGGCTGATGAACACATCCTCGAGCGACGGCTCGGTACGCATGCAGGTGAGGCCGGGCATCGCGTGCGCCGGCGCGAGCGCGGCCTCGAGCGCCGCGGCGTCGTGGCCCGACACGTGCAGCGTCGTGCCGAACGGGACGATCGTCTCAACCGCCGGGTTCGCGCGGAGGTCGCGCGCAAGCAGCGCAAGATCACGCGCGTCCCCGCCCTCGCGCTGCGCGACGATCCACGTCGACAGCCCCGAGTGCCCGATCACCTCGTGCACCGAGCCACGGACCATCAGGCGGCCGTAGGCGAGATACGCGAGCTGATGGCAGCGCTCGGCCTCGTCCATGTAATGCGTGCTCACCAGCACCGTCATGCCCTCGGCGGCAAGGTCGTGGATCTGCTCCCAGAAGTCGCGCCGCGCCTTCGGGTCCACCCCGGCGGTCGGCTCGTCGAGCAGCAAGAGCTGCGGCGAATGCAGCAGGCACGCGGCGAGCGCGAGGCGCTGCTTCCAGCCGCCGGACAGCGTGCCGGCAAGCTGCTTTCGTCGAGCGGCGAGACCCAGGCGCTCGATCGCGCCCGCGACCGCATCTCTGCGCTGCGGAACGCCGTACATCCGCGCGACGAAATCGAGGTTCTCCTCGATCGACAGGTCCTCGTACAGCGAGAACTTCTGCGTCATGTAGCCGACCTCCCGCTTGATCGCGGGCGCCTCGGTACGGATGTCGTAGCCGAGGCACGTGCCCTCGCCCGCATCGGGCGTCAAGAGGCCGCAGAGCATCCGGATCGTCGTCGTCTTGCCGCTGCCGTTGGGACCGAGGAAGCCGAAGATCTGCCCGCGTTCGACGCGGATCGCGAAGTCGTCGACGACCGCGCGGCCGTCGTAGCGCTTGGTCAGTCCGCGAACGTCGATCGCCGCGGTCATGGAAGCAGGACTTCGACGGGAAGGCCCGGATGCAGCGCGGCATTCGTCGCATCGGGGCGCGCCTCGACCATGAACACGAGCTTCGCGCGGTTTTCGCGGCTGTAGATGACCGGCGGCGTGTACTCGGCTTGCGGCGCGATGAAGCTCACGTTCGCGGCGACGCTCTGCGCGCAACCGTCGCAGCGCACGGTCACGGGCGCGCCGAGGCGCAGCGACGCGAGCCGCGGCTCGGGCACATAGAAGCGGATCTTCACGTTCGAAGGCGGCAGGATCGAGACCACCGGCGCGCCCGCGCCTACCCATTCACCCTCGCGGTAGTACGTGTCGTTGACGAGACCGCCCACCGGCGCCGTCTGCGTCTTCTGGTCGACGCGCCACTGCGCCTGTGCCAGCGCGTCAGTGGCAGCCTTCACTTCCGCGCGCGCCGCGGCGATCTCGTCGGCGCGCGCAGGCAGGTTCGCGAGCGCCACCTGCGCGGACAGCTCGGCGACACGCGCGCGGTCGCTGTCGCGCTTCGCGAGCGTTTCGTCGAGGCGCTGCGGCGGCAGGAACTTGTCGGCGACGAGCTTCTGCGCGCGCCCGAGATCGGCCTCCGATTGCTTGAGTGCGGCCTGCGCCTGCGCCAACTGCGCACGCACGGCGGCGATCTCGGGCGGCCGTTTCGCCTTCTCGAGGTCTGCGAGCGTGGATTGCGCTTTGCGCACGCGCGCCTCGGCTTCGGCGCGCGCCGCGGCTTCGTGAACGCTTTCGAGGACGAACAGCGGCGCGCCCGCGGCGACCGGGTCGCCCTTCTTCACGGAGAGCTTCGCCAGCGACCCGGACAGCGGCGCGGCAACGCGCACGTAGTCGGCTTCGACATATCCCGGATAGCCGGCGGGGGGCGCTTCGCTGCACGCGACGAGCAATGCAGGCAACGCCAGCGCAAGGCTCCATTTCATGATCGACGTCCTTTCGTGCGCGCCGGCTCGCGCGCGCTGGCGGGCACCGCGAGGCCGACGAGCGCGCACTCGACGCGCTCCGCGATGGCGGCGTCGGAGGCGATGACGGCGGCGAGGTCGAGCGTAAGGGCGGGCACCAGCGCGCGTTCGGCGATCGCGCCGCCGATCAGGATCGGCGCGGCGACGCTTCCGGCGAGAAACGCGACGGCCTGCGGCACCGGCATTCGTCGCAGCGTGCCGTTCTCCTGCGCCGCGGCGATCAGCGCGACCATGACCCGGACGTGCCGCGGCATGTTGGCGCGCAGGAATTCGAGCGCGACCGCCTCGCCTGCCAGCGCATCGGCGATCAATCGCCGCAACAGCCGCCCGTTGTCGCGGCCGAAACGGCCGAGCACGTTAAGCGCGGCGCGCAGCGCCTCGACCGGCGGGCCTGCGCTTGCGGCAAGCTCCAGGCTCGCAAACATCTCGTCGTAGATCGCCTGCAGCAGCTGCCGGACGAACTGCTCCTTGGTCCGGAAGTGGTAGTGGAACATCCCGAGGTTGACCTTCGCGCGGTCCGCGACCTTGCGGATCGACAGGCCGGCGGCACCCGTCGCGGGATAGAGCTCGCGCCCCGCGGTCAGCAGCAGCGCATCGACGTTGCGGGAGGGACGCGACATGACGGTTACTGTACGACCGTTTAATTACACAGTCAAGTAGTAATCGTCGGGACCGGAACGGGGCCCGCCTTCGCCGGCGGGCCCCTTCCGAAAGGGACCGAATTGTTAAAGAGCGATGACCCGGGCGCGGACGCGCGGCCGCGCCCCCGTGTTCGAACGACTCAGCCTTCCGCCGGGCCGCCCCAAGGATGGCTTGCTCCCCCTGGGGGCAGCGAGCGAAGTGAGCGTGGGGGTCGTCATCCTTCCGCCGGGCCGCCCCAAGGGAGGCTTGCTCCCCGTCCGCGGGCAGCGAACGCAGTGAGCGTGGGGGTCGTCATCTAGTCATCGGCGCCAAGCTGGGCGGGAACGGCATGCGCCGCCGCGCGCGCGGCCTTCTTGCGCGCCCGACGCTCGTGCATCGCGTCGAGATACGTGTAGATCACCGGCACGACGATCAGCGTGAGCAGCGTCGAAGTGATCACGCCGCCGATGATCGCGCGGCCCATCGGCGCCTGGGTTTCGCCGCCTTCGCCGATCCCGAGCGCGAGGGGCAGCATGCCGCCGATCATCGCGGCGGTGGTCATCAGGATCGGACGCAGGCGCACCTGCCCCGCGTCCTGCAGCGCGTCGTGAAGGCCGGCGCCCGCGCGCCGCGAGCGGTTGGCGAAGTCGACGAGGAGGATCGCGTTCTTGGTCACGAGGCCCATCAGCATGATGAAGCCGATGATCGAGAAGATGTTGAGCGTCGTCCGCGTGAGCAGCAGCGCGAGGAACACGCCGATCAGCGAGAACGGCAGCGACGCCATGATCGCCACCGGCTGCGTGAAGCTCGCGAACTGCGACGCGAGGATCAGATAGATGAAGATGATCGCGAGCCCCACTGCCGCCACCGCCGCCGCGAACGACTCCTGCATGTCCTGCTGCTGGCCCGCGGCCGCAAGGCGGTAGCCGGGGGGCAGCTCCATCGCTGACGCGACTTTCTGCACGTCGCTGCCGACGTCGCCCGCGGGCCTGCCCTCGACATTCGCGTAGATGCCGATCCGCCGCTGCAGATCCTGGCGCTTGATGATCTGCGGACTCGTCGTTTCGACGAGCTCGGCGACCTGGCGCAGCGGCACCATCCGCATCTGGCCGTCCGGGCCGCGCTTGTTCGACGTCAGATAGAGGTTGCCGAAGTCGGCCGCCGTCTGACGGTTGTCCTTCCCGAGCTGCACGTTGACCTCGTAGTTCTGGCCGTCGGGACCGAGCCAATAGCTGACGGTGTCGCCCGCGAGGAGCGGCCGGATCGTCGCGCCCACCTGCTGCACGGTTACCCCCAGATCGGAGGCCGCATTGTTGTTGAGCCGGATCGACACCGCGGGATTCGCGGCCTTGTCCGAAGTCTCCAGGTCGGCGATGTTGGGGATCTTCGCGACCTTGTCGGCGAATTCCTTTGCGATCCTCGACAGCGTGTCCGAATCGGGACCGAGGAGGTTGAACCAGATCGGCCGGTCGTAGCCGATCGTGAGCTCGATGCCCGGCACGGGGCGAAGCGCTTCGCGGATCTGCCCTTCGAGCTGCGTCTGCGAACGGCTGCGGTCCGCACGCTCGACCAGCTTCAGGTTGACGCGCGCATAGTTGCGGCCGTCCTCGATGCCGACGGTCGTCATCGCCAGGTCGATCTCCGGGAATTTCTTCAGCACCTCCTCGACTTCGCGCACCTTCCCGTCGGTGTACTCGAGGCTCGAGCCCACCGGTGTGTTGAGCCGCAGCGAAATGAAGCTCTGGTCGGTCTGCGGCATGAACTCGGTGCCGACCAGCGGCACGATCAGGAAGCTGCCGAAGAACGAAGCGACCGCGATCGCGATCACGCTCTTGCGGTGGCCGAGCGCCCAGCGCAGCACGCGGCCGTAGATCACGTGCACGGCGTCGACGCCGCGCTCGATCCACGCCATGAACCGGCCGAGCCACGGCAGGTACTTGAAGCGCGAGCCCGGCGGATCGTGCCAGATCGACGAGAGCATCGGGTCGAGCGTGAAGCTGATGAACAGGCTCACGAGAACGGCGACGGCAACCGTCACGCCGAACTGGAAGAAGAAGCGCCCGATGACGCCGCTCATGAACGCGATCGGCACGAACACGGCAACGATCGCGAACGTGGTCGCCATCACCGCGAGCCCGATCTCGTCGGTGCCTTCGCGCGCCGCCGTCATGTGGTCCTTGCCCAGCGACAGGTGGCGGACGATGTTCTCGCGCACGACGATCGCATCGTCGATCAGGAGACCGATGCACAGCGACAGCGCCATCAGCGTGAGGAAGTTGATGGTGAAGCCGAACGCGTAGAGCGCGATGAACGTCGCGATCACCGCGAGCGGCAGCGTGAGCCCGGTGATCACGGTGCTGCGCCAGCTGTGCAGGAACAGGAAGACGATCAGCACCGTCAGGAAACCGCCTTCGACGATCGTCTGCTTGACGCGATCGACGGCGCGCTCGACCTGGTCCGACCTCGAGTCGGCGATGCGGACCTCGACGTCGGACGGCAGGCGGTCCTTCAGCGCCGCGACCGCGGCCTTCACGTTGCGCCCGGTCTCGACGATGTTGGCGTCCTGCGCCTTCTGGATGTCGAGCATGATCGCCGGGCGGCCGTTCGACGCGCGCGAAGCTCGTCATCTCCTTCTCGCCGTCGATGACGTCCGCGACCTGCGACAGGTACACCGGTCCGCCGCCCTGCTGCGCGACGATGATGCGGTTGAACTGCTCGGGGTCCTTGATCTTGCCTTCGACGCGCACGACCGAGTCGCTCTGGCCGCGCGTCAGGCGGCCCGCCGGCACGTCCTGGTTGGCGTTCTGGATCGCCTGGATCACCTGGTCGACGCCGATCCCGAGGGCAGTGAGCGCATTCGGCTTGATCTGGATCAGCACCTGGCGCGTCACGCGGCCGTTGACGTCGACGCGCGCCACGCCCGGCTGGTTCTCCAAGCGCCTTGACGATCGTCTGGTCGGTGAGCGACGTGAGCTCGCGCAGGCCGGTCGTCTGCGACATCACCGCGAGCGAGGCGATCGGCTGATTGTTCTCGTTCTCGACGCGATTGACGAGCGGATCCTTGACGTCGCGCGGGAACGCCGGACGCACGATCGCGATCTTGTCGCGGACGTCCTGGATCGCCACCGCCGAGTTGGTCGACAGCCGGAACTCGACGAAGACCTGGCTCGATCCCTCGCGCGAGTTCGAGAAGATCCGCTTGACGCCCGACACCTGGTTGACGGCGTACTCGATCGGCTTGGTGACGTCGGCCTCGACAGCTTCGGGCGCGGCGCCCGGGATACGACGTCATGATCATCACGAACGGCAGGCTGACGTCCGGCATCTGTTCGACGCGCAGGCGGTTGTACGAGAACACGCCGAGCACGGTGATGCCGATCATCACCATCGTGGCGAAGACCGGGTTCTTGATCGAGGTGCGGGTGATCCACATGATCAGCCTCCCGACGGGCCGCCCCTAGGGCAGGCTTGCGCGCCCATGGGCGCAGCGAACGGAGTGAGCGTGGGGGTTGTCATCATCTCGCTTCAGGTCGGTCCGCCGGACGTCGCCGACGTCGCATTCCGCGACGACGTCGGCGCCTTGACCAGCGCCGGTGCGCCGTCTTTCAGGTTGTCGAACCGCGCGGCGAGCACCGGAAGCTTCGGCGGCAGCGCGGTCTTGACCTCGACGAGGCCGTTCGCGTCGTCGCGGCGGCCGAGCGTCACGAGGCGCCGCGAAAGCTTGCCGTTGTCGATCACCCAGACGAACGATTGCCCGGCCTCGGTGCGGACGGCCGTCGCGGGCAATGTCGGGGTGGGTGCGCTCGCGGCGAGCTCGATGCGGCCGGTCGCGAACATGCCGCTCTTGAGCGCGGCGTCGTTGTTGGGCAATGCGACGTAAACGAGCAGCGCGCGCGTGCCCGGTTCCGTCGACGGATTGATCCGCTCGACGCGGCCGGTGAAGCGGCGCTCGCCGAAGCCGTCGACGGCGAGCTCGACGGGCATGCCGATCCGAAGCTCGGGCACGTCGATCGCCGGCACCAGCGCCTGCACTTCGAGGTCCTTCAGGTCGACGACGGTGACGAGCGGCGCCTCGATCGCGACCTTCTCACCCGGCTGCACGTGCCGCTTCGCGACGATGCCGGCCAGCGGGGCCGTCGCGACAGCGTCCTTGAGCGCATTGCGGGCGAGCTGCACCTGCGCTTCCATCGACTTCACGTTGCCCTGCGCGACGCTGTAGCTCGACTCGGCGCTGTCGAACGCGTTCTGCGAAATGAACTTGTCGTTCAGAAGGCGCGTGTTCATCGTCCGCGTCTTGTCGGCGAGCGCCAGCTGCGCCTTCGCGCTTTCCAGCGCGCCGGTGCGGTCGATCAGCTTGGAGTCGAGGTCGGTGGTGTCGATGCGGGCGAGCATCTGCCCCGCCTGGACCGGTTCGCCTTCGCGCACCGTGATCTGGCGGACGTCGCCGGCGACCTTCGCCTTGACGATCGCCTGGCGCACCGGCTGCAGCGTGCCGGACACCGGCAGCCAGCGCGACAGCGGCTTCGACTCGATGTACGCCAAGTCGCCCGGTGTGAACTGGAGCGCGACGGGGGTGTTCTTGCCGGCGCCGTCCCCGCCCTGCGGCTTCTTGGCATAGAGCACCGCCACCGTGCCGCCGATCGTGGCCGCGACCAGCAAGGTGATCGAGGCGCCGATCAGGCGCCGCCGCGTGAACCATGAGGCCATCAAATCTCTCTCCCCTGTCCGCACCCCGGTCGGGTGCGCCGGATTCCCCGCTCCGATCCCCGGCGTGATCCCGGCACGAAGCAGTCCCAAGAATTCCGGACTTCGTTTGGATGCCGCGAACCCGTTGTCCGGATTCGCCGCCGGACCGCGCCAGACATTAGGCGCGCCCCCGATTGCAGGCAAGCGGACCACGACAGACCGCCGCCGGCGCCGACCAAGCGCATTCAAAGGGGGTCGGACACGAAACATTCGTCTCGAATGTCAGGTATCCGACACCGGCGTTGACACCCTTAGTGCAGCACCCTGATAATTATACGTTTCCCTTTCCCCCACTTCGTAACGGAGAATCTCCATGATCTTCACCCACAAGCTCAGCGTCGCCCTGGTGGGCATCGCGCTGGCCGCCACCTACGGCTGCAGCAAGGAAGAACCCAAGAAGGCCGCCGAGGCGCCGAAGGCTGCCGCTCCCGCGGTGGTCGCGGCTCCGGCCGACGACAGCGTCGTCGTCAAGATCGGCCACGCAGGCCCGCTGACCGGCGGCATCGCCCACCTCGGCAAGGATGACGAGAACGGCGCGCGCCTGGCGGTCGAAGAGGCGACCGCGCGGAAGATCAAGATCGGCGGCAAGACGATCAAGTTCGAGCTGATGAGCGAAGACGATCAGGCCGACCCGAAGATGGGCCCGACCATCGCCCAGAAATTCGCCGACGCCAAGGTCGCCGGCGTTGCCGGTCACCTGAACTCGGGGGTGTCGATCCCGGCCTCGGCCGTCTACAACCAGGCCGGCATCCCGATGATCTCGGGCTCGGCCACCAACCCGAAGCTGACCGAACAGGGCTTCAAGGGCATCTTCCGCACCGTCGGCCGCGACGACCAGCAAGGTCCCGCCGTCGCGCAGTACCTCGCGGCGCAGAAGATCAAGAAGGTCGCGATCGCCGACGACGCGACCGCGTACGGCGAAGGTCTCGCCAACGAAGTCGAGAAGACGCTGAAGGCGTCCGGCGTGCAGATCGTGGCGCGTGAGAAGGCCACCGACAAGACGACGGACTTCAAGGCGATCCTGACCAAGATCAAGGGCAAGGCTCCCGACGCGATCTTCTACGGCGGCATGGACGCCACCGGCGGCCCGATGATCAAGCAGGCGCGCGAACTGGGCATCAAGATCGGTGTTCAGCTTCGGCGACGGCGCGTGCACCGACGAAATGGGCAAGCTCGCGGGCGCGGCGGCGGAAGGCCTGATCTGCTCGCAGGCCGGCCTGCCCGCTTCGGCGGCCAGCAAGCAGTTCAACGACGCGTTCAAGGCGAAGTACGGCGAAGTCAAGCAGTACGCGCCGTTCTTCTACGACGCCGTCGGCCTGATGGTCGCGGCCATGCAGAAAGCGGACTCGACCGATCCGGCGAAGTACCTGCCCGAACTGCAGAAGATCAGCTACAACGGCGCCACCGGCAAGATCGAGTTCGACGACAAGGGCGACCGCAAGAACGCCGAGATCACGATCTTCACGCTGAAGGACGGCAAGGTCGTCCCGATCGGCGTCGTCAAGGCGGGCAAGGCCTCGACGTTCGACGAGTTCATGAAGGAGATGATTGCTGCAGCGCCGACCGCGCCGGCAGCAGCCCCGGCGATGGCCCCGGCCGAAGCGCCGAAGAAGTAACGTCCAGCGCAAGTTGTTCGAGACGGCGCCCCCCGGGGCGCCGTTTTTTTTCCGGAGCGCAAAGAAGGCCGGGGTTGCCGCGGCATCGCGCCGACCCCACAATCGCGAAACCGCGCCGGGAGGGCACGTCTGGATACGTTCCTGCAGCAGATCGTCAACGGGCTCACGCTCGGCAGCGTCTACGCCATCGTCGCCCTCGGCTACACGATGGTGTACGGCATCATCCAGCTGATCAACTTCGCGCACGGCGAGGTGGTGATGATCGGCGCGATGGTGGCCTACTCCGTCATCGTGGCGCTCGCGGGTTCGAACACGGGGATGCCGGCGCTGGTGATCGTCGTCATCGCCACGCTGGCGGCGATCCCCGTCTGCATGGGAATCGGCTACACGCTGGAGCGCGTCGCGTACCGGCCGCTGCGCCGCGCGCCGCGACTGGCGCCGCTGATCACCGCGATCGGCCTGTCGATCATCCTGCAGCACTTCGCAATGATCATCTGGTCGCCGCAATCCGCTGCCGTATCCGCAGATCGTCAAGACGGTGTCCTATCACCTGACCGGCAATCCGGAAGGCGCCACGATCACCAACGTGCAGATCGCGATCATCGTCGGCTCCTTCGCGCTGATGGCCGGGCTGACGCTGCTCGTCTACCGCACCAAGCTCGGCATCGCGATGCGCGCGACGGCGCAGAACCAGTCCGTCGCCGGCCTGATGGGCATCGACATCAACCGCGTGATCTCGCTGACGTTCATCATCGGCGCCGCGCTCGGCGCCATCGCCGGCGTGATGGTGGGCAGCTACTACGGCATCGCGCATTACCAGATGGGCTTCCTGCTCGGCCTGAAGGCGTTCTCCGCCGCGGTGCTGGGCGGAATCGGCAATCTCGCGGGCGCCATGCTGGGCGGCATCCTGCTCGGGCTGATCGAGGCGCTCGGCGCCGGCTACGTCGGCGACCTCACCAACCTGTGCCAGCTTTCGAGCTGGTTCGAGGGGATCGCGCAACGCTGCGAGCACGATCCGAACCTGACGCTGTTCGGCTCCAACTACCAGGACGTGTTCGCGTTCCTGGTGCTGATCGCGGTGCTGATCTTCCGCCCGTCCGGGTTGCTCGGCGAACGCGTCGGCGACCGTGCCTGAAGGCCTCGCCGTGCGCAACTACTTCGACCTGAAAGAGAGCCCGCGCACCGCGTGGGTGGGCATCGCGCTGATCGCGGTGGCGCTGCTCGCGCTGCCGTTCGTGCTGTCCGGCATCGGCACCGCGTGGGTGCGGATCACCAATCTCGCGATCCTGTTCGTGTTCCTGGCGCTCGGTCTCAACATCGTCGTCGGCTTCGCCGGCCTGCTCGACCTCGGCTACATCGCGTTCTACGCGGTCGGCGCCTACGTTTATGCGCTGCTCGCGAGCCCGCATTTCAACCTTCACCTGCCGTTCTGGGTCATCCTGCCGATCGGCGCCGCCGTCGCGTGCCTGTTCGGCGTGCTGCTCGGCGCGCCGACGCTGAAGCTGCGCGGCGACTACCTCGCGATCGTCACGCTCGGCTTCGGCGAGATCATCCGCATCTTCCTCAACAACCTGTCGCAGCCGGTCAACATCACCAACGGCCCGCAGGGCATCACGCTGATCGACCCGTTCCGCATCGGCAGCTTCAACTTCGGCCAGACCGAGACGATCGGCGGGCTCACGTTCAGCGGGCCGATCAAGTACTACTACCTGCTGCTCCTCGTGCTGATCGCCGCCATCGTCGTCAACCTGCGGCTGCAGAACTCGCGCATCGGCCGCGCGTGGGAGGCGATTCGCGAGGACGAGATCGCGGCGCGCGCGATGGGCATCAACACGCGCAACATGAAGCTGCTGGCGTTCGCGATGGGCGCGTCGTTCGGCGGCATCGCGGGCGGCATGTTCTCGGCGATCCAGGGCTTCATCAGCCCCGAGAGCTTCGTGCTGCTCGAGTCGGTGATGGTGCTGTCGATGGTCGTGCTGGGCGGCATGGGCAACGTCTGGGGCGTGATCGTCGGCGCGCTGCTGCTGTCGTTCACGCCGGAGATCCTGCGCTACACCGTCGAGCCCGGCGCAGAAGGCGGTGTTCGGCCGGATGATCGTCGACCCCGAGGTCATCCGGATGCTGCTGTTCGGCTTCGCGCTGGTGCTGATGATGCTGTTCCGCCCGGCGGGCATCCTGCCCTCGGCGCTGCGCAAGCGCGAGCTCGAGGCGAAGCCCACGCCATGACGGAGAACGCGACGCTGCTGGAGGCCCGCGGCATCGCCAAGCGTTTCGGCGGCGTGCAGGCGCTGTCCGACGTCGGCTTCACGATCCGCCACGGCGAGATCTACGGGCTGATCGGCCCCAACGGCGCCGGCAAGACCACGCTGTTCAACGTGCTGACCGGCATCTACGCGCCCGACGGCGGCGCGTTCATGTTCGACGGCAAGCCGCTCGTCGGGCTGAAGCCGAACGACGTCGCCGCGCGCGGCATCGCGCGCACGTTCCAGAACATCCGGCTGTTCGCCAACCTGTCGGCGCTGGAGAACGTGATGATCGGCCGTCACGTGCGCACGCGCGCCGGCGTCTTCGGCGCCATCGCGCGCAACGCGGCGACGCGCACCGAGGAACGAGCCATCGAGCAGCGCGCGCACGAACTGCTCGACTACGTCGGCGTGCAGAAGCGCGCGAACGATCTTGCCAAGCACCTCGCGTACGGCGACCAGCGCCGGCTGGAGATCGCGCGCGCGCTGGCGACGGAGCCCAAGCTGCTGGCGCTCGACGAGCCGGCAGCGGGCATGAACGCCACCGAGACCGCGACGTTGAAGCGCTGCTCGAGCAGATCCGCAGCGACGGCACGACGATCCTGCTGATCGAGCACGACATGAAGCTCGTGATGAGCGTGTGCGACCGCGTGATGGTGCTCGACTACGGCAAGAAGATCGCCGAGGGCCCGGCTGCGGCCGTGCAGAAGGACGAGAAGGTCATCGCCGCCTATCTGGGCGGCGAGGTCTCGCTCAATCTGAAGGGCGCGGCCTGACGGTGGCGGGCAACGGCGACGCGCTGCTTGCGCCTTGATCGCCTCGAGGTCGCCTACGGCGGCATCCAGGCGGTCAAGGGCATCGACCTCGCCGTCGGCCAAAGGCGAGCTCGTCTGCCTGATCGGCGCCAACGGCGCGGGCAAGACGACGACGCTGAAGGGCATCTGCGGCCTGTTGCCGGTGAAGGCGGGGACGATCCACTACGATGGCCGCGACATCACCGGGCGGCCGGCGTTCGAGCTCGTGCGCAACGGCCTCGCGATGGTCCCCGAAGGCCGCGGCGTATTCGGCGCGCTGACGATCGAGGAGAACCTCGCGATGGGCGCGTACATCCGCACCGATCGCGACGGCGTGCGCAGCGACATCGAGCACGTGTTCACGCTGTTTCCGCGGCTCAAGGAGCGGCGTCGCCAGACGGCGGGGACGATGTCCGGCGGCGAGCAGCAGATGCTCGCGATGGGCCGCGCGCTGATGTCGAAGCCGCGCCTGTTGCTGCTCGACGAGCCATCGATGGGTCTCGCGCCGCTGATGGTCCAGAAAGTGTTCGAGACCGTCATGCAGGTGTCGCGCGAAGGCGTGACCATCCTGCTCATCGAGCAGAATGCCAAGCTCGCGCTCGAAGTCAGCGACCGCGGCTACGTGATGGAGTCGGGCGAGATCACGCTGTCGGGCAACGCGTCCGACCTGCTGCACGACCCGAAGGTCCGCGCCGCGTATCTCGGCGAGAGCCAGTGACGCCCCCCACGCTCACTGCGTTCGCTGCCCCCATAGGGGGAGCAGCGCGGGAGTGCGGCGTAGCGCGCAGCGTCGGCACCGATCGCGCGTTTCACTGGTATCGCGAAGCGATGCGGCTGTGGCGCCGCGGTCCCGGCATGTTCGCGGTGCTCGCGCTGGCGGTCCTCGCCGGCGAGATCGCGTTGGCGCTGATTCCGGTCGTGGGTTCGCTGATCGCGCAGCTTGTGCTGCCGCTCGTCGCCTGCGGGCTGCTCTACGCGAGTCTTGCCGCTGACCGCGGCGACCGGCCGCGGCTGGCCCATCTCGCGGCGGTTTTGGGCGCGCCGCCACAGGCGATGGTCGGCGTCGTCGCCGCGGGCCTCGTCGTGTTCGCGGGCGAGGCGATCGTCGCCAGGGTGCTCGGCGGCGCGAACCTGCTCGACCCGTTCGCGCGTGACGCGTCGCTCGCGCCGTCCACCATGCTCGCGATCTACGTCGTGGGCATCGCCGTGTCGCTGCCCGTGACGTTCGTTCCCTTCGCCGTGCTGTTCGACGGCGCAGGCGTCGCGGAGGCCTTCACGGAGAGCTGGCAGGGCTTTGCGCGCAACCTCGCGCCGATGCTGCTCTACGGTGTGCTGTCGCTCGCCCTGCTGGTGCTCGGCTGGGCGACGTACGGCGTCGGCCTCGTCCTGGCGCTGCCGTGGTGGGCGGCGTCGTCGTACGCGGCGTGGAAGGATGTGTTCGCGGTGGATGCGGCGCGCGCGCCGGCATCGACGTAGCGCGCTACGCGGTCGCGCGAAGCGTGAAGCTTGCGCAACTCGCGTCGGCCGGCGCGTCAGCGACCTCGACGTCGGTCACCCGCGCTGCCGGCGGACCGCGGCGACACCATGCGACGACCGACTCCACCGCGGCCGCGTCGCCCTGGACAAACGCCTCGACTGCGCCGTCGCGACGATTGCGCACCCAGCCTGTCGCGCCGGCCGCCTGCGCGACTTCCAGTGTGGCGTAGCGAAAACCGACGCCCTGCACGCGTCCGCGCACGACGACCCGCCGCGCGATCACGCGCGCATGCGCCGCACGTACATCAGCAGCGCGGCGACGGTCTTGGCATCGGTGATCTCGCCGCGGTCCAGCGCCGCCAGCAGAGTTCCGGCGGACATCGCGACGATGTCGAGGAATTCGCCGTCGTCGAGCGCGCGGCCGACGTGCGTCAGGCCTTCGGCGACGTAAAGCTCGATCGCCTCGGTCGAATACGAGACGACCGGATGGATCAGTCCGAGGCGGTTCCAGATGGACGCCGCATAACCCGCCTCCTCGCGCAATTCGCGCTGCGCCGTCGCGAGCGGTGTTTCGCCAGGATCGACCTTGCCCGCGGGGAACTCGACGAAGACGCGGTTCAGCGGATACCGGTGCTGGCGTTCGACGACGAGCATGCCGTCGGCCAGCACCGGAACGATCAGGACGGCGCCGGGATGAACGATGTATTCGCGGATCGCCGTGCCGCCGTCGGGAAGCGTCACGGTGTCGCGACGCACGTCCAGCAGCGCGCCTTCGTAGACGCGCGCGCCCGATTGCCGCGTCTCCTCGAGATGGGCGTCGTTCGCCGCCGTCTTGCGCGGCGGGCGCGGATCGTCGCTCGCGTCCTCGATCACGCCAGCCAGTCCTTCGCGACGAGGAAGTCGGTGTAGAGCGCCGCTTCGGGCGTGCCGGGCGCGGGGCGCCAGTCGTAGCGCCATTTCACGACGGGCGGGAGCGACAGCAGGATCGCCTCGGTGCGCCCGTTCGATTGCAGGCCGAACAGCGTGCCACGGTCCCAGACAAGATTGAACTCGACGTAGCGCCCGCGCCGATACGCCTGGAAATCGCGCTCGCGCTCGCCGTAGGGCGTGTCCTTGCGTCGCGCGAGGATCGGCGCGTATGCGTCGAGGAAGCGGTCGCCCACCGCGCGCGTCAGCGCGAAGCAGCGCTCGAAGCCGCCGTCGTTGAGGTCGTCGAAGAAGATGCCACCCACGCCGCGCGGTTCGCCGCGATGCTTGAGGAAGAAGTAGTCGTCGCACCACTTCTTGTAGCGGGCGTGCACGCCGTCGCCGAACGGCAGGAGCGCGTCGCGGCAGGCGCGATGGAAGTGGACGGCGTCCTCGGCAAAGCCGTAGTACGGCGTCAGGTCCATGCCGCCGCCGAACCACCACAGCGTGTCACCGCCCTCCTTGCGCGCGGCGAAATGCCGCACGTTGAGATGCACCGTCGGTGCGTACGGATTGCGCGGATGGAGCACGAGCGACACGCCCATCGCTTCCCACGCGCGGCCGGCGAGCTCGGGGCGCTGCGCCGTTGCCGACGGCGGCAGCCGATCGCCGGTGACGCGCGAGAACAGCACGCCGCCGCGCTCCAGCACCGTGCCGTCCTCGATCATTCGCGAGACCCCACCGCCGCCTTCGGGGCGCGTCCATTCGTCCCGGCGGAACGTCGAACCTTCGATCGCTTCGAGGCCGGCGACGATCCGCGCCTGCAATCCGGTGAAGTACGCGTGCGGCGTGAGATCGCTCACGGTCGCATGGTCGGGGCCAGCCTCTCGCCGGGCCGTCCCAAGAGAGGCTTGCTCCCCCTCAGGGGGCAGCGAACGAAGTGAGCGTGGGGGTCCACCTCACCCTTTGCGCGCGACTGCGCGATAACCGATGTCGGTGCGGTACTGCATGCCGTCGAAGTGGATTCGCGCCACCGCGTCGTATGCCGCGCGCTGCGCCTGCTTCACCGAATCGCCGAGCGCGGTGACGCACATCACGCGGCCGCCACTGACGACGACGCTGTCATCGACAAGCGCAGTCCCCGCATGGAACACCTTGCAGTCGGGATGTGTCTGCTCGTCGACGTCGTCGAGGCCGTGGATCGCTGCGCCCTTCTGCGGATCGTCCGGATAGCCGGCCGCCGCGAGGACGACGCCGAGCCCCGCGCGCCGATCCCATTCCGCCTCGATCTGGTCGAGCTTGCCGCCCACGGCCGCCTGCGCGAGCTCCACGAGATCGGTCTTCAGCCGCAGCACGATCGGCTGTGTCTCCGGATCGCCCAGGCGGCAATTGAATTCCAGCACGCGCACGCCACCGGCGCCGTCGATCATCACGCCGGCATAGAGGAATCCCGTGTAGGGGATGCCGTCGGCGGCCATGCCCTCGACAGTGGGCATGATCACCTCGCGCATGATCCGCGCGTGCACCGACGGTGTCACGACCGGCGCCGGCGAGTACGCGCCCATGCCGCCGGTGTTCGGGCCCAGGTCGTTGTCGAGGAGCCGCTTGTGGTCCTGCGATGACGCAAGCGGCAGCACATGACGGCCGTCGACCATCACGATGAAGCTCGCCTCTTCGCCGGTGAGAAAATCCTCGATCACGACGCGGGCGCCGGCGTCGCCGAGCGTGTGGCCGACCAGCATGTGGTCGATCGCCGCGTGCGCTTCTTCGCGCGTCGCCGCGACCACGACGCCCTTGCCGGCGGCGAGGCCGTCGGCCTTCACGACGATCGGTGCGCCGCGGCCGTCGACGTAGGCGTGCGCTTCGCGCGGATCGGAGAACGTCCGGTACTCCGCCGTCGGGATCCCGTGGCGCGCCATGAACGCCTTGGCGTAGTCCTTGGAGCTTTCGAGTTGGGCGGCGGCGCGCGTCGGGCCGAAGATCTTGAGTCCCGCAGCGCGAAAGGCATCGACGACGCCGGCGGCCAGCGGCGCTTCCGGTCCGACGATGGTCAGCGCGACGGATTCGCGCCGGGCGAACTCGACGAGCTCTGCGACGTCGGTGATCGCGACGTTGGCGACGCCCTGCTCACGCGCCGTGCCGGCGTTGCCGGGTGCGACGAACACTTTCGCGACGCGCGGCGACTGCGCTGCTTTCCATGCCAGCGCATGCTCGCGGCCACCACCGCCGATGACGAGGACGTTCATCCCGCGCTCAATGCCGGAAATGCCGGACGCCGGTGAA
The DNA here is from genome assembly GCA_963851465.1 of uncultured beta proteobacterium. GTDB lineage: Bacteria > Pseudomonadota > Gammaproteobacteria > Burkholderiales > Casimicrobiaceae > VBCG01. Next base: position 620,333 of record CAWKPJ010000001.1, read on the forward strand.
CACCATCGCGATGCCACGTTCGTCCGCGGCGGCGATGACCTCGTTGTCGCGCATGCTGCCGCCCGGCTGGATCACGGCCGCAGCGCCCTGGTCGGCGACGACGTCGAGGCCGTCGCGGAACGGAAAGAATGCGTCGGAGGCGACGACGGAGCCGGCAAGCGACAGGCCCGCGTTGGCCGCCTTGAGCGCGGCGATGCGCGTCGAGTCGACGCGGCTCATCTGGCCCGCGCCGATGCCGAGCGTGCGGCCATGCCCGCAATAGACGATCGCGTTCGACTTGACGAACTTCGCAACGCGCCACGCGAACAGAAGATCGGCGATCTGCGCGGGCATCGGCGCCTTTTTCGTCACGACGCGAAGCTCGTCCGGCGCGACGTTGCGCGCGTCGGCCGACTGCACGAGAAAGCCGCCGCCGACGCGTTTGAGATCGAACGCGTTGTGCGCGTCGCCTTCGGGCAGCGCCACCTCTAGCACGCGAACGTTCGCCTTGCGTGCGATCGCCGCGAGCGCGTCGTCGGTGTACGCGGGGGCAATCAGCACTTCGAGGAACTGCGCAGCGACGACCTCGAGCGTGGCGGCGTCGACGGGGCGATTGAACGCGATGATGCCGCCGAACGCGGAGGTCGGGTCGGTGGCGAACGCGGCGCGGTAGGCGTCGAGCGGCGACGCGGCGACGGCCACGCCGCAGGGGTTCGCGTGCTTGACGATGACGCACGCGGTCTCGGCAAACGTCTTCACGCACTCCCACGCGGCGTCGGCATCGGCGACGTTGTTGTACGACAGCTCCTTGCCCTGCAGCTGCCGGTATGTCGCGATCGTCCCCGCCGCCGGCACCTCGTCGCGATAGAACGCCGCGCGCTGGTGCGGGTTCTCGCCGTAGCGCATGTCCTGCAGCTTGGCGCCGGCGAAATGGAACGACGCGGGGAAATCCTGCGCAACGCCGTCGGGCCCGCGCGCGGTCAGCCAGTTCGCGATCGCGCCGTCGTACGACGCCGTGTGCGCGAACGCCTTCTGCATCAGGCGGAAGCGCGTGGCGTCGCCGAGCGCGCCGCCGTTCGCGCGCAAGCTCGGCGAGCAGCGAAGCGTAATCGGCGGGATCGACGACGACGCCGACATGCGGCCAGTTCTTCGCCGCCGCGCGCACCATCGAAGGTCCGCCGATGTCGATGTTCTCGATCGCGTCGTCGAGCGTGCAGCCGGGCTTCGCGACCGTCTCGCGGAACGGGTAGAGATTGACGACGACCAGGTCGATCGTCGGGATGCCGTGCGCGGCAAGCGCCGCCCGATGGTCGGCAAGATCACGCCGCGCGAGGATGCCGCCGTGCACCTTGGGATGCAGCGTCTTGACGCGGCCGTCGAGCATTTCGGGGAAGCCGGTGTAGCTGCCGACGTCGGTCACGGGCAGCCCCGCGGCGGCGAGCGCTTTCGCCGTGCCGCCCGTCGACAGCAGCTTGATGCCGCGCGCCGGCGAGGCCGCGCGCGAATTCGACGACGCCGTCCTTGTCGGAAACCGACAACAGCGCCTGCGTGATCGGCTCCGCCACTTGGCGTCAGATGAGGCGGTACTTCGAGAGCTTCGCGCGAAGCGTGTTGCGGTTCATGCCGAGCATGTCGGCCGCATGCGTCTGGTTGCCGTTCGCGCGCGTCAGGATCGACTCCAGCAGCGCGCGCTCGACGTGCGCGATCACCATGTCGTACACGCCGTGCGGCGGCTCGCCGTCCAGCTTGCGGAAGTAGTCGTCCAGCGACTTTTCGACGCTGCGGCCGATGTCGTTGCTGCCGTTGATGCGCATGTTCTTTTTCACGCGGCGAGGGCCTCCCCGACCCACGTCGAGCCTTCGGTGCGTCCCGGGCGCAAGCTTCCGGGCAACGTGCGGATTGCGCCGGCTTGCGCGGCGTAGACGAGACGCTCGTCGCTTTCGCCGAGCCGGTCGAAAAAGCGCTCGACCGCGCTCCGCTGCGCGACGATGGCGTCGGCCTGGTTGATCTCGTGGCGCAGCGTCTCGCCGCCCGCGAGCCCCGCTGCGTACCAGCCCAGGTGCTTGCGCGCGGTGCGCACGCCGACCTCCTCGCCGTGGAACGCGTAGTGGTCGTCCAGATGCTCGAGGATGAGCGCACGCGCCTCGGCGACGGTCGGCGGCGCCAGATGGGTTCCGGTGGCGAGGAACTGCGCGATTTCGCGGAAGATCCACGGGCGGCCCTGCGCAGCGCGGCCGATCATCAGGCCATCTGCGTTGGTGAGCGCGAGGACCTCCCGCGCGCGCTCCGGCGAATCGATGTCGCCGTTGGCAAGGACCGGAATGCGCACCGCGCGCTTGACGGCGGCGATCGTCGCGTACTCGACGGCGCCCACGAAAGCGCAGGCGCGCGTGCGGCCGTGGATGGCCAGCGCCGCAATGCCGGCGTCCTCGGCGATGCGTGCGATCGCGAGTGCGTTGCGCCCGTCGGGTGATGGCCCGGTGCGGATCTTCAGCGTCACCGGAACGTCGACAGCGCGCACGACCGCCGCGACGATCGCGGCGACCAGCGGCTCGTTGGAGAGCAAGGCGGAACCCGCCGCGGCGTTGCAGACTTTCTTCGCCGGGCAGCCCATGTTGATGTCGACGATCTGCGCGCCGCGATCGACGTTGTAGCGCGCGGCGTCGGCGAGCATCGCTGGATCGGCGCCGGCGATCTGGACAGCGACCGGCGCGGCTTCGCCCGCGTGATCGATGCGCCGCCGCGACTTCTCCGTGTGCCGCAGGCGCGGATCGGAGGCGACCATCTCCGACACCGCGTAGCCGGCGCCGAGCCGCTTCGCGAGCTGGCGGAACGGACGATCGGTAACGCCCGCCATCGGCGCGACGGCGAGGTTATTCGGCAAGGCGTACGGGCCGATGCGCATCGAAACAGTGCTCGAGGATTTGCAACTGGAAGAACGCGAATTATACCGCCGCGATGGCGGCGTGATCGAGTGCGCGATTTCAAATCGACGCAAATATCGTCCCGGGTCCTGCGCCGCGACCAAGGATGACAACGGCGTGCTGGTGCGCAGAAACTCGCGGCAAATCAACGCACGCCGAACAACATCGCGCGTGTGAACGCACGCTTCGCCGGCGGCAGCGCGTCAAGCAGCGCGAGCGCAATTCCGCGCGGCCACCGGACGAACGGAAGTTCGGTGCCGAAGAGATGCACGAGTCCGTGCGTGAACGCGATCCCCGACAGCCGATCGGCGCGCCGCGCGCTCGCATAGGCGGCGAGCATGCGGCGATCGCCGAGCGCGTCGCGCGGCGCGTCGATGATCGCCTGCGCGAGCTCGTGCGCGTCGCGCAGTCCGAGATTGAAACCCTGCCCGGCGACAGGGTGCAGCGCCTGCGCGGCGTTTCCGATCACGACGACGCGCGCGCCCACCGTCGGCCGCGCGATCTCGAGGCCCAGAGCAAACGTGCGCCGTGCGCCAGCACGCAGGAAGCGACCGGCGTGGGGCCCGAACGCCAGCGCGAGCTCGCCCAGGAATTGCGCGTCCGGGAGCGCCTGCACCCGCTCGGCCTCCGCGGGCGTCATCGTCCACACGAGACCGTAGCCGTCATGCTCGGGCAACAGCGCCAGCGGCCCGCGCGCGGTGAACCGCTCGTACGCGCGGCCGCTTTGGGGCGGATCGGTCTCGACCTTCGCCACCAGCGCCACCTGCCCATACGCGCGATGCTCGCGCGCAATGCCGGCCACCGTGGCGCCGCTGCCGTCCGCCACCGCGGCGAGCCGCGCGGTCATCACCTCGCCGCTCGCCAGCGTAACGGCGGCATACGCCGGCGTGCCGCCGACCGTCGCGACGCTCGCCCCGAAACGCACGGGAACCGCGCGACGGGCGAGCGCGGCGTCGAGTGCCGCCTGCAGTGCGCGATACGAGACCACGTAACCCAGCGCCGGCAGCGCGTGATCGGCCGCGTCCAGCACGGTCACGCCGAAGCCGCCCGCCTGCGAAATGTCGATCGACGTGATCGGCGTGATCGCGGCCGGGTCGGCCGCCAGCGCGGGCCAGATGCCGAGCCGCTCGAACACAAGCCGCGTCCCGTGCGAGAGTGCGAGCGTTCGATCGCCGCGCGCCGCGGCACCGCTCTCGCGCGCGTCGAGAACTGCGACGTCAAGACCGGCGCCGGCGACTCCCAGCGCCAGCGTCGCGCCTACGGGACCCGCGCCGACGATGACGAGATCGAGAAGCATTCTCGTATTTCGCGCATTTCGGGATCAGATATGCAACGTTCGTCGCGAATGTTGCGTATCCGACCCCGTCAGAGGTCAGCGCTTGCAGGCGGCTTCGACGTCGGCGACCGTCTTGGGCGCGGCGCTGGTCAAATTCTCGGTTCCCGTCGCAGTGACCAGCACGTCGTCCTCGATCCGGATGCCGATGTTCCAGAACGCTTCGGGGACGTTGTCCGCGGGGCGGATGTACGCGCCGGGCTCGACCGTGAGGACCATGCCGGGTGCCAGGCGCTGCGACGCGCCCTTCGCCTGGTAGAGCCCGGCGTCGTGCACGTCCATGCCGAGCCAGTGTCCGGCGCGGTGCATGTAGTACTGCTTGTACGCGCCGCTCTCCATCACTTCATCGAGCGTGCCCTTGCACAGGCCGAGGTCGACGAAGCCCTGCGCGAGCACGCGCTCGGCAACCTTGTGATAGTCGTGAAACTCGACGCCGGGCTTCACCGCGTCGATGCACGCGAGCTGCGCGGCGAGCACGAGCTCGTAGACGGCCTTCTGCGGGCCGCTGAACTTGCCGTTGACGGGGAACGTGCGCGTGATGTCGGACGCGTAGCCCTGGTACTCGCATCCGGCGTCGATCAGCAGCAGGTCGCCGTCCATCATCTGCCGGTTGTTGTCCCGGTAATGGAGCACGCAGGCATTGGGGCCCGAGCCGACGATCGACGGATAGGCGACCGCCTGCGCGCCGTGGCGCATGAATTCGTGCAACAGCTCGGCCTCGACCTGATACTCGTGCCAGCCCGGCCGCGTTGTTTCCATCGCGCGGCGGTGCGCCGCCGCGGAGATCGACGCCGCGCGGCGCATCAGGTCGAGCTCGTGCCGGTCCTTGACGAGTCGCATCGCGTCGAGCGCGCCGCGGACGTCCACCACTTCGTCCGGCGCCGCGACGCCGGTGCGCACGCGGTTGCGCACTTCGTTCAACAGGTCGGTGACCTGCCGGTCCCAGTCGCCGAACAGCCCGAGCGGCGTGAACAGCGCGGGCCGATCCGCGGCGAAATCAGGGAGCTTCGCGCGCATCTCCGAAATCGGATGCGCCTCGTCGAAGCCGAAGATCTCCCTCGCGGCGTCGGGGCCGTAGCGAAAGCCGTCCCAGATCTCCCGCTCCTCGTTCTTGTCGCGGCAGAACAGCACATGCCGATCGCCGTCGGGGCCTGCGACGAGCGCAACCACCGCCTCCGGCTCGGGAAATCCGGACAGGTAATAGAAATAGCTGTCGTGGCGATACGGAAAGTACGAATCGCGATTGCGTGGCACTTCGGGTGCGGTGGGCACCAGCGCGACGCCGCCGCCGGCGTGTTCGCGCATCGTCTTCAACACCGCGTCGCGGCGCGCGCGGTAGATCTGGTGAGCGTGGTTCATACGGCGTTCCGGCTTCTCGGGGCGACCATTATATGTTGCGCTACCATCGGCCGATGGCTCCGGATCCGCCATTGCCGCCTGCACCCCCCGTCGGTGCGGCGTTGCGTGCCGCCAAGCGCAGCGTGCGGGAGCAGGCGATCGCGGCGCGCGACGCATTGCCGGTGGCAGCGCGCGCGGCCGCGTCGGCGGCCATCGCCGCGCGGATCGTCGCGCTGCCGTCGTTCGCCGCCGCGCGCACGATGCTGGTGACGCTGCCGTTCCGCAGCGAATGGGACACGCGCCTCGTCGTCGACCGTGCGCTGGCCGCGGGCAAGACGGTGGTCTCGCCCCGCGTGGACCCGGTGGCGCGCATGCTGTCGCTGCACCGCATCGCCGATCTCGGTGCGCGACGTGGCGCCCGGCTATCGCCACATTCCCGAGCCCCTCGAGCATTGCGCCGTCGTCGCGGGCGCGGAGGTCGACTGGGTACTTGTTCCGGGCGTCGCGTTCGACATCGCGGGACGCCGCCTGGGTTACGGCGGCGGCTACTACGACCGGCTGCTTCCGCTGTTGCCGGCGGATGCGACGCGCATCGCCGGCGCGTACGAGATCCAGATCGTCGCGGCCGTTCCGTTCGGGCCGCACGACCTCACCGTCGACGCGATCGTCACCGAAACGCGCGTCGTCGACCTCGGCATCGCGAAGCGCAGCTGATCCCATGAGTGTCGCTGGAGCGCGCAGTACGAAGGTCATCCAGTGAGCCCGCCGGGTCGCCCGACGGGCGCAGGTGTCGCGCTGACGGCGACGCTCGCGATCCAGATCTTCGTCTCGCTCGTCGCGACCGCCGCCGCCGTGCTCGCGCCGGAAGTCGCGCAGACGTTCTCGATCGCGCCGAAGTGGATCGGCGTCTTCGTGAGCCTGATCTACGTCGGCGCGATGTTCGCGAGCCTCGCGAGCGGCGGCGTCATCCAGCGCTACGGTGCGATCCGCGTATCGCAGGCCTGCGTCATCCTGTGCGTCGCGGGCTCGGTCCTTGTCGTACTCGCGCCGGACCGGGCAGTGGTCCTTCTCGTCATCGCTGCACTCGTGATCGGCATCGGCTACGGTCCGATCACGCCGGCGTCGTCGCATGTGCTGGTGCGCACCGCGACACCGTCCAATTTCGCGCTGACGTTCTCGATCAAGCAGACCGGCGTGCCCGCGGGCGCCGCGCTCGCCGGCGCGATTCTGCCCGGGCTGGCGCTGGCGCTGGGCTGGCGCAACGCGTTCGTCGCCATGGCGATCGCGGGCCTGGTCGTCGTCGCAGGCGCCCAGGCCGTGCGCGCAACGCTCGACGCCGATCGTATCGGTGGCAGCGGTTGGCGATTCTCGCCCGCGGGCGTATTTGCGCCACTCGCGCTCGTGCGCCGGTCGCGCGCGCTGACCGAGTTGACGCTGATCGGTCTCTGTTACGCCGCCACGCAGGTCTGCCTGATGAGCTTCCTGGTCGTGTACCTGACGGAAGCGCTCGGCTGGACGCTCGTCGCTGCCGGCCTGGCGCTGACGGTGACAACGCTCGGCGGCGTCGCGGGCCGGATTGTCTGGGGCTGGGCCGCCGACCGGATGCTGAAGCCGCGCCGCGTGCTCGGCATGCTCGGCATCGTCGCCTTCGGGTGCAGCCTCGCGCTCGCCTTCGCCCACCCCGCGTGGCCGGTGGCCGGACTGCTCGCCGTTGCTGCAGTCTTCGGCGGGACCGCGATCGGCTGGAACGGCGTGCAGCTCGCCGAGGTCGCGCGGCACGCGCCCGCCGGCGCGGCCGGCGCGGTGACGGGAGCCGCCGGCTTCATCACGTTCTCGGGTGTCGTCGCCGGCCCGCCGCATCTTTGCCTTGCTCGCCGGGCTTACGGGCAGCTACCGCGTGGGCTTCGTTGCCTTTGGCGTGATGAGCGGCTTGGCCGGTTTGATGCTCCTGCTCCGGCGCGAACCGCGATCGGCGTAAATGGAAATGATTTCCACGATTCGGTAAACTTTGCGGGCCGCTGCAGCCGCGCCGGGTGCCCTGCGTTCCGTCAATACGGCTCTGGCCCCCGCGCATAGAATCGGCGGTTCGCGAGGAGGAAGCGATGGACAGGCAAGACGACATCGACCCGCAGGAAACGCGGGAGTGGCTGGATGCGCTCGACGGCGTGCTGGCGGCGGAAGGTCCCGATCGGGCTCATTTCCTGATCGAGCAGCTGATCGACAAGGCGCGGCGCTCCGGTGCGTTCATGCCGTTCTCGGCGAACACCGCGTACCTCAACACGATCCCCGTCGACAAGCAGGTCCGCATTCCGGGCGATCAGAACGTCGAGCACATGATCCGCTCGGTCGTGCGCTGGAACGCGATGGCGATGGTGGTGCGCGCGAACAAGCATACGAACGTCGGCGGGCACATCGCGAGCTTCGCGTCCGCGGCCACGCTCTACGACGTCGGCTTCAATCATTTCTGGCACGCGCCCTCCGACAAGCACGGCGGCGATCTCGTGTTCTTCCAGGGACATTCGGCGACGGGCGTCTACGCGCGCGCGTTCATGCTCGGGCGGCTGACCGAGCAGCAGCTCGACTTCTACCGGCAGGAGGTCGACGGCAAGGGCATCTCGTCGTACCCGCACCCGTGGCTCATGCCTGACTTCTGGCAGTTCCCGACGGTGTCGATGGGCCTTGGCCCTCTGATGGCGATCTACCAGGCGCGGTTCATGAAGTACCTGCAGGACCGCGAGCATCGTGAACACCGAGGGCCGCAAGGTGTGGGCATTCATGGGCGACGGCGAGATGGACGAGCCCGAGTCGATGGGCGCGATCGGCATGGCCTCGCGCGAGAACCTCGACAACCTGATCTTCGTCGTCAACTGCAACCTGCAGCGTCTCGACGGCCCCGTGCGCGGCAACGGCAAGATCATCCAGGAGCTCGAAAGCGACTTCCGCGGCGCCGGATGGAACGTCATCAAGGTCGTCTGGGGCACGCACTGGGACGCGCTGTTCGCCCGCGACAAGAAAGGCATCCTCGAACGCAGGATGATGGAATGCGTCGACGGCGAGTACCAGACGTTCAAGTCGAAGAACGGCGCTTACGTGCGCGAGTACTTCTTCAACACGCCGGAGCTCAAGGAACTCGTCGCCGACTGGTCCGACAACGAGATCTGGAACCTGAACCGCGGCGGCCACGATCCGCACAAGATCTACGCGGCGTACCAGTCCGCCATCAACCACAAGGGCCAGCCGACGGTGATCCTCGCCAAGACGATCAAGGGCTACGGCATGGGCGAGTCGGGCGAGGCGCAGAACATCACGCACCAGCAGAAGAAGATGTCGCACGAGGCGATCCGCAAGTTCCGTGACCGCTTCCAGATTCCCGTGCCCGACGACAAGCTCGACGACGTGCCGTACGTGACGTTCCCGGAGGGTTCGCAGGAGCTCGAGTACATGCGCGCACGGCGGATGGAGCTTGGCGGCTACCTGCCGACGCGCCGGCGCAAGGCGGAAGCGCTCGTTGTGCCGGAGCTCTCCGCGTTCGAGCGCTTCCTGAAGAGCACCGACGAGCGCGAGATCTCGACGACGATGGCGTTCGTGCAGATCCTGCAGATCCTGCTGCGCGACAAGAACCTCGGCAAGCACGTCGTGCCCATCGTGCCCGACGAGTCGCGGACGTTCGGCATGGAAGGCCTGTTCCGCCAGCTCGGCATCTGGAACCAGCAGGGCCAGCTCTACACGCCGGAGGACAAGGACCAGCTGATGTTCTACAAGGAGTCGAAGGACGGGCAGATCCTGCAGGAAGGCATCAACGAGGCCGGCGGGATGTGCGACTGGATGGCGGCGGCGACGGCGTACTCGACGCACGGCGTGCAGATGATCCCGTTCTACATCTTCTATTCGATGTTCGGCTTCCAGCGCGTCGGCGATCTCGCGTGGGCCGCGGGCGACATGCGCTGCCGCGGCTTCCTGCTTGGCGGCACCGCGGGCCGCACGACGCTCAACGGCGAAGGGCTGCAGCACGAGGACGGCCACTCGCATCTCTACTCGATGACAGTGCCGAACTGCGTGTCGTACGACCCGACGTTCGCCTACGAATTGGCCGTGATCGTCCAGGATGGCCTGCGCCGGATGTACGCCGAGCAGGAGGACGTCTACTACTACCTCACGGTGATGAACGAGAACTACACGCACCCGGCGATGCCGGAGGGCGCCGCGCCGTCGATCATCAAGGGGATGTACAAGTTCAAGGCGGGTGCCGCGAAATCGAAGGCGCCGCGCGTGCAATTGCTGGGGTCGGGGACGATCTTTCGCGAGGTGATCGCGGCGGCGGAGATGCTGCGCGCGGAGTGGGGCGTCGAATCCGATCTCTGGAGCTGCCCGTCCTTCACCGAGCTCGCGCGCGAAGGCCACGCGGTGACGCGCGCGAATCTGCTGGACGCTGGCGGAAAGCCGAAGGTCTCGTTCGTCGAGACATCGTTGAAAGACACCGAAGGGCCCGTGGTCGCGGCCACCGACTACATCCGCGCGTTCGCCGAGCAGATCCGCGCGTTCGTGCCGCGTCGCTACGTGGTGCTCGGCACCGACGGCTTCGGGCGCTCCGACACGCGCGAGAAGCTGCGTTACTTCTTCGAGGTCGATCGGCGCTGGGTGACCGTCGCCGCGCTGAAGGCGCTCGCCGACGAAGGCAAGGTACCCGCGTCGAAGGTGCGCGAGGCGATGGACAAGTACGCGCTCGACCGCGCCAAGCCGGCGCCGTGGTCGGTGTAGGGGATCGATCATGAGCGCCATCGACGTCAAGGTGCCGGACATCGGGGATTTCCAGGACATCCCGGTGATCGAGGTGCTGGTGAAACCGGGCGACTCCGTCAAGGCCGAGGACGCGCTCGTCACGCTCGAATCCGACAAGGCGACGATGGATGTGCCGTCGCCTTCGGCCGGCGTCGTGAAGGACGTCCGGGTGAAAGTCGGCGACAAGGTCAGCGAGGGCAGCGTGATATTGACGCTGGAGGCGGCTGCGCGCTGACGCGGCGGCGACGCCTGCGTCGGCGCCGGCAGCCGCTGTCGGCGCCCGCCGCGCCCGCCGCCGCACCCTCACCCCAACCCTCTCCCGCGAGCGGGAGAGGGAGTGGCTCTCCCCCTCGCCCACGCCAGCCGGAGAGACGCAGCCCTCCTCCCCTCGCCCGCTTGCGGGAGAGGAGTCGGGGGTGAGGGCCGCGCCGGTCGATCAGGGCGCCTTCGTCGCCGCGCATGCGTCCCCGTCGGTGCGCGCGTTCGCGCGCCAGCTCGGCGTCGATCTCGCCCGCGTCAAGGGAACCGGCCCGAAGAATCGTATCCTGCAGGAAGACGTGCAGCAGTTCGTGAAGCAGGCCATGTCCGGCGCGGGGGCCGCCGTGCCCGCGGGCGGCATCACCGGCGGCGGCGCACTCGACCTCTTGCCGTGGCCCAGAGTCGACTTCGCGAAGTTCGGGCCGGTGGAGGCGAAGCCGCTGTCGCGAATCAAGAAGATCTCCGGCGCCAATCTCCACCGCAACTGGGTGATGATCCCGCACGTCACGAATCACGACGATGCCGACATCACCGAGCTCGAGGCGTTCCGCGTGCGCCTCAACCAGGAGAACGAGAAGAGCGGCGTGAAGGTGACGATGCTCGCGTTCCTGATCAAGGCCGCAGTTTCCGCGCTGAAGAAGTTTCCCGAGTTCAACGCATCGCTGGACGGCGACAGCATCGTCTACAAGCAGTACTGGAACATCGGCTTCGCCGCCGACACGCCCAACGGCCTTGTCGTCCCGGTGATCAAGAACGCCGACCAGAAAGGCGTGCTGGCGATCGCGCAGGAGATGGGCGAGCTCTCCGCGAAGGCGCGAGACGGCAAGCTGGGGCCCGCCGACATGCAGGGCGGCACGTTCTCGATCTCGAGCCTCGGCGGCATCGGCGGCACCTACTTCACGCCGATCATCAACGCGCCCGAAGTCGCGATCCTCGGCGTATGCCGCGCGGCGACGAAGCCGGTGTGGGACGGCAAGCAGTTCGTGCCGCGGCTGATCCTGCCGCTGTCGCTGTCGTGGGATCACCGCGTGATCGACGGCGCGGCGGCGGCGCGCTTCAACGCGTACTACGCCTCGCTGCTCGCGGACATGCGCCGCATGCTGGTGTGAGCGCCGCAATGACACAGGACGAACAGAAGCAGGCCGTTGCGCGCGCGGCGATCAAGTACGTCGTCGACGACGCGTGGATCGGCATCGGGTCCGGCTCGACCGCCAATCTCTTCATCGACGAGCTGGCGAAGCTCAGGCACCGCATCAGGGGCACCGTGTCGAGCTCGGTGAAGTCGAGCGAGCGCTTGAAGTCGCACGGCATCCTCGTCGAGGAGCTGAACAACGTCGACGACATCCCGGTCTACATCGACGGCGCCGACGAGGTGACGCGCCACGGCGCGATGATCAAGGGCGGCGGCGGAGCGCTGACGCGCGAGAAGATCGTCGCGGCGGTGGCGCGCAAGTTCGTCTGCATCGTCGACGGCACGAAGCTTGTCGACGTGCTCGGGCGCTTTCCGCTGCCCGTCGAGGTGATTCCGATGGCGCGCAGCTACGTCGCACGCGAGCTCGTCAAACTGGGCGGGCGGCCAGCCTTGCGCACCGGCTTCACCACCGACAACGGCAACGTCATCCTCGACGTGCACGGTTTGTCGATCGTGAATCCGGTCGAGTTCGAGGACCGCGTGCGCGCACTGGTCGGCGTCGTCACGGTGGGACTTTTTGCCCGTCGCGGCGCCGACGTGATCCTGATGGGGACGGACGGCGGCGTGCAGACGTTGACGCCGGTGGTCGCCGGCTGAAGCCGGCCCCACAAGCAATCGGCAAATCTCTCGCATGGCTTGCAGATCAGGCTTCAGCCTGACGCGACGCGATGCGCGCTAGAATCCCCGGATGACGAACCTCAACGTCCCCGGCCTCGGCACGTTCGCCGACGTCGGCGCCTACATGCAAGGTGTCGGCGAGGCCGCGCGCGCCGCGGCACGCTCGCTCGCGCGCGCACACACCGCGGCGAAGAACGCCGCATTGGTGGCGATGGCCTCGGCGATCAGGCTCGACGAGGCACGGCTCCTGACCGCGAACGCCGAAGACGTCGCGGCCGCGCGAGCGGCTGGACACGATGCCGCATTCGTCGACCGCCTCACGCTGACGCCGAAGACGATCGCAGCGATGGCGGAAGGTCTGGAGGAAATCGCGAAGCTCCCCGATCCCGTCGGCGAGATCAGCGATCTGCGCTATCGCCCGTCCGGCATCCAGGTCGGAATGATGCGCGTGCCGCTCGGCGTGATCGGCATCGTCTACGAATCGCGGCCCAACGTCACGGCCGACGCCGCGGGCCTGTGCCTCAAGGCCGGCAACGCGATCGATCCTGCGTGGCGGATCGGAGGCGATCCGCAGCAATCAGGCGATCGCCGCGTGCGTGCACAAGGGACTGGCGGCCGCGGGATTGCCGGAGAACGCCGTGCAGGTGGTGGCCACGTCGGATCGAGCGGCCGTCGGGTACCTGATCGCCGACGACAAGCACGTCGACGTGATCGTGCCGCGCGGCGGCAAGGGCCTGATCGAGCGCGTCACGCGCGAGGCGAAGGTGCCGGTGATCAAGCACCTCGACGGCGTGTGCCACGTTTTCATCGACGCGACGGCGGACCTCGACATGGCGATCCGCGTCGCCGACAACGCGAAGACGCAGCGCTACTCGCCGTGCAACACGATGGAGACGCTGCTGGTGCACGCCGGCATCGCGCCGCGCATTCTGCCGCCGCTGGCGGCGATCTACCTCGACAAGGGTGTCGAGCTGCGGGGCGACGACATGTCGCGCGCGCTCGTCCCGGCGATGAAGGCCGCGACCGAGGACGACTGGTACGCCGAGTACCTGGCGCCGATCCTCGCCGTGCGCGTCGTCGACGACCTCGACGCGGCAATCGACCACATCGCGAAGTACGGCTCGCAGCACACCGACGCGATCGTCACCGAACATCACGGCAACGCGATGCGCTTCCTGCGCGAAGTCGACTCCAGCTCGGTGCTGATCAACGCGTCGACACGCTTCGCTGACGGCTTCGAATACGGATTGGGCGCCGAGATCGGCATCTCGACGAACAAGCTGCATGCGCGTGGGCCCGTCGGACTCGAAGGCCTGACGTCGCGCAAGTGGGTCGTGTTCGGCTCCGGCCAGATTCGCACCTAGATTCCGCCCGATCGTTCCATTCCGTCGCGGCGGCTTCGCCGCGCCGCATGCCTACCGCAAAGCGATGGCCGCCTCCAGTCTGCTCGCGCTGATCGACGACATCGCCAGCGTCCTCGACGACGTCGCGCTGCTCACGAAGGCCGCGACGCGCAAGACTGCAGGCGTGCTTGGCGACGACCTGGCGCTCAACGCGCAGCAGGTGTCGGGCGTGCGGGCAGAGCGGGAGCTGCCCGTCGTCTGGGCAGTGGCGAAGGGCTCGTTCGTCAACAAGGCGATTCTCGTGCCGGCGGCGCTCGCAATCAGCGCCATCGCGCCCTGGGCGGTCGTGCCACTCCTGATGGCGGGCGGCCTCTTCCTCTGCTACGAAGGCTTCGAGAAGATCGTGCACAAGCTCTCGCCCCGCCATCGCGACGACGACGCGGCGCACCGCGCGGCGATCGCCAGCGCACTCTCGAATCCGACCGGCGATCTCGTGGCGATCGAGAAGGAAAAGATCAAGGGCGCCGTGCGCACCGACTTCATCCTGTCGGCCGAGATCATCGTGATCGCGCTCGGCACCGTCGCCGGCGCGGCCTTCGGCGTGCGGGTCGCCGTGCTGGTCGGCATCGCGCTGGCGATGACGGTCGGCGTCTACGGCATCGTCGCTGGCATCGTCAAGCTCGACGACGCGGGGCTCTACCTCGCGCGCGCCGAGGGCAGGACTGCCTGGGCGACGTTCAAGCGCAGACTCGGTATGCGCATCGTCGACTTCGCGCCCGTGCTGATGAAGGGCCTGGCGATCGTGGGAACAGCCGCGATGTTTCTCGTGGGCGGCGGCATCCTCGTCCACGGCATACCGGCGCTGCACGAAACCTTCGTCGCCTGGGGCGAGAGCAGCGCCCGCGTGCCGGCGGTTGGCCCTGTGCTCGGCGCGTTGTTGCCGATGCTGGGCAACGCGCTCGCCGGGGTCGCGGCGGGAGGGATCGCCTGGGGCGTAGTTGCACTGATTGGTCGCGTACGCCGCGCGCGCGCCGCGTCCGCGGGCTGAAGCCGGCACGGTCGCTCCGCGCACAACAGGCGGTCGGCGCCGGCGCCCGGCTGCCTCATCCCACTGCGCCGGCCGCGCGCGCGCGGCGCTGCCGTGAGAGCCACAGCGCGGCCGCCGCGATCAGCGCGATGATCGGCAATGCCGCCGCGTTCATCGTTTCCCAGCCGGTCGTCGACACCAGCGCGCCCGACGACAGCGACGACAGCGCCATCGTCGTGAAGACGATCAGGTCGTTGAGCCCCTGCGTGCGCGCTTTCTCGACGGGCGTGTAGGCCTCGGTCAACAGCGTCGTGCCCCCGGTGTAGAGGAAGTTCCAGCCGAATCCCACGAGGACCAGCGCCGCGACGAAATGCGCGATCGTGTCGCCGTTGAGCGCAACGAGCGCTCCGGCAGCCATGATCACCGCACCGGTGACGATGATCGCCAGCACGCCAAAGCGCTTGATCAGCGAGCCGGTGAAGAAGCCGGGGGCGTACATGCCGACGACGTGCCATTCGATCACCAGCGCCGCGGCAGCGAACGGGTGGCGGCAGAGGTCCATCGCGATCGGCGTCGCGGTCATCAGCAGGTTCATCGTGCCGTAGCCCAACGCGCCCGCGAGCGCCGCAACAACGAAGACCGGCTGCCGCGCGATGACGGCGAGCGGGCGCCCGGCATCCGAATCGGCCGCGAGGACCAGTCTCGGCACGTGGACCCGCGACTGCACGGCGAGCGCGACGAGCGCGTACCCGGCGAGCGCCAGGAACGAGCCCGCGAACGGCGTCGCGAAAGATCGCGCGACAGGATGACCGATTCGGGGCCGAGAAAGCCGCCGGCGATGCCGCCTGCCAGCACCCACGAGATCGCCTTCGCCTTGTCCGCCGCCGTCGCGACCTCGGCCGCCGCGAATCGATACTGCAGTCCCGCAGCGTTGTAGACGCCGATCACGGCCGTCGCAATGCAAAAGAGCACGAAGCTGTGCTGCCAGACCGCGACGACGCCCAACAGGCAGCCGGCGATGTTGATCAGCGCCGCCGCCATGAAACCCCTGCGGCGGCCGACGCGCGCCATCCACAGCGACAGCGGCATCGTCGACAACGCCGAGCCGAGCACGTACGTCGTCACCCCGAGCGTCGCGAGCGCCTTGTGCTCCGTGAGCGAGAAGCCGACGAGCCCGCTCATCGTGATCAGGCCCGCCGCGTTGGTAAGCAGCAGCGCCTGGCAGCAGGCCAGCAGGAAGATGTCGCGGTAGGACGTGCGGGCGCGCATGAGAGAAGGTCGCGCTGGGCCTTGGGATCGGCCGGGCCCGCAGGCGAAGGCCGTATGATAGGCGCATGGAGATCGACCCGGTCGCGGCTGCGATTCACGCCTTCTGGTTCGGTACGCCGCCATTCGCGCGACGCGACGTCTGGTTCCGCAAGGACGACGCGTTCGACGCAACGATCCGCGAGCGCTTCGGCGCCGCGATCGCTGCCGCGCGCGCCGGCGCGTATGGCGAATGGTGCGCGACGCCGCGCGGCGCGCTGGCGCGCATCCTGCTGCTCGATCAGTTCACGCGCAACGCGTATCGCGGCACACCCGACGCGTTCGCCGGCGACGCGCGCGCGCTCGCCACCGCCGAGGACGCGGTCACGGCCGGCCACGATCGCGCGCTCGAGCCCGTCGAACGCCAGTTCATGTACCTGCCCTTCGAGCACGCCGAGGATCCCGCCGTGCAGGCGCGCTCGCTCGAGCTCTTCGGTGCGCTTGCGGCCGAGCCCGGCTGCGCCGACCTGATCGACTGGGCGCGCCGTCACGCCGAGGTGATCCGCCGCTTCGGCCGCTATCCGCATCGCAACGCGATTCTCGGCCGCGTTTCGACGCCCGAGGAAATCGACTACCTGAAGACGCCCGGCACGGGATTCTAGATGGTAGACGGCACCCCGCCTGGCGAGAGGCCCGGCGCGTCCGCGATCGCCCTGGTCGGCGGCACGTTCGACCCCGTCCACTACGGGCACCTGCGTCTCGCCGACGAGCTGCAGCGAACGCTCGGCGTGGCCGACATGCGTCTCGTCCCCGCGGGCGATCCGCCGCATCGCGACGCGCCGCACGCGAACGCCGCGCATCGCGTTGCGATGCTGGAGCTCGCGCGCGCCGAATTTCCGCGCCTCTCGATCGACACGCGCGAAATCGACCGCCGTGGCAAGAGTTACACGGTGCTCACGCTGGAGTCGCTGCGCGCCGAGGGCGCGGCGGGGCCGCTGCTGTGGGTCGTGGGTGCGGACGCGTTTCTCGGATTGCCGACGTGGCACCGCTGGCGGGAGATCTTCGGCCTCGCGCATCTTGTCGTCGTCGGGCGCCCGGGCGTCGAGCTCGACGGCGCGCTGCCGCCGCCGCTCGTCCCGGAGTGGAACGCGCGCATCACGCGCGATCGCGAAGCCTTGTCCCGGGCGCCGGCCGGCGCCATCTATCGAGAGGACGTGACGCCGCAGCCGATTTCCGCCACCGCGATACGCGCTGCACTCGCGCGCGGCCCGGACGGCACCGCCGAGGTGCGTGGTTTGCTCCCCGCCGGCGTTTTGTCCTATATTGCCCGCAACGGGCTTTACGGAGCCTCTTCCCCCCCTCAGGATGCGACCTAACCGCCTGCAGCAAACCGCAGTAAACGCCCTCGAAGACATCAAGGCACGCGACATCACGGTGCTCGACGTGCGCAAGCTCACCAGCCTGTGCGACACGCTGGTCGTCGCCACCGGCGAATCCGCGCGTCAGGTGAAGGCACTCGCCCACAACGTCCGCGACAAGCTCAAGGAAGCCGGCGCCGTCATCATCGGCGTCGAAGGCGAGGACGCCGGCGAATGGGTGCTGGTCGACGCCGGCGACATCGTCGTCCATGTCATGCAGCCTGCAGTGCGCAGCTACTACAACCTCGAGGAGCTCTGGACCCCGCCGACGCGTCGCGCCAAGCCCGCGCGCGCCGCTGCGTAGCCGTTGAGCCTGCGCATCGTCGCGCTGGGCCACCGGATGCCCGCGTGGGTGAACGCGGGCTACGAGGAGTACGCAAAGCGCCTGCCGCGTGAATGGGCGTTGACGCTGGTGGAGTTGAAGCCGGAGCCGCGCGATCGCGGCCGCGCTGTCCCGCAGCTCCTGGCGGCCGAAGCCGTTCGCCTCGCCGCGGCCTGCGCCGGCGCGGCGATCGTCGTCCTCGACGAGCGCGGCAGCCTGTGGACGACCCGGCAGCTCGCCGATAATTTGCAACAATGGCGCGAAGGGCGTACCGATGTGGCGTTCGTGATCGGCAGCGCCGACGGCCTGGACGCCGGTTTCAAGCGCTCCGCCACCGCGCGCGTCGCGCTGTCGGCGATGACGCTGCCGCACGGGCTGGTGCGGGTCGTGCTTGCCGAACAACTTTACCGTGCGGCGAGCTTTCTTGCCGGACACCCGTATCATCGCGAGTAGATGCGCGCAGCGCGGAGGTAAACCAATGAACCCGCAGATCCATCTCGCCTCCAAAAGTCCGCGCCGGCAGGACCTGCTGCGCCAGATCGGCGTCGAGTTCGATCTGATCAAGCTGCGCGAGGCGCCGGGGCGCGACCGCGACGTGCAGGAAGGCGCGCGCACCGCCGAGCCCGCCCTTCATTACGTCGAGCGGATGGCGCGCACCAAGGCGGCGATCGCGTGGTCGCGGATGCAGCAGCGCAAGATGATCGAGCTGCCGGTGCTGTCGGCCGATACCGAAGTCGTGCTGGACGAGGCGATCTTCGGCAAGCCGGCGGACGCGGCCGACGCCGCGCGCATGCTCCGCACCCTGTCCGGCAAGACGCACGACGTGGTCACCGCGGTCGCCGTGCGCCTGGGCGAGCAGACAGAAGTGGAAATCTCCGTGTCGAAGGTCGCCTTTCGCACGCTGACGCCCGCGGAGATCGACCACTACGTCGCCACCGGCGAGCCCGACGACAAGGCGGGCGCCTACGCGATCCAGGGCCGTGCCGCCGCCTTCATTACCCGCATCGAAGGCAGCTTCTCGGGCGTGATGGGGCTGCCGCTCGCCGAGACCGCGCAGATCCTCGCGCGCTTCGGCCTGCCGGTGCTGTAGGAGGCAGCAGCGTGCGCGACGGCGCCCTACCGGCATTGGCGGCCCCCTCCGGCCCCGACGCGGCGGCGCTCATGCACGAGATTCTCATCAACGTCACGCCGCAGGAAACGCGGGTGGCGATGCTCGAGCAGGCGGTCGTGCAGGAGCTGCACGTCGAGCGCGCGAGCGCGCGCGGCCTCGTCGGCAACATCTGTCTCGGCAAGGTTGCGCGCGTGCTGCCCGGCATGCAGAGCGCGTTCGTCGAGATCGGGCTGGAACGCGCGGCGTTCCTGCACATCGCCGACATCTGGGAGCACCGCCAGAACGGTCACGGCGGCGAGCACAAGCCGATCGAGAAGATCCTGCACGAGGGCCAGGCGCTGCTCGTGCAGGTGATCAAGGATCCGATCGGCACCAAAGGCGCGCGGCTGTCGACGCAAGTGAGCCTGGCCGGGCGCCTGCTCGTGTTCCTCCCGCAGGATTCGCATATCGGCATCTCGCAGCGGATCGAGGACGAAGCCGAGCGCGAGAGCCTGCGCGGCAAGCTGCAGACGCTGCTGCCGGAAGGCACGGCCGGCGGCTTCATCATCCGCACGATGGCCGAAGCCGCCACCGAGCGCGAGCTCGCCACCGACATCGAGTACCTCACCAAGCTGTGGCGCGACCTCACCGTGCGCTCCCGCGAAGTGCCGGCGCCGTCGCTGCTCTATCAGGACCTGAACCTCGCGCTGCGCGTGCTGCGCGACATGACGACCGACGACACGTCGCGCGTTCTCGTCGACTCGCGCGAGACGTTCGCGCGCATGCAGGAGTTCGCCCGCGACTACACGCCTGCGCTCGCCGATCGGCTGCACCACTACGTCGGCGAGCGGCCGCTCTTCGATCTGCACGGCGTCGAGGAGGAGATCGAGAAGGCGCTCGCGCGCCGCGTCGAGCTCAAGTCCGGCGGCTACCTGATCATCGACCAGACCGAGGCGATGACGACGATCGACGTCAACACCGGTGGCTTCGTCGGTGGCCGCAGCTTCGACGACACGATCTTCAAGACGAACCTCGAGGCGTCGCAGGTGATCGCGCGGCAGCTGCGGATGCGCAACCTCGGCGGCATCATCATCATCGACTTCATCGACATGGAGAACGCCGACCACCGCAACGCGGTGCTCTCCGAGCTCAACAAGGCGCTGGAGAAGGATCGCACGCGGCTCACCGTGAACGGCTTCACGCAGTTGGGCCTGGTCGAGATGACGCGCAAGCGCACGCGCGAGTCGCTCGCGCATATCCTGTGCGAGCCGTGCCCGACGTGCCAGGGCCGCGGCGAGCTGAAGACGCCGCAGACCGTCTGCTACGAGATCCTGCGCGAGATCCTGCGCGAGGCGAAGCAGTTCAACGCGCGCGAGTTCCGCATCCTGGCGTCGCAGGCCGTGATCGACATGTTCCTCGACGAGGAATCGCAGAGCCTCGCCATGCTGGGCGACTTCATCGCAAAGCCGATATCACTGCAGGTCGAGACGATGTACACGCACGAGCAGTACGACATCGTGCTGATTTGAGCGAACGCGGCCACTCGCCTTGCGCGAATGGCCGCAGCGCGCGGGGCGCGCTCTGACCGCCTGTTTGCCGTCCGAAGCTTAGCGAGGGATCCGCTTCCCGGCCATGCGCCTTTGGACTCGCTTAAAGGACTTTGTCGGGCGGCTGCTCCGCCGCGAAGCCGCGCCTGGACGGTTCGAGGCGAGCGCCAAGTTCGCGTGGCAGGGGTGGCTCGCTTCAGCGCCCCTGGTCTGGCCCCGCCGCGAGTGTCTCGTCTACGTGCCGAAAGGCTGGTCCCGCTGGCGGCGCTCGCCGCTGCTCGTCCTTTGTCACGGTTGCAAGCAGACGCCCGAGGAATTCGCCGCGGCGACCGGCATCGCCGCATGGGCGGACGCCGGCCGCTGGCTCGTGCTGCTGCCGCGCCAGAAGAAAGAGGCGAACCCGTGGTGCTGCTGGAACTGGTTCGACACGCGGACCGTCGCGGGCCACGGCGAGGCCGCGATCGTCGAAGCGCAGATCGATGCGACGGCGTCGCGCTATCGCGCCGACCCGCATCGCGTCGTCGTTGCGGGCATGTCGGCGGGCGGCGCGCTCGCCGCAGTGCTGGGCGTGCGCAGCTCCGGCGCCGTGCGCGCCGTCGTCGTCCACTCGGGGCTCGCGTGCGGCGCTGCGACGTCCGCGATGACGGCGCTCGGCGTGATGAAGCGCGGCCCCGAAACTGACGTCGTCGCGCTCGCGCGCGTGGCGCGCCTCGAAGCGGCCCACGAGGCGCTGCCCGTGCCGCTGCTCGCGATCCATGGCGAGCAGGACGGCGTGGTCGCGCCACGCAACGCCGTCGCGCTCGTGCGGCAGTATCTCGCGCTGAACGGCCACGTCGCGGTGTCGGCAGCGCCCGTTGCCGATGCGGCGCTGCCGGACGCCGACCGCGAGGCGCGCGAGACGACCGCCGAAGGACGCGTCGTGACCACGCGCGACTGGATGGTGGGAACGCGGCTTGTCGTGCGCCACATCAGCATCGCCGGCCTCGACCACGCGTGGTCCGGCGGCGACGCCACGCTGCCGTTCAACGACGCGGCGGCGCCCGCCGCCACGGCGCTGATCGCGGCTTTCGTGCGCGACGCAGGGCTTTGACGCGCCATCCCGCCAGAGCCCTTCCACACGGCGGCTCATCCGCGCATCTCCAGGTCGAGCGCGGAATGACGGTGGTGCTCGACGGCGCACCCACGCGGCATGGCGGCGTCGTGCTCGCCGATGTCGCGCAGCACATGACCGCTCAGCCCCGCGAGCTCGCGACCTGCGCGAATGGCCTCGTTTTCCAGCGCCCGCGCGCGCCGCCACGCGATGAGCGCCGCGACGAGTGCGCCAAGGCGTCGGCCGATCCGGACCGCAACCGGAGCGACGCGGCTCTGCGGGCAAACCGGGGCGGTGGGCAAAGTGTGCGTATTCATGGTGGTTCCCGACGGGTTGAGACGCTGGTAAGCCTAATAGCCCAAAGCGCGCCATGGAATCGAATTGTTCTGCACGAATTGGTTAGCTATACTGAACAGCATGCCCCGCCCTCCACGCCTGCCGCTCAACACGCTGACTGCGTTTCGCGCCGTCGCCGAACGGCAGAACCTGCGCGCGGCCGCCGAGGCGATCCACGTCACGCACAGCGCCGTGAGCCAGCAGCTTCGCAGTCTCGAAACACAGCTCGGCTTCGACCTGTTCGAGCGGCGCGGTCGGCGGGTCGTGTTGAATCCGGCGGGCGAAGCGCTCTTGCGCAGCGTGCGCACCGCGCTGGACGAGCTCGACGAAGGCGTGCAGGCCGCGGCCGCAGCCGCCGGCGGAACGGCGCAGCGGATCCGCGTCACCCTGCTGCCGTCGTTCGCGCAGCGCTGGCTGCTGCCCCGCATCGGTCGCTGGCACGCGCGTCATCCGTACCTGGCGCTGGAGATCGACGCCTCGCATCAGGTCGTCGACCTGCAGCGCGAAGGCTTCCACGCGGCGATCCGGCAGGGCCGCGGCCCGTGGGCCGGTCTCGAGTCGGAGCTGTTGTTCGGCGCACCGATGCCGATGATCGTCGTCGGCTCGCCGACGGCCGCGCGGCGCCTCGCCGGCGCGCAGCCGGAGGCATTCGCGCGCGAGTCGCTGCTGGGCGACCCTGACCTGTGGCATCGCTGGTTCGCTGCTGCGGGACTCAAGGTGCCGGTGACGACGGTGGCGGTGTTCAACGACGCGGGCCTGATGCTGCAGGCCGTCGAGCAGAACCTGGGGCTCGCGATCAGCCGCGAGCTGCTCGCCGCAGACGCACTGCGCGACGGCCGGCTCGCCCGGCTGTCGCCGCTGTCGATCACGCACGAAACCGCGATGCCCTATCACCTCGTGTTTCCGCCAGGCCTGCGCGAGTGGCCGCCGCTCGTTGCGCTGCGGCAATGGCTGCGCGACGAGTTCGAGCTGTCGCGCAAGGCGCTGCGCGCCCCGCCGCTGCCGCACGCAGAGCGCCGGTCGCCATCCGACGCACGCGATGCCAAGCCGCGCCGGAGCTTGCGATAATGGGCAGGTGGCTGCGACAGCCCCGAAGGAGTGCAAATGCCCGCGACGATGATGAACCACTTCACGGTCCTGACCGACGACGTCGACGGGACGATCCGCTTCTACGGCGACATGCTCGACCTCGAGCCGGGCCCGCGCCCGCCCTTCGATTTCCCCGGCGCCTGGCTCTACGCGCACGGCGGGAACGAGGCGATTCTTCATGTCATCGGCGGGCGGCCGCGCGACGAGCTGCGAAGCGGCGTGATCGACCACATGGCCTTCACCTCCGTCGGCCTGGCCGACACGCTCGCCAAGCTCGAGGCGCGCGGCATGCCCTACCAGTGCCGGCGACTGGTTGGCGTCGGCACGTGGCAGCTCTTCTTCCACGACATCAACGGCGCGCGCGTCGAGATGGATTTCGACAAGGCGGAGCCGCAGCGCCACGCCGCGGCATGACGTGATTCCGTCCGCCGAGGTCGACCACCTCGTCATCGCCGCAGAGACGCTCGCGCAGGGCTGCGACTACGTCGAGAGCGGCCTCGGCGTGCGCCCGACGCCGGGCGGCAAGCACGTCACGATGGGCACGCACAACGCGCTCGTCGGCCTCGGTCCGCACGCGTACATCGAAATCATCGCCATCGACCCGGAGGCCAGCGCGCCAGCGCGTCCGCGCTGGTTCGACCTCGACGACGTGCGGATGCGCGCGACGCTCGCCGAAGGACCGCGGCTGATGCACTTCGTCGCGCGCACGCGCGACCTCGATGCGCTCGTGCGCGCCGCGAAGCACGATCCCGGCCCGATCCACCCGCTTACGCGCGGCGACTTGCGCTGGCGCATCACGATTCCCGACGACGGCCACCTGCCCGGGCGCGGCCTGGTGCCGACGCTCATCCAGTGGGACAGCGACCTGCACCCGGCCGCGCGCCTGCCCGACGCCGGCGTGCGCCTCGCCGCGCTGGGCGGAGAACATCCGGAGCCCCAGCCGATACGCACCGCACTCGCGGCGCTCGGTCTCGCCGACACGTTGAAAGTCACCTACGGCCGCCACCCGCGCCTCGCGGCGATGCTGCGCACGCCGCGCGGTATCGTGACGTTGTGAACACGGTAAACGCCGCGGGCGCAGCCGCGCCCGACGCGGCGCGATGAGCATGCGGCTCACGCCGGTCGAACTCGCGCACCTGGTGCTGCGCAACGCCGTGCCGCTGGTCGGGCTCGCGTTCTTCCACTGGTCGGCTGCGAACCTCGTGATCCTCTACTTCGTCGACACGCTGCTCGCGTTCGGCGTGATCATCGGCGGCTTTCTCTACAGCCAGTTTCCCGCGGAAGAGGCCGAGGGCTTCGCGGCGCGGCTCAACACGATCGGCGGCTACGTCGCCGGCGCGGCGATCGTCACGCTGATTCTCGCAATTCCGCTCGGCATGCCGGTCTTCATCCTGGTGTTCGGCGAGTCCGACGCGTCGTTCCTCGGCATGCTGCGCGACCGCGGCTTCCAGCTGGGGCTCGGCCTGCAGGCCATCCTGTCGCTCGTGTCGTTCCGCGACCTCGTCGTCGCGCTGCGGCAGCACACGATCGAGGAGCTGGGCTTGAAGCGCCGCTTCACGTTCGTGATGTTGCGCTGGGTGGGCACGATGATGGCCGCCTACATGCCGTTCGCGTTCCTCTTCGGGCGCTTCGCGCCGGTGCTGCTGGTGATCGTCTACGTCGCGCTCACGATTTTCGCCGAAGTGCGGCCCGACCGGTTCCTCGCGGCGTTCGGGGAGATCGGGCGCGACATCGACGGGTCCGGCGGGCATCGCCCCACTCGGCCCGCCCCGCACGGCAGCGGCACGACGCCGGCGATGCCGCCGCCGACGGTGCATGACCGCGACGCGCGCCGCAGGCACCGCCGGCATCGCTGAACTTTCGCTGCGCTCAGCCCAGCGCGCCGCGCGCGGCCACGCTCCACACGCCCTCGACGCGGCCTGCGCGCACGCAGACGATCCAGTCGTAGAGGTTGACCGTCGGGTCGCAATGGCCGGGGACCAGATGCACCCGGTCGTTCCGCGCGAGCGGCGCCGCGCCCGCGGCAAGCTCGAGCACGCCGTGCTCGTCGGAGGCCTTGACGTACGTCGTGCCCTCGCGATGATGGACGAGCGGCAGCCCCGAGTCGAACGCGAACGCCTTGAGTCCCGCGTCGACGACGGCGCGCGACGGCGGCGAAACGCTCATCACTCCCGCGAGCACGAACAGGCTCTGCTCGAAGCGCATCTCGTCGGGCGCCTGCGTATTGCGCGCATAGTCGGCGTCCATGAACACGTACGAGCCGGGCTGCAGCTCGTTCCACACGCCCGAGTCGCGCTCGTGGTGCCACGTCCCGGTACCCGCGCCGGTGACGATCGCGCAGTTGATGCCAGCGTCGTCGATCGCATCGCGCGTTTCGCGCGCGAGCTCCGCGGCGGCGGCGATCGCGGCGGCGCGTGCCTCGGGCTCGCGCAGGTGCTGCGCGGCGCCGTGGTACGCGTGCAGACCGCGAAAGCGCAATCCCGGCGCTTCGGCGATCCGTTGCGCGAGCGCCACCGCGGGCGCGCCGGGCGGAACGCCGCAGCGGTGCGCGCCGACGTCGATCTCGACGTAGACGTCGAGGGTCACCGCGGCCTGCGTCGCAGCGTCCGAAAGCGCGAGCACATTGGCGGCATCGTCGACCAGCACGCCGATCGTCGCACGACTTGCGAGGTCGGCGAGGCGCGCGATCTTGGCCGGGGCGACGACCTCGTTGGTGACGAGCACGTCGGTGATGCCTGCGTCGACAAACGCCGCGGCTTCGTCGGTCTTCTGGCAGCAGATTCCGACCGCGCCGGCGGCGACCTGCAACCGCGCGATCTCGGGGCATTTGTGCGCCTTGGCGTGCGGGCGCAGGCGGATGCCGTGCGCCGAATTCGCCAGGCGATCGATGTTGCGCGAGAACGCGTCGAGATCGAGGACGAGCGCGGGCGTGTCGATCGCGGCGAGCGGGTCGCCGGTGCGGGCGGGCGGGTTCTGCGGCATGGTCGCGGGCAGGGCAACAAGTTCCCGCGCTACTTTACCTCGTCACGGCGCGATCAAGGCCGGATGCCCGACCGCGGGCCGACCCGACGCCTGCGTGGGCTACTTGCCCTGCACGGACGCAGCGTCGGCTGCCGCGAGCTGGCCGTACACGAGGCGGCCGATCGCGAGCATCTGCGCGCGATCGATCTGGCCCGACAGCGCGTACGCGCAGTTCTCGTCGACCCAGTAATAGACGCCGACGCCGTCTTCGACGGCGTAACGAAACGCCGTTTCTCCCTCGCCAGGATGTTTTCTCACCATCAGCGACAAGCGCTGCTTGGCGGCGTTCTCGTAGATGAACATCGCGGCCGGCTTCTGGTTGCCCGCGACGAGGCGCCCGCCGACGAGCGCGTAGCCGAAGCTGTTGAGGTCCGGCGCGTGCACGGCAAGGCCGAGCCGGCGCGACAGCCAGCGTACGAGGCGCTGCTCCTCCGCCGCCCAGATCTCCACCGGGCGATTGACGTCCGATGCGTAGAGGACGTGCGTCAGCGCGGCCTGGCGCGCGAACGTCGTCGGCGTGCCCTCGCGCTCGAGCAGCGCTTCCCGCCCAAACCAGCCCAGCGCAACGCCGAGCACCAGCGTCGCCGCGGCGGCGAAATGCGGCGCGTAGCGCCGCCAGCGCCCAGCCGGATCGGGCGCCGGCGCGCGTGCCGCGTCGACGAGCCTTGGCGGCACCGGCTCGTCGAGCCACGTATCGAACGCCTCGTGCAGCGCGGCGTTCTGGCGGCGATACTCGGCCACCTGCGCCGCGAGCGCGGGATCCTGCGCAACCGCTTCGTCGAGCTCCGCCACTCGCGCGGGCGCGAGCCGGCCGTCGACGTACGCATGCAGGTCGGCGTCGGTGTAGGGGAGCGGGCTCATGACGTCAGGAGGTTCACTTGATGATCTTCAGCGCGGCCGGCGACTCGGCCGTGCCCTGCAAGGCCCGGCGGAGCTTTTCGCGCGCGCGGGACAGCCGGGACATCACCGTTCCCACCGGAATCGACAGCACGGTCGCGATCTCTTCGTAACGCATCTCTTCCACCGCTGCCAGCATCAAAACTGCGCGCTGGTCGACCGGCAGCCTGCCGACCTCGCGCAACACTTCCATCAACTCGACGCGCGTCTGCTGCATGGGACGCACCGGGATCTGCCACGCCGCACCGGCGTCGTCGGCGTCGAGCGAGACGTTCTGCGCGTCGCGCCGCGCCAGCGCACGCTGATTCACGAACACGTTGTGCATGATCGTGAACAGCCACGCGCGCAAATCGGTGCCGGCCGCCCACAGCCGGCGCTTCTCCCACGCGCGCGCCAGCGTTTCCTGCACGAGGTCGTCCGCGCGCGATGCCTCGCCGGTCAGCACGCGCGCGTAGCGGCGCAGCCGCGGAATCGCGGCGACGAGCTCGGGATGCGGCAACGCAGGATCGTCGGCCATCGGGGAAAAAACGCCGGCGAACGGGAGAGGGTCCGCCGGCGCCAAGGGCGATGGTACGCCCGTGCTGCTGCCAAAGGGTGTCGCGGGTTACTGCTTCGACCTCATTGCTTGGCGGTATGCCAGACGCTGTTGACGCCATCGCCCGTCTTGTCGCCCGGCTTCGTGTCCTTCGCCCACGCGTAGAGCGGCTTGCCCTTGTACGCCCACTGCTTGCTGCCGTCGTCGCGGGTGACGACCGTCCAGTCGCCCGTGGCTTTCGCGTCACCGGTCGCCATCAGCGGCGGCCAGTTCGTCGCGCAGGGGCCGTTGCAGGCGCTCTTGCCGCCGGCGTCGCGATCGAACGTGTAGAGCGTCATGCCAGCGGCATTGGTCAGCGTGCCGTCGGATGCGGTTTTCGCCGGCGCATCGGCGGCCATGCCCATCGACGCCCAAGCGCAAAGCGCGAGCGCGCCGGCGAGCGCGGCCATGCGCGCGTCCGTCGAGAAATTGTTTGTGGATCACAGCAGGTCCCTTTCCGTGGTGAGTGCGAACGGGGACGTCAACAGCCGAGGCGCGCGCGCTATTCCGCCCGCTACAGCAGAAAGAGCGTCGCGAGCCCGAGGAAGATGAAGAATCCGCCCGAGTCGGTGACGGCGGTGATCATCACCGACGAGCCGACGGCAGGGTCGCGGCCGAGCTTGATCATCGTCATCGGAATCAGCACGCCCATGATCGCCGCGAGCAGCAGGTTGAGCGTCATCGCCAGCACCATCACGAGACCGAGCGGCACCTGCTTGTACAGCAGCATCGCGATCACGCCCATCACGCCGCCCCAGATGAGGCCGTTGATGAGCGCCACCGCGAGCTCTTTCCTGACGAGGTTGCGTGCGTGCTCGCGCGATACCTGCCCGAGGGCGACCGCGCGCACGATCATGGTGATCGTCTGGTTGCCGGAATTGCCGCCGATGCCCGCGACGATCGGCATCAGCGCGGCAAGCGCGACGAGCTTCTGGATCGAGCCCTCGAACACGCCGATCACCCGCGACGCGATGAACGCGGTGACGAGGTTGATTGCGAGCCACGCCCAGCGGTTCTTGAACGATTTCCACACCGATGCGAAGACGTCCTCTTCCTCGCGCAAGCCGGCCTGCGCGAGCACTTCCTCCTGGCCGCGCTCCTTCACGAAGTCGAGGATCTCGTCGACGGTGACACGGCCGACGAGCTTGTCGTTGGTGTCGACGACCGGCGCCGACACGAGGTCGTAGCGCTCGAACGCGCTCGCCGCATCATCGGCCTTCTCGTGCTGCAGGAGCTTGACGGTCAGCGGCTGCATCACGTCGCGCACCAGCGTGGCCGGATCGGTGACGAGCAGCCGATGGATCGGCAGCGCGCCCTGCAGCTTGTCGTCGCGATCGACGACGAAGACCTGGTCGGTCTGCGTCGGCAACTCTTCGAAGCGGCGGAGGTACCGCAGCACCACCTCCAGCGTCACGTCGGGGCGCACGCTGATGTCCTCGAAGTCCATCAGCGCGCCGACCATGTCCTCGTCGAACGACATCGCGGCGCGCAATTGTTCGCGCTCCTCGACGGGCAGGCTGTCGAGGACGTCGTCCATCACCTCCTGCGGCAGGTCGGGGGCGAGCTCGGCGATCTCGTCGGCCTCGAGCGTCTCCGTCGCGGCGACGAGCTCGTCGGTGTCCATCGACGAGATCAGCGATTCGCGGACCGCGTCGGAGACTTCGAGCAGGATGTCGCCGTCGCGGGCGGCGCGCACGAGGTCCCAGACGTAGAGGCGCTCGTCGAGCGGCACCGCTTCGAGCAGGTGCGCAATGTCGGCGGCGTGCAGCCGGTCGAGCTTGCGCACGAGCTCGGCCTTGTTCTGCCGCGTGACCGCACTGTCGCGCAGCACGTCCGCCGCGTCGTTCGATTCGCCGCTCTCGGCCGTGCGCTGCTCGGCGACCAGACCCTCGACCAGCCGGTGCTTGCGCAGCAGCGCCGTGATATCGGCGAGCGCGTCCTCCACGCGCTCGCGCGGCAGCGCGCGGTCCTTCTCGGGGGCGTCGATCGTGTCCGGCATCGGTGTCATGTTACGGCAGCTCCGCCGACGGCATGCGCGCCAGGATGATGCCGATCTTCCTGTTGAAGCCGGGCGCGGCCGGGTTGCGCTCGTAGAAGCGCGGATTCGGCGCCATCGCAGCGAGCCGCGCCGCCTGCTCGGGCGTGAGCCGCGCCGCCGTCGTGCCGAAATGCCGCTGGGCGGCGGCCTCGGCGCCGAAGACGCCGCTACCCCATTCGATCACGTTGAGATAGAGCTCGAAGATCCGCTGCTTGTCGAGGATCGCCTCCAGCATCAGCGTGATCACCGCTTCCTCCGCCTTGCGCACGTAGCTTCGCGCGGGCGACAGGAACAGGTTCTTCGCGAGCTGCTGGGTGATCGTCGAGCCGCCGGCGACGATGCGGCCCTTCTTCTGGTTCTTCTCCAGCGCGAGCTGGATGCCGTCCCAGTCGAAGCCCTCGTGCTCGACGAAGTGCGCGTCCTCGGCGGCGATCATCGCGCGCTTCAGGCTCGTCGCGATGCGGTCATACGGAACGAAGCGATACCGCAGCTCCGCCTTCGGGTTCTTCTCGCGAAGCTCCGCCATCCGGTACGCCATGAAAGCCGTCTCGCGCGGCGGATGATCGCGCCACCACCAGATCACGGCGGCGACGTACGCGTGCCAGGCAAAGAGTGCGACGAGAAGCGCGCCGGCCGCCCATCCCACCCAGCGCAGGACGCGCTTCAATTGCTCGTGAGCTCGTCGCCCTTGGTGAACGTCCAGGTGCGCGCGACGGTGAGAATGTCCGTGTCGCGCCGGATATCCGCGGGAAATGCCCCGAACGGCGCCGACATGCGCACGATCTTGACCGCCGCCGCGTCGAGGACGCGCTGTCCCGACGATTTCCTGACCTCGACGTTTTCGAGACTCCCGTCGCTGCGAATCGACACCGCCAGCACGAGGCTTCCGTACAGCCGCATCTGCCGCGCCGCCTCGGGATAGTTGAGGTTGCCGATCCGCTCGACCTTGAGGCGCCAGTCCTCGACATAGCGCGCGAAGCGGTATTCCTCCGCGTTGGCGCCGATGAAGCGCCGCTTCGGCAGCTTCTGGTACGCGTCCATCTCCTTGGCGAGTTGTGCCTCGAGCCGCATCGCCTCGAGCGTCTTCTGCATCATCTCGTTGGCCGTCGGCGAATCGGTGCGCTCGTTCGGGTCGAGCGGCGGCGGCACCGTCGCCACCGCGCCGGGACGCAGCGTCGTCAGCAGTTCGGTTGTCGCTTCCTGCGGCGTCTGCGGTGCCGCGGCCTCGACGGAAAGGTCCTTCGCGGGGCGTTTCCTTCGGCGGCAGCGGCAGCGGCGTCTTCGCGCGGCGCTTCTCCACGGTATTGCCGCCGCCGTCGAGATTCGCCTGCGCGAGCAGTTCAGCCTTGCTCGGCTTCGTCTGCGACTTCGCGTTGACCAGCGTCACCTCGAGGGGCGGCTCGTTGTCGAAGAGCTTGAGCGGATCGAGGGGAGTGAAGTGGAGCGCGAGCACGACGCCGTGAAGCGCGAGGGACATCGTCAGCGCCGTCGCGAACAGCCGGTCGCCGCGTGGCGACGCGAGCGCTTCGGGCGGAATGCGCGCCGGCGGCAACGCGCCCGCGACACGGATGCGCGCAGACTTGCGCGCGGGCGACGCGTCTTTCCCGGGGCTGCCGGCCTGCGGAACCTTCTGCGACGCGGGCGCCGCGGCGGCGTGCTTGCGCGCCTGCGGCGCGGAGACGTCGGCGAGATGCGGCTGCGGGCGGACCTTGAGGTGCGGCACTTACGCCCCGTCGAAAAGGGTTGCGGCGATCATCTTACCCCGCTCATGCCATCGTCATGGCAGCTTGCGGGGCCGAAACCAACCCTATTTCAGCAGGTTAGTCGCGATTATGCAACGTTCTACGTTAAGTTACGCCGCTACTGGCCCGGCGTAGCGGCAGGAAAGCGACGCCGACAGCAGGTCGACCGCCCCGATCGCGACGCGCACCGGCGCTTCGGGCGGGAGCGTCGGCAGGTCCGACAGGCGCTGGATCAGCGGCAGGCCCGCGAACCGGACGAGGTTGTCGCGGATGACCGTCGCCGTCGTCTCGCCGACATTCTCCTGCCGCAGCCACCGCAGGCACCAGTAGTGCTCCATCCGATCCTGAAACTCCGCGTATTGCGCGTAGGTGGCCTCGAAGTCGGCGAGTGCGGCGAAGAGCTCCGCGTCGTTGTCGCCGTACGGCGGCCGCGCGCCTGCGATCGCCGCCAGCAACTGCCGCTGGTTGACGAGATCGCTGTAGCGGCGCAGCGGCGAGCTCGACCACAGGTAATGCGTGAGCCCGAGGCCCTGGTGCTCGCCCGGCCGCGTGCTCATCTTCACCTTGCCGCCGGACTGCACCCGATACAGTCCCGGCGCGCCGGCGTCGGCGAGGAGCTTCCCCACGTGGCGTTCACGTGGATCATCAATTCGGCGACGAGCTTGTCGAGCGGACTGCCGCGCGGACGCGGCACGATGGCGACACGCCCGCTGCTCGCCGTCGACGCCGCGGCGCGTCCCAGTCGACGTGGAAGCTGTAGTCGATGCGCTCGATGTCGGCCTTGCCGCGCGCCTCGCCGAGTTGGCGCGCGAGCTTCCACAGCGCCCGCAGCTCCTCGGTCCACGGCGGGTCCGAGGGCGACGGCAGATCGTTGGCAAACGCTTCGTCGATGTCGGGCAGGCGCAGGTTGGCGACGATCGGCACGCGCTCGACGACCGTCGTGTGCGCGAGCGGCTTCCCCGCCGGATCCGTCTCGATGTAGAGCGACAGCGCCGGCGGCGTCGCGCCCGCCGCGAGCGTGAACGCCGCGACGAGGTCGTCGGGCAGCATCGTCAGCTTGCGGCCGGGCATGTAGACGGTCGACAGCCGCGCGCGCGCCGCGGCATCGTCCGCGCTGCCGCGCGCGATGGCGAGCGCGGGCGCCGCGATATGGACGCCGATCCGATAGTTGCCGCTGGAAAGCGCGGTGACCGAGAACGCGTCGTCGATCTCGGTCGTGGAGGCGTCGTCGATCGAGAACGCGCGCACGCTCGCGGTCGGCAGCGCGGGCACGTCGATCGCGGCGGCGCGCGGCGGGAAATCGGTGCCGCCGGGAAACGCTTCGGCCAGGAAGCGGTTGAAATGGAAGTCGTGCGTCGACGGGATCGCGCCGCACGCCGCCAGCAACTCGACCGGATTGGTCTTCAGCGTTTCACACGCGCGCGCCAGCGCCTTCCATTCGAGCGCGTTCTTGTCGGGCTTGTAGAGCAGCATCGACAGCTTCTGCCGGAACGCGTCGGGCAACCGGTGCGCCGCGAGGTCGGCGGTCCATTCGTCCGCCTGCGCCGCCTCGCGCTTCTTGCGCTCGACCGACGCCAGCGCCGCCTTCAGCGCGTCGGCGGGTGCCTTGCGATAGCGGCCCTTCCCCTTGCGATAGAAATGCGTCGGCGACGCGGACAGGAGCAGCGCAACCGCCGCGGCCTCCGCGGGCGCGGGCGGCGCGCCGTAGTACTCGCGCGCAAGGTCGTCGAAGCCGAACTCGCCGTCGCCGGTGGCTTCCCACAGGAACGTCGCGTCCATTTCGGCGGCGAGGCGTTGCGCCGCGACGAGCGTCTCCGCCGCGCCGGGCGACGCGAAGCGCAGCAGGACGTTGGACGCCTTGATCTTGAGCCGCTTGCCGGACGCGGCCTCGACCTGCAGCGACGCGTCGTGATCGGCGAGGACGCGTGCCGGCCTTCAACTGGCCGTCGTCCTCGAACAGAACGTTCATGCGGAAGGGAATTGCGGCGGAGGGGCGCCGATTATACCGAGGCGCGCCGCCCGCGCCCGGCGAGGCCACGGGCGCGCGATGCGTTTGCGCTAACATCGGCGGCTCTCCGGAACCATGCCATGCAGCCGCTGACCCAACAGATCCGCTTCGGTGCGAGCGCCGACGGCACGCGCATCGCCTACGCGACCGCGGGCACGGGCGCGCCGCTGGTGAAAGTCTCCAACTGGTTGAGCCACCTCGAGTTCGACTGGCAGAGCCCGGTGTGGTCGCACCTGCTGCGCGAGTTGTCCACCGGCCACATGCTGGTCCGCTACGACGAGCGCGGCTGCGGCCTCTCGGATTGGGATGCCGAGCTCTCGTTCGACGCGTGGGTCCGCGATCTCGAGACGGTCGTCGATGCCTGCGGCCTTGCGCGCTTTCCGCTGCTCGGAACTTCGCAGGGCGCCTCGATCGCGATCGCCTACGCCGTCCGTCATCCCGAGCGTGTCAGTCACCTGATCCTGCATGGCGGATACGCCCGCGGCCGGCTGTTCTGGGAGCGCTCGCCGTTCTCGCAGGAGGAAGCGGAGGTGATGATCCGGCTGGCGGAGCTGGGCTGGGGGCAGGACAACCCGGCGTTCCGCCAGTTCTTCACGACGCAGTTCATTCCCGGCGGGTCGCCCGAACAGCACCAGTGGTTCAACGAGCTCGAGCGCATCTCGACGTCGCCGCGCAACGCCGGCCGCTTCATGCGCGTGTTCAACGCGATCGACGTCGTCGCGCTGCTGCCGCAGGTCGCCTGCCCGACGCTCGTCTCGCACGGCATTCACGACGCGCGCGTTCCGTTCGAGGAAGGCCGGCTCATTGCGACCCACATTCCCGGCGCGCGTTTCCTGCCGCTCGAAACGCAGAACCACCTGATGCTCGAAGGCGAGCCGGCATGGCAACGCTGGGTCGAGGAATTCCGCGCCTTCCTGCCGGCAGCGGCCCATGCGCCGCGCTTCGACGCGCTCACGCGCCGCGAGCGCGAGCTGATCGAGCTGATCGCGCAGGGGCGCGACAACACCCAGATCGCCGCACATTTCGGGCTGAGTGCCAAGACCGTGCGCAACCACATCACCAGCATCTTCGCGAAGCTCGAAGTGGAGAATCGCGGGCAGGCGATCGTGCTGGCGCGCGAAGCGGGCTTCGGCGACGCCCGCGACTGAGTTCCGCGCCTGCGGAATATTCGCATTCGGGACTTCGGTCCCACGGTTCGCCCCGATCCGGCGGGCGCCCGTCACGACCGTGGGACACAGCCCCCATGCCGCGGTGCGGCAATGCCGGGACAATTCGATCGTCCTCCGCGAGCGCGCTGCTTCCGGCCCGCTCACCGACGGAGGACGTATCGAGGAGCAACAGGAAATGAACGCAAGCAATCGCAATGCAATCCGCGTCGATCGCGCCGCAGTGGGCGCGACGTTCGTGGCCGCAGTCCTCACCCTCTTCATTTCGAACGCTGCGATGCAGCCGGCAGCAATGCCGCTCATCGCAGCGGCGGAGATCGTCA
The DNA here is from genome assembly GCA_963851465.1 of uncultured beta proteobacterium. Classification (GTDB taxonomy): domain Bacteria; phylum Pseudomonadota; class Gammaproteobacteria; order Burkholderiales; family Casimicrobiaceae; genus VBCG01. The sequence continues at coordinate 655,030 of CAWKPJ010000001.1, forward strand.
GCCTCGCCGCCGACACGCGCGCCACAGCCGCGCCTTGCGCACACGCCGCTCTGACGGTTGTCGAAGCGCAAGCCGCAGCGACGGGGAGGAACTGATCATGAACATCTCCGGCTTACGCGCGGCCATCGCCTCGGAGCATTGCCTCGGCATCGACGACGGCGCGGGCTGCACGCTTCGGGTCGTCAAGGGCCAGGTGTGGATCACCGTCGAGGGCCACCTGCGCGACATCATCGCCAATGCCGGCGATACGATCGCGCTCGGGCAGACGGCGCGGACGTACGTGAGCGCCTTCCGCGACGCCGTCGTTCTGGTCACGCCGATTGGCGATACTCGCGATGTCACCTTCGAAATGCGTGAGACGTACGGCCTGCGCACGCTGTCGATAGGCGTCCATCGCAGCATCTTCGCGACGGCCGCCGCAATGGCAGTGAAGGTCTGGGCGGCTGCGGCGGGGGCGCTTGTCGACTCCGCTCAGCGGCGCGCGCCCGCCCCGCGCGCGGCGTACTAGGAGACGATGATGACGCTCGCCGCCAACTGCCTGACCGTCGCGGGCGACGCATCGGCCCGGGCGCAGGGGTACGTGACGGCCGGCGATGGCGTTCCCGTGCTCATGCTGCATTCGTCGCTGGCGTCGAAGTCGCAGTGGGCCGGTCTCGCCACGCGGCTCGCGGCGCGGTACCGCACGATTGCCGTCGATCTTTGGGGCTACGGCGACGTCGCGCTCCCCGCCAACCGCGCGACGTTCGCGCTCGACGACGAGGTGCGGCGCGTGGCCGCGCTGCTCGATCGCCTCGTGCCGCCGCAGGTCCCGCTGCACGTCGTCGGCCACTCGTACGGCGGTGTCGTCGCCATGCGTCTGGCTCAGATGCACAGCGCGCGCGTCGCCAGCCTTTCCCTCTACGAGCCGGTGGCATTCATGCTGCTCGACGCGGGCGAGCGTGCGGACATCTCGCGGCTCGCCGAGCGCGTGGCGCGGCATGTCGAAGAGGGCCGCCTTTACGACGCCGCGCGAGCGTTCGTCGACTTCTGGAGCGGCGATGGCAGCTTCGCGCGCCTGCGCCTGCCGGTGCAGGCGAAGATGGCCGCGCGCATCGCGAAGGTACCGCTGGACTTTCGCGCCGCCTGCGGCGGACCGCTCGACGCCGGCGCGATCGGTACGCCGACGCTTCTGCTCGGCGGCATGCACAGCCCGGCCGTCGCGCAACGGATCGTCGCAACGCTGACGCGGACACTCCCCCGCGTGCGCGCAGGATGGGTCGACGCGGGCCATATGGGTCCGCTTACCGCCGCTGGCGCCGTTGACCCGCTGTTCGAGGCGTTCATCGATGCGCGCGTCGAGCACGACCGCACGGACCAGGCCGCCCGCAGGGCCGTCGCGCCCACGGCGTGGAGCGCCGCTGCCTGAAAGGTCGCGCGTCGATTGTGCGACCGCGTCGATTGCCTCACGATGGCGGCTTTTCCGACGATCGGACGCAATCATGGCTTCCATGCAATACCGCCGCCTCGGGCGCAGCGGCCTCGAGGTGTCCGCACTGTGTCTCGGCACGATGATGTTCGGCGACCGCACCGATGCGGCCACGACGAACGAGATCGTCGCGCATGCATTCGACGCGGGCGTCAACTTCATCGACACCGCCGACGCCTACACCAAGGGCGTGGCGGAAACACTGACCGGCGCGGCGATCCGCGCGAACCGCCATCGGTGGATCCTCGCGACCAAGGCCGGCAACGCGATGACCCGCGCGCCGCACGATGGCGGGCTGTCGCGGCGCTGGCTGTTCCAGGCCTGCGATGCGAGCCTTTCGCGGCTCGCGACCGACTACATCGACATCTACTACCTGCATCGGGACGACCCCGCGACGCCGATCGCGGAAACGATCGCGGCGATCGGCGATCTCGTCCGCGCCGGCAAGATCCGCTACTTCGGCATCTCGAACTACCGCGGCTGGCGCATCGCCGAAGTGATGCGCACGTGCGAGAAGCTCGGCGTGACGCCCCCGGTCGTCTGCCAGCCGTACTACAACCTGCTGAACCGCATGCCCGAGGTCGAGATCCTGCCGGCATGCGATTACTACGGGATCGGCGTCGCGCCCTACTCGCCGGTCGCGCGCGGCGTGCTGACGGGCAAGTACGCGGCCGGCGCCGCGCCCGCGGACTCGCGCGGCGGACGCAAGGACCCGCGCTTCATGGAAACGGAATTCCGCACGGAATCGTTCGCGATCGCCGAAGCGCTGAAGGCGCATGCGCAGAAGACCGGGCGCACGCCGACCCAGCTTGCGCTTGCGTGGCTGTGGGCAAACCGCATCGTCTCGTCGGTGATTGCCGGCCCGCGCACGCTGGCGCAGTGGCAGGACTACATCGGCGCGATCGGCACGCCGTGGTCGGAGGAGGACGAGAAGCTCGTCGATTCGCTCGTCACGCCGGGCCATCCGTCGACGCCCGGCTACAACGATCCGCAGTATCCGTTCTTCGGGCGGCGATGATCTACCGATCTACCGCAGCACGCTCGGATCCACTCAAGCCCGCCTGCGGAGAAACCGGTTGAACGCCGCGTCAGGCATCGCCTCGCACGAGAGGTACCAGGAAGGTCTGGATCAGACCCATCGCTAGAAGGCCTCCCAGAATCGCCGCGCCTCCCAGTAGCCATGATCCGGACCTCAAAGCGAAGAGGCCGCCGAGAACGGCCGGGATGGCGGCGAAGACACCGATCGAATGGGTCTTGACTGGCTTGCCGCACGACTGGCAACCGATGACGCGTCCAGGACCGAGGCCGGACTTGCGCATCAGGCTCATCGCAGGACGACCGCAGTGGGGACATTTGACCATTGTCGCGATGCCTAACGGTGGAAGTTAACCGGCCGACCCCGCGCGAGGCGCGCCGATCATCGTCGGGAAGTCAGTCATCGGATGTCCGCCGCGAATAGCTATGTCTTCAGGCGGTAGTTCATGCAGCTGAATGAGACTGCAGTTGCGCGGGATTCCAAGCGCTTCGAGGTTGTCAACGATCGCTGTATAGAAGCGGCGCTTCGCCTCGACCGTTCGACTCGCGTGGCCGACCACTGTGATGTTGGTGTAGCGCTCCGGGTCGTCACGATCCGGCGGGCACATGAATCGATGCGGGCGATGAACTATGAGAGTGATGTTCTTGTCGTCCGGTCCAACGCCGAAGGCGGTCACGAGCGCGGCCTGAACCGCGTTCATGATGGCGATTTCCTCAGACTCGGAGTAGGTCTTCCGGACATGGATGCATACGCTAGGCACGAGGGCTCTCCTGCGGCTTAACAAGACGAAGGTAATCGGCTGCACGGCTGAGATCGTTTTCCGCGACGGGCCGTGCGACTGGGACTTGTAGGATTACCCTCACTGCCCAAGAAACCGCTGTCCGACAGAATTCGGCCCATGTAGTGAGTAAGTTGCAAGATTCCGGACGACAGGAGAATTGCATGCCTACCCCTACGAAGACACTGGTCGATCTCGAGAAGAAGTTCTGGCAGTCCATGATCGACCAAGATGCGGATACTGCGACTGAGATGCTGAGCGAACCGGCTCTCATGGTCAGTTCTCACGGAACCATGAAATTCGATCATGCCGGCTATCGGAGGATGGCTGAGCACGGCCCCATGGTTCTCACTTCATTCGAGCTGAGCGACGTCGACGTCACGTTCCCCAACGACACAACCGCCATCGTTACGTATCGCGTGAAGCAAGGCGTTGCGCAAAGGGACAAGAACGAGAGCTCGATGCAAGAGATGAACGATACATCCACTTGGGTCAAGACCGACGATCGGTGGCAGTGCGTTATGCATACGGAGACGCCAGCCGAGGCCGAGAGGGCCGCACACTGATCCCTCGTGTCTCCGGCGTCTTGAGGCCCAACGTTCGACATGAGCGGCGGGCCAAAGCAGGATTTGGAACGTCCACTCGATGGAGGGAGTTGGGCCTCCATGCCGCGCGGCCCCGGCGGGGTCACAAGGTGACTGGCCGTTTGCGGCTGAGTTCACTTTCGGTCTTCCTCGTACTGCACGGCCCCTTCTATGGGTCGCAACCATGGCTCGCGCCGTTTGACCCAGAGCTCGTAGCCCGGTACGAGCGACGTGGGGGCTTCTGAAAGGACACCGAGCTTGATCTCTGCCTCACGATCATCGAGAGAGAACAGGTGCGACCCACAACGAGGACAGAAATGTTGGCCGCGGAACTCAGATGTATCGCCTGTGCTTTCGAACTGGTGGACGGGCCAGACTCCGTAGAAAGTGAAGGCAGATCCGCTTTCCTGTCGGCAGTTTGTGCAGTGACAGATGCCGGTGCGAAGTGGCTCCCCGCGTGCAGAGATCCGCACCTGTCCACAAAGACATTTGCCCGAGAACAACCTCACGTCTGAAGACGAAGTGGGTTGCATGGGGTCTCTGGCTATTTCTCAACGCTTATGTTCCATGGGATTCTCTCGGGAAGTCTGCTGCCCTAGCTGTTGAGCGAGTCCGATGAGAATTCCTTCGGGACCCCGGATGTAGCAAAGCCTATACATGTTTTCATACTGGGCCACTTCGCCGACGAGCTTCGCACCGCGTTTGCCGAGCCGGACGAGCGTATCGTCGATGTCCTCAACGGTGAACATGACACGTAGGTAACCGAGAGCGTTCACTGGGGCGCTGCGGTGATCGGCGACCACGGACGGCGCAAGAAAGCGGGACAGCTCGAGTCGGCTGTGACCGTCCGGCGTTCGCATCATGGCAATCTCGACGCGCATGTCGCGCAATCCAGTGACTTGGTCTGCCCATTCTCCTTCGACCAAGGCGCGCCCCTCGAGCTCGAGGCCAAGTTCAGTGAAGAACTCAATGGCGGCATCGATGCCTTCGACCGCGATGCCAACGTTGTCCATTCGCTTGAGCGTCATGATGTCTCCGTCGGCGTCACTTTTCACCCTCCCAGTAGTCGATGACGGTGCTCGTTCGACCTATTACCCCGAAGGGATGCGCTGTCGCAACACCCACCTCGGCGAGGTACTTCCCGGAATCCGGGTACTCACAGATCTCTGGTTCGTCGGTTGTGCCGATGGCCAGGTACTTCAGGACCTGCGAGGACGTATTGATCAATTGATGCGGATAGTCGTGGCCCGGCGGGATGACGACAACATCGCCGGCTTTGACTGGGAGCATCTCGCCAGCCACTCGGAGCGTTCCGGTCCCTTCCAGGATCACGAACATCTCTTCTTGCGCGTGGTGCAGGTGATACGGGCAGGCGCGTTTGCCTGGAGGTACGACGTTAACGCCTGCCGCGAGCTTCTTTGCTGCCATTCCCTCGGTGAGGCGGGCGTGACTGCACTCGTATTTCGGTTCCAGCGCCGCGTGCCGAAGCTCGACTTCATTGACATTGCGAATCAGACGAGAGGCAAGGTCGGCGGGGTTGGGCATGAGTGGCCTCGCTGGAGGTTTTTGGAGTCCGTGTTGAACGAAGGGTTAGGCCTCACTGGTGGATCGCTTTGGACGGGTGGGCGACTCTGTTCTTCGCTGCAACTATGACCGTAAGACTCATTGCCGAAGAACCTTCTCTATGGCCTTGCCTTTGGCGAGTTCATCGACAAGCTTGTCCAGTTGGCGAATCCTTTTCATCAACGGATCGTCGACGTCTTCCACGCGGATGCCGCAGACCACGCCTTTTATGAGAGAACTGTTTGGATGCACCGCTGGCGCTTGAGCAAAAAACGTTTCGAAGTCAGTCTTCTGTTCGATTTGATGTCGCAGACCAGCTTGGTCATAGCCAGTAAGCCAGCAGATAACGCGGTCAACTTCTTCCTTCGTGCGCCCCTTGCGCTTCGCCTTCTCTACATACATCGGATACACGGCTGCGAAAGGTGTCGCGAAAATTCGATGTCGTGGCATATTCGTGTCTCTTGATCTGCCGTAGGGATGGTATGAGTCTCGCGGTTCGACTACGAAAGTGCTGGTGCGTGAGGCCTAACGTTTGACATGAGCGGCGGCTGGAGGCAAGCGAAGCTTGCTGGAAGACGTCCGCTCGATGGACGGGTTAGGCGGCACCGCAGCGTGCCGCTCAGTCGATGAATTGCCAAGTGTCCGCTCCGTCGAAATGGCGTACCTGAACAGTCTCTTGAAGACGCGGATCAAAGTTGTTGAGGTTGACACCATGCTTTCCACCCGGCTCCGGAGCGAGTGGCTCCCAATGCGTAGCGCACCCGCAGGTCTTGCAACGCACATTACGCAGCGTCTTGTCGCCCCAGATGTACTCGGCGGTGTTTTCCGGATGTCCCTCTATTCGAACCGTCCCGAACTCGTAGTACGCCCAGAGTCCGCCAAGGCGCCTACACAGGGAGCAGTTGCACTTGGTCGCCTTCTCGGGCGCTGACGGCAGCGTGAGGCGAACTGCACCGCAATGACATGAACCTTCTAGCAGCTGTTTCTCGACCATGATGTACTCGCTTGGATTCTTGTGCCGCCTAACAAGTAAGGTAACCGGCGACCACGGCACGGGCGAAGCCCCGGCGGTAGGCGTCCGTGTTGACCGCAAGGTTAGGCGTCCGATTGGTTTGCACTCAGATCCAGATGTCGTTGACCGCGGTCCGTCCGCCACCCTCGTGGCCGGTATTTAGAACCCCTCGCGGTTCGATCAAGAGCAGCTTGACCTCCCGCTCCGCGTAGGGCTTGTGCTCGATGCCTTTTGGAACAACGAACATCTCTCCAGCCGAGATGTGCACGCAACCGTCGCGGAAGTCAATCCGCAGCGTCCCTTCCATCACGATGAATGTCTCATCGGTGTGTTTGTGATCGTGCCAAATGAAATCACCCTGCAATTTAACGACTTTGAATTGATAGTCGTTCATTTCCGCTATCACCTTCGGCTGCCACTGCTCGGTAAATAGTCCGAACTTTTGCTGAAAGTTGATTGGCCCGCGGACCATTCGGTTCTCCTCCATTCTGTGAGTTCACTCTCGGCACCGACGTCACTGCCGACGCCTAACGGATGAGGTAACCGGCGCCCGCGGCGCTGGCGAAGCCCCGCCCGCGGGCGTCCGTGTTGACCGGAGGGTTAGGCGTCAGTGCCACATACCGAAGACAAGACCAAACAGAAGCGAACTGGGCGCTATGGCTACCCAGCATCGATTAGCCAAGAGCTTGAACGAACGCTGGGCAAGAACTGGTAGTTGATGCCACAAGCTTGCCGCCACGAATCCGAAGCCAACCAAGGCGCCGCCTTGAGCGCGGCTTCGAGCGTTGGTGAGGAACCGAGCCACGCGGCGAAGGCCGCGGCGGCGACAAGTGAGAAGATGAAGCTAATGCCAAAGACCTTGGCGGGATGCCCTGTCTGAGTCGGTCCTCCATTTTCCCCGGTCCAGATGCGACCAAACGAGCTGGCACCGCAGAGTACCACTAACCGCCCAGCAGAAAGGTCATACTGCGGCGAAAAGTATGGCCCAGAGATTCACGGCTCCTCCCATTGCTGCATGACGCCTAAAGTTTGACATGAGGTGGCGCTTGGAGGCGCGTAGGCCGGCCGAGCGTCCCCTCGCAATGGAGACAGTAGGGTTAGGAGCGGCATCCCGACCGCGTGGACGAGGTTCTTGTTGCGTCTCTCGTCAGAACCCATGGCTTTGAGGAGCATCGTCATTGATTTCGTAGTAGCCCCCTTTATCTCCAACAAAAGTGTGCTTGGACACCTTCAGGTTTAGCGGCGTGTCGATGCAACCCATTGCGACGGCTGTCCACTTGTATCCCTCGATGGTCGGGCTCCAGAACAACGTAGAGCCGCAGCTCGCACAGGATCCACGCTGAACCTTCTCAGACGACTGGTACCACTTGACCAACTCTGCGCCTTGGATCTTGAGGGAGGTCCGGCGAATGTTGATGCCTGTCCAGTAATTTCCAGTGTGCTTCCTGCACTGCGAACAGTGACAGGCTTCCGGCGCATGCTCGAGTGGCTCTTGGATTTCGAGCTTCACTGCACCGCAGAGGCAGCTTCCATGTATCACCGTTGGGCCTCCCTTTCAGTTGCTGATAGACGCGCACCAACGTGCTCGGACTGTGGCGCCTAACGAATTGAAGTTAACCGGCTACCCGCCACCACCGCTGCGAGGCAGGGCTTCAAGCCCCGCCGGCGGGGAGTCCGGTTGAACGCCGGTTAGGCATGCTAGATGCGCGCCGCAATTGCGTGCGCCAAGGTCACCGCCCCCCCCAAACCAACGCGGACAGCGCCAAGAGGATAAGGGGACAAACCACGAGCACAAAACCTAGAAACTGAATCAGGCGTTCCTTCTTTGGGTCACGAGCCCCAATGGTTGATGCAATGGCACGCGCCGCCACCTCGGTTGCGCGGAGCAGCCAAGGAAGGAACGCTTGCGCAACGTCGTCGATGAACGGCACAGGCATGCCTAACAAGAAGTAGAGAACCTAAACAAGACGGGAAACAAAGCGTCGTGCATTCAAAATTCTAGATCGGGGCTGGGAGAAAAGCCTTACCGATCATCGGCCGCTTTGCGTTTAGTACGACCTAGTGCAGTCGATACCATGTCAAAACTGCCACCGTCCCACATGAGCGGGTGGGAAAGAACCGCGCAGAGTGATTCAGACTCTACTTGCTCGAGTCGAGAGCCTTGATCACGGCGTCGGTGATGTCGACGGAGCGGCGGACGAACAGGCCGTCCTGCAGGATCAGGTCGTAGCCCTGGTCCTTGGCGAGCTTGGTCAGGACGGCGTCGAGCCGCTCCTTGATCCTGTTCATCTCGTCGAACTGGCGCCCCTTGAGATCGTCGCCAAGCTGCCGGCGCGTGCGCTCGAGGTCGCGGCCGCGCGTCTCGACGTCGCGCTGCAGCGTCGTACGATCGGCCGGCGACATCGTCGCACCTTCGCGGTCGAGCTTCGCCGTCATGTCCCGCCACTCGCGGTCCAGCTTGCCGAGCGCGGCTTCGCGCGCCTGGAACTCCTGCTCGATCTTCTTCGCGGCGTCCTTCGCGGGCAACGACTCGCGCAGGATGCGGTCGGTGTTGATCACGCCGATCTTGTAGTCCTCGGCGAGGGCGGCAGCCGGCAGCGCGAGGAGCGCGGCGGCGACGAACGAAAGCAGATGGCGATGTGCGGACATGATGTGCGGCGCTACTCGTTGGCGATGCCGTGCGGGACGTGGCCCGCGGGAACGTGAAGGGACGCCGACTCGACGTGGCGGGTCTGGTCGTCGAAATAGAAATCGGGCTCGAACTCGCGCAGGAACGGGCCCTTGGCGAGCCCGCCCAGGAACATCGCCTCGTCGACGTCGATGTGCCAGTCCATCAGCGTGCGGATCGCGCGCTCGTGCGCAGGCGCGCTGCGGGCGGTGACGAGCGCAGTACGGAGCTTCATCGGCACCGCGCCCGTTGCGTCGACGCGCTGGAGTCGATGCAGCGCTTCGAGCAGCGGCTTGAACGGGCCGGGCGGGAGCGGCCGCGTCGCGTGGTCGGCTTCGTGCGACTGGAAGGCGTCAAGGCCGTGCTGATGGAACACTCGTTCCGCTTCGTCGGCGAACAGCACGGCGTCGCCGTCGAAGGCGATGCGCACCTCGTCGGGATGCGGATCTGCCCGCGCGGTCTGCGTGTACACGAGCGCGGCGGGGAAACCGGCAACGAGCGCCGCGCGTACATCGTCGGCGTTCGCGGACAGGAACAGGTTGGCCTTCAGCGGTTCGAGATACGAGAACGGCGCACGCCCGCGCGTGAACACGGCGCGCTCGATGCCGAGCTGCGCGCGCTGCACCGAACGAAACACGCGCAGGCCCGATACGGGATCGTTGCGCGACAGGATGACGACGTCGACGCGCTTGACACCGTCGGCGTTGAACGCCTCCAGTTTCTGCACGAGCCGGTATGCGACGCCCGGCTTCGCCGCCTGCTCGAGCCGCTCCAGCTGCAATCGCATGTACGCGCGGTCGTCGGCCGATTCGAAGACCGCGTTCTCCTCCTCGAAGTCGAACAACGCGCGCGAACTGATCGCGACGACGAGCTGCTCGGAAGGGTCGTGCGCCGCCATACTTGGAAGTATACGGCGCGCTACGGCCCGCCCGGCGGTCGTCAGCGTGCGGTACAGGCGCCGACGCGCCGCCCCGTGATGGCCTGCGTCATCTCCATGTCCTGCCCTTCCATCTTGCCCTTGAGACGGATCGTGCCCGCGTAACCGTCGCCCGCGTAAGTCATCTCGCCGTTGCCGGTCATCGCGTCGCGCCCGGTACAGACCATCGAGAACGTCACTTTGTTGCCGTCGCGCCTCGCGTTGGTCACGTTGCAGTTGTCCTGGTGCGGCACCGCATCGGCGTCGCTGGCGCCTTTCTTCACGCACGAGCGTTGCGTCATCGCGGGCATCTGCATCGGCATGCCGACCATTTCCATCCTGACGGTGACCTCGTAGAGGTCGTCCGCGCCCTGCGCCAGCGCCGCCGGCGCCATTGCAAGCGCCAGCACGCCGCCGGCGACAGCGACACGCCGCGCCACCCAGTTCGTCCTCGCGTTCATTGTGCCTCCCTGTTTGGGTTATCGACGCCCCGCCGGTTCTCATCACGCCGCGCGCTTCCGGTCGCGTTCGAGCTCGCCCACGACGGCGCGAATTTCGCCCACCGCCCACGCGAGGTCGTCGCGGCCAATGCAGAGCGGCGGCGCGATGCGCACCACCGTGTCATGCGTATCCTTCGACAGGATGCCGCGCGCCAGCAGCCGATCGACAACTTCGCGCGCGCTCGCCCGCACCGGGTCGATCTCGACGCCGATGAAGAGGCCGCGCCCGCGGACGTCCGACACGATGCGTCCGGTCAGGCCCGCGAGCTCGTCCTTGAGCCAAGCGCCCTGCTCGGCCGAGCGCTCGATCAGCTTTTCGTCGAACAGGACGTCGAGGGACGCCATCGCGACCGCCGCGGCGAGCGGATTGCCGCCGAACGTGTTGCCGTGGTCGCCGGGGCGGAACACCTGCATCACGTTCTCGGTGGCGACGAATGCCGACACCGGCAGCAAGCCGCCGCCCAGCGCCTTGCCGAGGATCACGCCGTCGGGCGCCACGCCCTCGTGCTCGCAGCCGAGGAAATAGCCGGTGCGGCCGAGCCCTGTCTGGACCTCGTCGCAGATCAGGAGCACGTTGCGGTCACGGCAGATCTGCGCGACGCGCTTCAGGTAGCCGGGCGGCGGAATGACGATGCCGCCTTCACCCTGCACGGGCTCGACGAGAAAAGCCGCCGTGTTCGGCGTGATCGCGCGGGCGAGCGCATCGGCGTCGCCGTAGGGCACCGTCGACAGCCCGGGCGGGAACGGTCCGAAGCCGTCGCGATACTGCGGCTCGGTCGACAGCCCGACGATGGCGATCGTGCGGCCGTGAAAATTGCCGCGGCACGCGATGATCTCCGCGCGGCCGTCGGGGATCCCCTTGACCTTGTGACCCCATTTGCGCGCGGCCTTGAGCGCGGTCTCGACGGCCTCGGCGCCGCCATTGGCCGGCAGCACGCGATCCATTCGCGCGAGCTTGGCGAGCCGCTCGCAAAGCGCCGGGAACTGATCGTTGTAGTACGCACGTGACGTCACGCCGAGCTTCTGCGCTTGCGCCACCAATGCACCGACGATGCGCGGATGCGCGTGGCCAAAGCTCACCGCCGAATAGGCGCTCATCAGGTCGAGATAGCGCCGTCCGTCGACGTCGGTGACCCAGCAGCCTTCGCCTTTCGACAGGACGACCGGCAGCGGCTCGTAGTTGCGCGCGCCATACGCGCGCTCCCGGGCGATCAGGTCGGCGGTGGCGTCGGAAAGCGTCTGCGTCCCGGAACTGCTCATGGTCTCGCTCCTCGTAGGAGGGATCCGGCGAAGCGCGCTCGAGTGCGCGAACGACCGGACATCGGCGCCGAGGGCGGCTCGTGGCCGCTCGTGCCGGCGGGTAGACGTCAGCGAGGTCGATTTCGCCTGTTCATGGTGCAAGCATACCCCATGCCCGCGGCGTCATTCGCGGACTACGGCCGCGTTCGCTCCGGGCGTCGTGGGCACCGAAGCGAGCTCGGCCAGGGTCAGGGGCTTGACCGGGAAACGGTGTCGAAACGTGCCGACTTCGCCGGGCGACACGCCGCGCGCCTGCGCAATGAGCTCGGTCACGGTCAGCGCGCAATTGCGTCCCTGGCAGGGTCCCATGCCGCAGCGCAACCAGGCCTTCGCCTGGTTCGGGCCCGTGCACCCCGCGCGCACCGCGTCGACGATCTCGCCCGCGGTCACTTCCTCGCAGCGACACGCCAGCGTATCCCCCGTCGGAACCCGGAACGAGTCGGCGGGTCGATACAGCACGTCGAAGAAGCGCCGCCCGCGCTGCGCGTCGGCCAGCGTTCGCCGCAACGGCGCCGCCTCGCGATCGCGATCGCGATGATCGATGCGGCCGAGCGCGTTCGCCACTGCGAGCGCCGTCAGCGTGCCGCGTGCGGCCGCGGCGTCCGCACCCGCGATGCCGCCACCGTCGCCCGCGACGAACAGCGAGGCAACGGTCGTGCCGCCCCACTCGTCTACCGCGGGTTCGTTGCAGGCGTGCAGGTCGTTCCACCGCAGCACACAGCCGGCTGCGCCCGCGAGATCGACGGAGGGAACGACGCCCTGATGCAGCAGCAAGTGATCGACCGCGAGCTCATGCGCCTTGCCGTCCACCGCGTAACGCAGCGCTTCGACATGCGCCGTGCCGGTCGCGGCGAGCGACTCGACGAACTCAACGACACGCGTGCGCCGCCGCACGCGCCGCGCGAGATCGAGACCCTTCCGAAAATACGGCGACATCATGAACGCAGGCGCATGCGCGAGCGCTTCGCGCAGCCGGCCGCGCGGCACCGTTTCGACCAGTGCGTCGATCGTCGCGCCGGCGTCCATCAGCTGTCCCGCAGCAAGCCAGAGCAGCGGTCCGCTGCCGGCAATGACGACCCGACCCTGCGGCACGAGACCCGCGGTCTTCAGCAGGATCTGCGCGCCGCCGACGCTCATCACGCCGGGCAGCGTCCAACCAGGAATCGGAAACGGCCGCTCCTGTGCGCCCGTCGCGAGAATGGCTGCGCGCGCGCGAACGATGTGTGTCGTCGGCGTTGGCCCGCTTACGCCGGCCCCCCGAGTGGATACGCCGAGCTCGATCGTCGCATTGGGAAGCGCTCGCGCCGACCACACCGACGCAGCCGGCACATACGCCGCCGTCGTCGCGCGGAATGCGTCGACGAGTGCCGCGCCGCGCGCGTAATCGGCGCCGAGCAGCGCGACGCGCTCGGCGGGCGCTTCGGTGATGCCCCGGTAGATCTGTCCCCCGGGCGCGGAATTCTCGTCGAACAGCGTCGTCGCGAGGCCGAGGCGCGCGCAACGCGTCGCCGCCGCGAGTCCCGCAGGGCCGGCGCCGACGACGGCGACGTCGATCGTCATGGTGGATGCGACGCGACGCGCGCTGCGCCGTGCTGCGTCGCGATCTGCATGCCGGGCGCAACACGCGTCAGGCACGCCTGGCGGTTGGGCTGGCCGTCGATGTCGACCAGGCAATCGAAGCATGTCCCCATGAGGCAATAGGGACCGCGCGGCGCGGCGCTGACGGGCGTGGTGCGAAAGGTCGTAACGCCCGCGGCGAGCAGCGCAGCCGCAACGGTGTCGCCGGCGCGCGCGTCGAATGGCGCGCCGTCGATCGTGATCGACACCGCGGCCCCGGCGTCGGGATCAGGCGGCCGCGCGAACATCGAAACGCTCCGGCGTGAAATCGGCGCAGGCCTGCGGCACCTCGCCGGCGGCGAAAGCCGGCGCCAGCACGTGCGCGTGGACGGCGGCCAGCGTGACGCCACTGTGGCAAGTGGCGACGAACGCGCCGGGATGCGCGCGCGATTGTGCATAGATTGGAAAGCCGTCGGGCGACATCACGCGCAGCGCCGCCCAAGCACGGATGACGCGCATGCCGGCCAAGCCCGGGAACGCGGCCACCGCACGCTTCGCCATTGCGGCCAGTACAGCCGGATCGAGCGCCTCGTCGTCGGCGTCCTGCTGCGAATCGCCGATCATCACGGTGCCGTCGTCGGTCTGGCGCAGCGTCTCGATCGGCATTGGAAGAAAAGGCTGCACGCGTTCCAGCACGATGATCTGTCCCTTGTTCGCGCGCACCGGCGCTGCCAGACCCACCTGCGGCGCCAGGCGCGCGTTCGCGAGGCCGGCGGCAAGGACGACGCGCCGCGCCGCGACGACCCCATCGCGCGTGCGCAGCAGGAAGCGATCGCCGATCGGCTCGATCGCATCGACGGCCGCGCCGGGCCGGTATTGGCAGTGCGCTGCATGCAGTGCCATATGCAGCGCACGCAGCAATTGCAGGGGGTTGCAGTCGCCGTCGAGCGCGCAACAGGTTCCGCCGACGACAGCGTCGCCCAGGCCCGGAAGACGTTTCGCCAGTGCCGCGCGATCGAGCACCTCGACGTCGCAGCGCGCGAAGCCCGGCTGCGCCGCCAGCGCCTGCAGATGCGCTCGCCGCGCGTCGAGCTCCCGCTCGCTCATGCACAGGTGCACGCCGCCGGGCTGGCGCAGCGCGACGTCGATGCCGGTCTGCTCGCGCAGATCGGCGGCAAGCCGCGGCCATTCGCCCGCCGAGCGTTGCGTCCACGCGCCGTAACCTGGCATGCCCGAGCCCCTTGCCCTGCACCCAGATCAGCCCGAAGTTGCCGCGCGCCGCGCGATGCGCACGGTCGCCTTCATCGAGGACGACGAGAGCGTCGCCGAGCGCGCGCATGCCGTAGGCGATCGCGGCGCCCACCAGTCCGCCGCCGACGATCGCCGTGTCGAATTCCACCGTCGTCACGTTGCGAACGCCCCGCCGGCGACTGCCGCGGCGGCGAACCGCAGGATGACCGGGATCTGCGCGATGAAGCCCTGATAGCTGTGATCGCCGCCGCCCTGCACGAATTGCCACGCGCCGCCGTAGAACGCGACCGCCTGGCGATAGTCGAGGACCTCATCATCCGTCTCGGCGAGCAACAGATACCGTCCGGGGCGCGTGATGCGTGCAACCTCGAGCTGCCGCAGCTCGTCGAAATGCGCGTCGCTGACTTCGAACGTCTCGCCCGAGTACATGTTCACCTGCGTCCCGCGATAGGGCTTGAGGTCATCGTATGGGCGTATCGCCGGATTGATCAGGACGGCGCGCGCACTGTAGCGCTCGGCAAGGTGCGTCGCATAGTAGCCGCCGAGCGAGCTGCCGACGAACGTCGTGCGCGCGCCGTCGCCGCTTGCTTCGACGTGCTGCGCAACGCAGGCGATCGCGGCGGCGGGCCGATGCGGCAGGTCGGGCACCCAGAGCGCCGGACGCTCGTGCGGCGGCAGCACGTCGACCGCCGCGCGCAGAGCCTTCGCCTTGATGCCCTGCGACGATGAGCGGAAGCCATGAAGATAGATAACCGTCCCGGCGGTGCTCATCGGTCATCCGCGCGAGCCGCGCCAGCAGCTTGTCGTGGAAGCCGCCGAAGCCGCCATTGCTCATCACCAGCACGTGATCGCCGGCGCGCGCATCGGCCGCGATCGGCGTCGACCAGCGCCGCGAGGTCTTCGTGAACTCGCGCGTTCGCGCCGAGCGGCGCCAGCGCAGCGGCGGCGTCCCAGCCGAGATTGCCCGAATAACAGAACACGCGATCGGCCGCGCGCAGGCTGTCGGATAGCGCCGCCTTCATCGTGCCGAGCTTCATCGTGTTCGAGCGCGGCTCCAGCACCGCGAGGATCCGCGCGCTGCCGACTTTTCGCCGCAGCCCATCGATCGTCGTTGCGATCGCCGTCGGGTGATGCGCGAAGTCGTCGTAGACCGTGACGCCGCGCACCGTGCCGCGCAATTCCAGCCGCCGCTTCACGCCGCCGAACGTCGCGAGCGCCGCCAGGCTTTCGCGTACCGGCACGCCGGCATGGCGCGCGGCGGCGATCGCCGCGAGCGCGTTCAGCTGGTTGTGCCTGCCGAGCTCCGCGAAGCGCAGCGTCCCCTGCGGCGCGCCGCCCAACTGGATGGCGCCGTCCACGGCGATCGTCCAACCCGGCCCGGTGCCCGGAACTTCGGCCACGCCGAAGCGCTCGACCTCGCTCCAGCATCCGCGCGCGAGGACGCGCGCCAGGCTCGCGTCGCCGCCGTTGACGATGAGCCGTCCGCTGCCCGGCACCGTGCGCACCAGATGATGGAACTGCGTCTCGATCGCGGCCAGGTCCGCGAAGATGTCCGCGTGATCGTATTCGAGGTTGTTGAGGATCGCGGTGCGCGGCCGGTAGTGCACGAACTTCGAGCGCTTGTCGAAGAACGCCGTGTCGTACTCGTCCGCCTCGATGACGAAGAACGACGACGGGCTGTGCCGTGCCGACACGCCGAAGCCCACCGGCACGCCGCCGATGAGAAAGCCCGGCTGCAACCCGGCCTGATCGAGGATCCACGCGAGCATCGCCGTCGTCGTCGTCTTGCCGTGCGTGCCGGCGACCGCGAGCACGAAGCGCTCGCGCAGCACGTTTTCGTAGAGCCATTGCGGACCGGAGACGTACGAGAGGCCGGCATCGAGGATCGCCTCCATCAGCGGGTTGCCGCGCGAGACGACGTTGCCGACGACGAACACGTCGGCGTCCTTCGCGACGCCCTGCAATTGCGTCGCGTCGAAGCCCTCGGTCAGCGCGATGCCGAGCGCCTCGAGCTGCGTCGACATCGGCGGATAGACGTTCGCGTCGCAGCCGCTGACGCGATGGCCGGCGGCTTGCGCGATGGCAGCGATACCGCCCATGAACGTGCCGCAGATGCCGAGGATATGAAGATGCACGATGAACGATCGCGTCAGGCGCTGATCGCCGCAGGAACCGGGGCCATCTGGCGGCGCCATCCGCGCGCGAACCAGAGCATGCCGGCCACATCGAGCGCCAGCACGATCGTGAACGCCGTCGCGAGACCGCTCGTGCCCGGCGCATCGCCCGCGCTGCGCACGCGTTCGGCGATGATGCCGATACCCCATTGCGCGACGAAGCTCGCACCGAACATCATGAGGTTGAGCGTCGTGTTGGCGCGCGCGGCGAGCTCCTTCGGGAAGCCCTGGCCCAGCAGGGTGAACGCGAGGATGTTGACCGCCGCGCCGAGCCCGTAGAGCGCCCACCAGAGATAGCTGCCCGGCACGTTGGCGACGATCGCCGCGAGCGCGAGCGTGTGAACACCGAAACCGGTGCCGTAGAGGTGCGCCGGCGTGATGCCGCGGCGCGTGAGCTGCGCCGAGAACATCCCGAGCGCGACATAGCCCACCAGCACGACGACGCCGAGCGCGAAGAGCCGGTCGGCCGCATCCGCGCGCGTCATGCCGTCGACGTCCATCATCCACGGAACGGCCCAGAGGCCCTGGATCGCCATGAACGTTCCCATGCCGGCGGCGCCGATCGGCGCCAGCCACCAGAAGCGCGGATGCCGCACCACCTGCATCACGCCGGCCCATTGCGACGCAAGACTCGGCGCGTGCTTCGGCCGCGGCATGTCGGGCACGCGCCAGGCGATCGCCAGTCCGGCGACGACCGTCACCACCCCGAGCGCGATGAAGATCGTTCGCCACGTGGTGACGCGCAGCGCGAATTCGAGCGGAATGGTTGCGACCAGCGCGCCGAGCGAACCGGCGACCATGATCCACCCCGCGAACGGCGCCTGGCGCTCCGGCGGATACCACATCGCCAGCGCCTTCAGCGGCGCCATCAGGCACACCGAAACGCCGACGCCGATCAGTGCGCGCGCGACCACGAGGCCGGTCAGCGACTCGGCGAGCCCGAACGCGATGGCGCCGATGCCCGCGATCGCGAGCAGCACCGGCTCGACGCGACGGGGACCGTAGCGGTCGAGCAGGATCCCCGCGGGAAGCTGCATCAACCCGAACGCGAGCAGATAAGTGCTGGTGAGCAGGCCGAGCGACGACGGGTGAAGCGACAGATCGCGCGTCAGGTCGGGCGCCATCACGGCGTTGACGACGCGAAACGCGTACGACATGAAATAGCCGGCGGCGAAGACGAAGTAGATCGAGGCGAACGGCAGCGGCGCCATCCCGATCAACCGCGAAACGTGAAATAGACCGCGCCGAGCAGGCACAGGCCGGCCCACAGGTAGTCGAGCTTGAGCGGCTGGCCCATGTACACGACCGCGAACGGCACGAACAGCGCGAGCGTGATCACCTCCTGCATGATCTTGAGCTGGCCGAGCGACAGCACCGTGAAGCCGATGCGATTCGCGGGAACCTGCAGCAGGTACTCGAACAGCGCGATGAACCAGGAGATGAGCGCGGCGATCCACCACGGCTTGTCCTGCAGGTTGCGCAGATGGCCGTACCACGCGAACGTCATGAACAGGTTCGAGAACGTCAGCAGGACGGCAGCCGTGAGCGCCGGGTGCGTTGCGAAGAAGCTCATGAGCCAGCGATGAGTATTGCGACAGCCGGCATTATCTACGAAGCGCAGCGCGCCTACGCGTTCGTGCGATGCGCGTAACATTTGACGCTTGCCATGCCCCCACGCCTCCACGCCCTCGCCGCCGTCCTGCTCTCCGCCGTGATTGCCGCCGCCGCGCACGCGGGCAAGCCCGCCTACCCGGAGACTGCGCTGATCCCGGTGGCGGAGACGTACCACGATGTCACGGTGTCTGACCCGTACCGCTGGCTGGAGAACGACTCCACGGCCAAGGTCACCGAATGGCTCACTGCGCAGAACGCGCTCACGCGCCGCTGGCTCGACGCGCTGCCGGCGCGCGCCGCGGTCGCGGAACGCATCGGTAAATTGCTGCAATCGGAGCCTGTCGCGCGCTACGGGTTCCAGTATCGCAAGCAGCTCTTCGCCTTCAAGCGCCAGCCGCCGCGCGCGCAGCCCATGCTCGTAGTGTTGAAGCCGACAGGCGTCGTGTCGAGCGAGCGCACGGTGCTCGATCCCGTCGCGCTCGATCCTTCCGGCCGCACGACGATCGATTTCTACCGGCCCTCGCACGATGGAAGGCACGTCGTCGTGTCGCTGTCGAAGGACGGCAGCGAGGACGGCACCGCGCATGTCTTCGATGTCGCCACCGGCAAGCGGCTGCCGGACGTCGTGCCGGGCGTGACGTTTCCCACCGCTGGCGGCAGCGTCGAATGGGCAGCCGACAGCCGCGGGTTTTTCTACACGCGTTATCCGCAAGGCAACGAGCGGCCCGCCGAAGACCGTCATTTCCATCAGCAGGTCTGGTTTCACGCGCTGGGCACGCCGACGGCGAGCGATCGATATGCGATCGGCAAGGACTTTCCGCGGATCGCGGAGACCGAGCTTCACGCCAGCCAGGACGGCCGCCATCTGCTCGCGAGCGTGGCGAACGGCGACGGCGGCGAGTTCGCCTACCACCTGCGCACGCCGGACGGCCGCTGGACCGAGATCGCGGGCTTCAAGGACGCGGTCAAGCGGGTCGTCTTCGGCGACGACGGCAACCTGTACGCACTCACGGTGAAGGACGCCCCGCTCGGCCGCATCGTCGCGATCCCGCTGGCGCGACCCGCGCTCGCGAACGCGCGCCTCGTCGTGCCCGAGGGCACGGTGCCGGCCGAGAGCGTCATCGCGACGCGCACGCGGCTCTACGTCACGTATCGAATCGGCGGGCCCTCCACGGTGCACATCTTCGCGCTGGACGGCCGCCGCGTGGGGCAGCTGCCTGCGCCGCCCGTTTCGGACACGCACGTCTCGACCCGGCTCGACGAAGACGACGTCCTCGTGCGCACGACCAGCTACGTCGACCCGCCTTCGCTGGCGCGTTACGAGGCGCGGCGCAATCGTCTGGTCCGCACGCAACTCATCGGCAAGCCGGATTTCGATCTCGCGGACGCCGTCGTCACGCGCGAGTTCGCCGATGTCGAAAGATGGCACGCGTGTGCCGCTCACCGTGGTCCAGCGCAAGGGCGCGCCACGGGACGGCAGCCAGCCCCTGCTGCTGTACGGCTACGGCGGCTACGGGATCAGCATGGAGCCCTATTTCTCGCCGCTCACGCGCTTCTGGCTCGACTGGGGCGGAGCGTATGCCGTCGCCAACGTACGCGGCGGCGGCGAATACGGCGAGCCGTGGCACCTCGCGGGCAACCTGACGAAGAAGCAGAACGTGTTCGACGATTTCGCCGCGTGCGCGGGCTTCCTCGTCGACCGGAAATACACGCGGCCCGACAAGCTCGCGATCATGGGTGGCAGCAACGGCGGGCTGCTGATGGGCGCGATGATCACGCAGCATCCGGAGCTCATCCGCGCCGTAGTGACGCAGGTGGGCATGTACGATGCGCTGCGCTGGGAAACGCAACCGAATGGCGCGTTCAACGTCACCGAGTTCGGCACCGTCAAGGACCCGGACCAGTTCAGGGCGCTCTACGCCTATTCGCCGTACCTGAACGTACGCGACGGCGTCGCGTATCCGGCGGTGCTGCTGACCGCAGGCGACAACGACGGCCGCGTCGCGCCGCACGAATCGCGCAAGATGACGGCGCGGCTGCAGGCCGCGACGGGTTCGGCGCGGCCGATCCTGCTGCGCACCGACGCGGCGGCGGGACACGGCATCGGCACCGCGCTGGCGACGCGCATCGCCGAGGAAGCCGACGTGTATGCGTTCCTGGTGAACGAACTGGGGATGCAGGCGCCGCCGCCAACGCCACCGAAGCGGCGCTAGCATTGCCATGCCGAGCGCAGCTCGCGATGACGTCAGGGGGCGAGCGGCACGCGGATGCTGACCGATACGCCCGGCGGGTCGCTCCGATTCGCCGCCGTCGCCGTGCCGCCGTGGAACTGCGCGATCAACCGCACGATGTAGAGCCCGAGCCCCAGATGCGGGCCGTCGGCGGCGCCGCTGTCGCGCACCGACACCATCGATTCGAACAGGCGGTCCTCCATGCCCGCCGGCAGCGGCGGGCCTTCGTTGGCAATCGCAAGTTCCGCGACGTTGCCGTCGCGCGCGAGCCGGACGTCGATCTCGCCGCCGGTCGAGAACTCGACTGCGTTCTCGACCAGCTTGTCGAGCATCTGCGCGTAGAGCTCGGGCGCGCCGGACAACGCGATTTCGCCGTCCGGCAGCGATAGCGCGAATGTCGCGCGCGGATACGCGAGCCGATATCCCTCGACACAGCCGGCGATCACACGCGACGCATCGAAGCGCTCGCGCTCAACATCCCCGAGCGCCTGCTCGAGCCGCGTTGCCTCGGTCATCCGCGCGAGGATCGCCGTGAGGCGGTCGAGGCCACCCTGCGCGCGGTCGATGTAGACGCGTGCGTCCGGATCGAACGGCGCCGCCTTGAGATTCTCGAGCGAGCTGCGCACCACGGCGACCGGCGTGCGCAACTCGTGCGACAGGCGGCTCGCCATCTTCGCCTGGTAGCTCGCGTAGTCGGACAGGCGCGCGAGCACGCTCGCGAAGCTGCGCGACAGGTCGCCGATCTCGTCGCCCGCGGCGGAGCTCGCGAGCGGTGCGCGCACGCGGCCCTGCGCGTCGATCGCGTGCTCGGCGTCGTCGCGCAAGCGCCTGATGCGCGACGCGAGCCGGGACGCAAACAGCGTGAGCGCCACCGAGCCGATCAGGAGCACCGCGAGCACGATGTTGAACAACCGCTCGAACGCGCGGTTGCGCTCGGCAAGCACGCGATTGCCGGTCTCCTCGACGACGACGACGCCGCGCACCTGGTCACCGAGCCAGATCGGATGCGCCGCCGAGACGATCTGCGCGCGGCCATCGGCGGTGCTGCGGCGCTCGGTCGTCAGGATGCCCGACAGCGCGCCTTCGACATCGCGGCCGCGCGGCGGCCCTGCAGTGACCGCATCGTCGCTGAAGTCTTCCGTCGGCTGCTTCAGGATCATGCGATACAGCGGATGCGTGATCGCCAGTACCGCCACCTGCCATCCGCGCGCGCCTTCATCCGCGCCGTCGTCGGCGGGGCGCTTCAGCGATCCCACACGCGCGAAGACGCCGCCGTCGCGGTCGATGACCCAGATGCGCGCCGTCGTCCGCGACAGGCCCTGCAGGATCTGGGCGATCTCGGGCGACGCCGACGGCGGCAGCGCGGGATCGCTGCTCTCGTTCGCGCGATCGCGCGCGAACGACGCGATCGGGTCGAGCGCGGCCGCAAACAATCGCGGCCGGTCGTGGAGCGCGATCGCCACTGCCTGCGCCGTACTTGCCAGCGCGCGCTCCTGCGCGTCGCGAAGGAAGCGCTCCAGCTCGCGCACGTATTCGTACCCGAGCCACGGCAGCGCGAGGAACACGAGCAGCACGAGCAGAAGCTGCGCGCGGATGCCGAGGGCGATGCGCATGGGTCAGCCTCGCGCCGGGCCGTCCCAAGCGCGAGGCGTCTGCTCCCCCTTTGGGGGCAGCGAACGCAGTGAGCGTGGGGGTCGTCACCTGTCCGGATCCCAGCGATAACCGATGCCGTAGACCGTCGCGATGCGGTCGAATGCGCCGTCGACCGTCTGGAACTTGCGCCGGATGCGCTTCACGTGCGACGTGATCGTGCTGTCGTCGACGACGATGGAAGCGTCGCGCATCAGGCTCTCGCGATCCTTGACGTGGCCGGGAAAGCGCGCGAGCGCGTGCACCATCCAGAACTCGGTCAGCGTGAGGCCGACACGCTTGCCGTTCCAGTCGGCGGTGAAGCGCTTGACGTCGAGCTTGAGCGGCCCGCGCTCGATCACGTCTTCGGACGCCGGCGGCAACGCGAGCAAGTCGCTGCGGCGAAACAGCGCCGCGATGCGTGCCTGCAAGTGCGGCAGGCTCGTGTCCTTGGTCACATAGTCGTCGGCGCCAAGGCGCAATCCCGCGACGACGTCGAAATCGGAATCGCGCGCCGACAGGAACACGATCGGCAGCGTGGCCGACAGCGCCCGCAATTCGCGGCACAGCGTGAAGCCTCCGTCGATGTCGTCGGGCAGGCCGATGTCGATCAGCGCGAGATCGGGCAAGCGCGACCTGAGTGCCGCAAGCGCGTCCGCGCGATTGCCGTACGTCGCGACGTCGTAACCCTGGCGACGCAGCGCGTCGGCGACGTTGGCGGCGAGCGCGGGCTCGTCTTCGACCAGGGCGATGCGACGGCTCAAGGCGATTTCCGGTGCGAAAAAGCGACGCGACCGACTATACCGCAGCGCAATTCGCGCCCGCGGCGGTCCCGGGGCCTGCCATCGGTTTGCCACAATTGATCGCCACCACGCCGCTTTTCGCGCCCGCTGCCGCCCTCTTCCCGGCCTTTACTGGCAACCGGGGCGATGCAACGCCGGCGGCCGTCGTCCCGAGTACCCACCCCGCCGCCGGCTCGAAAACGCGGGAGCGATGGTCATGGCACAGGCGGGGCAGATGGCGGCAACGAGACTCGACGGGCGCGCATGGCGCGGATTCGGGCGGCTGCTGCTCGAGAGCGTGGTGACGGGGACGTTCGTCAGCGTCGTGCTCGGCCTCGCCGTGTTCATCGTCGCGACGCAGGCCAGCGCGGCGACCGGCGGTGGCGAGATCAGGCAAGGCACGCTGTTGCTGCGCGACGCCGCCGGCGTCGACGTGACTGCGCCGCTCGTCTTCACCGACGTGCACATGGATGTCTCCGGAATGACGGCGCGCGTGCGCGTCACGCAGCGCTTCGTCAATCCGACGACGGATTGGCGCGAAGGCGTCTATGTGTTTCCGCTGCCCGAGAAGGCCGCGGTCGATCATCTCGACATGCGCGTCGGCGAGCGCGTCATCCAGGGCCAGATCAAGGAGCGCATCGAGGCGCGGCGCACCTACGAGGCGGCAAAGGCCGAAGGGAAGAAGGCGACGCTCGTCGAGCAGGAGCGGCCGAACATGTTCACGACGAACGTCGCGCACATCGGGCCCTCCGAGGAGATCGTTGTCGGCCTCGAATACCAGCAGACGCTGACCTACGACGCCGGGAGCTTCGCGTTGCGCTTTCCGATGGCGATCACGCCGCGCTACATCCCGGGAACGCCCATCGCCGACGGCGATGATCAGGAAGCCGCGCCACGCCGGCACCGGAACCGCGCCTGCGACCGACGCCGTTCCCG
This sequence comes from uncultured beta proteobacterium, assembly GCA_963851465.1. Classification (GTDB taxonomy): domain Bacteria; phylum Pseudomonadota; class Gammaproteobacteria; order Burkholderiales; family Casimicrobiaceae; genus VBCG01. The sequence goes on from CAWKPJ010000001.1 coordinate 679,025, forward strand.
ACGCCGACCGCATCACCCCACCCGTCGTCGTGCCGGGCGCCGGTGCCATCAACCCGGTGTCGCTCGACATCGATCTCGACGCCGGCTTCCCGCTCGCGAAGCTGACGAGCCCATATCACGCGGTGCGCATCGAGGATCGCGGCGACAACCGCTTCCACGTGACGCTCGCCGACGGCGTCGTTCCCGCCGCGCGCGACTTCGAGCTGGTGTGGACGCCGGACGTCGGCAGCGCGCCGGGCGCAGCGCTTCTTACCGAGCAGCGCGACGGCCGCAAGTTCGCGCTCCTGATGGTGCTGCCGCCCGCCGCCGACGCATCGAGCCGTAGTGCGCACGCCGCGTGAAATCACGTACATCGTCGACACGTCGGGCTCGATGGAAGGCGTGTCGATGGACCAGGCGAAGGAGGCCCTGCTGATCGCGCTCGACCGCCTGCAGCCGGGCGACCGCTTCAACGTCATCGAATTCAATTCCGTCACGCGCACACTTTATTCGGCGCCGATGCCGGTCGACGACACGACGCTCGCAGGCGCGCGCAAGTTCGTCCGCGGCCTGCGCGCACAGGGCGGCACCGAGATGCTGCCCGCGCTGACAGCCGCGCTGTCGTCGCCACGCGCAGGACGCGTTGATGCGCCAGGTCGTGTTCCTCACCGACGGCGCCGTCGGCAACGAGAATGCGCTGCTGAAGCTCATCCAGTCGCGGCTCGACGATCGGCGCCTGTTCACGATCGGCATCGGACCTGCGCCCAACACGTTCTTCCTGAAAAAGGCGGCCGAAGCAGGCCGCGGCACGTTCACGTTCATCGGCGACGTGCGCGAAGTGAAGGACAAGATGGCCGCGCTCTTCCGCAAGATCGAAAGCCCGGTGCTGACCGACATCGACGCCGTTTGGCCGGGCGGCGTGGTCGCCTATCCGGGCAAGCTGCCCGATCTCTATGCTGGCGAGCCGATCGTGCTGACGGCCGAGTTCGCGAACGCGAAGCAGGCGGGCGAGTTATCGCTGACGGGCGTGCGCAACGGCAAGGTGTGGACGTCCAAGCTCGCGCTCGCGACGAGCGGCAACGCGCCGGGCATCGGCGTGCTGTGGGCGCGCGACAGGATCGAGACGCTGATGGACGCGAAGCGCAACGGCGCGCCGCCGGACGAAGTGAAGCGCGACGTCGTCGCAGTCGCCCTGCGAGCATCACCTCGTCAGCGCGTACACGAGCCTCGTCGCGGTCGACATCACGCCGAGCGCGCCGGCGGGAACCATCGGGAAGAAGACGGCGCTGCCGACCAACCTCCCGGAAGGGCTGACGTTCGGCGGACTGCCGCAGACCGCAACGCCCGCGCCGCTGCTCGTCGTGCTCGGTCTCGTTGCGCTGCTGCTCGCGGCGCTCCTGTGGGCCAGGCTGCGGCCCTCGTTGCGGATCAAGCTTCAGGCGTGCGAAGCCTGACCTGCACGCGCGCCATGACCACCTTCGCCGCCGATCGGGGAGGACCCATCGACCGGGCAGCCCGCGCCGCACGCACCCAGATTCGTGCGGCGGCGCGCGGGACGACCGCCAGCGTCCCGTCCGGTCGAGTCTTCCCCGATCGGCGGCATTCGGTGGGCCCAGCGTGCGCTGGCGCTGGCGATCATCGCGCTTGCACTCGCGGGCCTCGCGGCGTTCGGCAGCGGCCTCTACATCTATGCCAAGGCCGCCGCCGGCCAGGCGTTGCTGCAGTGGGCATGGTCGCGCAGCGCAACGACCGGCGCGCCGGTGAAGCCGTGGCCGTGGGCCGACACGCATCCCGTGGCGCGATTGCGCGTGCCGGGACTCGACGTCGACGAGTTCGTGCTGGCGGGCGCCAGCGGCCGCACGCTGGCATGGGGTCCGGGGCACCTCGACGAATCGGCGCCGCCCGGCGCCGCCGGCAACACGGTGCTCTCGGCACATCGCGACACGCATTTCCGCTTTCTGCAGCGCGTGGTGCCGGGTGACCCGATCGTGATCGAGCTCGCGAGCGGCGATAGCCGCCACTATCGCGTGCGCGACGTGTTCGTCGCCGACGTGCGCTCGCTCCGCATTCCACGCGACACGCCGGTGCCGACGCTCACGCTCGTCACGTGCTATCCATTCGACGCGCTGGTACCGGGTGGCCCGTTGCGCTACGTGGTCGTCGCCGAGGCCGCGGGTGGCGCGCGGCCGACGCTGTGACTGCGCGGCGACACCGCGAACCCGGGTTAGGCGAACGTGATCGTGAGTCCCGGAAGGCCCAGCGCGCCGTAGTCGCTGTGCCAAGTCTGCCCCGCCGCCACCGGCCACGCATCGGTGATCGTGCCGGTCGTCACGATCTCGCCGGCGGCGAGCTGCGGGAACTGCGGCTGCGTGGCCAGCACCTGCGCGAGGTGGCGCAGCGCGAGCGCGGGGCTGTCGAGCACATTGGCGCCGACGCCACGGTCGACCACGCGCTCTGCCGTGCGACAGCGTCAGCTGGAACAGCGGCAGCGCGGCGGCGAACGCATCACGGCGTGCATCGTCGAGCGGGGTTCGCGGACCGACGACGAGCGCACCGTGCAGCCCGAACGCCGCGGTGCAATCCGCCGCCGTGAACTTCCAGTCGGGGAAGTGGCTTTGCACGATCTCGAAGCCCGGCGCGATCCACTCGATCGCAGCGAGCATCGTGCGCGCATCGCCGTCGACCGGGACTGCGCCCGCGAGGCCGAACACGACTTCCGGCTCGATGCGGGGTTGAACGAAGCCCGCGAGCGGAAGCGTCGCGCGTCCCGAGGGCGCCTGATGAACCGTGCGCGTCCACACGTGCGCCCACATCGGCCGGTACACGCCGTAGCGCGGCCAGATCGTCCGGTTGGTGAAGCCGATCTTGCGCCCGCAGCTCACCCAGCCTTGCGCGCGCCGGCGGGCTTCGATCGCGTGCAGCACGTCGTAAGCGGCGGCGACGTCGAAGTCGGCATAAGTGGCGCTGATCGGCGGCAGCGTCTGCGCGCGGTCGTACGCGTCGATCAGCGTGCCGGCAACGCCATCGATGGCGGCGCGGTCCACGTCTAGCGAATCCATCCGGCAGCGCGCAGCGCCGTCGCGCCCGCTGCCCATGCGGCGCTTGCGACGACCATGCCGACCGGCGCGGCGATGAAGGCGCCGGCCAAGCCGTGGACGTCGAGCAGCGCGAGCACGCCGTACGCGGCGCCGGCGCCGGCTGCGCCGCACGCGACGATGGCGAGAATGTTGAGGAGGATGGACATGCGCAAGCGGACCGACGCCGAGCGCGAATCCGCAGCCGCGCGTTGACGTAGTATCGCGTTGCCGCCGACTGCGAGCACACAGTATAACGGCGGCTCCCGCTCCCGGCCCGAAACTCCCTCTTCCACACGTCATGCCCGATTCCGCCCCGCATTCCGCCACCGCCCGCGCCGCCGTGCGCTCCTTGGTCGCATCGCAGATCCGCGAGGTGGCCAACGCCGGCATGGGCGAAGCCGACATCCTCCCGTTCTGGTTCGGCGAGCCCGACGAGATCACGCCGGCGTTCATCCGCGAAGCCGCCGCGGCATCGCTCGCGCGCGGCGAGACGTTTTACTCGGAGAACTTCGGCATTCCGGCGCTGCGCGACGCGATCGCGCGTTACGTTGCGCGATTGCACGGCGCGATCGGCGCCGACCGGATCGCCGTCACTGCGTCCGGCATGTCGGCGCTGATGCTGGCCGTGGAAGCGCTGGTCGCACCGGGCGACCGCGTGGTCGTCGTCACGCCGATGTGGCCGAACCTGGTGGAGATACCGAAGATCCTCGCGGCCAACGTTGTCTGCGTGCCGCTCGATTTCCGCGGCGCACGGACTCCCTCCGCGCTTCGCGCTCCGGGGCAATTCGTCCTCGGGACGGCCCTCGTACTCATGGTCGCTCGACGTCGGTCGCCTGCTCGCGGCGCTCACCCCGGACACGCGCCTCTTGCTGCTCAACTCGCCGAACAATCCGACCGGCTGGACGATCGGCCGCGATGCGCAGGCGGCGATCCTCGCGCATTGCCGGCGGCAGGGCACGTGGATCGTCGCCGACGACGTCTACGAGCGCCTCGTGTTCGACGGCAGCGGCTGCGCGCCGTCGTTTTTGGCACTCGCCGACGCCGACGATCGGGTCGTCGGCACGAACAGCTTCTCCAAGTCATGGTGCATGACGGGCTTCCGGCTGGGCTGGATCGTCGCGCCGCCGTCGCTGATGCCGGATCTCGGCAAGCTGATCGAGTACAACACGTCGTGCTCGCCGGTTTTCGTCCAGCGCGCGGGCGTTGCCGCCGTCACCGACGGCGAAGCGTGGGTCGCGCGAACGCGCGCGCGGCTCGAGGCGGCGCGTGACGTGCTGGTCACGGAGCTCGCGCGCCTGCCAGGAATCGAGGTCGCGCCGCCGCCGGGAGCGATGTACGTGTTCTTCCGCGTCGCCGGGCTCACGGACAGCCTCGCGTACTGCAAGGCGCTCGTGCGCGACGCGCGGCTCGGTCTCGCACCCGGCAGCGCGTTCGGACCGGAAGGTGAGGGCTTCATCCGCTGGTGCTTCGCCGCGGATACCGCACGGATCGCCGACGGCGTCGCGCGCTTCGCCCGCTTCCACGCGGCGCGCGGGTGATGCGCGCGATCGCGCTCGTTGCAGCGGCGCTGCTGGCGACGAGCGCGCCGGCGCAGGCCGCCGACATGTCGAAGACGCTGCGTGTCGCGTTTCCGATCGCCGAGAACGGCTTCGACCCGCAGGCGATCTACGACGACTACTCGGACGCGATCTGCCGGGTGATCTTCGATTCGCTCTACCGCTACGACTACTTCGCGCGGCCGGTGAAGATGATCCCGAACACCGCGGAAGGCCTTCCCGAGATCACCGACGGCGGGCGCACGTACACGATCAAGGTCAAGCCGGGCATCTACTTCGCGAGCGACCCGGCGTTCGGCGGAAAGAAGCGCGAGCTGACCGCCGCCGACTACGTCTACAGCATGAAGCGCATCCTCGATCCGAAGGTGCGCTCGTACGACGTCAACCTGTTCGAGGGCCGGCTGATCGGTGCCGACGAGGCGCTGGCGCGCGCGCGCAAGGCCGGCACGCTCGACTACGACGAGAAGATCGAAGGCCTGCAGGCGCTCGATCGCTACACGCTGCGGCTGCGCTTCCGCCAGCCCGAATACAGCTTCAGGTGGTGGCTCGCGACGCGCAACTTCGCGGCGGTCGCGCGCGAAGTGGTCGACAAGTATGGGGACGAATCGCATCGCGTGATGGAACACCCGGTCGGCACCGGCCCCTACAAGCTCAAGGCGTGGACGCGCGGCCAGAAGATCGTCCTGGAGGCGAATCCTGATTTCCGCGACCTGCGCTATCCGGCCCCGCCGATCGGCGACGCGGCCGATGCGGCGATCGCGAAGGGATTGACGGGGCAGCGGCTGCCGATCGTCGGCAACGTCGAGGTCAGCATCATCGAGGAGCCGCAGCCGCGGCTGCTCACCTTCGACACGGGGCGCATCGACTACCTGCTCGTGCCGTCGTCGCTCGTCACCAACGTGTTGGACGGCGACAAGCTCAAACCGGAGTTCGCGAAGCGCGGCATCGTGCTCCATCGCGGTGTCGAGCCCTCGCTCAGCTTCTTCTTTTTCAACGTGGACGATCCGGTCGTCGGCGGCTACACGCCGGCGAAGATCGCGCTGCGCCGCGCGATGAGCCTGGGCTACGACCGCGATTCCGCGATCCGGCTGTTGCACAACGGCCACGCGCTTCCCGCTTCGCAGCCCATTCCGCCCGGCCTGTTCGGCCACGACCCGCAGGCCACCGCGAAGGGCGCGTACGATCCCGCCGCCGCGCGCGCGCTGCTCGACAAGTTCGGCTACACGGACCGCGATGGCGACGGCTATCGCGAGAACCCCGACGGCTCACCACTCGCGATCGTCAAGGGCTCGACGCCGGACACGCCTTCGCGCGCGAGCGACGAGCTGTGGAAGCGCAACATGGACGCAATCGGCATCCGCATCACGTTCCTGAAGAACAAGTGGCCCGAGTTGAACAAGATGTCGGAAGCCGGCCAGCTGCAGATGTGGGGGCTGGGCTGGATCAGCGCCATCCCGGACGGCGACGCGTACTACAGCTACCTTTACAGCAAGAACATCGGCACGTCGAACGACGCGCGGCTGCGGCTGCCCGAGTACGACAAGGGATACGAGGCGGCACGCGCGCTGGCAGACAGTCCCGAGCGCACCGCGCAGTTTCGCCGCCTCACCGCGCTGATCGACGGCTATGCCCCGTGGATCATGGACAATTACCCGCACTACAACTGGGTCACGCAGCCGTGGCTGCGCGGCTACAAGACGAATCCGTTCGTCCGCCACCAGTGGGAGTACTACGACCTCGCGCCGCGGCCGTGAGCGTCAGCCCGACGCCGGGGGGCGGCCGGCTGACGCCTACGCCGCGCTTTCCCAGGCCGGTGGCGGCGCAACGCCGAAGCGGCGCGCTGCCGCCGCAACGTCCGCGAGCGTTGCATCGTTGAGCGGAATGCCGTCGGCGAGACGCGCGGCTTCGAGCTCGCGCTCGATCTCACCGGGCACGTAGAGGCGCTCGACGCCCGGCGCGCGCCGGCTTGCGTGCGCCTGCCGGACGATGCCGTCGACGCGGTCCTTGAACGTCTCGACGTCGACGAACGCCGCGACGTCGAGCGCCATGAAGAACTGGCCGTCCGCGCCCGCCACGGCGCCATCCTTCATGTTGCCGACTTCGAGACCGTAACCCGCGCCCGACAGCAGGCTCGAGAGAATCCCCGTCACCATCGCCAGCCCAACGCCCTTGAAGTCGCCGATTGGGCGAATGAGCCCGTGCAGCGCAGCGGCCGTATCCGTCGTCGGCACGCCGTTCTCGTCGAACGCCCAGCCATCCGGAATGGTCAGTCCCTTCTGGTGATAGATGCGCATCTTGCCGTGCGCGGTGGCGCCGAACGCGAAGTCGACGACGATCGGCCCTTCGCGGCCGCCCGGAATCGCGACGCCGAGCGGATTGATGCCGACGATCTTCTCCGCGCCGCCCCACGGCGCCATCGTCGGGATCGCCGTGGTCGCGGCGATGCCGATCATGCCGACCGGAAGCGCCATCAGCGCGTAGTAGTCCATCGCGCCGCAGTGGTTGCTGTTGCGCAGCGCCGCGGCCGCGACGCCGCGCGTCTTCGCCCGCTCGATCGCCTCGCGCATCGCGAACGTGGCGCCGACCTGACCCATGCTGTTGCCGCCGTCGACGACGATCACGCTGCCCTGGTCGCGCGCGATGCGCGGCTTGCCGCGCGGATCGACACCACCCGTCGTCATCTTCGCGACGTAGTCGACGACGCGCATCACGCCGTGCGAGTGGATGCCGCGCAGGTCCGCGCGAACCAGCGTGTCGGCCAGCAGTGCGGCGTCATCACCATCCATGCCGCATCCGGCGAAGATCCCGCGCATCACGCGCGCGAGCTCGTCTGCCGGAATGCGGCGCTCGGTGTCGGCGCCGGGATAGAGCGCCATCGCTACTTGATCGCCTGGACCTTCTGATACTGCTCGGGCGTCCACGGCAGGTTCGCTGCCTGCAGCTCTTTCGCCATCGATTCCTTGAACGGCGCGCGGTCGACCTTGATGACGTTGGCACCGTACTTCGTGGCGAGCTCCGTCGCGAGTGCTGCCTCGGAGGCGCGGATGTCGTCGGTCGTCTTCACCGCCGCCTCCGCGTAGACGTCCTGGAAGGTCTTGCGATCGGCGGGCGACATCTTCTTCCACACGCCGGGCGCCACCAGGGTCACGAGGCTGTCGGTCATGTGGCCGGTGAGCGAGATGTTCTTGTTCACTTCGTAGAACTTCTTGGCGAGGATCGTCGGCAGCGGATTCTCCTGGCCGTCGACCGTGCCGTTCTGCAGCGCGAGATACACCTCCGCGAACGCGATCGGCGTCGGGTTCGCGCCCATCGCGCGCGGGAACATCGTGTACATCGGACTGTCCGGCGTGCGGAACTTCATGCCTTTCATGTCCGCGGGCACGCGGATCGGCTTGTTCGACGTGACGTGGCGCTCGCCGTAGTAGATCAGCGCGAGTACTTCGTTGCCGGTCTTCGCCGTGTACGCGTCCTTCACTTCCTTGTAGAGCGGGCTGTCGCGGTACGCTGCCCAGTGCGCGTAGTCGCGGAACATGTACGGCGCGCTCGACATCGCCATCGGGCCGTAGTCGCGGCTCGCGTAGAAGCTGCCGGTGTACACCATGTCGACCGAGCCCAGCTGCAGCCCCTGGTAGAGGTCCTGCTCCTTGCCGAGCGACGACGACGGGAATACCTGGACGTCGTAGCGCCCGGCGGTGCGCTTCTTGATTTCGTCGGCGGCCCACAGCGCCCACTTGTGATACGGCTCGCTCGTCTCGTAGACGTGCGCGAACTTGAGCGTTTCGCCGATCGCGGGCGCGGCGGCGAGCGACGCCAGCGCGACCATTCCCAGCATGACAATCCGTTTCATCGCTTCCTCCTTCGTTAGCGTTGGCGAGATGCGCGTTGCGAACCTATAATACCACCTGTCATACCACCAACGAGACTCCGCGATGCCGCTTCCCGGAACCGCACGGCCGCGCCGCTACGAGCCGATCGTCCGCCACTTCGAGCGCGCAATGCTCGCCGGCGAGTTCGCGCCCGGCGACCGCCTGCCGTCGGAGCGCGAGCTGATGGCGTCGTTTCGCGTCGGTCGCGGATCGGTGCGCGAGGCGCTGTTCGCGCTGCAGCGGATGGGGCTCGTCGCGCTCGCGGCGGGCGAACGCGCGCACGTCACGCGGCCGTCGGCGAAGCGCCTGGTGAGCGAGCTCTCGGGCGCCGCGCGGCAGCTGCTCGCCGCGCCTGAGGGCGTGCGCCACTTCCAGCAGGCGCGGCGGATGTTCGAATGCGGGATCGCGCGCGAGGCTGCGCTGCATGCGACCGACGAGGATCTGCGCCGCCTGTCCGCCGCGGTCGAGGCAAATCGCGACGCGCGCGATCTGCCCACCGCCATTGCCACCGACGTCGCCTTCCACTACGGCCTCGCCGAAGTCACGCGCAATCCGGTGCTCACCGCGCTGCACGCCGCGATGGGCGAATGGCTGCGCGAGCAGCGGCAGACGTCGGTGCAGGCGACGGGCGCGCGCGACGCCGCGAACCGTGCACATCGCCGCATCTACGATGCGATTGCGCGCCGCGACCCGGACGCCGCCGCGGCCGCGATGCAGCAGCATCTCGACGAGGTCGAGTCCTACTATTGGCAGGCATCCATCCCTGCCGCCGCGCCCACGGTGCCGCAGCAGCGGCGCCGCCGTCCGTCTCGGAAGGCTCAACGCGCTTGACAAAGGGTAAGTTATGACTTACCGTAAGTCATGGCTTACGAAAATGCGCTGCTCGCCGTCGCCGATCCGACGCGCCAGAAAATCCTGGCCGCGCTGGCGGGACGCAGACTGACCGTCGGCGACATTGCCGCCGGCTTGCCGGTATCGCGCCCCGCCGTCTCGCAGCACCTGAAGCTGCTGAAGGACGCCGGGTGGGTGGCCGAGGCGCGCGAAGGCACGCGCCACTACTTCAGCGTCAATCCCGCCACCGCGCTCGCGCTGCGCAACCACTTCGAGACGATGTGGCAGCACGCGATGCGCGCCTACGCAGAGCACGTCGCCCGCGAGGAGTCCCGCAATGAACAGTCCCGCCACGAACACGTCGGCCACCGCAAAACCCGACGCTGACGCTGCCGCGGTCGTCACGCCGATCGTCCTCAAGACGAGCGTGCCCTGCCCGCCCGAGCGCGCGTTCGTCTATTTCACCCGCGATATCGCGCGCTGGTGGCCCCTCGCAACTTATTCGTGCGGCGGCGACACGGCGCAGGATGTCCGCTTCGAGCCGCACGTGGGCGGCGGCATCGTCGAAACGACGCGCGACGGCACGACGCATCGCTGGGGCACCGTCAGCGCGTGGGCGCCCGGCGAGCGCGTCGCGTTCTCGTGGCACCCCGGACGCGACGACAGCGCCGCGCAATGGGTGGAGGTCACGTTCGCCGCGACCGCCGCGGGATCGCTCGTGACGCTGACCCACGGCGGCTTCGAGAAGCTCGGCGATCGCGCGCTGCAGGCGAAGTCCGAGTACGAGAACGGCTGGCCGACGGTATTCGGCCGCCTCTATCCGGCGTTCTGCAGCGAAGCCCCCAAGGAGGACCGCTCATGAAATCGCGCATTGCTTCGTCGTTCGTCGCGGCCCTTGCAGCCGGCGCCTGCGTCGCCGGGACCCCGGGACATTCGGTCGCGGAGACCTTCAACCGCGACATCGCCGACCTGCGCGTCGTGAAGGAGACCATCGTCGCGGCGCCGCCTTCGGCGGTGTGGCGCGCATGGACGGAGCCTGCGGTCATCACCGAGTTCTTCGCGCCGAAGGCGCGCATCGAGTTGCGGCCCGGCGGCGCGTTCGAGTTGCTGTTCCTGCTCGACGCACCGGCGGGCCAGCAGGGCAGCGAAGGCTGCACCGTGCTCTCGTATCTGCCGGAGAGGATGCTGACCTTCTCGTGGAACGCGCCGCCGAAGTTCAAGGAGGCCCGCGGCCAGCACACGTGGGTCGTCGTCGAGCTCGAAGCGCTGCCCGACGCGCGCACGCGCGTGCGGCTCACGCACTACGGCTTCGGCCACGGCGCCGAATGGGACCAGGTGCACGCCTACTTCGACCGGGCGTGGGGCAGCGTGATGACCAACCTCGCCGCGCATTTCGCCGCGGCCGCCAAACCCCCGGCCACCTGATCGGTCGCTAGCTGCCCTTCGGCGGATGGATGTTGTCCACCCATTCGACGTTCTCGGGATTCGGCTCGACGTTCGGCAGGTCGAGGTTGACGACGACGGGCTCCTGGCCGCTGCGGCACAGCACGCAGGACAGCGGCTCGGAATCGCTGGCGTTGATCTCCTGGTGCGGAACGAACGGCGGCACGTAGATGAAATCGCCGGGTCCCGCCTCGGCGGTGAACTCGAGGCGCTCGCCCCATTTCATCCGCGCGCGGCCGCTGACCACGTAGATCACGCTCTCGACCGGGCCGTGGTGATGCGCGCCGGTCTTTGCCTTCGGATGGATGACGACGGTGCCCGCCCACAGCTTTTCGGCGCCCATCCGCGCGAAGCTGATCGCGGCGGCGCGGTTCATGCCGGGCGTCTGCGCCGTGTTGACGTCGAGCTGATCGGCGTGCACGACACGCACACCATGATGCTTCCACTTCGGCGCGTCCATGGCGCGTCGCCTATTTCGCGAGCCCCATCAGCTTTGCCGACTTCAGGTACTCCGCCGTGCGCTCCTTCATGAAGTCGTTCATCTTGTCGATGCCGATGTCGGTCACCTCGAAGCCGCCCTCGAACATCTGCTTGCGCAGCGCCGGGTCCTTGTTGATCGCGTCCATCATGTCGGAGACCTGCTTGCGCACTTCCGGCGACGTCGATTTCGGCACGCCGATGCCGCGATACGCGCCGTCGACCCAGTCGAGCCCGACCTCCTTGAAGGTCGGCACGTCGGGGAATTGCGGCAAACGCTTCTCGGTCGCGACGGCGAGCATCCGCATCTTGCCCTTCTGCGAGATCGCCAGCGTCGAATAGGACATCGCCGCGGCGACGTGGCCGCCCAGGATCGACGAGATCATGTCGCCCGTGCCCTTGAACGGCACGTACGTGGTCTTGATCTTCATCTCGTGGTCGAAGCGCGTCGCGGCAAGGTGGTTCGCCGAGTTCGTGCCCGAGCCGGCGATGGTCACCGTGTCCGGCTTTTCCTTCGCCGCCTTGACGAGATCGGCCACCGACTTGAACGGGCTGTCGGCGGCGACGATCAGCGCATCGGGCGTGTAGTGGAAGAAGTAGACCGGCGTGACGTCGGCGGTCTTGTAGCCGACGTCGCCCTCGAGCGGCTGCAGCACGATGTGCGGCAGGTTGACCCCGACGATCGTGTGGCCGTCGGCGGGCATCGCGTTCATCTGCGACCACGCGAGCGCGCCACCCGCGCCGGGCTTGTTGACGACGATCAGGTCCTGGTTGAACCGGGTCTTGAACACCTGTTGCTGCAGCCGCGCGGCAATGTCCGATTCCCCGCCCGGCGTGAACGGGATGATGTACTGGACCGGCTTGTCCGGATAGGCGAGCGCAGCGGCGGAAGCGATGATCGCGGCCGCGACGGCGGCCACGCGTAGCGTCGATTTGATTTCCACGAATCCTCCTCCATGTGATGACCGATGGTAGGCGCAACCGCGTGCGCCCTGCAAGCACGGCGCCGCAGGGGCGCCAGCGCAGTATCATTGCCCTCCCCCAACCTCCCGGCCAGGAGAATTCCATGAGCGATCGAGAAGTCGTCTTCCTGAGCGGTGTGCGCACGGCCATCGGCGACTACGGCGGCAGCCTGAAAGACATCCCGCCGACCGACCTCGCGGCCCGCGTGGTCAAGGAGGCGCTCGCCCGCGCCAACGCGGATCCCGCCGACATCGGCCAGTGCGTATTCGGCAACGTCATCCACACCGAGGCGAAGGACATGTACCTGTCGCGCGTTGCCGGCGTCAAAGGCGGGCTGCCGGTCACGAGCGGCGCGCTGACGCTGAACCGCCTGTGCGGCAGCGGCCTGCAGGCGATCGTCAGCGCGTCGCAGTACATCCTGCTCGGCGACACGGAGGCCGCCGTCGCGGGCGGCGCCGAGAGCATGAGCCGCGCGGCTTACGCCAATCTGGTGCAGCGCTGGGGCGCGCGGATGGGTGACAGCAAGGACATCGACATGATGGTCGGCGCGCTGACCGATCCGTTCGACACCGATCCACATGGGCGTCACCGCCGAGAACGTCGCGGCAAAATGCGGGCTCACTCGCGCCGATCAGGACGCTTTCGCCGTCGAGAGCCACAAGCGCGCCGCCGCGGCCACCGCAGCCGGCCACTTCAAGAGCCAGATCCTGCCGATCGAGCTCAAGAGCAAGAAAGGACCGGTGCAGTTCGACGCCGACGAGCATATCCGCGCCGACGCCTCGACCGACGGCATGGGCAAGCTCAAGGCGATCTTCATCAAGGAGAACGGCACGGTGACCGCCGGCAACGCGTCGGGCATCAACGATGCCGCAGCAGCGGTCGTGCTGATGGAAAAGTCGGCCGCTGCCAAGAAGGGCCTGAAGCCGATCGCGCGGCTCGTCGCGTACGGTCACGCGGGTCTCGACCCGAAGATCATGGGCCTGGGCCCGGTGTCGGCGGTCAAGAGCGCTCTCGCCAAGGCGAATCTCAAGATTTCGGACATGGACATCATCGAATCGAACGAGGCCTTCGCGGCGCAGGCGCTCGGCGTCAACAAGGAGCTCGGCCTCGATCCGAAGAAGGTCAACCCGAACGGCGGCGCAATCGCGCTCGGTCATCCGATCGGTGCGACGGGATGCATCCTGACCGTCAAGACCATCTACGAATTGCAGCGGACGGGGGGCCGCTACGGCCTCGTGACGATGTGCATCGGCGGCGGACAGGGAATCGCGGCGATCGTCGAACGTCTCTGAGCGGCCGACGGCGAAATCCGCCGTTGTCCTACGAGGCGCGCCAGGCGCCTCGGTATAATCGTCTGGCGGTCGGCGCAAGGGAGCGCCGACGGCGTCCGCATGCCTGACGTTCCACTGGTCGTCCTCGTTGCCATCGTATGGGCCTACTGGCTCATCGTAGGTGCCATGATGATCCGGCTGCGCAGGAAGAATCGCAAGCTCGTGGGGCTCGTGCCCGAGCAGCGCGTCGAGCGCTACATGTGGCTCGTATGGGTTCCCCTCGTTGCAGCATGGATGTTCCTGCCCTATGCCGCCGCCACGCGCTCGTCGGGCGTTTTCGCGCTGCCGCCGTTTGCGTTCGACGCCGGATACGCGGTGGTCCGCTGGGTCGCGGCCGCCGTCGCGCTCGGATGCCTGGTCGCGTCGATCGACTGCTGGCGGCGAATGGGCGACGACTGGCGGATGGACATCGGCGAGCGCAAGACCGCGCTCGTCACCGGCGGATTGTTCCAGCGCATCCGGCACCCGATCTACGCGTTCAGCATGCTGCTGATCGTCTGCTCGGCGCTGATCGTGCCCACGCCGCTGATGATCGCGATCGCGCTCGTGCATCTGACGCTGATGAACATCAAGGCACGCAACGAGGAGCGTCATCTTGCGGCGGTGCATGGGGACAGCTATCTACAGTACGTCGCACGCACCGGCCGGTTCTTTCCGCGGCTCACGTCGCGTTGAACGCTTCGTCGCGATAGCCGGCCCGACTCTTGTTGCGTTCGTCGCATGGTTCGCGTGCGTGGCCGTCGTGCGCGCCGCGCCTGCGGAAGAAGGCGATCCGCTGGCGGCGTTTCGCGCGCTGGAGCCGGCGACCGTCGAACGTGTGCTCGCGCTCGATCCCGCGCGCGTCACGTCGGGCGATGTCCGCGACGTCCTGGCGCACGTCCCGGCACCGCGCATCTACCTGCTGCAGGGGAGCGTTGCGTTCGTCTCGATGTCGCCGTTCGCCGAATTCCTCATTGCGATGGGCTACCCGGAGGAACGCCTGCGCAACGCGTCCGACGGCGGCTTCTCGCGGTCGAGCTATGGCGACAGCGCCACGCTGGCCGGCGAGATTGCCTGGCGCTACGAGCGCGACGGCATGATGCCGATGCTGATCGGACACAGCCAGGGCGGCATGCTCGCCATCCGCGCGCTGTACGAGCTGACCGGGGAATTCGACGCGGCGATTGCCGTTCGCGATCCCGCCACCGGCGAGGCGCTTCCGCGCACGACGATCCGCGATCCGCTGACCGGGCAACCGCGGCCCGTGGTGGGCCTGAAGCTGCCCTATGTCGCGGCGCTCGCCACCGGCAAGACGATGCGCGTCCTGCTCGGACAATGGTCGATGCTGCCGCGGCTGCGCAAGATACCCGACAGCGTCGACGAATTCACCGGCTACTGGATCCCGGGCGATCCACTCGCCGGCGGCCTCTGGGACGAAGAGCGTTATCGCGCGATGGGCACCGCGCGCGTGCGCAACGTCACGCTGCCGGCGTCGTACAGCCACATCGGACTGCCGCTCACGGCGCATCTCGCCGCCGACCCGGTCACTCGCGCGTGGATCGACGCCTACGATCCGGCGGCGCCGCTCCCGGCGCCTGAGGGCATCGACACGTCGAACCTGACGCACGCCGCCGACATCTGGTACAGCGTCAGGCGGCACTGGTGCGAAGAGGCGCAGCGCGCGGTACGCGCCGCGCGACCCGCATCGTGAAAGGCCGCCTCAACCTGTTCCAGGTCGCGATGCTGCGCTGGCGCGGGCTGCATCCATACAACGCCGTGCATGTCGCTCAGGTCGGCGCCGCACTCGATCCCGGGCGCCTGCGCGAGGCGATCGGAGCGCAGCTCGCCGCCGGCCGGACTCACCGGCCTCGTCATCGACGCCACGCACGCGCGCTACGATTATCGCGGCGGACCCGCCGTGTTCCCGCTCGAGGTCGTGGACGGGAGCAGCGATGTCCATGCCGCGCTGTGCCGCGAGATCGAGCGACAGCTCAACCTGCCGTTCCCAGCCGACGGTTCGATCGCGCCGTTCCGCTTTTTCGCGCTGGCCGATGCGGGCGGCTTTCGCCTCGGCCTCGCGTACGACCACTTTATCGCCGGCGGCGATTCGATCGTCGCGCTGTTGCAGGACATCGTCGAGCGCTACCTGGGACGCCCGCCGGCACGCCCGCCGCCCGATCTGTATCCGCCGACGTTCGGTCGCCTCCTCGCACGCGAAACGGTCGCGTTCGTGCGCGGCCTCGCCGCGCTGCCGGCGCAGATCGCGAGCTGCCGTCGCGGCGCGCGGCCAAAGTACTTCGACACGCGGGACGGGCACAACGGCTTCGTGCACGTCCGCCTGACGCCGGCTGAGACGGCGACGCTGATCGCTCGCGCGAAGGAGTGGGGCGTCACGTTCAACGACCTGTTGCTCGCGGTTCTGCTCGACGTGATCGCGCCGGCCGTCCGCGCACTGCGGCGCTCGGGCAAGCGGGACGAGATCGCGGTCGCGTCGATCGTGAACCTCCGCGGCGCGCTCGGTCTCGACACGAGGAGTACCTTCGGGCAGTTCCTGAGCTCGATGCGTCTTTCGCACGCGATGCCCGACGGCATTACGCTGGAGCGCCTCGCGCGCGACGTCCATCGTGACACGCAGCGCTTCAAGACACGCCGGCTGCACCTGCAGACGCTGCTCGCGGTGCGCGTCAACGGCATCGCGTGGCGGTTCATGCAGGACGCGTCCCGCCGGCATTTCTACGCGAAGACGTTTCCGGTGTGGGCCGGCGTAACGACGCTCAACGTCAACGCGCTGTGGGAAACGCGTGAAGGCGCAGGGCCGCCGGACTATCTGCGCGCCGTTCCCACGGGGCCGCTGGCGCCGCTCGTACTCGCTGCGACGACTGCGGGCGACGTCGTCCATCTGGGCTTTTCGTATCGTCGCTCGGCGTGGTGGCCCGACGGAGTCGATAGAATCGTGGATTCCGTGGTCACGCGAATTCGCGCACTTGCATGAGACATTCCCGGCACGCGAAGGCTCCTTCGCTCGTCGTATCGACGCTGCTCGCGCTCGCTGTGGCGATGCCCGTGCTGGCGGCCGATGACGCTACCCTTTCGCCGTTTCGCCCTCCGAAGCTCGAACCCGCAACCGCGGCGCGCGTGCTGGCGCTCAACTGCGCGCGTCTGAGCGCCGACGACGTGCGCACACTCTGGTGCAGTGCCGGCGCCGCGGGTGATCCTGATCCACGGCGGCGTCTTTCCGGTGCATCTCCTGATGGCCGCGTTCGGCCGTTTCCTCGTCGGCATGGGCTATCCGGAGGCGAGCATTCGCGACCCCAGCGTCGGCGACTGGTCCTACAGCCCGTACATGGACACGAAGCAGCTCGCGGGCCTGGTCGCGTGGCAATACGAGCGCGATGGTATGCGGCCGATGATGGTCGGCCACAGCCAGGGCGGCCTGTACGTGGTCAAGATCCTGAAAGATCTGGCTGGACGAAGCGGCGACACGCTGCAGGTATGGAATCCCCGGACGTGGGAATACGAGAACCGCACGTCGATCATCGATCCGCTCACCGGCAAGGCGCAGCCCGTCGTCGGCCTGACCGTGGCGTACGGTTCCGCCGTCGGGGCGGGCGGCTTCGCCCTGTTGCTGCCGAACCAATGGGAAAGCCTCGACACCTTGCGCAAGATCCCGGATACCGTCGACGAGTTCACGGGCTTCTTCGTCGAGGCCGACCTGATCGCGCTGAGCTTTCCCGGCAATCCGCTGGACACTCGTTACGAAGCGAACGACAAGGCGTCCGTCCGCAACGTTACCCTGCCCGCCACCTACAACCACATCACAGTGCCTGTGGCCGACGATCTGCCGCAGGAAGCCGCGGCGCGCGAATGGGTCGAGGCCTATTTTCCGGGGTCGGGCGCCGACACGTCGGCGCTTTCGCAATCGGCGCAACTTCACGTGCTCTACGCCGCGGACGTCTGGTACAGCGTGAAGAAGCACTGGTGCCTGGAGGCGAAGAAGGTCATCCGTCAAACGATGGCGTCGACGGATGCGTCGGCGTCGACGCCTGTGTCGGTGTCGACGCCTGCGCTCGACGCGCCGAAGCCCCTGCCCGCCCCGCCGCCGAACGCAGCGCCGCAGCCCGCGCAACGACCCGCCGACCCGCCCGCGGCCCTGCCCGAGCCCAAGCCCGCCGGCTGACCGCGCCGCTGCGCCCGGGGCGCCGGCGTCGCGCGGGTTAAAATGGCGGCTTTGCCCGCGTCCTCGAGCCGCCCGTTACCGGCGGCGCCCATGGAAATGTCCGCCCCGCTCACAGGAAAGGTTGCGCTCGTCACCGGGGCCGCCCGCGGCATCGGTCGCGCCATCGCGCGCAAGCTTGCGGACGGCGGCGCCGACGTCGCGATCAACTACTACAACAGCCACGACGAGGCCGAGGCGCTTGCGGCGAAATCCGCACGCTCGGGCGCCGCGCCATCACGATCCAGGGCAGCGTCGGCGTGCCGGACAGCGTCGACGAGATGTTCGCGGAATTCGGCAAGCACTTCGATCGGCTGGACATCGTGGTCAGCAACGCCGCGTCCGGCGTGCTGAAGCCGGTGATGGAAATGGGCCTGAAGCACTTTCGCTGGTGCATGGAGACCAACGCGCTCGCAGTGAACCTGCTCGCGCAGCGCGCGCTGCCGCTGATGAAGGACGGCGGACGGATCATCGCGATGTCGAGCCTCGGCGCGTCGCGCGCGATGCCGGACTACGGCTTCATCGGCGCATCGAAGGCGGCGCTCGAAGCGCTGGTGCGTGCGCTGGCGCAGGAGCTCGGTCCGCGCGGCATCCGCGTCAATACGGTGAGCGCCGGCGTCGTCGACACCGACGCGCTGACGCATTTCCCCAATCGCGAGGAGCTGCTGCAGAACTTCGCGCATCGCACGCCGGCCGGCCCCGTGCTGACGCCGGACGACGTCGCCGGCGCGGTGTATCTGCTGTGCCTGCCCGAGGCGTCGATGATCAACGGCCACACGCTGGTCGTCGACGGCGGCTTCTGCATCTCCGGATGAAGAGTCGATCCGGGCCTCGCGGGCAAGAGCGTCATCGTCACCGGCGGCAGCCGCGGCATCGGTCGCGCGATCGTCCTGATGTTCGCCGGCGAGGGCTGCGACGTCACGTTCTTCTATCGCGGCAACAAGGAGGCCGCCGACGAGGTCGTCGCGGCGGCACGCGCGGCAACGTCACCGCGGAACAGGTCGACGTGACCGACATGCGCCGCGTGCAGCGCCGCGGTCGAGCGCGTCGCCGAGCGCTGCGAGCGGATCGACGTGCTGGTGAACAACGCCGGCATCATCCGCGACAACCAGCTGGCCGCGTTCGAGGACGAGGACGTCAGCGCCGTGCTCGACACCAACGTCGGCGGCGTATTCAACGTGACGCGCGCGGTCGTTCCGCACATGATCGTCCAGCGCGCCGGCCGGATCGTCAACCTGAGCTCGGTGTCGGCGACCAAGGGCGGCCGCGGCCAGACGAACTACGCGGCCAGCAAGGGCGCGGTCGAGGCGTTCACGCGGGCGCTGGCCGTGGAGCTCGCGCCGCGGAAGATCACTGGTGAACGCGGTGGCGCCTGGCGTGATCGACACCGAGATGTCGAAGGACGTGCGCGAGATGGCCGGCGACACGGTCAAATCGAAGATCCTGCTGAAGCGCTTCGGGACGCCGGACGACATCGCGTGCGCAGTGTTGTTTTTGGCATCCGCCTGGTCGAGCTACGTGACGGGACAGGTCCTGCACGTCGACGGCGGTTTCAAGATGGAATAACGGGAGAGTCAACGATGGCAGAAGCAACGATCACCCAGCAGGAAATCGACGCCGTGTTTCCGAAGGTCGCCGAGACGATGGCCGACGCGCTCGGCTGCGACGTCGAGGACGTCAAGCCGAAGGTCTCGCTGATCGAGGACCTCGACGCCGAATCGATCGACTTCCTCGACATGGTCTTCCGGCTCGAGCGCGCGTTCAAGGTGAAGATCCCGCGCGGCAAGATCGTCGAGAACGCGCGCGGCGACCTGCCCGAGGCGGAGTTCGAGCAGAAGGGCCTCGTCACCGAGAAGGGACTGGTGCAATTGAAGACCTATCTGGCGGAAGTGCCGGCGGAGCGCTTCAAGACGCCGATGAAGGTCTCGGACATTCCGCGCCTGTTCACGCCGGAGACGTTCGCCAAGCTCGTGATCCGCGCGCAGCGCGAAGCGCCCGCCGCCTGATCTTCGCATGTCGCCGCACCGCATTTCGCCACACTTCGCCGCGTACTCGTTCGTCGACCGCATCACCGAGCTCGAGCCGGCGAAGCGGGCGCGCGGCACGTTCGCCGTCCCGGCGCAGCTGCCGGCGTTCTCGTCGTGCCTCGTGGCCGAGGCGGTGGGGCAGCTCGCGGCATGGGTCGTCGATGGCGCACATCGACTTTCGCGGCCGGCCCGTCGCGGCGCTGGCAACCGAAACGCGCTTCACCGGTGACGCCGTTCCAGGACGCACGCTCGATCTCGCGGTCGACATCGCCGATTGCGACGAGGAGACGGTCGCCTACAGCGGCGCGGCGTACGTCGACGGCCGGCGGATCGTCGAGCTCGTCGATTGCCTCGGACCGATGCTGCCGGTCGCCGATTTCGATTCGCCCGAGGCACTGCGCGAGCGCTTCGCGCTGCTGCTCGACGGCGGCGCCGCGCCCGGACGTTTCGGCGGCGTGCAGCTTCCCGATGTGACGATCGTCGAGCACGTTGCCGGCGTGTCGATACGCGCGACGCTCGACGTACCCGCCTCCGCGCCGTTCTTCGGCGATCACTTTCCGCGCCGCGCCGTGTTTCCCGCGACGCTGCTGCTCGACACGCAGATCCGGTTGGCCCGGGACTTGGCGCGCGGCGCACCGTGGCGCAACGACGCCGAGCCGCGTCCGGTGCGCGTGACCAACGTCAAGGTGCGCGCGTTCACGCTGCCTGGCCAGCGGCTCGAGTTGTCGGTCGATCTGGCCGCCCCGGTCGACGGCATCGCCAAGGCGACGCTCGGCGCGCACGTCGAGGGCAGGAACGTGGCGACCGCGCGCCTCGAGCTCGCAACGGGCACGACATGAAACGCCGCGTCGCCATCACCGGCATCGGTCTCGTCACGCCCGTCGGCAACGACGTCACGTCGAGCTGGTCGGCGTTGGTCGCCGGCAAGTCCGGCGTCGCGCCGATCTCGCTGTTCGACGCGCGCGGCTTCTCGACGCGCATCGCCGCCGAGGTCAAGGGCTTCGACGAGCGTGCGATCGACGCCGACCGCAGGCTGCTCAAGTTCGCCAACCGCTCGCACAAGTTCGCGCTCGCCGCCGCCGAGCAGGCGATGCGCGACTCGGGCATCGCCCCGACCGACGCCGACGGCGAGCGCTGGGGCTGCGCGGTGGGCACCGGCATGATGGGCGTCGCCTACGAAGACCTGGCCGCCGTGCACGACCATTCCGCGACGAGCGGAGAGCTCGACGCAACTGCCCTGCTCTCCGATCCGATCGCCCACGATCCGATGGTGTTCTGCCGCAGCCAGTCGACGGCGGGCGTGTCGCTGCTCACGCGCCGCTTCGGCATCCGCGGCTACGCGACGTCGGTCCACACCGCATGTGCGTCGGGCGGCCAGGCGATCGGCACGGCGCTCAAGCTGATTCGCCGCGGCGCGGTCGACCGCGCGCTCGCCGGCGGTTTCGACTCGATGATCAGTCCCGTGGGGCTGTCGGGTTTCTGCCTCCTGTCCGCCGTCTCCGCGGACAACGACACGCCGGAGCGCGCGAGCCGCCCCTTCGACGCCACGCGCAACGGTTTCGTGCTGGGCGAAGGCGCCGGCTTCGTCGTGCTCGAGGAATGGGAGAGCGCGGTGAAACGCGGCGCGCACATCTACGCCGAGCTCGCCGGCGACGGCAATTCGCTGTCGTCGTTCCGCATCACCGATTCGCCGCCCGACGGCGACGGTCCGATCCAGTCGATGCGCGCCGCACTGAAGGACGCGGGCGCCACGCCGGCCGACGTCGACTACATCAACGCGCACGGCACGTCGACCGGGATGAACGATCGCAGCGAGAGCGCGGCGATCCACGCGGTGTTCGGCGACCTCGCCAAAACCGTGGCAGTCAGCTCGACCAAGAGCACGATGGGACATCTGATCGCCGCGGCCGGCGCCGTCGAGGTCGTCGCCTGCGCGCTCGCGATCGAGCACGGCGCGATGCCGATCAACGCGAACTATCGCGACCCCGATCCCGACTGCGACCTCAATCTCGTCGTCGGCACAGCGCGCAGGCAGAAGGTCCGGATGACGCTGTCGAACTCGTTCGGCTTCGGCGGCTCGAACAGCTGCGTGATCCTGCGGCATCCGGACGAAGTGAAGTGAGCACGACCTCGCGCGCTCATCACCGGCAGCGGCGCGGTCTGCGGCACCGGCCGCACGCCCGAGGCGCTGCTCGCTGCGGCGCGCGAGGGCCGCTCGGCGATCGCGCCGATCCAGCAGTGGGACGCGACCGGCTGGCCGGTCAGCGTGGCGGCGGAGATCGCCGACTTCAATCCGCGCGATTTCGTTCCCGACCGCAAGCTGCACAAGTTCATCCGGCGCACCGACATGATGGGCATCTTCGCCGGGACCCAGGCGATCGCGCGCGCGGGCTTCATCGCCCATCGCGACACGCTGCCGGCCGAAGCCGTCGCCGAGTACAACGATCGCACCGGGGTTTACGTCGGCTCCGGCGGCGGTGCGTACAACACGCAGTACGAATACTTTCCGCTGATGACCGAGTCCGGCGGCGACATGGTCCGCTTCGGCGAACAGCTCGGCAACGTCGTCAATCCGATGTGGCTGCTGCGCACACTGCCGAACAACGTGCTGTGCCACGTCGGCATCAACCACGACCTCAAGGGCCCGAACGCCTGCATCACCAATCACAGCTGCGGCGGCACGCTCGCGGTGATCGAGGCGATGGAAGCGTTGCGCCAGGGCGAGGCCGACCGCGCGGTCGCCGTCGGCCACGACACGCTGATCGAGCCGCAGATGGTGCTGTATTACAACCAGTGCGGCCTGCTCGCCGGCGACACGATCCGGCCGTTCGACGCGGCGCGCAGCGGCAGCCTGTTCGGCGAAGGCGCCGGCGCGCTGACGCTGGAGACCGAAGCGAGCGCGACGGCGCGCAACGCGAAAGTCATCGGTGAAGTGCTGGGTGGCGGCAATACCGGCGAAGCGACCGGCCTGCTTGCGATCCGCGACGACGGCGACGGCCTCGCGCGCGCAATCGGCGATGCGCTGCACGACGCGAAGCTCGGCCCTGCCGACATCGGCATGGTCGTCGCGCACGGCAACGGCACCCGGCAGTCGGACGCCTCCGAAGCCGCTGCGCTGCGCCGCGTGTTCGGCGACGCGATGCCGCCGGTTACCGCATTCAAGTGGTCGATCGGGCATCTGATCGCCGCAGCCGGTCTCATCGAAACCGTGATCGCGCTCGCCGCGCTCGCGGAAAACGTCGTCCCCGGCATCGCGACGCTGCGCAACCTCGACCCGGACTGCGCCGGCGTCGCGGTATCGAACGCCGCGCAAAAGCCGCGGAGCAAGGTGGCGCTGATCCTGTGCCGCGGCTTTGCCGGCACGGATGCCGCGTTGATCGTCAAAGCCGCGTGACGTGAGTCTCGGGTCTCCGTCCGACCCCGCATCCAGGCCGGCTGAAGCGGGCTCCACACCTGAAGCCGGCGCCACATCGCCAACGCGCTGCGGGATCGACAGCGTCGAGATCGAGCGCATCGAACGGATGCTGGCAGAAACGCCCGCGGCCGATCTCGCGAAGATCTTTTCCGCGCAGGAGTTGACCGACGCCGGCACCGGCGCCGGGCGCGCCGCGAGCCTCGCCGCGCGTTACGCAGCGAAGGAAGCCTGCGTGAAGCTGTTCCCGCGCGAGCTCGCGCTGGGGCAGGTCGAGCCAGCGGACTTCTCGGTGACGCGCGACGCGTACGGCGCGCCGCAGATCGCGACGAGTGCGAAGGCGCAGGCGCTGCTCGATCGCCACCGGCTCTCCGGCATCAGCGTGTCACTGACGCACGATCGCACGAGCGCATCGGCGGTCGCGCTCGCGCTGCCGGCGAGCACGACGGTCCCGCTGGCCGGGCGCGTGCTCTTCAGCATGCTGCCGCTGCGCAAGCGCGTCGTCATCGACAACCTGCGCCGCGTGTTCGGTCACGCCGTTCCCGACGCGGAGATCGAGCGTCTCGCGCAGGCGCATTACGCGCACCTGTGGCAGCTCGGCGTCGAGTTCCTCAAGTTCCGCTGGCTGTCGGCGCAGCAGAAGCAGGCGCTGGTGCGCGTCGAGAACGTCGACACGTTCATGCGCGCGTTCGAAGGCGGCAAGGGCGTGCTGATCCTCACCGGGCATTTCGGCAACTGGGAAGTGGCGACGGTCGCCGGCATCCAGCAATACCCGCAGGTACAGGGCCGCTTTCACTTCGTGCGCCGTCCGATCAAGCCGCGCTGGCTCGACGCGCTGGTGAACCGCCGCTTTCGCAAGGCGGGCTTCGGCGTCGTCGGCAAGCGCGGCTCGCTCAATACCATCGTCGAGCGGCTGGAAGCTGGCGACGTCATCGTGTTCCCGTTCGACCAGCACGCGGGCAAGCCTGATGGGATCGACATCGAGTTCTTCGGCCATCCGGCCGGCACGTTCAAGAGCCTCGCGATCCTCGCGCTCGCCACCGGCGCCCCGGTGCTTCCGGCGGCAGCGTGGCGGGAGCCCGACGGGCGCCACGTGCTGCGCTTCGAGCCGCCGCTACCGCTCGTCGACGACGAGAACACCAACGAGGCGATCCGGCGGACCACGCGCGGTTTCAACGCCGCGCTGGAGCGCCTGATCCTGCGCCATCCCGAGCAGTGGTACTGGGTGCACCGGCGGTGGAAATCCGGCCGTGCCAAGTGCCGTTGCGCTAAAATAGGGCATATGTTCGCCGAACTCGCCAGCATCAACTGGCTCGCGCCCAAGTTCATCATCCTGTACGTGTTCTTCGCGTCAATGATGTACATCCATCTGCGCGGGCAGGTCCGGCACAAGTTCTATCGGCAGCTCACCGACCACTCGACGTTCCTCGGACCGTACAACGCGCTGATGTACATGTTCTCGGCGGTGCCGGTGAAGCCGTTCGTCGAGGTCGACCGCTTTCCGGAATTGCGCGCGCTGACGGACAACTGGAAAACGATTCGCGACGAGGCGCTCAAGCTCTTCGACGAAGGCCACATCCGCGCGGCGTCCGGATACACCGACCTGGGCTTCAACTCCTTCTTCCGTCGCGGCTGGAAGCGCTTTTACGTGAAGTGGTACGACGAGCCGCTGCCTTCCGCCAAGGCGCTATGCCCGAAGACCGTCGAGCTCGTCCAGAACATTCCCAACGTCAACGGCGCGATGTTCGCGCTGCTGCCGCCCGGCGGCGACCTCGGCAAGCATCGCGATCCGTTCGCCGGTTCGCTGCGCTATCACCTCGGTCTCGTCACGCCGAACGACGATTCGTGCAAGATCTGGGTCGACGGCCAGATGTACTCGTGGCGTGACGGCCAGGCCGTGATGTTCGACGAGACGTACATCCACTGGGCCGAGAACAAGTCGGACGTGACCCGGCTCATCCTGTTCTGCGACGTCGAGCGGCCGCTGAAAAGCCGCATCATGCAGAAGATCAACCACTGGTTCGAAGCCACCGCGATCCGCGCGAGCCAGACGGAGAACGCCCCCGGCGACCAGATCGGCATCCTCAACCGCATCTTCAGCGTCGCGTATTACCTTCGCCTCCCCGGCAAGGCGCTCAAGAAGAAGAGCAAGCTCCTGTACTACGTGGTGAAGTGGCTGATCGTCCTCGGCATCCTGTACCTGCTGCTTCGGTAGTGCCCCAGGAATAATTCCCGTACGGGCGTTCCGTATCGCGGTAACGTGCCGCGATCGTCATGCTTCGGCATCCGCCCGCGGCATTCACGCGCCCCAGCAAGGTGCGAGCGAAACGCATGGCGCGGCTGCGGCCCGACGGGTCGCCACAAGATGATCGTGAATCGCCACCGAGGAAATTCCATGACCGACCCAGGCACGACTTTGCACCGCCGTTTGCTCCATCACGCCCTTACGCCTCTCATCGCACTGACGCTGGCAGCGCCCGTCCTCGCGGACGACGGTGAAACGCCCGGCGTACCGCAGACCATCCAGCTGCCGCCGCAGGCGCAGGGCAAGGGGCCGCCGTCGTGGGCCGGCAAGGCGTATCGGCAGGGTGTGGTTGCCGTCGCGAATCCGTACGGCGCCGAAGCCGGCGCCCGGATCCTCGAAGCCGGCGGCAACGCCATCGATGCGGCGGTCGCCGTGGTCTATGCGCTCAACGTCGTCGAGCCGCAATCGGCGGGCGTCGGCGGGGGCGGCTTCATGCTGATTCACCTCGCCCGGACTGGCGAGACGTTCGCCATCGACACGCGCGAAAAGGCGCCGGCAGGCGCCACGCCCGGCATGTTCGTCGGCGTGCCGAATGCGTCGCTGCAGGGTGTCGCCGTCGGCGTGCCCGGCATGGTCCGCGGGACCGCGCTCGCCGTCGAGAAATACGGCAATCTCGCGCTCGCGCGATCCATCGCCCCGGCGATCGAGCTCGCCGACGAAGGCTTCGCGGCGACGCCGCGTTACGCAGCCGTCAGCTGCAACTCGCGCTCGCAGAATTCGCCGGCGTCGGCCGCATTCTTCTGTCCCAACGGCGGCGCACCTGTCGTCGGGTCGCTGGTGACGAACAAGCCCCTGGCGGAAACGCTGCGGCTGATCGCGACCCACGGTCCCGATTGCTTCTACAACCAGATCCCGGCCAAGGGTTGCGACATCGCCAAGGGCATCGTCGAAGGCCAGAAATTCAACCGGCCACAGGCGCCCAACGGCAAGGGCGGCACGATGACCTACGCCGATCTCGAGAATTACCAGGCCGTCGAGCGCGCGCCGACCGTGGGCACGTACCGGGGCTACAAGTTCGCGTCGATGTCGCCGCCGTCGTCGGGCGGGCTCACGGTGATCCAGATGCTCAAGATGCTCGAACGCTTCCCGATCGGCGACGCGAGCCAGGGTTACGGCTTCGGCGCGCTCAAGACCGTCAACGTGATGGTCGAAGCGATGCGCATCGCATTCGCCGACCGCAGCAGTCTGGATGGGCGACTCGGACTTCGTGCCGGTCCCGGCGAAAGGACTGCTGCACCCCATGCTACGTCAGCGACCGCAGCGCGCTGATCACGCCGTTGTCGCGGCTCGCTCCCAACCCTACCGCCGGCGACCCGCGTCCGTTCGACATGGCCGGCATCACGCCGTCGACGCGCCTCGCCGTCGCCGAACCGGTCACCGGTCCCGGCGAGACGACGACGCATGTCGCCGTGGTGGACAAGTGGGGCAACATTGTCTCGTACACCAACACGATCGAGTCGTCGCACGGCATCGGTGTGTTCGCCGGCTACACCAGGGACGACGGCACGTTCCGCAACTTCGGCTTCCTCCTCAACAACGAGCTGACCGACTTCAACACGACACCGTCGGTCAATCCGTACACGGGTAGCGCCGGGTACAACGATGTCCAGCCGAACAAGCGTCCGCGCAGCAGCATGTCGCCGACGTTGATGTTCGCGCCGGACGGTACGCCGATCGCAGCGTTCGGCTCGCCGGGCGGGGCCACGATCATCAACTCGGTGCTCAACGTCGCGATGAACCTGATCGACCACGGCATGAGCGTGCAGGAGGCGATCGACGCGCCGCGCGTGTCGGTGACGGCGACCGGCAGCGGCGTGTCCGTCGAGCCGGGCTTTCCGGCGGAGACGATCAGCGGACTGACGGGCCTGGGTTACTCGGTCTCGACGGCCGAGATCGGCGCCGTGCAGGCGGTGATCGTCGACCGCCAGACCGGCAAGCAGTACGGCGGCGCGGACAAGCGCCGCGAAGGTACGGTGATCGGACTGCCGCGCCCGCAGGGCCACGGCAAGTAGCCGGGCGTCCGGCCGCGGGCGCCCGCCTGCGGCCGGACGGTTTTGCCGGGTCCGGTTCGCGGGCAATTGGTTGACAAAAGCAACCAATTGATTGACATTGTCCAGCATGAACCCGGTGCCGCCATCCCGCGTCGACGCGGTCCGCCGCTTCAACCGCTTCTACACGCGGCGTATCGGCGTGCTGCGGCCTTCGCTCTACGCCAGCCGTTACTCGCTCGCCGAGGTGCGCGTCCTGTACGAGCTCGCGCATGCAGGCGCGCCGGCTACCGCTTCGGCGCTGGCCGCGTCGCTCGGCCTCGATCCCGGTTATCTGTCGCGCATCCTCCGCGGCTTCGCCGCCCACGGTTACCTGCGCAGGACACGCTCCGAACGCGACGGCCGCGAAACGCATCTCTCGCTGACCGCCGCCGGCCGCAAGGCGTTCGCGCCGCTCGACCGCGCCTCCGCCGACGAAACTGGCGCGCTGCTGGCGTCGCTGCCCGATGGCGCGCAGGTGCAGGTCACCACGGCGATGCGCGCGATCGAGGACGCGCTCGGCGAGCGGCCGTCGCCTGCCACGGTCGTCCTGCGCGAGCACCGTCCCGGCGACATGGGCTGGGTGATCGCGCGCCACGGTGCGCTCTACGCGCACGAATATGGCTGGGACATCACGTTCGAGGCGCTGGTCGCGGAGATCGCCGCGAAGTTCGTCCGCGAGTTCGACCCGCGCTTCGAGCGTTGCTGGATCGCCGAGCGCGACGGCGCCAACCTCGGCTGCGCGTTCGTCGTGCGGCGCAGCGCGACGACCGCGCAGTTGCGGATGCTGCTGGTGGAGCCGTCGGCGCGCGGCCTCGGCGTCGGCCGCAGGCTCGTCGGTGAGTCTCTCGCATTCGCGCGGCGCACCGGTTACCGCAAGATGATGCTGTGGACCAACGCCGGCCTCGACGCCGCGCGGCATCTGTACGACGACGCGGGCTTCCGCCTCGTCAAGGAAGAGCGGCACACGAGCTTCGGCAAGGACCTCGTCGGCCAGACATTCGAGCTTGCGCTTTAGGAAGCGCGGACATCGACGTCCGCGCGCATTGCGCTCACAATTGTGGTGTACCCGTTGCAGGACCGACGTTCGGCGTCGCCAGGCAGCCGCACGGCGCCGCACATCCCGGTTTCCGCCATCAGAATGCGCCGAGGGAGGTTCGCATGTCGTTCTACGAGGGTCGGCCGAAGTCGTCCGGTTACATGGACGTGCACGAGCCGACCAGCGCGGGTGCCGGTCCTGCGCCGCCAAAAGCGGTCGATCCCGGCGCATGGTTGTCGCATCGGAAGAACCGGCCGGTCGATCGGCTGTTGCCCGTCGCCGAGCGATGGAAAGACGCGCTGCCCGCCACGCTGCGGCCGCAGGCGTTGATCGCGTACTACCCGCGCATCGCGAACCTCCTCGCGCTGCAATGGAGCGACCCGAGCGCACTCGCCGCGTATCTCGACGAGCTGCTGGTGGATCGCCGCGGCCATCGACAGGGGTTTCCTCCCCCCGTGCAAAGCGAGCTCGTCAAGTTGCGCGACCATAGCTTCGGTGCGCGGACGCGCGGCTCGCCCGGATGAGCGCAGCCCGCTAGCACGCCGCTCGTCTCCGCGATGCCCCGGGTGCAGGGTGACTGGCCCGGATATTGCACGACATCGACCGAACCGCCCGCTCCCGTCGCGGGCCGAACCGTCTCTGTCGATGCCTGAATCGCCACGTCGGGCCCGATCCCGATCCCCCGTTGCCGCGCCGGTCGTCGGCGCGCCGCTCGCGCTGTTGCGGGAGTGTTTCGACCTGTTCCACGCCAGCACCTGCGGCGTGGCGAAGCTTTCGATCGAAACCAGCAACGACCTGTTCGAGATGGACGCGTCGGTGACCACGGAAGCGGTGCTCGATTTCAAGGCCAGGCGGAAGGAATGGCCGGGCGCGTTCGGCGAGGCGTTGCGGCAACTCTTCGAGAATCGCGTCGCCGGCAATCGAAGGAAGGGGCGCCGGCCCGACCCCGAGCAATCGTTCCGCTCCTTGCGCGTAT
Organism: uncultured beta proteobacterium; assembly: GCA_963851465.1. Lineage (GTDB taxonomy): Bacteria > Pseudomonadota > Gammaproteobacteria > Burkholderiales > Casimicrobiaceae > VBCG01. Next base: position 708,526 of record CAWKPJ010000001.1, read on the forward strand.
TGAGCGACACCGACGCCAGGAAGCAGGGTGTGCTCGGCGAGCTCACCCGGAGCTTCACCGCCGCAGCCAAGGAGGAACTGGAAGCGCTGGATCTGCGCGTCGCCGTGCTGTTCGACGAGCCGCCGAGCCTCGAGACCGACAACCCCTTTGCGCCGGCGTACCTGCTCGACGCGATCGGCATGACGTCGCGCTCGCTCTACGCCGAACCCCAGATCTGGCGGTCGGTGATGGAGCGCGTGATCACGGACTTCATCCCCGCCATCTCGAAGGTCTACATCCCGCTCAATCGCCTGCTGGCCGAGCGCGGCGTCCTGCCCGACGCCGGCGCGATCGTGCGTGCGCGAAGCTATCTGCACCCCAGGGACGACGCCGAAGTCCTGCCGCTGTTCGATCGGCTCATCAACGATGTGCATCCGTCGCTGCAGGCCTGGCGCACGCTCGACCCGCACGCCGCGCGCGCCGCGAGCTACCACCTGCTGCCGCTCGCGGCCAACCCGTACGCGTCGGCGCTGGCGACGACACCGACAAGCGAGGACACCGCTACCGCGGACCCGAATGGCTTTCCGCGCCTCAACGCCATGATGTCGCGGCGCGAGCTCCAGCCGATCCTGGAGATGCTCGACCGATGGCAACGTGCCGACCCGATGGCCGAGCACCTGCGCGATTGCGCGCCGGACGGCATCGACGCGACCGTGACACCGGTGAACCGGATTCCCTGGATCCAGGCGGCGATCGGCGCGCAAGTCGCGAACGCGAGCGGGCGCAACAGCATCGACGTCGTCGGATTCCTCTTCGATTACATCATTCGCGACATCGCAATCCCGCCGCGGCTGCGGCTGACCTTCGACGGCCTCCAGCTGCCGATCCTCAAGGTGGCGCTTGCCGATCCTGCGTTTTTCGCGGGAAAGCTGCATCCGGCACGCCGGCTGATCAACGATCTCGCCGACGCGTCCATCGGCGCCGACGACGACGCGAACTACGGCGCCGCGGTCACCAAGCTCGCATCCAGGATTGTCGACACGATTCGCACGGACTTCGGCATCGACGCGCGCGTGTTCGAGAACGCCTGCCACACGCTGAGGGAATTCACCGAAGGACAGCGCGAGGAAGTCGCGGTTGCGATGCAACCCCTGATCGAAGCGGCAGCGTCGGAGGAATCACGTGACGTCGACCGTTCGCAGGTCCGGGCGCTGGTTCGCAACCGGCTGGCGGGTACCGACATTCCGGGCGACGTCCGCGCATTCAGCAGCACGGTCTGGGCGAGCTACCTGAAGCAGGTTCGCCAGACCGAGGGACCGGACAGTGCGTCCTATGCGAGCGCCACGCAGACGCTGGACGACCTGCTGTGGTCGATCACCGTGAAGGCACGCACCGGCCAGCGGGCACGCCTTTCCCGGATGATTCCATCGCTGATCGGCCGCTTGCGCGAAGGCGGCGCGTCCGTCCACGTCACCGGCGAGAAGATGAAGCGCTTTCTCGACGTTCTCTATGAACTGCACGTTGCAGCTATCCGTCCCGAGGGATTCGCGAAAGCGGAAAGCATGGCGGACCACGCAGCGGAGGCGACGGACGACTCGCGCAAGAACGTCTTCGACCTTGCCATCGACGCCGTGCGCGGCACGTGGTTCGCGTTCGACAAGGGCAACGGAAGGTGGTCGCACGCGCGGCTCGACTGGATCAGTCCGATGCGCACCACCTACATCCTTGCGGGCCGCGCGCGCGGCGAAACGATCGTCGTCACGCCCGAGGACCTGGCGTGGGAGATGAGCAACGGCCGCGCCTCGCTCGTCGCGGAACCGGTGCCGCTGTACGACCGCGCGATCAGCGCCGCGCTGGATTTTCTCGCCGCCCGAGGTGCCCGTCGCGACGAACCGGGCGGTCCTGCGCACTCGCGCAACCCGACCCCCGAAGCAGCGATGCCGAGCGCGGCGAACTTCTAGCAGTTCCGCCGAAGCGGAGGATGGCCGGCAGCGCGCCGTTCGCAGCGGTTACAATCCGCGTCCCTCTCCCCCTCGGAGCACGTCATGCCGCTGTCGATCTACCAGGTGTCCGTCCCCGTTTTCCTGCGCACGCTGACGAACCTCAGGAACATTCTCGCCAAGGGCGCCGCGCACGCGCAGGCCAGGAAGATCGACGAGGCGGCATTCATGCAGGCGCGCCTCGCGGCCGACATGTTTCCGTTCACGAGCCAGGTGCATATCGCGACCGACATGGCGCGCGGCGGTGCGGCGCGTCTCGCGGGCAGCGAGCCGCCGAAGTACGAGGACACAGAGAAGACGTTCGCCGAGCTGATCGCGCGCGTGGAAAAGACGATCGCGTACATCCAGTCGCTGCCCGAATCGCAATTCGAAGGCGCCGAGACGCGGACCATCACGCGCCCCGTGCGCGGCCAGCCGCATGCGTTCACCGGCCTCAATTACCTGCAGCAGTTCATCCTCCCCAACCTGTATTTCCACACGACCGCCGCATACGCGCTGTTGCGCCACAACGGCGTCGAGCTCGGCAAGGCGGACTTCATCGGAGCGCTGGACTGAAGCGGCGCGGCGCTCAGCTTTCGCCCGAGTCCCACGCAGGCTCGATCGCTATGCCGCGCGATTTGCGCGCGAGCTCGACTTCGACGTGCAGCCGCTCGCGCAGCGGCGGGATCGCGCGGCGCAGTGCGCGCGCGATGGCACGCGTTGCCGGCTCATCGGCAGGTGCGTCATCCTCGATGTACAGCGCGCGGCGGATTTCGCGCCGCAGGTGCCGTCGCGTCAACGCGTAGCAGTTGGGCGTGGTGACGACGATGCCACCGCCGGCGACGAGCACGCGATGGATCTCGCGCCACAGCTCGACTGCGGCGAACAGCCGCTCACAGGCGTCGAGCGATGGCGCGGCGGCGGCTCGGTCGCTCACTTGCGCCGCACCTTCGCGGTGTTTGCGATGGGCGCCACCGGCGCGTCAACCTCCGCCGCAACGCCTGCGCAACTCGACGCCATGTGGTCGACGAACGTACGGACCTTGGGCGCGAGGTAGCGCCGGCTGGTGTAGACCGCATACAGCGTCGTCGCCGCGATCCGGTGCGTCGGCAGCGCCTCGACGAGGCGTCCCGCCGCGATGTCCTCGTCGACGAGCCACGGCGGCAGCGCCGCGAGCGCCATGCCGGCCAACACCATCGAGTACGTCAGCGTCGTGTTGTTCGTGCGCAGCGACGGCGTGAACGGCACCTGTTCGACGCCATCCTTCGTCTCCAGCGGAAAGTGATCGCCGAACGGCGAGTACGTGTAGCCGATCGTCGCGTGCGCAGCGACTTCCTGCGGCGTGCGCGGGAGTCCGTGCGCCGCGACGTACGCAGGCGCTGCAACGAAGCGGAAGCGGATCGTGTGGAGCGGCCGCGCGATCAGCGCCGACCCGGGATTGGTCGTCACGCGCAGCGCGAGGTCGAACCCCTCCTCGACGAGATCGACGACGCGGTCGCTCAAGCTGACGTCGAGCACGACATCGGGATAGCGCGCGCGATACGCCGACAGCAGCCGCGCGAAGTGCGCATTGGCGAACCAGACGGGCGCGGTGATCTTCAGCACGCCCCGTGGCGCGACGGCGGTCTGCCCCACGGCGAGCTCCGCCGATTCCAGGTTGTCGAGCGCGTCGCGAACCTGCTCGAAGTAGACACGGCCCGCGTCGGTGAGGCTCAAATGGCGGCTGCTGCGGTTCAGCAGCCGCGTTCCGAGGCGCTTTTCGAGATGCGCGACGTGCTTGCTCGCCATCGCCGTCGAGACGTCGAGCGCGCGCGCCGCCGCGACGAAGCTGCCAGCGTCGACGACGCGCCGGAAAACCTTCATCGACTGCAGTGTATCCATCTCATGGTTTCTCGCCAGGAAACGTCACATCAATATTAGCACCGTTGCTCAACCTCTAGGAAATCTCTATCGTTGGCTCATCAGTGAAGGCCGGCATTTTCCGGCGATTCGAAAGGACGAGCGATGAACAAGATCTTGCTGGTGACGAGCAGTGCGGCAGGCGCCCAATCGCGCACCCGCCAGGTGAGCGACCGCGTCGTGCAGGCGCTGGTCGACCGTGAGCCGGGTAGCCGTGTGATGGTCCGCGACGTCGTTCGCGACGCGTTGCCGCACCTCGACGACACGTTCCTCGCGGGCATGGGCCGCGCTGTGGACGAGCGCACCGCCGCGCAAGCCGAGGCGCTTTCGCGCTCCGACGCGCTGATCGACGAGCTCGTGGCGGCCGACGTCGTGGTGATCGCCGCGCCGATGTACAACTTCGGCATTCCGTCCGCGCTCAAGGCGTGGATCGACCACGTCGCACGCGCCGGCCGGACGTTCCGTTACACGGCAAGCGGCCCCGAAGGACTGCTGAAGGGCAAGCGCGCGATCCTCGTGCTCTCGCGCGGTGGCGTCTACACCAAGGGACCGATGCTCCGCCTCGAGTTCCAGGAATCGTATCTGCGCGGCGTGCTCGGTTTCCTCGGCATCGACGACGTGCGCTCGATCCACATCGAAGGCGTGGCATTCGGCGCCGATGTCGCCGAAGCGGCGGTCAACCGCGCGCTCGTGCAGGCAGAAGCGATCGTCGACGAGATCGCCGAGCGCGAGGCGCTCGCGGCTTAGTGTCCGGTTGTCGCGAGTTCGCAGGCGGCGCGCCGGCGACTCGCGCCGCTAGAGGTTCGGCGCGAGGCGCCGGCGCGCGTCGTCCTGCGACAGCCCGGTGCGCGCCGCGAAGTCGGCGAGCTGGTCTTCGCCGATCTTGCCGACGGCAAAGTAACGCGCGTCAGGGTGCGCGAGATAGAAGCCCGACACCGATGCCGCCGGCCACATCGCAAAGCTCTCGGTCACCGACATCCCGAGCCGAGTCGCCTGCAACAACCCGAACAGCGGCGCCTTGACCGCATGATCGGGACACGCGGGATATCCCGGCGCCGGACGAATGCCGCGATACTCCTCGCGGATCAGCGCCGAATTGTCGAGGTCCTCGTCGGGCGCGTAGCGCCACAGATCGCGGCGGACGAGGCGATGCAGCCATTCGGCGAACGCTTCCGCGAGCCGATCGGCGAGCGCCTTCAGCATCAGCGCCGAGTAGTCGTCCTTGCGCGACGCGAAGTCCTCGAGCTTGCGCTCGATGCCGACGCCGGCCGTCACCGCAAACGCGCCGACGTAATCGGCCACATCCGAGCCGGCGGGTGCCACGAAGTCGGCGAGGCACAGGTTCGGCTTTCCGGGCGGCCGCTGGTTCTGCTGGCGCAGGTTGCGCCAGGTCAGCGCGCGCTCGGTGCGGGCGTTGCCCGACCACAGCGTGATGTCGTCGCCTTCGGCATTCGCGGGCCAGAAACCGGCGACGCCGTGCGCGGTGAGCCAGCGGCCTTCGACGACGCGCTTCAGCATTACCTGCGCTTCCTCGAACAGACCACGCGCCGTTTCGCCGACGAGCGGATCTTCCAGGATCGCGGGAAACGGTCCCGCGAGCTCCCACGCCTGGAAGAACGGTGCCCAATCGATATGCGGCACCAGCAGGGCGAGATCGACGTTGCGCAGCGGCCGCAGGCCCACGAGCGCCGGCACCGGCGGCGTGTATTGCGTCCAGTCGGTCACTAAGGCATTCGCACGCGCAGCGGCGAGCGACACGAGCGCCGGGCCTTTCTTGCTGGCGTGCTGGATGCGGATCTTGTCGTAGTCGGCGGCGACTTCGGTGGCGTATGCATCGCGCTGCTCGGCCGACAGCAGGCTGGTCGTGACGCCGACTGCACGGGACGCGTCCGGCACGTAGACGGTGGGTCCCTTGTAATGCGGCGCGATCTTGACCGCCGTGTGAACGCGCGACGTCGTCGCGCCGCCGATCAAAAGCGGCATCGTGAAGCCTTCGCGCTGCATCTCGCCGGCGACGTGCGCCATCTCCTCGAGCGACGGCGTGATCAGCCCGGACAGTCCGATCGCGTCGGCGTTGTGCTCGCGCGCCGTCGCGAGGATCTTCTGCGCCGGCACCATCACGCCGAGGTCGACGACGTCGAAGTTGTTGCACTGGAGGACGACGCCGACGATGTTCTTGCCGATGTCGTGGACGTCGCCCTTGACCGTCGCCATCACGATCCGGCCCTTGGGCTTCGCCGCCACCCCCGAGCGCTTCTTCTCCTCTTCGATGAACGGCACGAGATGTGCGACCGCCTGCTTCATCACCCGCGCGCTCTTCACGACCTGCGGGAGGAACATCTTGCCCGCACCGAAGAGGTCGCCGACGACATTCATGCCGTCCATCAGCGGGCCCTCGATCACCTCGATCGGCTTGCCGCCGCGCGCCTCCACCGCGAGCCGCGCCGCCTCGGTGTCCTCGACGATCCAGTTGCCGATCCCCTTGACGAGCGCATGCGACAGCCGCGCTTCGACCGCGCCTTCGCGCCACGCGAGGTCCTCTTCGGGCTTGCGCCCCGTCGTCTTGTACGACTCGGCGAACGTCACCAGCGTTTCGGTCGGACTCGCGCCGTCGGCGCGCTTGCGATTCAGCACGACGTCCTCGACCAGATCGCGCAGCGCGGGGTCGAGCTCGTCGTAGACGCCGAGCTGACCGGCGTTGACGATGCCCATCGTGAGCCCCGCACGGATCGCGTAGTAGAGGAACACCGTGTGGATCGCCTCGCGCACCGGCTCGTTGCCGCGGAAGCTGAAGCTGACGTTCGAGATGCCGCCAGAGACCTTCGCGTGCGGCAGGTGCGCCTTGATCCAGCGCGTCGCGTCGATGAAGTCGACGGCGTAGTTGTTGTGCTCCTCGATGCCGGTGGCGATCGCGAACACGTTCGGGTCGATGACGATGTCTTCGGGCGGAAAGCCCGCCTTGTCGACGAGCAGATCGTAGCTGCGCTGCGCGATGGACGTCTTGCGCAGGAGCGTGTCGGCTTGGCCCTTCTCGTCGAACGCCATGACGACGACGGCCGCGCCGTAGCGCTTCACCAGCTTCGCGTGATGCAGGAACGACGCCTCGCCTTCCTTCAGCGAGATCGAGTTGACGATCGGCTTGCCCTGCACGCACTTCAGTCCCGCCTCGATGACCTCCCATTTCGATGAATCGATCATCACGGGAACGCGCGCGATGTCGGGCTCCGCGGCGATCAGGGAGAGAAAGCGGACCATCGCCGCCTTCGAGTCGAGCATCGCCTCGTCCATGTTGACGTCGATGATCTGCGCACCGCTCGCCACCTGCGAGCGCGCGACCTCGACCGCGCCGGCGAAATCGCCCGCGAGGATGAGCCGCGCGAACGCTTTCGAGCCGGTGACGTTGGTACGCTCGCCGACGTTGACGAACAGCGAGTCGTCGCCGATGGTCAGCGGCTCGAGGCCGGCGAGACGCATCGCCCGAGACGCCGAGGTCGGCTGGGTCAGACACCACTGGCCTCCGCCTGTGGGGCCGGCTTCGGCCGGCCGCTGACCCCCGACCTACACAATCGCCGTCTCCGAGTTGCTCCGAATGACGCGCGGTGGCAGCGCCGCGACGGCGTCGGCGATCGCGCGGATGTGCGCCGGGGTCGTGCCGCAGCAGCCGCCGACGATGTTGACGAAGCCGCTTCGCGCGAACTCCGAGAGCATCCGCGACGTTTCCGCCGGCGTCTCGTCGTAGCCCGTATCGGACATGGGATTGGGCAAACCCGCGTTCGGATAGCACGACACGAACGTGTCGGAGACTTTGGCGATCTCCTCGATGTACGGCCGCATAAGCGCGGCGCCGAGCGCGCAGTTGAGGCCGACGGCAAGCGGGCGGATATGGCGGATCGCGTTCCAGAACGCCTCCGGCGTCTGTCCCGACAGCGTGCGGCCCGACGCGTCGGTGATCGTCCCCGACACGATGACCGGCCAGCGCCGGCCCGCGCGCTCGAAGTGTGCGTCGATCGCGTAGAGCGCCGCCTTGGCGTTCAGCGTGTCGAACACGGTCTCGACGAGCAGCAGGTCCGCGCCGCCGTCGAGCAGGCCGTCGATCGCCTCTCCATAAGCGCCGGCGAGCTCGTCGAACGTCACGTTGCGCGCGCCGGGGTCGTTGACGTCCGGCGAGATCGACGCCGTGCGGTTCGTCGGCCCGAGCGAACCGGCGACGAAGCGCGGCTTGTCCGGCGTGCGCGCGGTCCAGCTGTCGGCGCTTTCGCGTGCGATCGCCGCGGCTGCGTAATTGATCTCGCGCGCGCGATCGGAGAGCCCGTAATCGGCCTGCGCGATGCGCGTCGCCGAGAACGTGTTCGTCTCGGTGATGTCCGCGCCCGCCGCGAAATACGCGTCGATGGATGTCGCGCACGACGTCCGGGCGCGTCAGCACCAGCAGGTCGTTGTTACCCTTGAGATCGCCGCGATGGTCGTGCAGGCCGCAGGCGGCGGGCCCGCGGAAATCGGCTTCGCCGAGGCGCCGCTCCTGGATCATCGTTCCCCACGCGCCATCGAGGATGAGGATGCGCTCTTCGAGGAGGCGCGTGAGCTCGGCGGTGCGGTCGGGTTGCATGGGGATGGTGGAGTTGCAAACGTCGTGCCGGAACGTCAAATTTTATCAGGCGCCTGCAGACGCCGTTCCCGAAGGAGTCGGCTGGCTCGGGAATTGCGCCGGACGGGGGCGCATAATGCATGAGACGAGTCGAAAGGAAGCCCGCCATGAAGCACATGAGACCCCGGGAAGCGTTCGATTTCCTCCAGCAGCATCCGCAGGCCGTGCTGGTCGACTGTCGCAGCGAGATGGAGTACCTGTTCGTCGGCCATCCTATGGGCGCCCACCACGTCGCGTGGAACGACGGCCCCGACTGGGACATCAATCCCCACTTCGTCGGTCAGGTGAAGCGCGTGGCGAGCATGGACCGGCCGGTCGTGCTCATCTGCCGCAGCGGGCAGCGCTCGGTCGCTGCCGGCGTCGAGCTGGAGAACGCCGGCTTCGGTGAAGTCTACAACGTGCTCGAAGGCTTCGAAGGCTCCCTCGACGAGGCTCACCATCGCGGCTCGATCAACGGCTGGCGCAAGGAAGGCTTGCCGTGGGAGCAGACCTGAGCGGCCGCCGGTAGCCGCAGCAGGACGCCATGGCGGCTAGCGGGGCAGGAGCGTACGGACCGCTGTGCGCGCTTTTCTACGACGCCGACAAGCCCGCGGCGCCGGCAGACGAGGTCGCCTGGTACGCGCAGCGGCTCCCGCGCGATGCGGGACCAGTGCTCGAACCGATGTGCGGCTCCGGCCGCCTCCTCGTGCCGCTCGTCGCGGCCGGATTCAACGTTCATGGCATCGACACATCGCCAGCGATGCTCGCGCACTGCGAATCACGCCTCGCGGAGCGTGGCGACGGAGCACGCGTTTTCAGACAGGATGTTGCCGAGCTGAATCTGCCGTTTCGCTATGCCGCGGCGTTCATCGCGGCCGGATCGTTCCAGCTCGTCACCGACCCTGCACGGGCGCGCGCTGCCCTCGCGCACATTCGTTCGCATCTCGTTCCGCCGGGCCGCCTCATCGTAGACCTGTTCGTCCCGGCGGAGAGCGAGCAGCGGATCGCCGCGCCGCTCGTCGAGGTGCGCACGGTCACGCTCGACGACGGCACGCGAATCGCGCTGCGGTCGGAAACGACGATGCATCCGGACGCCCGCCTCGCGCGAACCGCGAGCCGCTACGTGCATCGACGCGGCAACGATCTCATCGGCGAAGAGAACGAGACGATGGCGCTGACGTGGTATGCGCCCGATGACATCGCGGCACTCGCGCGGGCGGCCGGATACACGGACATTGCGATCGGCCCTTCGCCGCGGCCCGCTGGCGACGGCACCACGTTCTCGCTCGTCGCGCACGCCTGACGCGTCGCCAACGTTACCAGCTCCCCGACGAGCCGCCGCCGCCGGAGCTGCCGCCTCCGCCCGAAAAACCGCCGCTGCTGCCGCCGCCTGACGACCAGCTCCCCGAGCTCGAGCCGGTGCCCACTGCGAAGCCGCCGATCGAGGTCGAGCCCTTGCTCTTCAGGTCCTTCTTCGCCTTCTCGTACCAGTCGGTGCGCGACAGGATCAGCTTGGCGAGCGGGAAGCCAACGACGTAGATCCCGAGCAGGATGAGCGCGCCGCGCGCACCGAGGATCACGATCGGGAACATCGCCCAGAACGGAATCAGGAAGAAATAGAGAAACCATCCCATCCCCGGCGTCACGATGCCCATGAACGTGAACAAGCCGATGATGCCGAAAATGAAGCAGCCGAGCAGGATGCGCATCGGCCAGGGCGGCAGGCTCGGGTCGTTGAAGTCCATCGGGAAGCTGTTGCGGCTGGTCGACGATGACGACGACGAAACGTCTGCAAGCTTCGCGACGTCCCGTGTGCCCTCGAGCTGGCCGACGATCGCGTCGACGCCGGCGGACACGCCCTTGTCGAAGTCGTTGTCCTTGAACGCGGGCGTCATCACGTTCCTGATGATGCGGCTCGCCCCGACGTCGGTCAGCGTGCCTTCGAGGCCGTAGCCGACCTCGATCCGCATCTTGCGGTCCTTCGGCGCGACGACCACCAGAACGCCGTTGTCCTTGTCCTTCTCGCCGAGTTTCCAGCTCTCGAAGACGCGTGTGGCGTACTCCTCGATGCTGTCGCTGCCGATCGTCGGCACCGTGAGCACCGCGATCTGGTTGCCGGTCTTCTGCTCGTGCGCCTTGAGCTTCTCCGTCACGCCGGCGCGCGTCGCCGGACCCAGGATCTCGGCGTTGTCGACGACGCGGCCGGAGAGGAAAGGAACGTCGGCCGCGCGCGCAGGCAGCGTGAACAGCGCGAGGCATGCGAGTGCGAAGGGCAACAGACACGCACGCACGAGCATCCCCGCAGCGCCGCTCATCGCTCGCCTTGCGTCTCGATCGGCCGGTTGGAGAGATCGTCCCCGCCGGACGGATCCCGCGCGAAGCCACTGTCCGCGAGCATCGCCTCGATCCGCTCGAGCGCGCGGAGGAACGCGTCGGCCGGGCGTCCGGCCCGAAGCGCCGGCGTCATCGTATCGACCACCGAGCGCCATTGCGCGGAATCGACGCGCCCGTCGAAGCCGATGTCGGCGACGATCTCGACGTGCCGTTCGAACAGGCTCGCGAGCACGAGCACGCCGTTACGCGAGCGGGTGCGGAAAAGCTGCCGCTCGAGAAACATCGCCTGCGCGAACTGCCGCACTTCACCAGCGGCGCGAACGCGGTTGAGCAACAGCCGCGCGTATTCGGGCACCGCGATGGCGAGAAGCGCGCTCACCGCGCCCGCCGCGAGAATCGGGACGACGTTGAACCACGTGGAGTGCTCGCTCGCCCAATCGGGGCGCACGACGTCGAGCGCGACAACGACGAGCGCTGCGGCTGCGATTCCGAGCGCGAAGGCCTTCCATACGATGTCGGGATAGCCGTCGCACCTGCCGACCACGGCCGTGACGACCTGCACGCCGGTGCGTGCCTCGACGCGCGCGATGCACGCCTCGACGGCGTCGCCTTCCTGCGGCGTCAGATGCATCCGGATTCCCCTGCGGCCCGAAGCTCGGCTTGCGTATCGTCCGCGATTCTAGAGCGCGAGCGCCATGTAGACGGTACCGCCCAGCGGATTGTGATAGTACGGGGCGCATTCGCGAAACCCGAGCGAGGCGTAGAGCGCCTGCGCAGCGGACATCGACGCCAGCGTGTCGAGGCGCGCTTCGCGGTAACCGATGGTGCGCGCTTCCGCGAGGATCGCCCGCGCGAGCGCTGCACCAAGTCCCGTGCCGCGCGCGGCAGGTCGCACGTAAAGCCGCTTGATCTCGCACGTTTCAGTCGCGCCACCGTCCGCGGGCAAGGGACGCAAAGCGACGCAGCCGATCGGCGCGGACGGCGCACCGGCAAGCAGAAGGCGGCCGCGCGGCGGCGCGTACGCGCCCGGTAGCGACTCGAGCTCCTGCGCGAAGCCCTGGAAGCAGAGGTCGACGTCGAGCGCCGCCGCGTACTCCTCGAACAGCGCGCGCGCCGCAGCGACGTCAGCCGCCGACGCTGCGCTGCGAATCAGCTCGGCGCCGGACATGCGCCGATCCGAAGGTCGCTGCCGATGTACTGCGGCTGCAGATCCTTGAGGCGCGCGAGCACCGGTTCGCGAGGATCGCGGACGACGAGCATCGTCTGCGCGGACGTCTGCTGCCGCGGCTCGACCTTCGCGGCGGGAACGCCCTGTCGCAGCAGCGCGTCGGCGCGCGCGCGCGCCGCCTGCTCGGTGCGGAAGATGCCAAGAGAAACGACGTACTGTCCACGTCCCGCGTCCACCGCCGACATGTCGGTCACGCCTTGCGCGCGCAACTCGCCGACGCGCCTGTCGGCTGCGCCCTTGCTGGGATAGGGACCGACGTTCACCCAGTACGCGCTATCGGTGTCGACCTTGCGCTGGGTGACGAGGCGCCCGAGCTGCAGCGACTCGAGGTCGGCGAGCGCCTTCGTACGGTCGGTGTCGGAAAACGGACCCCATTCGGCGCAGACGTCCGCGAGCGCCGCGATCTTCGCGGGACCGAGCGCCGCCACCTGCTGCGGCGTCAGGATCTTGATCTTGTCGGGATCGACCTGCTCGCTGCGCCAGCCCTCGCCACCCGCGACGCTGTCGAGCTTCGTGTACGCGAACAGCGCGAGATTGGCGACGATCAGCAGCAGGACGACGATGCGCATGACTATCCGGCCAGCACGAGGACGCCCTCGAGCACGAGATTATCCACGACCTCGACGGGCTCGGACAGGTGCGGCGCGATCAGGTGCGCGGCCCCGCCCGCGATGTAGCACTTCGCTCCCGCGTCTTCGCGCCGCAGGCCCAGGCGCGTGAGCTCGATCGCGCCGCACACCGCCTGGACCGCGCCGGTGTGCAGCGCGTTCGGCGTATTCGTCGGAAACTCCTGGAATTCGCCGGGCGGCACCTTGAGCGCCGCGGTGTTGTCCGCCAGTGCACGCAGCATCAGTGCGAGTCCCGGCAGGATCAAGCCGCCGCGAAAGACGCCCTCGGCATCGAGCGCGTCCACCGTCACCGCGGTCCCCGCGTTGACGACGACGCATGGCGGGGGAAACAGCTCGCTCGCGATCGCGCGCTTGCGCGCGGCCACCAGCGACGCCCATCGGTCCGCGCCGAGCTGCGCCGGCCGTTCGTAGCGGTTGACGACACCCGCGGCTTCCGTGCTCGCCGTCAGCCATTCGATCGGAACCCGCCAGCGCGCGAGCTGGCCCTCGACGCGCACGCGCGCCGCTTCGCCGGCAACGTTGACGCCGACGACGCGTGCGGGACGCGGCAGGTTCTGCCAGTCGCGCAGCGCGAGCGTGGCGAGCTCGGCGTTCGCAACGACACCCTGCGCGACCCAGCCGCGCGGCCCGTGCAAGCCCCATTTCATGCGGCTGTTGCCGGAATCGATGACGAGGATCATTGCGGCGACGATAGCCGATACCGGCACGCATCATCAACGCGTGCGATCGTTTCGGGAACCCGGATCGCCGCGCGCGTGGCGCGGCGGAGACTTCTCAAGCGCGGCGGAGGGAGATCTCGCCGGCGAGGAAGCGCACTCGGCGCGGGCCGTCGGCGAGCACGAGCGCACCGGTGCCGTCGACGCCGGCAACGGTGCCCTTGACGCTGACGCCATCGGGGAGGAGCAGCTTCACGAGCTTGCCCTGGTAGGCGTGCCGGCGCTGCCATTCGACGGCGAACGGTGCAAAGCCATGCGCGCCGTACGTGCCGAGCGTCGTGGCGAGCTCGGCTGCCAGCCGCGCTAGCAGCTTGTTGCGGTCGATCGGCGGCGCGCCACGGCCGGCCACCGCGGTGAGGTCGCTGACCGGCTGCGCGATGTCGCGCTTGAACGTCTGCGGCAGCCGCACGTTGAGACCCACGCCGACGACGACCGTCGAGGGGCCGAGCGCATCGCCGTTCAACTCGACGAGAATGCCGCCCACCTTGAGGTGGCGGAAGATGAGGTCGTTCGGCCACTTGAGCTCGACGCCGGCGAGGCCCTCGCGCTCCAGCGCGTGGACCACTGCAACGCCGACCGCCAGCGACAGGCCCGCCATGAAGCCGGCACCCTGCTCGAAACGCCAGCCGAGCGAAAACGTCAGGCTGCCGCCCGCTACAGCGGACCACGCGCGGCCGCGCCGGCCGCGGCCTGCCGACTGCCATTCGGCCGCGAGCAGCGAACCATGGATGTCGCGCCGCGACGCGCGGCGCAAAAGCTCGCTCGACGTCGAGTCGATCTGGTCGACGATTTCGACGGTGATCGGCGGCTTGACCGGGATGACCGGCAGCGCGGAGATCGGGAGTGCGATGTCGTCGTCGTTGGCGGCGGGAAGGAGCGCGGGACGAGCGTCCGGATGCGCCACTTCGACGCCGATTCCCTTCAGCGCCGACCGCACGGCGGCCGCGTCCAGGAAATCGGGGGTGGCGAGCAGGCGGTAGCCGCGGCCGCGCACGCGCTCCAGCGACAGTCCTGCGGTTTCCGCCTGCTTGAGAAGCTGCGAAACGCGGGCGCGCGTCAACCCCACCGTCGCGGCGAGGTCTTCGCCGGAGTGGAAGGCGCCGTCCGAAAGCTGGCGCAGCAGCGAGAATCCGAGCGGAGTAAGCACAAACCTACTTCAGTTCGGGGCAAGTCATGGACTTTAGCATGTCCAGGGTGCTTTGCGCAGCTGCACGAATCCCCCGTTTGGTGCAAATGCGGGCGATTTCCGCCCGATTCAACGGCCAGGCTTCAACTGGCGGTCCGCAGCGGCCGGCTGAACCGGCCCCACAGGATTGCTGCCGTCTCGCCATCCTTGCAGGTCAGGCTTCAGCCTGACAGGACAGGCCGAATCAGGCCTTGGACAGCACCCCGCGCCGGATCTGGTCCAGTTCGATGGACTCGAACAGCGCCTGGAAGTTGCCTTCGCCGAAGCCCTGCGTTGCCCTTGCGCTGGATGATCTCGAAGAAGATCGGGCCGATCACCGTCTGCGTGAAGATCTGCAGCAGCATCTCGTTCGTCCGCCGGCGCGCCGTCGATCAGGATGCGGTTCCGCGCGAGCCGCGCCGCGTCCTCCCGTGGCCCGGCAGGCGCGTCGGCAGCATGTCGTAGTACGTGTCCGGCGTGTCCTGGAACGCGACGCCGCTGCCCGCGCAGCGCCTCGACCGTCGCGTAGATGTCGTCGGTGCCGAGCGCGACGTGCTGGATGCCCTCGCCGCGATACGTCGACCAGGTATTCCTGGATCTGGCTCTTGTCGTCGGAGCTCTCGTTGATCGGGATGCGGATCTTGCCGCAGGGGCTCGTCATCGCCTTGCGACTTGAGCCCGGTCAGCTTGCCTTCGATGTCGAAGTAGCGGACCTCGCGGAAGTTGAACAGGCGCTCGTAGAAGTTCGCCCACTCGTCCATGCGGCCGCGATGCACGTTGTGCGTCAGGTGGTCGATGTACGTCAGGCCGGCGCCCGCCGGATGCTGCTCGACGCCCGGCAGCGGCACGAAGTCGATGTCGTAGATCGGACACGCCGAGCCGCCGTTCGCGGCGCGCCCCGATAGCGGTCGACGAGGTAGATCAGCGAATCGCCGATGCCCTTGATCGCCGGGATGTTGAGCTCCATCGGCCCGGGATGGCTCTCGACGCCCCACGCGCCGTTCTCGACGCACTTGCGATACGCGTGAGCCGCATCCTTCACGCGGAACGCGATCGCGCAGATCGACGGGCCGTGCACGCGCGCGAACGACTGCGCGAACGAGTCCGGCTCGGCGTTGACGATGAAGTTGATCTCGCCCTGGCGGTAGAGCAGCACGTTCTTCGACCGGTGCTTCGCGACGCGGTGAAGCCCATCTGCTCGAACAGCCGGCCGAGCGCCGCGGGATCGGGCGCCGCGTATTCGATGAACTCGAAGCCGTCGGTGCCGAGCGGGTTGTCCCAGAGGTCGTGGGGGGCCGGGTTCGTCATGGTCGTCTCCATCGGGTGTAATGCGGCCGGATGGAAATGGTAGTCCCTTTCGGGCCAAACGCTCCGCGCCGGCGGGTGCACGGCTTTCAAGTCGTCGCGCTGTTCAGCGCGCGGCGAGAATCTCCCGCTCCTTCGCAGCCGTCAGCACGTGTTTCCACGCGTCCGCGTTGTCGCGCTGCGCGAGCCACGCGGCGGTGTCGGCGACCGTCGCTGCGAGCGGCCGCGTCACGAGTCCGGTCGACATCGCCTTGCGCGTATCGATCGCCATGAAGCCCGCGCTATCGGGCTCGCTCGCCGGAAGCCAGAGCGGCAGCCCGACCCACGGCTCGACGCCGTGCGCGAGGAGCGTCGCGTCGTCGACCCACACCGGCGCCGGCGGCGACGGCGCCGCGGCGACCAGCGTTTCGACGAGATCGCCGAGCGTCCATTGCCCTGCGGGACTCACTGCGTTGAATGTCCCGCCGACATCGCGCTCGACAAGGTCAAGCATCCACGCGGCGAGATCGCGCGCGTCGATGACCTGCATCGGCTGCCCTGGCGGCGCCGGGACGACGACGCGCTCCGCCCGCTCGCCGAGCAGATGCGGATGCACGAAGCGCGCGACCCAGTAGCCGAAGCGGTCGGTCGAATCGAACGGCCCGACGATCAGGCCCGGACGCACGTGCGTCGCGCGTTCGCCGAAGCGCTCGGTGACCGCCGCTTCGCACGCGGCCTTCAGCCCGCCATAGTGCTTCAGGATTTCTTCGGTCGCAGGATCGTCGAGCGTCGCGACGGGCGCGCGCTCGTCGAGACCGGGCCTGCTCGTGTCGGCATAGACCGACACCGACGATACGAACAGGTAGCGCGCGACGCGCGACGCCAGGACGTCGGCGGAGGCGCCGACGACGCGCGGCACGTAGCCGCTCGTGTCGACGACCGCATCCCACGACGCGCCGGCGAGCGCGGCGAGGCCCGCGCCGACGCGCGGGTCGCGATCGCCGGTCAGCGCGACGACGCGATCGCCCCACGGATTCGCGTTGCGTCCGCGCGTGAACAGCGTCACCGCGTGGCCCCGCGCGAGCGCCGCGTCGACGAAATGCCGGCCGAGAAAGCGCGTCCCGCCCAGAACTACAAGTTTCACGCCGCGGCAATCTTCGCGAGGAGCGCTGCGTGCAGATCGGGGTCGCCGCAGGCGAGCGCGTCGCCGCCCTGGTCGCACGGCCCGCCCTGCCAGTTCGTGATCCGTCCGCCGGCCGCCTCGATCAGCGGGATCAGCGCCTGCACGTCGTAGGGCTGCAATCCGGTTTCGATGACGATGTCCGCGAATCCCATCGCGAGCTGCGTGTAGCAATAGCAATCGCCGCCGTAGCGCACGAAACGCGCACCGTTCGTGACGGCCTTGTACGCTGAGCGCTGGCGCGGATCGGCAAAATGGCGGGGATCGGTGGTGACGACGATCGCATCGCCCTGCGTCGCGCATCGACGCGTTTTGAGCGTCCGTCGCGCGCCGCCGCGCCGCCACTCGGCGACGTCGTCGATCATGCCGACGAACGTCTCGCCCACGAAGGGCTGATGCGCTACGCCGAGCACCGGCCGCGTGCCGTCGTGCAGCGCGATCAGCGTCGCCCAGTGGAGCTGGCCGAGGATGAAGCTCTTCGTGCCGTCGATCGGATCGATGACCCATGTGTACGGTGAGCTGCCCTGCTCGCGGCCGTGCTCCTCACCGTGGATGCCGTGATCCGGCCAGACGCGCGCGATTTCGGTGCGGATCACCGCCTCGGCCGCGCGGTCCGCCACGGTGACGGGATCGTAGCCGCGCGCGCCGCCCTTGTCCTCCACCGCGATCGATTCGCGGAAATGCGGCAGGATCGCTTCGCCGGCGGTGGCGCGCGACGCGCACGGCGAACTCGAGGAAGTCGGCGTTCAGGGGCAAGGCAGGTCCCTCGCTGCGCTCGGTTGACAGCGTTGCTTACCGCGGCACGATCTTCACGCCCGCGAGCTTCTCCTGCGCCTCGATCAGCGATGCCACGTACTTGTCGCCGAAGCCGAGCGCGTTCGCCGTAACCAGGCTCTGGTGCACGGCCTCGCCCATCGTCGACGGGATCATCATCGACTCGGTGAAATGCGTGTAGTAGCGCACGTCCTTCGCCGCATTCACCAGCGTGAACTTGAGGCCCGTCAGGTCGCCCGACTCCAGCATCTTGCCGACGAGCATCTGGAACAGGCCCGAATTGACCGCGCCCGCGGAGATGACTTCGTGCAGCTTCTTGATCGACAGTCCCGACTTGGCCGCGGCAGCGCAAGCCTCGGCGGTCGCCGCGCAGATCGCCTGCGCGATGAAGTTGTTGATGAGCTTGAGGATGATGCCGTGTCCCGCGGGGCCTGCGTGGAAGATGTTCTCGCAGAACGCGGAGAGAACCGGCTTGATCTCGGCAAAGGTCGCGTCGTCGGCGCCGACCATGATGTTGAGCTTGCCGAGCTCCGCCTCGACCGGCGTGCGCGCGAGCGGCGCGTCGATGAATTTCACGCCCAGCTTCGCCAGCGCTTCGCGGGTCTTGTTCGTGGTCGCCGGCTCGCTGGTCGACGTGTCGATGACGATGAGCCCCTCCCGCGCCACGCTGGCGATCCCGTCCGCGCCGAACACATTCTCCTCGACCTGAGGCGCGCCGGTCACGCACAGGAACACGATGTCCGACGCGCGCGTGACTTCCGCGGTCGTCTTCGCCTCCTTTGCCCCCTTGGCGATGAGGTCGTCGACCGGTCCGCGATTGCGGTGCGCCCGGACGGTCAGCGGAAAGCCCTTGGTGACGAGGTTCTTGGCGATGCCGTGGCCCATGAGCCCGACGCCGATGAAGCCGATGCGCGGCTTGTCCATTCTCTTGCGCTCCTTGGAAGTGGGTTGCAGTTGAGGGTCCGGCTTCGGCCGGACGCTTTTCGTCGCGAGTAAAACGATACCGTGTTTCAGTCGATCGCGGGCGGCTCCGGCGGAACGAGACGCGTGCGCCGCCGTTCGTACAGCGCCATGATCAGCCCGCTGCCGGCGATCAGCGCCATCCCGACCATCGACAGCCCGTCGGGAAGATCGCCGAACAATACCCATCCGAGCAGCATCGCCCACACGAGCTGCATGTACGTGAAAGGCGTGAGCGCGGAAGCCGGCGCGCGCTGGAACGCACGGATGAAGAGGAAGTGGCCGAGCGTACCGAGCATACCGGCCGCGCCGACGAGCAGCGCGTCGCGGATCGGCATGTCGGGACGAATGTGCAGGAACGGGAGCAGCGGGGTCAGCATGATGATGCTGATGAGCGACGGGTAGAACAGCGACACGCGCGGGTCCTCGTCGGCGGCAAGCCGTGTAAGAATCTGATACGTGGCGTAGATGCACGCGGCGAGAAGCACGAGCAGCGAAGCGCCGCGGAAGATCTCGCTGCCCGGCTGGACGATGAGAAGCATGCCGATCATTCCGACGGCGATGAAGGCGATGCGCGCCGGCGTCAGGCGCTCGCGCAGGTATACCCGCGAAATGATCAGCACGAGCACCGGGCAGGTGTAATTGAGCGCGGTGGCATCGGCGAGCGGCATCGACTTCAGGGCCGTCATGAACAGCAGGCCGCACAAGACCAGCGTGATACCTCGCGCGATCTGCAGCTTCGGGCGCTTCGTGCGAACGAGGTTGAGCCCCATCTGCGGGCCGAGCCACAGCGCTGTAGCGGCGACCTGGAACATCCAGCGCGCCCAGACGAGCAGCGGGATCGGGTAGTTCGGCGCCAGGTACTTGACGATCGAGTCGAGCGACGAGAAGCACAGCGTGGCGCCGACGATCATCAACGCTGCAGACGTGGGGACGTGGCCGGCGTGCATCAAGGTCACGCCGCGCGGTGGCGCGACGGCGCGAGGGGCGGCGGCCCCAGCGACGCGCGCTCGATCAGCGTCGCTTCCAGCGCGATGCGGCGCTGGCGTCCGCCGGCGCCCTCCATCCGCGCGCGCAGCAGCTCCCACGTCTTGCGCGCGATCTCGACGACCGGCGGCGCGACGACGGCAAGCGGCGGCGTGAGCACCTCCGCCCAAGGCGGCGCGTCGAACGCGATGAGCGAGACGTCGCGCGGGTAGGCGATGCGAAGGCCGATGAAGATGCGCAGCAGCGCGAGCGTGATGTCGCTGTTGCTGGCGATGATGCCGGTGGGCGCGTCGGGCCGCCGCATGATGGCGGCGACTTGCTGCGCGAACGCGTCGTCGATCGGATCGCGCACGCACATCTCGGCGACCGCGCCGCGCGTGCCGGCGACGGTCTCCCTGAAGCCGCGCATCCGCTGCTGCGTGGTGACGAGGCCGGGATAGCGCAGCACGTAGAGCAGCCGGCGGTGGCCGCGCGACAGCAGCGCGCGGGCGGCGGCCGCCATCGCGGCGTGGTCGTCGATCGTCACGTAGTCGAAGCGGCGGTCGTCGTAGGCACGGTCGACGACGACGGTGGGGATGGCCGCGTTGGCGAGGAGATCGAACGCCGCCGACGGCGCGTGCGACGGAATCAGGATCAGCCCGTCGACCTTGCGCGCGATCAGCGCGTTGATGCGCCGCAGCTCGAGCGCCGGCTCCTGCCGCGACAGCACCTGCATCATCTCGTAGCCCTGCGTCGCGGCAAGATCCTCGAACGTGTCGAGGAGCGCGGCGAAATACGCGCTCGATGTCAGCGGTGCGCAGAGACCGACGACGCGCGAGCGCTGGCGGCGCAAGCTCTGCGCCACGCCGTTCGGGACGTACTTGAGCGCAGCGATCGCGGCCTGCACGCGCGCCTCGCGCTCGGCGCTGACGTTGCCGCGCTCGTTGACGACGTTGGACACGGTGCCCAGCGACACGCCTGCACGGCGGGCGACGTCGAGTATCGTGGGGCGCGCCGCCCCGGCAGCGCGACGGGAGGACTTCGGACGGATGGTCATCGGCCTTGTACGCCGCGGCAGGCTTGCCTGCGCGGTGGAACCGTAGTATCGTCGAAAATGTGAAAGGTTTCAATGGCGCCTGCCGTCCGGCCGGCGCGTACGGACCGAGGAAGAGCCAAGGCGCCGCACCGCGATGAAAATCACCAGGGTTGAAACGTTCAAATTCTGGGTCGACTGGATGAACTGGCTGTTCGTCCGCATCGACACCGACGAAGGCGTCTCCGGCTGGGGCGAGGGCTCGCTCCACGGCGCGCTGGAGTCGGTCGAGACGGCGATCCGCGAGTACGCGCCACACCTGATCGGCCAGGACCCCGCGGGACCCGAGCGCCATTGGCATCGCCTTTATCACGCGTGGCGCTGGCGCGGCGGCGCGGTGCTGCAGACAGCTTTGTCGGCGCTCGACATCGCGCTGTGGGACCTCGAAGGCAAGCGGCTCGGCGTGCCGGTGGCCCGGCTTCTCGGCGGAACGTTCCGTACGCAACTCCGCGGCTACGCAAGCCACTGGCTGCAGGGCGCCGACACGCCCGAGAAGGCGTTCGCCGGCGCGCAGGAAGCGGTGCGCCGCGGCTTCACCGCATTCAAGTGTCGCCCGTTCTCGTTCGAGGGCCTGCGCGACAACACCGCCGGGGAAATCCGCAAAGCCGCGGCGCTGATGGAGGGCGCGCGCGAAGGCGCGGGTCCGGATGCCGACATCTTCATCGAATGCAGCGAGTTCCTGTCGCCGCGCACGGCGGTGATGATGGACGAGGCGCTGCATCCGTTTCGTCCCGGCTGGTTCGAGGAGCCGATCCCGTTCGAGAATGCGAAGGCGATGGTGGCGCTGCAGCGCGATATCAAGACACCGATCGCCACCGGCGAGCGCCTGCTGTCGCGCTTCGAGTACCGCGAGCTTCTCGAGAACGGCGGCTGCCGCATCGTCCAGCCCGACCTGATGCATGCGGGCGGCTTTTCGGAGATCCGCAAGATCGCCGCGCTCGCCGACATGTACAGCGTGCCGGTCGCGCCGCACAATCCGGGCGGGCCGATCTGCACCGCGGCCGCGATGCATCTGGCGGCCGCCATTCCGAACTTCTACGTGCTCGAGCAGATGGAACCTCAGCGCGCGCTGCGCGATCGCGCGTCGACGGTGCCGATCCGCTTCGAGAACGGGTATTTTCTGTTGCCCGAGGGGCCGGGGCTCGGCGTCGAGCCGAACCTCGAAGTCCTGCGCGAACACGCGTTCCGGCCGCAACCGCGCACCGAACGCACCGATACGCTCTATCGCTAGCCATGAGGAGGAACGTCATGCACAAGCGCTTCTTCAGATCGTCGATCGCGATCGCCGTGGCGGCGTTCGCGTGGACCCACGACGCCGCAGCCCAGCAACCGGTCGTCCTGCAATGGCAGACGGCGAACCTCACCGAGAGCCAGTACGAGCCGGTGTGGAAGCAGACGATCGCCGAGTTCGAGGCGGCGAATCCCGGGATCAAGGTCGAACCGGTGCTCGTCGCGCGCAAGGACCATTGGACGAAGTTCGTGGCCGCGTCGCAGGCCAAGAAGGCGCCGTGCATCGTGTCGGTGGACCTCACCACCGCGGCGTACAACGGCTACCTCTTGCCGCTCGACAAGTACTACAACGCCGAGCCCACCGACTTCCGCCGGGCGTGGAGCGAAGCGATGCTGTCGTCCGCGAAGTGGAAGGGCCAGCTCTACGGCCTGCCGATCTGGGGCGGCACTTACGCGGAGATCTACAACCGCGACCTCGTCGTCAAGGCGGGACTCGACCCCAACAAGCCGCCGAAGACCTTCGACGAATACGTCGCGTGGGGCAAGAAGCTCACCGGCAACGACCAGTGGGCCACCGCCGTGCTCGGCGGCAAGACCGACACCACGACACGCGTGCTGCTGATGTGGATCTGGGCCAACGGCGGCGAGGCGTTCAACGCCGACATGACCGAGTCCACTTTCGCGAAGAACCCGAAGGCGCTCGAGGCGATCAAGTTCTACCTCGCCTTCGCCGGCAAGACGGCGATCGCCGCGCCTGCGCCGACGACGACCAACTACCTCGAGCAGACGAACCTCTACGCGCAGGGCAAGATCGCGACGATGCGCAACGCCTACTGGGCAGTCGCGAAGGTCGTCGGCGACAACCCTGCGATGGCCGGCAAGTCGTTCGTGGCGGTGCCCCCCGCGAACGTCCCGAACGCACCGACGCTCGCGACGGTGACGGCGTCGTCGATCTCGGCGTCGTGCCCGAACCCCGACGCGGCGTGGAAGTTCATCAAGTTCGACGCGGGCCGCAAGTGGGCGATCGCGCGCGCCAAGGTGGCGAACTGGATGCCGCTGCGCAACGACCTCGCCGACGATCCGGAGATCAAGGCGGACCCGATGCTCGCGCAGTATGTGCAGATCGGCAACAACGCGCGGAGCTATCCGCTGCCCTCGCCGGTCTGGGCGGAGATCGCCGCGAACGACATCGTCGACGCCGTGCAGAAGGCGCTGTTGGCGCCCGACAAGACCGACGAGATCTTCAAGGATCTCGACGTGCGCGTGACGAAGAAGCTCCGCGACATCTGATTCCGGAAGGCAGGTCGCGATGACGCCGCGCCGCCGCCGCCGCGCCGGCCTGGCGTTCGTCGCGCCGACGGCGCTGTTCCTCGCCGCGGTCATCGTCTTCCCGCTCGGCCACGCGTTCTGGACGAGCCTGCATCGCGTGCGCGGCCTCAACGCGACGTTCGTCGGGCTCGGCAACTACGCGAAGATCTTCGGCGACGAGACCTTCTGGCATTCGCTCGGCGTGTCGTTCGTGTTCACCGCGAGCGCCGTCGCGCTGCATCTTCTCATCGGGCTTGCGCTGGCGCTCGTCGTCAACGAATTGCGCGCGGCGCGCACGGCGCTGCGAATCGTGTTCCTGACGCCGTGGATGGTGGCGCCTGCCGTGGGGGCGACGATCTGGCTGTGGCTGCTCGAGCCGCAGTTCGGCGTCGTCAACTACCTGCTGAAGGCGGCCGGCATCGTCACCGCGCCCGTGGCATGGCTGGGCGAGCCCGGCACGGCGCTCGCGTCGGTGATCGCAGTGGACGTCTGGCGCGGCGTGCCGTTCGTGATGCTGCTGATGCTCGCGGGCCTGCAGACGATCCCCCTCGACCAGTACGAGGCCGCGTCGATCGACGGCGCCGGCGCGTGGACGCGCTTTCGCTACGTCACATGGCCGAACCTGCGCTATCTCGTCGTCGTCGCGTCGACGCTCGACGTGATCAACACGATCCGCCACTACGACATCATCGGCGTGATGACCGGCGGCGGGCCGGCGGGCGCCACCGAAGTGCTGCCGGTGCTGATCTACAACACGGCGTTCCGCGGCAACCGGCTGGGCGAAGCTGCCGCGATCGGCGTCGCACTGCTCGTGATCGTGCTGGCGCTGGCGATCGTCTACGTGCGCACCGCGCGCCTCGACAACGACGGAACGGCGCGATGAGTTTCGCAGCATCGCCATGACCCGGCGCGCGCCCGGCCGAACCGCGCTTCTTTGGGCGATCGCGCTCGTCGCCGCGGCCGTGATGATCTTTCCTTTCTACTGGATGCTCAACACGTCGCTGAAGCCGACGCCAGAAGTGTTCGCATCGCCGCCGACGTTCGTGTCGTCGCAGTGGTCGCTCGATGCCTACCGCACGATCTTCGCGACGCGCTCGATCGGCCGCTACTTCGTGAACAGCGTGATCGTCGCTGTAGGGGCGACCGCGCTGTCGGTCGTGCTGGCGTCGCTGGCCGCGTACGGCCTCACGCGCTTCTTTCCCCGCGGCGCCACGCCGTTCGTGATGTTCCTGCTGTTCACCAAGATGCTGCCCGAGACCTTGCTGATCATTCCGTACTTCCAGCTGATGTCGGACGTCGGCCTGCTCAACACGCATCTCGCGCTGATCCTCGCGTACTCGTCGTTCGCGCTGCCGTTCTCCGTGTGGATGCTGATCGGCTTCTTCCGCTCGATCCCGCGCGAGATCGACGAAGCGGCGCGGATGGACGGTGCTTCGGTGCTGCAGGCGTTCGTGCGCGTCATCCTTCCCCTCGCGCGCCCAGGCCTGGTCGCCGTTGCGCTGTTCACCTTCCTGATCGCGTGGAACTCGTACGTCTGGGCGCTGGTGCTCACGACCGACGCGTCGATGTTCGTGCTGTCGGTCGGCATCGCCAACATGGTCGGCGAATACCGCGTGCAGTGGAACGAGCTGATGGCCGCCTCGGTGATCGCCGCGCTGCCGGTGATGGTGCTCTACTCGCTGCTCGAGCGGCACCTCGTCAGCGCGATCACGGCGGGCGCGGTAAAGGGCTGACACGGCCAGCGGTCTCCGGCGTCGCCGCCGCGAGGGCGCATAATCGCACTCGGTCGCTTCGTATTGTCTTCATCCCGGGGAATCACCATGGATCGCCGCCACCTCCTCCGTGTTGCCGCCGCGCTCGCGGCGACCGCCTTCACGCCGATCGCCTTCGGCCAGAACATGGCCGAAAACCGCGTCGTCATCCAGGTAAGCGACGCCGACGCCGGCAAATGGAACCTCGCGCTCAACAACGCGCGCAACCTGCAGACGGCCCTCGGCGCCAAGAACGTGGACGTCGAGATCGTCGCTTACGGCCCGGGCATCGGCATGCTGAAGGCCGACTCGGTGGTCGGCAACCGCATCGGCGAAGCGCTGGGCGCCGGCGTCAAGATCGTCGCCTGCGAGAACACGATGAGCGGCCAGAAGCTCGCCAAGGGCGACATGCTGAGCGGCATCGGCTACGTCGAAGCCGGCGTCGTCGAGATCATGCGACGCCAGCAGGAGCGCTGGGCCTACCTGCGGCCGTAGCGCGGCCGGCTCCGCCACGCCCGGCCTCCCGCAAACGACGAGTCCGGCGCCATTCCGCGGCGCTTGACAGCGACACGTCATTTCGATATGTTTGGAAATGTCGATCCCGACGAACCGGCGCCCAAGGAGGCCTGCCATGAAGCGATTCCACGTCCACGTCGCCGTCCGCAATCTCGACGACAGCGTGCGTTTCTATTCGACGATCTTCGGCGCCGCGCCGTCGGTGCAGAAGCCCGATTACGCGAAATGGATGCTCGACGATCCGCGCATCAATTTCGCCATCTCGGAGCGCGGCGGGCAGCACGGCGTCAACCACCTCGGCTTCCAGGTGGACGACGATGCCGAGCTCGAGCAGATCCACGGTCGCCTCGATGCCGCAGGTGCGGAGGTCATCGCCGAGCATGGCGTGAGCTGCTGCTACGCGCGCTCCGACAAGTACTGGATCAGCGATCCGCAGGGGGTCGCCTGGGAATCGTTTCGCAGCCTCGGCAGCGTGCCGTTCTACGGTGACGAGGGCAAGGCGCCCGCGTCGGCGGCTGCGCAGACCGCCACTGCCGCAGCCGGATGCTGCGCACCCGCGGACGCGAAGGCCGCTGCAGGCACGGCGACATCGTGCTGCGGACCGGCCGCCAAGCCGGCAGCAGGGACAACGGCAAAGGCCTGCTGCGGCTGACCGCTCAAGCGTCGGATTCCGGGCGCGCTGCGTCCGGTTTCCGCTCCAGCCAGCCCGCAAGCACGACGCCGGCCAGCGCGCCGACCATCTGCCCGCCGATGAACCCCGGAACATCGGCCGGGCGAATGCCGGTGAACGTGTCGGTCAACGCGCGCGCGAGCGTCACGGCGGGGTTCGCGAAAGACGTCGACGACGTGAACCAGTACGCGGCGGCGATGTAGGCGGCGACCAACGCCGGCATGGCGCGAGCATGGGCAGGTCGCGCGAGGAGCAGCACGAGCACGAGTCCAGCCGTCGCCACGATTTCGCCGATCCATTGCCCTGCACCTGCGCGCGGACGCACGGCGACCTGCAGCCACGGCAATTCGAACATCGCGTGCGCCAGTGCGACTCCACCCGCCGCGCCAACGATCTGCATTCCGACATACGCGAGCGCGGCGCCCGGTGCGAGCTCGCGGCGCACGGCGGCCAACAGCGTCACCACGGGATTGAAATGTGCGCCCGAAATGCGCTCGAACGTCGCGATGAGGACATAGAGCGCGCAGCCGGTGGCCGCGCTGTTCGCAAGCAGCGCAATGGCCGCGTTGCCACCGCTCAATCGCTCGGCCATGATGCCCGACCCGACGATCGCGGTGAGGAGCCCCGCCGTGCCGAGCCCTTCGGCGACGATCGCCCGCGCGAGCGTCACGCGCGTCCGATGTCGCGCACGCGCGCGGCGATCGCGAGCCGATCGTGCGTTTCGTGTGGCAAGCTCGCGAACAGCTCGATGCGGCGTTTCAGGATGCCCGCGACGCGTACGAACTCGCGCGCCCGCTCCGTCTCGGTGCCACGGTGCGCCGACGGATCCTCCACGCCCCAGTGCGCGGTGACGGGTTGCCCGGGCCACACCGGGCAAATCTCGCCCGCTGCGTTGTCGCACACGGTAAAGACGAAGTCCATCACCGGTGCGCCGGGGCGCGCGAACTCATCCCAGCTCTTGCTGCGCAAGCCGGTTGTCGGAATGCCAAGCCGCTCGAGCGTCGCGAGCGCCAGGGGGTTCGGTCGCGGCGCCGGATGGCTGCCGGCCGACCAGGCGTCGAAGCGCAGTCCCGCGGCCTGGCGCATCAGCGCCTCAGCCATGATGCTGCGCGCGCTGTTGTGCGTGCACAGGAACAGCACGTTGCGTCGGCGGGCCTGCGTCACGGTCGAGTCCTCGTGCGCGGTTACGCTCGGGTGCGCCGCACTTTCGCGCCCGCCGCCGCCTTCGGCGCGCATTCGACCAGGCATCCCGCGCCCTGACAGCAGTTCTCGGTGAGGAAGCCGATCAGGTCGTTCATCCGGTCGAAGTTGGCCGCGTAGTAGATGAACCGCCCATCCTGGCGAGCCGAAACCAGCCGCGCATTGGCGAGCTCCTTCAAATGAAACGAGAGCGTCGCCGACGCCATGTCGAGCCGCTCGGCGATCGTCCCCGCGGACAGCCCCGCCGGACCCTGCTCGACCAGCAATCGGTAGACGGCAAGCCGCGAATCCTGCGCCAGCGCCGCCAGCGCTTTCACTGCATCGGGTGTCTTCATTGCGCGCGCTCTCCGGCGCCTTCAAATGGCGCCTGCATCAATTCTATCGTGCTGGAAATATCGAAACCTTACCGGGGCAACATGACGGCCCGATGACATCGGCGGATTTCGTCTCCACGTACGCTACAGAAACGCTCCAGGGCCACGCCGGCTTTCGGCTTGGCACGGGGCTTGCGCCAACGTCCCGCAGGAGTCACCGCAAGCCGCGCCGCGCCGGTCACGTTGTCGTGCCGGGGCATATACCGCCGGGATTCGATCCGTCGCGCGTGGCGTCGCGGTGCATTGCCGACGATGAACACGAACCGACGCCTCGACCTCATCGCGATGCTTTTCGGACTCGGCGCCGCCATCACCGGCGGCGTCGGCATCGTCGGCTACGCGTTGCGGATCCCCGCGTTGCTTCAGCCGTCGTCAGAGGCAGCGCCCATCGTCCTCGCCGCGGCGCTTGCCGTGCTTCTCGGCGGCATCGCGACGATGGCCGCCGCGGTCCCGCCGACGACGACGTCACGGCGGCTGTCCTCCATCCTCGGCACGATCGTCGCGCTGATCGGCGCGATCGCGGTCGCGGAACACGCACTCCGGCTCGACCTCCTGATCGACGCGCCGGCCCTGCATGCGTCGATCGGGCAAAGCGGCGCGTTCGCCGGACGCATCGAACTGCCGCTGGCCGTGGGGCTGATCATTCTTGGCGCCGGTCTTGCCGCGCTGCAGGTCGTGCGGGGCCGTCGCGCGGCGATCGTGCTCACCGTCGCCGCGACCGTCTGCGGCGTCCTCGGTGCGATCTCGCTCGCCGGCTACCTTCTCAAGGTCGATTTCCTGCTGAGCTGGATGGGCGGCGCGCCGCTGGCGGCGTACGCGGCGCTCGCGCTCGCGCTGCTCGGCGGCGGCCTGTGCAGCGCCGTGCTCCACCACGCAAGGCGGTCGACGGCCGTCGTCGACGAGGCGCGCAGCATCGTGCTTACCGCCGTCTGGATGCTGTCGGTGATGGCGGTCGTCGCCGGCATATCGACGTTCGCGCTCGCCCAGTACGAGTACCAGGATGCCGTTCGCGCGGACCTCGCGCGCACGCTGCGGGAGCGGAGCGCGTTCCTCGAATACGCGATCCTCGAGCACGCGCAACAGGTCAGCGTCGGCGCAGGGCCGGCGCTCGCCGCATCGCTGAACGAGGGCGGCACGCGTGCGGCGCCGGGGCGGTCGACGCAGAACCGCCTGCAGGAAGCGGCGGACGTCCTGCGCGCGTCCGGCTTTTCCGGCTGGCGCTTTCGCATCGGCAACGCAACGGTCGAATCCGGCAGCTTCGTCCAGCGACCGGACCTCACGATCCCGCTTGCCGGCCCGACGCATACCGAACTGCTGCTGAAGGACGGCCGCTACTACCTGCGTACGCGCATGCCGATCCGCGACCGTGACACGGCCGTCGGCGACGCGCTCGCGGAGGAGCCGTTCCTTGCGCTGACGAAGCTCAAGCTCGCCGCCGACGCACGGGGCGATACCGGCGAAATGGCGCTATGCACAGCCGACGCTGCGCGGCGGACGGACTGCACGCCGCTGCAAACCGATGCTGCGCGCCGCGGCCCACGGTCGCGCGCCGTCGATGAGCCGCGTATCCGAACTGGGAGCCGGGGTCGCCGAAATGGTGGATCACCGGCACCGGCGCGTGCTCGTGGCGCAGGGTCCGGTCGGTGGCACCGGCCTTCGCATGATGATCAAGGTCGACACTGCCGAACTGAACGCGCCCCTTGGCCGCCGCTTCGGCGGCGCCGTGCTGCTGATGGCGGCGCTCGTCGCGGCCGGCGTGCTGGTCCTCCGGCGGCGCCTGCAACCACTGACCGCGGCACTCGTCGCGGCACGCGAGGAGGCGACGCGCGTCGCGGGACAGTTCAAGGCGGCGGCCGAGTCGAGCCTCGACGCTTATTTCCTGATGGATGCCGTCCGCGACCGGCGCGGGGACGTCGTCGACTTTTGCATCCGCTATCTCAACGCGAGTGGCGAAGTGCTGGTCGCACGCCCCAGCGAGGACATCCTCGGCAAGACGCTGCGGGCGCTCCTGCCGCCAGAACAAGCGGCGTTCTTCGTCGCGCGCTACGCCCGCATCGTGACGACGGGCGAATCGCTGTCGGAGCAGTTCCGCACCGCCGGTACGGCCGCCGCGATCGCGTGGGTCGCGCACCAGGCGGTCAAGCTCGGCGACGGCGTCTCGGTCACGGCGCGCGACATCACGCAATTGAAGAACGTCGAGCGCCAGTTGCGCAGCAAGGCGGAGAACGACGTGCTGACCGGATTGCCCAATCGCGCGCTGTATTTCGAGCGCCTGACGCGCGCACTCGCCGAAGCGCGCCAGTCCGGCTTCGGCGTTGGCGCGCTGTTCCTGGACGTCGATCGCTTCAAGCGCATCAACGACACCTACGGCCACGCGGTGGGTGACGCGGTGCTGGTCGAATTCGCGGCGCGGCTGCGCCGGCTCGTGCGCCGCACCGACACGGTTGCGCGCCTGGGCGGCGACGAGTTCGCAGTGCTGCTGCCCTGTCTCTCGGACGTCAGGCACGCCGAGCGCGTCGCCGCGGACATGCTCGCCGCGGTCAAGTTGCCGATCGACGCAGGCAACATTCGCCTGCACGTCGGAACGAGCATCGGCGTCGCGTTCTGCGCCGACGGCCAGGACACGCCCGAATCGCTGGTGGGCCGCGCTGACCGCAGCCTCTACCACGCGAAGGCGGCGGGGCGCGGCCGCTTTTCGAGCGGATCGCAGCGGCGGGCTGCGTAGCAGGCAGACATACGCCGGAGAGCCCGCGCGGATCAGACTGGAGCGGGTGAAGGGAATCGAACCCTCGTCGTAGGCTTGGGAAGCCTCTGCTCTACCATTGAGCTACACCCGCGAGCGTCAGGATTCTAGCGCAGCCAGCGCGGCGTCGAGCGCCGGCACCAGCGGGGCGACACGCATCGCCAGCGGCCCTGCGCCGGCAATCTTCCAACGCGTCACGATCCGCTCGCCCGCGGCCCGCGGCCGCCAAGGCGCGGCCGCGCGAGACCAGCAGATCGCAATACGGCAACGGTTCCGGGCGGGTGAACGCCTCGAGGCAGGCGGCGTAGCGCTCCGCTTCCGCCCACGCGTGCGCGCCGAGGGCGAGGTCGATCGCCTGCGCATAGAAGTCCAAGTGGCAATGCGCGATGCAGCCTGCTTCGAGCAGGCGCTCGCCGTCTGCGAGCGCGCGGTCGCGCTCCTCGGCGCTCGCGGCCGTCGCGGCCAAGACGGCCAGCGCGATCGGTCCCGAGAAGCGCGGCCCGACTTCCGAGCAGATTTGCCACGCCGCCTGCGCTTGGAGCCGCGCCGCCTCGCGGTCGCCATAGTGCAGGGTGACCCACGCGAGGTCGCTCAGGATGATAGCCTCGAAGCGCCGCGCACCGGTTTCGCGCGCCAGCGCCAGCCCCAGCGGCAGCGTTTCCCGCGCGCGGTCGTAGCGCCCGCACATGAGCAGCAGCATGCCTTCGGTCTCGTAAGCCATCGTCTCGGCAACGCGATTGCGCAGCGCATGCGCCACGCCACGCGCTTCGGCCAGGACCGCGAGGCCGTCGTGGGGCAGCCCCTGCAACGCGTCGACGATGCCGATCATGCAGCGATTCACTACCGCGAACTGCGCGAGGCCCTCCTCCGCGCACACATCCACGCAGCGCTGGAACGCGGCGCGCGCCGAAATCATCCGCCCCTGCGCGTACAACGCATCGGCAATGCCGCTTTGGGCCCGCGCCTCCAGCTCGCGATCACCCGCTTCCTGCGCCAGCGCCAGCGCGCGCTGGTGCTCCGAGCCGCAGCGCGCGACATCGCCTTGCGCGAAGCGCAGACTGCCGCGCAGGTAGTGGATGTACGCCGACTCGCGCGGCTCTCCTGCATGCAGCGCCGCCTGGTCGAGCGCCGCAAGCCCGGCTTCGGTGGCGCTGGTATCCCGATGGCCGGAAGCGACACCGATCCACGCCGCGCAGCGCTCTCGATCGTCGGCGGCGAAGGCGAGCGCACGCTCGAAGGCGGCGATCGACGCTGCCGCCGCGCCCAAGCGCGCGCAGGAGCTCGCCTTCCAGCGTGGACAGCGCATAGCGCATCGCCGGCGACGCGTCGAGCGCGGTGCCGCGTTGTGCAAGCGCGAGCGCGGCGTCGTAGCGCATGGCGGCGGCTTCGGCCCGAGCCGCCTCGAGATACGCGGCCGGCGCGCCCGCGTCCTCCGCGCGATCGAGGTGCTGCGCGCGCAGCGTCGCGTCGCGTCCTTCGAACCATCGCGCAGCGGCGCGATGGAAGTCGCGACGAACGCTGTGCAGCAGCGACGCGTACGCGCCGTCGCGGATCAGCGCATGCGCGAACGCGAGCACGCCCGGCTCGCGTTCGTCCACGCGCACGAGGTCCCGCTCGATCAGTCCCGTCGCGTCGTAGGCGGCGTCGCCGGTCAGCGCGCGCAGCACGTCGAGATCGAAGCGCTGCCCGATCACCGCCGCGGCCTGCATCGCGCGCTTGTCGGCGGGCGGAAGCCGGTCCAGGCGCGCCAGCACGACGCTCTGGATCGACGCCGGAACGGCGTCGTCGTCGGTGCCGCTGCGCAGCAGCTGGACGAGGAACAGCGGATTGCCCTGCGCGCGGTCGACGCAGCGCTGCGCGAGGTCGGGCGAGGTCGCAAAGTGGATGCGCGCCAGCGCAAGCGCTTCCTTGGCGGCGAGCGGCGCCAGATCGAAGCGCGTCGTGCGCTCCAGCGGGCCACGGCGTCGCGAGCGCGGCGCCCTCGCGACGCGTCGTCATCAGCAGCACGATCGGATGGCGTTCGGCGCTCGCGGCGATCGTCTGCAGGCACGCGAGTACCCATGGCGACGCCCAGTGCACGTCCTCGACCAGCAACACGCAGGGCGCCTGCGCCGCGGCGCGTTCCACGACATCGGCCAGCGCCTCGCGTTTGCCCCGCTGGCGCGCGTCGTTGTCCATTGCATCGTAGACGTCGTCCGCGTCGTGCCGCACGACGAGCAGGTCGGCGAGATAGAGCGCATGGTCCCCGCCCGCGCGTTGCTGCGCGAGTGCCTGTGTGAACGCGTCGCGCCGCATGGCTGCATCGCCATGCGGCGGAACGTCGAGGAGGCTGCAGAGCAGCGCATGAATCGCGTCCTCGCCCTTGCCGGCGCCGAAATCGAGGACCGTCGCCGCATGCCCGTAGGCGCCCTGGGCCAACGCGGTCGCCATGAACGCCTCGGCGAGGCGCGATTTGCCCATGCCGGGCTCCGCGACGAGTTGCACCACCGCGCCGCTGCGCGTCGCCGCGGCGTCGGCGAGAAGTGCCTCGAAGCGCCTGCGTTCGACTTCGCGTCCCACGAGCGGCGCGCGTGCGCCACCGGGCGATGCGCAGCGCGCGCAGCTTCCATAGTCGCTGCCGCGTCGCGAGCCCGCGGATGGCGACTTCGCCCACCGCTACGACGTCGACGCGCGCCGCGACCGCACGATAGACGTCGTCGGAGATGGTTGTCTCGCCGGCCGCGGCCAGATCGGTGAGCCGCGCGGCGAGATTTACGGCGTCGCCCGTCACCGTATAGGGACGGTGCGCATCGCTGCCGGTCGCCGCAGCGACGACTTCGCCGCTCGCCACGCCGACGTGCGCCGCGAGCGATCGGCCGACGTCCGCGGCAAGCGCCGCCATGCCGGCGTGAATGTCGAGCGCGGCCCGCAGCGCGCGCTCGATGTCGTTGCCATGTGCGACCGGCGCGCCGAACACGCCCATCACAGCGTCGCCGACGTGCTTGTCGATCGTGCCGCCCGCACGCTCGATCGCGCCGTCCGCGAGCTCGAAGTAGCGCGTGAGAATACGGTGGACTTCCTCGGCGTCGAGCCCGCTCGACATTCGCGTGTAACCGGCGAGATCGGCGAACAGGATCGCGACCTGCCGGCGCTCGCCGACAGGCGCCGCTTGCGGCGCGGCGCGCTCCGCCGCAGGCGCACCGCACGCGGGACAGAAACGCGCACCCGGCGGAAGTGCACCGCGACATTGCTCGCACTCGTAGGCGTCGCCCGGCATGGTTCGCTTCGCGCGGATTCGTTGGTAAGGCGGAACTATTCTGCCACGCGTGAGCAGATCCGGAACGCAGCGAGGGACCGTACCGGGGCAACGTCGTTTGTTATGCTGCGCGGGTCCCGTAGCGCTTGCCC
This sequence comes from uncultured beta proteobacterium, assembly GCA_963851465.1. Lineage (GTDB taxonomy): Bacteria > Pseudomonadota > Gammaproteobacteria > Burkholderiales > Casimicrobiaceae > VBCG01. Next base: position 742,515 of record CAWKPJ010000001.1, read on the forward strand.
GGAGGTCCGTCCATGAAAGATGCGTCGCTGCCGATCACGCTGATCATCGTCGGCCTGGTGTGGCTCGTATGGCATTTCCGCCTTTTCCCCGACATCGACTGGCTGATCGCGCTGGGCTTCATCGCCGGCGGAATTGCAGTGATGGTCTTCGACGGCATCAACAAGAACTCGATCGTCATCGGCCCGATCCTGATCGCGATGGGCGGCGCGTGGGCGCTGAACGATCGCTATCGCGTGAGCTGGTCGCTAATCATTCCGGTGCTGCTCGTGCTGCTCGGCGTGCTGATGCTGATCGCGCGCAGCACGGCCATTCCCGACAAGGGTCGATCGGCGTCAACCAAGTAACGGTCGGCCCGCTCGGGTCCCCTACGTAACGCAATGCGCCACCGTCGCCGCCTTTGACCGTTGCGTATCTGATCCCGATCGGCGCTTGCCCGCCCCCGGCGTTCGGCGTAACGTTCGTCCAACGCTAGGGGTCCTTCGCGCGGTTCGCCGCGAGTCGGTGAGAGAACACCCTTGGAACCTGTTCGGATAATGCCGGCGCAGGGAAGCGTGAGCTGATCCCCCCGCTCCTCTTCCGCCGTCCGGCACCACGAGGAGCACCATGAACGCCAACGACAAGTTCTACGCCCGCGACGCGCATGTCGACAGCGCCGCGATCGCGCCGCTGCCGGCCTCACGCAAGATATTCGTCGCCGGATCGCGACCCGACATCCGCGTGCCGATGCGCGAGATCGCGCAGTCCGACACGCCGGTCTCGTTCGGGGCGGAGAAGAACCCGGCGATCGTCGTCTACGACACGTCGGGCCCCTATACCGATCCGGAAGCGACGATCGACATCCGCAAGGGACTGCCGGCGTTGCGCGCGCCGTGGATCGCCGAGCGCGGCGACATCGTCGAGCTCGACGGACCCACGTCGGCGTACGGCCGGGAGCGGCTCGCCGACCCGCAGCTTTCCGGGCTGCGCTTCGACCTGCATCGCAAGCCACGCCGCGCCAAGCCGGGCGCCAATGTTTCCCAGATGCACTACGCGCGCCGCGGCCTGATCACGCCCGAGATGGAGTTCATTGCCATCCGCGAAAACCTGCTGCGCGAGGAGATGCTGCGCTCGCTGCCGCCGATCGTCACCAAGCAACACGCAGGGCAGGGCTTCGGCGCCGCGATCCCCGACGTCATCACGCCGGAGTTCGTGCGCAGCGAGGTCGCGCGCGGCCGGGCGATCATCCCGAGCAACATCAATCATCCGGAATCCGAGCCGATGATCATCGGCCGCAACTTCCTGGTGAAGATCAACGCCAACATCGGCAATTCCGCCGTGTCGTCGTCGATCGACGAGGAAGTCGAGAAGATGACGTGGTCCACGCTCTGGGGCGCCGACACGGTGATGGACCTGTCCACCGGCAAGAACATCCACGAGACACGCGAGTGGATCATTCGCAATTCGCCCGTGCCGATCGGCACCGTGCCGATCTACCAGGCGCTCGAAAAGGTCGACGGCAAGGCCGAAGACCTGACGTGGGAGATTTACCGCGACACGCTGATCGAGCAGGCGGAACAGGGCGTCGACTATTTCACGATTCACGCCGGCGTGCTTCTGCGCTACATCCCGATGACGGCGAAGCGGATGACCGGCATCGTGTCGCGCGGCGGCTCGATCATGGCCAAGTGGTGCCTGGCGCATCACAAGGAGAGCTTTCTCTACACGCACTTCGAGGACATCTGCGAGATCATGAAGGCGTACGACGTCGCGTTCTCGCTCGGTGACGGGCTGCGCCCCGGCTCGGGCTACGACGCCAACGACGAGGCGCAGTTTGCCGAGCTGGACACGCTTGGCGAGCTCACTAAGATCGCGTGGAAGCACGACGTGCAGACGATGATCGAAGGCCCCGGCCACGTGCCGATGCACCTCATCAAGGAGAACATGGACAAGCAGCTGCGGCTTTGCGGCGAAGCGCCGTTCTACACGCTCGGGCCGCTGACGACCGATATCGCGCCCGGCTACGACCACATCACGAGCGCCATCGGCGCGGCGATGATCGGCTGGTTCGGCACGGCGATGCTCTGCTACGTCACGCCGAAGGAGCATCTCGGCCTGCCGAACAAGACGGACGTGAAGGACGGCGTCATGGCGTACAAGATCGCGGCACACGCGGCCGATCTCGCCAAGGGGCATCCCGGCGCGCAGTTTCGCGACAACGCGCTCTCCAAGGCGCGCTTCGAGTTCCGCTGGGAAGACCAGTTCAATCTCGGCCTCGATCCCGAAAAGGCGCGCGAGTTTCACGACGAGACGCTGCCGCAGGAAGGTGCCAAGCTCGCGCATTTCTGCTCGATGTGCGGACCGCACTTCTGCTCGATGAAGATCACGCAGGACGTGCGCGAATACGCGGCCAAACTCGGCGTCTCCGACGAGGACGCGCTGAAGAAAGGGATGGAAGTGAAGGCGGTCGAGTTCGTGAAGGCGGGTGCGGAGATCTATCGACGCACCTGAGCGCACCGCTTCGGCATCAAAGCTCGGCGCTCATCCGCGGCCTTTTCGGCGTGCCTTCGATGCCGAAGGCAGCGCCCGGCGGGGAAGCGCGCGCGGCGTCACGGCGTCCCGCGCGATCTCCTCCTGGATCCACGCGCGAAAGCGCTGCAGCTTCGGCGACGCGGCAAGGCGCGGCGGATAGACGAGGTAGTAGCGAAACGGCGACGGCACCTCGATGTCGAACAATCGCACGAGCAGGCCGTTTGCAATGTCGCTCCCGATCAGCGAACTGCGCGCCAGCGCGATGCCCTGCCCGTCGACCGCTGCCTGCATCAGGTACGAAGCGTCGTTGAACGTAGGCCCGCGCGTGGGCTCATCCCAGTCGAGGCCGGCGGCGCGAAACCACGGCTGCCAGAATTCGTCCTCCGAGCGCAGCAGCAGATAGCGCGAAATCTCCGCCGGCCGTGTGGGCAAACGGCCGCCGCCGAGCCGCGGGCTGCATACGGGGTAGTACACGTCGTCGAGAAGGTGTTCCGACGCGACGCCCGGATAGTTCCCGCCGCCATAGCGCAGCGCCGCATCGACGTTGTCGCGGCGGAAATCGGCCAGCGTCGTGCTCGCACGCACGTCGAGATCGATGTCGGGATGCGCCGCGAGGAAGCGGCCGATGCGCGGCAGCAGCCAGCGCGCTGCGAACGACGGCATCACGCTCACGCGAAACTGCCGCGGATTGTTGTGCTCGGTGATCTCGCGCACCGCCTCCGCAATGTCGGTGAGCGCCGCGCGAACGCGGCCGGCGAAGCGCTCGCCCTCGTCGGTGAGACGGATCCCGCGACCGGCGCGCTCGATCAGGCGCACGCCGAGGTCGTCCTCGAGCCCTTTCAGTTGGTGGCTGATGGCGCCATGGGTGACGTGCATCGCCTCGGCCGCCTTGGTGAGGCTGCCCGTGCGCGCGACGGCTTCGAGCGCGCGCAGCGCTTGCGTCGCGGGAATTCGGGGATCCACGCCGATTCGCTTGTTAAATTTATGTGAGAAAAATTAACGTATAGCGGCCAATATAAATCGATTGTCTACGGTTGTCCACGCTCCTATATTCATCTCCATGCAGTGCAGACGACAGGAGATCGAACATGGCAGCGGAACTCACATTTTCACCTGGATACGTCCCCGGACTCAACCGGACGTCGCGGCGCCCGGCGCGCAAGGAAGTGGTCCACGCGGGCGCCCCGGTTTCGCCGTCGGGCGAGTTCGCCCCGCCGATGACCGCCGAGCAGCGGCGTGCGCTGGCTGCGTTGATCCACACCCCCGCCGGCGCAACCGACCTGCGATTCTCGCGCGATCGGGCCGGTGCAAGGATCGTGTGGGCGGTAGTCACGGCATCCGTGCTCGCGTGGACGCTGACGATCGCGGCCGCGCTCCTGCCCGAAACGAAGCTCGTCGGTTCGATGGACGTGCCACGCGTGGCGATGCCGCACGTCACCGAAGGCCGGAACGCCGCCGTGTGACGATCTGGTCAGGCACCCGCCTGCCTGTGCAGGCGGTGCCCGACCCGGACATTGTCAGCCGGCGAGATCGTCGTCGGCGCGCGTCAGCCGGACGATGTAGCCGCCCGACTTCTCGTCGCGGTCGAGCACGAGATCGCCGCGCTTGGCGGCCGATTCGAGCAGTGCGTTGAACGAGCGGAACCCGTAGTAGGACTCGTTGAAGCCGGGCTTACGCCGCTTTAGCGCCTGCTTGACCATCGAGCCCCAGATCTTCTCTTCCGCGCCGCGCTCGGACAGGAGCGCGTCCACGGTCTCGACGATGAGGTCGAGTGCCTCGTCGCGACGCTCTTCGTCGCCGCGCGGCGCCGGTGAAGCATCGTCGCCATTCGCTGCCGCCGCCGGCGCCTCCACCGTCGCGCCGGCGGGCTTGCGGCCGCCGGACTTCGCTTTCGGCGCCGCTGCGCCCTTGCTCGCGCGCCGCGACGCGGGCTTGCGCTTTTCGCGCACCAGATCGTCGTAGTAGATGAACTCGTCGCAGTTGGCGATCAAGAGGTCGGACGTCGAGTTCTTGACGCCAACGCCGATCACCGTCTTCGCGTTCTCGCGGAGCTTGGACACGAGCGGCGAGAAATCCGAATCGCCGCTCAAGAGGACGAACGTGTCGACGTGCGACTTCGTGTAGCAGAGATCGAGCGCGTCGACGACCATCCGGATGTCGGCGGAGTTCTTGCCCGACTGGCGCACGTGCGGAATCTCGATCAGCTCGAACGACGCCTCGTGCATCGGCGCCTTGAACGCCTTGTAGCGCTCCCAGTCGCAGTAGGCCTTCTTGACGACGATGCTGCCCTTGAGCAGCAGCCGCTCCAATACTTTGCCGATGTCGAACTTCTCGTAGTTGGCGTCGCGCACGCCGAGCGCGATGTTCTCGAAATCGCAGAACAGCGCCATGTTGGTGACATCAGGAAGATTGGCCATGCAGGGTGCTCCAGGGTGCGGACCGGCGGTCGACACGATAGCACCCGCGAGCGTCGCGGTGCGCGATCGCGCTACACTCGACGCGTCTTCCTCGATGCCATGCCGCCTGCCATGCTCCAGCCGATGCTCTCGCCCCTCGAAGCCCGCGTGCTCGGCGTGCTGGTGGAAAAACAGCGCACGGTGCCCGACACCTATCCGCTGTCGCTGAACGCGATCGTCGCGGGCTGCAACCAGAAGACGAGCCGCGATCCGATCATGACGGTGTCCGAGTCGGACGCGCAGGCCGCGATCGATGCGCTGAAGGGTGGTTCGCTCGTCGTCGAGACGAGCGGCGGCCGCGTGATGCGCTACGCACACAACACCGAACGCGTACTTGGACTGCCGGCGCAATCGGTGGCGCTGCTGGCAGTCCTGATGCTGCGCGGCGCGCAGACGGCCGGCGAGCTGCGGATCAATTGCGATCGGCTGCACCGGTTCGCCGACATCTCGGCGGTCGAGGGATTCCTGCACGAGCTCGTGGCGCGTGCCGCGGGCGCGCTGGTCGTCGAGCTGCCGCGCCTGCCGGGCACGCGCGAGACGCGCTGGGCGCACCTGCTCTCGGGTGCACCAGCCGTCGACGTGACGGCACCGGCGGCTGCTTTCGCGGGCCCGCCTGACGCCGCGGCCACATCGGAACTCTCCGCGTTGCGCGACACCGTCGCCGCGTTGCAGGACGAAGTCGTCGCGCTGAAGGCCGCGCTCGCGAAGCTGCGCGAGGACTTCGCCGGCGCCGCGCTGCGCGAGCCGCCGGCCCAATAGCCCGGAGCAGCCGCGCACTCGCGCTGCGCGCGATCGATCTAGCGCAAGCCGATCCGGCGATCGACAGCGATCTTTCCCGGGCCGTAGATCGCGAGCACCAGCAGCAGCGCGCCCCAGAGGATGTGGTCCTTGAGGCCGGCGGGACTCAAGTCGGGATAGGAAATCACCGCGACGGCGTTGACCACGAACAAGCCGAGCGCCGCAGCGCGGCTGCCGAGTCCGAGGACCAGAAGCGCCGATAATCCGAGCTCGCCTGCGGTGGCCATCACCGCCGCCACCTGCGGCGAAAGCACCGGAACGTGGTACTCGTTCTCGAACAGCGCGATCGTCGAATCCCAGCGCGAGAACTTGAGCCAACCCGACACGAGAAACACCTTGCCGACGTAGAGCCGCATCGCGAGGCCGGCGAGCGGCTGCAGCTTTTCCAGCAGCACGGTGAAGCCTTCGTACAGGCGGGCGACGCCCCACTTCGGACGCGGCGGGGTCGATGACGGCGTTGGCCATCGCGGGCATGACGAGTCTCCTCGGGTCGGGGTATCGCGGATTAGTCGCGGCTGCGCAGACGAACTGACATCAGCGATCGATGACGGCGGCGATCGTTCCGGCGGCGATGTGCGCGCGCAGCGTCGCACCGAGATCGAAGGACGGGTCCGCGGCGAACGCGGCGTCCATCGCGGCGCCGAGCGTCGCTCGTTGCGCCAGCGCGGCAATCCACGCATGCTCGCCGGCGTCGAGCGATTCCAGCGCGACGCCCTGCGGATCGCGCCGCACGAGCAGCGCAACGCCGCCTTCGTCCTGCGAGATGCGCTCGTCGCCGGCGCGATCGGGCTGGTTCGCGCGCCAGATGCGCAGGATCGGAAACGCGGAGGTTATGAGCCGGCAGGATGCGCCGAGCGCGAGGCGCACCTGCGGCAGGCGCTCCGGTGCGATGATCGAGAGGACGGCGAGCACCGCGTCGGGCGCGCGCAACGCATCGGCTGCACGATTCGCTTCGTCGATCGCCCATTCCAGCCGCGCGACGTCCGGGAGATACGGCAGGTCCGCGGCGGGCGAGTAGCGTTCGAGAAACCCGGCGAGGCGCTCGCCATAGACGTTGAGGTCACCCGCGACAGGCGGATGCGCGGCGACGAACGCATCGACGACCGCATCGAAGAACGGCGCGCCGGTCAGCCGCTTGACGACTGGATAGGTCGCCGCGAGTGCGTTGCGGTAGTTGGCGCGGCCGTTGGCGCGATAGATGGCGAGGCGCGACTCGAACTCCGCCGCGGCGCGACCGGCTGCAGCCCGGCCCCACAAGGATCGCCCGGTCGCGCCGGCTGCAGCCGGGCTCACCAGCCGCTCGGCGAACGCCAGTTGCAGGTCACGCAGCGACGGCATCGGCGGCCACGAGGATTCGCTGCGCCGTCCGCGCCTCGTCAGCCAGCACGGCGAACGCCGGGAGGCTGGTGTCCCACTCGATCAGCGTCGGGCGCGGACCGATCCGCGCGACGGTGCGCGTGTAGAGTGCCCATACGTCCGCAGCCACCGGCGCACCATGCGTGTCGATCAGGCATGCACCGCTCATCTCGAACCCGGCAAGGTGATACTCGGCGACCGCGGCAGGGGGAATCGTCGCGATGTAGGCATCGGCGTCGAAGCCGTGATTGATCGCATTGACGTACACGTTGTTGACGTCGAGGAGCAACTTGCAGCCGGTGCGGCGCGCGACGCTCGCGACGAACTCCGCCTCGGTCATCGTCGACTCGGCGAATGCGACGTACGCCGAGACGTTCTCGACGGCGATCTCGCGTCCAAGCAGCTCCTGCGCTTGGGCGACGCGAGCGCAGACGTGGTCGAGCGCTTCGTCGGTATAGGGCAGCGGGAGCAGGTCGTTGAAATGCCGGCCGCCGACGCCGCTCCAGCACAGATGCTCGGAGACCAGCGCCGGCTCGACGCGTGCGGTCAGCCGTTTCAGCTTCGCGACGTGATCGCGGTCGAGCGGGTCCGTCGAGCCGAGCGACATTCCCACGCCGTGCAGCGACACGGGGTAGTCGCCGCGAATGCGATCGAGCGCCGCAAGTGCCGTTCCGCCGTCGGCGAAATAGTTCTCGCTGTGGACCTCGAACCAAGGCACCGCAGGGCGCGATGCGAGCACCTCGCGAACATGCGGCGCGCGAAGGCCGATGCCGGCGGCGACGGGGAGGTCCGAGATTGCAGCCATATCCTGCAGATCAGGTTTCAGTCCGACAAGATGGCGCAGCCGGCTGAAGCCGGTCCCCAGGATCGGGCGTTGGCTTCAGCCTGACCGGCCCAACCCTACTTCGGGCCTGCTGTCTTGCCGCCGATGGACTCGCACGTGCCCTTGGCGACGTACTTCCACTCGGTCGGATCGTTGTCGGTCTTGGCACCTTCGCCGGCGCATGCGTGCTTCGCGGTGCCGCAGTCGTTCTGTCCGGCCTTGGCGACGCCGTAGCACTTCTCCTGTCCCGCTTTCGGCGTGACCGGCCCGGCGACCGCGGTGGCGGCGATACCGAGGGCAAGGATGCCGGCGAGGGCGGCCTGGATCGTGGCTTGGTGGTTCATGGTTGACTCCTGTCGGTGAGATTCGGGGAGGGCGACGTTGCCCGTCCGTGACAATGGTCGGAGGACGTCGTCGACCCTTACGCCCAAATGGCTCGAACGATTTTCTGTCCAACCGGATTTGCCGCGCACGCCCCGAACTTACGCCGCGCCGGTCGCCTCCGACCCCGCCGCCCGAGCGACCGGGACGATCGCATCGGCGATCACGCCGTCGGCGACCCAGCGTTGCAGCGCGGATCGAAGGTCGAATGCCGGGTCCGCCGCGCGGGCGCGCTCGAATGCGGTGCCGATCGTGCCCTGCGCGAGAACCGCTGCGAGGAACGCGTGCGCGCCGACATCGAGCGCGACGACCTCGACACGGTAGTGCGGCCGGAACACCAGCGCGCGCTCCGCCCCCGAGGCCAGATCGACTTCAGGCACGTCGACGTCGTCCACGACATGCGCGCGCCAGATGGTCGCGACCGGCCAGCGCGATTCGACCAGCGCGGTGGCGGGCGCGAGCAGGATCCGCGCTTGTCCGAGGTGCGCAACGGGAATACCGGCGAGCACTTCAGCGTCGAACGGCGGCGCGTCGGCCGCGTAGTGCGCCAGGTGCACGAGCCATTCGAGCTGCGCCACATCCGGCAGATACGGCACCTGCTCGCTCACCGGCGGGAACGCGGCGAGAAACCCGGCGAATCCGGCGCCGTACTCGTTGAGATCGCCGGACCGCGACGGCGTCCGCGCCGCGTATTCGTACGCCAGCCCGTCGAAGAAATCGTCGCCGACGAGCCGCGCGCAGACCGGGTGCGCATTCGCGAGCGCGTGTCGCGCATTCACCTGCACGTTGCCGCGATACAGCCGGAGGCGCGCGCGCGTGCGCACCGCCGGTCCCGCGAACGGCGTAACGTCCGCCGCCTCGACCGACCGCGCTGTGAGCGCCGCCGCGAATGCGCGTTCCAGCGCCGCGAGATCAGGCACGATATGTATCCATCCGTGCGCGGGCCGCGTCCGCTTCGGCGAGCAGCACCGGCAGCGCGGGAACTCGGGTGTCCCACTCGACCAGCGTGGGCACAGCGCCGAAGCGCGCGAGCGCGTGCTCGTAGAGCTTCCACACTGCGGGTGCGACGCACGCACCGTGGTCGTCGACCAGCGCATCGCGGGTCACGAGGTGGCCGGCTAGATGAATTTCGTCAACGGTGTCCACCGGAAACTTCTGCAGCACGTCGAACGCGTCGAATCCGAAGTTCACTGCGTTGACGTACAGGTTGTTGACGTCGAACAGCACGCGACAGCCGGTGGCACGGACGAGCGCCGCGAGAAACTCGAACTCCGTCATCTCGCTCGCGTCGAAGGCGACGTACGACGACACGTTTTCGACGAGCAGCGGCCGCTTCAGCACGTCCTGCACGCGCCGCACGCGCGCGGCGACGCGCATGAGCGCATCGCCCGTGTACGGCAGCGGCAGCAGATCGTTGAAATGGCGGCCGTCGAGCGCGCCCCAGCACAGATGCTCCGAGACGAGCGCCGGCTCGACCCGCGCGCACAACGCCGCAAGCCGCGCCAGGTGGCGTTCGAAGCGCGCATCCTCCGCATCGTTCGCCGCTGCGCCGAGCGACAGGCCGACACCGTGCAGCGAAACCGCGTAATGGCTGCGCACGCGATCGAGAACGTGCAGATCGTAGCCGCCCGCCCCGAAGAAATTCTCGCTGTGGACCTCGACCCAGTCGACGCTCGGCGGGTCGTCGACGAACGCGCGGTAGTGCGGCGTACGGAGCCCGACGCCGGCGCCGGCGGCGGTCGACGCCGCGGACAAGCGTCAGCTCTTGGCCGGCGGCGGCGTCGGCTTGCCGCCCATCTTGGCGCAGGTGCCGGCGGCGACGTACTTCCATTCCTGCGGATCCATGTCGGTCTTGGACTGTCCCGCGCAGGCATGCGTGCCGCTCGTGTTCGCGCAGTCGTTCTGCCCGGCCTTCGAAACGCCGTAGCACTTTTCCTTGGCGGCAGCGTCGGCGGCGATCGCCGTGCCCTGGACCGCGGACAGCGCGATCAAGCCCAGCACCGCGGAACGGATCAGTGTGTTGGTGTCCATCATCGTTTCTCCTGTGGGGCCGGCTTCAGCCGGCCAATGCTTCGTCATGCCGAAGCCCGACCCGCATCGTAGCCAACCGGCGCGGATTGGACAATCTACGTGCGGCGGGCAAGGCCGGATGCACGAACATACCCGGTGCGTTAATGTTAGGGCTCGCGAAGGCGCATTCGGGCCGCCTTGCACCGTCGGAGACATCATGGATATCGGCACGCTGTTCGAGTCATCGAAGCCCATCATCATCGCTACCTGCCTCCAGGTGTCATTCGACACGAACAAGGCGATCGGCGACACGTTTGGCGCCGCCGGCTATCCTGCGGCGGAGGCGCACATGCATCTGCGCCATCGGGCGGCCTGACGCGGCGCAATTTGGCGCCTGCCGGCGCGATGTCCGCTCCTCCACTCGCTGCGAGCGCCGGTCTTCGCGTTGGCGCTGGCCGTGCCGTCGGCACACGCGGGCCAGCCGCTGGTGACGGACGACGCCGCCGTCGTCGCGCCGAAGACGTGTCAGCTCGAAGCGAGCGTGCGTGCGACGCGCGACGGCGCGTTGTGGTCGGCGCAGCCGGCCTGCAATTTCGGCGGAGATGTCGAGTGGTCCGCCGGCGCGGCTCACCTCGCGCCCGACACGGATCCCTCTTCGACGGTCACGCAACTGCAGCTCAAGGCCGTGCTGTTCAGGACCGCAAACGCCGAGGGATCGTTCGGCGCCTTGGCAGGCGCATTGCGCGACACCGGTGCGCCGCACGGAAGTTCCGCCTACCAGGGGTACTACGCGAAAGGCCTCGCGTCGTGGTACCCGCGCGACGACCTCGAATTCGACTTCAACGTGGGCGCCGCCAACGTCCGCGGCGCCGGCACCTACGCTCTCGCCGGCGTGGCCGCGACGTGGACGGTCACTGCCGACTTGCAATTGCTGTCCGAAGTCTTCCGCGACGAGCCCGGAGCGTCGAAGTTTCAGCTTGGTTTGCGTTTGATCGTGGTACGCAATCGCCTCGAGGCCTATGCGAGTTGCGGCAACCGGTTCGGCCGGTCGTCCAGCAGCGGCTTCGTGGTCGCGGGGTTCCGTCTGCAGACGCCCGAATTCCTGCCCTGAGCAGCCCCTTTACGCTTGTCGCGCGGGCGCGCAACTTGCCGCCACGGCACCTGCCGCGCGGTACACTTGAAATCCCCTAATCGTAGCGTGCGAGGTGGATCATGGGTCTCCTGGACTCGTTGTTGGGTCAGATGATGGGCGGCACCATGGGCGGGGCGCAGCCGCCCACGGGCGCGCAGGCGCAGAACCCGCTGCTGCAGATCGTGCTGCAGATGCTGCAGCAGAACGGTGGGCTCTCCGGCATGCTCGGCAAGATGCAGCAGGCAGGCTACGGCCAGCAGGCGCAGTCGTGGATCGGCACCGGGCAGAACATGCCCATCGACGCGGGCGCGCTGTCGCAGATCTTCGGCCAAGGCGAGCTCGGCCAGCTGGCGCAGCAGCTCGGCATTTCGCACGAGGAAGCGTCGGGCAGTCTTGCGCAGATGCTGCCGAATGTCGTCGACCAGATGACTCCGGCAGGGCAGATTCCCGACAACCACAGCGACCTCGTCAACGAGGCGCTCGCGATCCTGCAGAAGGGACGCGGCGGCAACTAGCTTGTAGTTCAGGCAGCCTCGAAGGCGACTCCACCGTTTCAGCTACGGAACCCGGGGATCGCCTTCGCGCCCGGGCGCCCCAGACGCTCGCGCACGAGGTCGATCGCGGCGCGCAACGCGTAGACGTCCTGGGCGTACCAGCCCGGCAGCTTTGTGTTGGTCACTTCGGCCTCGATGGCGTCCAGCCGCTCGACGTACTCCGGGATGCGTGCAACGTCGCGCGTCGACGCGATCTCATGCTCGATCGCGCGCAACTTCGCATACAGCGCCGCAATGCGCGCCCTCGGCCTGTAGGCGATGATATCGGGCAGGAAGCGTATCGTCGGTAGAAGTACCGCGATCAGCGGAATCAGGAACACCAGCATCCGGTCGGCAAGGTTCGCCACCCAGAACGGCAGGTAGCGCTGCAGGAACGGCTTGCCGGACTTGTAGAAGCGCTCGGCTTCGTCGGAGAGGGGGAATTCCTGCCGCGACGGATTCGGAAAGCGTCCTGCATCCGCAAGCAGTGTCTGCCGGCCGTGGATCTCCGACGCGGCGTCGAGAAAGAGGTACATGAGCGCCGGATGCAGGTCGGCGCGCACGAGCAGGTTCGCCGTCACCGCGACCGTGCCGACGTCGTGATCGGGCAGATCGGCGCGGATGTCGACGAGGCCGCGCGGAATGGTGAGCGGCGTCATGTACGCGTGCTGGCGCGCGATCGCCTGCGCGTGCACGAGGTTGATGACCTCGACTTCGGGGCGGCGCACGAGCTCGCCGACCACCGGTGCCGACACGCCGGCGATCAGTACCGCGGCGTCGATCGTGCCCTGCGCCAGCGCGGCGGAGGCCTGCTCGGCCGACAACGGCAGCAGCGTCGCGCCCTTCGCATCGATACCCGCCGTGTCGAGCAGCATGCGCGCGAGCGGTTGCGTGCCGCTGCCTTCGGCGCCGATCGCGATGCGCCGCCCTGCAAGATTCCGGAGCTGGTCCGACGACTTCGGTGCATCGCGCGCGAAGACCCACACCGGCTCGAGGTAGAGCGCGCCGAGCGACACGATGGGCGACGCGGCATCCTCGTCGACCGGCGTCGCGATGCCACCCTGGACGAAGGCAGCGTCGACGCTACCGCCGTCGAGCCGCTTCATGTTCTCCACCGCGCCTTCCGACGGACGCAGCTCCAGCACAACGCCGTTGCGCGCGAAGAATGCCTGGTAGCGCTTCGCGTAGCGCTCGTAGGCGCCGCCGGGCGCGCCGGTCGACAGCACGACATGGCCGGGCGGCGCCGGCTGCACGAAGCGCGACGTCACATAGAACGCGAGAAGGATGACGGCGAGCAGCGGCACCCCGATGCGCAGCGTGTCGCCCCACGACAGGTTCTTCAGGTCGATCCTTGCCATTCGTTCCGCCGCGTCGCGCGGCGTTCCTCCCGCAATCGCCCATCGCGCCCTCGCCCGGCGCACGCGCGAGTATGGTAATCGACCCGCGGCGGCACGCCCCGCGTTTCATGCGACAATTCCACGCGTCCTTCCGCTGTCGCTTCGCCCGACTCCCCGCGCATTGGAACATCCCTCGCTGCTCGTCGCGCTCGTCCTCGGCATCGTCGAGGGTCTCACCGAGTTCCTGCCGATCTCCTCGACGGGACATCTGATCGTCGCCGGCTCGCTGCTCGGCTACACCGGCGATCACGCCAAAGTGTTCGAGATCGTCATCCAGGCCGGCGCGATCCTCGCCGTCTGCTGGGAGTTCCGCACCCGTCTCGCGCGCGTGCTCGCCGGACTCTTCTCGGACAAGGTCGCGCAGCGCTTCGCGGTCAACGTCGCGATCGCGTTCGTGCCGGCCGCGGTGCTGGGCCTGTTGTTCGGCAAGGCGATCAAGGCGGTGCTGTTCGCGCCGATTCCCGTCGCGTTGGCCTCGGTCGCCGGCGCGCTGGTCATCCTCTGGGTCGAGCGGCGGCAACGACGTGCACCGGGTGTCGTGCGCATCGACGACATCGATGCGATGCGCTGGACCGACGCGCTGAAGGTCGGGCTGGCGCAGGCGTTCGCGCTCATCCCCGGCACGTCGCGCTCGGGCGCGACGATCATCGGCGGCATGCTGTTCGGCCTCTCGCGCAAGGCGGCGACCGAGTTCTCGTTCTTCCTCGCGATCCCCACGCTCTTCGCCGCGTGCGGCTACGAGATCGTCAAGAATCGCGCGTTGCTGTCGACGGCCGACCTGCCGGCGTTCGGCGTGGGCTTTGCCGCCGCGTTCGTCTCCGCGTTCCTGTGCGTGCGCTGGCTGATCCGGTACGTGAGCCGCAACGACTTCGTGCCGTTCGCGTGGTACCGGATCGCCTTCGGCGCGGTGATCCTCGTCACCGCCTACGCGGGGCTCGTGCGCTGGGATTGATTTGCCGCCGGGGTCGAGCTGTGGTCCGAATTCGGCTGGCCGCGATCCGTGTGCGGCCGGCTTCAGCCGGCCGCGACGCAGCGGCAGACTGAAGACCGACCCACAAGGATGAGAATCCCCGACTCGCCGTGGATCGGCCCGCTGTGCGCCGTCGCCGGCGTGCTCGGCTTCTCGATGAAGGCGATCTTCATCAAACTGGTCTACGCCGGCAGCGGGGTCGATCCCGTCACGCTGCTCGCGTTGCGGATGATCTATGCCGCGCCGTTCTTCGTGGCGATCGCGTGGTGGAGCGGCCGGCGCGCAGACGCACGCCCGATCACGCCCTCCGACTGGCGTGCGCTCGTGGCACTCGGTTTCGTCGGCTACTACCTCTCCAGCCTGCTCGACTTTCTCGGCCTCCAGTACATCAGCGCGGCGCTCGAGCGCCTCGTGCTCTTCCTCAACCCGACGATCGTCGTCGTGCTGTCGGCGGTCTTCCTCGGCAAGCCGATCACGCGCCGCGCGGTGCTTGCGCTGGGGCTCGCGTACGCCGGCATCGCGCTGTGCGTGTGGCAGAACCTCGCCGTCGGCGAAAGTCTGCATGCGACCACGCTCGGCACGGCCCTGGTGTTCGCAAGTGCGCTGCTCTACGCGCTCTATCTCGTCGGATCGGGCCAGGTGATCGCGCGTCTCGGCAGCGCGCGCTTCATCGCATGGGCGATGCTTGCTTCCACCGTATTCGTGCTCATTCACTTCGCGCTGGCGCGCCCGCTGGCCGCGCTGGCTGCGCCCGCGCCGGTGCACCGGCTGACGCTCGCGATGGCGATCTTCTCCACCGTGCTGCCTACGTGGCTCATCGCCGAGTCGATCCGGCGCATGGGCGCGAACGCAGCGTCGCTGGTCGGCTCGCTCGGGCCGGTGTTCACGATGGGCATCGGCGCCGTCGTTCTCGGGGAGCCGGTGTTCGCAGTCCAGCTTGCCGGCGCGGCGCTGGTGCTGGTGGGCGTGATGCTGGTCACGTTCAAGCCTGCACGCACCTGAAGCCGGGCGCGCCCGCGCGCGGCGGCGCGACTTGCCCGCTCCGCTAGAATGGACGGCTCGCCTCGAAGGAGATCGCCATGGCCCCCGACAATCTCGAACGCATCGCCACGCTGAAGGATCCGGCGCTGCTGCGCCAGCAATGCTACGTCGACGGCAAGTGGCTCGATGCGGACGACGGCGCCACGCACGGCGTCTCCAATCCCGCCACCGGCCGCGCGATCGGCACCGTGCCCAGATTCATGGGCGGTGAGACGCGCCGCGCGATCGAGGCCGCCGATCGCGCGTGGCCGGCGTGGCGCGACAAGACCGCAAAGGAGCGCGCAGCGATCCTGCGCAAGTGGTACGAGCTCTTGCTCGCCCACGTCGACGATCTCGCGCTGATCCTGACGTCCGAGCAGGGCAAGCCGCTCGCCGAATCGAAAGGCGAAATCCAGATCGGCGCCGCGTACGTCGAGTGGTTCGCCGAGGAAGCGAAGCGCATCTACGGCGACGTGATCCCGACGATCGGCAACGACCGGCGCCTCGTCGTCGTCAAGCAGCCGGTGGGCGTGTGCGCGGCGATCACGCCGTGGAACTTCCCGTGCTCGATGATCACGCGCAAGGTCGCGCCGGCGCTCGCGGCCGGTTGCACCGTCGTCATCAAGCCGGCGGAAGCGACGCCGTTCTCCGCGCTGGCGCTGGCCGAGCTCGCGCATCGCGCGGGCTTTCCGCCGGGCGTGCTCAACGTGATCACCGGCAAGGCCTCCGCAATCGGCGGCGAGATGTGCGCGAACCCGACGGTGCGCAAGCTCTCGTTCACCGGGTCGACGGAAATCGGCCGGCTGCTGATGCAGCAGGTCGCGCCGACGGTCAAGAAGATCTCGCTCGAGCTCGGCGGCAATGCGCCGTTCATCGTGTTCGACGACGCCGATCTCGATGCCGCGGCGGAGGGCGCGATCATCTCGAAATACCGCAATGCGGGACAGACGTGCGTGTGCGCAAATCGCCTGTTCGTCCACGAGAAGGTGTACGACGCGTTCGCCGCGAAGCTCGCCGAGCGTGTGAAGGCGTTGAAGGTGGGACCCGGCACCGACGCCGGCGTCACGCAGGGGCCGCTCATCAACGCCGCTGCGGTGACGAAGGTGGAAGAGCACATCGCCGACGCGACGTCGCACGGCGCGCGCGTGGTGACGGGCGGCAAGCGGCACGCGCTCGGCGGCACGTTCTACGAGCCGACGGTGCTGGCCGACGTCACGGCCGACATGCTGATCTTCCGCGAGGAGACGTTCGGTCCGGTCGCGCCGCTCATCAAGTTCAGCACCGACGCCGAAGTGATCGAGCTCGCCAACCGCACCGAGTTCGGCCTCGCGTCGTATTTCTACTCGCGCGACATCGGGCGCATCTGGCGCGTCGCCGAAGCGCTCGAATACGGCATGGTGGGCGATCAACACCGGCCTCATCACGACGGAAGTCGCGCCATTCGGCGGCGTCAAGCAGTCAGGGATCGGCCGCGAAGGCTCGAAGTACGGCGTGGAGGAATACGTCGAGGTGAAGTACGTGTGCTTCGGGGGCGTGGACCGCTGACGCGCGAGGTCCTTGTGGGTCAGGCTTCAGCCTGACGCGATGCGTCGGACGGCTGACTCTGACCCACAGGGGAACTACCAGCCGGTGGGCAACTTCTTGAGGATCGCGATCGTGCGGTCCTCGACGTGCAGGTAGCCGCCGGCGATCAGGTCCTTCATCAGCTTGCCGATCATGTCGCGCGACGCGCCGACGCGATCGGCGATGTCCTGCTGCGTGAGCTTCTCCGGGACCACATGCTTGCCGTCGGCCTCGACCGCGAGCGTGTTCAGGAGCCGCACGAGCCGCCCGTAGACATCCGACAGCGCAAGGCTCTTGAGATTGCTCGTCGTCACGCGGACGCGGTGGATCAGCCGCTCGATCAGATGCATCGCGAAATCCGGATGCGCGAGGATGAATTCGCGGAACTGCGCGCGGTTCACGACGGCGCAGGTGGTCGGCTCGACGGTGACCACCGACGCCGAGCGGCGTGCGCCGTCCAGCGACATCTCGCCGACGTACTCGCCGGGCCCGTGGAAGTCGATGACGAATTCGCGACCCTGCTCGTTGCTGGCGAACACCTTGACGCGTCCCGACAGCACGATGAACAGCGAATCGCCGACATCGCCTTCGTTGATCAGGATCGAATTGCGCGGAAACGTGCGGGTCACGCCGGACGCCGCGATGGCGTTCAGCGTTTCCGACTGCAGGGGGATGGCCGGCTCGGTGGAATCTGGCATCGTCGACTCGCGCACGGACGAACGGCGCGCAGAATCGTATCACAGCCTCGGCCTCCGTTTGCAGCGGCGTCGAATCGCCGCCGGCGTGTCGGCCTCGTGCGGCGACTCGCACTCGCCGTCGATCCCCGCTTCGCGGGGCCCCTCGCCGGCTGCTCGCGCCGCTACTCGTACTTGCGCTGGTCGTCGATCACCTTGCCGTCGTTGGCGAGCTCGCCCGGCGCGTGGAAGGCGACGTCCCCGCGCAGCTTGGTGACGTCGCGGATCGACTCGACGATCGCCTCGGCGCGCGACGACGCGTTGTCCGCACCTGCCTCCGGGAGCGTCACCTCGACGTGCAGCGTCATCCGGTCGTTGCCGTCCGGGATTGTCGACGACGAGCCGCGCGCGCGCGATCTCCGGATGCCGCTTGACGATCGCCGCCACCTGCGCCGGATCGACGAACATGCCCTTGACCTTGGTGCGCTGGTCGGCGCGGCCCAGCCATCCCTTGATCCGCATGTTCGTGCGCCCGCACGGCGAGGCGCCCGGCAGCGCGGCCGAAAGATCGCCGGTGCCGAAGCGGATCAGCGGATAGTCGGCGTTGTAGAGCGTCGTGACGACCACTTCGCCGACATCGCCCGGCGCGACCGGATCGCCGGTGCCCGGCCGCACGATCTCGACCAGCACGCCTTCGTCGACGACGAGGCCCTCGCGCGCCGGTGTCTCGTAGGCGATGCATCCGAGATCCGCCGTCGCATACGCCTGGTAGCCCTGGATGCCGCGCGCCGCGAACGCGTCGCGCAGGCTCGGAGGAAACGCCTCCGCCGACACGAGCGCCTTGGTCAGCGACGGCAGCTTCACGCCGAGCTCGTCGGCCTTCTCGAGAATGATCTTGAGGAACGACGGCGTGCCGACGTAGCCGTCGGCTTTCAGTTCGGCCATCGCCTGCACCTGCTGCTCGGTCTGCCCGATGCCGCCGGGGAACACCGTGCAGCCCAGCGCATGCGCGCCGGTTTCGAGCATCGAGCCCGCCGGCGTGAAGTGATACGCAAAGCAGTTGTGCACCAGGTCGCCGGGGCGGAACCCCGCGGCGAAGAGCGCGCGCGCGAGACGCCAGTAGTCGGGCGCAGCGCCTTCGGGCTCGAAGATCGGGCCAGGCGAGGCGAACACGCGCCGCGCGGCACCCCAGCGCGTCGCCGCGAGGCCGCCGAACGGGCGCGATTTCTGCTGCAGGTCGAGCAGCTCCGACTTGCGCGTCACCGGCAGGCGCGCGAGCGCGTCGCGCGAGTCGATCGCCGCCGGATCGACGTTGGCGAACAGTGCAGCGAAAGCCGGCGCTCGCGCCTTCGCATGCGCGATCTGCTGCGGCAGGCGCGCGAGCTGTGCGCGCTCGCGCGTCCGGCTCGCGCGTTTCCAGAGTATCGAAGTGTTCGTGCATCGTCATCATCCAGGCCGGCTGAAGCCGGCCCCACATGGATCGCGGCTGCAACGATTTCTTATGGGTCAGGCTTCAGCCTGTCTTCAATCTCGACTCATGCCAGCCAGCGCTTGCGGCGGCGGTAGTGCTTGACGTCGCGGAAGCTCTTGCGGCCCGCGGTCGAGATCCCGAGGTAGAACTCCTTCACGTCCTCGTTCGATGCGAGATCGCTCGCGACGCCGTCCATCACGACGCGGCCGTTCTCGAGGATGTATCCATAGTTGGCGTAGCGCAGCGCGATCATCGTGTTCTGCTCGGCGAGCAGGAACGACACGCTGCTCCTTCGAGTTCAGGTCGCGGACGATCTCGAAGATCTCCTCGACGATCTGCGGGGCGAGGCCCATCGACGGCTCGTCCAGCAGGATCATCGTCGGCCGCGCCATCAGCGCGCGGCCGATCGCCGTCATCTGCTGCTCGCCGCCGGACGTGTAGCCGGCGAGGCTCGACCGGCGCTGCTGCGAGCCGCGGGAAGTAGTGATAGACCTTGTCGAGCGCCGTTGCGATGTCGCCGCGCGAGCCCTTGCGCGTGAACGCGCCGGTGAGCAGGTTTTCCTCGACGGTGAGGTGCTGGAAGCAGTGGCGGCCTTCCATCACCTGGCACACGCCCATGCGGACGAGCTCGTTGGGCGTGAGCTTTTCGACGCGCTTGCCCTTGAACTCGATCGTGCCCTTGGTGACCTCGCCGCGCTCGGCGTGGAGCAGGTTGGAGATCGCCTTCAGCGTCGTCGTCTTGCCCGCGCCGTTCGCGCCGAGCAGCGCGACGATGCCGCCCTGCGGAACCGTCAGCGACACGCCCTTCAGCACGAGGATCACGTGGTCGTAGATCACCTCGATGTTGTTCACCGAGAGATACGCGGCCGGCGTCGGCTTGCGGTTGTGCGCGTCATCGAATTCGTCGCATGGCGCAGGTGGCGAGCGTGGCGAGCGCGGGCTGCAGGCGGCGCCCGCGCTCGCCCCGCCCGCTCCGCGAGCGGAGCGGTCGTCGTTCGGCGTCAGCCTTCCTTCGCGCAGTCGCGCGGCGTGATCTTCTTCTCCGCGGCGTACTTCGCGGCGGTGTCCTCGACCATCTTGCGCACCATCGCGCGGTCGCCCGCCATGAACGGCGTCACCTGCTTGAAGCCGGTGCCGTCCCACTGCTGGAACTTGACCATGCCCGAGCCTTCGTGGTCGGCGCAGCTCGTCTTGATCGGCGGGAAGAGGCCCGCCGCGCCCAGCTCCTTGATCCGCGCTTCGGTCAGGTTCAGGTGCTCGAGGCCCCAGCGGAGCTGCTCGGGCGTCATCACCTTGCCCTTGCCGAACTTGGCCTGCGCGACGCGCAGCGCCTCGACGATGATCATTCCGTAGACGACGCCGCGCGTGTACATCACGTTGCCGAGCCGGTTCGGATCCTCGAGGTTGCCCTTCTTGGCGCCGTAGACCTTGGTCTTGATCTCCTGCATCACCGGAAAGTTGGGCCCCGACGCGGTGAACGACGCGCTGGCGTAACCCTTGGCGGCGTCGCCCGCGGGAATGACGTCCTCCTCCGACCCTGCCCACCAGACGCCGAGCAGCTTGTCCCGCGGGTAGCCGGTCTTCGCGGCCGTCTTGAGCGAGACGGTGCTCATCACGCCGAAGGTCCACACGATCACGTAGTCGGGCTTGGCCTGGCGGATCTGCAGCCACTGCGATTCCTGCGTGGTGCCCGGGTGGCGTGACGGGGATCTTGAGCGCCTCGAAGCCGTACTTCGCGGCCGACGCGTCGAGGACGGGAATGGGCTCCTTGCCGTACGCCGAGTCGTGGTAGAGGAACGCGATCTTCTTGCCCTTCAGCTTGTCGAGCCCGCCCTCCTTCTGGCCGAGGTACGCGACCATCGCCGCCATCTGGTCCCAGTACGTCGTGCCGATCGGGAATACCCAGTCGTACACGCGACCGTCGGCGGAGCTCGCGAGCCCGTAGCCGAACGTCGTCATCGGGATCTTGTCCGGTCGCGACGCGATCGAACAGGCCGTACGCGATGCCGGTCGACAGCGGCTCGACGGTGGACGCGCCGCCGTTCTTCTTCTTGAGCCGCTCGTAGCACTCGACGCCCTTCGACGCGTTGTACTCGGTCTCGCACTCCTCCCACTTCAGCTGCACGCCGTTGATGCCGCCAGACATGTTGACGAGCGTCCAGTAGTCGATGGCGCCGCCGAAATAGCCCGGATCCGCCCGCCGCGTACGGACCGACGCGATACGACAGCACCGGAATGAACTGCTCGTTCTGCGCCTGCGCGGCGGCGGCGACCGCGACGAGCGCGACGCCCAGCAACGCCGATTTCAATGCCTTCATGTGCTCCTCCTGAACGTACGATGTTGAATCAGACTCGCGCGCCACCTCGTAGAGGCGTAGTCACACGGAACTCTCCCACCAGCAATGGTAACGCCCGCCCCGTTCGGGGCCGGTGCGACAACCGGATTCAATGCGGAAACGGCCATAGCCGCAGCTTCTCCTTGGCGATCTGCCACAGCCGCGCGAGCCCATGCGGCTCGACGATCAGGAAAAAGATGATGAGCCCGCCGAACACCATCAGCTCGAGATTCGAGATCGTGCTCTCGGCGATGTGGAGGCCGAGATTGCTGTCCAGGAACCGGACCGAGACGGACAGCAGCACCGGCACCAGCGTGACGAACGCGGCGCCGAGGAACGACCCGAGGATCGAGCCGACGCCGCCGATGATGATCATGAACAGCATGCGGAACGACAGGTCGAGGCTGAACGCTTCCGGCTCGACCGTGCCGAGGTACGCGTACGCGAACAGCGCGCCCGCGACGCCGCAGTAGAACGAGCTCACCGCGAACGCCAGCAGCTTCGCGCGCATCAGCCGGATGCCGATCACTTCGGCCGCGACGTCCATGTCGCGCACCGCCATCCACGAGCGGCCGGCATTGCCGCGCGCCATGTTCTTCGCGGCGAGCGCCATCACCGCGACGATCGACAGCACCAGCAGGTACTTCGCGGTCGGCGTGGTGAACGCGTAGCCGAGGATGACGATCTGCTGCGCGGTGATCACGCCCGACGAGCTGTAGTTGGTGACCCAGCCGACCTTGGTCAGGAACCACAGGATGAAGAACTGCGCGGCGAGCGTGGCCACCGCGAGATAGAAGCCGCGGATGCGCAGGCTGGGCAGCCCGAACAGCATCCCGACCAGCGCGGCGACCACGCCGCCGCCCGCGAACGCCAGCAGGACGGGCATGTGCGGCACGCGCAGCATGAAGTTGTACGACGCGAACGCGCCCACCGCCATGAACGCGGCGGTGCCGAGCGAGAGCTGGCCGGCGTAACCCGTCAGGATGTTGAGACCGAGCGCGGCCAGCGCCAGGATCAGGAACGGAATCAGGATGCCGGTGAAGATGTACGGCGACGCGGTCAGCGGCACGACGACGAACGCGACGAGCACGATCGCCGCGACCGCGATAACGATCCTGCCGGATCGGAAAGATCGCGGCGTCCGTCTGGTAGGACGTCTTGAACTGGCCGGCTTCGCGATAGAGCATGGGTTCGGGGCGTCAGAATCGGGTCAGATGCGGCGGATGATCTTCTCGCCGAACAGGCCTTCCGGCCGGACCAGCAGGAACACGAGCGCCAGCACGTACGGGAACCAGCCTTCGATGCCGCCGCCGACGTACGGACCGAGGTAGACCTCGGCGAGCTTCTCCGACGCGCCGATGATCAGCCCGCCGACGATCGCGCCCGGCACCGAATCGAAGCCGCCGAGGATCAGCACCGGCAGCGCCTTCAGCGCGACGAACGTCAGCGCGAACTGCACGCCGTTGCGCGCGCCCCACAGCAGGCCCGCCACGAGCGCCACGGCGCCCGCCACGCCCCAGACGATCGCCCAGATCTGCTGCAGCGGAATGCCGACCGCGAGCGCCGCCTGGTGGTCGTCGGCGACCGCGCGCAGCGCGCGGCCGATCCGCGTGCGGTTGAAGAAGAGCGCGAGGATCGTCACCAGGATCGCCGCGACACCTGCGGCGACGAGGTCGAACTTCGAGATGTTCATTCCCGTCTTGTCGGTGACCCACTGGATCGGCTCGTCCTGCAGGCCGAGCTCGAGGCCGCGCACGTTGGCGCCCCAGATGATCTGCGCCAGGCCCTCGATGAAGAACGTGAGGCCGATCGTCGCCATGAACAGCGTGATCTGCGGCTGGTTGACGAGCGGCCGCAGCACGACGCGCTCGGTGACGAGACCGAGCACGACCATGACCGCGAGCGTCGCGGGCATCGCCAGCCAGAAATTGACGTGGTAGTCCTGCTGCAGGCCGACGAACGTCAGCGCGGCGAAGAACACCATCGCGCCCTGCGCGAAGTTGAACACGCCCGACGCCTTGTAGATCAGCACGAAGCCGAGCGCGACGAGCGAATACATGACGCCCGCCAGCAGGCCGCCGATCAGGACTTCGAAGAAGAATGTCATCGTCGGGTCGCGTCAGTGCGCCACGCCCAGGTACGCGTCGATCACCGCCTTGTTGCCGCGGACTTCGTCGGGCGTGCCGTCGCCGATCTTCTTGCCGTAGTCGAGCACGACGACGCGGTCGGAGATGTCCATCACCACGCCCATGTCGTGCTCGATCAGCACGATCGTCGTGCCGTACTGCTCGTTGACGTCGAGCACGAAGCGGCACATGTCCTGCTTCTCCTCGACGTTCATGCCGGCCATCGGCTCGTCGAGCAGCAGCAGCGACGGCTCGGCGGCGAGCGCGCGCGCGAGCTCGACGCGCTTCTGCAGTCCGTAGGGCAGCCGGCCGACCGGCGTCTTGCGGATGTGCTGGATCTCGAGGAAGTCGATCACTTCCTCGACCTTGCGGCGGTGCAGCGAGCTCTTCGCTCCGCGCGCGGCCGACCCAGATCGCCTGCTCGAGGAAGCTCGCCTTCATCTTGAGGTTGCGGCCCGTCATGATGTTGTCGAGCACGCACATGCCGCGGAACAGCGCGATGTTCTGGAACGTGCGCGCGATGCCCTGCGCGGCGGCGTCGTGCGTGTCCATGTCCGCTGCGCTGCTTGCCGCGGAACGTGATCGTCCCGTGCTGCGGGCGGTAGACGCCGTTGATGACATTCAGCATCGAGCTCTTGCCGGCGCCGTTGGGGCCGATGATCGCGCGCACCTCGTGCTCGCGGACGTCGAAGCTGATGTCGGTCAGCGCCTTCACGCCGCCGAAGGCGAGCGAGATGTTGTCGAGCTTCAGGACGACGTCGCCGATGCTGCGCACGGCGATCGCCGTCATGCCGCCGCTTTCGCCTTGCGCCGGAAGCGTCTTCGCCTCCTCGATCTTCAGGTCGGCGGCGACCATCCCCGAGCGGCCGTCCTCGAACTTCACCTGCGTCTCGATGTGCTCGACCGTCTTGCCCGCAGTACAGCGCGTCGATCAGCACCTGGTACTTCTCGGCGACGAAGCCGCGGCGCACCTTGCGCGTGCGCGTCAGCTCGTCGTCGTCCGGATCGAGCTCCTTGTGCAGGACGAGGAAGCGGTGGATCTGCGACGCGGCAAGGTCGCCCTCGGTGGCGAGCTCGGCGTTCACCTTCTCGACGCACTCCTTGATCAGCGCGTATACCTCGGGCTTGGCCGCGAGGTCGGTGTAGCCCGAATACGCGAGACCGCGCCGCTCGGCCCAGTTGCCGACCGAGCCGACGTCGATGTTGATGAACGCGCACACCTTGTCGCGATCGGCGCCGAAGGCCACCGCTTCCTTGATGTGCGGGAAGAACTTGAGCTTGTTCTCGATGTAGTTGGGCGCGAACATCGCGCCGTCCGCCATCTTGCCGACGTCCTTCGCGCGGTCGATGATCTTGAGGTGGCCCGCGCCGTCGATCACGCCGGCGTCGCCGGTGCGGAAGTAGCCGTTCGCGTCGATCGACTCGGCGGTGGCGTCGGGGCGCTTGTAGTACTCCTTGAGCAGCATCGGGCCGCGCACCAGCACTTCGCCGTCGTCGGCGATCTTGATCTCGACGCCCGGCGCCGCCAGCGCCGACCGTGTCGAACTTGACGCCGCCGTCGGGCTGCAGGCACACGTACGCGCAGGTTTCCGTCTGGCCGTAGAGTTGCTTCAGGTTGACGCCGATCGAGCGATAGAAGCGGAAGAGGTCCGGGCCGATCGCCGCGCCGGCGGTGTACGCGACGCGGATGCTGCTCATGCCGAGCACGTTGCGCAGCGGTCCGTAGACGAACACGTTGCCGAGCGCGTAATGGAAGCGATCGAGCGACGCCGACCGGCTTGCCGTCGAGGATCTCCGGCGCCGCAGCGCCGCGCGACCTCGGTGAAGTGCCGGAACAGCCAGCGCTTGAGCGCGCTCGCGTCCTCCATGCGGATCATCACCTGCGTCAGCAGGTTCTCGAACACGCGCGGCGGCGCGAAGTAGTACGTCGGTCCGATCTCGCGCAGGTCGGTCATCACGGTATCGCCCGATTCGGGGCAGTTGATCGTGAAGCCGGCGTACAGCCACTGCGCGTACGAGAACAGGTGATCGCCGACCCACGCCATCGGCAGGTACGACAGGATGCTGTCGTTCGCGGTCAGCTTGTCGAACTCGGCGCCGCCCTTCGCGGCGGCGATGAACGCGGCGTGGGTCTGGCACACGCCCTTCGGCTTGC
The DNA here is from genome assembly GCA_963851465.1 of uncultured beta proteobacterium. GTDB lineage: Bacteria > Pseudomonadota > Gammaproteobacteria > Burkholderiales > Casimicrobiaceae > VBCG01. The sequence continues at coordinate 768,225 of CAWKPJ010000001.1, forward strand.
CCGTCGTGCCCGACGTGTAGAGCATGCCCGGAAACGTCGTCGGTCTTGCCCTTGGCCGACCTCCGCGTCGAAGAATCCGGGATTCGCGCGGTCGAATTCGCGGCCGATCTCGCGTCAGCCGCTCGTAGCTCGTCACGTCGGTCGTAGTTGCGCAGGCCGCGCGGGTCGTCGTAATAGATGTGCGCGAGCGTCGGCACCTGCGGCTGCGCCTCGAGCAGCTTGTCGACCTGCTCCTGGTCCTCGACGATCGCGTAGACGATGCCGGCGTCGTTCAGCACGTAGACGAACTCGGCGGCGGGCGCGTCCTGGTACATCGGCACCGGCACGCCGCCGATCGCTTCGGCGGCGACCATCGACCAGTAGAGCCGCGGGCGGTTGTCGCCGATGATCGCGAGGTGCATCCCGCGCTTGAAACCCTGCGCAGCAAGACCGCAGGCGAGCGCGCGCACTTCGGCGGCGACCTGCGCCCAGGTCCAGGTCTGCCAGATGCCGAGGTCTTTCTCGCGGGTGGCGGGCGCGTTCGGCCGCAGCTTCGCGTGGTGCAGCAGGAGCCGCGGAAACGTGTCCTGCCCCTCCTCCATGCTCACTCCTCCGATGCGAACCCATCGCTCGCCACAGGCGTCCGGTACGCTGCCGGTCGCCTGGCGCCTATCTTAAGTGCGGAAGGGTCGCCGCGGGAGACCCTTGGTCGGGCGGCGATGATATCGCACGCCGGTCAGGGGGAACGATAGGCGCCCTGCCATTCCCGCGACTGGGGCCGGTGGTGTGGCAGCCGGGGTGGCCCCGCTGGCGGTGCATCCCCTCCGCTGCGATCGTGCTCCTCGAATCCCTGCAGGGGCTCCCTGTACGCGATGGCCGCCGATGCGCAGGCGGGGAGCGCCGCATGAAGGACACGCGGGGCTAAGTACAATAGACGGCTCATCTGTCACCGTCCGGACGGAAATTCCATGCGACCCCTGTTCAAGAACCTCATTGCCGGCGAATGGCACGGCGGCGCGTCCGTCACGGTGAACCGCAACCCGTCGGACGTAAGCGACGTCATCGGGGAGTACGCGCAAGCCGATCGCGCGCAGGCCGAGGCCGCGATCGGCGCGGCGAAGCAGGCGTTTCCCGGCTGGGCCACCGGCTCGATCCAGGAGCGGGCGAACATCCTCGACCGCGCCGGAACCGAAATCATCGCGCGCAAGGACGAGCTCGGGCGCCTCCTGTCGCGCGAGGAGGGCAAGACGCTGCCCGAAGGCATCGGCGAGGCGATGCGCGCCGGGCAGATCTTCAAGTTCTTCGCCGGCGAAGTGGTGCGGCAGAGCGGCGAGCATCTCGCGTCGGTGCGGCCGGGCGTCGAAGTCGACGTGACCCGCGAGCCCGTCGGGGTCGTCGGACTGATCACGCCGTGGAATTTCCCGATCGCCATTCCGGCCTGGAAGATTGCGCCCGCGCTGGCGTACGGCAACACCGTCGTGATGAAGCCGGCGGACCTCGTGCCGGGCTGCGCGTGGGCGATCGCCGAGATCCTCGCGAAAGCGGGCATTCCGCCCGGCGTGTTCAACCTCGTGATGGGACGCGGCTCGGTCGTCGGCGATGTCTTCGTCAATTCGCCCGACGTGAACGCGCTGTCGTTCACCGGATCGGTGTCGACCGGCCGCGCGATCGCGCAAAAGGCCGTCGCGCGGATGGCCAAGCTCCAGCTCGAGATGGGCGGCAAGAATCCGCTGGTCGTGCTCGACGACGCGGACCTCGCCACCGCCGTCAACTGCGCCGTGCAGGGTGCCTACTTCTCGACCGGGCAGCGCTGCACGGCATCGTCGCGGCTGATCGTCACCGCGGGCATCCACGACCGCTTCGTCGCGGCGGTCACCGAGAAGCTGAAGACGCTGAAGGTGGACGACGCGCTCGCGCAGGGTACCGACATCGGCCCGGTGGTCGACCAGTCGCAGCTCGACCAGGACCTGTCGTACATCGACATCGGCAAGCGCGAGAGCGCGAAGCTCGTCGTCGGCGGCGAGCGGCTGACACGCAAGACCGAAGGCTTCTACATGGCGCCCGCGCTGTTCACCGACGCGACCAACGCGATGCGCATCGCACGCGAGGAGATTTTCGGGCCTGTCGCGTGCGTGGTGCGCGCGAAGGACTACGACGAAGCGCTGGCGTTCGCGAACGACACCGAGTTCGGCCTGTCGTCGGGCATCGTCACGACCTCGCTCAAGCACGCGTCGCACTTCAAGCGGCACGCGCAGGCCGGCATGGTGATGGTCAACGTGCCCACGGCGGGCGTCGACTATCACGTGCCGTTCGGCGGCCGCAAGGGCTCGAGCTACGGTCCGCGCGAGCAGGGCCGCTACGCGGCGGAGTTCTTCACCACGGTGAAGACGGCGTACACCGCGCCCTGACCGCGCGACGCCCGCGCGCGACGCGCGCCTAGAGGACGCGATACTTCGCGAACACGTCGGCGAGCTTGACGCCCGCCGCGAGCTCGTCGCGCGTGCGGTCCTCGCTCGTCACTTTCGCGAACGCCTGCGCCACGGCTTCGGCCTCGACTGCACGCGGCACGACGATGACGCCGTCGGCGTCGCCGACGACGAGATCGCCCGGCGCGATCGCCACCCCCGCGCAGCGGATCGGGACGTCGATCTCGGCGACCATGCCGCGGCCCTTCGAGTCGAGCGGCGCGATGCCGCCGTGGAACACCGGGAACTTCAGCGACCGGATCTGGCGGATGTCGCGGACGTAGCCGTCGGTCACGCAGCCCGCCGCGCCGCGGGCACGTGACGCGGTGGTGAGCAGCTCGCCCCACGGCGCGATGCGCGTCGAGCCGCCGCAGCCGAACACCGCGATGTCGTCGGGCTTCAGATCGTCGACCAGCGCGATCTCGAGCTCGTACGGATTCTCGTCGGGCACGACACGATGGATCTCGCGATACAGGCCTGTGCGTGCGAAGCCCGCCATCACCAGTGCATCGTCGAGCGGCCGGATCGACGGCGGCATCGCCTGGTCGCGGTAACCCAGTCCGTCCAGCACGTCGGACAGCACCGCCGTGTAGAGACGGCCGCGGATGTTCGGGAGGTAATCGGGATGGCCGCGTTCGGGCATGCGCTACTCCGGAGTTGTCGGCGTTCGTCGATCGAAGCGGGATTGTCCGTCAGCCGTGTTTGCCGCCAGCGGCTCAGCCTGCGCTCCACGGCAGCGGGCCGCGCGAATTTTGCAGGCGATAGATGCCGAGCGCCGGCGGTGCAACGGCGTCCTCGAACGCCGCGTCGGTCAGCACTTCGGCGCACAGCGCGCCAAACGGCTCGACGTCGTCCCAGCTCTCGATCAGCATGATCCAGCGCGGGATCAGGTTCTTTTCGGCGCGCACGCGCTTCTCTGCGGTCTCTACCGCGCTTGCGGCTTCGTCGGCGATCAGCAGGTGACAACCGGCCACGCCGCGCGCCTCAGAGATTTCGGCGAGCGTTTCCTGCGCGAGGCGCTTGCGATGGTCGGCGGCCCGCGCCGGCTCGACGTCGTAGCGCAGCGTCGCGACCAGGCCGCCCTGCCCGTCGCCGAAGCTCGCCGCGACTTCGCACAGCGAGCGCGCGACGTTGCGGAAATGCTTGATTGTCGCGACAGTCCACGGCGTCGGCGCATTGAGGCGGTCGAGGTAATCGGCGCCGGTCACCGTGAAGCGCGAGACCGTCTCGTAGAGGTTGAAGTATTCCGGCGTCGCCCTGGCGCCGACGTAGCGGCGGCCGCGCAGGAATCCGGGGATGCCGGCGCGCTCCGGCATGTGCTCGGTGCCCGTGCCACGCGTAGAACTCGTTGCGGCCTTCGGGCGCGATGTCGTGCCAGATCGCCACGGCGCCTTTGCCTGCGAGGCTCATGAAGCGGCTCCCGGCGAGGGTTGCAATGGTCCCGACTTTAGCGTGAAACCGCCCGCGCCCAGCGCGACTCGGCGAAAATCCGACATTCAACGCGCGCGCCGAGCGCATCCACGAGGCGGCAAGCGGGTCGCGTCAGGTAATAAGATGTGACGTCTGTGGGCAACGGAGGCAATCGAAGTGTCAACTGAGGGAGCAACCGAGGCGGCGTCGATCCTGATCACCGGCGGTTGCGGCTTTCTCGGTGCCGCGCTCGCCGCGCCCGCACGCGCGGCCGGACATGGTCACGACCGCCGACATGCTGGCCGGGGCCGACCGTGCGCTCGACGCGAGCGACACTGACGCGATCGCCGCGCTGGTCGCCGATCGGTCGAGCCCGAAGCCATCGTCCATCTCGCGGCCGGGCCTGACCGACGCCGGCGAACGCGATCCGGTCGGCACGACGCGGCTCAACGCGCTGGGCACCGCGGCGATGTTCACCGCTGCCGAAGCGGCGCGGTGGAGCGCGTCGATCTACGCGACGTCGATCTCGGCGGTCGGCCCGACGACCGGCGCCGTCGGCGACGACACGCGGCTCGAATCCGGGCAACGTCTACGGCGCGACCAAGGCGTTCTGCGAGCATCTCGCCGCGGCGATGCACACGCGCCCCAACGCGCCCGCCTACCTCGGACTGCGCTTCGGCTACGTCTACGGGCCCGGGCGCGTGCGCGGCTGGCGCGACGTGCAGAAGATCGTCGAACGCGTCGCCGCCGGCGAGCGGCGACCTCGAGTATCCCGACTATCCCGACGCGATCGACTGGACGTGGATCGACGATGCGGCGGACGTGCTGCTGCGCACGATCGAGCGGCCGCTGCCGCGCAACGCAGTGGCCAACGTCGTCGGCGACAAGCGGCACGTGCGCGATGCGATCGCCTATCTGCAGCGACGTTTCCCGGATCTGGTCGCCTCAGGCGTGCCGACGCGAACGCCGCCGGCGGCGTGGGGCCTCGTCAACGATGGCCTCGAAGCGCCTGCTGGGCACATGCCCTCGACGACGCTCGAGCAGGGCATCGACCGCATGCTCGCGGCGTGAGTCGGCGTGACGCCCGTCGATAGCCTGGTGGCTGTCCGGCCGCACGAAATCCGCCGGTCGCTCGAGCGCGCGCCGGTCCCAGTGTGCGAGTTCGGCGGCGGCGTCGTAAGTCGATTGCAGGAACGCCATCAGCGTCGCGCCCGGCGAGGCGGACGTTCGCACGGCATCGTAGGGAAGGATGAACTCGCCAAGTCGTTGCTGAAGAACGCGGCGGCCGGCGCGACTCTGGCGCTCTTCTGTCG
>CAWKPJ010000002.1:0-298173 GCA_963851465.1 uncultured beta proteobacterium
CATGCTCCGTCGAGAAATGCGGTCCCGTTCTCGCGGGACGATACTCTGGCTGATCCCGGTCATCATCGTCGTGATCGCTGCGGCGTGGATATGGTTCGCGATGTCCTGGAGTTACTCGTCCGGCGAACGCGCCGGCTGGGTGCAGAAGTTCTCGAGGAAGGGCTGGATTTGCAAGACCTGGGAGGGTGAATTGGCACTTGTCACGATGCCCGGGACGGCACAAGAGAAGTTCCAGTTCACCGTGTGGGACGACGGCGTGGCGCAGCGAGGTCAACGGCGCGATGGGCAAGCGCGTGTCGCTACATTACAACGAGAAGGTCGGCCTGCCGGGTAGCTGCTTCGGCGAAACCGGCTACTGGGTCGACGGAGTCAAAGGCGGTCGAGGACATTCCGCTCGCGCCAGGGATAGTCGTGCCAACTGGACCGGGTGCCGCGCCAGCGGCACCGTCTTCGGAACCGACGAGCGCGCCCGCTGCGAAGTAAGCGAAAATTCGCAACTGCACTCGTTCAGTGCCCGATAGTCAGTGCATCGCCATGTGAGCGAGATACGCAATTAGCGCGTCAAGGTCGGCCTCGCGAATCATCGTCTCATCGAACCCGGGCATCTGCTGCTGCGGCCACGTGCGCACCGCCTTCGGATTGCGGATCAGGCTGCGCAAACCCTTCGGGGTGAGGTATTGGATCGGATTCATGGGCTGTCCGAGATCGGGGCCGACGTCAGCGGCTCCCGCGCCTTTCATGCGATGGCAGGGCAAGCACTGGGTCGTGAAAACTGCCTGACCGCGCCTCGCTGGCGCGCTCCCCGGGCAGGCTCGCATCGACCACCATCTGCGGCCAGCGGTGCGCCGGAGACTCGACTTCCGTGAGGGAGGCGAGCTGATAGGGCCACTGCTCGCTCCCGATAGCAGAGCGTTCCGGGTTCTCCCACACCAGATAAAACGGGCCGGCGCTTGTGGTCTTGCCCGGAAGAACGGGCCACGGAGCGACCGGGTCCTCGATGGCGATCCAAGCTTTGGCGCCACCCGCCGCGCCTTTCTCCACGAGCGCAAGCGGGATTTGTGAGACGAACCCGTCCGCAGCACGTGCTTCGATCGTATCGAATGCCGGTCCCGACGCTCACCAGCGGGAGCAGTGGCACCGCGCGGTACTTCATCGGTCGCCCATAAGAAACGTCAGCTGGTATCGTCAACTCGACCGCATCGGGCCGACCGAGAAGCTGCGCTGCGGTGAAGCGCCGCACTTCGGTTCCGATCGAGAGGGTCAACACGGGCTCCTCGGTGGGCGCCGCGCCAACGCATGGTGAAAAGCCGGCTGTCAACAGTACGACGAAGAGTGCAAACATTCGCGACCCGTAGCAAGGCCCATTCCTGCGGATATTACCCGGCGGGCCATAGAACCGCCGCGGCGCCGCGTCAACTGGCGTGTTTAGCCGTGTCCGGAGACGCGGCGGCGCTACTCAATCGGTCGGCTCTTCGACGGGCGGCTCTTCGACCGGCGGCTCCTGCGGTGGCGGCTCTTTGGCCGGCGGTGCCTCGTGCGGTGGTTCCTTCACGGGAGGGCGGCGATGACCCTCGAACGCCGGTGATACAGCGCCGCCGTCTCTGAATGTCAGCGAACTGATCTCGACTTCGCGTTGCAAGGCGTCGTAGTCCAATCCAAATAGGGCCCTCGCTCAGGAGCGCGGGTCGGGAACAACCGCATGCGCTATTTCACCTTTCCCTTGTTGGCGTTTTCAGCCGCTTGCTGAAGGTCGCCACTACCCTTCTGCACCTTTCCCTCGACTTGCTTGGCGGCGCCTTTGACTTGCTGGCTCGCGCTGCCGGTGATCTCGCCTACTTTGCGTTGCACCTTGCCCGCGATGTCCTTGGCTTTACCGGCGACTTGATTTCGGTTCATTCGAGACTCCTTATGGCGGGGCAACCCCGCCTACGAAGTCTCGTTGCGACAGAAAAGAGGCGGCGTCGGCGGTCGACTGATACTGGTGTAGGACCGGCGGCATGCCGCGATGTCTACCGCTGGTACGGTTTCGACTGCCACACCAGTGACGGCTGCGCTCAATTGGCGGAGGCGTCTGAAACGGGCACTATGGAGGATTCTCGCTTGAGGCAACATCCTGTGCCGACTGACGCAAAAACCCACAACACTATCTACGCGGATCCGGAAAGTTCTCCAGCGCTCAGTTTTTTGAGCGGTGGAGGCGAGATGGGCGCGAGGATGCGTGCCCAAAATTGGTCCATTTCTGCACTCGGTCATCCAGAGCATTGGCCGCAGTCACTGAGAACCGTCGTGCGACTCATGCTGAACACGGGTCACCCCATGTATATCTGGTGGGGCGACAGTCTCGCGTGTCTATACAACGACGCGTACGCCACTTCGATTGGGCCGGAACGTCATCCGGGTCGCTGGGGCGACCAGCTCGGGAAGTATGGGACGAAATCTGGGACATCATTGGTCCGCAAATAGAGCAAGTAATGGCTGGACGTGGCGCGACTTGGCACGTCAACGCGTTGGTTCCAATCACCCGGCACGGCCGACGTGAAGAAGTATATTGGACGTATAGCTATAGCCCGATCGATGACGACACGGCAACGAACGGGATTGGTGGCGTACTCGTTGTGTGCACGGAGACCACCCAACAGGTCCTCGCCAACCGTGAAATCGCAACCGAACGCGACCGACTCGCGCAGCTGTTCGAGCAAGCTCCGATATTCATGACGCTGTTGCGCGGTGCCGAGCATCGATTTGACCTTGCCAATCCAAGATACATGCAGCTGGTTGGACATCGGTCGTTGCTTGGGCGCACCGTAGCCGAGGCGTTACCAGATGCTGTGGCGCAAGGCTACCTGGAGTTGCTCGACCAAGTCTTTCGCAGCGGCAAGGCGTATTCGGCCGTGGGCGCCAAGTTTGCGGTTCAAGCCGAACCGGGGGGCGCCTCGGTCGAACGTTTCGTGGATTTTGTGTACCAGCCCGTGAAGGACCCGCTGGGCCGAGTAACAGGCATCTTCGTGTTGGGCGCCGATGTGACCGACCGTGCACGGGCAGATGCTGCCCTGCGCGACAGCGAAGCGCGTCTTCGCGAAACGGCGACGAAGTTGCGAGCTGCCAGTGCCGCCAAGGACGAATTCCTTGCCACCCTGGCGCATGAGCTCAGGAATCCGCTGGCCCCGATGCGCAACGCTGTGGAGCTAATGGAGCTGGCGCCTGAGAACACCCAGGTGCTTGCTACCGCAAGGGGCATGATGGCGCGGCAGATCGCGCATATGGTGCGACTCATCGACGACCTTCTCGATCTGTCCCGTGTGACTCGTGGATTCGTGGAACTTCGGCGCTCTCAGGTCCGACTCGCGACCATCATGACCGAGGCCGTCGAGACAAGCCGTCCCTTCATCGACAGGTTCGAGCACACACTCGAACTGGTGACGCCCCCAGGCGACCTGCTGGTCGATGCCGACCAGACGCGGCTCGTTCAAGTGTTCACGAACCTGCTCAACAACGCCGCTAAATTCACGCGTCCTGGCGGACACATTGAATTCGCGGTGACTGAGATTTCGCACGATATGGTGACCCTATCGATACGGGACAACGGAATCGGGATTCCGCCGGACATGCTCGGCGAGATCTTCGAGATGTTCACCCAAGTCGATCGTTCGCATGCGCAAGTCGGCGGAGGCCTTGGAATCGGCCTCACCCTTGCTCGCCGCCTGCTCGACTTGCACGGAGGATCGGTGGAGGCGCGAAGTGATGGGCCGGGCACAGGTAGCACGTTTGTGGTGCGCCTACCTGTCGCTATAAAGGCGTGCGAGTCTCAACACGCGCCGGTGCTTTCCACACGCGCTCGCGCACCAGCCGCTGGTCGAAAAATACTCGTCGCCGATGACAACGTCGATGCCGCGTGCAGCCTCGCGCTGATCCTTGGCCTGGAAGGGCACGACACTCGTATTGCCCACGATGGCAAGGCGGCCTTCGATATCGCCAGCGACTTCCATCCGGACGTCATGGTCCTGGATATCGCCATGCCCGGCATGGATGGCTTCCAATTGGCCCGTCAAGTGCGCGCACAGCCATGGGGGAGCGCCGTCCTTCTGATCGCAGCCAGCGGATGGAGTCAGGCCGATCACAAGGATCAGTCCCTGGCCTCGGGCTTCGACCATCATCTGGTGAAACCGATCGAAGCTGCAGCGCTGGCCGAGTTGCTGCGCCCCGAGCCGTGAATAATCGCGATAAGAAGTGACGCTAATCGCAACGGTCAAGCGGGCAGGCAGCGAGCAGTGCGACGGACTTACCCGGAGCGCCAGATCGGGACGAGCTCCTAGTGGCGTTCCTGGCCGAGATGCACGCGGACTGACGCGGCGCCCGAAGCACGCACGTTCTGGGTGGGTTGGCAGACAGGTGACCGATGTAGACGCCGTTGAAGCGCTCGTACGTACAAAAGCGCAGCGTCACGTTCAATTGCTTGCGGATGATCGCCTGATACTGGCCTTGGCCGCGCCAGTCGCCGTACGGCGACCGGACCGGCTTGACTGCCGCGCAGGGTCAGATAGTGCTAGGTCAAGAGTGCCCTAAGCGCGTTTCCGACAGCACCCCAAACGAAGGTGCATGCTGCAATTCCAGCGATCAGGACCAAGTCTTTGGTGGTCAGGCGAGTCATCGCGAGGGTGCCACAATCCAGAGGTTCTCGCGTCGCTGCAACTTGTGTGCCCGTCCGTCGAGATCGTTTTCGAGGCGTGAGTGCACGCAAGCCTCGCATTCGCATCGCGACCACCCCTTATGCTTGCAGGTGAACAACTGCAGAATTGTCGCCAACGGAGTACTCCGCCGACATGGCCATCAAACTGACATGTCGCCGCGGTTAGGTAACTGGCGCACCTAGCCGAAGCAGACAACTCGCGCAACGTGTGGTGACAGCCGCTTCGGATCTGATTCATCTCGCTCGCGATCTTCCCAAGCATGGCATCGTCCGAATAGTTCGCCAAACATTCGCGGATCGCCAGCGACTTCTCCATTGCGCCGTTCGTCTCGCCACTCAATCGTTCCGAGTGGTCCGAGATCGTCCAACGTGGTAGCCATAACGCATGCGGCACGTCTATGACACACAAGCCATGCTCATCTAACGGCCGACGACAGGCGCAGGGAGCCGACCTGGGTGCGGAGGTTGCGAGAGTAGAAAAAGCTCGACGGGTGACGGGTTCGTTCGCTGGAGCTCCGGAACAGCGCCATTGCCTGCCGTCATCCCCATGAGTATTGTCGCTTCGTTCAATTCTCGCTTCAATTGCTCCTGCGATTCGATGCGAAAGTAGTTGTAGCGTCCCCAGGATAACCGACCCGGATACATCGCTATCGCCAGATCAATCTCGCGCTTGTTGTACCGCGCATAAATTGGAACTACTAGCGGGGCTAAATGTGGCGGCACAGCCCCTCGCACAAGCGCCTCACTCCTACGTGCGAACACGGAAAGCTCGTCTGCCCATGCCAGCATCGCTCTTCGTTGTTCTTCTGTGGGCAGCTCGTCAGCCTGACGCATGGACAGGGTAATCCTGGAATCTTCCGGCGACGTTTTGCCGCGAAGAGAAGCGAATTCGGCTCGCTGCCATGCGGAAAGTGCATCTTTGCTCAGCGTTTCGACGTCGGTGGCGGTTCGGTCGACGTTTGGGCTTGACGCACAGCCCGTCATCAGCCATGCGAGCATTGCCGCGATTAGCGCGCTGCGGACCATGCACCCTCGCTCATGTTGAGCCGCCAACGGACCGACCCCATCACTGTACCGCCGTCGCGACGACCCGGACGGTTCTGTTTCTCGCCACGCGAGGCCGCGTATCGTCACGTTGCCCAACATCCTTTGGATAGTGTCCGGTAACCAATGCTCCCTTTCGTCCCGCAGTCGCCAAAGGGATGCCCAGAACACGCGTCCATGATCCGGTTGAAGTTCGGTTTAGTTTTGGGGCGATATATCGGGGCTTCCGCCATCGGCGGAAACTGTAACTCATTGATTTATTGGCGTCCCCAGCGGGATTCGAACCCGCGTTACCGCCGTGAAAGGGCGGTGTCCTGGGCCTCTAGACGATAGGGACCGCGAGGCAGTCGCGGCAGTTGGCATTCATGGCCGCGATGTATCGGTGGTGGAGGTAAGCGGGATCGAACCGCTGACCTCTTGCATGCCATGCAAGCGCTCTCCCAGCTGAGCTATACCCCCACGGCGAATCCGAAATTATAGCGGGTCTGCCGCGATGCGGCAAACGGACCGACACAGCGGCGGTCCTCCTGTCCAATCCGCTCGCCCCGGCCCGACGAGCGCATCCGCTATGATCGGCAGAACTTGTTCTTCGCGGCGCCCGCGTACGCGCCGATCGCGCGCCCGCCATGCCGCTGCCTCCGCCCGACCCGCCTGCGATTGTCGATCTACGCGACCGCGTCATCGTCGTGACCGGCGCGACCGGCGGACTCGGGCGCCCGCTGGCGCTCGCCGCGGCGGCTGCGGGGGCGACGGTCGTCCTCCACGCGCGCATCGTGCGCAAGCTCGAAGCGCTCTACGACGAGATCCGGGCGGCGGGCCACCCCGAGGCGGTGATCCTGCCTCTGGATCTGGCCAAGGCGGAGGCGTCGGATTTTGCCAACGTCGCCGCGGCGCTGGAAGCGCAGCTCGGACGTCTCGACGCGCTGGTGCACACGGCCGCCCTTCTCGGCTCGCTCGGGCCGCTCGAGCACCAGTCGTTCGACAGCTGGCTTGCATTGCTGCGAGTGAACGTCGCTGCGCCGATGGGCCTGACGCGGGCATTGATGCCGCTGTTGAATCGCGCGCCGGATGCGTCTGTCGTGTACACGCTCGACAGCCGCGGCCAGGAGCCGCGCGCCTACTGGGGCGGTTACGCGGTGACCAAGGCCGGCGTGGCGACGCTTGCGCGCGAGCTCGCCGATGAATGGGAGAAGCGCGACAACCTACGCGTGAATGCCGTCGTCCCGGGCCCCATACGTTCACCACTGCGCGGGCAAACGCATCCCGCCGAAGACCGCACGCAGCTGCCGGCGCCGGAATCGCTGGTGCCGCTGTATCTCTACCTCATCGCCGGACAGCCGAAAAGCGAGAGCGCCGCGCTCATCGACGCTCAGGCCTGGCTCGGCGGAGCGCCCTGCGTCAGCTCGCTACGCCCGTAGCGCAATAGGACGCGCAGGCGGCGGAAGTCCTCCGGCGGCAGCATGTCCGGCAGCACGCACTCCGCGCGAGCGAATCGCCAGCCCTCGCCTTGCGGACGCCAGACCAGCGTCGTCAATCGCGCACCGACATACGTAGAGGGCAGGACGCGGCCACGCGACGTGCGGCCGTCGACGGTGGTGATGGACAGCATGCGATCGCCGTCGAGGCGCAGGCGACATGCCACAGCGCCACCTGCATGATGGCCGCGAAACCGCAGCGCACTCCACACCGCGAGCGGCAACGCAGCGAGGAGTCCGACCCACCCCGGAATCGGCAGAGTGAACGACAACGCGAGCGTGAGCCAAGCGAGGCCGACTATCCACGCGCATGCAGTGCGCGAGGGCGACAGCGCGATTTCGAGCGGCGGTGCACGGTGCATATGCACCATTGCATCAGCCGACCGTTCGTCGACGCTATCGAACGAAAGTCGTAGCCAAGCGGGTCCCAAACCGCACTCGGGACAGCCCGAGCGTCAGCGCGCCGGCTGACCAGCGAGCTGCAGCCAGGTCGCCACCACCGTGTCCGGATTCAGCGAAATGCTCTCGATCCCCTGATCGACCAGCCATTGGGCGAGATCCGGATGATCGGAGGGGCCCTGGCCGCAGATGCCGACGTAACAGTTCTTCTTCTTGCATGCTTCGATCGCCATCGACAGCATGATCTTCACGGCGTCGTCGCGCTCGTCGAACGTCGCGGCAATCGCGCCGCCGGAATCGCGGTCGAGGCCGAGCGTCAGCTGCGTCATGTCGTTCGAGCCGATCGAGAAGCCGTCGAAGTGCTCGAGGAACCGATCCGCCAGCAATGCGTTCGACGGGATCTCGCACATCATGATCACCGACAATCCGTTGTCGCCGCGACGCAACCCGTTCCGCGCGAGCAGCGCGTTCACCTTCACCGCTTCGTCGAGCGTGCGTACGAACGGGACCATCAGCACCACGTTCGTAAGCCCCATGTCGTCGCGCACGCGCTTCATCGCCAGGCATTCGAGCGCGAAGCAGTCGTAGAAATCCGGTGAGATGTAACGCGACGCGCCGCGGAAGCCGAGCATCGGGTTCTCCTCGTGCGGCTCGTAGCGATCTCCTCCCAACAGATTGAGATACTCGTTCGACTTGAAGTCTGACAGCCTGACGATGACTTTCTTGGGGAAGAACGCCGCAGCGATCGTTGCCACGCCTTCAGCGATCTTGCTGACGTAGTACTCGGTCGGGCTCGAATAGCCGGCGACGCGCTCCTCGATCTCGCGCTTCAGCGGCGCCGGCTGGCTCGACAGCTCCAGCAGCGCCTTGGGATGAATGCCGACGTTGCGGTTGATGATGAACTCGAGCCGCGCGAGACCTACGCCCTCGTTCGGCAGCCGCTGGAACTCGAACGCGAGCTCGGGATTGCCGACGTTCATCATGATCTTGGTCGGGCATGGTGGCATCTTGTCGAGCGCGACCTCGACGATCTCGACGTCGAGCAGGCCGTCGTAGACGTGACCGGTGTCGCCCTCGGCGCAGGAGACGGTCACCTGCATGCCGTCGCGCAGCACCCGCGTTGCATCGGTGCAGCCCACCACCGCCGGAATGCCGAGCTCGCGCGCGATGATCGCCGCATGACACGTGCGCCCGCCGCGATTGGTCACGATCGCACCCGCGCGCTTCATCACGGGCTCCCAGTCGGGGTCGGTCATGTCCGTGACGAGCACATCGCCCGGCTGCACGAGATCCATCTCCGCCGCCGACTTGACGAGGCGCACCGGTCCCTTCCCGATCTTCTGGCCGATTGCGCGGCCGCTGGCCAGCACCGCGGACGTCGCCTTCAACCGATAGCGGCGCATGTCGTTGCCGCGCTCCTGCGACTTCACCGTCTCAGGGCGCGCCTGCAGGATGTAGAGCTTGCCGTCGCTGCCGTCGCGGCCCCACTCGATGTCCATCGGACGGGCGTAGTGCTGCTCGATGATGAGCGCGTAGCGGGCCAGCTCCTCCACCTCGGCGTCGGTGATCGAAAACCGCAGGCGCTCGGCGGCCGGCACCTCGACGATCCGCGTCGACTTGCCCGCGGCGTGACCTTCGGCGAACACCATTTTCTGGGTCTTGGTGCCGACGCTTTTGCGCAGGATCGCCGGACGGCCCGCGGTGACGTTCGGCTTGTAGACGTAGAACTCGTCCGGGTTCACCGCGCCCTGCACGACGCTTTCGCCGAGGCCATAGGACGACGTGATCAACACCACTTTGTCGAACCCCGACTCGGTGTCCATCGTGAACATCACGCCCGCGGCGCCGGTGTCGCTGCGGACCATCCTCTGCACGCCGGCCGACAGCGCGATGTCGGCCTGCGCAAAGCCCTTGTGCACGCGGTAGGCGATCGCGCGATCGTTGTAGAGCGACGCGTAGACCTCTTTCACCGCATGAAGGACGTTGTCCAGGCCTTTGATGTTGAGAAACGTCTCTTGCTGACCGGCGAAGGATGCATCCGGCAGGTCCTCGGCGGTCGCCGACGAGCGCACCGCGAACGAGACATCGCCTGCGCCCGTGGCAAGCACTTCGTACGCGGATGCGATCGCCTTGGCGAGCGCGGGCTGGAATGGCGACTCGACGACCCACCGGCGGATTTCAGCGCCGGCCTTGGCGAGCGCGGTGACGTCGTCGACGTCGAGATGCGCAAGGCGGGATGCAATCTTCCCGGCGAGATCGCTGTGCACCAGGAATTCGCGAAACGCCGCCGCAGTGGTTGCGAAGCCACCGGGCACGCGGATGCCCGCGTCGCCGAGCTGCCCGATCATTTCACCGAGCGACGCGTTCTTGCCGCCGACCTCGTCGACGTTGGCCATGCGCAAACGCTCGAAGGGAATGACGAGGGCAGGCTCGGTCATGGGAGTACCTTCGCGCTGCGCGCTGCGGTGCAATTCGCACCTCGGGACGGCGCTGCGTTGCTCATGCTTCTTCCGGTGACTGAACGGTGGGTGACGCGACTTGGTGCGCCGCGGCAAAACAGCGCTGGAACCGCCGGCATTCTAACCCGGCGGATGACGAGGCTCAGTGGGTGCTGCGATGCAACGCCACGCGCTCGCCGAGTGGCGGCACGGTCAGGCCTGAGGCGTTGCGATGCTAGCGGTGCGGCAGATCGATGGGGCCAGCGCCGGGCGCCGGAGCGGCGGCATCGTCGGCGTCGTCGATGTCGTCGGGGATGCCACCTTCGCCCGCGAACGGCGCAGCGCCTTCAACGGCCTTCTGCCGCCCCTTCACCGCGCGGCGAAGGTTGCGGTAGAGGTCAGGATGCGACTCCTTGAGATAACTGATGATCTCGAAGTCGACGCGCTTCACCTGCGAGAGGTCGATCTGCTCGACGTGCACGAGGCGCAGCAACTCCTTCACCGGCCGCGGCATTTCGCGCCCGCTTTCGTAGCGCGATCCCCCACTCTGCGTAACGCCGATCTGCGTCCAGAACTGTTCTTGATTCAGCCCGAGACGCCGCCGGATCTCACGCGGATTGAACACCCGATCGAGAATTTTCACGGAAGCTCCACTTTCCCCAAGTAACCCCAAGCGCCTCTTGCCGGGCGCTGCGATCCCGTTGGCATATTTTTCGTCATGGCTCGCGCAAGCGCAAGGGGGGCCGACAAACGGTGCATAAAGTATGCGCCGCGGTGTTGCATTGCGCACTACATTGCCCAGCCGAACCGCGCGTGTTTTGGCGGCGTTTCGTTCGGAATGGTCTATCCTCGACAATCGGGCGCGTGCCCGTTCGCCATGATCCGCTACGACTTGCACTGTCACTCCACCTATTCCGACGGTTTGCTGCCGCCGGCGGAAGTCGTTCGCCTGGCGGCATCCCGGGGCGTAGAGGTGCTGGCGCTCACCGATCACGACGAAACGGCGGGCTTGGCCGAGGCCCGGGCGGCGGCCCTGGAGGCAGGCATCACGCTGGTGAACGGCTCGGAACTTTCGGTGACGTGGGAGGGCGAGACGATCCACGTCGTCGCACTGGGGATCGACCCCGGGAACGCGACGCTGTGCGCCGGTCTTGCCGACGTGCGCTCGGGACGCGACGCGCGGGCGCGGCGCATCGCCGATTCGCTTGCCGGCGCGGGGATCCGCGACGCCTTCGAAGGCGCCAAGGTCTACGTGACGAGCGAAGCGCTGATCTCGCGCACGCACTTCGCGCGCTTCCTTGTCGACACGGGCCACGCGCGTGACGTGAAGGACGCGTTCAAGCGCTTTCTTACGCTGGGCAAGCCCGGCTACGTACCGCACGCATGGGCGACGCTGCCGGACGCGCTGTCGTGGATCAACGCGGCGGGCGGCGACGCGGTCATCGCACATCCGGGACGCTACAGGCTCTCCGCGGCGGACATGCGGCGGCTGCTGGCGGAGTTTCGCGAGCGCGGCGGCGCGGCGATCGAGGTGCTGTCGTCGTCCCACACGCCCGCGCAGAACGACGAATACACAACGCTGGCGCGCGTTTTCGGGCTGAAGGGGTCCTGCGGCTCCGACTATCACGGCCCCGGCGAAAGCTGGATGGAGTTCGGCGATCTGCCTCCGCTGCCGGTAGGCACGACGCCGGTGTGGTCGCACTGGTAAGCGCTGCCCCACCGTGCCGCATCGCACCGTCTTCTTCATCTCCGACCGCACCGGCATCACCGCCGAGATGCTGGGCAACAGCCTGCTCACGCAGTTCGAGGACATCCAGTTCCAGCGCGTCACGATTCCGTTCGTCGATTCGCCGGACAAGGTGCAGGAGGCGCTGAAGCAGGTGAACGCGCATGCCGCCGAGGCGGCTGCGCGGCCGATCGTCGTATCCTCGATCGTCGACGAGGCGATGAGCGAAACGGTGCGGCGTGAGGCCGACGCGCTCACGCTCGACCTCTTCCAGGTCTTCATCCAGCCGCTCGAAGCGGAGCTCGGTGCGAAGAGCTCGCACACCGCGGGCCGTTCGCACGGCATCACCAACAGCCATGAGTATTTCGCGCGGATGGAAGCGATCAACTTCACGCAGGCGCACGATGACGGCGCCGCCACGCGCGATCTCGCGAAGGCGCAGGTCATCCTGGTCGGCGTGTCACGCTGCGGCAAGACACCGACGTCGCTCTACCTCGCGCTGCAGTTCGGCGTCCGCGCGGCGAATTTTCCGCTCACGCCGGACGACTTCGCGGATCGCAAGTTGCCGGCGTCGGTGCTGCCACATCGCGACCGCCTGTTCGGTTTGACGATCCTGCCCGAGCGGCTGCACGAGATCCGCGAGGAGCGGCGCCCCCGAAGCAAATACGCGTCGCTCGACAACTGCCGTTTCGAGGTGCGCGAGGCGGAGCACCTGATGCAGAGCGAGCGCATTGCGATGCTCGATGCGTCTTCGAAGTCGATCGAGGAGATCGCGACGACGGTCCTGCATCGCGCGCGACTGACGCGACATGTGTACTAGGGTACGTGATGCTGCCAAAGTCTGAATCCGCCAGCTTCTTGATCGCCGACATCTCCGGCTATACGACGTTTCTCGCCGAGTGTCGAGATCGAGCACGCGCAGGACATCGTCGCCGACTTGATGGCCACGGTCGTGAAGGCGCTGCGCCCGCCGTTCCGCCTCGCCAAGTTCGAGGGCGACGCCGCCTTCTTCTATACCGCCGGCCGACAAGGACGACGGCTCGCTCCTTCAGGATGCCATCGAGTCGGCCTACTTCGCGTTCCGCAGGCGACTCCGCAACATCAGGCCAGGCCACCTCCTGCGAGTGCAGCGCCTGTCGCCAGATGCAGCACCTCGATCTCAAATTCGTCAGCCACCATGGCGAGTTCGTCAAGCAGAAGATGGCCGGCCGCGAGGAGCTGGCCGGTCGCGACGTCATCCTCGTTCATCGCCTCCTGAAGAACGCGGTGAACGAGCGGCTCGGCGGCCATGCGTACGCGCTGTATTCCGATGCCTGCGTCCGGGCGATGGGCGTCGATCCCGCCGCGCAGGGTCTGGTCGAGCACCACGAGTCGATCGACATCATCGGCGACGTGGCGTGCTGGGTGCGCGATCTCGAAGCAGCGTGGCAGGCGGACAACGACCGCCAGCGAAACGAAGTCACGCGCGACATGGCCACACGCGTCATCGAGTTCGACATCGTCGCCCCGCGCCAGACCGTGTGGGAGTACTTCACCGTACCGGGGCAACGTCCGAAGTGGCGTGCCGCCGACGAGGTGCGTGAAAATTCAGCGGGCGGCCGCCGCGGCGTGGGCACGGTGAACCACTGCATGCACGGCGCCCAGGCCATCATCGAGGAAGTGCTCGACTGGCGTCCGTTCGACTATCTGACGCTGACCACCCTGCTGCCCGTTCCCGACGTGCCCAAGGTGGTGCTGACCTACGCCTTCTCGGAGCGCGCCGGCGGCGGCACGCACGTCGAGATCCGTGTCGGCAAGCCCAAGCCGAAGGACCGCGAATGGCTCGCGAAGGTCGGCGAGCATTTCCAGCACAACATCACCAACGAGTTCGAGAAGCTGCGGGGAATGATCGAAAACCAGAACGCCGACGGTGGAGTCGACGGGCCTCCCATACCGCCCCCCTAGTCAGCCAGGCCGTAGAACCGCCCTGCGGTATCGCCCAGAACGGCGTTTCGCTCACTCGCGCTGAGGTGCGCCAGTAGTTGGCCCGTCGCAGCGCGCCAACGCCGGTAGCCACCGCCGAGCTCGACGACGGGCCAGTCGCTGCCCCACATCATTCGTCGCGCGCCGAAGCAATCGAGCAGATGATCGACGCAGGGTCGAAGGTCGTCGGGCGACCAACCCGGTGCGGCTTCCGTCACCAGCCCCGACAGCTTGCAATGCACGTGCTGATGCGCGGCGACGTCGCGAATGAGCGAACGCCACGGATCGAGCCCGCGGGCGGCGATAGGCGGCTTCGCCCCGTGATCGACGACGACGGCGAGGTTCGGATGGCGGTCGAGCATTTCGAGCAACGCGGGCAGTTGCGGCGGTTTCACGAGGGCGTCGAAGCGCAGGCCGAGCGCCGGCAGTGCCGCAAGCGCGGGCTGCACGTCGGGGCGCAGGATCCATTGGGGATCCGCCAGATCCTGCAGCATCGGACGCACGGACTTCAGCAGCGGGTCGCGCGCGAGGTCGTGCAGCGTTTCGACGACATCCCGCGCGGTGAAATCGACCCAGCCCACGACACCGCGCACCAACCCACCGCTGTTGCGCGCAACGTCGAGCAGAAAGCGCGTCTCCGCGACAGTCGGCGCGGCCTGCACCAGGACCGTCGCCGCAATTCCCGCCGCCTCCTCAAGGGGTGCAACGTCGGCGACGGTGAAGTCGCGATAGATCGGCGCAAGCGCCGGCGTGAGCCAGCCGTAGTCGCCGCGCGCGAGGGTCCACACGTGATGATGCGCATCGACGTTCACGAGGCGTCACCGGGCAGCGGTGCGGCGGCGCTCGACCAGGCCACGCGTGCGCAGCGCCTCCCAAAACGCGCGCGGGATTGGATGGCGCGCGAGCGTGAGATTGTCGTCGAGCTCGGCCACGCTGCGCGCACCGACCAGCACCGACGCCACCGCCGGATGCGCGAGCGGAAATTGGAGCGCGGCGGCGCGCAGCGGCACGGCGAACTCGGCGCACACCACTTCGATCCGCGCGACGCGCGCGATGATCTCGGGCGACGCCGGCGCGTAGTTGAAATAAGGCGTCGTGCCGTCGCGCGGGCGCGCGCCCGTGGCGAGGATGCCCGAGTTGAACGGTCCGCCCGCGACGATCGCGACGCCGCGCTCCACGCAGCGCGGCAGCAGGACGTCCACCGCCGACTGATCGGCGAGCGTGTAGCGGCCCGCGAGCAGGATCACGTCCAGGTCGGCCACCGCCAGCGTGTCGAGGCAGATCTGCACGTCGTTGACGCCGAGCCCGTAACCCGCGAGCGCGCCATCGGCCTTGCGTCGCGCGAGCGCCGGCAGCGCGCCGTCGACCATGTCGCGAAAGCGCGCAGGTTGCTCGGCGCCGTGCGTTGCGACGTCGATGTCGTGAACATAGGCGATGTCGATGCGCGGCAGCGAAAGCCGAGCGAGGCTGGCATCGAGCGAACGTAGCGTGCCGTCGTACGTGTAGTCGTAGTGCTGCACGAACGGCAGCCCGTCGACGTAGCCGTGCTGGACGCGGGGCGCATCCGCCCGCGGCGTCAGCAGCCGCCCCACCTTGGTCGAGAGCAGGAAGCGGTCGCGCGGCACGCCGGCGAGCGCCCGTCCGAAGCGCGTCTCCGACAGGCCGTGACCGTAGTGCGGCGCGGTGTCGAAGTAGTCGACGCCGCCGTGTAGCGCCGCCTGGATCACGGCGGTCGCTTCGGCGTCCGTGACGGAACTGAAGAGGTTGCCGAGCGGCGCGCCGCCGAGCGCCAGGGGCGTGCGGCGGAGCGCGGTCCGCAGGGTCGGGGTGACGGCCATGGAAGTCATTTTCCTGTTGACAGCTTACTATGCTCTCGCTAACATGTCAGTTGTCTCAACGCTGTCCCGGGCCGTCCTGGCACCACTTTCCCGCCGTGGCCACTACCGCCGTTCCGCTGAATCTGCCGGGCTCGATACGCCCGCCGAGAGCACGCCGCGGGCGCGGCACGTCGCTCCCGGTCGTGTTCATCGCCCCCGCGATCGTCGCGGTATTCCTGATCTCGATCTACCCCATTTTCGACGCTGCGGTCCTATCGCTGTTCCAGACGCGCTACGCCGAGAAGGTCAAATTCATCGGCGCGGCAAACTACGTCGCGCTGTTGAACGACGCCTCGATCTGGGCATCCGCCGGCAAGTCACTCGTCTACACAGGATTCTCGCTCCTGCTCGTGATTCCGCTGTCGCTCGGGCTCGCGATGCTGTTCAACTCCCGGACTCCCCTTCGGAGCACGGCGCGCACATCGCCGCACTCGACAAGACGCAGCCGCGCAACGGCGATGTCCGCAAGGTGCAGAAGCTCCACATCGTCTGCGATCCCTGTGGAGTCGGGCTTCAGCCGGCCAAGGCAATACGCTATCCACTCACTGACATGTCAGTGATGAACTGTTAATGTGATCTCGCCGTGTCGATCCGAACCAAGACGACGCCCCGTGCGGTGAGCGAAAAGCGCCCGCAGTACGTGGTCCGTCGTGCCAAGCGGCCGCCGGCGGACGCCGTCCGGCTCCGCTGGCAGGCCTACGAGCGCTTCCAGCAGCAGATCATCGCCTCGCGCATCCGGCCCGGGCAGTTCGTGTCGCAGCGCGAGCTCGCGGCGCTGATCGACCTGCCGCTCGGCGCCATCCGCGAAGTCATTCCGCGACTGGAAGCCGAGGGACTGCTGCAGACGGCGCCCCAGCGCGGCCTGCAGATCGCCAGCGTCGACGTCAAGCTGGTGCGCAACGCATTCCAGTTGCGTTCGATGATCGAGCGCGAGGCCGCGAGCCAGTTCTCGCTCACCGCCACCGACGCCGAGCTGGACGCCCTCGAAGCGTCGCACCGCAGCGTTATCGAGCGCAGCGAACACGGCGTGACGCCTGCCCTCCTCGACGAAGCGCAGGCGATCGACTGGGGACTGCACGACCGCATGGTCGATGCGCTCGGCAACGAGATCATCTCGAACCTCTACCGCGTCAACAGCCTGCGCATCCGGCTGATCCGGCTCGACCGCGTCATGCTCGACGAGCAGGCGCTCGGCCCGGCGATGACGGAACATCTTGCGTTGATCGCGGCGTTACGCACGCGCGATCCCGGTCACGCCATCGCGGCGATCGACGGCCACTTGATGCACGCGCGCAACCGCGCGCTCGGACTCTGACCCAACAGGGAGCAACGATCGAATGGATACTTCCGCCATACGCGGCCTGTGGTGCGCGACCCTCACCCCGCTCGACGCGCGCGGGAATCCCGACGTCGCCAGGCTCGCCAGCCACGTGCGCGACCTCTTTGCGCACGGTGTCGAAGGCGTCGCGCCGTTCGGCACCACCGGCGAATTCCCGTCGTTCTCGACCGCCGAGCGGATGCAGGGCCTGGAAGCGCTGCTCGCGGCCGGCATTCCGGCGGCGCGCGTCGTTCCGGGCACCGGCGCCGCGGCCCTCTCGGACGCCGTTGCGTTGACGAAGCACGCCGTGCGCGCAGGCGCGCCGCGCTGTCTGATCGTGCCCCCGTTTTTCTTCAAGGAGGTCAGCGACGACGCCGTCTTCGCCTATTACGCGCGGCTGATCGACGCGGTCGGCGAGCCTGCGCTGCGCGTCTACCTGTATCACATCCCGCAATTCTCCGGCGTGCCGGTACGGCCCGACGTCGTTGCGCGGCTCGCCAAGGCGTATCCGGCGGTGATCGCGGGCGTGAAGGACAGCAGCGGCGACTACAAGAATACGCAGGCGCTGCTGGAGCGGGCGCCGCAGCTCTCGATCCTCGTCGGCCACGAGCCGCATCTGCCGCAACTGCTGCGCGACGGCGGTGCGGGCACGATCTGCGGCGTCGCCAACGTGTATCCCGCGATGATCGCGGCGCTGCTGAAGCCGGTGGTCGCGGCGGCGGACGAAGCGCGCATCGCGGCGTTCCTCAAAGTGCTGTTCAGCTATCCGTTCCTGTCGGCGTTCAAGGCGATCCGTGCGGCGCAGACGGGCGATCCGGGCTGGAACGCGCTGCGCTCGCCGTGGCTGCCGCTCGACGATGCCCGGCACGCGAAGCTGCTGGCGGAACTGGCCGACGCGGGGTTCCTCGCGCCGGCGGAAACCACGTCGTGAGCCGGCCAAGTCGCCGCAGGGGTGAATCGCACCAAAGCGCGTAGCGCGAACCAACAACCCGCGCATTCGCGCTACGATTCGACATCCATCGCAGAACCCCGGCAGCGCCGGGGCCGGACAACGAAGGGCGCCAACGCCCGCACTCGAGGAGGAGTTTCATGGCTGATCACGAACACGACGTTTCGGACGACGCGGCGTCGCCTGCTGCAGGCCGGCGCGGGCGCCGCGGCGCTCGGCGCGATTCCCGGCGCCGGCCAGCTCGCGCGCGCAGGCGCAGGGCACGTTCGACTGGAAGAAGTTCAAGGGCGAGAAGATCGAGGTCTTCCTGGTCAAGAGCCCGCGCGGCGATCTCCTCACCAAGTACCACAAGGAATTCGAGGACCTGACCGGCATCACGGTCGGCTCCGAGATGATTCCCGAGCAGCAGCAGCGGCAGAAGGCGGTGATCGAGTTCAACTCGGGCAACACCGAGCTTCGACGTGATCGCGATCTCGTATCACGTGCAGAAGCGCCTGTTCGGCAAGAACAAGTGGCTGGAGGACGTGCGGCCGCTGATCGCCGACAAGTCGCTCACCGATCCCGACCTCGACTTCGCCGACTTCGCCAAGGGCGGCATCGCCTGGGCGACGCAGCCGGACGGCCGCGTCGACAGCCTGCCGCTCAACATCGACCCGTGGGTGCTCTACTACAACAAGGAGCTGTTCGACGCGAAGGGCATCGCGTATCCGAAGAGCTTCGCCGAGATGGTCGACGCCGCCAGCGAAGCTCAACGATCCCGCCAAGGGCGTCTGCGGGCTTCGTCGGCCGCGGGCTCAAGAACGCCAACGTGCCGGTGTGGTCGAGCTTCCTGCTGGGCTACGGCGGCGGCTTCGTCGACGACAACGGCAAGCTGATGACCGACACGCCGGAGGCGATCGACGCGCGCGAAGATGTACCAGACGCTGCTCGCGAAGTACGGCCCGCAGGGTGTGGCCGGCTTCAACTGGAACGAGTCGCAGAGCCTGTTCGTGCAGGGCAAGGCGGCGATGTGGCTCGACGGCATCGGCTTCGCGCAGCCGCTCGAAGACCCGACCAAGTCGCGCATCGTCGGCAAGGTCGGCTACGGCGTCATGCCGCCGGGCCCGAAGGCAGCAGGTGTCGGCGATGTTCGGCGACGGCGAAGGCATCTCGACGTTCTCGCAAGAAGAAGGGCCCGTCCTGGTTCTACCTGCAGTGGGCGTCGAACAAGGCCAACCAGGCGCGCATGCTGCAGGCCGCGGCGGGCGCGCCGGTGCGCAACTCGGCATACGCCGACGCGCGAAGCGCTCGGCCGACGTTCAAGGCGCCGAAGGCATGGGTCGATTGCATGCTGGGCTCGGCGACGATCGCGCAGCCCGGGCTTGCCGGTCATCGTGCCGGTCACCGAGTTCCGCGACATCGTTCGGCATCGCGCTCACCAACATGATCAACGGCGCGGATCCGGCGACCGAGCTGAAGAAGGCGACGGCGGAGTTCCAGCCGGTGCTCGACAAGAGCGAGAAGGCTTGAGAAGCGGAATGACCTGGCGGCGGCCGGCTGAAGCCGGCCCCACACGGGGGATGCGGTGACTCGAACGGCGGCACAGGGCGCGCCTGCGCCGTCGGCGTTTCTCGCGCGGCGGCGGCGCAACCTGCGCTGGTTCGTCGTGCCGGCGCTGGTCGTCGTCGGCGCGGTGATCGTCTTCCCGTGGCTGTTCACGCTGTGGATGAGCGCGTTCGACTGGAAGATCGGCACCGCCGGCGCACTTCGTCGGCTTCGACAACTACATGAAGCTGGCGACCAACCAGCGCTTCCTCGAAGTCGATCGTGCCACACGTTCTACTTCACGGCGCTCGCCGTCGTCGTGCCGCTGGTCCTCGGCACCGTCGCCGCGCTGATCTTCCATCGCGAGTTTCCGTTCCGCGGCGTGCTGCGCGGCGTCTTCATCATGCCGATGATGGCCACGCCGGTCGCGGTCGCGCTGGTGTGGACGATGATGTTCCATCCGCAGCAGGGCGTGCTCAACTACCTGCTGTCGCTCGTCGGCCTGCCGCCGTCGCTGTGGGTCTATTCGCCGACGCTGGTGATCCCGAGCCTCGTGCTGGTCGAGATCTGGCACTGGACGCCGCTGGTGATGCTGATCGTGCTGGGCGGCCTCGCGGCGCTGCCGACCGAGCCGTACGAATCGGCGCGCCTCGACGGCGCGACGCGAATGGCAGCTCTTCCGCTACATCACGCTGCCGCTGGTCGCGCCGTTCCTGCTCGTCGCCGCGGTGATCCGCACGATCGACGCGCTCAAGACGTTCGACACGATCTACGTGATCACCTCGGGCGGCCCGGGCACCGCGTCGGAGACGATCAACCTCTATCTGTACCTGCAGGCGTTCGCGTTCTACAACATCGGCAACGCGTCGGCGGTCGTCGTCGTGTTCTTCGTCGATCGTGCTGGCGCTGGCGCTGCTGCTGCTGCACGTGCGCGAGCGGACGAAATGGACATGACGGCAGCCGACGGCGCGTCGCGCCGGCCAGCGCATCGCCGTGCGCGTCCGCGCCTGCGCCGGTGGCTGCGCAAGGTCGGCTTCTGGCTGTCGGTGGTCGTCATCGTGTCGCCGGCGATCCTCGTGTTCCTGTGGATGCTGTCGCTGTCGCTCAAGAACGAGATCGACAACCTCGCCGTATCCGCCGGTGTTCATCCCCGATCCGCCGACGCTCGCCAACTTCGTGCAGGTGTTCGAGCAGAACTCGATCGGCCGCTACTTCGTGGAACAGCATCGTCGTCTCCGGCGGCGCGACGCTGATCGCGCTGCTGGTCGGCGTTCCGGCCGGCTACGGCATCGCGCGCACTCGGCGCGCACACGGCTCACCGTGCTGATCCTGATCGCGCGGATGACGCCGGCGCTGTCGTACCTGATTCCGCTGTTCGCCGTGTTCCAGTTCCTGCGGCCTCAACAACACGCTGACGGCGCTCGTCATCACGCACCTCGTCATCACCGTGCCGATCGTCGTCTACATCATGGCCGGCTACTTCGAGACGCTGCCGCGCGAGCTCGAGGAGGCGGCGCAGATCGACGGCGCCAGCGCGTGGACGACGTTCCGCTACGTGGCGCTGCCGCTCGCGCGGCCCGGCATCGTCGTCGGCATCGATCCTCGCGTTCATCTTCTCGTGGAACAACTTCGTGTTCGGCGCCGTGCTGTCGGGCCGCGAGACGCGCACGCTGCCGGTCGCCGTCTACAACGTGCTGACGTTCGAGCAGCTCGCCTGGGGACCGCTCGCCGCCGCGGCGATCGTCGTCACGCTGCCGGTGCTGCTGCTGACGATCTTCATCCAGAAGGAGATCGTCGCCGGGCTGACGCACGGCGGCGTCAAGGGCGGCTGACGCGACTCATGCTGAAAGGCATCCATCCGCTGCTCGACGCCCGACCTGCTGCACGCGCTGGCCGCGATGGGCCATGGCGACGAGCTCGCGATCGTCGACGCCAACTTTCCCGCGGCGAGCGTCGGGCGCCGCGTCGTCGAGCTGCGCGGCGCCACGTCGCCCGAAGTGCTCGACGCGGTGCTGACGGTGTTTCCGCTCGACACCTACGTCGTGCCGGCCGTGCTGACGATGCAGGTCGTCGGCGATCCCGACGCGGTGCCCGAGCCGGTCGCCGACTTCGCCGCCGCGCTGAGCGATCACGGGCTCGGCGACTGCGAGATCGGCGCAGCTCGAGCGCAGCGCGTTCTACGCGCGGGCGCGCAACGCGTTCGCGATCGTGCGCACCGGCGAGCTGCGGCCGTACGGCAACATCCTGCTGGTCAAGGGCGTCGTCAACAGCTATCGCCCTAGCGGGCGCTGGTGACCACGCCGATGATCGTCGTCTTCGGCTCGATCAACCTCGATCTCGTCGCGCGTGTCGCGCGCCTGCCGCGCGCCGGGCGAGACGCTCGCGGGCATCGGCGTTCGCGTCACTGCCCGGGCGGCAAGGGCGCGAACCAGGCGCTGGCGGCGCGGCGCGCGGGCGCTGCGGTCGCGCTGTTCGGCGCCGTCGGCACGCGATGCATTCGCCGCGCCGGCGCTCGCAGCTGCTGCGTGCCGACGGCGTCGATCTCGCCGGCGTGCGCAGCGTCGCAGCGCCGACCGGCGTCGCGCTGATCCACGTCGACGATGCCGGCGAGAACACGATCACCGTGGTCGCCGGCGCCAACGCCGCGGTGCGCGGCCGATTTCGTTCCCGACGCAGCGCTCGGTCCGGCGGCGATCGTCGTGATGCAGCTGGAGATCCCGTTGTCGACGGTCGCGGCGGTGGCCGCACATGCGCGCGGAGCGCGGCGCGCGCGTCATCGTCAACGCCGCGCCGGCCGCGGCGCTGCCTGCGACGACGCTGGCGTCGATCGACGTTCTGGTCGTGAACGAGCACGAGGCGGCGGCGGTGGCGGCGCCGTTCAACTTTCCCGTGCATCCCGCCGACTTTTGCGCGGCGGTCCATGCGCGGTTCGGCGCGGCGGTTGTCGTCACGCTCGGTGCCCGTGGCGCGGTCGCGACCGGCGCCGACGGGCCTTTCGCACTGTCAGCGCCCAACGTCGACGTCGTCGACACGGTGGGCGCGGGCGACGCGCTCATCGGCGCACTCGCAGCAGCGCTCGATCGGGGCGCGCCCCTGCGCGATGCGCTGCGCGACGGTCTGGCGGCCGGTTCGCTCGCCTGCACGCGCGCGGGCGCGCAGCCGTCGCTGCCGTGGTGCGCCGACATCGCGCGTGTCGCCGCAACGATTTAAAGCGATCGCAGCGGTCGACACGCGCACGCCGTTAAAATCCCCGTTTTCCGTCAGCGGGTCCCTGGATGCTTTCGATTGCCTGTCGCTTCTTCCACGCCGCGCGCATCGCCGCGCTTTGCGCGTTCGTCCCGCTGTCAGCCAACGCCGCCGACTACACCGACCTCTGGTGGACCCCCACCGAGCCGGGTTGGGGCCTCAACTCTCGTCCAGTCGGACAGCTTCATATTCCTGTCATTTTTCATCTACGGCGAGGGCAACAAGCCGACGTGGTACACGGCGGAGCTGCGGCCCGATGCGCAGGGCGGGTACGGCGGCGGTGTGTACCTTTCCATGGGTACGGATTACACCAAGCCGTGGAATCCTGGCGACAGGACTTCGGCGCAACAGGTCGGCTCCGCGCAGTTCAGGCCGAGCGCTGCCAACAGCTATCAGGCGACGCTGACGTACGTCGTGAACAACGTCGTCTATACGAAGGCGATCGAGCGGATGGCGCTGACGCAGATCAACCTCGCCGGTACATACACCGGCGGGCTCGCGGGGGTCCAAAGCGGCTGCAACGGCGCGGGCTCGTACAAGAACTCGTACGATCTGCAGGCGACGCAGACCGCAGCGGGAGCGTTCTCGCTTGCCTTCACGTTTCCCACCTACGCCTGCACGCTGACGGGAACACTCCTTCAGACCGGCAGCCAATACCAGGCCACCGGCGCCGAGTACCGGTGCACCCAGGGCAACACCACGGTGCTCGCGACGACGGCGAACATCGCGGAGCTCAAGGCAACGGCGCAAGGCATCGAGGGCCGCTGGGTTGCACCGGTCGGCGGCGGGTGCACCGAGACCGCCTACTTCTCAGCGGTTCTCCTGTAACGCGCGACGCACGCACTCGAACATCGCGACAGCCGCGGCCGCCGCGGCATTCAGCGATTCCATGCCGCCGGGCATCGGGATCGTGACGCGTGCATCGGCCACAGCAAGCAACGCATCGGACAGGCCCGCGCCTTCGTTGCCCACGGCGAGCGCCAGCGGAAACGCCATCGGCGCGTCGAATAGCGGTTCGCCTTCGTGAGGGTCCAGCGCGACCACGCGTCCGCCGGCAGCGCGAAACTGCGTCGCCCACGCCGTCAGGTCGGTGTCTTCGGCCACCGTCGTCAGGAAGTGCGCGCCCTGCGCCGCGCGCAGCACTTTCGGCGACCACGCGAATGCGCAATGCTTCGACAGCAGCACCTGATCGACCCCTGCGGCGGCGGCAGTGCGCAGCACGGTGCCGACGTTGCCCGGGTCCTGCAGATCCTCGAGCAGCAGCGTGAACCGGCGGTCGACGGCGGCGGCGGCGCGCGGCGTCTCGATCACCGCGAGCACGCCGACGTCGATAGGCAGCGCGGCAATCTCGGCGAAGATCGTCGGCGGCACCTGGACGACGCGCGCCGGCGGCACGTCGCGCACCAGCGCGGCGATGCCCGGATCGTCGAGCGCCCAGTCGACGACGATCAGCGATTCGGGTGGGCCGATGCGATCGCAGTAGACGCGCGCCAGATGCTCGCCTTCGATCACGCACCGTCCGGCCTTGCGGCGGTCGCGCGACGATTGCGCGAGCCGGCGGGCCTGCAGGACGCGCGGGTTGTCGCGGGACGTGACGCGCTGCTGCATCCCCGCTAGCGCTTGGGCGCCGTGGCCGGCGCCGGCGGCTTCGCCACCGTACCGGCCTGCAACTGGAAGAACACCTCGTCCTGGCGGATCATCCCGAGCTCGTTGCGTGCGCGCTCCTCGATGGCCTCGTAACCGGTCTTGAGATCGCGCACGTCGGCCTCGAGCGCGTCGTTGCGCTGGACGAGCTTGGCGTTCGCCTCGCGCTGCAGTCCGACCTGCCGGTCGTACTCGCGCACCTGCAGCCAGCCGCCCTTGCCGAGCCACATCGGGTACTGCAGCGCGCCGATCAGCGCGATGAAGACCCAGGCAAGGTAGCGCACGGGATGGACTCGTCAGCGCAGGTTGAAGAACGCTGCGCGTCCCGGATAGCTCGCCGCGTCACCCAGGTCCTCCTCGATGCGCAGCAGCTGGTTGTACTTCGCCATCCGGTCGGAGCGCGACAGCGAGCCGGTCTTGATCTGGCCCGCGTTGGTGCCCACCGCGATGTCCGCGATGATCGAGTCCTCGGTCTCGCCCGATCGATGCGATATCACCGCCGTATAGCCGGCGCGATTCGCCATCGTGATCGCCGCGAACGTCTCCGACAGCGTGCCGATCTGGTTGATCTTGATCAGGATCGAATTGGCGACCCCGCGTGCGATGCCCTGTCGCAGGATCTTCGTGTTGGTCACGAAAAGGTCGTCGCCGACGAGCTGCACGTTCTTGCCGATCCGGTCGGTGAGGTACTTCCATCCATCCCAATCGTGCTCCGACATGCCGTCCTCGATGCTGATGATCGGGTACTTGTCGGTCCACGTGGCGAGGACGTCGGCGAATTGCTCGGAGGTAAGCGCGCGGTTCTCGGCTTCGAGGTGATAGCGGCCGTCCTTGTAGAACTCGCTCGCCGCGCAGTCGAGCGCGAGCGCGATGTCGGTGCCGGGCGTGTAGCCAGCCTTGTCGATGGCCTCGACGAGCAGCGTCAGCGCCGACTCGTTCGACGGCAGGTTCGGCGCGAAGCCGCCCTCGTCACCGACGGTGGTCGGCATGCCGCGGCTGTCGATCAGCTTCTTGAGCGTCTGGAACACCTCGGCCCCGTAGCGCAGCGCTTCGCGAAACGTCGGCGCGCCGACCGGAACGATCATGAACTCCTGCAGGTCGATCTTGTTGTTCGCGTGCGCCCCGCCGTTGATGACGTTCATCAGCGGGACGGGCAGCTGCATTTCGCCGGCGCCGCCGAGATAGCGATAGAGCGGCAGCGACGATTCCTCGGCGCCCGCCTTCGCCACTGCGCAGGACACCGCGAGAATGGCATTCGCGCCGAGGCGGGCCTTGTTCTCGGTGCCGTCGAGCTCGATCAGCGTCTTGTCGATCAGCCCCTGCTCCGTCGCGTCGAGACCGAGAATGGCTTCGCAGATTTCGGTGTTCACGTTCTCGACGGCCTTGGTCACGCCCTTGCCGCCGTAGCGCGCGGGATCGCCGTCGCGCAGCTCGATCGCTTCCTTCGAGCCCGTCGATGCGCCCGACGGCACGGCCGCGCGGCCGGACACGCCGGACTCCAGCACGACGTCGGCCTCGATCGTCGGGTTGCCCCGCGAATCGAGAATCTCGCGCGCGATGACGTCGACGATCGCACTCATGATGCGATCCTCGTGGGGCCGGCTTCAGCCGGCCGCGACGCAGAGTCAGGCCGAAGCCTGACGCACAAGGCGGCGCTCATATCACTTCTCCCACGATCTTGTCCGCCTTCTCATAGTCGCAAATGATCCATTCGGCGAATTCGCGCTGCTTGGCGACGACCTCCTGGTGGTACGCATCCGGTCCGTACGCATCGAGGTCGGCGCGCGTCGCAAAGCCCATGTTGACGCCAAAATCGTAGGCGACCGGCCGGTCGGTGGTGTTCCAGCCGTACTCCATGTAGACGATGCCTTTGCACCTGCGCGGAAGCGCCTCCATCATCGGCTGCCACGCCCGCACTCGCGGGTCGTTGCGCTGGATGCCGGGCTTCAGCTTGATCAGAACCAGATGTACGAACATGTTCCCCCCTGGATATTGCGACTGCGATTCGTTGTCCTAGTGCGACGCCATCAGCTCGTCTTCGGGAAAGGCCGCGCGCTTGACCGTCGCGTCCAGTTCCTTCAACGTCGCGAGCAATTCGCGCATGCGCGACAGCGGCCACGCGTTGGGACCGTCGGACAGCGCCTTGTCCGGGTCCGGATGCGTTTCCATGAACAGCCCGGCGATGCCGGAGGCCACGGCGGCCCGCGCCAGCACCGGGACGAACTCGCGCTGGCCGCCGGATGCGGTTCCCTTGCCGCCGGGCAGTTGCACCGAATGGGTCGCGTCGAACACCACCGGGCAGTTCGTATTGCGCATGATCGCGAGCGCGCGCATGTCCGACACCAGGTTGTGATAACCGAACGACACGCCGCGCTCGCACACCATGATGTTGTCGGCGCCGCTCGCCGCGCGCGCCTTGCCGACCACCTGCTTCATGTCCTCGGGCGCGAGAAACTGGCCCTTCTTGATGTTGACCGGCTTGCCGGCGCGCGCAACCGCCTGGATGAAATCGGTCTGCCGGCACAGGAACGCCGGCGTCTGGAGCACGTCGACGACGGCCGCCGCCGCCGCAATCTCGTCCTCCGCGTGAACGTCGGTCAGCACCGGCACGTCTACGTTCCGGCGAACTTCGGCGAGGATCGCCAGGCCCTCATCCATGCCGGGACCGCGGTACGACGCGTGCGAGCTGCGGTTCGCCTTGTCGTACGACGACTTGAAGACGAACGGAATCGCAAGATCGGCGCAGATGGTTTTCAGCTCGCCCGCGACATCCGTCTGCAGCTGCCGCGATTCGACGACGCACGGTCCCGCGATCAGGAAGAACGGATGCGCGAGGCCGACGTCGTAGCCGCAGAGCTTCAAGCGACCAGCTCGGCGACGGCGCCGGCCGGCCGGCCCTGGCCGCGCTGCCTGGCGTCGAGCGCGGCGCGCACGAAGCTCACGAACAGCGGATGGCCGCGCCGCGGGTTCGACGTGAACTCCGGATGGAACTGGCATCCGAAGAACCACGGATGCTGCGGCAGCTCGACCATTTCGCACAGGTCGCCGGCCGCATCGCTTTTCGCCCAGGCGCTGACCGTGAGCCCCGCTGCCTGCAGCCGCGGCAGGTAGTGGTTGTTGACCTCGTAGCGATGCCGGTGTCGCTCGGCGACGCGCGTCGCGCCGTAGATCCGATGCGCGAGCGTACCCGGCACCACCTCGCAGGGCTGGGCGCCCAGGCGCATCGTGCCGCCCAGGTCGGATGCGGCCGTGCGACGCTCGATCGACCCGTCGCGGTTCTGCCATTCGGTGATCAGCGCGACAACCGGATGCGGCGTGTCGGGCTCGAATTCCGTGCTGTTGGCGTTCGCCAGTCCCGCCTTGTGCCGCGCGTATTCGATCACCGCGAGCTGCATGCCGAGGCAGATGCCGAGATAAGGGATGCCGTGCTCGCGCGCGTGGCGGATCGCCGCGATCTTGCCTTCGACCCCGCGCTTGCCGAACCCGCCCGGCACGAGGATCGCGTCCATCCCGGCGAGCGACGCAACGCCGTCCTTCTCCAGCGCTTCCGAGTCGACGTACTGGATGCTGACCTTCGACCCGCGTGTGGATGCCCGCGTGGATCAGCGCTTCGGACAGCGACTTGTACGACTCGGTGAGGTCGACGTACTTGCCGACCATCGCGATGTTGACCGTCTCTTCCGGATGGTCGAGCGCATCGACCAGCTTCTTCCACGTCGAGAGGTCGGCGGGCGGCGGATTGATCCCGAGCTTCTTGCACACGATGACGTCGAGGCCCTCGGCATGCAGCGCCGCCGGGATCTTGTAGATCGAATCGGCGTCGAGCGCCGGGATCACGGCCTCGGCCGGCACGTTGGTGAACAGCGCGATCTTGCGCCGGTCGCCGTCAGGGACCGGGCGGTCGGCGCGGCACAGCACGACGTCGGGCTGGATGCCGATCTCGCGCAGTTCCTTCACCGAGTGCTGCGTCGGCTTGGTCTTCATCTCGCCCGCCGCCGGGATGTACGGGCACGAGCGTCAGGTGGATGTAGCAGACGTTGTCGCGGCCGAGCGTGATGCCGAGCTGGCGGATCGCTTCGAGGAACGGCAGCGACTCGATGTCGCCGACGGTGCCGCCGACTTCGACGACGGCTACCTCCGCATCCGCCCGGCGCCCTGCTGGATCCACGCCTTGATCTCGTCGGTGATGTGCGGGATCACCTGCACGGTGCCGCCGAGGTAGTCGCCGCGGCGCTCCTTGCGGATCACGCTCTCGTAGATCTGGCCGGTGGTGAAGTTGTTGCGCTTCGCCATCCGCACGTCGGTAAAGCGCTCGTAGTGGCCGAGGTCGAGGTCGGTCTCGGCGCCGTCGTCGGTCACGAACACTTCGCCGTGCTGGAACGGCGACATCGTGCCGGGGTCGACGTTGATGTAGGGGTCGAGCTTGAGATTGGTGACGCGGACGCCGCGCGACGCGAGGATCGCGGCCAGCGACGCGGCGGCGATGCCCTTCCCCAGCGAGGAGACGACGCCACCGGTCACGAAGACGAACTTGGTCATCGAGAGGTCCCGGAAATTCCGCATTTTACCGGAACGTCCGCGGCGACGCGAAGCGCGACGGTTCGCCGCGCTCGCGCTATAGTGTCAGTCCCGCCTTGAGCCGAGCGAGCGTCGTCTCGCGGCCG
Organism: uncultured beta proteobacterium; assembly: GCA_963851465.1. Lineage (GTDB taxonomy): Bacteria > Pseudomonadota > Gammaproteobacteria > Burkholderiales > Casimicrobiaceae > VBCG01. The sequence goes on from CAWKPJ010000002.1 coordinate 28,954, forward strand.
AGCAGCGCCAGCACCGCATCGATCGCCGGCGTCTGCGCGTGACCGGTCACCAGCGCCCGCAGCGCCATCATGATCTGCGGCGGTTTCACGCCGTGGGCGTCGCCGCCGCCTTGATCGCCGCGCGCAAGTGCCTCCTGCGTCCACTCGACGTCCGCCATCGCGCCCGCCAGATCGTGCCAGCGCGGGCTTCGACTGCGTCGGTGACGCGCTCGGCGACAAGCGTCGGCGCCGGGTGCGGCGTCGCGTAGAAATAGTGCGCCGCATCGGCCATCTCGACGAGCGTCGGCGACGCGATCGCGCAGCAGCGCGCCGACCGCCGCGGGCGCGGCCCCGCGCGCCGGTCGAGCCCCGCGCGCTCGAGGAACGGCGCCAGGCGCGCGCCGAGCTCCTCCTCCGGCAGCCGCTTGATGTGCTCGTGGTTCAGCCACTTGAGCTTGTCCGGATCGAAGCGCGCCGGCGACGGCGTCAGGCCGCCGAGGTCGAACCATGTCGACGAACTGCTCGACGCGTGAACACCTCGGCGTCGCCGTGCGCCCAGCCGAGCCGCGCGAGGTAGTTGACCACCGCTTCGGGCAGGTAGCCGTCGTCGCGGTACTGCAGCACGCCGACGCGCGCCATGGCGCTTCGACAGCTTGTCGCCGTCGGGCGCCAGCACCGTCGGCAGGTGCGCGTACACCGGCGGCGTCGCGCCGAGCGCGCGCAGGATGTTGATCTGGCGCGGCGTGTTGTTGACGTGGTCGTCGCCGCGGATCACGTGCGTGATGCGCATGTCGATGTCGTCGACGACGACGCAGAAGTTGTACGTCGGCGTGCCGTCGGCGCGCGCGATCACCAGGTCGTCGAGCTCCGCGTTGGCGATCTCGATCCGGCCCTTCACCGCGTCGTCCCACGCGACGACTGCCCTCGTCGCGGATTGCGGAAGCGGATCACCGGCGCGACGCCTGGCGGCGGCGTCATCCCCTTCGGCGTTCTCCGGCCGCCAGCGGCCGTCGTAGCGCGGCTTCTCGCCGCGCGCCATGCTGCGCCGCGCGCAGCGCGTCGAGCTCGGCCGGCGACATGTAGCGCGATACGCGAGGCCGCGCGCGAGCATGTCGTCGAGCGACGGCGCGGTAGCGGTCCATCCGCTGCATCTGGAAGTACGGACCCTCGTCGTAGTCGAGCCCGAGCCACGCCATCGCGTCGATGATCGCCTGCACGGCTTCCGGCGTCGAGCGCTCGACGTCGGTGTCCTCGATGCGCAGGATGAACGCGCCGCCGTGCCGGCGCGCGAACGCCCACGGCAAACAGCGCGGAGCGGATGTTGCCGAGGTGCAGGAAGCCGGTCGGGCTCGGCGCGAAGCGCGTGCGGACGTCGCATCGTGCCTGCGTTCCAGCGCAGGTCGAGCGTCGTCGGCGTCGCCGGATTCGGCGGCTCTCGGCGATGCACGGTCACCGGGCCCGGCGTATGGCCGTGCGCCCAGAAGCGCGCGACGCGGCGCGCCTCGGCCTCGTTGGCGTTGACCGGAAACGTCTCGTAGTTGCGCCCGCCCGGATGGGCGACGTGATACGTGCAGCCGCCCAGCGCGCGCTGCGCCCACGGTCGACGAGGTCGAACGTCAGCGGCGCCTGCACGCCGATCGTCGGGTGCAGCGCCGACGGCGGGCTCCACGCGCGAAAGCGAACGCCCGCGACGAACTCGCCGGGCACGCCGGTCGGCGTCAGCGGCAGCGCGCGGCCGTTGCAGGTGACGGCGTGGCGGCCGCCGGTCATGCCGAGTGACCTTGCACCTGCAGCCGCTCGACCGACGAGTCGACGATAGCGCGCCGTGCCGCCGTGCGCTGACCTCTTCGCCAAGCACGTGCCACGGCTCGATCGCCTGGCGCAATTCGAGCGTCACGCCGTCGTAGTCGACGGTGCCGAAGCGCGGGAAGCGGAATTCGACGAACGGGTCGAACCATTGCGGCGCGAACGCGTAGCCGAACGCGGTCGAGATCGGCGACGACGTCGCGCATGTCGGCGGCGACGAAATGCGGCAGCAGCCAGCGATCGTGCAGCGCGGTGCCCCAGCGGATCAGCCTGCCCTGGTAGGGCGTCTGCCAGAAGCGCGCGACCAGCGCGCGCAGCAGCAGCATCTGCACGGCGCTCATCCGCGCATGCGGCGGCATCTCGAACGCGCGGAATTCGAGCAGGCCGAGCCGGCCGGTCGGGCTGTCGGGCGAATACAGCTTGTCGATCGAGAATTCGGCGCGGTGCGTGTTGCCGGTGAGGTCGGTCAGCAGGTGGCGCAGCAGGCGATCGACGAGCCACGGCTGCGCGATCGCCTCGCCGACGTGCGCTGCTTCTGCGGCCAGCTGCTGGAACGCGATCTCGAGCTCGTACAGGCGGTCGTCGCGCGCCTCGTCGACGCGCGGCGCCTGGCTGCGTCGGCCCGATGAACATGCCCGAGAACAGGTACGACAGCGCCGGATGGTTCTGCCAATAAGTGATGAGGCTGCGCAGCAGGTCGGGACGGCGCAGAAGCGGGCTGTCGGCCGGCGTCGCGCCGCCCAGCGTGACGTGATTGCCGCCGCCGGTGCCCATGTGACGGCCGTCGAGCATGAACTTCTCGGTCGCGAGGCGCGTCTGCCGCGCTTCCTCGTACAGCGTGGTCGTGGTCGCGATCAGCTCGCGCCACGACGCCGCCGGATGGATGTTGACCTCGATGACGCCGGGATCGGGCGTCACGGCCAGCACCCGGACGCGCGCGTCGCGCGGTGGCGCATAGCCTTCGATGACGACGTGCATCGACAGCGCGCGCGCGGTGTCCTCGATCGCGGCCAGCAGCTGCGAATACGCTTCGAAGCGTACGAGCGGCGGCATGAATACGTGGACATGCCCGCCGCGCATTTCCAGCGTCAACGCCGTCTTGATCACTTCGCGCGGTGCTTCGCCGCGGATTCGACCCGGCCGCGGCTTCATGTCGCCGCGTTTGGGCAACGGCTCGCTGCGGCGCGAACGGATCGACCGGCGGATCGACGTCCTGCTCCTCCGGCAAGACGTCCGGCAGCGAGCCGAGCGGCAGCCGCAGGCCCAGCGGCGAATCGCCGGCGACCGCGTACAGGCGCTCGCGCCGCAGCGGCCAGCGGCTGCGTCTCCCAGACCGTGCGCTTCGTCGCCGACTCGGCGGCCTTGCAGCGGCAGCACGAACCCGGCCGGCTTGTCGAGGCCGAGCTTGAGCAGGCGCGCGAGGCGCGCGCGCTCGCCGGGTTTCGTGAGGTCAGCGGCGAACGGGTCGACATTGACCGGCAGCAGCGCCTCGTCGATCAGCAGCTTCGGCACATCTTCGTGGGCGGTGATGACGATGGCCCGGCGGCAGGCCGAGCGTCGCGACGAGGCGCTGGCCGAATTCGCCGGCCGACGACAGCGTCGCGGTCCCGGGCGCAGTGCGTGTCCGCGAACAGCGCCGCGTCCTGCCACAGCGGCTCGCCGTCCGTGCGCCAGTAGATGCCCAGCGCCCAGCGCGGCAGCGGCTCGCCCGGATACCATTTGCCCTGTCCCTGATGCAGCAGCGCGCCCGCAGCGAAAAAGCGCGCGAGCCGGCGCTGCAGCGTGCTCGGCGAGCTCGCGTTTCTTGGGCGACATCGCGAGGTAGTTCCATTCGGCGCCGTCCATGTCGTCGACCGAAACGAACGTCGGCTCGCCGCCCTGCGTCAGGCGCACGTCGCCCGCGACGAGATCGGCGTCGACGCGCTCGCCGAGCGCATTGATCGCTTCCCACTGGCTCTCCGTGTACGGCTTGGTGACGCGCGGGTCTTCGTGGATGCGCGTGACCTGCATCGCGAAGTCGAACTTCGTCTCGCAGACGTCGGTGTAGCCGATTACCGGCGCCGCGTTGCCGGGGTCGGCCGTGCACGCGAGCGGCAAGTGGCCCTCGCCCGCCAGCAGCCCCGACGTCGGATCGAAGCCGATCCAGCCCGCGCCGGGAATGAACGCTTCGGCCCACGCGTGCAGGTCGGTGAAATCGCGGTCGGGGCCGGAGGGCCCATCGAGCGGCTTCACGTCGGCGACGAGCTGGATCAGGTAGCCGGATGCGAAGCGCGCGGCAATGCCGAGGTGCCGCATGATCTGCACCAGCAGCCAGCCCGAATCGCGGCACGAGCCGCAGCCGCGCTCGAGCGTCTGCTCGGGCGTCTGCACGCCGGGCTCCATCCGCACGAGGTAGCGAACCTCGCGCTGAAGCTGCATGTTGAGGCGGACCAGCAGGTCGACCGTCAATTCTTCCGGGCCGATCGTCGCGCGGAACGCGTCGAGCCACGCGGCGAACCGCGGCGACAGCGGCGCGGTCTCGAGGAACGGGATCAGCTCCTTGGCGAGCGCGGGCGCATACGCGAACGGATACTTCTCCGCATACGGCTCGACGAAGAAGTCGAACGGATTGGTCACCGTCATGTCCGCGATGAGGTCGACGGTGATCGACAGGCGGTCCGCGCGTTCGGTGAACACGAGCCGCGCCACCCAGTTGCCGTACGGGTCCTGCTGCCAGTTGAGAAAGTAGCCGTCCGGCTCGACCTTCAGCGAGTAGCCGAGCACCGGCGTGCGGCAATGCGGTGCGGGACGCAGGCGGATCTCGTGCGGCGACAGGCCGACCTGGCGGTCGAACTGGTAGGTCGTCCGATGCAGCAGCGCTACGCGGATTGCCATCAGCCGATCAGACCCAGTCGGGGTCCGGCAGTTGCGCGAACACGCGCCGCAGGCCCTCCCCCCACTGCGAATGGACCATCTGGAAGTACGGATCCGATTCGTCGACGCGCCGCTGCAGCTTGATCTGCAGCGTATCCGCTTCGTATGCCAGCAGATCGATCGGCAATCCCACGGAGATATTCGATCGCATCGTCGAATCGAACGACACCATCGTGCACTTGGTGGCATCGATCAGCGAAGTCCGGCGGTTGACCACGCGGTCGATCACCGGCTTGCCGTACTTCGACTCGCCGATCTGGAAATAGCAGGTGTCCGGCGTGGCCTCGATGAAGTTGCCTTCGGTGTAGACCTCGAACAGGCGATGGCGGCTCGCCTTTCACCTGGCCGCCGACGATGAAGTTCGCCGACGCGTCGATGTTGTTCTGCATCAGGTACGGGCCGTCGCGCGTCTTCACCTCGCGCAGCGCGTCGCCGAGCAGCGCCGCGACGTCGAACATCGACTCGGCGTTCCACAGGTTCGGCACCTTGTCGCCGGCGCGCGCGCGCTGCTCGAGAATGTTGATGGCGTTCTGCGTGATCGACAGGTTGCCCGACGACAGCGAGACGATCAGCCTGTCGCCGGCGCGGTGGAACACCCGCATCTTCGAGAAGCGGGCGATCTGGTCGACGCCCGCGTTGGTGCGCGAATCCGACGCGAAGATCATTCCGGCATCGAGCGACATCGCTACGCAATAGGTCATGGGCGTGATGCGCCGCAAAAAAGGGCTGATTCTACCGGAAGGACATGCGGCATCTGCTTCGCTTTCAGTAGGCTGGAACGAGGAACACGCGGCTGACGTCGTTGCCCAGCGCCGTGATCCGCTCGACGAAGTCGATCAGGTACTCGTGCAGGCCGAAATGGATGATGTCGTCGGTGCGGCCGTAGTGCAGCCGCGCATGCAGCTCGCCCGCCTGGCGCGTCAGCTCCAGGCTGTGCTCGTCGCAGAGGATCTCCAGCGTATCGAAGATGAAGTTCATGCAGCTGTGCAGCGAGCGCGGCATGTCGTCGCGCAGCACCAGGAGCTCGGCGACCCGCCGCGGCGTGATGACGTCGCTGTAGATCTTGCGGTACGACTCGAAGCTGGACACCGATGTCAGCAGCGACTGCCACTGATAGTAGTCGACGGCGCCGCCGACGTCCTCGGCCGACGGCAGCAGGATGTGGTACTTCGTGTCGAGGATGCGCGCGGTGTTGTCGGCGCGCTCCAGGTGGGTGCCGAGGCGGATGAAGTGGTACGCCTCGTCGCGCAGCATCGTGCCAAATGTCACGCCGCGAAACAGATGCGAGCGCATCTTGACCCAGTCGAGAAAGTCCGACACGCCGCCGTTGTCGATCCGGCCGTAGTCGTAGCCGCGCATCTCGAACCAGGCGGAATTGAGGTCCTCGTACATCTCGGAGGTGATCGCTCCGCGGACCGAGCGTGCCGACTCGCGCGCGGCGCGCAGGCAGCAGAAGATCGACGACGGATTGCTGGCGTCCAGGATCATGTACTTCAGCACGCTCTCCGCTGCCAGGTCCGCATAGTGCTCGTAGTACGAGGTGGCGAGGCCCGAAGTGATGAGCGGCACCGACCAAGGCTCGGCCCAGGCCATGCCCGCATCGCGTACTTCGTAGGGCAGCAGCGACGTCCTGTAGGTGACGTCGAGCAGGCGCGCGGTATTTTCGGCGCGCTCGATGTGGCGGGCCATCCAGTAGAGCTCGTTGGCGGTGCGGCAGAGCATGACGGGGCCTATTCGGCGAGAACCCAGGTGTCCTTCGTGCCCCCGCCTTGCGACGAGTTCACGACCAGCGAGCCTTCGCGGATCGCGACACGCGTCAGGCCGCCGGGAACGAGGTCCACGTCCGCGCCCGACAGCACGTAGGGGCGCAGGTCGATGTGTCGCGGGGCGAGCCCGGACTCGACGAAGGTCGGACAGGTGGAGAGCGCGAGTGTCGGCTGCGCGATGTACTTCTCCGGCGACGCGACGATCCGCGCTCGAAACGCTTCGATCTCCGCTTTCGACGCCGCCGGACCGATCAGCATGCCGTAGCCACCCGCGCCATGGACCTCCTTCACCACCAGCTCGGACAGGTGCGTGAGCGTGTGGTCGAGCTCGGACGGCTTGTAGAGCATGTAGGTGGGCACGTTGTTCAGGATCGGTTCTTCGGCGAGGTAGAAACGCACCATGTCGGGGACGTACGGATAGATCGACTTGTCGTCGGCCACGCCGGTGCCGATTGCGTTGGCGAGCGTCACCCGCCCGGCGCGGTACGCGCCGAAGAGCCCGGGAACGCCGAGCATCGAGTCCTTCTTGAATGCCAGCGGGTCGAGGTAGTCGTCGTCGACGCGGCGGTAGATCACATGGACGCGCTGCGGTCCGCGCGTCGTCCGCATGTAGACCGTTTCGTTCTGGACAAAGAGGTCGATGCCTTCGACGAGCTCGACACCCATCTGCTGCGCCAGGAAGGCGTGCTCGAAGTACGCCGAGTTGTACGCACCCGGCGTCAGCACGGCGACGGTCGGGCGTTCCTCGCCCGCCGGCGCCACGGCGCGCAGGTTTTCGAGCAGCAGGTCCGGGTAGTGTTGCACCGGCCGGATCGAGCGCGTCGCGAACAGTTCCGGAAAGAGCCGCATCATCATCTTGCGGTTTTCCAGCATGTACGACACGCCGGACGGCACGCGCAGGTTGTCTTCGAGCACGTAGTACTCGCCGGCGCCCGCGCGCACGACGTCGACGCCCGCGATGTGCGCGTAGATGCCGCCGATCACGTCCATGCCGGCCATCTCGCGTCGGTACTGCGCGTTGCCGAGCACCCGCTCCGCAGGTACGACACCGGCCTTGAGGATCGCCTGGTCGTGATAGATGTCGTGCAGGAACAGGTTGAGCGTGCGCACGCGCTGCTTCAGTCCCGCTTCGAGCGTGCGCCATTCCGTGGCGGGAATGATGCGCGGCACGATGTCGAACGGAATCAGCCGCTCGGTCCCGGAGTCTTCACCGTACACGGCGAACGTGATGCCGACGCGATGGAACGCGCGCTCGGCTTCGCCGCGCTTCTGCGCGATGCGCTCCGGCCCCGTGCGCTCGAGCCAGTCGGCAAATGCCCGGTAATGGGTCCGCACCAGGCCATCGCCGGCGCGCATTTCGTCGTAAGGTTGGGGGGACATGCGGGAACGTGTATCGCGGTTGGTACGTTGAAGCAAGGCGCAAGCCACGGCAGGAAAGCCTTCCCGGGCAGGCGGTTAGGTGAAACGGTCCTTCTCGATGCGTCCGGCGCGAATCATACGGGGGCGCCTCCGCACCAAAGCGGTGCATTCGTGTCCTGTACAGGCCTCTACAGCCGGTCCCCTGCGGTTTGCCGTGGGCCACCCGCTGTGATTAAATCGGCGCTCCTGTCTGGGTTCGCGGGGCGGTTAGCTCAGTGGTAGAGCACTGCCTTCACACGGCAGGGGTCACTGGTTCGAACCCAGTATCGCCCACCAAATGAACCAAGGGGTTACGCGCAAGTGTAACCCCTCTTTTTTTGTGCGCGCCGCAAGCAATCGACGCCGCGTGCCACGAAGCGCGAATCAACGTACGCCGCCGATCTCATGCGCGCACCCGCGCGCCGGATCGGGGACGGGAAAACGCCACTGCGTCGCGCACCGCCGCGATCGCCGCGGGACGCGGAAAGCTCTTGCGGTACGCAAGCGCGACGCGCCGCGTGGGCGTGGGCTGCGTGAACGGCACGGGAACGACGAGCTTGCTGTGATACTTCGGCGTCAGTGCGTCGCGCGGCAACACCGAGATGCCGAGCCCTGACGCGACCATGTTGCGCACCGTTTCGAGCGAGTTGGTGCGCGTCACCTGCGCGCTGGCGCGATTGAGCTCCGGACAGGCGTCGAGCACCTGGTCGCGGAAGCAGTGGCCGACATTGAGCAGGATCGTGTGCTCGGCGGGCAGCTCGTCCGGCGACACGCTCTTGCGCTTCGCCCACTTGTGGCCCAGCGGCACGACGATCTGGAACGGCTCCTCGTAGAGGAACTCGGCGACCACCCCCGGCGGCGCAAACGGCAGCGCGATGATGGCGGCGTCGACGCGGCCCGACTTCAGACCCGCTTCCAGCGTCTCCGTCACGTTCTCCTCGATGTCGAGCGGCATCTGCGGCGCCAGCTCGTGCAGCGCCGGGATCAGGTCGGGCAGCAGGTACGGACCGACTGTATAGATGACGCCCAGGCGCAGCACGCCGACCAGCTGGTTGCGCCCCGACTGCGCGATCTCGCGGATGCGTGCCGTTTCCTCCAGCACTTTCTGCGCCTGCTCGACGATCCTCCCGCCCACGGGCGTGATCGTGACCTCGCTCTTGCCGCGCTCGAACAGCGGCGCGCCGAGCTCCTCCTCCAGCTTCTGGATCGCCACCGACAATGCCGGCTGGCTGACGAAGCATTTCGCGGCGGCGCGGCCGAAGCTGCGCTCCTGTGCCACTGCGACAATGTAGCGCAGCTCGTTCAGCGTCACCGCTTGCGTCCGGCGAGGAATTTCGCAAAGCCCGCGCCGACCTCGGCGTGCTTGAGGCCGAAGTCGACGGTGGCTTCGAGGTAGCCGAGCTTGGTGCCGCAATCGTAGCGGCGGCCCTCGAACGAATACGACAGCACGCGCTCCTCCGCCAGCAGGCGCGCGATCCCGTCAGTCAACTGGATCTCGCCGCCGGCGCCGGCGGGCATCGTGCGCAGGTGATGGAAGATGTTCGACGACAGCACGTAGCGGCCGACCACCGCTTTCGTCGACGGTAGCGAGCCGGGCTTCGGCTTTTCGACGATGCGCGCGATGCGGCCGATCCGCTCGCCGGCCGGTTCCGGCGTCGATTCGACGATGCCATAGCTCCCGATGTCCGCCGCCGGCACGTCCATGACGGCGATCACCGAGGCGTTCTCGCGTCCCGCCACGTCGACCATCTGCTTGATCACCGGCACCGCGCCGTCGATCAGGTCGTCGGCGAGGAGCACGGCGAACGGCTCGTCGTTGACGACCGGCGCCGCGCACAGCACCGCGTGGCCGAGGCCGAGCGCCTCGGTCTGGCGGATGTAGATGCAGTTGATTCCCGGCGGTGAAGCGGCCTGCACCGCTTCGAGCAGCGCCGTCTTGTTGCGCAGCGCGAGCTCGGTCTCGAGCTCGTACGCCTTGTCGAAATGGTCCTCGATCGCGCGCTTGTTGCGGCCGGTGATGAAGATCATGTCGGTGATGCCGGCGGCGGCCGCCTCTTCCACGGCGTACTGGATCAGCGGCTTGTCGACGATCGGCAACATCTCTTTCGGGCTCGCCTTGGTGATGGGCAGGAAACGGGTGCCGAGGCCCGCGACCGGAAAGACGGCTTTAGTGATTTTTTTCATGGGGCCACCTTCTTCATGGGGCCATCGTTCTGGCAGGTTTGCGTCCTGTCAGCAGCGCCTGCAGGCCGGGTTCGTCGATCACGGGGACGCCGAGCTCCTCGGCGCGCGCCAACTTGCTGCCGGCGTCGGCGCCGGCGACAACGAAGCTCGTCTTCTTCGACACGCTGCCGGCAACCTTGCCGCCGGCCTGTTCGATCATCGCCTTCGCGTCTTCGCGCGCCAGCGTCGGCAGCGTGCCGGTCAATACCAGCGTGAAACCGACCAGCGGACCCGGGGCCGGCCGCTTCGGCGGACCTTCGGGCCACGCGACCCCGGCCGCGCGCAGTTGCTCGATCACTTCGCGATTGTGCGGCTCGGCGAAGAATCGCGCGATCGATTCCGCGAGCACCGGGCCGACATCGTTGACCTCGAGGAACGCCGTCTCGTCCGCCGCCATCAGCGGATCGAGTGCGCCGAAGTGCGCCGCGAGGTCCTTCGCCGTCGCTTCACCGACATGGCGGATCCCCAGCCCGAAGATGAAGCGCGCGAGCGTGGTCCGCTTGCTCTTCCCGATCGCCGCGACGACGTTCGCCGCGCTCTTTTCGGCCATGCGCTCCAGCGCGGCCAGGTTGGCGAGGCCGAGCTTGTACAGGTCGGCGGGCGTATGGACGATGCCGCCGTCGACCAGCTGGTCGACGAGCTTCTCGCCCAGACCCTCGATGTCCAGCGCACGGCGGCCGGCAAAATGCAGCAATGCCTGCTTGCGCTGCGCAGGACAGAACAGGCCACCGCTGCACCGCGCGATCGCCTCGTCCGGCAGGCGGATGACCGCCGAGTTGCAGATCGGGCACTTCGTCGGCATGACGAATGCGCGGGCGCCCTTCGGCCGCTTGTCCGCCACGACGCCCTTGATCTCCGGAATGACGTCGCCCGCGCGGCGGACGACCACGATGTCGCCGATGTGCACGTCCTTGCGCCGCACCTCGTCCTCGTTGTGCAACGTGACGTTGGTCACGGTGACACCTCCGACGAACACCGGCGCCAGGCGCGCGACCGGCGTGATCGCCCCGGTGCGTCCCACCTGGACGTCGATGCCGAGCACTTCGCTCTCGTTCTCCTCCGGGGGGAACTTGTGCGCGACGGCCCAGCGCGGCTCGCGCGTGACGAAGCCGAGCTGCCGCTGCAATGCGAGGTCGTTGACCTTGTAGACGACGCCGTCGATCTCGAACGGCAGATCGCTGCGGCGCTTCGCCACGTCATCGTAGAAGCGCTGCAGCTCGATGGCGCCGTGCGCGATGCGGCGGTCGCGGTTCACGGGAAAGCCCAGATTCTCGAGCGCGTCCAGCAGCGCGCTTTGGGTCGGCGGCACATCGTAGCCATCCGTCTCCCCGAGGCCGTAGGCGAAGAAGAGCAGCGGCCGCGTCGCGGTGATCGCGGGATCGAGCTGGCGCACAGCACCCGCGGCGGTATTGCGCGGGTTCACGTACGGCTTGAATCCGGCCGCGACCTGGCGCGCATTGAGTGCGTCGAAATCGGTGCGCCGCATGTAGACCTCGCCGCGCACTTCCAGCACCGCCGGGGCCTTTTTGGTGCGAAGCCGCGTGGGGATGGCGCGCATCGTCAGGATGTTGCGCGTGACGTCTTCGCCGGTTTCGCCGTCGCCGCGCGTGGCCGCGACCGCGAGCCGGCCCTCGGCGTAGCGCAGGCTGATCGCCAGGCCGTCGAACTTGAGCTCCGCCATGTACTCGACCGGCGGCGCGTCGGCGGCGAGCTTGAGCTCGCGCCGCACGCGCGCGTCGAACTGCTCGGCCCCGGCGGGACCGGTGAGGGTCTCGCTGCGGATCGACAGCATCGGGATCGCGTGCGCGACAGGCGCGAACTCCGCCGCGGGCTTGCCACCGACGCGCTGCGTCGGCGAATCGGGCGTCACCAGCGCCGGATGCTCGGCCTCCAGCGTCTGCAATTCGCGGAACAGGCGGTCGTACTCCGCGTCCGAAACCGTCGGCGCGTCGAGCACGTAGTAGCGGTAGTTGTGCGTCTCGAGCGCGTCGGCAAGCGCGCGGGCGCGCTTCACGATCGCCGCCGGCACCCCGGACGCATCGACCGAAGCCATCAGCAGACTAGCCTCCCGCCGGGCCGCCCCAAGGGGGGCTTGCTCCCCCTGCGGGGGCAGCGAACGCAGTGAGCGTGGGGGTCGTCATCTATCCGCCGGGCCGCCCCAAGGGGGGCTTGCTCCCCCTTCGGGGGGAGCGAACGCAGTGAGCGTGGGGATCGTCACTACGCTCCGAACAGCGCCAACGCGCGCGCGCTGCCGGGCTCGATGTAGCCGCTCTTGAGTGCACCGGCCGCGGCTTCTACCTGCGCGCGGATCTTGGCGAGCGCCGCATCGTCGAGCGGGCGCTGGTTGTCGTCGACGAGCTCCGCGCCGAGCGTGCGCGCCATCCGCTTGGCCGCCAGCTTCATGCGGTCGAACGAACGCACCGGGTCCGGCAGGCGCGGCACGTCGAGGACGAAGACGACACCGCTGGTCGCCGTCAGGCGCAGCGAGTCCGCCGTGAACGGCTCGTTGCGGACGTTCTGCAGCGAATACTCGACGGCGCCGCTCTCCTCGTTGACGTACTCGAAGCGGCCACCGGGTGCCAGGCGGAATCCCGCGGCTTCGGCGACGCCGCGCAGCCGCGTGCCGGCGATCGGCGATGTGTCCGGCTTCACCACCGACAGGCCGATCTGCACGTCGAGATCGGCGCATAGCGCGTCCAGCGTTTCCGCGCGAGCCTCCTCGGATTCAACATCCGGCGCCGCGAACTGCGCCGGCAGCGTGGGGGCGATTTCGCCGATCACCCGCACGAACGTGTCGAGCTGGGCACGCGATACGGGGCCGTTGCGATCGGCCAGCAGCAGGCACGCGGCGAACTGGTCGAACGACCCGGACGTGTCCTTGCCGACAGGCACCCAGCCCACGCCGTTGCCGCGGTGTCCGAACCAGCGCAGCGGCTTGCCGAGCCGCGCTCCCAAGGCGGCCGCGACGGCGTCAGCGCCGACTGCCTGCGCCGGCTGCAGGGTCACGATGCATTCGATATCGGGATCGGGCTGCGCAACGCCACCGCGGGCACCTTCGATCTGTCCGATGGCCGGGGTGTCGACCGGGATGCTCGCGATCACGTCCATCGGCGGCGTGAACGTGGACTCGGGCGGCTCGACGTCGCGGGCGACGTTGTCGGCGACGACCGTGGCATCCGTCGCGGCCGCGGCAGCCAGCGCCGGCGCGTCCTCGCCGTCGGCGCGCATCGAACGCAACGTCGGCTCCACGCGTGGCGCGTCCTGCGCGGGGGCGGGTTGGGGTCGAAACGCCGCATCGATGCGGCGGCGGATCCGCCGCTCCTGCCACCAGTTGAAGATGATGACGCCGAGCACGAGCAGCACGCCCGCTACGATCAGCGCGAGCTGCAGATTGCTCATCGGATCGCCTCTGCGCCATGCGCTCGACGGGGTGCGCACCCTCGGGTGCGCGAAGCGAAGGAGTAAGCCGTCATCGCGAAAATTATAGCGCGCGCGGCGACGATAACGCGCCCACCGTGGGCGCTACGACGCCGCGGCGGCAACAGCGGGCACCGCTTCGGCAAGTTCGAGCGCCTCCTCGATGTCGACGGCCACGACGCGCGAGACGCCCGGATCCGGCATCGTGATGCCGACCAGCTGCTGCGCCATCTCCATCGTGATCTTGTTGTGCGAGATGAAGAGGAACTGCGTCTCGGTCGCCATCTCCTTCACCATCTTGCAGAAGCGGTCGGTGTTCGGGTCGTCGAGCGGTGCGTCGACTTCGTCCAGCAGGCAGAACGGCGCCGGATTGATCTGGAACAGCGCGAAGACCAGCGAGATCGCCGTCAGCGCCTTCTCGCCGCCCGACAGCAGGTGGATCGACGTATTGCGCTTGCCCGGCGGCTGCGCGGTCACCAGCACGCCGGAGTCGAGAATCTCGTCGCCGGTGAGGACGAGCTTCGCCTCGCCGCCGCCGAACAGCGCCGGGAAGAGCTTCGCGAAGTTCTCGTTCACCTTGTCGAACGTCTGTTGCAGGAGCTCGCGCGATTCGCGATCGATCTGGCGGATCGCCGCTTCGAGCGTGGACATTGCTTCGGTCAGGTCGGCTGCCTGGCGGTCGAGGTAATCCTTCCGTTCGGTGGCCTGCTTCAGCTCATCCAGCGCGGCCAGGTTGACTGCCCCAAGCTCCGCGATGGCGGCGGTGAGCCGCTCGATCTCGGCCGGCAGCGTGCGCACCGGGCCCCATGCCTTCAGCGCATCGGGCAGCGCCGTAACATCGGCGTGCACTTCCGTGAGCTGCTCGACGTATTGCTGTTCCTGCAGGACCGCGGCCTGCTCCTTCAGCTGCATTTCCTGGATCTTCACGCGCGCCGGATCGAGCTTTTGCTCGACGATGAGCTTGGCTTCGTCGGCTTCGCGCAACGTCGCTCCCAGCGCTTCCTGCGCGTCGCGCGCGGCGCCGAGCGTGGCTTCGGCCTGTCCGCGCGCGACGAGCTGGCGCTGCAGCGCTTCCTCGACGGGCGTCCAGTCGATCGCTTGTTTCTCACTGGTGAGTTGCGTGAGCAAGCCCTGCTGCTGCGCGACCTGCGCGACCAGCGACTCGTCCCGGCGGTCGAGCTCCGCGAGGCGGTCGCGTGCGCTGCGCTCGGCGAAGCTCGCCTCCTGTGCTGCGCGCTCTGCAATCCGCAGCCGCTCACGGCCACCGGCCAGTGCGACGTCGGCCTCGTTGCGGCGTTGCCGCGCCGCTTCCTGCTCCGCGTTGGCGTCGTGGAGACGCGACTGAAGGTCGGCGATCGACGCGTCGAGCGCGATGCGCGCCTGGTCCTCGGCCGCCTGCTGGGCATCGAGCTCGGCGGTTTCCTGCGCGATCTGCGCCCGGCGGCGCGCGGCTGCCTCGGCGGCCTGCTTGAGCTGCAAAAGCTCCAGCTCGAGGTCGTGCGTGCGCCGCTGCTGCGAGGCGAGCGCCAGGCTCTCGTCGTGATAGGCCTGCTGCTGCTCCTTCAGCGTCAACTCGACGGTGTCGAGCGCGGCGCGCGCTTCACCCGCGGCGAGCGTCGCCGCGTCGATGGCCACGGCCAGCTCTTCCAGCTCGCGCTGGCGCGCCAGCACACCGTGAAGGTCGCTGTCCGGCGCAAACAGGGCTACGCCTTGCGCCGTGACCAGGTGTCCCTGCGGCGTGACGAACGATTCGCCCAGACCGAGCGCATCGCGATCGGCGAGCGCACTCACGACATCGGGTCGGCAACGAATGCCGTGGAGCCCATCGGCGAGCAGGCGTGCCACGTCCGCCTGTTTCAGCCGCACCTTGGCGAGCAGCATGTCGCCGGCGGCATGGGGCGCATGGCGGGCAGGCGCCTTGGCGTATGCGGCGATCCGCGGCGCCGGCGTATCGTCGTCCAGCCAGCCGCCAGCCGTATCGAGATGCGCGATCTCGATCGCGTTCAGCCGCTCCCGCAGCACCGCTTCGAGCGCGTCTTCCCAGCCCTTTTCGATGTCGAGCGCCTGCCACAGTCGCCGCGCGCCTTCGAGGCCGCGTGCCGCGAGCCAGCCGTCGACGTCCTTGCCGTGGCCGATCTTGTCCTGCAGCGCGGCCAGCGCCTGCGCGCGCGCTTCGAGATCGGCGAGGAGCTTGCTGTCGCGCTGCCACGCGTCGCTGGCGCCCCGATGATCCTGCTGCAGCGACTGGACAGTTGCGGCGAGCGCATCCTGCGCGCCCTGCTTGCCCGCAAGTTCCGCCGTCTCCTGCGCGAGCTGCTCCTCGACTTCCGCCAGCGCACTGGTGACAGGCGCAGCGAGTGCGCCGAGCTCGCCTGCGAGCTTGTCGCGCCGCTGCACGAACTGCTCCAGCGTCCGCGCGCTGCTGTCGCGGCGCGTATCGGCGACGCGGATGTCCTGGTCGATCTGGGCGCCGCGCTGCTGGAGCGTGTCGAGGGCGGCAACTGCCGTGGCCAGCGCTTCGTCGAGCGGCGGCAGCGCCGCCTGTGCCGCAGACTCTTCGCCGGCAACACGCTCGCGCGCCGCCAGCGCGTCGGCCAGCGCGGCGTCGGCCGCCGCACGATCGCCGGCCAGCGCGGCCTGTTGGCCGGCAAGCGCGCCGATCGCCTCGATTGAGCTGCGCGACCTGCTGTGTGATTCGGGTCTCGTTCTCGCGCGCGAACGCGAGCTGCTGCTCCAGGCGAGTGACTTCAGCGTTGGCCGCGTAGTACCCGCCCTGCTTCTCGTGCAAGGCGTCGCCGGCCGCGTAGTGCTGGCTGCGCAGCGCCTCGAGCCGCGCCTCCGCGGCGCGCACGTCGGCGAGGAGCGCGTCGAGCGCGACGGTCAGCGTGGCGATCTCGGTCGTGCAACGCTCCTTCGCGCGGAGCGCTTCCTGTTGCTTGCCGTACCACAGCATCTGCTGCGACTGCTTGAGGCGCGCCTCGTGCTCGCGGTATTGCGTCGCCACCTGCGCCTGCTCGGAGAGGCGCGTCAACTGGTTCCCGAGCTCGATCCGGATGTCCTCGACGCGCGCGAGGTTCTCGCGCGTATCGGACAGCCGTCCCTCGGTCTCCTTGCGGCGTTCCTTGTACTTCGACACGCCGGCGGCTTCCTCGAGGAAGACGCGGAGCTCCTCGGGCTTCGCCTCGATGACGCGCGAGATCATTCCCTGCTCGATGATCGCGTAGGCACGCGGCCCGAGGCCGGTGCCGAGGAAGAGGTCGTGGATGTCGCGGCGGCGGACCGGGATGTTGTTGATGTAGTACGTCGAATCGCCGTCGCGCGTCAGCACGCGCTTGATCGAGAGCTCGGTGTATTGGCCCCACTGCCCGCCGATGCGGCCCTGGCTGTTGTCGAAATGCAGCTCGACCGACGCGCGGCCCACCGGCTTGCGCTCGCCGGCGCCGTTGAAGATCACGTCCTGCATCGATTCGCCGCGCAGCGCCGACGCCTTCGATTCGCCCAGCACCCAGCGCACGGCATCGATGACGTTCGACTTGCCGCAGCCGTTCGGGCCGACGATGCCGACCAGCTGCCCGGGCGTGCCGATGGTCGTCGGGTCGACGAACGACTTGAACCCGGCGAGCTTGATCTGGGTGAGGCGCAAGGGGGCGGACCGAAAGACGAACGAAAAAACTAACGCCAGCGAGCAAATGCCGCTGCCGGCGTCGACATGGGGCGCAATTATACCGCTATGTCAGGTCGCGCGGCCCTCGTCGACGGCGTGGCACGCGACGGCGGTTTCGCCGTGGAGTTTCAGCACCGGCCGCTCGCTGCGACAGCGCTCGTTGGCGAGCGGGCAGCGCGGATGAAACGCGCAGCCCGACGGTGGATCGAGCGGATTCGGCACCTCGCCCGCGACCGCGGTGCGCTCCTTGCCCGCCATGTCGAGATCGGGCACGGCGTCGAGCAGCATCCGCGTATATGGATGCCGCGGCGCGTGGAACAGCGTGCGCGTCGGCGCCAGCTCGACGATCCGGCCGAGGTACATCACGCCGACGCGGTCGGCAATGTGATGGACGACGGCCAGGTTGTGCGAGATGAAGACATAAGTGAGGCCGAGGCGATGCTGCAGCTCGCGCATCAGGTTCAGCACCTGCGCCTGCACCGAAACGTCGAGCGCGGACGTCGGCTCGTCGCAGACGAGAAGCTGCGGCTCGGTCGACAGCGCGCGCGCGATCGAGATCCGCTGCCGCTGGCCGCCGGAGAACTGATGCGGATACTTCGCGCCATCGCCGGCGGCGAGGCCGACCTGCGCCAGCAGCTCACCCGCGCGCCGCTCCAGCGCGGCATCCTTCGTGCGCGGCGCCTCTGCGCGCAGCGGCTCGACGACGATGTCGCGCACGCGCCAGCGGGGATTCAGGCTCGCGTAGGGATCCTGGAAGATCATCTGCATCCCGCGACGCAGCCGGCGGAGCTTGAGGGCGCCCTGCGGCGCGCCCTCGCCGGCGAGTGCCTTGCCGTTGTAGCGGATGGTTCCTCGCGTTGGCGCATGGAGGCCGACGATCAGCCGCGCGACCGTCGACTTGCCGCAGCCCGACTCGCCGACGAGGCCGAGCGTCTCGCCTTTGGCGAGCGCGACATCGACGCCGTCGACCGCCTTCAGGATCGCCCGCGACGCGCTGCTCCAGCACGCGCGTCAGCCAGGGCGGCGACACGTCGAAGAAGCGCGCGACGTCGACGAGCTCCAGCAGCGGTCGGCGTCATCGTCGCGCGTCCGCGGGCACCGGGTTCCAGCACGCCGCCTCGGTGCGGCCCGCCGGCTCGAGCCGCGGTCGTTCGCTTGCGCAATGCTGGGTCATGCGCGGACAGCGGGGATGAAACGCGCAGCCGGTCGGAATCGCGGTGAGCCGCGGCATGGTGCCGTCGATCTGTGCCAGCCGCTCGCGCTCCTCGACGATCGACGGGATCGATCCCATCAGGCCGACCGTGTAGGGATGGCGCGCACGGTGGATCACGTCGCCCACCGGCCCGATCTCGACGATGCGCCCGGCATACATGACGGCGACACGATCGGCGGTCTCCGCGATCACGCCCATGTCGTGCGTCACCAGCATGACCGCCGTGCCGTGTTCGCGGCGTCAGCCGCTTCAGCAACTGGATGATCTGCGACTGGATCGAGACGTCGAGCGCGGTGGTCGGCTCGTCGGCGACGATGAGGCGCGGATTCACCGCGAGGGCCAGCGCGATCACCACGCGCTGGCGCATGCCGCCGGAAAACTGGTGCGGATAGTGGTCGATCCGGCGCTCCGCCGCCGGAATGCCCACTTCCTCCAGCAGGCCGATCGCCCGTTTGCGCGCGCTCCCCTCCGTCAGCGGCAGGTGCGTGCGGATCGTCTCGATCAGCTGACGGCCGATCGTATAGAGCGGGTTCAGCGACGTGAGCGGGTCCTGGAACACCGCGCCGATCTCGCGCCCGCGCAGTCTGCGCATCGCTTCGTACGGCAGGTTGTCGATGCGGCGCCCGCCAAGGTGGATTTCGCCGGCGGCGATGCGGCCCGGCGGATCGATGAGGCCGATGATCGCGGAGCCGGTCAGTGACTTCCCAGCGCCGGATTCGCCGACCACACCCAGCACCTCGCCAGGCGCGATGGCGAAGGTGACGTCGCGCACCGCGGTGAGCGTTCCGCGCCGCGTCGGAAACTCGACCGTGAGCCCGCGGACGTCCAGCAGCGGTTGGGTGGTAGCGGGATCCCCCCGACCGCTCGCTTCGCGCCGTTCCCCCCCAGGGGGGCGAGCGCCTTGGGACGGCCCGGCGGCGCTCATCGTCAGCGCAGGCGCGGGTTGAGCGCGTCGCGCAGCCAGTCGCCGAGCAGGTTGATCGACAACACCATGACCACGAGCGCGATGCCCGGGAAGATGGTGATCCACCATTCGCCGGAGAACAGGAAGTCGTTGCCGACGCGGATCAGCGTCCCGAGCGACGGCTGCGTGACCGGCACGCCAACGCCGAGAAACGACAGCGTCGCCTCGGTGGTGATCGCGGTCGCCATGTTGATCGTCGCAATGACAAGCATGGGGCCGAGCACGTTGGGCAGCAGGTGGCGGCGCATGATGGCGAGCGGCGACAGTCCGATGACGCGCGCGGCCTGGATGTACTCCTTGCTCTTCTCGACCATCGTGGATCCACGGACGGTGCGCGCGTACTGGACCCAGTTCGACAATCCGATGGCGATGATCAGCACGGCCAGCGCGACATTGTCGTGCGAGCCGCGCGGCAGCATCACGCGGGCGACGCCGTCGATCAAGAGCGCGATGAGGATCGCCGGGAACGAGAGCTGCACGTCGGCAATGCGCATGATCACCGCGTCGACGCGGCCGCCGACGTAGCCTGCGAGCAGTCCGAGCGAGACGCCCAGAATCATGGCGAGTGCGACCGCCGCGAAGCTCACCGCGAGCGAAATGCGCGCGCCGAACATGATGGCCGACAGCACGTCGCGCCCCTGGTCGTCGGTGCCGAGCAGGAATGCCGGGTTGCCCTCCGCCTCCCACGACGGCGGCTTCAGCGCGTCGGAGAGATTCAGCGTGCGCAGGTCGAACGGGTTGTGCGGCGCGACCCACGGCGCGAACACGGCGCAAAACAGGCAGATCGCGAGGACGATCGCCGAGATCATCGCCACCGGCGAGCGGCGGAAGCTATAGGCGAGGTCGCTGTCCCACGCCGTGGCGAAGTTGCCGCGGAGTTCCGGCAGCGTTTCCACCGAGCCCGTGACGGCACCGTCGTTCATGCGCGTTCAGGTTTCAGGCGCGGACGCCGTTGAACGCCTGGAACAGCGCGGCGCGCGCCTGCGCGTACACCTGGCCGCGCCACTCGTCGGTGTCGCCGTAGAACGCGTCGCGCACCTGGCGCTTGATCGCGGCGCGCACGTCGGCCGACGCATCCGGATGCTGGCGCAGCCATGCGTCGGCGCGCAGCGCGCCGAGCACCGTCATCACCGGAAGTGTGCCGTATTCGAGCGCGATACCGGTGTACTCGACGCCCGGGCATTCCTCGACCGCGGCTTCGAAGTTGACGCCGGTCAGCGGCGCCGACGTCGACGAGCCGTCGTAGAACGACGTGACGTCGTTGCCCCACCATGCGCGCGCACGGGCGATCAGCGCGGGGTCGTTCGGCCCCGACAGGATCTTCTCGCAGTGGCCCCATGGACCGAGCGCGGTGTGAACGTCGAGCCACACGAGCCGCCGGCGCGCGGCGCCCAGCGCACGCGTGACTTCGCGCAGCGTCGTGTTGCTCCATGCGGCGGAGCGGCCGCCGAAGAACAGGCCTTCGGGATAGTCGCACTGACCGCCGCTGACGGCTGCCTGCAATGCCGCGGGCCCACGCGCCGCGATGTAGGCGGCGAGCTTCGCTTCGTTCTCGGGCGACGGCGGCCACGTGGCAGGCACCATGAATCCGTGCACCTCTGCGTAGGCGGCGTTTTGCGACAGCGGCTTGCCGAAGTCGCGGAAGTTGCGGTTGAGGTCGATGTTGTCTTCGTTGGTCCGGTGCAGATGCGAAAAGCCGTACGGATTGACGACGTGGTAGAGCAGAAGCGCTGCGCCGGAGCGATCGAGCGCAGCGCGCACCGAAGGATCCTGCAGCAGGCCCACCTGAATGCCCGAGCCGCAGAAGCCTTCCGCGCCGTGCGTTCCCGCCAGCACGCACACGAGCGACGGTGCATTCGCCGGGCCGAGCAGTGCCGTGTCGACAGCGAGCGCCTCGCCTTCGGCACCGCGCGCGGACGGATGGACGCGCGTGTCGACCGTCGCGCCCGCAGCACGCGCCGCCGCGAGGAACTTGTCGCGCGCCTCGCGATAGGTGGCGGCAAACGCCTGCTGGAGGTTCGGTGTTCATCGTTTTCATCTCGTTTTCCTTGCAGGTCAGGCTTCAGCCTGGCGAACTGCGTCAGGTTGAAACTGACCCACAAGCTTCTCCATGCGCTCATGCTTGCCCGAGCGGCATCGCGCGCTCGGCCAGCGACGCGAGAAACCCCGCGCCGAGCGGAATGACCGCGTCGTTGAAATCGTAGATGCTGCTGTGCAGGAAGCACCCGCCTTCGGCGCCGCCCTGTCCCAGCCGCGCGAACGCGCCAGGCTTTGCCTGCAGCATGAAGGCGAAGTCCTCGGAGCCCATCGACGGGTCGAGGTTGCGCATCACGTTGTCGCTGCCGACCAGCCCTTCCGCGACCGTGCATCGCGAACGCCGTCTCGGCGTCGTGGTTGATCGTCGCCGGATAGATGCGTTCGTACTTGAGCGTCGCCTTGGCGCCGAACGCCGCCGCGATCGCCGGGATCAGCTCGTTCAGCCGGCGTTCGATCATGTCCTGCGTCGCCGGCCGGAACGTCCGCACGGTGCCGACCAGTTTCGCGTGCGCCGGGATGACGCTCATCGCGCCCGGATTGCCCGCCTGCATCGCGCACAGACTGACCACCGCGGTATCGATCGGGCTCACGTTGCGGCTGACGATCGACTGCGCCGCGGTGATGATGTGGCCGGCCACCAGCACCGGGTCGATCGCCGAGTGCGGATGCGCGCCGTGTCCGCCGCGGCCGTCGATCATGATCTCGATCCGGTCCGCCGCGGCCATCGCCGGGCCCGGCGTGATGCCGATCTTGCCCGCCGGCAGCGCCGGCCAGTTGTGAAGGGCGAACACCTGCTCGGCGGGGAAGCGCTCGAACAGGCCGTCCTCGATCATCGCTTTCGCGCCGGCGTAGCCCTCCTCGCCCGGCTGGAAGATCAGGTACGCGGTGCCGTCGAAATTGCGCGTCTCGTGCAGGTAGCGCGCGGCCGCGAGCAGCATCGTCGTGTGGCCGTCGTGGCCGCAACCGTGCATCCGGCCGTCGTAACGCGACTTGTGCGCGAAGTCGTTCTCTTCCTGCATCGGCAGCGCGTCCATGTCGGCGCGCAGACCGATCGTGCGGCCGCTCGCGGTGGCGCGCCCGTGAATCACTGCGACCACGCCAGTCTTGCCGATGCCGGCGTGGTGCTCGATGCCGAGGTGCTTCAACTGGTCGCAGACCACGCGCGCCGTCCGGTGCTCCTCGAATCCGAGCTCGGGGTGGGAGTGCAGATCGCGACGGACCGCTGGTGTAGTCGGCCTGCCAGTTGCGGATGTGATCGACGGGAGTCATTGGATTGGACGACCTCTTGGGCGGCCCGGCGCGCTCATGGGTTCAATGGGCCGCCGTCAGGCGCTCGACGCGCAGGCGCGGGTCCACCGCGTAATACAGAAGATCGACGATGAGGTTGATGACGACGAAGACAGCGCGATCAGGCACAGGTACGCCGCCATCACCGGAATGTCGGCGAAGTTCACCGCCTGGATGAACAGCAGTCCCATGCCGGGCCACTGGAACACCGTCTCGGTGATGATCGCGAACGCGATGATCGCAGCCGAGTTGCAGCCCGGTGATCGTGATCACCGGCACCAGCGTGTTCTTCAGCGCATGACCGAAGTGGATCGCGCGGTCGGTGAGCCCGCGCGCCCGCGCGAACTTGATGTAGTCGGTGCGCAGCACTTCGAGCATTTCGGCGCGCACGAGCCGCATGATCAGCGTCATCGGAAACAGCGACAGCGTGATCGCCGGCAGGATCAGCGCCTTCAGGCCGCTCGCCGTGAGGAGGCCGGTCGTCCACCAGCCGATCGCGACGGTATCGCCGCGCCCGAACGACGGCAGCCAGCCGAGGTAGACGGCGAACACGAGGATCAGCAGGATGCCGATCAGGAACGTCGGCAGGCTGACGCCGATCAGCGACGCGGCCAGCAGCGCCTGCGCGAGCTTCGAGTGTCGTCGCAAGGCCGTGTAGACGCCGAGCGGAATGCCGAACACGAGCGCGAGCACCGCGGCCGTGACCGCCAAGCTCGAGTGTGGCCGGCACCCGCTCCTTGCAGCAGCGTCGACACCTTGCGGGCCTGCCGCAGCGAGCGGCCGAATTCGCCGTGCAGCGCATTGCGGACGAAGCGCGCGAACTGCACGTAGCTCGGCTGGTCGAGCCCGAGGTCGGTGCGCAGCTGCGCCTTTTCCGCCGCGGTGGCGTCCTGCCCCACCATGAAGGAGACCGGATCGCCCGTGTAGTTGAACAGCGCGAACGCGATGAAGGCGACGACCGCCATGACGGCGATCGATTGCAGCATGCGGCGCAGGATGAAGGCGAGCACGCGGGCCTGGGAAGACAGCGGCGATGCGCGCCGATCATGCCATAAAGCCTGAAGCGCAGTCCTAGCACTGCGCGTGCACCTGCAGCGCCGGCGAACTGTGGTTCAATAGCTCTGCGCCCGATCGGAGCTCCGCAGTCGCGCTACCCCATGCTGCGATTCCTGCTCACCCGGCTTTCGCTCGTCATCCCGACGTTCATCGGGATCACCCTCGCTCGCGTTCTTCCTGATCCGGCTCGTCCCCGGCGATCCGATCGAGACGATGGCCGGCGAGCGCGGCATCGACGCCGCGCGGCACGCCGCGCTCCTCAAGGAGTACGGCCTCGACCGGCCGGTCATCGTCCAGTACGGCATCTACGTGGGCCGCGTGCTGCACGGCGATCTCGGCAAGTCGATGATCACGCGCGAGCCGGTGCTGAGCGAGTTCCTCACGCTGTTCCCCGCGACGCTCGAGCTCGCCGCTGTGCGCGATCCTCTTCGCGCTCGTGATCGGAATTCCCGCCGGAATGCTCGCCGCGACGCGGCGCAACTCCATGTTCGACCACGGCGTCATGGGCGTCTCGCTCGCCGGCTACTCGATGCCGATCTTCTGGTGGGGACTGCTGCTGATCCTGCTCTTCTCGGTGCAACTCGGCTGGACGCCCGTCTCCGGCCGCATCTCGGTGAAGTACTTCATCGAGCCGGTGACCGGGTTCCTCACGATCGACTCGCTGCTGTCCGGCGAGAAAGGGGCCTTCGCGTCGGCGCTTTCCCATCTCGTGCTGCCGACGATCGTGCTCGGCACGGTACCGCTCGCGATCATCGCGCGGATGACGCGCTCGTCGATGCTCGAGGTGCTGGGCGAGGACTACATCCGGACCGCGCGCGCGAAGGGATTGTCGCGCGTGCGCGTCGTCGCGCTGCACGCGTTCCGCAACGCGCTGATCCCCGTCGTCACGGTGATCGGGCTGCAGGTGGGCGTGCTGTTCACCGGCGCGATCCTGACCGAGACGATCTTCTCGTGGCCGGGCGTCGGCAAATGGATGATCGAGGCGATCAGCCGCCGCGACTACCCGGTGCTGCAGGGGGCATCCTGATGCTGGGCGTCATCGTGATGGCGGTCAACCTGCTGGTCGACGTCGCCTACGGCGTGATCAATCCGCGCGACATCATGAGCGCGCCGTGCATCGCCGATGACCCGAGCCGAAGCACGCATGACCGCAACGCGAAGTGCTGCCGTGGCGCTCCCCGCGGCGTCACAGCCGCCCGGCCCGCTGCGCGAGTTCTGGGGCTATTTCACGCGCGAATCACGGCGCCGTCGCCGGGCTCGTCGTCGTCGTCATCGTTTCGCTGATGGCGATCTTCGCCAACGTCATCGCGCCCTACCCGCCCGACCTCACCAACAACGCGGCGTTCCTCCGCCCACCCGCGTGGCAGGAAGGCGGATCGCGCGCGTACCTGCTCGGCACGGACGCCATCGGGCGCGACATCCTGTCGCGCCTCATTTTCGGCGCGCGCCTGTCGCTTCTGATCGGCGTGTCGGTCGTCGCGCTGTCGATCGTCGTCGGCATCGCGCTCGGGCTCATCGCGGGCTTCGCGCGCGGCGCGACGGAGATCGCGATCATGCGGCTGATGGACATCATCCTGACGCTGCCGTCGCCTGTTGCTCGCCATCGTCATCGTCGCGATCCTGGGGCCCGGTGTCATGAATGCGATGCTCGCCGTGGCGGTGGTGGTGCTGCCGCACTACGTGCGCCTCACGCGCGCGGCGGTCATCTCCGAGACGGCGAAGGACTACGTCACCGCGGCGCGGGCGACCGGCGCCTCGCGCTGGCGCCTGATGTTCAGCGAAGTGCTGCCGAACTGCGCGGCGCCGCTGATCGTGCAGGCGTCGCTCGGCGTCTCGGTGGCGATCCTCGACGCCGCCGCGCTCGGCTTCCTCGGCCTGGGCGCGCAGCCGCCGGCGTCCGAATGGGGAACGATGCTCGCCGACGCGCGCGAGTTCGTCGTGCGCGCGTGGTGGGTCGTGACCTTTCCCGGCCTGATGATCCTGATCACCGTTCTGGCGTTCAACCTGCTGGGCGACGGATTGCGCGACGCGCTCGATCCGAAGCTCAAGCGCTGAGCCGATACCAAGCTGAGCGATGCCTCTGCTCGAAATCGAGGACCTCGACGTCGTCTTCCCGACGCAGGCCGGCGCTCATGCGCGCGGTCGACGGCGTGTCGTCTGACCGTCGACGAGGGCGAAGTGCTGGGCATCGTCGGCGAGTCCGGCTCGGGCAAGAGCGTGACGATGCTCTCGGCCATGGGACTCGTCGCCTACCCCGGCCGCGTGCGCGCCCGGCGGCTCGCCTTCCAGGGCCGCGACCTCCTTGCGATGTCCGACCGCGAGCGTCGCAAGCTCCTCGGCAAGGACATCGCGATGATCTTCCAGGAGCCGACGACGAGCCTGAACCCGTGCTTCACGATCGGCTTCCAGCTCGCCGAAACGCTGCGGCTGCATATGGGACTCGACGCCAAGGCGGCGCGGCGAAGTGCGGTCGAGCTGCTCGAGCAGGTCGGCATTCCGGCGCCGTCGACGCGGTTGAACGAGTTCCCGCACCAGATGTCGGGCGGGATGAACCAGCGCGTGATGATCGCCATGGCGATCGCCTGCAACCCGCGCCTGTTGATCGCCGACGAGCCGACCACCGCGCTCGACGTCACCATCCAGGCGCAGATCCTCGATCTGCTGCGCACGCTGCAGAAGGAACGCGGCATGGCGCTCGTGCTCGTCACGCACAACATGGGCGTGGTCGCCGAGATGGCGCATCGCGTCGCGGTGATGTACGCCGGGCAGGTCGTCGAGGAGCAACGAGCCGAGGCGCTGTTCGCGTCGCCCCAGCATCCGTACACCGCCGCGCTGCTGGCGGCGATGCCCGAGCGCAGCGCCGAGGACGCCCGCCTCGCGACGATCCCCGGCGTCGTGCCGGGCCTCTACGACCGTCCGCAGGGCTGCCTGTTCTCGCCGCGCTGCGCTTATGCGACCGACGACAGCTGTCGGAAGCCGCCCGCCGCTGAGACCGTACCGGGATGGTCAGGTGCGCTGCTACTTCCCGCTGTCCGATCCCGACCGCGACGCGGCGATCGCCCGCGAAGGCCGCGCGCAAAAGGTCCCGACGTGAGCACTCCTCACCCGCCCTCCGGGCACCCTCTCCCAGCGAGCGGGGAGAGGACTGGGGTGAGGGGCGCCGTCGTCAACGCCAGGGACCTGACGCGGACCTACGCGATCCGTCGCGGCCCGTTCCGTGCGCCGGCGGCGCTCCAGGCCGTGGGCGGCGTCTCGTTCGAGATCCCGCACGCGCGCACGCTGGCCGTCGTCGGCGAATCCGGTTGCGGCAAATCGACGCTCGGGCGCGTCGTCGTCGCTGATCGAGCCGCCGTCGGAGGGGTCGTTCGAGCTGACCGGCGTGGACGCGGCTCGGGCCACGCCCGCGCAGCGACGCGAGCTGCAGAAGTCCGTCCAGATGGTCTTCCAGAACCCCTACGGCTCGCTCAACCCGCGCAAGAAGATCGGTGAGATCCTCGAAGCTCCGCTCGAGATCAACACGGCCCAGGGCCCGGCCGAGCGCGCGGAGCGCGCACGCGCCATCCTCGCCAAGGTCGGATTGCGCCCCGAGCACTACGCCCGCTATCCGCACATGTTCTCCGGCGGGCAGCGGCAGCGGATTGCGATCGCGCGCGCGCTGATGCTGAATCCTGCGCTGGTCGTTGCCGACGAGCCTGTTTCGGCGCTCGACGTCTCGGTGCAGGCGCAGGTCCTGAACCTGCTCGCCGACCTCCAGAACGAGCTCGGGCTCGCCTACCTCTTCATTTCGCACGACCTGGCCGTGGTCCGCCACATCGCGCACGAGGTGATGGTGATGTACCTCGGCCTCACGATGGAACAGGGGCCGAAGGCGCGCATTTTCGCGCAACCGCTCCACCCGTATACGCAGGCGCTGCTCGCGTCGACGCCGTCGGTCTCCCCGGCGCAGCGGCGGCAGCGGATGGTGCTGACGGGCGAGCGACCATCCCCGCTGGCGCCGCCTCACGGCTGCGTGTTTTCCACGCGGTGCCCCTATGCGATCGAGCGCTGCCGCGCCGAGCGGCCGGCACCGCGCCAACTCGACGGGCGACAGATATCATGTCACCTCGCGGAGCAGTTCCTCTAGAATCCTGCGCCTGCCACGCTACCCAACGCGCTTCGCACCCTCATTAAGGAGGACCCCATGTCCAAGTCCCATCCGTCTACACCCCGCCCGCGCCGCGCCGTCGCTCAGGCATTGGCGATCTGCGCGCTGACCGTCGCCACTGCCGCCGGCGGCAAGACGCTGGTGTTCTGCTCCGAGGGCAGCCCCGAGAACTTCTATCCCGGCGTCAACACGACCGGCACCTCGTTTGACGCGAACAGCCAGATCTATAGCCGCATCGTCGACTTCGAGCGTGGCGGCACCACCGTCGTGCCCGGCTTGGCCGAGAGCTGGACGATCTCGCCGGACGGCACCGTCTACACATTCAAGCTGCGCAAAGGCGTCAAGTGGCACAACCATCGCGGCTGGAAGCCCACGCGCGACTTCAACGCCGACGACGTCGTG
Organism: uncultured beta proteobacterium; assembly: GCA_963851465.1. Classification (GTDB taxonomy): domain Bacteria; phylum Pseudomonadota; class Gammaproteobacteria; order Burkholderiales; family Casimicrobiaceae; genus VBCG01. The sequence continues at coordinate 57,223 of CAWKPJ010000002.1, forward strand.
TTCCTGTTCGAGCGCCAGTGGAAGGAAGACAACCCCTACTTCAAGGTGACGAGCTCCAACCACTCGTACTTCAACGACATGGGACTGCCGAAGCTCCTGAAGTCGGTGGAGAAGGTCGACGACTACACGGTGCGGGTCACGCTCAACAAGGCGGAGGCGCCGTTCCTGTCCGATCTGGCGATGGAGTACGCGGGCGTCCAGTCGAAGGAGTACGCCGACGCGATGCTGAAGGCCGGCACGCCGGAAAAGATCGACCAGGAACCGATCGGCACCGGGCCGTTCTACCTCGTCCAGTACCAGAAGGACGCGATCATCCGCTACAAGGCGTTCCCGCAGTTCTGGGCCGGCAAGGCGAAGATCGACGACCTCGTGTTCTCGATCACGCCGGACGCGTCGGTGCGCTGGGCAAAACTGCAGAAGGGCGAGTGCCACGTGATGCCGTATCCGAATCCGGCTGATCTGGACGCGATCCGCAAGGATCCGAATGTGCAGGTGCTCGAGCAGCCTGGTCTCAACGTCGGGTATCTCGCCTACAACACGACGAAGAAACCGTTCGACGACGTGCGTGTGCGCAAGGCCGTCAACATGGCGATCGACAAGAAGGCGATCATCGACGCTGTGTACCTGTCCGCGGGCGTGGCGGCGAAAAATCCCATCCCGCCGACGCAATGGTCGTACAACGACGCGATCAAGGACGACCCATACGATCCGGCGGCGGCGAAGAAGCTGCTGGCCGAAGCCGGCTACACGAACGGCTTCCCGACCGATCTGTGGGCGATGCCCGTGCAGCGCCCGTACAACCCCAACGCCAAGCGCATCGCCGAGCTGATCCAGGCGGACCTCGCGAAGGTGGGCATCACCGCCGAGATCAAGACGTTCGAGTGGGGCGAATACCGCAAGCGGATGCAGAACGGCGAGCATCAGATGGGCATGCTGGGCTGGACCGGCGACAACGGCGACCCGGACAACTTCCTCGCCACGCTGCTCGGCTGCGAGTCGGCGAAGGCCAATGGCAGCAACGTCGCGAAGTTCTGCTACCAGCCTTACGAGGATCTCATCCAGAAAGCGAAAACGCTGTCCGACCAGAAACAGCGTGCCGACCTCTACGGCAAGGCACAGGTGATCTTCAAGGAGCAGGCGCCGTGGTTCACCATGGCGCACGCGGTGCAGTTGAAGCCTGTCCGCAAGGAAGTGACGGACTTCAAGCTCTCGCCATTCGGCCGCCACACGTTCTACGGCGTCGACATCAAGGAATAAGCGCCGCGGCCGCGCGCAACCGACGCCCCGCAGGCCCGCTCGCGGGGCGTTTGCTTTTTTGCGCGGCGCGACGCGCGCCGGTCAGGCGGGCTTTGCGGCGCGCGCCCGCCGCGTCGCGTAGAGGCAGATGCCGGTCGCGACCGAGACGTTGAGGCTCTCGACGCTGCCGGTCAGCGGAATGCCGACGATGCGGTCGCACGATTCGCGCGTCAGGCGGCGCAGTCCGCTGCCCTCGGCGCCGAGCACCCAGGCGATCGGCCCGGTGAGATCCGCGTCGAACAGGCTTTCGCCGCCGGCGTCCGCACCGAGAATCCAGACGCCCCGCTCCTTCATGTCCCGCAGCGCGCGCGCGAGATTGGTGACCGCGATCAGCGGCACGGTATCGGCCGCGCCGCTCGCGGCCTTGGCGACGGTCGCGTTGAGCCCCACAGCACGATCCTTCGGCACGACGACCGCCTGCGCGCCGAAGGCGTCGGCGCTGCGCATGCACGCGCCGAGGTTGTGCGGATCGGTGACCCCGTCGAGCACGACGATCAGCGGCGGCTCGGCTGGATGCTCGAGCACGTCGTCGAGCGTTACATGCGGCAGCGCCGCGTCGACGATCGCGACCACGCCCTGATGCTGGTGATGGCCCGCGAGCTGCGCGAGGCGCGCATCGTCGGCCGTGTGCACCGCGATCCCGGCTGTCGTCGCGCGAGTGACCAGATCGCGCATCCGCGCGTCCTGCCGTGCACCGGCGACGTACAGCGCATGCATGGACGACGCATGAGCACGGAGGCGCGCGGTGACGGCGTGAAATCCGAACAGTGTGCGGGTGGCGGCCATGACGCACCGGAAGGTTTCGGTACGCCAGTGTAGCGGCACAGTCGAGCCCTCGCGTGCTAATGTCCCCGCCCGATGACCCCGCTCGCCCCGGAAGTCCGGCAGTTTCTTGAGCCGCTGCTGCTGGCCGTTGCGGCGCTGCTGCCGATCGTCAATCCGCTGGGCGGTGCGCCGATCTTCCTCGCGAAGACGGCCGACCTGACGTCCGCCGAGCACGACGATCTGGCTCGCCGGGTCGCCATCAACTGCTTCGTGCTGCTGGTCGTGTCGACGTTCATCGGCGCGTACGTGCTCGATTTCTTCGGCCTGTCGATCCCCGCAGTGCAGACGGCGGGCGGCGCAGTGGTCTGCGCGATGGGATGGAACCTGCTGAATGAGCCGGACCGGCCACCGACGGCCGCACAGGATGCTGCGCGCGCCAACAACCCGACGGACCTTGCGCGCCGCGCGTTTTATCCGCTGACGATGCCGCTGACCGTCGGGCCGGGCTCGATCTCGGTCGCCATCACGCTCGGCGCGAACCCCGCCGTCGATGTGCGCGCGCTGATCACGACGTCGATCGCGCACGTGCTCGGCATCCTGATCGTCGTGATGACGGTGTTCCTCTGCTATCGGTATGCCGATCGGCTGCTGCGCCGGCTGGGCGACGTCGGCACCGTCATCGTTTCACGGCTGATGGCGTTCATCCTGCTGTGCATCGGCGTGCAGATTCTCTGGAACGGCCTCTCCGGGCTCGTGGCCACACTTCGCTTCACCGCGGGGCGTTAGCGGGTTTGGCCCGCGGAGCCGACGCTGCTATAATTGAAGGCTTGCCGCTCGCCGGGTTCCCGGCGGGCCAGCGCGTCAAATGCAGGATGCCGGTGTAGCTCAGTTGGTAGAGCAGCGCATTCGTAATGCGAAGGTCGGGGGTTCGACTCCCTCTACCGGCACCAAATACCCCTTGGTCTATTCCGTTTGGATAGGTAACGGCTTATACCGGAGACATGGGTAACACTTTCGGCTCGAACGGGTTGTCGATCGGTTCGCGCCACCCGGAATCGACTCAGGCGACGAGCAACACCGCGGCGAAGATGACGGCGCCGAAACAGAATGGCCAGAAGCGCCCTTCCCGGTCGTCGGGCAGTTCGGCGCGCAGGCTCGTGATGACGACCCCGCCGGCGAGGACCGCGAAAAGCCGCGCCACGGCGACCTCGGAAAGCGGTGCCACGACACCGACCAGCCAGCCGACGAGAACGCTGGCCGCCAGCAGCCAGCGTCCCAGCATCCGATACGCGCGCCCGTGTTCCTCGTCGAGTGCGTGGTCGACGATCAGGAAGTGGACCGCCATCGCGAACGTGTAGGCGACGAGCGGCAGCACGCCGCGCTCCGCCCGCTCGATCACGAGATAGCCGATCAACGCGCTGTACGCGGCGTACCCGGCGAGCTGCAGCCAGAAAACGGCGTCGGCCTCGCCCGCCGCGACCGTGTCGCGGCGGCGCCCGCGAGTCACCAGTACCATGTGCTCGAGACCGTAGATGACGACGAACGACAGCAGCGCGAGCATGTAGATGCGCTGCTCGGCGAAGAGGAGCCCCTCTCCAGCCGCCTTGACGACGACCTTGCGCTGGAATTCGAGCTCGGGCAGTACGTCGATGAAAATGTAGGCGACCGAAATGCCCGCCGCCGCCGAGAGGAAGCGGCGGCGCGACCAGAATCGCTCGCCGGCCTCGGACGCGCCGAACCCGCCGCCGACAAGGTAGGCGCATGCAAACACCACCGCTGCGGCTAGCGATCCAAACGGGATTTCCATGGCGTCCTCCGCGGTAGTGTCATAGCAGCGCCTTGAACAGCGCGGCGAGGATCGCGGCGAGCCCTGCGCTGAGGCGGCGACGGCACTCGAACACAATGCTCCGCCAACGATCGTCTGCAGCCGGGGCTAGGACCGGGGCAAGGTTAGGTATAGTTGGCATCGCCTAGGGGTGCGCACGTCCGGAGCGTGTCGATATGCCGCTTGCCGCAACTGCGATTCGCAATAGCAAGACGCACAACAAGCGCCGCAAGCGCGTCGCGCTGTCGTGAACTCGCGTGGCACTTGGCAAACGCTCCTGCGCAAGCTGCGCTGGGACCGGCTCTATCGCGCAACGAGCTATCTCAAGTCGGCGCTCTGGACCGTCCCCCTCTTCGCCATCGCGATCGTGTTCGCCGTGGCGCCGCTGCTGCGCATCCTCGATGCGTGGCTCGGTTGGAAGCTCACCGAGATCGCGCCCGCCGGGGCCGCGGGGCTGTATCAGACGGTCATTACGCTGACCCTGTCGTTCATCGTGTTCACGTTCGGTTCGCTGCTGGTGGCGATCCAGGTCGCCGGTGGACAGCTCACGCCGAGGATCATCGCCACCCTCCTGCTGCGCGATAACGTCGTCCGCTACAGCGTCGGGCTGTTCGTGTTCACGCTGGTCTTCGCTGTGATGGCGCTCAATCGCGTCGAAGCCGCGGTGCATCAGCTCGTGGCCATGCTGACTGCGACGCTCGGCGTCGCGTGCATCGCCGTTTTCCTGTTCCTCATCGACTACGCGGCCCGCCTCCTCCGCCCGGTAAGCGTGGTGGCGAGCGTCGGCGACGAAGGCGTGGAGGTCATCCGCTCGGTGTACCCCGCGCGCACGGCGGAGGTGATAGTCGATGCACGGCCGCTTCGCTCGCAGCTCGGCGTGCCGGCGCGCACGATCCTGCACAACGCGAAAGCGGGCATCGTGCTCGCGGTCGACCTCAAGACGCTGGTCAAGCTTGCCAGCCGCCATGGCGGCGTGGTCGAGGTCGTGCCGCAGGTGGGCGACTTCGTCGCCGCGGACGACCCCCTGTTCGACTTGTACGGCGGCACGGCCGCGATCGACGACGCGAGCCTTCGCGCGACGGTGGCGATGGGCGCCGAGCGCACGCTCGAGCAGGATCCCATGTTCGCCTTCCGCATCCTGGTGGATATCGCCCTCAAGGCGCTGTCGCCCGCGATCAACGATCCGACGACGGCGGTGCTCGCCATCGATCAGGTTCATCGCCTCCTGCGCTTCCTGGGCAAGCACCAGCTGCGCGGCGAAGTCGTCTGCGACGACGCGGGGCTGGCGCGGGTGATCTTCCGTACGCCGAACTGGGAGGACTTCGTCCACCTCGCGTGCAGGGAGATACGAGCCTGCGGCGCATCCAACATGCAGGTCGCGCGGCGCATGCGCGCGCTGCTCGAGGACGTCGGACGCGTACTTCCCGAGCATCGCCGCCCGTGGATCGACACCGAGCTCGAGCTTCTGGATCGCGCGGTCGAGCTGTCGTATTCGAATCCCGAGGATCGTGTGCTCGCCCGGCTCCCGGACGTCCAAGGCCTGGGCGGAACGCCGCCCGCGCATCGCGGCTGAGAAACGTCGGGCGCTTCCCGCCTGACGCGCGGATGTTCGCGCGGTTGCGCGGGAAGCGTGACCTGCGCCGTTACTTGGGCGTCACCACTTCGAGCAGTATCGCCTCGGTGTAGACGGCGTCGACCATGTCGCCGACCTTGATGTCCTTGAACGCGTCGGCGCTCTTGACCTTGACTTCCACGTAGCGTCCACCAGGTCCCTGCAGCAGCACAACCTGGCGCTTGGGGTCGACCTTTTCCACCGTCGCCGTGATCGTGGTTTGGCGCCCCTTCATCGCGGCCGGGTTCGCTCCCGGTTGGGATGTGATGATCGGCGACGTCGTCTGTGTCTTTTCGCGTCCCGGCGTGCCGCCTCTGCGAAGGTCGACCGACAACGCCTCCGTGTACTTGAGGACGAGATCGTCACCGGCTTTCACCTGTGCGAGATTCTTCACCTGGTCGCCCACGGTGAGCGTCACGGTGCGGCCGAGCGGACCCGTGAGCGTGACTTCTCTCTTCGCGAGATCGACCGCGTTCACCTTGGCCTTGATGGTGGTGACGTCACCTGTTATGGCGGCGTCGGTGATCTGCGCAGGCTGCGCCACGGCAATGGTCGCCGCGGAACAGAACGACAGGAGGGCAATGCGAAGGGGAACCATCATTTCGTTTCTCCTGGATCAAGGATTGAGTGACACGGTCGGTGTCGGGGCACGCAAGAGCGGTCGACCAGAGCACCGTCGCATACGATTTTTCACTTGGGCCGTTTCTGCCGACCAGAGATGGGCGGTTCCGCCACATCGGACTCCAACAGCCCGCGATGGACGAAGCCCGCGATCAGCGCGCCCGCGATCGGCGCGAGCCAGAACAGCCACAGCTGCGACAGCGCCCAGCCGCCGACGAACAGCGCGGGACCGGTGCTCCGCGCCGGATTGACCGACGTATTGGTGACCGGGATGCTGATCAGATGGATCAGCGTGAGCGTCAGACCGATCGCGAATCCCGCGAAACCGACCGTTGCGCGCGTATGCGTCGATCCCAGTATCACCAACAGGAACATCAACGTCATCACGACTTCGCAAATCAGCGCGGACGCCAATCCGTACTTGCCGGGTGAATGCTCGCCGTACCCGTTCGACGCAAAGTCGCCTATCTCGAATCCCGGCTTGCCACTCGCGATCAGATAGAGCACGCCGGCAGCGACGATCGCGGCGATCACTTGCGCGACGATATACGGCAGGAGCAGGTTTCCCGGGAAGCGTCCGCCTGCCCACAGTCCCACAGACACCGCGGGATTGAAGTGGCCGCCGGAAATCGGACCGAAGGCGTAGGCCCCGGCTACCACGGTGAGGCCGAATGCCAGCGATACGCCGGTGAAGCCGATGCCGAGCGCGGGAAATCCAGCAGCGAGCACAGCGCTTCCGCAGCCCCCCAGCACCAGCAGGAACGTTCCAAGAAACTCCGCGAAAAGCTTCGGGGCCATCTATTTCTCTCCTTCGCGACGGATGCACTCATGGCCACCAAAATTATCGGTTCGCCGCCCCCAAATTGCTCCGTCGCGATTGCATCGACACGCTCGGCCTATTTGGGAGTGATCTTGGTGATCTTGTTGCCCTGAATGCCGAGTCCGGCCATGAGCCCCTTCTGGCCGTAAATGAAGGCATAGATGTCGTCCTTCGCGGTCGTGGTGGTCATCGTCTTCGCCTTGCCCTCGTCCATCACGACGACGCTCGGACCGACCCCGACCTCGAACCCGCCGGCCTTGTCGAGCTGCGCCAGAGCGTTGGCGTTCATGAAAAACATCGCATAGCCGAATTGCTGTGCACCGGCCTGCAGCCCGACCGACGCGCCCGTGGTGTTGTAATACCCGACTGCCTTGCCTTTCTGGAGCAGCGCACCTTCACCATACTGACCGCCCACGCCGAGGCCAGCCTTGGTGACCTTGGGAAACACCAGAACAGCCTGCGCGCTCGAACCGAGCGCCTTGGCAGCCGGAACACTCGCATAGAGCTGTTGCAAGCTTGCGTTCGCATCGCGGGCGAGCTCGTCCGCCCCGGCCGCAACTGAGGTTTGCCATACGAGCGCGAGAGTTGCGCCCACAAGAATGCGGCCCAATCCGGTCATGTTCATTTTCGCACTCCTGTATTGGTGAATTGCGACATATGGAAGCGGACTTCCGCACATGTCATCTCCGCCGGCGGTATCGCGCGAGCCCGGCAAAGACGCTTACGGCGCTTTTCGCCGGCGCAAGAAGACAAACAGCGCCACCGCGATCAGCACGGCAATTACCCACCACGTCAGACCCATGCCGGAGGCTTCGGCCGGCGGCGATGCGGGCTGGGGCGCGCTCGGCGGAGGGGACGCGGGTGGCTGAGCGGCCGGTGCTTGAGCGGCCGGTGCCGGAGCGGAGGCGGCTGGTGTCGCGGGCTGCGCGGCGGCTGTGGCCGCCGCCACCTGCGTCGCGGCGGACTCGGCGAGCGTGGCCTGCACTTCCTGCTCGGTCAGCACGACCGGTGCAGCGTCCGTGATGATGGTCGCCGTTATCTTGTCGCCGCGCTTGAGGTCGGAAACCCGGATCGGCTTTCCGTCCTTGACGATCTGGACGCCGCGCGTATCCAGCTGGCCCTGCGTGAACCGGCGCACGGTGCCATTGGCCTCACGCACGGTCATCGACATCTCGGACGCGCGCAGAACATCCCCCTCGCGCACTTCGGTGACGACGACCGGCTTGATCGTGGTCGTCGTCGTGACGATCGCCGTTCCCTTCATCCCCGGCTTCAGCTCCGAAACGGCCATCTTCTTGCCGTCGACCGTGAAGCGGAAATCGTCGGGCACCGTCAACTCATGCGTGCCTCTCTCGTCGCGGACGACGAGCTTGTTGCCATCGACCGAGATCACCTCGAAATTGCGCGTGTCGACGGTCGTCGTCTGCGCCAACGCGGCGCCCGCGAAGGCGAGCCCCAATGCAACCATCACAATTACCCGCGACAGCCAAGTCGTATTTGTTCTCATCGTTGTCTCCTCAAGTTTACGAATCGATGTGTCTCGCGGAGCAGATCCTCGAAGCATCGAACGTCGGCTGGCTAAGAAATCGAAGGAACCACGACCAGCTTGCGCGGCTGCCCGCCCGTAGACCTGATGGCAGAGCACCGCAAGCGCGAAGATGAGTCCGGCGCGTATGAAAACTTCCACGAGACCGGAAGCGTCTCGCGGCTGGAGTTGACCCGCAAGTCGGTCAGGTCGGCGCCGATGCTGACCGTTGGATTCAGTCAGTCCGGCACACGAAGAACCGGCGGAATCTCTCTCCCAAGATTGCGTACCGATCGAACCCACGTGATTCGCCCCCACGTGACTCCCCTCAAAACAGTGTACTACAGGCTGCTGCGGACGGTCCGATCAATTGTTTGCGCCCAAATCTTTACAGTTTGCTTAGCGTGACGGCGAACATAGAAGCATAGCTTGAATACAACAGGTTGTAGCAATGGCGCGCCTATTGCGTGACTGCGCAAACGCCCTCTCACGCTCGGGGGACGGAATATGGCCCACGAGGCATCGCTCGAAATGCCCGTGGTCGTACCGCCAACCGCAGCATCAGGGGGAATCGCATGTCGTTGCAATCGCGGGGCAAACGGGGAAGGTGTGCTTCCAGGCTACTGGCAGCGGCGTTCGTGGTCGCGAGTTGTGCGTCGCAGGCGACGCCGTTCACGGCCTACATCGATCAGTTCTACATCGAAAAGAATCTCGGCGTCTCTCCCCCTCTCCCCCAAACCAATAACGACTCGAACGACACGGTCAACGGCCTCAAGCAGAACTCGACATTCGATGTCCTGGGATTGTTTGACTACGTGACCCCAGGGATCAACGACAGCTATGGCGTGCGCTTGACGGATGGAGGCCAGAACGACGTCGTCGAAATTCGAGTGGCCTGGTCGTCCATCTTGAATGCACCTGTCGTGAGGTTCTTACGACAGGATTTCGTGCTGGGTACGTTGACGGTCCTGCAAGAGGTGGCATTGCCGACGGCGTTCTCCGGCCCGATCGTGTTGGGGTTGCTCCACCAAACTGCTGGCACCGATGTGATCTCGGCCGGCTTTTGTTTGGGCGACTTCAGTTTTTGTGATTCAGGGGGTGCGGTGACGCTGAGCGCAACAACCACGATCTTCCAGGGCGAATCGTGGACGCGGGGCTGATTTTTCGCGCCGTCAGTGCCGTAAGCACGGTGCCCGAACCAGCCTCGTTGGCCTTGGTCACCCTGGGCCTCGCCGGACTTGGATTCGCGCGCCGAAAGCTGCGATAGTCGAAACGCCGCTCACACCTCGGCCCGCGCAACTGCGGGCCGTTTCATTCAGTGAGCGTCCGGCAGCAGCCAGTCAGCCGCGCGCCGCCAGAAGTACTCGCCCGACGGCCGCCGCAGGAAGCCGAAGTGCCCGAGGCGCTTGACGCCCAACTTCGCCGGCGTGACGGACTCGCGTGTCGCCGCCAGGCTCGGATACATCGCGAGCAGCCGCTCGGCTGCCGGCGGCGGAGCGAAGGCGTCGTCGGTGATCGAGATCGACAGCGTCGCGGCGCGGAATTCCGCGTAGCGCGCGACGTACGGGCCGAACCGCTGCTGGTCGCGGCGCGAGCGGATCAGCGCAGGACGGCGCCGGCGCGCCCAATCGTGGGCGACCTGGCGCGGCAAGTCTTCACCGAGACTCAGTGCGCGACCGGGAAAGTACCCGACGGTGCGCGTCACCACAGGCATGAACGCATGCCAGACGAGGAACAGTGGCACGCGCCATTTCGCGTGGTAGTCGCGCCAATATCCGGTGTGGGCGCCGAGGAACACGCAGCGCGACACTCGCGCCGCCCCAGACGCTGCGCCGACCAGCATGGTGCCGACGCTGTGCGCAACGACACCGAGCGTTGCGCCCGGATAGGTGGACCCCGCGAGCGTCAATGCGGCGCCGAGATCGCGGACAGCCCAGTCGTCCATCCCGCTCGTCATGCGCCGCAGGCTGCCTTCGCGCGATGCGCCAATGCCGCGGTAGTCGAACGTCAATACCGCTGCGCCACGCCCGGCGAGATGGCGCGCCAGCCGATGATAGAAGCGAGCCGGAATGCCGGCACCGCAGGCGACGACGACGGCCATTGCGGGGTTCGGCAATCCCGACGGCGGCGTGACCCAAAGGCCCGACAGCGTCACGCCGTCGTCGGTCATGATCATGACCGAACGTTCCTGGACCGCGACGCTGGATTCGGTGACGGGCATCGGAACGGCCCGCGCGCTACGACGACAGGCAGTGCGTGATCCACTGCGCCGTCAGCTTCTCCTGCACGGCATTCTGGGCGAGGCGCGCGTTCAGCGCGGCGAAATCGACGCGATCGATCGGCTGGTCCTGGTTGAAGCAGGAGAAGACGTAGGAGAGCGCGCCGGTCACCGGATCGCGATGGGGCTGCAGGCACTGCGCGCAGATCTCCTTCATCATGCATTGCATCGGCGAGTTGATCGACGCGACGGCATGATGCTTCGCCTTGAGATACGGCTTCAGCACGCCGTGCCGGGCGGCGCCGACCGCCGCCATCATCCGGTCCGAGCCGATCGCGATGATGCGGTCGCAATCGCCAAGCGGGATTGCCTGCGCGCCGAGGCGCCCTTCGGCGTACGCCCGCATCGCCTCGACGATGTTGCCGACGAACGTGCGGTCTTGCGGACGGTCGGGCGGGAACGCCGGCGGCTCGTCGCAGCACCAGACGACGACGTCGGCAGCCGCCTCGATCTCGGCCACCTTGTAGCGATCGACACTGCGCCGATAACCGGCGAAATAGAGCACCTTCGAGCCCGCTTCGCGGAACGCGCGGCCGATGGAGAACAGCACCGCGTTGCCGAGCCCGCCGCCGGCGAGCAGCACCGTCTCGCCGCCGGCGATTTCGGTCGGCGACCCGGTCGGACCCATCAGGATCACCGGCTCGCCTTCGCGCAGTTCCGTGCACAGATCCGACGATCCGCCCATTTCGAGCACGATCGTCGACACGAGCCCGCGCTCGCGGTCGACCCACGCGCCGGTCAGCGCGAGGCCTTCCATCGCCATGCGCGTGCCTGCGCGCACGGCGGCGAGCGAATCGTAATTCTGCAGCCGGTAGAACTGTCCCGGCTGGAAGCGCCGTGCGGCCGCGGGCGCGCGCACGACGACTTCGACGATCGTGGGGGTCAGGCGTTCGACGCGCTCGACCGTGGCGCGCAGGTCGCGATCGAGCACCGCGAAGAACGCGGCCATCGATTCGCGCGATGCCGCCGGCACGCGCGCCAGCATCCGCGACACGATGGGATAACCGGTGCGTGCGCTGGCCATCGCCTTGACGACGTTGCCGTGGAACGACGGATGCAGATCGCCGAAGAAGCTGACCGCGCGGCCGTCGGCACGCAGATCGGTGATGACGGCAGGATGCGCCGGCTTGGCGAGGCCCTTGACGGGCTTCACTGGCGCGCCCTGCTCGTCCAGCAACTGGAAGTACTTGCCGTCGAGGTGAAAGTGCGCCGCGTCCTCGCGCGCGAGCACCGTGTTGGGCTGCGTGCCGGCGGCGATGAGGATCGTCCGCGCGGGAAGCGTGGCGCGCGCGAACTCGTGCCAGACGCCGTCGCCGTCGTTGTGATGCGCGGACACCGCGAGACCGGACGCGCGTCCCGCGCGCATCGACCTCGATCGCAAGCGGCGTCAACCCCTCGGCGAAGCGGATGCCCTCCTCCAGCGCCTTTTCCACCTCTTCGTGATTGAGCGTGTACGACGGGCTGTCGATCAATCGCCGGCGATAGGCGATGGTGACGCCACCCCAAGCGTCGATCAGCTCGGCGATCCGCGTCGGCCGTCCTTCGGCATGCGCCTTCGCACGCTCGGCGCGCAGCGCCCGCGCATGCGCGAGGAATTCGTAGGCGATCTCGCGCTCGTCCGGCGTCCATTTCGCCTCGACCGTCGCGGCGTCGGAAACGGCGGTGAGCTCGTCATACCGCGCGAGGAATTTCTCGACCTGCACGGCGTAGTACGCGAGTGATTCGGTCGCGGTGTCGATCGCCGTGAGGCCGCCGCCCACCACCACGACCGGCAGCCGCACCTGCATGTTGGCGAGCGAATCGGTCTTTGCGGCGCCGGTGAGCTGCAGCGCCATCAGGAAATCGGAGGCGGTCCGCACCCCGTTGGCGAGACCGTGCGGCAGTTCGAGCACCGTCGGCTTCCCCGCGCCCGCGGCGAGCGCGACGTGGTCGAAACCCAGCGCGAACGCGTCGTCGACAGTGAGCGTGCCGCCGAAGCGCACGCCACCGTAGAGCGCGAACGCGTCGCGGCGCTCCAGCAGCATCCGGATGACCTTGAGGAAGTTCTTGTCCCAGCGCACGGTAATGCCGTACTCGGCGACGCCACCGAAGCCTGCCATCACACGATCGTCGAGCGGATCGTTGAGCGATTCAAAGTCGCGTACCGGCTCGAACGGAACGCGCGCACCGAGCGGCGTGACACCCGAAAGCGTCGCGGCGAGCGGCTCGATCTTGAGGCCGTCGATGCCCACGACGGTATGGCCGTCGTTCAGCAGGTGATGCGCCAGCGTGAATCCGGCCGGGCCCATGCCGACGACCAGCGCGCGCTTGCCGGTCGCCGCTTTCGGCAGCGGTCGCGCGAGATTGAGCGGGTTCCAGCGGGTGAGGAGCGAGTAGATCTCGAAGCCCCACGGCAGCGCGAGCACATCCTTCAGGGTGCGCGTCTCGCTTTGCGGTATGTCGACCGGATCCTGCTTCTGGAAAATGCACGCCTTCATGCAGTCGTTGCAGATCCGGTGTCCCGTCGCCGCCACCAGCGGATTGTCGACGCAGATGATCGCCAGCGCGCCGATCGCCCAGCCTTCGGCGCGCAGCTTGTGGAATTCGGAGATCTTTTCTTCCAGCGGGCAGCCGGCGAGCGTGACGCCGAAGACGCTCTTCTTGTAGGGGTTGTCGAGTACGCTGCCGTCCGCCGGCTTCTTTTCCGGCAGCCCATGCGCACATGAATCCTTGCCCTGCTCGTGGCACCAGATGCAGTAGTGCGCCTCGGCGAGGCCGCCTTCGAAATCGGTGCCACGGTCGGTCAGCGCGAAGCCCTCGCGCCGTCGCAGCGGATGCTCGTCGGGCAGGCGCCACGCGGGGACGCCATGGACGTCCACTTGCGCCAGCGGCACCAGCTTCAGCATGTCGAGCTTGCGCGGTGCGCGGAACAGCGTGCCGCCCTTGTGCAACGCCTTGCCGGCCGACGTGTGCGCGGCCCACGCGGCGTAGCGCGTCGCGAGGTCGAGCTCTGTCGCGTGCGCGGCCTCGTCCCTCTGCCACGCGGTGACCGCGTCCGCGAACGCGAGCTCGAACGCCTTGACGCCGACCGGGGCGCCGAGCATGCCGTCGAGCTCGGCGCGCAGCGCGGGTCCGTCGATCAGTGTGGCGGCGTCCGCTTTGTACGCGTTCATCGCCTTGCGCTGGACGAACTGGCGCTTGACGGCAAACAGCGGCGCCAGCGCGTGGTGGCGCGCCTCGAGGGCACGTACTTCGGGCTCGATGCCGAACAGTTGCGCGATGAAGTCCTCGACGTGCGGGGCGACGTCGATCAGCAGCGCGGACTCGTCCTTGCGCGCAAGCGCGTCCGGCGCCGCGCGCGCGGTGACCAGGCGATCCGCCAGAGTCTTGTCAGCCTCGCGCAGCTGCGCGACGAACTGCGCGTCGAGGCGTGCCGCCCCCTCCGACGAATAGAGGTCGGCAAATTCGAGCGCGAAGGCAGGATTCAGCATGAACGAACTGTGGACGGCGCGAGGCGCAAAACCGTTGAGTTTACCGCGCCGGGCAAGTGCGGCGACAGCGGCTGCGCGAGCATAAGCTTAGGCCCGTGGCGTCGAGTCCGTCCTGCTACCATGCGCGACAGCGTCGAATGCACCCCGCGTCAACGCGCAACACCCTTCCGGCGTTGTGGGCGTCCCTGACCGGCACGGAGTTGGAATCGCCATGAATCGCATCATCTCTTCGCTCGCCGCGCTTGCCACTATCGGCGCCGCCAGCCTTTCCTTCTCCGCGCATGCGCAGCCGATCCGCATCGGCGAATTGAACAGCTACAAGCAGTTCCCCGCGTTCCTCGAGCCGTACAAGAAGGGGATGGAGCTCGCGCAGGCCGAGATCAACGCGGCGGGCGGCATCAACGGCCGGCCGATCGAAGTGATCACGCGCGACGACAACGGCACGCCCGGCGACGCCGTGCGCGTAGCCGAGGAGCTGCTCGCGCGCGAAAAGGTGACGCTGCTGATGGGGACCTTCGCGTCGAACGTCGGCCTTGCCGTCGCCGACCTCGCGCGCCAGCGCAAGGTGCTGTTCATCGCCGCCGAGCCGTTGACCGACAAGATCGTCTGGGACCAGGGCAACAAGTACACGTTCCGCCTGCGCGCGTCGACGTTCATGCAGACGGCGATGCTCGTGCCCGAAGCCGCGAAGCTCGGCAAGAAGCGCTGGGCGATCGTGTATCCGAATTACGAGTACGGGCAATCGGCAACGGCCGCGTTCAAGAAGCAGATGCTGTTCCTCCAGTCGGGCGGGCTCGAGTTCGTCGAGCAGGCGGTGCCGCTCGGCAAGATCGACGCCGGCCCGGTCGTGCAGGCGCTGATCGACGCGCAGCCCGACGCGATCTTCTCGTCGCTGTTCGGGCCCGACCTCGCGCGCTTCGTCCGCGAGGGGCAGTTGCGCGGCCTGTTCAAGGATCGCCCGGTGTTCAACCTGCTCGGTGGCGAGCCCGAGTATCTCGACCCGCTGAAGGACGAGGCGCCGGTGGGATGGTACGTCACAGGCTACCCGTGGTACGCGATCGACACGCCGGCGCACAAGCGTTTCCGCGATGCCTACCAGGCGAAGTTCAACGACTATCCGCGATTGGGTTCGGTGGTCGGCTACAGCGCGGTCAAGGCTGCTGCGGCGGCGCTCAAGAAGGCCAACTCGACCGACAGCGAAAAACTCGTCGTCGCGATGCGCAACCTCGACGTCGATACCCCGTTCGGCAAGGTGACGTTCCGCCCGATCGACCACCAGTCGACGATGGGCGCCTACGTCGGCCGTACGGCGGTCAAGGACGGCAAGGGCGTGATGGTCGACTGGAAGTACGCCGACGGCAAGGATTACCAGCCCGACGACGAGGTCGTGCGCAAGATGCGCCCGGCGGAGTGAACGCGGCAGGGGCCTCTCGAGCCCTTGTGGGGCCGGCTTCGGCCGGCCATCCTGCGTGAGCGCAGCTTCGCTCGCAATCCAGCTTCTCAACGGCCTCGCCTCGGCCTCCGCGCTCTTCCTCGTTTCCGCGGGTCTCACGCTCATCTTCGGCGTCACTCGCGTCGTCAACTTCGCGCACGGCTCGCTGTACATGCTGGGCGCGTACATCGCGTACAGTGCCGGCGCGTTCCTGACGGATTCGTTCGGCCGCGGACCGCTCGCGTTCTGGACAGCAGTTGTGGTTGCCGCGCTGGCAGTCGCGGTGATCGGCGCGCTGATCGAGGCGCTGCTGCTCAAGCGCCTCTACGATGCGCCTGAGTTGTTGCAGTTGACCGCGACGTTCGGCGTCGTGCTGATCGTGCGCGACGTCGCGCTCGCGGTCTGGGGCGCCGAAGACCTCCTCGGCCCGCGCGCGCCCGGGTTGGACGGCGCGGTGACGATCCTCGGCCGCGCCGTCCCCGAATACGACCTCTTCCTCATCGTCGTCGGCCCGGTGGTGCTCGCGCTGTTGACCTGGCTGGTGACGCGCACGCGTTTTGGCGTCGTCGTGCGCGCGGCGTCGGAAAACCGCGCGCTGACGGCAGCGCTCGGCATCGACCAGGCGCGCCTGTACACGGCGGTGTTCGCGCTCGGCGCGTTCCTCGCAGGCCTGGCCGGCGCGCTGCAGTTGCCGCGCGAGCCGGCGAACCTGGACATGGACCTCGCGATCATCGCCGACGCGTTCGTCGTCACCGTCGTCGGCGGACTGGGCTCGATCCCCGGCGCGTTCCTCGCCGCGCTGATGATCGCGCTGACCAAGGCGCTGTGCATCGCGCTCGGCACGGTCGACGTGTTCGGCACGACGATCGCGTTTCCCAAGCTGACGCTGGTCGCCGAATTCGTCGTGATGGCGGTCGTGCTGGCGGTGCGGCCGCATGGCCTGCTGGGCACGCCGCGCCGCCGCGCCGGTGACCACGCCGCTGCCCGAGCAGCGCGCGCTCGTCGACCGCGCCGGGGCCGCGCGAGGCCTGGATCGCTGCCTCGCCATCGCGGTGCTCGTGCTGCTGCCGCTCACTGCGCGACGACTACGCGCGCGTGCTGGCGACGGACATCCTGATCGCCACGCTGTTCGCCGCCAGCCTGCAATTCCTCACCGGCACCGGCGGCATGACGTCGTTCGGCCACGCCGCGTATTTCGGCGTGGGCGCGTATGCCGCGGCGCTCGCCGACAAGGCGGGCTGCCGTTCGGCCTGCGCGTTGGTGCTGGCGCCGGTCGCCGCGTTGGCGGCGGCGCTCGTCTTCGGCTGGTTCTGCGTGCGGCTCGCCGGCGTCTATCTCGCGATGCTGACGCTCGCGTTCGCGCAGATCACCTGGTCGATCGCGTTCCAGTGGGACGCGGTGACCGGCGGCTCGAACGGGATCGTCGGCGTGTGGCCGCCCGAGTGGCTCGCGGCCGCAAGCCGTTACACTGCGTTCGCGTTCGTCGTGATCGTCGCTGGCGCTGCTCGCGCTCTACGCGCTCGTCCGCAGCCCCTTCGGCCGCGCGCTGCGCGCCGTGCGCGATTCGCCGCTGCGCGCCGCCGCGCATCGGCATCGACGTGCGCGCGACGCAGTGGCGCGGCTTCGCGATCGCCGGCGCGTTCGCGGGCCTCGCCGGCGGGCTGTTCGCGTTCTCGAAGGGCAGCATCTCGCCCGAGTCGCTGGCGATTCCGCGCTCGGTCGACGCGCTGGTGATGGTGCTGCTGGGCGGCCTCAACGCGCTGTTCGGGCCGGTGCTCGGCGCCGCAGCGTTCACGTGGCTGCAGGACACGCTCGCGCGCGCGACGGAGTATTGGCGCGCGATGGTGGGCGTGGGCATCCTGGCGCTCGTGCTCCTGTTTCCGCAGGGCTTGGCGGCGCGTTGCGCGCGTCCTGCGTGCGCCGATGGATGCGCGGAGCAGCCGCGCCGCCCGTGCTCGCCGTCGACGCGGCTCGCGAAGGCGTTCGGCGGCGTGCACGCGGTGCGCGACGTGTCGTTCGACGTCGCCGCCGGCGAACTGGTCGCGCTGATCGGGCCGAACGGCGCCGGCAAGACGACGTGCTTCAACCTGATCAACGGGCAGCTCGCACCCGATTCCGGCGAAGTGCGCCTCGACGGCGCGCGCATCGACGGCCTCGCGCCGCGCGGCGGTGCGCGCATCGCGGCGTCGCGCGCACGTTCCAGGTCGCCGCGACGTTCGCGTCGATGACGGTGCGCGAGAACGTCGAGATGGCGCTGCTCGCGCATGCGCGCATGGACCGCGACTGGATCGAGCGCGACGCCCCCGCGCGGCGCGAAGCCGCCGATGCGCATCCTCGCGCGCGTCGGCGTCGCCGAGCTTGCCGACTGCGCATTGCGCAACGCTGACCTACGGCGACGCGAAGCGCGTCGAACTGGCGCTGGCGCTCGCGGGGGCGCCGCGCCTGCTGCTGATGGACGAGCCGACTGCGGGCATGGCCGTCGCGCATGCGCGCCGACCTGATGCGCCTCGCCGCCACGCTCGCGCATCGCGACCGCCTCGCCGTGCTGTTCACCGAGCACGACATGGACATGGTGTTCGGGTTCGCCGACCGCGTGATCGTGCTCGATCGCGGCGCGATCATCGCGAGCGGAGCGCCGGCGGAGATCCGCGCCAACGCGCAGGTGCAGGCGGTGTATCTGGGGTTCGACGAGCCGGCGGCGTCAGGCTGAAGCCTGACCGCAGGATGGCGACGCGGCGGCGTCCTGTGGGACCGGCTTCAGCCGGCCAGCGCGCGAAATCCTCGCTCGAGGTCCTCGATCAGATCGTGCGGATCGTCGAGGCCGACCGCGAGGCGCAGGCACGGTCCCGCCGCCTCCCAGCGCGTGACCGAGCGCGACCGTTCCGGAAACGTCGGGATGATCAGGCTCTCGAAGCCGCCCCAGCTCCAGCCCATGCCGAAGAGTCGGAAGCTGTTCAGCATCGCGTTGACGCGCTCGCGCGCGACCGGCTGCAGCACCACGCCGAACAGTCCGGACGCCGCGGTGAAATCGCGCTTCCACAGATCGTGCCCGCGCGCGCCGGCCAGCGCCGGATAGAGCACTTCGCGCGACCTCGGGCCGCGCGCGCAGCCACGACGCCACCGTCATCGCGTTTTCCTGGTGCCGCGCCATCCGCACGGCGAGCGTGCGCAGTCCGCGCAGGCCGAGGAAGCAGTCGTCGGTGGACGCGGCAACGCCCATGTCGGTCCACAGCCGATGCAGCGCGGGATGCGTCTCCGCGTTGGCGACGATCACGCCGAGCAGCACGTCGGAATGCCCGCCGATGTACTTGGTCGCGGCGTGCACCGACACATCGACGCCGTGATCGAATGCGCGAAAGCCGAGCGGCGTTGCCCACGTGTTGTCGAGGATCACCTTCGCGCCGCGCGCATGGGCAACCTGCGCGATCGCCGGAATGTCCTGCACCTCGAACGTCAGCGAGCCCGGCGACTCGGTGAACACGAGCCGCGTGTTGGGCCGGAACTCGCGCTCGATCGCGGCGCCCGCGAGCGGGTCGTAGTAGCTGACGTCGATGCCGAGGCGGCGCAGGTGGTTCTCGCAGAAGCGCCGCGTCGGCCCGTAGACGACATCGGTGACGAGCA
The DNA here is from genome assembly GCA_963851465.1 of uncultured beta proteobacterium. Classification (GTDB taxonomy): domain Bacteria; phylum Pseudomonadota; class Gammaproteobacteria; order Burkholderiales; family Casimicrobiaceae; genus VBCG01. The sequence continues at coordinate 76,488 of CAWKPJ010000002.1, forward strand.
CGTGATCGCCGGCCTTCGGCGAGCGCCAGCAGCGGGAACGTCGTCGCGGTGAGTCCCGACGGCACCGCGAGCGCGGCGTGACCGCCTTCGAGCGCAGCGATCGCGTTCTGCAGATCGACGACGGTCGGCAGGCCGTGCAGCCCATAGTGCAGGTGCGGGTACTCGCCGCGCACCGCCTGTTCGAGATCCTCGACTTTCGGGAACAGGATCGTCGTCGCGCGAAAGATCGGCGTGTTGATCGCGCCGAGAAAGCGCTGCGGGTCGCGACCCAGATGGAGAACCTCCGTCGCTTTGCGGTACTTCATGCGTGCGCCGCCGCGTCGAGGGCCAGGCCGCGCCGGATCGCGGCGACCTGTGTCGCGACGTCGGCGCGGATGTCGACGACGAGCGCGTCGGCCGGCTCCTCCAGTGTCGCGAACTGGCTCGGCAGCAATGTCGCAGGCATGTACTCGTGCTGGCGTGTGGCGAGCCGGGCGGCGATCGTCGCGTGGTCGCCGCGCAGGAAGACGAAGCGGACGTCACCCGCCTTCGCGATGCGGTCGCGATACGCCTGCTTGAGCGCAGAGCACGCCAATACGGCATGCCCGCCCGTGTCATTGATCGCGCCCATCTCCGACGCGATGCGATCGAGCCACGGCCAGCGGTCGTCGTCGGTCAGCGGCACGCTTGCAGCCATCTTGGCGACGTTGGCCGGCGGATGGAAGCCGTCGGCGTCGTGGAAGGGCCACGCGAGTTGCCCGGCAAGCGCACGGCCGACTGTAGTCTTGCCGCAACCGCAGACACCCATCAGCACGACGATCACGCGCCACCTCCGGAATCGCCGGGTGCCGATTGGACTGCGTGTCCCCCGAAGCTCTTGCGCATCATCGCGAGCACCTTGCCGGCATAGTCGTCCTTGCCCTGGCTTGCGAAGCGCGCCATCAGCGACAGCGTGAGCACCGGCGCGGGCACGCCCTGCTCCACCGCTTCCTGCACGGTCCAGCGGCCTTCGCCGGAATCGGCGACCACCGACGCGACGTTCGCGAGATCGGCGTCGTCCTTGAGAAATTCGGCCGTGAGGTCGAGCAGCCACGAGCGCACCACGCTGCCGTGGCGCCACATCTCAGCGATCGCGGCGACGTCGAGATCGAAGCCCGCCTTGTTCTTCATCAGCGCAAAGCCTTCGGCGAACGCCTGCATCATTCCGTATTCGATGCCGTTGTGGATCATCTTGACGAAGTGGCCCGATCCGGGCGGCCCGCAGTGCAGCCAGCCGCGCTCGGGCGACGGCGCAAGGATTTTCGCGTAGGGCTCGACCGCGCGCGCCGCCTCGCTGTCGGCGCCGAACATCAGCGCATAACCGTTGTCGAGTCCCCAGACGCCGCCGGACACGCCGCAATCGACGAAACGCATGCTCGCGCTGGCGAGCGCCGCCGCGCGCCGCTGCGAATCCTTGTAGTTGGCGTTGCCGCCGTCGACGATGATGTCGCCCGGCTTGAATTCGGGCCAGACGTCCTCGATCGCGAGCTCGGTCGCGGTGCCCGCCGGCACCATCAGCCAAACGATGCGCTGCGGCGACAGCATTTGCGGCACCGCGCGCACCGAATCGGCTGCCTCGATCACGCGTTCCTCGACCAGCTTTTCGACCTGCTTCGCATCGGGATCGAAGCCGACGACGCGCACGCCGGCGCGCGCCAGGCGCCGCGCCATGTTGCCGCCCATGCGGCCCAGCCCCACGATACCGATTTCCATCCGTGTCCTATCCGGCGACAAAGGCCCGATGCTACCGTTTCACGTGCCGCGTCGCCAGCAACGCAGCCGTGAGGATCAGCAGCATCCCGACGACGGTGCGCGCATCCGGCCGCTCGCCGAGCAGCACGGCAGCGAGCGCGATGCCGTACACCGGCTCGAGCACGCTGACCACGCTCGCGGTGTGCGCCGACACGCGCCGCATCGACGCGATGAACAGCGTGTGCGCGAGCGCCGTGCACGCGACGCCCAGCACGACGAGCAGCATGACGTCGGCAGCCGTCGGCGTGACTGGCGCCGCACCTGCGAGCGCGAACGGCATGAGCCACAGCGCGGCGAACACGTTCTGCCACAGCGCCAGATTCACGGCGCCATGGCCGGTGACCAAGCGCCGGCCGCGCACCGTCAGGATCGCGAACGTGAGCCCCGAGGCAATCCCGCAGACATATCCCTGCAAGGCGGCACTCGACCATCGGTATTCGGGCACGAGCAGTGCGAGCCCGGCGACGACCAGCGTGATCGCGCCCGCTTCGACGCGATCCGGCGGCCTGCGCCGCTCGATGCTCTCGATCGCCAGCACGAACACCGGAAAGCTTGCGAAAGCGAGCAGCGCGATCGCGACGCCCGCCAACTGGACCGCGGCGAAGAACGTCACCCAGTGCAGCGCCAGCAGGCCGCCGTTCAGCGCGAGGCCGTAGCCGGGCCGGGTCGGCGACCGCCGTTGAACCCGCAGCACGATCGCGAGCGTCGCCGCGGCGACGAGCGTGCGGCCGAGCACGATCTCCACGGGCGGCAACGCGACCCACTTGCCGAACAGCGCCGCAAAGCCGAACAAGGCGACCGCGGCGTGGAGCGCGACGAGTGCAGTGGTGCGGGACAAGGGCGGCCACCTCCGGAGGATGCGCGATTCTACGGGGCGGCCATCGGCTAGAATGCGTCGCGTGCGCCCGGCTGCTTCCGGCTCGCATCGCACTCGCCAATAATGAAAACCGTCGCGCCAGGAGACGCCCGATGCCCGCCACGCCTGCCCAGATCCTCGCCGCGGTAAGAAAGTCGCCCGGAGAACGGGTGAAGGTAGCAGTTGCCGACATCGACGGCATCCTGCGCGGCAAGTCGATCCACAAGGACAAGTTCTTCTCGGCCGTCGAAGGCGGCTTCGGGTTCTGCGACGTCGTCTACGGCTGGGATCTGCACGACGTCTGTTACGACAACACGACGATGACGGGATGGCACAAGGGCTTTCCCGACGCGCTCGCGCGCATCGACCTCGCGACGCACCGCAACGTGCCCTGGGACGACAACGTCGACTTCTTCCTCGGCGAATTCGTGATGGCGGACAAGACCGGCAAGGAAGTGCCGTTCCCGCTCGACGGCCGCCAGGTGCTGAAGCGCGCATTGAAGCGCGCCGACAAGCTCGGGCTGATGCCGATGTGCGGCCTCGAGTTCGAGTGGTTCAATTTCAGCGAAACGCCGCAGTCGTGGGCGGACAAGAAAGGCGTCGGTCCCACGACGATCACGCCCGGCATGTTCGGCTACTCGCTGCTGCGCACCAACCAGTCGCGCGAATTCTTCAACGCGCTGTTCAACGAGATGGCGGCGTTTCGCATCCCGCTCGAAGGCCTGCACACCGAGACGGGCCCCGGCGTGTATGAAGCCGCGATCGTGTTCTCGGAGGCGCTCGAAGCCGCGGACCGGGGGTTGCTGTTCAAGACCGCCGCCAAGGAGATCGGCGCGCGCTTCGGCATCATGCCGAGCTTCATGGCGAAGTGGAGCGCGCAGTTTCCCGGCTGCTCCGGTCATTGCCACCAATCGCTGTCTGACGGCAAGAAGAACGTCTTCCACGACGCCAAGGGCCGCCATGCGATGAGCAAGGTGTTCGAGAGCTACCTCGCGGGGCAGTTGAAATTCCTGCTCGAGCTCGCGCCGATGTTCTGGCCGACGGTGAACAGCTACAAGCGGCTGGTGGACGGCTTCTGGGCGCCGGTCAAGCCGACGTGGGGCGTCGACAATCGCACCGCGAGCTTCCGCGTGCTTGCGGGCTCGCCGAAGTCGACGCGCCTCGAGACGCGCTGCCCGGGCGCCGACGTCAATCCGTATCTCGCCATGGCGGCGTGCCTCGCAGCCGGGCTGGCCGGCGTCGAGCAGAACCTCAAGCTGACGACCAAGCCGATCGAAGGCACGAACCTGGGCGCTGAAAACGTCCCGCGCGCGCCGCGCTCGCTGATCGAGACGACGCGCATCTTCAAGGAATCCGATTTCGCGCGCGACTGGTTCGGCGACGACTTCGTCGACCACTTCGCCGCCACCCGCGAATGGGAGTGGCGGCAGTGGCAGGACGCGGTGACCGACTGGGAACTGAAGCGCTACTTCGAGATCATCTGACCGTCGATCCCGCGCGGCGGTGCGCCCATGCGCCGCACCGGCGGACCGCCGTGGATTCGCGGTAGGATTGGGGTCTCTGGTCCCCATTCCGCGATCCCCATGCCCGGCGTAGTCAGCTTCGCGTTTCCCACCACGATCCATTTCGGCGCCGGCGCGCGCAAGCTCGCCGCCGAGCATCTGCGGACCAATGGCGTCGGCCGCCCGCTGATCGTCACCGACCGGATCCTCGCCGGGCTGCCGGTCTTCAAGGGCTTCCTGCACGAGCTGCCGGGCCTCGAAGTCGCGGTCTTCGCCGAGATCTGGGGCAACCCGACGCGCAGCCAGGTGATGAACGGTGCGGCCGCGTTCAAGGCGCACAAGGCTGACGGCGTGATCGGCATCGGCGGCGGCGCGGCGCTCGATGTCGCCAAGGCCGTCGCGCTGATGGCGCATCATCCCGGCGACATCCTCGAATACGCGTGGGACCACCCGAACGTGCGCGCCATCGAGCGTCCGCTGCCCTGGTTCGTCGCACTGCCCACGACGGCGGGCACCGGCTCCGAAGTCGGGCGCTCGTCGGTGATCTCCGAGGACGAGACGCACATCAAGCGGATCGTGTTCTCTCCGGCGCTGCTCGCCAAGGCCGTGTTTGCCGATCCGGAACTCACGCTCGACTTGCCGCCTCTAATCACGGCAGCGACCGGCATGGACGCGCTCACGCACAACGTGGAATCGTACCTGTCGCCCGCGTATCATCCGCTGTGCGACGGCATTGCGCTCGAAGGCGCGCGCATCGCCGCGCGCGCGCTGCCCACCGCCGTGAAGAACGGGCACGACATCGCCGCGCGCGCCGACATGCTGATGAGCTCGATGATGGGTGCGATCGCCTTCCAGAAGGATCTGGGCGCCGTGCATTCGTGCGCACACGCGCTGTCGACCGTCGCCGACCTGCACCACGGACTCGCCAACGGCATCATGATCGACCACGTCATGCGCTTCAACCTTCCGGCGGCGGCCGCCAAGCTGGCGGAGCTCGCGCGCGTTGTCCGCGCGCCGGGCGGCGATCAGGGCAGCGACGAGGCGCGTGCGCAGGCGTTCATCGGATGGCTCGGCAAGCTCAAGAGCGACATCGGCATCCCCGCCAAGCTGTCGGACTACTGTGCGTCGCGGGGCGTGACCAAGGCCGACATTCCGCGGCTGACCGAGATCGCCACGGCGGACATCTGCCACCAGACCAATCCACGGCCCTGCACCCGCGAGGATTTCCAGAAGATCTTCGCCGAGTCACTCTGATGCCGTCGCCTCTGCTCATCGGCGTGTCGGCGCGGATCCATCATCCGGTCGGTCCCGCCCGCGACCTGGGTGGGGTCTACACGAAGACGCTGCATTACCTCGAGCAGTCGGTCGCGCACTGGGTCATCTCGGCCAACGTGCTGGTGTTCATGATTCCGGCCATCGAGAGCGAAGGCCTGATCAAGCGCGGCGACATGCGCCTGTATCACTACTCCGACGCGCTCGACGGGCTCGTGCTGCAAGGCGGCGCCGACGTCGCGCCCGAGTCGTACGGCAGCAAGGCGGAGCATCCGGACTGGGCTGGCGACCGCGTCCGCGACCGCTACGAGATCGAACTGTTCGAGGCATTCGTCGGCCGCGGCAAGCCGGTGCTCGGCATCTGCCGCGGCTGCCAGCTCATCAACGTCGCGTTCGGCGGCACGCTGCACCAGGACATTGCCACGGCATTGCCGCAGGCACAGGTGCATCGCGACCCGGGACGCTACGACGAGGCGTTCCATCGCGTGCGCTTCCTGCCCAACACGCGGCTCGCGCGGCTGTATCCAGGCCGCAGCGAAGCGACGATCAACACCATCCATCACCAGTCGGTGAACAAGGTGGGCCGCGGTCTCGACGTCGAGGCGTATGCCGTGCCCGACGACATCATCGAGGCGATCCGGTGGCGCGGGCCCAGCTACGTGTTCGGCGTCCAGTGGCATCCGGAGTTCATGCATGGCCCGGCGATGACTGCCGAACATCTCGACGGCACGCCGATCCTCGCCGAGTTCCTCGAAGCGGCACGCGCGCGCAAGAAGCTCAAGACATGAAGATCCAGAACCCGGCCACCGGCGGCGTCATTGCCACGGTCACGACGGACAATGCCAAGGCGGTGCATGCGAAGTACGACCGCGCGCGCGCAGCGCAGCCACGCTGGGCCGCGCGCTCGATGGCGAAGCGGCTCGCGGCGATCCGCGAGTTCCGCGCGCAGGTCGTGGCGCGCACCGACCTTCTCGCGCGCACGCTGTCGGAGGAAGTGGGCAAGCCGTTGCGGCAGTCGCGCAACGAGTTGAGCGCCCTCACCGGCCGGCTCGATTTCTTTCTTGCCGAGTCGGCCCGCGCGCTGCGCGACGAGCGCGTCTTCGCGAGCGCAGAGCAGAAGCTGGAAGAGCGGATCACGCACGAGCCGCTCGGCGTGATCGCCAACATCTCCGCCTGGAACTACCCGTACTTCGTCGGCAGCAACGTGTTCGTGCCGGCGCTGGTCGCGGGCAACGCGGTGCTGTACAAGCCATCGGAGTTCGCGACGCTGACGGGCTTGCACATCGCCGAGATGATGCAGGCGTCGGGCGTCCCCGAGGACGTGTTCATTCCCGTCGTCGGCGACGGCGCAACCGGCGCAGCGCTGCTGCGCATGCCGGTCGACGGCGTGTTCTTCACGGGCTCCTACGGCACCGGCGCGAAGATCGCCGCCAGCGCGGGACAGCGCATGATCAAGGCGCAGCTCGAGCTGGGCGGCAAGGACCCGATCTACGTCACCGACGACGTCGACGTGAAGGCCGCGGCCGTTGCGGTGGCCGACGGCGCGTTCTACAACACCGGCCAGTCGTGCTGCTCGGTCGAGCGGATTTACGTGCACGAGTCGGTGCACGACGCTTTCGTCGATGCGTTCCTGGCCGAGGTCAAGGGATTCAAGCTCGGCGACCCGCTGGACGAAGCGACGTACATCGGCGCCATCACGCGCAAGCCGCAACTCGCCGTGCTGAAGCGTCAGGTGGGCGACGCCGTGAAAAAAGGCGCCAAGCTGCGCCTCGGCGGCGACGTTCTCCGGCGCAAGGGCAACTGGTTCGCGCCGACGGTCCTGACCGATGTCGATCACTCGATGGCGGTGATGCGCGACGAAAGCTTCGGCCCGATCATCGGCATCCAGGCCGTCGCCGACGACGACGCGGCGATCGACCTGATGAACGACAGCGAGTACGGATTGACCGCGGGCGTCTACGTGCGCAACGAAAAGCGCGGCCGGCGCATCCTGTCGCGCGTCAATGCAGGAACTGTCTACTGGAACTGCTGCGATCGCGTGAGCCCGCGCCTGCCCTGGTCGGGCGTCAAGCATTCAGGCATCGGCCTCACGCTCTCGACGTACGGCATCCAGACGTTCACGCGACCGAAGGCGTGGCACCTGAGGCACGCCGGCGGATAACGGCCCAACCGGCCAATGCCAGCAGGAGCAAGGCGAGCGTCGCGGGTTCGGGGACGGCGGTGATCGAGGCGAACAGGCCGTTCACTTCGCCGTTGATACCCGATGTGAAAAGTCAGCGGGTCGAAGGCGTTGATCTCGCTTTCGACGAAACTGAAGTTCCCGACGAGCAGATCGCCGCCGAACGCGCCGAGGCTCGCCGGCGCCAGCGCCACGCCCCACGGGGAAGCCAGTGCGCTGCCGGCGATAAGCGTCCGGATCAGCGTAGCGGCCCTGTGCGCCGTTGGCGGCATAGAGCAGCGGGCCACTGGGGCCGGATCATCAAGGCGACAGGTTTCAGCGGCCAATAGCTGTATCAGGGGGAAGCACGGCCATGCCTCGAGCGAAGCGAATCGACGGTGGCGCTGAAGTCGTCAGGCGGTTCGCGCTGGAACAGGACTCGCTCGGCAGTCCGGGGATGCACGAACCCGAGCGTCCGCGCATGGAGCATCGTACGAACGGCATCGATCCTGATTCCGGCGAAGTCGCGGATGTACACGCGCTCGCCGACCAGCGGATGGCCGAGCTCGGACAGGTGGATCCGAATCTGATGCTGGCGTCCCGTTTCGAGGCGGCACTCGATCAAGGTCGCGCCCGCCAGGACTTCGATCGGTGTGACATGCGTCACCGAGTGTTTCGCGTCGGCCGGAGCGTTGCCCTGCGGGCGCCGGAAGTGCCCGTATGAGCCGCGCAATCCGTCACCGCGGTCGAGCAGCAGAAACGTTTCGACCTGTGCCGCAGCGACGGTACCGTGCGCAATCGCGTGATAGGCGCGCTCGATCGTGTGCTCGCGAAACTGCGTTGCCAATGCGCGCTTCGCCGAGGCCGTCCGCGTAAACACCATGAGCCCGCTCGTGTCCCGATCGAGGCGGTGAACGACCCCGAGCGCGGTGTCGATATCCTGCATACCCGACTGGCGTATCAGCGTACGGGTGTAGTCGACGAGCGTTTCCTTGTTCCCCGGCTCGTCGGCGACGCTGAGCATCCCGGCCGGCTTGTCGACGACGACGACGTCGCGGTCGCAGAACACGATGGCGCTCTGGGCAAGCGGAAGGGTGCGAAGCTTGGGTGCATGCCGGTCGATGGTCACCACGGCGCCCGGCGCGACCCGCGCTGCGGGGTCGAGGCAACGCTGACCATCGACCATGACGCGCCCCTCAGTGCACAGGCGGCGCGCACGCGACCATGCGACCCCGGTCTGCTCGCGAACGACCGCCGCGATGGTGGGCTCGGGTGAGCTCAGCGCCGAGCGTCCTGCAGTTCCGCCGCCCGCAGCGTGTTGGCGAGCAGCGTCGCGATCGTCATGGGCCCGACCCCGCCCGGCACTGGCGTGATCCATCCCGCGCGCAATTGCGCGGCAGCGAAGTCGACGTCGCCGCAGAGCTTGCCGTCGGGCAGGCGATTGATGCCGACGTCGATCACGATCGCACCCGGCTTGATCCACGCGCCCGGCACGAACTTCGCCTTTCCGACCGCGGCGACGACGATGTCGCCCTGCCCTACGATTCCCGGCAAGTCGCGCGTCGCCGAATGGCAGATCGTCACCGTGCAGCGCGCCATCAGCAGCTCGAGCGCCATCGGCCGTCCGACGATGTTCGACTGGCCGATAACCACCGCGTGCTTGCCGACGAGGGATTCGCCGGTCTCTGCGAGCAGGCGCATGCAGCCGTAAGGCGTGCATGGCCGCAATGTTGGCGATTTGAGTACCAGCCGGCCGACGTTGTACGGATGGAATCCGTCGACATCCTTCTGCGGATCGAGCGCTTCGATGACGCGCTCGCCATCGATGTGCTTCGGCAATGGAAGCTGGACGAGAATCCCGTGGACGGCCGGATCAGCGTTGAGCGCGCCGATGCGATCGAGCAGCTCGGATTCGCTCGCCGTCGGCGGGAGATCGTACGAGAACGAGCGCATGCCGACCGCGTCCGCCGTGCGCCGCTTGTTGCGGACGTACACCTCCGACGCCGCGTTCTCGCCCACGAGCACCGTCGCCAGCCCGGGTACCGAGCCTCCCGCAGCGACTCGAGCGGCAACTTTCTCGCGCACCTCGTCCGTGACCCGCAGCGCGAGCGCCTTGCCGTCGAGAAGGCGCGCCGGCATCCGCTAGCCTCCCGTCATGCGAGCGCGATCTGCGGCCAGCCCTTGTGGCGCGCATGCGCCGCCAACACCGCATCGGGATTGACCGCCACCGGATGGGTGACGCGCGTGAGCAGCGGCAGGTCGTTCTGCGAATCGCTGTAGAACCAGCTTTCGCGAAAATCGGCGAGCGTGCTGCCGCGGGCCTCGAGCCACTCGGCAAGCCGCTCGACCTTGCCTTCGCGCATGTTCGGCTGGCCGACGACGCGGCCGGTGTAGCGTCCGTCGACCAGCTCGGGCTCGGTTGCGATCAGGTGCTCGAAGCCGAGCTCGCGCGCGATCGGCGCGGTGAGAAAGCGGCTGGTCGCCGTCGTCAGCACGCACAGATGGCCGAGGTTGCGATGGTGCGCCACCAGCTCGCGCGTCGCCGCCGGGACGACGGGACGGATGCGCTCGTCCATGAAGCGATCGTGCAGCGCCTTGAGCTCGCCAAGCGGGCGGTCACACAGCGTCGACAGGTAGAACTCCGTGTATTCGAGCGTGTCCGCCTCGCCGCGCCGGTAGCGCGACGCGAGCTCGTCGCTCGCGCGCTTGAACGTCTCGCCGTCGAGCTCGCCTTTCTCGATCAGGAACACGACCCATTGCTCGTCGCTGTCGTGCTGCAGGAGCGTGTTGTCGAGGTCGAACAGCGCGAGAACGTCGGCGGTCATGGGGCGAGCGCGGGAAGCGGGATCGGTAGAATCGGCGTGGTGAAGGGCGACGCGATTCTACCTGCAATCCGCGCGCGGCTCGACGCGGCGCTCGCCGCGCCGCATCCGCGTTACCGTCCGTGGCGCGTCGACGGCGAAACGCTCGGCTGGATCGACAATGCGCGCGTCGAGCGCCTGGGACGCTTTGCCGACGTGTTCGTCGTCACCGACGACGCCGTCGCGTTCGTCCCGGCGCTGGTCGGCGTGGCAGCGCGCTCGGAAGCGATGGCAGTGGTCGCGCGCCGCCTCCATGCGGACGGCGAGCTGCCCGCGTGGCGCGACGAGCTCTACGCCGTGGCTCCCGCGTTCGATGCGCCGATGACCTTCGCGCTGGAGCGCGGTGCGGCGCGCTGGTTCGGCGTGCGGACGTACGCAGCGCACGTCAACGGCTACGTCGCAGGCGACGGCGGGCCTCGTCTCTGGTTCGCTCGTCGCAGCGCGACGAAGGCGATCGATCCCGGCATGCTCGACAACCTCGTGGGCGGCGGTATCGCGGCGGGCGACACCGTGCTCGAGACGGTCGTGCGCGAAGCGTGGGAAGAGGCCGGAATCGCACCCGACATCGCGCGCGGCGCGCAGGCGCATCGCGCCGTGCGCATCCGGCGCGCGCTGCCGGATGGGCTGCAGGACGAAACGGTCCACATCCACGACCTCGCGCTCGCAGCCGGATTCGTGCCCTCGAATCAGGACGGCGAAGCGGTGGACCATCGCCTGGTCGACCTCCGCACCGCCGCGCGACTGCTCGCTGCCACCACCGGGCCCGACGTCGTCACCGTGGACGCGAGCGTCGTGACGCTGGATTTCCTGTTGCGACACGGCGTGTTCACGCCGCCCGTTCCGGGATAGGGCGAGGCGCGTGCCGCCGGTTACGCCGCCGCGCGCGCGGCACTTGCCGGCGCCACCTGCCGGATGCCCATCTCGGCCAGCGTGTCGCGCACCGCGTTGACCGCGTGACGCATCTCGTCGGGGCCGATCGCACCGATGCAGCCGACGCGAAACGTCTCCAGCTGCGTCAGCTTGCCCGGATACAGGATGAACCCCTTGTCGCGCACGCGATCGTAGAACTCGCGGAACGTGTAGCGCGTGTCGACGGGCGCGTGGAACGTCACGATGATCGGCGCCTGGATCGACGGGTCCAGGAACGGGCGAAAGCCCATCTCCGCCATCCCCTTCACCAGGACCTCGCAGTTGCGCGCATAACGCGCGTAGCGCGCCGGCTGCCCGCCCTCCTTCTCGTACTGCTCGAGCGCCGCCTGCAGCGCGACGACGACGTGCGTGGGCGGGGTGAAGCGCCACTGCGTCGTCTTCTCCATGTACGTCCACTGGTCATGGAGATCGAGCGCGAGCGACGTGCTGCGGCCTTCGCACTGCGCCAGCACGTCGCGGCGCGCGAAGACGAAGCCCATGCCGGGCGGGCCTTCGACGCACTTGCCCGAGGCGGCCACCAGCGCGTCGAACGGCGTCGTGCGCGCGTCGATCGGCAGCGCACCGAACGAGCTCATCGCATCGACGATCAGCGCGCGCTTGTGCCTGGCCACGACGGCGGCGATCGCGGGCAGCGGATTGAGGATGCCGGTGGACGTCTCGCAGTGGATCAGCCCCACATGCGTGATCGACGCGTCCTTCGCGAGCAGTCGCTCGACGTCGTCGGCGGTCGTGGGGACGTCGTCGGCCGTTTCGAAGGTCGACACGCGCCGGCCCATCATTCCGACGAGCTTCGCCATCCGCTTGCCGTACGCGCCGTTCACGAGCACCAGCACGTGGCCGTCGCGCGGCACGAGCGTGTTGACCGCCGCCTCGACGGCGAACGTGCCGCTGCCCTGCATCGGAACGCATACGTGCGTGTCGGCACCGCCGATGACGTCCACGAGGCGCCGCCGCACGTCGGCCGTCACCGCGTTGAAATGGGAGTCCCACGAGCCCCAGTCGCGCAGCATCGCCATCTTGGTCGGCAACGACGTCGTCAGCGGGCCCGGGGTGAGCAGGATCGGATCGCGGGAAGCGAGACTCATGGGAGGTCTCCGTGAATATCGAAAGAGTTGTCGATGCGCATCAGCGTACGAGCCGGCGCCACGCCTGCGTGCGGCGCAGCAGCCAGCCTTCGACCACCATCGACAGCACGGTGACGACGGCCGACGTCGCGACGATCAGCGTCGCCATCGCCGCGGCGGAGCCGACGTTGCCGGCCTCGTCGAGCTGGACGATCGATATCGAAGCCAGCGTCGTCTTGGGCGAGTACAGGAACACGACCGCCGAGATCGTCGTCATCGCGTTGACGAAATAGTAGCGGCTGATGTCGATGATCGTCGGGAGGCACACCGGCAGCGTGACGCGCCAGAACGTCTTGTAGAACGGCACCTTGAGCGACGCCGACACCGACTCGAACTCGTTGTCGAGCTGCTTCAGCGCCGTGAGCGCGGTCAGGTGGCTCGAGGAGTAGAAATGGACGACGGTCGCAGCGACCAGGATCGTCATCGTGCCGTAGAGGAAATTGAGCGGGTTCGACGGGTGGTTGAAGAAGAGGATGTAGCCGATGCCGAGGACCATCCCCGGCACCGCCATCGGCATCATCGCCTGCAGGCGGATCGGCCCGCGCAGCACGTCGCCGCCCTTCGTCTTCTCGAGCCAGTACGCGCCGGCGAACGTGATCGCCGCACCCAGCACCGCGCACCACAGCGCCATCACGATGCTGTTGCGGTACGCGTTGTCGACGCCGGCGTCCTCGAACCCGTACGTGTAATGGTTGAGCGTGAACGACAGGTTGTACGGCCATACCTTGACGAACGAGCCGAACACCGCCATGCCGATCACGACCAGCATCACTGTCGAGACGGCGAGCACGAACGCGAGCGCTGCGCGGTCGCGGCCGCGCGCAGGGCGCGGCCGGTAGATGACGCTGCGCGCGGTCAGCAACGCCTGCTGGCGCCGCCGCACGGTCCAGTCGATCGCATACGCGATTACCGCAGGCACCAGCAGGATCAGCCCGACGACGGCACCGATGTTGAAGTTCTGCTGGCCGATCACCTGCTTGTAGACGTCGATCGCGAGCACGTTGTAGTTGCCGCCGATCACCTTGGGCACGCCGAACTCGGACACCGCCATCGTGAATACGACCATCGTCGCCGAGATGAGGCCGTAGCGCGCGCCGGGAAGCGTGATCGTCATGAACTTGCGCCACTCGGACGTGCCGAGCGAATCGGCGGCCTCGTACAGCCGCGCGTCGGACAGCGACAGCGCCGCGAACAGGATCATCACCGCGTGCGGGAAAGCCGCGAACGACATCGCGAGCACCATCCCGGGCAGGCCGTAGATCGTCGTCAGGCCGAACCAGCCCAGCATGACCTTGAGCGCGCCCTGATTGCCGAACAGGTAGATGAACGACAGCGCCGCGAGCATCGACGGCGCGAGGATCGGGAACAGCGCGATGTTGCGCCACAGGCCTTTCAACGGGATGCACGTGCGCTGGATCGCGTACGCAAAGCCGAAGGCGAGCGGCACGACGATGGCGGTGGTCAGCACCGCGAACGTCAGCGTGTTCAGGCCCGAGCGCGCGAACACCGGCGAAGCGAGATACGACGCGAAATTCGCGAGGCCGACGGTGGCGCCGGCCTTGTCCTGCACGCTGCGCACGAACAGCATCGCGAGCGGCAGCGTCAGGAAGACGAACAGTCCCGCGAACAGCAGGACGATGCCGCCGCGCGCGGCGAGCCAGTCGGCCCAGATCCGCGGCGGTCGAGCGTCGACGACGGCAACGGCGGCCGTGCTCATCTATGCACCCGCTGCGCGCACGCTCACGCGGCGGTCGGAAACACGCGGACGCGCTCGCCGCGCAGCGCGAACGGAAACGCCGCGCCTTCCTTCACGCCAAGCTCGTGCGCCTGGTTGAGCGAGAGATAGATCGTCATCCGCTGGCCAGCGAAGCCGTCGACGTCGATGCGCGCGAGGCAATACGTACCGAGGAAGTCGACGCGCCGGACCGTGCCCTTCAGCGCGTTGGGCATCGCGTCGACCGGACCGGTGTCGGCGAGGATGCGGTCCTCGGGACGCAGGTAGAGCCGTACCTTGTCGCCGCGCGTCGTGCCGTTGGCCTGCGTCGCGATCTCGACCTGGCCGACGCGGTAGCGGCCCCCGCCGAGGCACTCGGCGTCGAGCACGTTCACCTTGCCGAGGAAATCCGCGACAAAGGGCGTGGTCGGCCGTTCGTAAACATCGAGCGGCGAGCCCACCTGCTCGATCGTGCCGTTGTTCATCACGACGACGCGGTCGGCCATGGACAGCGCCTCTTCCTGGTCGTGCGTCACCATGATCGTCGTGACCCTGAGCCGGCGCTGCAGCGCACGGATTTCGCCGCGCAGGCGCTCGCGCTCCTTCGCGTCGAGCGCGGACAGCGGCTCGTCGAGCAGCAGCAGCGACGGCGCCGTCGCGAGCGCGCGGGCGAGCGCGACGCGCTGCTGCTGCCCGCCCGACATCTGGCTCGGATACTTCGGCCCGGCGTCGGGCAGCCCGACGAGCGTCAGCAGTTCCTTGACGCGCGCGTTGACTTCCGCGCGGCCCTTGCGGCGGTTGACGAGGCCGTACGCGACATTGTTGTGAATCGTGAGATTGGGAAACAACGCGTACGACTGGAACACGATGCCGTAGTCGCGCGCGGACGGCGGCGCGTTCGAGATGTCGCGGCCGTTCTGGACCACGCGCCCCGAGGTCTGCGCCTCGAGGCCGGCGATGATCCGCAGCAGCGTCGTCTTGCCGCAGCCGGAGGGGCCGAGGAAGCAGACGAGCTCGCCTTCATCGACCGTCAGGTCGATCGACCGAAGTGCCACGAAGGCGCCGAACGCCTTGTGGATGGCGGAGAGCGACAGCGTGGCGGTCGGTCGACCTGTCTCGGTCATGAGGACGTTACTTCGGCGCAGCCTTGGACTCGTACCGCTTCGACCACTCGGCGAGGATCTTGTCGCGGTTCTTCGCCGCCCACTGGAAGTCGTTCTTCGCGAGCAGCGTGGCGTAATTCGCCGGCACGTTCGGCAGCGGCTCGGACAGCGCCTTCACCGCGACGATCGCGAAGTTCTTGGCGTAGAGCGCCATCGCGGCGTCGGACACCGCCCAGTCGAGGAGCTTCTGCGCGGCGGGCATGTTCTTCGTGCCCTTGTAGATTCCGACCGCCTCCAGGTCCCAGCCCAGGCCTTCCTTCGGGAACACGAGGTCGACCGGCTTGCCCTGCGCCTTTTCGCGGTTCGCGCGGTACTCGAAGGAGATCCCCACGACGTATTCGCCGCTGGCGGCGGCGGCACACGGGCGCGAGCCCGAGTGCATGTACTGCGCGATGTTCTCGTGCAGGCCGTCCATGAACTTCCAGCCTTCGGCCTCGCCGTAGATCTGCAGCCAGGCGGTGACGTCGAAATAACCCGTGCCGGACGACGCCGGATGCGGCATCACGACCTGGCCCTTGTAAACCGGCTTGGTCAGGTCCTTCCACGTTTCAGGCTTGGGGATTCCCTTTTTCGCCGCTTCGACGGTGTTGAAGCAGATCGTCGCGCCCCATACGTCCATGCCGACCCACGCCGGCGGATTGGCGCTGTCGCGAAACTCCGGCGCGATGCGGCTGAGGCCAACGGGCGCGTACGGCTGCAGCATTCCCTCATTCGCGAAGATCGCCATGCTGGTCGCCGCCAGGCCCATGACGACGTCGGCCTTCGGATTGGCCTTCTCGGCGAGCAGCTTCGACGTCACCACGCCGGTCGAGTCGCGAACCCAGACGATCTCGATGTCGGGATTCGCCTTGTTGAACCCTTCCTGGTAGGCCTTCAACTGGTCGGTCTCGAGCGCGGTGTAAACGGTGAGTTGGGTCTTCTGTGCGGCGGCGGGCATCGCCGCGAATGCGGCCAGCGCCGTTACGGCAATGGCGGAGTGCAGCCAGCGGACTCCATGCTTGGATGTCATCGAACGAGCTCCTTCAAGGGGATGGGCAACAACGGGGGTGAACGGAACGCCGGACGCACCGGCTGCAATCGGACTGGCCGGATGCTACGCGTGGCCCCATCGCCGGGCAATGGGCGGCGGGCGTGGCGGGCGGTTGGCACGGAAGCCACGGAAGGCACCGGGGCAGTCTCCACGCTGCTGATTGCAGTTTGTTGACAATCTACACCCGGCACGCTCTAATCGCAACATGCTGAAGCCCACTTCGCGCCCGGGTCGCGTCGCGCCGGCGATTCCGCTGATCCCGGCGGCGAAAGCTCCGGCGACCCGCGGCGACGGCGCCCACACCATCCGCGTGCTGCAGTCGAACTCGCTGCCCACTCTGGTGCAGCGCGAGCTCGAACGGATGATCCTCGCGGGCGAGCTGCCGGCCGGGACGAAGCTCAACGAGGCGAGCGTTGCCGAATTGCTCGGCGTATCGCGCGGTCCGGTCCGCGAGGCTTTTCGTGCCCTGGAAGAATCCGGACTCGTCCGCCTCGAGAAAAATCGTGGCGTGTTCGTCCGCCAGATCGACATCGCCGAAGCCGACGAAATCTATGAGCTGCGCGCCCTCCTCGACGATTTCGTCGGCCGGCGCGTCGCGCAGAATGCGCGCCCGGACGACGTCCAGGATCTGCGCGGCCTGATCGAGCGGATGGACAAGGCCGCGGCCAAGCACGACCTCGATGCGTATCACGCGGCGAATCTCGCGTTCCACGACCGCCTGGTCGAATTGGCGGGCAATACCAAGCTGCTGGGGATGTACCGGCGGCTGGTGAACGAACTGTCGCTCTACCGCCGCACGACGATCGCACAGGCAGGCGCCCTGCCGCTGTCGTCGCACCAGCATCACGACATCGTCGAGAAGATCGCCACCGGCAAGGCGGCAGCCGCGGGACGCGCGCTCTACGACCACGCGCTCGGCAGCCGCGAGCGCATGCACGAAGCCACGGGCGCCGCCGCGCCCGCAACGCAGATCGCAGCGAGGAAAGCACGTTGAGCCGCACGCCGCTTACCGTCAACGGACGCACGTACAACTGGCCCGACCGCCCGCTCGTCGTCGTCTGCGTCGACGGCTGCGAGCCGGACTACGTGAACCAGGCGATCGAAGCGGGCAAGGCGCCCTGGATGGCATCGCTGAACGGCCGCGGCACCTGCCTGACCGCCGACAGCGTCGTGCCGTCGTTCACCAACCCGAACAACCTGTCGATCGTCACCGGCGTGCCGCCATCCGTGCACGGCATCTGCGGCAATTACTTCTGGGACCAGGACGCCGGCGCCGAAGTGATGATGAACGACGCCAAGTACCTGCGCACCGGCACGATCCTTGCGGCGTTCGCCGACGCCGGCGCCAAGGTCGCCGTCGTCACCGCCAAGGACAAATTGCGCTCGCTGCTCGGTCACAAGCTCAAGGGGATCTGCTTCTCGGCGGAAAAGGCCGACCAGGCCACCCTCGCCGCCAACGGCGTTGCCGACGCGCTGTCGCTGGCGGGGATGCCGCTGCCGTCGGTTTACAGCGCGGCGCTGTCGGAGTTCGTGTTCGCAGCGGGCGCGACGCTGCTCGAGCGCGACCCGCCCGACATCATGTACCTGTCGACTACCGACTACGTCCAGCACAAGCACGCCCCCGGCACCGCCGCGGCGAACGAGTTCACCGGAATGCTCGATCGCTACCTCGGCCGCATCGATGCGCTGGGCGCCAGCGTCGTGTTCACGGCCGATCACGGGATGAACGCCAAGACCGACGCGTTCGGTCATCCCAACATCGTGTTCCTGCAGGACCTGCTGGACGGGTGGCTCGGCGCCGGCATCGCACGCGTGATCCTGCCGATCACCGATCCGTACGTCGTCCACCACGGCGCGCTCGGTTCTTACGCGACGGTCTACGTGGGCGAAACCGCGGCGCGCTATGCGGCGCGGCGGATCGCCGCGGTCCCCGGCATCGACCTCGTCCTGACGCGTGCGGAGGCCTGCGTCCGCTTCGAGCTGCCGCCGGACCGCGTCGGCGATCTGGTGGTCGTGTCAGAACGACTCACCGTGATCGGCACCAGCCGCGAGCGGCACGACCTGTCCGGCCTCGACGCGCCGCTGCGCTCGCATGGCGGCGATCTCCGAGCAGCGCGTGCCGCTGATCGCCAATCGCCCCTCGGCGGCGCTGCCGCCGCGCCGCTGGCGCAATTTCGACGCATTCGATCTCGGCCTCAATTTCCTGCGATGAGGCGATGAACTCCCCGGCCGAAGCGGGATTGCTGCAACGGGATGGCGTGCGCCGCGAATCGATGCGCATCGCCGGCGACAAGGTAGCCCGCGATCGCGTCATCGAAGTGCGCAACCCCTATTCCGGCGCGCTGGTCGGCACGGTGCCCAAGGCCACTGTCGACGACATTCGCCGCGCTTTCGCGATCGCCAAAGCCTATCGAGCCCAAGCTGACCCGCTACCAGCGTTACGACATCTGCCGGCGCGCGTCCGACCTGATCCGCGCCCGCACTGCCGAGTTGTCCGACCTCATCACCGCCGAGTGCGGCCTGTGCAAGAAGGACTCGATCTACGAAGTGGGCCGCGCGTGCGACGTGTTCACGTTCGCCGGCAACGCCGCGCTCACCGACGACGGGCAGATCTTCTCGTGCGACCTCACGCCGCACGGCAAGTCGCGCAAGGTCTACACGCTGCGCGAGCCGCTGCTGGGCGTCATATCGGCGATCACGCCGTTCAACCATCCGCTGAACCAGGTCGCGCACAAGATCGCGCCGTCGATCGCGACGAACAACCGGATGGTGCTGAAGCCCACCGAGAAGACGCCGCTGTCCGCGCTCGCGCTCGCCGACATCCTGTACGAGGCGGGGCTGCCGCCGGAAATGCTGTCGGTCGTCACCGGCGACCCGCGCGAGATCGCCGACGAGATGCTGACCAACCCCGACGTCGACCTCGTCACGTTCACGGGCGGCGTGCCGATCGGCAAGTACATCGCCGCGAAGGCCGTCTACAAGCGGCAGGTGCTGGAGCTCGGGGGCAACGACCCGATCATCGTGATGGAGGACGCCGATCTCGACGAAGCTGCCGCGCTCGCCGCGGCCGGCTCGTACAAGAACTCGGGGCAGCGCTGCACGGCGGTCAAGCGGATGCTCGTCCACGAGAAGGTCGCCGACGGCTTCGTCGAGCGCCTGGTGGCGAAGACCCGGGCGTGGACCTACGGCGACCCGATGGATCCGAGCGTCGACATGGGCACGGTGATCGACGAAGCCGCCGCGCAGAACTTCGAGGCGCGCGTCAACGATGCCGTGGCGCAGGGTGCGCGTCTGCTCGTCGGCAACATCAGGCGCGGCGCGCTGTACTCGCCCACCGTCATCGACAACGTCGACCCGGCGATGAACGTCGTGCACACCGAGACGTTCGGGCCGGTCTCGCCGGTGATTCGCTTCAAGGACATCGACGACGCCATCCGGATCTCGAACGGAACGGCGTACGGACTGTCTTCCTCCGTATGCACCAACCGCCTCGACTACATCACGCGCTTGGTCACCGAGCTCAACGTGGGCACGGTCAACGTTCGCGAAGTGCCGGGTTACCGGCTGGAGCTCACGCCGTTCGGCGGCATCAAGGATTCGGGTCTCGGCTACAAGGAAGGCGTCCAGGAAGCGATGAAGAGCTTCACCAACACCAAGACGTACTCGCTGCCGTGGTGACTAGTGCGGCTGATGCAGACGCTTGCTCAACCTCGCTGGCCGGCGTCTCCCTGCTCGTCTGGGGCACGCACATCGTGCGCACCGGCATCCTGCGCCTGTACGGCGGCGATCTGCGCCGCATTCTGCGGCGCAGCGTGTCGCGGCGCGTGTCGGCGTTTTTCGCCGGCCTCGGCGTCACCGGCCTCCTGCAGAGCAGCACCGCCACTGCGCTGATCGTTGCCGCGTTCGCCGGACAAGGGCTGATCGGCACCGCGCCTGCGCTCGCGGTGATGCTCGGCGCCGATGTCGGCACGTCGCTCGTGGTCCTGATGCTGTCCTACGACCTGTCGTGGCTCGCGCCGTTCCTGATCTTCACCGGCGTGGTGCTGTTCCTGTCGCGGCAGGCGACCAACGTCGGGCGCTTCGGCCGCATCCTGATCGGCCTCGGCCTCATCATGTTCGCGCTGCAGTGGATCTCGGTCGCCGCCAAGCCCGTCGTGCAGGCCGCCGGCGTCAAGGTGATCTTCGCCTCCCTCACCGGCGACCTGCTGCTCGACATGCTCGTCGCGGCGGTGCTGACGATCCTCTGCTACTCCAGTCTTGCCGTCGTTCTGCTGCTGGCGGCCCTCGCGGGACTGCAAGTCCTGTCGCTGCCCGTCGCGCTCGGGCTGGTGCTTGGTGCCAATCTCGGCAGCGGCCTTCTCGGGATGCTCTCCACGCTCCGCTCGCCGCCGGAGGCGCGGCGGGTCACGCTCGGCAATTTCCTGTTCAAGCTGATCGGCTGCGTGCTCGCCGTGCCATTCGTCGGCAGGATCGAAACCTGGATCGACGGCCTCGCGCTCGAGCCTTCGCGCGAGGTCGTGCTGTTCCACCTCGTGTTCAACATCGCGCTCGCGCTGATCTTCGTGTTCTTCACTGACCGTATCGCGGCGATCGCCGAGCGGCTGCTGCCGGCCAAGCCCGCCGACCTGGATCCGGCGAAGCCGCGCTATCTCGACCCTTCCGCGATTCCGACGCCAACGCTGGCGATTTCGCTGGCTGCCCGCGAGGCGCTGCGCATCGGCGACACCGTCGAGCAGATGCTCGCCGGCATGCTCACCGTGCTGAGAACCAACGACCGCGCGCTCGCGGAGCGCCTGCGCAAGCTGGACGACGTGGTGGACGAGCTGTACACCGCGGTCAAGCTCTATCTGACGCAGATCTCGCGCGAGGCGCTCGACGAGGCCGAGGGCCGGCGCTGGGCCGACATCGTGTCGTTCACGATCAACATGGAGCAGATCGGCGACATCATCGAGCGCGTGCTGACCGACATCGAGGACAAGAAGATCGAAAAGGGCCGCAATTTCTCCGAGGCGGGCATGGGCGAAATCTGCGACCTCCACTCCCGGCTGATCGCCAATCTGCGGCTCGGCATGTCGGTGTTCCTGAACGGCGATCTCAAGAGTGCGCAGGAGCTGCTGGCGCAGAAGGTGCTGTTCCGCGACCTCGAGCGCGCGTACGCCGATTCGCACCTGGGCCGCCTCGCCGGCAACACCGTCGACTCCATCGAGACGTCGTCGCTGCACCTCGACCTCATCGCCGACCTGCGCCGGATCAACTCGAACATCTGCTCGATCGCCTATCCGATCCTCGAGCAGGCCGGCGTGCTCGCACGCACGCGGCTGAAGGCGCCAGAACCCGACGCGCTCGCGGAGGTTCGTGACGACGAGGACAGGACGGCATGGCAGAAGCCCAAGACCGCATGAGCGCGCCAGGCCCAAGCGCGGGTGCCCCGGAGCGCGCAGCGCGGAGGGCAAGTCCAATGAGCAAGCCATGGCGCTGACCATTTCCGACATCTGCCTGCTGTTCGCCCGCAAAGGCGGTCGCGAGTACGACGGCGAAGGCGTTTCGCAGCTCGAGCACGCGCTGCAGACGGCCGCGCAGGCCGAGACCGCGGGCGTGCAGGATGCGCTGGTAACCGCCGCCCTTCTCCACGACCTCGGCCACATGCTGAACGACCAGGGCGAAACGCCCACGATGCGCGGCGTCGACGACCTCCATCAGTTCGCCGCGCTGCCGTTCCTGCGGACGACGTTCGGCGACGACGTGCTGGAACCGATCCGGCTGCACGTCGACGCCAAGCGCTACCTGTGCGCGACGCGCCCCGCGTACTTTGCGTCGCTGTCGGCCGATTCGAAGCGCAGTCTCGTGTTGCAGGGCGGCGTCTTTTCGGCGGCGGATGCCGAAGCGTTCATCGCCAGGCCGCACGCGAAGGACGCCGTCAGGTTGCGCCTCTGGGACGACCTCGCCAAGGTGCCGGGCGCGCCCACGCCGCCGCTTGCGCATTTCGTCGCGGCGCTCGAAGCCGCGCAGCGCGTCGCCGCCTAGGTCCCCGGCGGCGATGCCGGCCTCCGAGCTCACGTTCGGCGTCACGCTTGCCGTGCTCGGCGCGGGCTTCCTCCACGCGCTCTGGAACGCGCTGCTCAAGTCCGCTGCGGGCGATCCGATGCTCGACACGGCGCTGATCGTCGCGGGCTCGTCCGTCGTCGCGCTCTTCCTGCTGCCGTTCGTCGGCGCACCCGCCGTCGCAGCATGGAAGTTCATGGCGCTGTCGGCGCTCATCCACTTCGGCTACTACATCACGCTCGCCGGCGCCTACCGCCACGGCGATCTGTCGTTCGCATATCCGCTGATGCGCGGCGTCGCGCCGTTGCTGGTGACGATGCTCGGCGTCCTGTTCCTGGGCGAGCATCCGAGCGCGCAGATGCTCACCGGAATCGCACTGATCTCGACCGGCATCATCGTCATCGCGTGGTTCGCCGGCGGACGCCATACGCCCATTGCGGCTGCATGGGCGCTCGCCAACGCTGCGATCATCGCGTCGTACACGCTGGTCGACGGCGCCGGTGTGCGCGCCAGCGGCAATGCGGCCGCCTATGTGAGCTGGCTGATCTTTCTCGAAGGCCTGCCGTATCTCGCCTTCCTTTATCTGCGCCGTGGCCCGCCCGCCGCGCACTATGTCATGCGGCGCTGGCGGCGTGGCATCGCGGGCGGCGCCGCCAGCCTGGCCGCGTACGGCATCGTGCTCTGGGCGATGACGCGCGCACCGGTCGCCGCGGTGGCGGCGCTGCGCGAAGTCTCGGTGCTGTTCGCGGCGCTCATCGGCTCGCTGGCGCTGAAGGAAGGCTTCGGCTGGCGCCGCATGGCCGGCGCCGCCACTGTGGTCGCGGGCGTGGCGGCGCTCAAGCTGTGAGCGGCATCCCGTCGCATGCGCGCGTCGTGATCGTCGGCGGCGGCATTGCCGGCGCGTCCACCGCCTATCACCTGACGAAGCTCGGCGTCACGGACGTCCTGCTGCTGGAGCAAGGCAAGCTGACCTGCGGCACCACATGGCACGCCGCGGGGCTCGTGGGCCAGACGCGTGCAACCCGCAATGCGACGCGAATGAGCCGCTACGGCATCGAGCTCTACTCGACGCTGGAGCAGGAGACGGGCCTCGCCACCGGCTGGAAGCAATGCGGCAGCCTGAACGTCGCCAAGACCCCCGAACGCCTCAAGCTGATCAAGCGCCAGATGGCGCGCGCGAAGAGCTTCGGCGTCGAGTTCGAGTACATCTCGCCCGCCGAGGCCGGCGTGCTCGCGCCGATCCTGCGCACCGACGACCTGGCGGGGGCGGTATGGATCCCCGGCGACGGCAAGGCGAACCCGACCGATCTGACGCAATCGCTCGCCAAGGGTGCACGCACACGCGGCGCAAGAATTTTCGAGGGCACGCGCGTGACGGGCGTGCGCAGGCACAACGGCCGCATCGCAGCGCTCGCGTGGTCGGACGGCGAAGCCTCAGGCGAGATCGCGTGCGAGACCGTGGTCAACTGCGCGGGCCAGTGGGCACGCGAGCTCGGCCGCGTCGCGGGCGTCAATGTCCCCCTCCATTCCGCCGAGCACTTCTACGTCGTCACCAAGCCGATCGCCGGTGTCACGCCGAGCCTGCCGGTGATCCGCGACCCCGACGGTTTCATCTACTACAAGGAGGAAGTCGGCGGGCTGGTGATGGGCGGCTTCGAGCCGGTCGCCAAGCCGTGGAATGTCGAGCGCATTCCCGACGGATTCGAGTTCCAGCTGCTGCCCGAGGACTGGGACCAGTTCGAGCCGCTGATGCAAAACGCCATCCATCGCACGCCGTGCCTCGAAACGGCCGAGATCCGCATGTTGCTGAACGGCCCCGAGAGCTTCACGCTCGACGGCAATTTCATCCTCGGCGAAGCGCCGGAGCTGCCCGGGTTCTTCGTCTGCGCGGGGTTCAACTCGGCGGGCATCGCGAACTCGGGGGGTGCGGGACGGCTGATCGCCGAATGGATCGTCGGCGGCGAAGCGCCGATCGACGTGTTCGACATCGACGTGCGCCGCTTCGCGCCGCTGACCGCCAATCGGCTGCACCTGTCCGACCGCACCGTCGAGACGCTCGGCCTGCACTACGCGATGCGCTGGCCAAAGGAGGAGCTGGTCTCGGTGCGTCCGCTGCGCCGCTCGCCCCTCTACGATCGCCTGCGCGAGCGTGGCGCGGTGTTCGGGACGAAGATGAACTGGGAGCGGGCGAACTACTTCCTGCCGCGCGGCGCCGCGCTGCCGGCACCCACGCTCGACACGCCCGGCTGGCTGCCGCACGTCCTCGACGAGCAACGCGCGTGTCGCGAGGACGTCGTCGTTTTCGACCAGTCGTCGTTCTCCAAATTCGTGCTGAAGGGACGCGATGCGCTGGCCGTGCTGCAGCGCCTGTGCGCGAACGACATCGACGTGCCCGTCGACCGGATGGTGTACACCGCGATGCTGAATGCGCGCGGAGGGTTCGAGAGCGACCTCACGATCGCGCGTGTCGCGGCCGACACGTTCTTCATCCTGACCGGCTCCGCGCAGACGACGCGCGACTTCGACTGGATCGAGCGGCACATCGCGCAAGACGAGCACGCGGCGCTCGTCGACGTGACGAGCGCGTGGTCGGTGATCTCGGTGATGGGGCCGAAAGCCGAAGCGTTGCTGCGCGCGGTGTCGCCGGACGACCTGACGAAGGCCGCGCTGCCCTTCTCGATGACACGCGAGATCGACGTCGGCTACGCCCGCGCGCGCGCGGCGCGAATGAGCTACGTCGGCGGGCCCGGCTTCGAGCTCACCGTGCCCACCGACCAGTGCGTGACGCTCTACGAAGCGCTGCGCGCTGCCGGCGACGCGTTCGGCCTCACCGACGCCGGCTACTACACGATCGACGCGCTGCGCATCGAAGCGGGCCGGCGCGCATGGGGCGCTGAACTCTCGCCCGACGAAACGCCGTGGGAAGCGGGACTGGGTTACGCGGTGAAGCTCGACAAGCCGACGCCGTTCATCGGCCGCGAAGCGCTCGTCGCGCAGCGCGCGGCCGGCGTGCGCAAGCGCCTCGTGCAGTTCACGTTCGACGATCCGGCCGCGTTTCCCTGGGGCGGCGAGCCCATCCTGATGGACGGGCGCAGCGTCGGCGAGCTCACGTCCGCCGGCTACAGCCGCAAGCTCGGCCGCGCCGTTGCTCTGGGCTACGCGCGAAGCGACGTCCCGCTCACCGACGAGGCGATCCTCGCTGCGCGTTACGCGATCGACATCGCCGGCGAATCGACCCCGGTCACGCCGCGCCTATGACATCGCGCTCGCGATCTGGCCGACCGTGCCGATCGCGTCCTCGATGGCGGGCGACCACGGCTGGCTGTAGCTCAAGCGAATGTAGTTCGGGAAGCGGTTGGAATTCGTGAACAGCGGCCCCGGCGCCACGATGACGCCACGCGCGCGCGCCTTGCGGAACAGCTCGATCGCGTCCACCTTGCGCGGCAGCTCGATCCACAGCACGTAGCCGCCCGTCGGCTGCGTGATGCGGCAGCCGGCCGGAAACGTCTGCTGGACGCGCTGTGCGACGCGGCGCGCATGATCGACGAGCGCAGCGCGCAGGCGGCGCAGGTGGTGATCGTAGCCGCCGGTCGCGATGAGCTCGGCGATCGCGAGCTGCGGCGCCTGCGGCGTGAAGACGGTCGTCGCGCGCTTCGCGAGGGCCACCTCGTCGAGGTAGCGGCCCGGCGCGACCCAGCCCACGCGCAAGCCGGGCGCCAGCGTCTTGGTGAAGGACGAGCAATACAGCACGCTGCCACGCTTGTCCCAAGCCTTGGCTGGAAACGGCCGCGTGGCGCCGAAGAAAGTGTCACCGTAGACGTCGTCCTCGATCAGCGCGATGCCACGCTCGTCGCACATCGCGACGAGGCGCGCCTTGTTGTCGTCCGGCATGACGCTGCCGAGAGGATTCGAGTAGGTCGGCATCAGCAGCATTGCCTTGACCGCGCCGGGCTTCGCCGTCGCGAGATCGAGCGCCTCCAGCGATGCGCCGGTCTTCGGATGGGTCGGGATCTCCAGCACCTTGAGGCCGAGGCTTTCGAGGATGTGCAGCAGGATGAAGTACGTCGGCGATTCGAGCGCGACGGTATCGCCGGGACGCGCGACGGTGCGCAGGCACAGGTTCAGCGCCTCGACGCAGCCGTCGGTGACGACGATATCGTCCGCCTGCAGATGGCAGCCCATCTCGAGCGCGCGCCGCGCAATCACCTGGCGCAGTTCGGGGGCGCCGCGCGACACCGTGTACGTGACGCTCAGTTCAGGCCTGCGCCGGTTTACCGCCGAGGCGAGGCGCGCCAGGCGCGCCGCGGGAAACCAGTCCGGCGGAGGCAGCACGGCGCCGAGACGGATCGCGGCGGCGTTCGACAGCGACTCCACGTATTCCTGCAGCAGCGTCGGCCTCACCGCCAGGCGCGCCGATGTCGGGGGCTTGGATGCTGCAGGCTCCGGCGCTCGCGGCAGCGCCCGTGCGACGAAGAAGCCCGAGCGCGGCCGCGCCTCGATCAGCCGCCGATTCTCGAGCTCGCGAAACGCCTGCACGGCCGTCGCCATGCTGACGCCATAGCGCGCCGAGATCTTGCGGGTGGACGGAAGCCGGTCGCCGGTCTTGAGCGTCCCGCTGCCGATGGCGTCCGCAAGCTCGCGCGCCAGCGCCTGGTACAGGTGGGCCTCGCCCGCATGGTGCGCAACATCGAGCATGCCGTCCCTCCTCCTCGATCGATACAGTGGGGCCACTGTCAGACCAGTACAGATGCGTCGGTCTAGTCTCTGCACCGGTACATAAAGTGAAACTCTATATCTGTATCGGTTCAGACGTCAATCCTACAATTGCGCCGTGACAGAAGTTTCGAGCGGACCCCATTGGGAGTACGAAATGCGCGCATGCGAAACATCGGACGAAGACATCACCGAGACGGGCAACGACGAGGCATTCATTCTGCGCAAGGCGACGATCGACGACGTCCCGCAGCTCATCCGGCTGCACCGCGTCGCCATCCGCGAGCTCGGCGGCAGTGCGTACACGGCGGATCAGATCGACTCGTTCCTGCTCCACGTGCCGACGCTGGACGATTCGCTGATCGACGATCGCACGTATTTCGTCGCGGAGGCGGATGGCGTGGTCGTCGGCGCGGGCGGATGGAGCTACCGCATCCCGAGCGACATGCACACGATCGACACGGACCACGCCACTGCCGCCGCAGAACCGGCGGCAGTGATCCGCGCGATGTACACGCACCCCGACTGGGCGCGCCGCGGCATCGGCCGGGCAATCCTCGAAGCGGCCGAGACGGAGGCAGCGGCCGCAGGCTATCGCCACATCGAGCTGCACGCGCTGCTGCCGGGCGTACCGCTGTACCGCGCCTGTGGCTATACGCCCATCGGACGCTGCCAGGCGCAGCTCTCCGACGGCGTCATGCTGCCGATCGTCCACATGCACAAGCGCGTCGACACGCGTCCCGTTGGCGTGCGCGGGCGCCCCGCTTCGGGAATGGGCTGGGGTCGCGCGGCCTGACGACGTCCGTCGGACGCCAAGGGATACGCCTTGGCACGGCGCCCCGCGCTGTGGTTTGATGGTGGCTTGCCACGCGAAAGCCCGCCGGTGTCCCTCTCCCATCGTTTCGCGACGCCGCCGCGCCGCGGGCGCACGCCCTCGAAGCCCGGCGCCGCCACCAGTCAGGTCCAGAGCCTGACGCGCGGCCTGTCGATCCTCGAGTGCCTGGCGACGGCCGAAGGCGGACTGACGCTGACCGACGTCTCGAACCGGGTGACGCTTGCGCCGTCGACCGCGCATCGCTTGCTCGCCACGCTCGAAAAGATGGGCTACGTCTACCAGGCCGGCGACCTCGGCCGCTGGTACGTCGGCCTGCAGGCGTTCACCGTCGGCTCGAGCTTTCTGGCGAGCCGCGACTTCATCGCGCAAAGCCATCCGTACATGCGCCGCCTGATGGAGCAGTCGGGCGAAACGGCGAACCTCGGCATTCTCGACGGCACCGAAGCGGTGTTCGTCGACCAGGTGCAGTGCCGCGAGATGATGCGCACGATCGTCAAGCTCGGCAGCCGCGTGCCGCTGCACGCGTCCGGCGTCGGCAAGGCCATCTTTGCGTCGCTCCCCGACGAACAGATCGACGCGATCCTCAAGGTCAAGGGACTGCCGCGCATCACCGGCAACACGATCACCGCGCCCGAGACGATGTGGCAGACCGTCCGGGTGATCCGCCAGCGCGGCTGGTCGTTCGACGACGAGGAGCACGCGCTCGCCACGCGCTGCGTTGCCGCGCCCGTCTACGACGAGCATGCCGAGCCGCTTGGCGCGATCTCGCTCGCGGGACCCTCGTCGCGCCTGCCCGACGCGCGCATCAAGCAGCTCGGACCGCTGGTGGCGCACACGGCCGAGGAACTCACTTTGCGTCTCGGCGGCCGCTGGCCGCATCCCTACTAGGACACAAACCCTTGCGCGCCGCCCTTGCCCTGCTCGCTACCCTCGCGCTGCTGCCTGCAGCGCACGCGGCGGACGTCTATCGCTGCGTCGAGAACGGCGTCACCACGTACCAGGATTTTCCCTGCCGCACGCCGGACGGCGGCCAGGTCGTGCGCGTGGTTGTTCCTGATTCGCCGCCGCCTGGCGCCAACAGCGCCGAGAACCTCGAGGAAACGCGCAAGCGCGTGGACGCATTCGCGCGCGAGCGCCGCCAGCGCGAGATCGCGGCGGACATCGATCGCCTGGAGCAGAGCCTTGCCCGGATGGGGAGGGAAGAGACGACCGAGATCGACGCGCTGCGGCAGAAGCGTGGCTACGCGGCCAACAATTTCCAGACCGACCTGTACGACAAAGGCCGCGTCGACCGCGCGCTAGCCGACGAGATGTCGGAGGTGAGGGCGAAATACCGCGAGCGCGCCGAACCGTCGCGCCGCCGCATCCTCGAGCTGCGCAACGAGCAGAAAACGCTGGCGGCCGCGCGTCAGTGATCCATCGGCGCCATGGCGCGCCGGCGCATCCGCAGCACACGGTCGGCGAGCCGTGCGTTCTCCGGCGGAAGCCAGCGCGCCAGCAGGTCGTCCATCGCCGCGAAGTCGTTGCAGGCGAGCACCATGTCGCAGCCGGCGGCCAGCGCCGCGTCCGCGCGCGCGACGATGTCCCCGGCGCCGTGCGCACCCGCCATCTCCAGATCGTCGCTGAAGATCAATCCGTCGAATCCGAGCTCGCCGCGCAGCATCGTCTGCAGCCAGCGTGAAGAGAATCCCGCAGGCTCCGGGCTCACCGCCGGATACACGATGTGCGCCGGCATGATGCCGTCGATCACGCCGCGCGCGATCAGGTCCGCGAACGGTGCGATGTCGGCCGCGATCTCCTCCTGTGGCCGTGCGTCGACGGGCAGCGCGACGTGCGAATCGGCCGCCACGTGCCCGTGACCGGGGAAGTGCTTGCCGACCGTCGCCATGCCGCCGTCGCGCAGCCCGGCGCACAGCGCAGCGCCGAGGTCCGCCACCGCGGCCGCGTCGCCATGGAACGCGCGATGGCCGATCACCGCACTCTCGCCATAATCGAGATCGAGCACCGGCGTGAAGCTGAAGTCGATGCCGCAGGCGCCGAGCTCGGCGGCGATCACGCGGCCCCAGCGCCGCGCCTCGTCGAGCGCGCCCTGGCGGTCCGTGTCGTAGCGCGCGCCGAGCGTGCGCATCGGCGGCACGTCCGTGAAGCCGTCGCGGAAGCGCTGCACGCGGCCGCCTTCGTGATCGACCGCCACCAGCAGCGCGGGATCGCGCGCGGCGCGGATGTCGGCGACCAGCGCCGTCACTTGCGCTCGCGAAGCGTAGTTGCGCGTGAACAGGATGACGCCACCCACCGCCGGATGGGCGAGCCGGGTGCGATCGGCGGGTGTCAGCGTCGTGCCCTCGACGCCCAGCATCACCGGACCCAACGGCGTCACGATCGCTCCGCCGCTGTTACGCACCGGCCGCTCACGTCGCTGCCTCGCGCAGCAGCGCCTTCATCTGCCGCACCGCTTCGCGCAGCCCGACGAACACCGAGCGCGACACGATCGCGTGGCCGATGTGCAGCTCGCGCACGCCGGGCAGCGCCGCAACCGGCTGCACATTGAAGTAGTTGAGCGCGTGGCCCGCGTTGAAGCGCATCCCGAGCGCACGGATGGCATCGCCCGCCGCGCGGATCTTGTCGAGCTCCGTCACGACCGCCGCCGATTCCGGATCGCGTCCCTTGGCGTGGAAAGCATGCGCGTACGGCCCCGTGTGCACCTCGCAGACGCGCGCGCCGATGCGTGCCGATGCCTCGACTTGCGCGAGGTCGGGGTCGATGAACACCGACGTGCGGATGCCGGCATCCGCCAGCTGCGCGACGATGCCTTTCAGCCGCGCTTCCTGCGCGCGGACGTCGAGCCCGCCTTCGGTGGTGATCTCCTCGCGGCCTTCCGGAACGAGCATCGCCATCTCGGGCTTGAGCGTGCACGCGATGCCGACCATCTCGGTCGTCGCCGCCATCTCCAGGTTGAGCTTGATGTGGACGAGCTCGCGCAGGCGGCGCACGTCCCCGTCCTGGATGTGGCGGCGGTCCTCGCGCAGGTGCACGGTGATGCCGTCGGCGCCGCCGAGGTGCGCTTCGACGGCGGCCCACACGGGGTCGGGCTCGTAGGTGCGCCGCGCCTGGCGCAGCGTGGCCACATGGTCGATGTTGACGCCCAGTTCGATCATGGCGCTACGGGCGCTGCTCCTCGTCGAGCGCCTGCAGGTCGCGCACGACGCGCCGGCTGAAGATGCGACGTTCCTCGAGGTAGTGGTCGAGCACCGATCGCATCAGCTCGCGCGCCTCCGCGGCGACGCGCGCGTCGGCGTAGCGCTCGCCCGCGAGCGCCAGCAGCGTTTCGCCACGCACGATCGGATAGCGCGCGCCCGGTTCGGCGGCGGTAAGCGGGCCGCGCCCGAACGCGTAATGGTAACGCTCGGAAGACTGCACCGCGGCGCCGCCGTGCGTTTCGGTGAGCGGCATCGCGTAACCCAGTTCCGCCAGCAGGCGCAGCTCGAAGCGGCGCAGGATGGCCGCCTGGTCCGCAGGCGCCTCGCGCTGCGTCAGCGCGGACAGCGCCGCCTCGTAGTGCGTCCACAGCACCGGATGCGCGTCCTCGCGCGGCAGCAGCTTCAGCAGCAATTCGTTGAGATAGAAGCCGCACAGGAGTGCGGCGCCCGAGGGCAGCGCGAGCCCGCCGCGCCACTCCGCTTTCAGCAGCGTCTTGAGCTCGCCGGCGCCCGCCCACGCCAGCGTCAGCGGCTGAAACGCGTTCAGCAGGCCGCGCAACTCGGAGCGCGGGCGCTTGGCACCGCGGGCCACCATCGCCACGCGTCCGACCGCCGGCGTGAACGCTTCGACGATAAGGCTCGTCTCGCGATATGGATACACGTGCAGCACGAAGCCGGGCTCGTCGTCGTGGCGATCGCGCAGTTGCTTCGACGCCGCCACCGTCAGTACCCAAAGCGCGTCAACTGCCGCTCGTCGTCCGCCCAGCCGCGTTTGACCTTGACCCACACTTCGAGAAACACGCGGCCGCCGAACGTGCGCTCCATGTCGGCGCGCGCCTGCGACGCGATCGCCTTCATCCGGGCGCCGCCCTCGCCCAGCAGGATCGCGCGCTGGCTCGCCTTGTCGACGTACACCGTCGCATGGATGCGCCGCAGCGCGCCGTCGAGCGTGAACTGGTCGATTCCCACGGTCGTTGCATAGGGAACCTCGTCGCCGAGCTGGCGAAAGATTTTCTCGCGCACGAACTCGGCCGCGAGGAAACGCTCGTCGCGATCGGTGATGTCGTCGGCCGGATAGAGCGGCGGCGACAGGGGCAGCAGCGCGGCGATCGCCGCCTTCAGCGCACCGAGCTGCGTGCCGCGATCGGCGGAGACCGGCACGATGGCCGCAAAGTCGCGCAGTTCCGCGATCTCGGCGAGGAACGGCAGCAGCGTGCGACTTTTCGGCCACGAGGTCGATCTTGTTGACGGCGACGACCACCGGCACGCTCGCCGGCACCAGCGCGACGACCGCGCGATCGGCTGCCGTCAGGCGCGTCGCGTCGACGACCCAGACGGCGGCGTCCACGCCGGCGAGCGTGTCGCGCACGGTGCGGTTCAGCCGGTCGTTCAATGGCGAGCGATGGCGCGTCTGAAATCCCGGCGTGTCGACGAACACGAACTGCGTCGCCGCCTCGGTGAGGATGCCGGTGATCCGGAACCGCGTCGTCTGCGGCTTCTTCGACGTGATGCTGATCCGCTCGCCGACGAGCGCGTTGAGCAGCGTGGACTTGCCGACCGACGGCCGGCCGACGATCGCGACGTGGCCGCAGCGGAATGCGGCGGCGTGATCGTCACTCACGCGCGATTTCCGCGCGGCGATCTGCGCGTAGGCCGCGGCGGCGGCCTCCTGCTCCGCTACGCGCCGGCTGCCGCCTGACCCCTGCGTGACGAGCGTGAGCGCCGGAATCCGGCATTCGACGGTGAACTGTTGCGCGTGCGCCTCGCCCGCGGTCGCCACGACCGCGTACTCCGGCACCGCGAGCTTGCGCGCCTGCAGCCACTCCTGCAGTTGCGTCTTCGCGTCCTTGTCGAGCGTGCCGGGGTCGGCGTCGCGCAGGAGTCCGGCGAAGTTGTTCTCGACGAAGGTGCGTGCCGCGGCGAAGCCGCCGTCGACGAAGATCGCGCCGATCACCGCCTCGAGCGCATCCGCCTCCATCCAGTCCTGGCGGCTGCCTTCCGTCACGCTCTTTCCCCGAAGCAGATCCTTGCCGAGGCTCATCTCGCGCGCAACACGCGCCAGCGCGTCCCGGCTCACGACCTTCGCGCGCGCGCGGGTCAGGTGGCCCTCGGGCACGTTGGGAAAGCGTCTCGTACAGGATCAGTGCAACGACGCAGTTGAGGACCGCGTCGCCGATGAACTCGAGGCGCTCGTTGTGCGGCGTGCCGAAGCTGCGGTGCGTGAGCGCCTGGCGAAGCAGCGCGGGCTGGCGAAACGCGTGGCGGAGGCGATCCCCCAGGGCGTCGGCCATCGGGATGCGGTTCAGCGTGGCGGCGTCGCGGTGACGTCGAACTCCAGCAGGATGCTCGCGTTGCCGATCATGTGCAGCACGCGCTGCCACGCGACCGATGCGACGAGCTTGTTGCCGTCGCGGCTTACCTGCACGTCGGACGGCCGCACCGACTCGATGTAACCGGCGGACACCTTGCGATCGAAGGCGCGCCGGATCTCCTGGATGTTGCCGGTGGGCGATTCCT
This sequence comes from uncultured beta proteobacterium, assembly GCA_963851465.1. Lineage (GTDB taxonomy): Bacteria > Pseudomonadota > Gammaproteobacteria > Burkholderiales > Casimicrobiaceae > VBCG01. The sequence goes on from CAWKPJ010000002.1 coordinate 110,172, forward strand.
CGAGCGCCTGAACGAGCGCCTTCTGCACTGCGTAGTACTCGACGTAAGCGGGAAAGACGCGAAAGCCGACCAGCGCGATCGTCACGACCACCGCCGCGACGAACAGAAAGCCGAGGATCGTCAGACCACGCTGGCTGCGCTCCATCCCGATGTCTCCCCTTTCCGCCGCGCTCGCGCTCAGCGAATGCCGCTGCCGACGCGCTTGAACGCGAACGACGCAATGTCGTCCCAGTTGAACCAGATGAAAAACGCCTTGCCGCGGATATGATCGTCGGGCACGAATCCCCAGTAACGGCTGTCGTCGCTGTTGTCCCGGTTGTCGCCCATCATCATGTAGTGGCCCGCAGGCACCTTGCACGTGAAGCCGCGCTCATTGTAGTCGCAATTCTCGCGCCCCGGAAATTGCCGGACGTTGAGCGGATAGACGGGCTGCGCCTGCGGGTTGACGCCGATCATGTGCTCGCGGACCGGCGCCGGCGCGGTGGTCTCGAACCTGCGCTCCAGCGTGTCGAAGCGCATGCCCTCGAGGTAGCTGTACGTGCCATCGGCCCTCTGCACCCAGGGCTGCCCGTTCACGCGCAGCTGCTTGTCGCGATATTCGACGACGTCGCCGCCGATGCCGATCACGCGCTTGATGAAATCCTGCGACGGGTTCACCGGATAGCGAAACACCACGACGTCGCCACGCTGCGGATCGGACAGCGGGATGATCTTCTGCTCGATGATCGGCAGCCGGATGCCGTAGATGAACTTGTTGACCAGGATGAAGTCGCCGACCTCGAGCGTGGGCCGCATCGACGACGACGGGATCTTGAACGGCTCCGCCAGGAACGAGCGCAGCAGGAAGACGATCAGCAGGACCGGAAAGAACGCCTTCGAGTACTCGACCCACGACGGTTCCTTCAACGCCGCGCTCTCGACGTTGGTGCGTTGCACCGTCCCGGCGTCGCCGAGCATCTGGCGATCGAAGTTCGTGACGGCGGCGCGGGCGCGCTCGCGGCGGCGGCCTTCGAACACCAGCTTGTCGACAAGCCATGCGGCGCCGGTGATGGCCGTCAGCAGAAAAAGGATCAGCGCAAAGTTCATCGTGTAGTCATGGTCAGGGCCAGATACGCAACATTCGCGGCGTGAATGTTACGCAGCTGACCCCGTGGTGGATTGTCGCATGGGGTCACTTCTCGCCGACCTGCAGGATCGCCAGGAATGCCTCCTGCGGGATCTCGACGCTGCCGACGGCCTTCATCCGCTTCTTGCCGGCCTTCTGCTTCTCGAGCAGCTTCTTCTTGCGCGTGATGTCGCCGCCGTAGCACTTGGCCAGCACGTTCTTGCGCAGCGCCTTGATCGTCTCGCGCGCGATGATCTGCGCGCCGATCGACGCCTGCACCGCGACGTCGAACATCTGGCGCGGGATGAGCTTGCGCATCTTCTCGGCGACCTCGCGGCCGCGGTAGGTCGCGACCGACCGATGCACCATCACCGACAGCGCATCGACGCGTTCGGCGTTGATGAGGATGTCGAGCTTGACGACGTCCGCCGCGCGGAACTCCTTGAACTCGTAGTCGAGCGACGCGTAGCCGCGCGACACCGACTTCAGCTTGTCGAAGAAGTCCATCACGACCTCGGCCATCGGCAGCTCGTAGGTCAGCATCACCTGCCGGCCGAGGTACTGCATGTTCTTCTGGACGCCGCGCTTCTCGGTGCACAGCGTAATCACGGGGCCGACGTACTCCTGCGGCATCAGGATCGTCGCGGTGATGATCGGCTCGCGGATCTCCTCGACGCGCGACAGGTCCGGCAGCTTCGACGGGTTCTCGATCTCCAGCACCGTGCCGTCGCGCATCAGCACCTGGTACACGACGGTGGGCGCCGTCGTGATCAGGTCCATGTCGTACTCGCGCTCGAGCCGCTCCTGCACGATGTCCATGTGCAGCAGGCCCAGGAAGCCGCAGCGGAAGCCGAAGCCCAGCGCCTGCGACACTTCGGGCTCGTAGTGCAGCGACGCGTCGTTCAGCTTCAGCTTGTCGAGGGCATCGCGCAGCGCCTCGTACTGGTTCGACTCCACCGGGTAGAGCCCTGCGAACACCTGCGGCTTCACTTCCTTGAAGCCCGGCAGCGCCGCCGCCGCCGGCCGGCCCGCGAGCGTCACCGTGTCGCCGACCTGCGCGGCCTTCAACTCCTTGATGCCCGCGATGACGAAGCCGACATCGCCGGCAGCGAGCGCGTCGCGCGGCGCCGAGCGCGGCGTGAACACGCCGACCTGCTCGCAGTTGTACGTCGCGGCCGCCGCCATCAGCAGGATCTTGTCCTTGGGCTTCAGCGTGCCGTCCATCACGCGCACGAGCATGACGACGCCGACGTAGTTGTCGAACCACGAGTCGATGATCAGCGCCGAGAGCGGCGCGTCCGGATCGCCCTGCGGCGGCGGAATGCGCGCGATCACCGCTTCGAGGATGTCGTCGATCCCCTCGCCGGTCTTGGCACTGGCGAGGATCGCGTCGTGCGCGTGGATGCCGATGATGTCCTCGATCTCCTCCATCACCCGCGACGGCTCGGCCGACGGCAGGTCGATCTTGTTCAGCACCGGGACGACGGTGACGCCCTGCTCGATCGCCGTGTAGCAATTCGCGACCGTCTGCGCCTCGACGCCCTGCGATGCGTCGACGACGAGCAGCGCGCCTTCGCAGGCGGCCAGCGAGCGCGAGACCTCGTAGGCGAAGTCGACGTGGCCGGGCGTGTCGATCAGGTGGAGCTGATACGTCTTCCCGTCACGGGCGACGTACGTCAGCGCGGCCGTCTGCGCTTTGATCGTGATGCCGCGCTCGCGCTCGAGGTCCATCGAGTCGAGGACCTGCTCGCTCATCTCGCGGTCGGAGAGGCCGCCACAGCGCTGGATGAAGCGGTCGGCCAGCGTCGACTTCCCGTGATCGATGTGCGCGATGATCGAGAAGTTGCGGACGGTGAGGTTCACGTTCTGCATCGACGGCGACGGGTGTTCGAGGCGGGTCCGCGCAAGGTCGCGCGGGGTCCGGAGAAAATGACGGAAAGTCTTGAATTTTAGCGGAAAAAGAGCGCCGACGCCACGGCGCTCATCCGCGGGACACCGGAGCTTCGCCCAGGGCGAGCAGAACGGCGGCGGCGTCGAGCCGGTAATGGCACAGCTCCACGCCGGCTTCCGGCGCGCCGGCGAGCAGCACCGGCACGCGCTCGCCGTAGCGCGCTTCGAGCGCGGGGTGGGCGTCGACGTCGATCACCACGACCTTCGCGCCGTGGCGCGCGGCAAGCGGCGCAAGCGCCGCCTGCATTTCATCGCAGAGATGGCAGTACGCGCGCGACAGCAGCGTCAGGCGTGGGGGCTCGTCACTCGCCGTTCGGCAGCTTCAGCGTCGCGAAGAACTGCGCCTCGCCACGCCGAAGCTGGAACGTCACCGGCGCGCCCTTCTCCAGCTTGGCGAGCAGGTCGTTGATTTGCGCAGCGCTCTTCGCCTCGGTCGCCTGGCCGCGCTGGATGATCGCGGTGATGACGTCACCCGTCTGGAGGTTGCCGCGCACGACGCCGCTGATGTCCTCGACCAGCACACCGCTCTTGAGGTCGAGCTCCTTCCTCTGCTCGTCGGTCAGGTCGGCGAGCACCAGGCCCATCCGGTTGGGCTTGGCCTTTTCCTTTTGCGCGGGCGCGCTGTTGCGGCGTGGCTGCGCCGTCGCGACGTCCTGCGGCATCTCCGCAACGGTGACGGCGATCTCCTTCGACACGCCTTTGCGCCAGACCGTCAGCTTGACGGCCGTGCCCGGACGCACGGCGGTGATGATCCGCGGCAGTTCGTTCGAGTTGCGAACGTCGCGACTGTCGACCTTGATGATGATATCGCCCGATTCCACCCCTGCCTTCGCCGCCGGACCGTCGCGCTCGACGCTGTTGACGAGCGCGCCCATCGCCGACTTGAGGCCGAACGCTTCGGCGGCTTCCTTCGATACTTCCTGGATCTGCACGCCGATGCGTCCGCGTGTCACGCGACCCTTCTCCTGCAGCTGCTTGACGGTGTTCATCGCGATGTCGATCGGCACCGCAAAAGCGAGTCCCATGTACGTGCCGTTCTTCGAAAAGATCATCGAGTTGATGCCAACCACCTCGCCGCGCAGGTTGAACAGCGGCCCGCCCGAATTGCCCGGGTTGATCGCAACGTCGGTCTGGATGAACGGGACGAGGTTCTCCTGCGGCAGATCACGCCCCTTGGCGCTGACGATGCCGGCGGTCATCGTGTTCTCGAGCCCGAAGGGCTTGCCGATTGCCACCACCCATTCGCCGACCTTCAGCTTGTCGGGATCGCCGATAGTCACCTTCGGCAGGTCCTTGGCTTCGATCTTCAGGAGCGCGATATCCGAGCGCTTGTCGGCGCCAATCACCTTCGCCTTGAACTCGCGCCGGTCCGTCAGCCGTACCAGCACTTCGGAAGCTTCATCGACGACATGCGCGTTGGTGACGATGTAGCCGTCGGCGGAGAGGATGAACCCCGAGCCCGCCGACTGCGCCTCGAAATCGCGCTCGGGACCGCGGCGCGGAATCTGTCCGAAGCGGCGGAAGAACTCTTCCATTTCCTCCGGGAGGTCCGGCCCGCGCTGGCTGCGCCGAACCGTCTGCGTCACGTCGATCGACACGACCGCGGGGCCCTGCTTCTCGTACAGATCGGTGAAATCGGGCAGCGACGCGGCGCGGCCCTGGCCAACGGCGGCGGGTACGGTGAAGGCGGCGACAAGGCCGACGACGAGCAACTGGATTGCGGCGAAGGGCCGGCTGTACGAACGGGCGGGCATGGCGGTCTTTCTGGAGGGGCTTGAGCGAGTGGAAGTGCCCTGAATGTGGGGGCGGGACGCTGCGGCTTTCAACGGCGCGCGAGCGAGTTGCCGATCTGCCGGATGGTGGCGCCGGGCGCCTCGCCCATGATCGTGACCACGCTGTCATCCAGCTTGAGGCTGTAGATGTTGAGGCCACCGCGCGCGGATTGCATCCCCAGGGGCACCGCTGCGGCGGGGAATGGCTCGATGAACACGCTGACTGCGACGAGGCCGTCGGAGAACACCAGATGTACCACAGGCTCCTGCCGGCCGCGCAGCTTGCGATAACCTTCCATGATCTTGGTGAAACCCGGCGGGACGCGCGTGACCACCCAGCCGGTCGCATGCGGTGCGACGTCGCCGGCCGAGGTCTCCTTGACCGTCCAGTCGGACGGAACGACGGGCCACGACGGTTCGACCATCGCCTTGTCGACCTTGGCATTGACCTGGATGTCGGTGAACGCGAACTGCTCGATCACGTCGCCGCGCTCGTTCACCATCCGCGCTTTCAGCAGCAGGCCCGTGGTGGCGTCGGACCAGAAGCGGTGGCCGTAGCGCAGCCCGTCCTTCGGCTCGAACACGACGCTGTCCGCCGCGATGCCGCCCACGCGCTCACCGGGCACGACCTTGAAGTTGTAGTACTCCTTGAGCGACTTCTGCTGCTCAGGCGACAGGGAGGGGAACACATTGCGGAACGTCCGGGGCTCGACCCGCACGAGCTTGGCGTCCGGATAGAAGAAGCGGACTTCGCCCTGGCCTCGCACCACCTCGCGCGCAGGACCATCGAGGCTGACAAGCTTCTCGAACTCCTTGCCGTCCTGGTTGAGATGGATGATGCGTGACGTCTCCACGCGGTTGCCGCGCTGATAGACGATCGTGCCGATGTAGTTGTACTGGCGCGCCGCCTGCGCGACTCGGGTCAGCCACTGCGTGGCGTCCGCGGCGCGTGCCGGCGTGACGGCGATGAGTGCCAGCAACGCGGCGGGCGCAAGCGCCACAATGGGCGAGCGCCGCCGGCCCGCGCGGACTGGGAACACCCCCATAGGCAACGGACCGTTCAGGGGCGCTCGGCGGGGTCGTCGGTCACCTGGGTGCCGACGGCGCGCAGGTACGGCCCGACGCCCTGGATGGCAGCGGCCGGCGAATACTCCTGGTGCGCAAGCAGGAAGTCCGGCGACACGGCCGACGGCCGCACCCGCGAGGCACTGATCGCCGTTGCCTCGCCGGCCTTCGCGACGGCGGTGGGCGGATCGCCCAGCACCGACATGGCCGTCCAGCCGACGACCGTGATCGCCGCGACGGTGGCCGCGGCCGCGAACGCCCAGGTGGCGGCGTTGGACACGGGGCGCGGCCGCGGCGCCAGCACCGTCGGCTCCGCCGCAAGTCGCACGGCAAAGCGTTGGGCGGGGCTGGCGGCAAGCGTCGGCGTGCCGCGCAGCGTCTCGCCGATGACGTGGTAGCACGTCCAGGTCGCCATCGCGTCGGGCCGCCTGAGCCCTGCGCAGACGTTGTCCAGTTCGCCCGGGTCGAGCTCACCGTCCATCAGACGCGAAATATTCTCGTTCATCACCATCTCCGGTTCTCGTCAGTGTCGAGCATCGGACGCAGCTCGGCAGCGATCGCCTCGCGCGCGCGGAAAATCCGCGACCGCACGGTGCCGATCGGACAATCCATTGCAGCAGCAATTTCCTCGTAGCTCAGCCCATCGATCTCGCGCAGCGTAATCGCCGTCCGTAGATCCTCTGGCAACTGTTCCATCGCCCGGTTCACAGTGGCGGCGATCTGCTTGCCGATCAGCTCGTTTTCCGGCGTGGCATTGTCGCGCAGCTGCTCGGCGTCCTCGAAGTTCTCGGCCTCCTCGTGGTCGAAGCCCGTGGACGTCGGCGCGCGTCTGCCCATCGCGACGAGGTAGTTCTTGGCGGTGTTGATGCCGATGCGGTAGAGCCACGTATAGAACGCACTTTCTCCCCGGAAGCTCGGAAGCGCCCGGTAGGCCTTGATGAACGCTTCCTGCGTCACGTCCTCGACCTCCGCCGGGTCGCGCACGAGACGCGACAGCAGCCGGCCCAGCTTGCGCTGGTATTTCACGACCAACAGCTCGAAGGCGCGCTTGTCACCCCGCTGCGCTCGCTCGACGAGCAGCTGATCGACTTCGCGATCACCCATCCGCGGGCAGTCCCTGAACCAGTTTCGTTGTTATGCCCGCCGAACGGCGGGTGCGGCGGCGCTCGGAAGCCAGCCCGATAGTGCCTACGCTTGTCGCAACAGACCGACAGCACGGCCTTAAGTTCACATGGGCCTCAGGGTTATTCACCAGCGGCGGCCCACTCATCGTTTGTCCAAGACAACAGTGGCCTGAACGTCCCCGGTCACGATCCCCCGATAGTTCCTGACCGCCGGTTGGCGCCACGCGTCGAGCGCCGCGCGCGCCTGCGCATCGACGAGTCCAAGCTGCTCGAGCACCGCAATGACGGCGGGATGAAGCCCCCGCTTCTGCCCGTCCGCCACCTTCACCGCGATGCCGAGCCCCTGACTGCGCACGCCCAGCGCCTGTACGCCCTCCGCGCCGATCTTGGCCACCCAGTCGCCGCGTCCCGCCTGCATCAGCGCAAGATCGCTGCGGCGCTCTCCCGACACCATTTCGGGATGACGCGTCATCGCGGCCGCCAGCGTTCGCGGCGCATTGCCGTAGACCGCATCGGGCGCATCCGCCGCAAGACGGGCATAGGCGCGGGCAAGCGCCGACAGCGGGATCGCATAGTTGGGCGCCGAGCAGCCGTCGATGCCCGGTACGAGGTCGGCATCGTCGACGCCGGTCATGTGAACCACCGCGCGGCGAATCTCGCGCTGCAACGGGTGCTCCGGCTGCAGGTAGCCGTCTTTCGCGTGGCCGCATTGCACGCAGTACGCGAGCATGCCGCTGTGCTTGCCGGAACAATTGTGGGCAAGCGGCGAGTACGGCGGCGGCGGCGGGATCTCGCCACGCACCTCGTAGAAACCGGGGACATGCGTGCCGCATTGCAGTTCCGCTGCCGTCGATCCCGATCGCGCGAGCATGTCGGCGACGGCCTCCACGTGACGCGGTTCGCCCGAGTGGCTTGCACACAGCAGCGCCGTCTGCGCCGGCGAGTATCCGAACCGCTCGACCCCGCCGCCCGCGACGAACGGCAGCGCCTGCAGCGGCTTCAGCGCACTGCGCGTGAACGTGACGATATGCGGGTCGCCAGCCGAGTACAGCACGCGGCCGTCGCGATCGGTGACGGCGACGGCGCCGTAGTGCGTGCTCTCGACCGCGCCGCCGCGCGTGGCGACGGCGAGCGGCACGTGGAGCGGCGTGCGCGGGGAAGCTGCAGACATGCGATAGGCGGGGAAAAACCAGCATTATCGCTGATCGGCCCGCCTCGCCTCGGTGGGCCCCCTTCGTGACGCCTCCGAGGGCCCGCGACCCGGGACTTCAGCGTGGCGCCAGCGCGGCGCGAATCTGCTCGAGCGCGCCGGGGTCCTCGATCGTGGTGAGGTCGCCGGGATCGCGCCCTTCGGCGAGCGCCTGGATCGAGCGGCGCAGCAGCTTGCCGGAGCGCGTTTTCGGCAGCAGCGTGACGAAGTGGACCTGCGCCGGCCGGCCGATCGCGCCCAACTCGCGGTCGACGGTGTCCATCACTTCCTTGCGCAGCAGCGCCGTCGCCTCGGGTGTGGCCACGCGCGCCGGGTCCTTGACCACGGCGAACGCGACGGGCACCTGGCCCTTGAGCGGATCGGCGACGCCGACGACCGCCACTTCCGCGATGCCGGCATGCGCCTGCACCGCCTCCTCGATCTCGCGCGTGCCGAGGCGATGGCCGGCGACGTTGATGACGTCGTCGGTGCGTCCGAGCACGAAGTAGTAGCCATCCGCGTCGCGCGTCGCCCAGTCGAACGTCGAATAGACGCTCTTGCCGGGAATCGTCGAGAAATACGTCTGCACGAAGCGCTCGTCGTCGCCCCACACGGTCGTCATGCAACCGGGCGGCAGTGGCGGCGCGATCGTCAGCACGCCCTTCTCGTCCGTGCCGACCTCGGCGCCCGTCGCTTCGTGCAGCAGCCGCACGTCGTAGCCGTACACCGGGAACGACGGCGAGCCGAACTTGCGCGGCGTGTCCTCCACGCCCGGCTGCGCCGACAGGATCGGCCAGCCGGTCTCCGTCTGCCAGTAGTTATCGACGATCGCGACGCCCAGCGAATCGCTGGCCCACCGCGCGGTCGGCTCGTCCAGCGGTTCGCCCGCAAGGAACAGGTATTTCAGACAGGTCACATCATGCTTTTTCATGTGAACTGCATCGTGCTTTTTCAGTACGCGGATCGCAGTCGGCGAGCTGAACATCGTCTTCACGCCGTGTTCGGCGACGATCTTCCACCAGATCGCCGGGTCCGGGCGGATCGGCAGGCCCTCGTACATGATCGTCGTCGAGCCGTTCAGCAGCGGCGCGTAGATGATGTACGAATGACCCACGACCCAGCCGATGTCGCTCGTGGTGAACATCGTTTCGCCGGGCCCGACGCAGAAGATCGTGCGCATCGACGACGCGAGCGCGACCGCGTAGCCGCCGGTGTCGCGCTGCACGCCTTTCGGCTTGCCGGTGGTGCCCGACGTGTACAGGATGTACGACGGCTCCGACGACTCCATCCATTCGCACGGGACCGACGCGTCGAGGTGCGCGGCGCGCAGCGTCGCGTAGTCGTGGTCGCGGCCGGCAACGCGCGCCATGTCGCGGTCGAGGCCACGGTCGACGATGATCACCGACAGCGGCGGATGCTTCGCGAGCCGCATCGCCTCGTCGACGAGGTGCTTGTACGGTACTGCTTTGCCGCCGCGCATGCCGGCGTCGGCGGTGACCATCGCCTTCGGCCGGGCGTCGTCGATGCGCGTCGCGAGCGACGCGGCCGCGAAGCCGCCGAACACGACCGAATGAATCGCGCCGATTCGCGCGCACGCGAGCATCGCGAACGTGGCCTCGGCAATCATCGGCATGTAGATCAGCACGCGGTCGCCGCGCGCGACGCCCTGCGATTTGAGCAGCGCCGCGAAGCGGTTCACTTCGGCGTGGAGCTCGCGGTACGTGTAGCGACGGTACTGATCCGTCTCGGTGGAGATGTAGACGAGCGCGGTTTGATCGCCGCGCGCTTCGAGATGGCGGTCGACGGCGTTGTGGCAGAGGTTCGTCCGGCCGCCGACGAACCAGCGCGCGAACGGCGGCTTCGAATAGTCGAGGACTTGCGTGAATGGCGTCTGCCAGTCGATCAGCGCCGCCTGCTCGCGCCAGAACGCGTCGCGGTCGGCGATCGAGCGGCGGTGGAATTCACGATACGTCGACATGGTCGTTGCCCTCCTCCGGCCGCGCATTCTAAGTGCGTGACCGAAACGCGGCCTTGCGCCGCGTCAACATTCGTGCGGTGCCGCGTCAGGGATGCGAGTCGGCGCCGATCCGCACGACGGTGCGCCCGCGCACCATGCCTTTCAGGTATGCGTCGAAATGCTCGGGCAATTCGTCGAAGTCGATCGTGCGCACCAGGTCGTGCACGCGATCGGGCCGCCACTTGACCGCGAGCTTGTTCCACAGCGTCTGGCGGACGTCCATGGGGCAGTTGACACTGTCGACGCCGAGCAGCGAAACGCCGCGCAGGATGAACGGCGCGACCGATGTGGTGAGCTTCATGTCTGCCGCGAGGCCGACCGCCGCCACGGTGCCGCCGACCTGCATCGTCGACAGCAGCCACGAGAGCATGTCGCCGCCGAGGTTGTCGATCGCGCCGCCCCACGTCGCCTTGTCGAGCGCCTTGATCCGCGAGAAGTCGAGCGACTGGCGCAGCAGCACCTCGCTGGCGCCGATGTTCTTCAGGTACTCGGCTTCCTTTTCCTTGCCGGTGATCGCGACGACGTTGTACCCCTCCTTCGCGAGGATCTCGGTGGCGACCGAGCCGACGCCTCCGGTGGCGCCAGTAACGGCCACGCGGCCGTTCTCGGGCTTGAGCCCGTTGTGCTCCATCAGGTGGATCGCCAGCGCAGCGGTGAAGCCCGCGGTGCCGAGCGTCATCGCGTCGAACGCCGTCATGCTCTCGGGGCGCCGCACGACCCAGTCCGCCGGCACGCGCACCAGCTCGGCGTAGCCGCCATCGTGCGCGACGCCGAGGTCGTAGCCGGTGACGATCACCTTGTCGCCGCGCTTCCAACGCGGGTCGTTGCTGCGCTCGACCGTTCCCGCCATGTCGATGCCGGCGACGGTCGGGTACTTGCGCATGATCCGCCCCGTGCCGTTGTACGACAGCGCGTCCTTGTAGTTGATCGTCGAATACTTGGTGCGGATCAGGACGTCGCCCGCGTCGAGCTCGTCCTCCTTCATGTCGACGAAGCGGCTCACGACGGCCTTTTCGTCCTGGAACGTCCGGTACGCCTTGAAAGTCTGCACGGGTCTCTCCTCCGGAGGGGGAACGATTCGATGGGGATGATTCAGGGCGCGGCCGCCGATGTCTCAGCCGCCGCGTGCGGACGCGCCATGTACTCGCGCGTCCTCATCTCGGTCAGCCGGCTCACGGTCCGCGGGAACTCCTGCGCGTTCGGACCCTCCGTATACAGCTCTGCGGCGGGTGCCTCGGCGGTGGCCAAAAGCTTCACGCAATGATCGTACAGTATGTCGACGAGCCAGGTGAAGCGCCGGGCCTGGTCGGAGGTCGCCGGGCCCATCCTTGGAATCCCGGAGATGAGGATCACGGCGAAGCGCTGGGCCAGCTCCAGGTAGTCGCGCTGGGAGCGCGGCCCGTTGCAGAGCGCGGCGAAATCGAACCAGGCGACGCTGCCGGCGCGCCGCCGGGCGGCGATCGTCCGGCCTTCGATCGACAGCCGCGGATCCTCGTCCGGGCCGCTCGCCATGGCCTCGAAGGCGCGCTGCAGCGCCGCCTCGGCGGCGGCGTCGGCCGGCACGTGATAGGTCGGCGCATGCTCCAGCGTGCGCAGCCGGTAGTCGACACCGGCGTCGACTTCCATCACGTCCAGCCAGCGCTCGATCAGCGCGATCGCCGGCAGGAACCGCTCGCGCTGCAGGCCGTGCGGCCACAGCGTGTCGGGACGGTAGTTCGACGTCATGACGAACACGATGCCGGCGTCGAACAGGCCCTTCAGCAGGCGGCCGAGGATCATCGCGTCGGCGATGTCGGACACGTGGAACTCGTCGAAGCAGACGAGGCGCCAGCGCTTGGCGATGCGCGCAGCGACGAGGGCGAGCGGGTCTTCCTCGAGCTTGAGCTTCGCGAGCTCGATATGCACGTCGCGCATGAACGCATGGAAGTGAAGCCGCGTCTTGCGGCGGATCGACACCGTGGCGTAGAAGCTGTCCATCAGGAAGCTCTTGCCGCGGCCGACGCCGCCCCACAGATAGACACCGCGCGGCACGTCGGGCGGGGAGAAGATCCGCTTCAGCGTCGACTGGCGCGCCTCGCGAAACGCGGCAAGCTCGTCGGCAAGGGTCTGCAGCCGCTCGAGCGCGTCGGTCTGCGCGTGGTCGAGCATGATGCCGCGTGCGGCCAGCCGCGGCTCGAGGTAGTCGTAGAGCGCGCCCCGGCGGCGCGCGATCTGCCCGGGGTAATCCGCCCCGGTCACTGGTGCGTCGCGCTCAAAGGTTCAGCGTGCGCTTGTCCACCGCCAGGGCGGCTTCCTTCGTCGCTTCGGACAGCGACGGATGCGCGTGGCAGATGCGCGCCAGGTCTTCGCTCGACGCGCCGAACTCCATCGCCACCACCGCTTCGGAAATCAGCTCGGACGCGTACGGGCCGATGATGTGGACGCCGAGGATGCGATCGGATTTGGCGTCGGCGAGCATCTTGACGAAGCCCGTGGTGTCGCCCAGCGCGCGGGCGCGGCCGTTGGCGCTGAACGGAAAGCTGCCCGCGCGATACGCGACGTTCGCGGCCTTCAGTTGCTGTTCGGTCTGTCCGACCCACGCGATCTCGGGCGACGTGTAGATCACCCACGGCACCGTGTTGAAGTCGACGTGACCGTGCTGGCCCGCGATGCGCTCGGCGACCGCGACGCCCTCGTCCTCCGCCTTGTGCGCGAGCATCGGCCCACGGACGACGTCGCCGATGGCCCAGACATTCGGCAGATTCGTCCGGCACTCGGCGTCGACGGTGACGAAGCCGCGCTGATCGAGCGCAAGGCCGACCTTGTCGGCGCCGAGACCCGCGGTGTGCGGCACGCGGCCGATCGAGACGATCAGGCGGTCGAACGTCGCTTTTTTCGCGGCGCCCGTGGCATCGGCATAATCGACGGTGACGTCGCTCTTCGTCACTGCGACGTTGGTGATCTTCACGCCGAGCTCGATCGCGAGCGCCTGGCGCGTGAAGACCTTCAGCGCCTCCTTGGCGACCGCTTCGTCGGCGGCACCCAGGAATGCCGGCAGCGCTTCGAGCACCGTGACCTTGGAGCCCAGCCGGCGCCAGACGCTCCCCATCTCGAGGCCGATCACGCCTGCGCCCACGACGCCGAGCCGCGCCGGCACGTCGGGAATCGCGAGCGCGCCCTCGTTGTCGAGCACGCGGTCGTTGTCGATTGCCACGCCCGGCAGCGCGCGCGGCTTCGAACCGGTCGCGACGATCACGTGCTTCGCCGTCAGCTCCGCCGCGCCCGGGCCGGTGACGGCGATCTTCCACGCGTCGCCGTCCTTGCCCGCGAACGCGCCGAGGCCGTGGAAAAACGTCACCTTGTTCTTCTTGAACAGGTAGAGGATGCCGTCGTTGTTCTGCGCGACGACCTTGTCCTTGCGCGCGAGCATCCTGCCGACGTCGATCGACAGGCCATTGATGTCGATGCCGTGCGCGCCGAACGCGTGGCCCGCGTGCTCGTAATGTTCCGACGATTGCAGCAGCGCCTTCGACGGTATGCAGCCGACGTTCGTGCAGGTGCCGCCCGGTGCGGGCTTGCCGTCGGCGCGCGACCAGTCGTCGATGCACGCCGTCGCGAAGCCGAGCTGCGCCGCGCGGATGGCGGCGATGTAGCCGCCGGGCCCGCCGCCGATCACCACCACGTCGAAGTCTTGTGCCATGTCTGGTTTCTCCCTCTCTCCGTTGGCGGGGAGAGGGTCGGTGTGAGGGGTGGTGAGGCGAACTACAGATCCAGCAGCAGGCGCGCCGGATCTTCCAGCGCCTCCTTGATCGCTACCAGCGACAGCACCGCCTCGCGGCCGTCGATGATCCGATGGTCGTACGACTGCGCGAGGTAGTTCATCGGGCGCACGACGACCTGCCCGTTCTCGACGACGGCGCGCTCCTTGGTCGCGTGGACGCCGAGGATCGCCGACTGCGGCGGATTGATGATCGGCGTCGACAGCATCGAGCCGAACACGCCGCCGTTGCTGATCGTGTACGTGCCGCCGGTCAGTTCCTCGACCGTCAGCTTGCCTTCCTGCGCGCGCTTGCCGAAATCGCCGATCTGCTTCTCGATCTCGGCGATCGACATCTGGTCGGCATCGCGCAGGATGGGCACGACGAGGCCGCGCGGGCTGCCCACCGCAATGCCGATGTCGAAATAGCCGTGATAGACGACGTCGTTGCCGTCGATCGACGCGTTGACCGCGGGTACTTCTTCAGCGCATGCACTGCGGCTTTCACGAAGAAGCCCATGAAGCCGAGCTTCACGCCATGCTCCTTCTCGAAGCGGTCCTTGTAACGGTTGCGCAGGTCGATGACCGGCTGCATGTTCACTTCGTTGAACGTCGTCAGGATCGCGGCGGTCGATTGCGATTGGACGAGCCGCTCGGCGACGCGCATCCGCAATCGCGACATCGGCACGCGCTGCTCGGGGCGCGAGCCCAGCGCCAGCGTCGGCGCTGCCGGCGCCTTCGCCACTGCCGGTGCAGGCTGCGGCGGCCGGCGCGGGCGCCGCAGGCTTCGCCTCGGTCGCGGCGATCACGTCGCCCTTGGTAATGCGGGCGCCGCGCCCGGTGCCGGCTACAGTGGCAGGATCGACGCCCGCATCCGCCATCATCTTGCGGGCCGCGGGAAGCGCGGTGGCGCTGGCAGCGGCCGTGGCCGCCGATGGCGATGCAGCAGCCGAAGTGGCCGATGCACGCCGGCGCCGCCTGCGCCTTCGCCGGGGGCGTCGGCGCCGCGGCCGTGCCCTCGGTGTCGATCACCGCGATCACGTCATTCGACGTTACCGTCGAGCCGTCGGGGCGCTTGATCTCGACCAGCACGCCGTCGGACGGCGCAGGCAGCTCCAGCACGACCTTGTCGGTCTCGACGTCGATCAGATTCTCATCGCGCCTGACCGCCTGTCCGGGCTGCTTGTGCCAGTTGACGAGCGTCGCCTCCGCCACCGACTCGGGCAGCTGCGGCACCTTCACTTCGATTCTCATGTTCTCGTTTCTTCCCTCGAATTTTTCCGTCAGCGCGCGAGGACCATCTCGCCGCTCTGCAGCTTCTCGGCGAACGCGTCCTCGATCAGCTCCTTCTGCTCGGCCATGTGCTTGGCGGCGTAGCCGACCGCCGGCGACGCCGAAACGGGCCGGCCGGCATAGAACGAGCACCTTCTTCGCGTCGATGTCGGCGCGCAGCATTGCGCGCAGCCGATACCACGCGCCCTGGTTCTGCGGCTCTTCCTGGACCCAGACGACTTCCTTCGCCTGCGCGTACTTGCCGACGGCGTTCTTGTAGTCCTCGTGCGGGAACGGGTACTGCTGCTCGAGGCGCAGGATCGCGATGTCGTCGACCTTCCGCTCGCGGCGGTAGGCGAGGAGCTCGTAGTAGACCTTGCCGGAGCAGACGATCACGCGGCGCACCTTCTTCGCGTCGAGCTTGTCGACCTCGCCGATCACGGTATGAAACTGTCCGTCGGCGAGCTCCTCGATCGACGACACCGCTTCCTTGTGCCGCAGCAGGCTCTTCGGGCTCATCACGATCAGCGGCTTGCGGTAGTTGCGCAGCATCTGCCGGCGCAACAGGTGAAAGATCTGTGCCGGCGTGGACGGCACGCACACTTGCATGTTGTGCTGCGCGCAGAGCTGCAGATAGCGTTCGGGACGGGCCGAGGAGTGCTCGGGCCCCTGTCCTTCGTAGCCGTGCGGAAGCAGCATCACCAGCCCGCAGATGCGCCCCCACTTGACCTCGCCGGAGCTCACGAACTGGTCGATCACCACCTGCGCGCCGTTGGCGAAATCGCCGAATTGCGCTTCCCAGACGACAAGCTGGTTCGGCTCGGACGTGGTGTAGCCGTATTCGAAGCCCAGCACCGCCTCCTCGGTCAGCACCGAGTCGATGATCTCGAAGTCCGGCTGGTCCGGCTTGATGTGCTGAAGCGGAATCCACGTGCCGGAATCCCACTTCTCGCGATTCTGGTCGTGCAGCACTGAATGGCGATGCGAGAACGTGCCGCGACCGACGTCCTCGCCCGAGATACGCACGCCGTAGTTCTGGTCGAGCAGCGTCGCGTAGGCGAGCGTCTCGCCCATGCCCCAATCGACGGGCTGCGTGCCTTCGGCCATCGCGCGTCGATCGGCGATCACCTTGTCGACGCGCGAGTGCAGCTTGAAGTTCGGCGGCACGCTCGCGGCTTTCAGCGCGATCTCCTTGAGATGCGGCAGCGGGACGCGCGTATCGGCGACGTCGGTCCAGTGCTGGCCCCTGAAGCGCGACCAGTCGACTGTGAACGGCGGCTTGTAGTTGGACAGGATCGTCTTGTTCGTGTGGTAGCCCTTGTCCATCGCCGCGCGGTACGTGGCGATCATCGCGTCGGCTTCCTCCGCGGTGACCACGCCCGCGGCGATCAGCTTGTCGGCATAGAGCTGGCGCGTGCCCGGATGCGCCTGGATCTTCTTGTACATCAGCGGCTGCGTCACCATCGGCTCGTCGGCCTCGTTGTGACCCAGGCGGCGGAAGCAGACGAGATCGATGAACACGTCCTTGTGGAACTGGTGTCGGTAGTCCATCGCCAGCTCGACAGCGAGCAGGCAGGCTTCCGGGTCGTCGCCGTTCACGTGGAAGATCGGCGCCTCGATCATCTTGGCGATGTCGGTGCAGTAGATCGTGCCGCGCGTGTCGCGCGGGTCGGACGTGGTGAAGCCGATCTGGTTGTTGATGACGATGTGGACGGTGCCGCCGGTGTAGAACCCGCGCGTCTGCGCCATGTTCAGGCATTCCTGCATCACGCCCTGGCCTGCGATGGCGGCATCGCCGTGGATCAGGACCGGCAGCACCTGATCGCCTTCGGTGTCCTTGCGACGGTGCTGGCGCGCACGCACGCTGCCCTCGACGACAGGGTTGACGATCTCGAGGTGCGACGGATTGAACGCGAGCGTGAGATGCACCGGACCGCCGGGCGTGGACACGTCCGATGAAAAGCCCTGGTGATACTTGACGTCGCCGGCGGGCAGGTCCTGCGCCCCCTTGCCTTCGAATTCCGAGAAGAGGTCCGCCGGCATCTTGCCCAGCGTGTTGACGAGCACGTTGAGCCGGCCGCGATGCGCCATGCCCATGACGATCTCGCCCACGCCCTGTGCGCCGGCCTTCTGCACGAGCAGGTCCAGCATCGGGATCAGGCTGTCGCCGCCCTCGCCCGAGAAGCGCTTCTGTCCGACGTACCTGGTGTGGAGATAACGCTCGAGCGTCTCCGCCGCCGTGAGGCGCTCGAGGATGTGGCGGCGCTGGTCCGCGGAAAAGTTCAGCCGAGAGCGGATGGGCTCGAGGCGCTGCTGCACGAAGCGCTTGGTCGGCGTGTCGGAGATGTACATGTACTCGACGCCGAAGGTGCCGACGTACGTCTCGCGCAGCGCGGTGATGATGTCCTTCAGCCGCATCCGCGCCGGCCCGGTCTTCAGCGACCCGACGTCGAACTCCGTCTCGAGGTCGCCTTCCGTGAACCCGTACGTGCGCAGGTCGAGATCCGGAATGTACGGCGGCTCCTGCCGCTGCAGCGGATCGAGATTGGCGATGAACACCCCGAGCGTGCGGAACTTGCTGATGAGGCGCAGCACGAGCACCTGCTTGTGCATCGTGGTCGAATCGACCATCGCACCGGCGACCTTGCGGTTCTTCGCGAGCTCGACGAACGACGCGATCACCGGGGCGTGCGAGACGTCGTCGGCACCGCCGCGGAGTTCGTCGAAGTAGACCTTCCACTCGCCGCTCACGCTTGCCGGATCGGCAAGGTACTGCTCGTACAGCTCCTCGATGAACGGCGCGTTGCTGCCGAACAGCGTGCTGCTGTTCTGGAATTCGGTCATGCTGCCCATGGCGGTCCCTCGTCAGATGGGGGCGGCGCGCGCGCCGGACAACTGCCGGCGCGCCACCGGAGGTTCAGCGCTTCTCGATCGACGGAACGGAGCGTCGTTTGGCGCCCACGAACAGCTGGCGCGGGCGCGCGATCTTGTACTGCGGGTCGGCGACCATCTCGTTCAGTTGCGCGATCCAGCCGACAGTGCGGGCGAGCGCGAAGATCGCCGTGAAGAGCGACACCGGAATGCCGATCGCCTTCTGGACGATACCCGAGTAGAAGTCGACGTTCGGGTAGAGCTTGCGCGAAACGAAGTAGTCGTCCTCGAGCGCGATCTTCTCCAGCGCCATCGCGAGCTTGAACAGCGGATCGTCGTCGAGGCCCAGCGCATCGAGCACTTCGTGACAGGTCTCGCGCATCAGCTTCGCCCGCGGATCGTAGTTCTTGTAGACGCGATGGCCGAAGCCCATGAGGCGGACGTTCGAGTTCTTGTCCTTCACCTTCGTGACGAACTCGCCCACCTTCTCCACGCCGCCGTTCTTCTGGATGTCGTAGAGCATGTTGAGCGCCGCCTCGTTGGCGCCGCCGTGCGCAGGGCCCCACAAGCAAGCGACGCCTGCGGCAATGGCCGCGAACGGGTTCGTGCCCGACGAAGCGCACATGCGGACCGTGGACGTCGACGCATTCTGCTCGTGGTCGGCATGCAGGATGAAGATGCGATCGAGCGCACGCACCAGCACCGGGTTGACCTTGTACTCCTCGCACGGCGTCGCGAACATCATCCGCATGAAGTTCGCGGCGTACGAAAGCTCGTTGCGCGGGTAGACGTAGGGCTGGCCGACCGTGTACTTGTACGCCATCGCGACCAGCGTCGGCATCTTGGCGATGAGGCGGTGCGCCGAGATGTCGCGCTGGCGGGCGTCGTGCAGGTTCATCGAGTCCGGATAGAACGCGCTCATCGCGCCCACGAGACCCGTCAGCACGGCCATCGGATGCGCGTCGCGGCGAAAACCCCGCATGAAGAACTGCATCTGCTCGTTGACCATCGTGTGATGGGTGACGACGTCGTCGAACTTGTGCTGCTGCTCCTTGGTCGGCAGCTCGCCGTAGAGCAACAGGTAGCAGACCTCGAGGAAGTCGCACTTCACCGCGAGCTCCTCGATCGGATAGCCGCGGTAGAGGAGTTCGCCCTTGTCGCCGTCGATATAGGTGATCGCCGAATCGCACGATGCGGTCGACAGAAAACCGGGGTCGTAGGTGAACTTGCCGGTCTTGCCGTAGAGCGTGCGGATGTCGATCACGTCGGGACCGATCGTCCCTTCCAGCAAAGGGAAGGTCACGGGCGCGGTGCCGTCGGAAAAAGTAAGCGTGGCGGTGCGGTCGGTCATCGTGCGTCCTTGTGGGCAGCGTCGGTGGCAACTTCGGAAACAGGCCGTGAGCCTGGGCTTCTCCTCCGCCAGCTATCGTTGTTGTCGGCGTACGTCATAGCATGCGCAGCTCGTCAAGCAATGGGCGCACCGTCGCGTCGGCCGGCTCGGCGCGACCAGCGATCAGCTCCCACAAATCGTTGTCGGGGAGGTCGAGCAACCGATCGAGCATGGCCACGCGGTCCTCGGTCAGCGTTCCCGCACGCGTCTCCATGAAGCGCGCGAGGATCAGATCGTTCTCCAGCAGCCCGCGGCGGCAGCGCCAGCGAAGCCTCGCCAATCTGCGCGCATCCACACCCTAACCCCCGGTCGCGATGGGGGTCGTCATACCGCCCGCTTGACCATGATGTCCTTGATCCGCCCGATCGCCGAGGTCGGGTTCAGGCCCTTCGGGCAGACATCGACACAATTCATGATCGAATGACAGCGGAAAAGGCGATACGGGTCCTCGAGATTGTCGAGCCGCTCGGACAGCGCCGTATCCCGGCTGTCCGCGATGAAGCGGTACGCGGCCAGCAGGCCTGCCGGCCCGACGAACTTGTCCGGGTTCCACCAGAACGAAGGGCACGACGTCGAACAGCATGCGCACAGGATGCACTCGTAGAGGCCGTCGAGCCTTTCGCGCTCCTCGGGCGACTGCAGGCGCTCCTTCTCCGGCGGCGGCGTGTCGTTGACGAGGTAAGGCTTGATCGAGTGGTATTGCTTGAAGAACTGCGCCATGTCGACGATCAGGTCGCGGATCACGGGCAAGCCGGGCAGCGGCCGCAGCTCGACCGGCTCCTTCAGCGTCTTCAGGTTGGTGATGCACGCGAGGCCGTTCTTGCCGTTGATGTTCATGGCATCGGAACCACACACGCCTTCGCGGCAGCTCCTGCGGAACGACAGCGTGTCGTCGACCACCTTGAGCCGCACGAGCGCGTCGAGCAGCATGCGGTCGTGCGGGTCGAGCGCGACGTCGTACTCCTTGTACCAGGGCTTCGCGTCCTTCTCGGGGTCGTAGCGGAAGATGCGGAATTTCATGGCGCTGTCCGGCCTCCCGCCGGGCCGCCCCAAGGGAGGCTTGCTCCCCCTCGGGGGGCAGCGAACGAAGTGAGCGTGGGGGTCGTCATCTAGTAGGTCCTGGCCTTGGGCGGGAACGCGTCGACCGTCAGCGGCTTCAGGTTGACCGGCTTGTAGTCGAGCCGGTTCCCCTCGCGGTACCACAGCGTGTGCTTCAGCCACTTCACGTCGTCGCGATTGGGGTAGTCGCTGCGCGCCTGCGCGCCGCGCGACTCCTGCCGCGCATGCGCCGACACGATGGTCGCTTTCGCCGTCTCGATCAGGTTGTCGAGCTCGAGCGCTTCGACGCGCGCGGTGTTGAACGTGCGGCTCCGGTCGGTGATCGACGTGCGCATCACCCGCATCTCGAGGTCCATCACCTTCCTGACACCGCTCGACAGCAACTCCTCGTTGCGGAACACGCCGCAATGATCCTGCATCGTCTTGCGCAGGTCGTTGGCAATCTCGGGCACCGATTCGCCCGCCGTCGCGGTGTCGATCCGCGCGAGGCGCGCGCGCGACAGGTCGCCGGCGTCGCGCGGCAACGCCTTGTGACCGTCGGCCTTGAGATTCTGGTCGACGATGAAGTTGCCCGTCGCGCGGCCGAACACGACGAGATCGAGCAGCGAGTTCGTGCCGAGCCGGTTGGCGCCGTGTACCGACACGCAGGCGCATTCGCCGATCGCGTAGAGGCCCGGTACGATGGTATTCGGATTGCCGTCGCGCGGCGCGACGACCTGCCCGTGGACGTTCACCGGGATGCCGCCCATCTGGTAGTGAATTGTAGGCACGACGGGAATCGGCTCTTTCGTCGCGTCGACGTTGGCAAACTTCAGCGCGATCTCGTGGATCGACGGCAGCCGCTTCATGATCACCTCGGGGCCGAGGTGATCCAGCTTCAGCAGCACGTGATCCTTGTTCGGACCGCAGCCGCGCCCCTCCTTGATCTCCTGGTCCATCGAGCGGCTGACGACGTCGCGCGACGCGAGATCCTTGAGGTTGGGCGCGTAGCGCTCCATGAAGCGCTCGCCGTTCGCGTTGAGCAGGATGCCGCCTTCGCCGCGCACGCCTTCGGTGATCAGCACGCCCGCGCCGTGGACGCCCGTCGGATGGAACTGCCAGAACTCCATGTCCTCGAGCGGCAGGTTTGCACGCGCGGCCATCCCCAGTCCGTCGCCCGTGTTGATGAACGCGTTGGTCGACGCGGCGAAGATCCGCCCGGCGCCGCCGGTGGCGAAGATCGTCGCCTTCGCCTGCAGAATCATCACCTCGCCGGTCTCCATTTCCAGCGCGGTCACGCCCAGCACGCTGCCTTCGGCATCGCGGATGAGGTCGAGCGCCACCCACTCGATGAAGAACTGCGTGCGTGCACGCACGTTGCGCTGGTAGAGCGTGTGCAGCAGCGCGTGGCCGGTACGGTCGGCCACCGCGCAGGAGCGCTGGATCGGCTTCTCGCCGAAATTCGCCGAATGACCGCCGAACGGCCGCTGGTAGACGGTGCCATCCGGATTGCGGTCGAACGGCATACCGAAGTGCTCGAGCTCGTAGATGCACTGTGGCGCCATCTTGCACATGTACTCGATCGCGTCCTGGTCACCGAGCCAGTCGGAGCCCTTGATCGTGTCGTACATGTGCCAGAGCCAGCTGTCCTCGCCCATGTTGCCGAGCGCCGCGCCGATGCCGCCCTGCGCCGCGACCGTATGCGAGCGCGTCGGGAAGACCTTGGACAGAACCGCCACCGACAGGCCCGCTTCCGCAAGCTGCAGCGATGCGCGCATGCCGGCGCCACCGGCGCCGATCAGCAGCGCGTCGAACTTGCGCACCGGATAGCCCTTGGTGCTCAATTCCCACCCCACAGAATCTGGATCGTCCAGCCGGCGTACGCGATCAGCACGCAGATCACGACCACCTGGATAGTCAGGCGGATCGCCGTGGGCTTGATGTAATCCATCGCGATGTTGCGCACGCCAACCCACGCGTGAAACAGGAGCGAGAGCATGAACAGGAACGACGCCAGCCTGAACGCGCCGCTGGCGAACAGCGACTTCCAGACCTCGCGATCGAGGCCGCCGTTCCAGAGCACGACGCCAAGGATCAGCAGCGTGTACAAAAGCATGATCACCGCCGTCACGCGCTGCGACAGCCAGTCGCGCCAGCCGTAGTGCGCGCTGCCCGCGTGGACGACGGGGTCGGTCACCACAGCCGCACCGCCACGATCAGCGTCAGCAGGAGCCCCAGCACAAGCGTGATCGCCGCCGACCGACGCGCCGCCGGGAGCTCGAGCCCGATGTGCAGGTCCATCACCAGATGCCGCAAGCCCGCCAGGAGATGATGGATGTAGGCCCACGCCAATCCCAGCAGCACGAGCTTGGCGAACGGATGCGCGACGGCCGCTTTCCATTGCGCGAACGTCTCGGGCGACGCGAGGCTGCGCTCCACGCCCCACAGCAGGACCGGGATGCCGACGAGAAACAAAAGCAATCCCGAGATCCGGTGCAAAATCGACACGATCGCGGGAATCGGCTGGCGAATCGCCAGCAAGTTCAGGTAGACCGGGCGTGGCTTGACGACGGGACGATCGAGCGTGGCCATCGGATGGTTTTCTTTGCGCGTTTATTGTGCGCAGCAAGAAATTATAGCGCCACGGCGACCGGCGGTGTCGGATGCCCGTACGTTGCCGTGGCGAAGGGCGCCGGTCACATCAGCTCGTTCTGGTAGTGATGCTGACGCGTCGCGCACAGGCCGCGGCGCACTTCGACCGGACGGTCGCCGTAGGTGTAGGTCACGCGGTCGACGGCGAGAAGCGGCGCTCCGGGCTGCACGCCCAGGACCTCCGCTGCCACCGCATCCGCGGCCACTGCGCGCAACCGCTCCTGCGCTTTCAGCATCCGGACGCCGAACTGCGTTTCGAAAAAGCCGTACATCGAGCCACGGTGCGCGTCGTAGCGTGCCTTGGTGAGGCCGCGGAACAGCGCGGCAGGCAGCGTGATCTCGTCGAGAATTGTCGGCACGCCGCCGTATTCGAGCACGCGCCGCAGCACCACGACGGGATCGCCCGCCTTCATCTCCAGCAGCCGTGCGATCTCCGTCGTCGCCTTGGCGCGCTTGACGTCGATGAGACGGCTTGCGGGGTACTCGTCGGTGCCGTCACTGGCGCGGATGCGCAGGAAGCGGAAGTTGGACGTGCGCTCCTCGGTGTGCGTGGATACGAACGTACCCTTGCCCTGCCGCCGCACGACGAGGTTGTCGGCGGCGAGCGCGTCGATCGCCTTGCGGACGGTGCCCTGCGATACGCCAAAGCGCCCCGCAAGCTCGGTTTCGGACGGGATGGCCTGCCCCGGGGCCCCATTCGTGCGCCTCGAGACTCTTTTCCAATAGCCGCTTGATCTGGACATAGAGCGGCTGGAACGACGGCGCAGGGGTGGCGGCCATGGACGGCGTTGCGGGATCGACGATCGTGGGCATGTCGGTGCGCCGGGACGGCACCCAGGGCGGCATCTTCGCCCGCCCGCGGCGCGTTTGTCCATATTGTGTCTTATGTCTTATAAATGATATATGACTTGATTGACACCTCGTCGCGCCGCGCCTAGAATTTCGCCGAAGGCCCGTCTCGCGACGGGCGTGGTCTCCCGGTTCCCGGCGCCGCCCGCCCCGGGGCCTGGCGCCTCCCCTTCCCGCTCCAGGAGTCTCGAATGAAAGCACCCTTACGCGTCGCGGTCACCGGGGCCGCCGGCCAGATCGGCTACAGCCTGCTGTTCCGCATTGCCAACGGCGAGATGCTCGGCAAGGATCAGCCGGTCATCCTCCAGCTCCTCGAAGTGCCGATGGACAAGCCGCAGGCCGCCCTGAAGGGCGTGATGATGGAGCTCGAAGACTGCGCGTTCCCGTTGCTGACCGGGATGACGGGCGCGTCCGACCCGAAGGTCGCGTTCAAGGATGCCGACGTCGCGATGCTCGTGGGAGCCCGCCCGCGCGGTCCCGGCATGGAGCGCAAGGACCTGCTGCTCGAGAACGCGAAGATCTTCACCGAGCAGGGCAAGGCGCTCGATTCGGTGGCGTCGCGCAACATCAAGGTGCTGGTCGTGGGCAACCCGGCAAACACCAACGCGTACATCGCGATGAAGTCGGCGCCATCGCTGCCGGCGAAGAATTTCACGGCCATGCTGCGTCTCGACCACAACCGTGCGCTGTCGCAGCTCGCGGCGAAGGCCGCCGTGCCAGTGGGATCGATCGAGAAGCTGGTCGTCTGGGGCAACCATTCGCCGACGATGTACCCCGACTACCGCTTCGCCACGTCGAACGGCAAGTCGATCAAGG
This sequence comes from uncultured beta proteobacterium, assembly GCA_963851465.1. Taxonomy (GTDB): domain Bacteria; phylum Pseudomonadota; class Gammaproteobacteria; order Burkholderiales; family Casimicrobiaceae; genus VBCG01. The sequence continues at coordinate 135,018 of CAWKPJ010000002.1, forward strand.
ACCTGATCAACGACGAGAACTGGAACCGCACGGTGTTCCTGCCGACGGTCGGCAAGCGTGGCGCTGCGATCATCGAGGCGCGTGGACTTTCGTCGGCCGCGTCGGCGGCGAACGCGGCCGTCGACCACGTGCACGACTGGCTGCTCGGCAGCAACGGCAAGTGGGTGACGATGGGCGTGCCGTCGGACGGCAGCTACGGCATTCCGAAGGACGTGATGTATGGCGTTGCAGTCACCACTGCGGATGGCGAGTACACACGCATCCGTGACCTGCCGATCGACGACTTCTCGCGCGAAAAGATGAACGCGACGCTCAAGGAGCTCGAAGAGGAGCGTGCGGGCGTGGCTTCCCTTCTCGGTTGATTCGGCCCTGATGACATGAGCACCGCCGGGCCGTCCCAAGGTGCGAGACTGCGTTCCGCCGCTTTTGGGGGCAGCGCCGCGGCCGTCTTGGCCAATGAGGCCGCAAGCGTGGGGGCCCAATGACTACCAGCCTCACGCCGCAGGCAGCGCTTTACGGCGACGCGAAGCCGCTGCCGTCGCTTCCGCTCTGCGTCCACTACGCCGGCAGCGAAAAATTCCTGGCCAAGGCGCTGGAGCTGCAGGCGGCACGCGGGCCGGTATTCGACGTCTCGGGCGACTGCGAGGACGGCGCGCCGGTGGGCCTCGAAGTCGAGCACGCGAAGATGGTTGCGCGGCTGATCGCTTCGCCCGCGAATCGCCACGGGCGCATGGGCGCACGCGTCCATGACGTCACGCACGCGGCGTGGCACGGCGACCTCGAGATCCTCGTCGGCGACGCCGGCGATCGGATCGCGTTCCTGACGCTGCCCAAGGCCGAGGCCGCCGGGGATGTCGAGCGCATGCTCGAAGCGCTCGCGACCGAGACGGCCCGCGCCGGCGTCGCGCGGCAGATTCCCGTCAGCGTGCTGATCGAGACGCCCGGCGCGGCGCACGACGCCTGGGCGATCGCCGCCCTGCCCGGTGTCATCAGCCTCGACTTCGGCACGCTGGATTTCGTCAGCGCGCATCAGGGCGCGATCCCGCTGTCCGCGATGGAAAGCCCGGGTCAGTTCGATCACGCGCTGGTGCGACGCGCGAAGGCCGACGTCGCCGCGGCGGCGCTGGCGCATGGCGTCGTCCCCGTCCATGGGGTGACGCGCGCGCTCGACGAACCCGACACCGCGTACAACGACGCGCGACGCGCGCGCGACGAATTCGGCTTCCTGCGCATGTGGAGCATCCACCCGTCGCAGATCGAGCCGATCGTTCGCGCGCTGCAGCCGTCCCTCGAGGAGATCGACGAAGCGACGCAGGTGCTCGTCGCCGCGCAAGGTGCCGACTGGGCGCCGCTGCGTGTGGCGGGCAAGTTGCACGACCGCGCGTCATATCGCTACTGCTGGAGCGTCGTCAGCCGCGCGCACGCCGCTGGCGTCCCGCTGCCGGCAGCTGCGTCGGCGTGGTTTGCCTGAGATGACCGCCGCGATTCCACCTTCTGCCGGCGCGCGGTTTCGCACTGCGGTCGCCGCGGAGCGCCCGCTGTCGGTCGTCGGCGCGATCAACGCCTACACGGCACGGATGGCCGAGCACACCGGCTTCAAGGCGCTGTATCTGTCCGGCGGCGGCGTGGCCGCGAATTCACTCGGCATGCCGGACCTCGGCATCAGCACGCTCGACGACGTGCTGATCGACGTGCGGCGCATCACCGAAGTGACCTCGCTGCCGCTGCTCGTCGACATCGACACCGGCTGGGGTGGCGCATTCAACATTGCGCGCACCATCCGCGCGATGATCAAGGCCGGCGCCGGGGCCGTGCACATGGAAGACCAGGTCGGAACCAAGCGCTGCGGCCACCGCCCGGGCAAGGAAGTCGTCGCGCGCGACGAGATGGTGGACCGCGTGAAAGCGGCGGTCGACGCGCGCACCGATCCGTCGTTCGTCGTCATGGCGCGCACCGACGCGCTGGCGGTCGAAGGCATCGACGCGGCGATCGAGCGCGCCGTCGCGTATGTCGAGGCCGGCGCCGACATGATCTTCCCCGAGGCGATGACCGATCTCGCAATGTACAAGCGCTTTCGCCAGGCGGTCGGCGTGCCGATCCTCGCGAACATCACGGAATTCGGCCATACGCCGCTGTACTCGACTGCCGAGCTGGCGTCCGCCGATGTCGACATCGTGCTGTTCTGCTGCTCGGCGTATCGTGCGATGAACAAGGCGGCGCTCGACGTCTACCAGGCCATTCGCCGCGACGGCACGCAGAAGAGCGTGCTGCCGCTGATGCAGACGCGCGCCGAGCTGTACGAGCATCTCGGCTATTACGACTACGAGCAGAAGCTCGACCGCCTGTTCGCGGCGAGCAAAGGCGCGCGCTGACACGCGTCCCCCGAACACCTTTCCATCGAGCATGACGATGAACGACATCGCCGTTCCCAAACCGAAGAAGTCCGTCGCGCTGTCCGGCGTGGTCGCCGGCAACACGGCGCTGTGCACGGTCGGCCGCAGCGGCAACGACCTCAACTATCGCGGTTACGACATCCTCGACATTGCCGACGTCTGCGAGTTCGAGGAGATTGCACACCTGCTCGTGCACGGCAAGCTGCCGACGATCGCCGAGCTGGCAGCGTACAAGCGCAAGCTGAAGACGATGCGCGGCATTCCGGCGCCGCTGCGCACTGCGCTCGAGCAGATTCCCGCTGCCGCGCATCCGATGGACGTGATGCGCACGGCCACGTCGGCGCTCGGCACGCTGCTGCCGGAACGGCCCGACCACCACGTGCAGGGCGCGCAGGACATCGCCGATCGCCTGATGGCGTCGCTCGGCTCGACACTGCTCTACTGGTACCACTTCTCGCACAACGGCAGGCGCATCGAGGTGGAGACCGACGACGAGTCGATCGGCGGCCATTTCCTCCATCTGCTGCACGGCCGGCCGCCACCGGCACAGTGGGTGGGCGCGATGCACACGTCGCTGATCCTGTACGCCGAGCACGAATTCAACGCCTCGACGTTCACGGCGCGCGTCATCGGCGGCACCGGGTCCGACCTGTATTCGGCGATCACCGGCGCCATCGGCGCGTTACGCGGACCCAAGCACGGTGGCGCGAACGAGGTCTCGTTCGAGATCCAGCAGCGCTACGAGACGGCGGACGAGGCGGAAGCCGACATCCGTCGCCGCGTCGAGGCGAGGGAAGTGATCATCGGCTTCGGCCATCCCGTATATACGATCGCCGACCCGCGCAACAAGGTGATCAAGGCGGTTGCGCACAAGCTCGCCGACAGCGCGGGCGATCTCAAGATGTTCCGGATCGCCGAGCGCATCGAGTCGGTGATGGCGGACGCCAAGAAGATGTTCGCCAACCTCGACTGGTATTCGGCCGTCAGTTACTACATGATGGGCGTCCCCACCGCGATGTTCACGCCGTTGTTCGTCATCTCGCGCACGGCGGGCTGGTCGGCGCACGTGATCGAGCAGCGGCAGGACGGCAAGATCATCCGCCCGTCGGCCAATTACACCGGACCCGACGATCGCCCGTTCGTGCCCATCGCCGATCGTATCTAGCCCGTCGTCCTTCGACGCAATCGCCCCGGAATCCACTGCGAATGTCCGCTCCTGTCTCCAACGTCCGCCCCAAGCCCGACCAGGTGCTGGTCGACATCGCCGACTACGCGGCGAAGTTCAAGATCACCAGCAAGGATGCGTACGCCACCGCGCACTACTGCCTGCTCGACACGCTGGGCTGCGGTTTCGAAGCGCTGAGCTATCCGGCCTGCACCAAGCTGCTCGGCCCGATCGTTCCAGGCACGACGGTGCCGAACGGGGCGAAAGTGCCGGGCACGCCGTTCCAGCTCGATCCGGTGCAGGCGGCGTTCAACATCGGCGCGATGATCCGCTGGCTCGACTTCAACGACACGTGGCTCGCCGCCGAATGGGGTCACCCGTCCGACAACCTGGGCGGCATTCTCGCCACGGCGGACTGGCTGTCGCGTACCGCGATCGCCGCCGGCAAGGCGCCGCTGACAATGCGCGACGTGCTGACCGCGATGATCAAGGCGCACGAGATCCAGGGCGTCATCGCGCTCGAGAACAGCTTCAACCGGGTCGGTCTCGACCACGTCGTGCTGGTCAAGGTCGCGTCGACTGCGGTAGTCGCGCAGATGCTCGGCCTCTCCCGCGACGAGATCGTCAACGCGGTGTCGCTCGCATGGGTCGACGGCCAGAGCCTGCGCACCTACCGTCACACGCCCAACACCGGCTCGCGCAAGAGCTGGGCGGCCGGCGACGCGACGTCGCGCGCCGTCCGCCTCGCGCTCATCGCGAAGACCGGCGAGATGGGCTACCCGTCTGTGCTCTCCGCGAAGACCTGGGGCTTCTACGACGTGCTGTTCAAGGGCCAGGCGTTCAAGTTCCAGCGGCCCTACGGCAGCTACGTGATGGAGAACGTGCTGTTCAAGATCTCGTTCCCCGCCGAGTTCCACGCGCAGACCGCGGTCGAGTGCGCGATGCAGCACCACCCGAAGGTCAAGGACCGGATCGACGACATCGCGAAAATCACGATCCGCACGCACGAGTCGGCGATCCGCATCATCGACAAGAAGGGACCGCTCGCGAATCCGGCCGACCGCGACCATTGCATTCAGTACATGGTCGCCGTGCCACTGATCTTTGGCCGCCTCACCGCCGCCGACTACGAGGACAACATCGCGAACGATCCGCGCATCGACGCACTGCGCGCCAAGATGACCTGCGTCGAGGACAAGCAGTTCTCCAAGGACTACCACCACCCCGACAAGCGCTCGATCGCAAACGGCATCACGATCGAGTACAAGGACGGGACGCGCACGAAGGAAATCGTCGTCGAGTATCCGATCGGCCACAAGCGCAGGCGCAAGGAAGGCATGCCGGTGCTGATCGAGAAATTCCGCGTCAATCTCGCGCGTCGCTTCCCGGCGAAGCAGCAGCAGGCGATCCTCGACGCCGCGCTCGACGCGAAGCGCCTCGAAGCGATGCCCGTGAACGAATTCGTCGACCTGATGGTGATCTGATGCGCAATTCGCCCGCAATGAGAAAGACCCTGATGGCTGCCGTAGCGCTCGCGGTCCTCGCGGCAGGACCGGCCGTAGCGGCGCAGGACTTCCCCAAGCTCAAGCCCGGGCTGTGGGAGATGACGACGTCGACGAACCGTGCGCCGGACGCCAAGGCGAAGAGCACGCTGTGCCTCGACGCGTCGGTCCAGCAGGACATGATCAGGATGTCGTCCGGCATGATGGCCGGCCTGTGCAGCAAGAGCGAGCTCAAGATGAGCGGCAACAAGTTCACCGGCGAGGCGGTGTGCAATCTGGGCGGCTCGACGATGAAGTCGAAATCCGTGATGACGATGACCAGCGACACGTCGTATCGCACCGAAGCGGAGGCGACGTTCGATCCGCCGCTCGGCGGACACGCGACGTCCAAGTCGGTGATCGAGGGCCGCCACGTCGGCGCCTGCAAGCCGGGCCAGCAGCCCGGCGATCTCACCACGCCAACGGGGCAGACGATCAATATCCGCAACGTGATGAGCGGAAAGAAGTAAAACGGAGGCTTCCAGTTCGGACGACACCCATGGCCCACAAACTCTTCGATTCGTTCCAGGAATTCAAGCTCGGCGCAGGCACCGGCAAGTACTACTCGCTGCCCGCGCTCGAGAAGGCCGGACTCGGCAAGATCTCGCGCCTCCCGGTATCGATCCGCATCGTGCTCGAAAGCGTGCTGCGCAACTGCGACGGCAAGAAGGTGACCGAGGAGCACGTCCGGCAGCTCGCCGCGTGGTCGCCCAACGCTGCGCGCGTCGACGAGATCCCGTTCGTCGTCGCCCGCGTCGTGCTGCAGGACTTCACCGGCGTTCCGCTGCTCTGCGATCTCGCGGCGATGCGCAACGTGACGCGCGACCTCGGCAAGAACCCGAAGGTCATCGAGCCGCTGGTGCCGGTCGACCTGGTCGTCGACCACTCGGTGATGATCGACTACTTCGGCTCGGCCGCCGCGCTCGACCTCAACATGAAGCTCGAGTTCAAGCGCAATGCCGAGCGCTACCAATTCATGAAATGGGGCATGCAGGCGTTCGACACGTTCAAGGTCGTGCCGCCGGGCATCGGCATCGTCCACCAGGTCAATCTCGAATACCTGGCGCGCGGCGTTCACCATCGCAACGGTACGTATTACCCGGATTCGCTCGTCGGCACCGACAGCCATACGACGATGATCAACGGCATCGGCGTCGTCGCGTGGGGCGTGGGCGGCATCGAGGCCGAGGCCGGCATGCTCGGGCAACCGGTGTACTTCCTCACGCCGGACGTCGTCGGCGTCGACCTCACGGGCAAGCTGAACGAAGGCGTCACGGCCACCGACCTCGTGCTGACGGTCACCGAGATGCTGCGCAAGGAGAAGGTCGTCGGCAAGTTCGTCGAATTCTTCGGCGAAGGTACCGCCTCGCTCTCCGTTCCCGATCGCGCGACGATCGGCAACATGGCGCCTGAGTACGGCGCGACGATGGGCTTCTTCCCGGTCGACAGCGCGACCGTCGAGTACCTCAAGTACACCGGCCGCACCGATGCCGAAGTCGAGGCGTTCGAGGCCTACTTCAAGGCGCAGCAGCTCTTCGGCATTCCGCGCGCCGGCGACATCGACTACTCGAAGGTGGTCAAGCTCGACCTCTCGACCGTCAAGACATCGCTCGCGGGACCGAAGCGCCCGCAGGACCGCATCGAGCTCGGCCACATGAAGCACAAGTTCACCGAGCTCTTCAGCAAGCCGGTGGCGGAGAACGGCTTCGCGCAGCCGCACGACAAGCTCGCGAAGCGTTACGACACGATGCCGACGATGGCCGCACGCGTGCCCGAGCCGCCCCCCGTGAAGCCGGCGCCGAACGGCGCGCCACGCGAGCTCGCCGAGATGGCCGCCAACCGGCCGACGGCCGACGCGATCGCGCAGGTCTCGCGCCCGGTCAACATCGGCAACGGCGACGTGCTGATCGCCGCGATCACCTCCTGCACCAACACGTCGAACCCGAGCGTGCTGGTCGCTGCGGGCCTGCTCGCGAAAAAGGCCGTCGAGAAAGGCCTGACGGTCAAGCCGCACATCAAGACGTCGCTGGCGCCGGGTTCGCGCGTGGTCACCGAGTATCTGACCAAGGCCGGGCTCCTGCCCTACCTCGAGAAGCTCGGCTTCGCCGTCGCGGCGTACGGCTGCACGACGTGCATCGGCAACGCCGGCGATCTCACGCCCGAGATCAACGAAGCGATCACGGCGAACGACCTCATCTGCGCCGCCGTGCTGTCCGGCAATCGCAATTTCGAGGCGCGCATCCATCCCAACCTCAAGGCGAATTACCTCGGGTCGCCGCCGCTCGTCGTCGCGTACGCGATCGCGGGCACGGTGCTCAAGGATCTCGCCACCGAGCCGGTCGGCATCGGCAAGGACGGGCCCGTGCATCTGAAGGACATCTGGCCGACGTCGCACGAGATCGCCGCGGCGATGGTCCACGCGCGAGACCCGGCAACCTTCCGCCGCCTCTACGGCGATCTGGCGAACACAAACCCGATGTGGAAGGAAGTGGCGGGCGCGACCGGACAGGTCTACGACTGGCCGTCGTCGACGTACATCGCGCGCCCGCCGTTTTTCGACGGCTTCTCGATGCAGCCGGGCAGCATCGGCGACATCCGCGGCGCGCGCGCTCTCGGCGTCTTCGGTGATTCGGTCACGACCGACCACATCTCGCCCGCCGGCTCGATCAAGCCAACCTCCCCCGCGGGCCTGTACCTGCAGGAAAAGGACGTGGCGGTGCCCGACTTCAACAGCTATGGCGCGCGACGCGGCAACCACGAGGTCATGTTGCGCGGCACGTTCGCCAACGTCCGCATCAAGAACCTGATGCTGCCCGCGAAGGCGGACGGCGCGCGCATCGAGGGCGGCGTGACCATCCACGAGCCCTCGGGTGAACGGATGTCGATCTACGATGCCGCGATGCGCTATCAGAAGGACAAGGTCGCGACCATCGTGTTCGGCGGCGAGGAGTACGGCACCGGCAGCTCGCGCGACTGGGCGGCGAAGGGCACGCAACTGCTCGGCGTGAAAGCGGTGATCGCGAAGAGCTTCGAGCGCATCCATCGCTCCAATCTCGTCGGCATGGGCGTGTTGCCGCTGCAGTTCAAGGCCGGCGACAGCGCGGAGTCGCTCGGCATCAAGGGTGACGAAACGTTCGACATCGCCGTGCCGCAAGGCGTGAAGCCGCAGCAGGAGCTCACGCTCGCGATCACGCGCAGGGACGGCACGAAGCAAAGCGTGGCGGTGCTGTGCCGGATCGATACGCCCATCGAGGTCGACTACTACAAGCATGGCGGGATCCTTCCGTTCGTGCTGCGGGAACTGATCGCCGCATGAGACATGTGACGCAGTACGCGTCAATGGTGCGGTGCAACAGGCGCGCCAGAATGGGCTATAATTCAAGCCTGACGGAAGCCGCTTCGGTACCCGCCAACTCCACGACGTACGAACCCATCAGGAGACGGACAATGAACAAGCGCACGCTCGCCGCGTTGACGGCGATAGCGCTGGCCGCAACGCTCACTGCATGTGGCCAGCAATCCCAGACGTCTGCGGACAAGGCGAAGGAAGCCGCTTCCAAGGCTGTCGACGCGACCAAGGAAGCCGCGAAGGCGACGATGGAAGCCGCGAAGGACGCGACCAAGGAAGCGGCCGACAAGGCTGCGGCTGCCGCCGCGAGTGCCGCCGACGCAACGAAGGACGCCGCCGCCAAGGCAGCCGATGCGGCCAAGGAAGCCGCCGACAAGGCCGCGATGGCAGCGAAGGAAGCTGCGGCGCCGAAGAAGTAATCGCCGCGCACGCGCTGATGCGAACGGCCGTCGCTTGCGACGGCCGTTTTGTTTGGAAACTTCAGTCAGGCTGAAGCCTGACCGGCCTTCATTTCGCGTGCGCGTGCTTCGCGATCCAGCGCGTCAGCGGCTTCCACTGCTCCCAGTCCTGCTCCGCGCGCGAGCGCGGCAGGTCGAACACCGACAGCCCGTCGCGCGCGCAGTAGACGTAGACCTGCGTGTCGCGCAGGTGGGTGACGACCGGCAGCTCGGTGCCGTCCAGGAATTCGTCGAGCTCGGCGGCGGCGCGCGTGCGCGCGTCGACGCGCATCGCAACGAGGCCGAGCGCAAGCTCGCCCTCCTTCACTGCCTTGTGCTCGGCAGCGCGGCGAGGAAGCGCCCGGTGGCCGCCATGTCGAACGTGGACGCCGACAAGCGGCACGAGCATGACGTCGGCCCGCCGCACCGCCTCGCGCAATTCGTCGCCGTGCGTGCCGGCCGCGGTGTCGATCACCGCCCATTGCGCGCCGATTTCCTTCAGGCTCTTCTTGCGATACGTCGCCCTCGGCGCCGAGGATCGCCGGAAACAGCGCCGGCCTCCGCTCCAGCCACTGGCTCGACGAGCGCTGCGGATCGGCGTCGGCCAGCACGACGCGCTGCCGCTTGCCGGCGATCCAGCCGGCGATGTTGGTGGCGAGCGTCGTCTTGCCGCTGCCGCCCTTCGGATTGGCGATCACGATCGTCTGCACGTTTTGCGCTCCCCTCGCATGGCCGGTGTGATGTTGTTCGGGACCGGCGAACGCGCGAGTTTACGACGAGTCGCGCCGGGTTCGGCAGGGTCTTCGCTAGAATGGCGGCGATGAGCGACATTGCACCCATTGCTGCGGCGCCGCGCGACCCGCGCAAGGCCGAGTTCGAGACCAACAAGCTGCGCAAGCGGCTGCGCCGCCAGGTCGGCGCAGGCGATCGCCGACTATCGGCATGATCGAGGCCGGCGACCGCGTGATGGTGTGCCTGTCCGGCGGCAAGGACAGCTACGGCCTGCTCGACGTGCTGCTGACGCTGCGCGACCGCGCGCCGCTGTCGTTCGAGATCATCGCCGTCAACCTCGACCAGAAGCAGCCGGGCTTTCCGGCCGACGTGCTGCCGCGCTACCTCGCCGCCGCGCGGCGTGCCGTTCCGCATCGCCGAGCAGGACACGTACAGCGTCGTGAAGCGCGTCATTCCCGAAGGCGCGACGATGTGCTCGCTGTGCTCGCGCCTGCGCCGCGGCGTGCTCTACCGCGTCGCCTCCGAGATCGGCGCGACGAAGATCGCGCTCGGCCATCATCGCGACGACCTGATCGCGACGTTCTTCCTCAACCTGTTCTTCGGCGGCAAGCTGAAGACGATGCCGCCGAAGCTCGTCTCCGACGATGGCCGCCACGTCGTCATCCGTCCGCTCGCCTACGTGCGCGAGCGCGACCTCGCGCGCTACGCCGACGCCATGGCGTTCCCGATCATTCCCTGCACGCTCTGCGGCTCGCAGGAGAATCTGCAGCGCAAGCAGGTGGGCGCGATGCTGCGCGAGTGGGAGAAGAAATTCCCCGGGCGTATCGAGTCGATCTTCAACGCGCTCGCCAACGTCGTGCCGACGCACCTGCTGGACCGCGCGCTTGCAGACTTCGGCGCCGTGCGCGCGACCGGCACGCCGGACGAGGACGGCGACATCGCGTTCGACGTCGACGTCGGTCTCGAAGCCGCGACCGAAGCGATGGCGGCGATCGAAGGCGTCGCAGCCGGGACGGTCGTGCGCATCGCGCAAGGATGACGCCGATGCGACGCGCCTTCGTCCGTGCGGCGCTCGCCTGCATTGCAATCGCGTTCGCCGCGGCCTTTGACGGCGCCGCAGCGCAGGCACCCGCGACGGTCGCGGCGCAATCGCCGCCGCTTGCAGGCATCGCGTTGCGTGATGCGCTGCGCCGCGGCGGATTCGTCCTCTACTTCCGTCACACGTCGACCGACTTCGGCCAGAACGACGACGGCGATGACGTCATTCGACGACTGCACGAAGCAGCGCAACCTCACCGACAAGGGCCGCGCCGAAGCGCGCGCGATCGGCGCCGCCGATCGCGCGCCTGAAGATTCCCGTCGGCGAAGTGCTCGCGAGCCCGTACTGCCGCACGCTCGAAACCGGCCGGCTGATCTTCGGCCGCGCGACGCCGTCGATGGACGTGCGCGGCGGGCCCGCGACGCCGGCGGCGCCCGATCGCTACACCGGATTGCGCAAGCTGCTGTCGACGCCGGTCGGCGGCGGCACCAACCTCGCGATATCGAGCCACGGCAATCCGTTCTACGCGGTGGCGGGGCCGCCGTATCTCGCCGAGGGCGAGGTCGCGATCATCGAGCCGCTCGGGGCGAGCGGCTTCCGGATCGTCGCGAAGATCACGCGCGACGGGTGGGACGCGCTCGACAAAACGTAGCGCCGCGGCCGGCTGAAGCCGACCCCGCAAGGAGCGCGGGCGTCTCGCACTCCTTGTAGGTCAGGCTTGAGCCTGACCTCACCATACCTCCGACTAACGTGCTGACGAAAATCAGCATGACTTGCGGACCGCGCATCCGCGAATCAACGCAGTTTCACCTCGAAGCCGCGCCGGACGCCGGGTCGCGCCATCATCGCCTCGTACCACCGGCGCACGTTCGGGTAGTCGGCGAGGTCGACCTTGTGCCGCGGATGCCGCCACGCCCATCCGAGGATGGCGTAGTCGGCAATCGAAAGTTCATCCGCAAAGTAGTCGCGCGTCGCAAGCCTGCCGTCCATCACCGCATACAGCCGCCGCGTTTCCTTCGAATAGCGCGCAAGCCCGTACCGGCGGTCGTCTTCGTTCTCCACCGCCGCGAAATGGTGCACCTGGCCGGGCATCGGCCCGAAGTTCCCCATCTGGAACATCAGCCATTCGAGAACCGTGATGCGTTGCCGGAGTTCGCGTGGCCAGAACTGTCCCGTTTTCTCGCCCAGGTAGATGAGGATCGCCCCGGACTCGAAGACGCTGATGGGCGCCCCGCCGGGGCCCTGCGTGTCGATGATCGCCGGGATCTTGCCGGTCGGACTGATCTTCAGGAACTCGGGATCGAACTGCTGGCCCTTGCCTATATCGACGATCTTAATGGTGTAGGGAAGCGCCATTTCCTCCAGCGCAACGCTGATCTTGCGACCGTTCGGCGTATCGAAAGCGTGAAGTTCAATTGTCATCGTGGGAATGGTGAACAGCGCAAACCGGGGTCAGAGTGTCCATAGCGTGTCTTCTTATCTGTGCTATCACCACCTTGCAACTAATCGGGGGTCCAGTAATGGAGTTCGATCATTGCGGTGCCTTCCGCGCTGCGCGCTTCCTGTCGAGGTCGATGTCGACGTATTTCCAGTTGAATCCGAAGTTCGACGGGTAGTAACCCTTCACCCATGGCTGCAGTAAACGCGTTGCCCACCGGGTACGAGCTGATAGACGATCGGCGCGTAGGCGACCACGACGTCGGACATCCGGCGCGCGACCGCGTTCCTTGCCGGTCCCGGCGGCGTACGCAGGAACTGCGCGTAGCCGGCGTCGTAATCGGCGTTCCTGAAACGCGAGTGGTTGGTGTCGGGCGGCGCCTTGCCCCAGAGCGTCGGCGAGGATCGCGAAGCCGGAGGGCTCGGCGAGCGATAGCCGAGGTCGAACACCTGCAGCTGGCCGGCGTTCGCCTGCTTCAGGAGCTCGGCGAACGGCGCGCTGTTGATCCTCATCCGGATTCCGATCGCCTTCATGCTCGTGATCCACAGCTTGCCGGTTTCGCGCGACTGCGTGTCGGGCGTCCCGTTCTGCGTCAGCGCGAGCGGCGATCCGTCGGGAAGCTCGCGGATAGCCGTCGCCGTCGCGATCGACGTAGCCGAAGCGGTCGAGCAGCGCGCGTGCCGCGGCCGGATCGTACGATGCGTGCTTCGCCACCGCCGCGTCGTAGCCGTCGACGCCCGGCGGCAGCAGTTGCGTCGCGGGAATGCCGTCGCCGCCCTGCACGACGCGCACGAACTCCGGCGTGTTGAACCCGAGGCCGATCGCGCGGCGCAGCGCGATCTTCTCCTGCGCGTTGCCGCCGACGACGGGATCGTCGAGGTTGAAATACGTGTAGAGCAGTGCCGGCACCGGGTAGCGAACGTGGCGGATGCCGCGCGCGCGTACTCGGGTTTGAGCTTGCCGTCCTGCAGCAGGCGCTTCGACGCGCTGCCGCCCAGCACCGCGTAGTCGAAATCGCCCTTCTCGAACGCGAGGAGCTCGGGCAGTTCCTCCTCGATGATCGACAGCTCGACGCGGCCGACCGCCGGCAGCTTCACGCCCTTCATGCCCGCCGCGTACGCGGCGAACGCCGGGTCGATCGTGTCGGGGAACGTCGACGGACGGTAATCCGGGTTCGCTTCCAGCACGATCCGCGAGCCGCGCTTCCACTCCTTCAGCCGATACGGGCCAGTGCCGACCGGCGCCGACCGATGTGTCGAGGCCGCGCGCCTCGATCACCTCGCGCGCCACGCGCGAACGCACGCCAGCTCGCGAGCCGCTCGAGCAGCGTGTAGTCGACGTCGGTCAGCCGGATTTCCAGCGTGTAGCGATCGACGGCGCGCAGGCCCTCGATCGGCGCGTCGTAGTCGAAGCGCGCGCCGGGCTTGCGCGCCGCGTCGACCACGGCCCGCGCGCCGACGATGAGATCGGTCAGCACCGCGTCGCCGCCGGCCTTGAGGTGTCGGGTCGAGCCAGCGCTTCAGCGAGTAGACGTAGTCGGCCGCGACGAGCTCGCGCGGCTTCGACTTGAACGCGGGATCGTCGCTGAACCGAATGCCTGGGCGCAGGCGGATCGTCCAGCGCTTGCCGTCGTCGCGCGATCTCGGGCATGCCGGCCGCGGTGTTCGGAATGATCGGCGCAGGCTCGCGCAGGTACGCGTACTCGATAGAGCCCCTCGAAGAGCGCCGGGCAACGCGCACCGAATAGAGATCCTGGACCTGCTGCGGATCGAGCGCCGTGATGTCGGGGAACGCGATGCGCAGGACCTTGGCCGGATCGGCCGCGCTCGCGATCGCGGTCCACCCGGCGAGCGCCACCAGGACGACGGCGCGTGCGATCCGGGTCACCGCACGCCGTCCTCTCGCCGTCAGAACGTGCCCGGGTACGCGCCGCCGTCGATCAGCATGTTCTGGCCGACGATGTAGCCCGCGTGCACGCTGCACAGGAACGCGCAGGCGGCGCCGAACTCCGCCGGCGTGCCGAAGCGTCCCGCCGGGATCGCCTTCGCGCGCGGCGTCGACGCACCTCGTCGAGCGACTTGCCCGCGGCCTTCGCGCGCGCGCCCATCGTGCCCTGCGCAGCCGGTCGGTGTCGAACGTAGCCCGGGCAGCAGGTTGTTGATCGTGACGTTGTGCCGCGCGACCTTGCGCGCGAGCCCCGCGACGAAGCCGGTGAGGCCGCTGCGCGCGCCGTTGGACAGCCCGAGCACGTCGATCGGCGCCTTCACCGCCGCCGACGTGATGTTGACGATGCGCCCGAACTTGCGCGCGATCATGCCGTCGATCGTCGCCTTGATGAGCTCGATCGGCGTCAGCATGTTGGCGTCGAGCGCGCGGATCCACGCGGCGCGGTCCCAGTCGCGGAAGTCGCCCGGCGGCGGGCCGCCGGCGTTGTTGACCAGGATGTCCGGGCTCGGGCACGCGGCGAGCGCCGCGGCGCGGCCTTCCGGCGTGGTGATGTCGCAGGCGACCCACGCGACGCGCCGGCCGTCCGCGCGCCGATCTCCTCGGCCGCGCGCTCGCACGTCGCCTTCGGTGCGCGCGCAGATCGTCACGTCGACGCCTGCGTCGGCGAGCGCTTCGGCGCAGCCGCGCCCCAGCCCCTTGCTCGCCGCGCACACCAGCGCCTTGCGGCCCGCGATGCCGAGGTCCATCGTCGCCTCGTCGCTACGCGCGCGCCACGACCGCGCGGCGCACGCTGCACCACGGTGCCGATCGCGACCAGGAGCAGCGCGGCGATGACGAAGAACATCTCGCGCGCGAGCCCGTGGTCGAGCATGAGGCCGAACCACACCGGGCCGAGCATGGCGCCGAGGTCGAGGCCCGAATAGACGAAGCCGTAGACGCGACCCGCCGCGCCCTTGGGCGTCGCGTTGCGCACGATGAGGTCGCGCGAGGGCCCGGTCGCGCCGAGCACGAAGCCGATCGGCGACGAACAGCGGCACAGCAGCGCCGGCGGCACCGCGCCCGATCGCGACCAGCGCGATCAGCACCGCAGCCGCGAACAAGTCCCGTGCCGGCGACGCGGTCGTGACGCGTCGTGCGCACGGCGAGAAAGCCGCCGGCGACGATGCCTGCGGCGCCGCCCAGCAGGTACGCGGTGACCGCGGACGTCGCGAGCGCCAGCGGGACGTCGAGACCGGCATTCAGCGCCGACGGCAGGAACGTCTGCAGGCCGATCGACGCCGTCGTCTGCACGACGAAATAGAAGAAGCACAGCAGGATCGCCGGCTGCAGGAACAGCGCGAAGCTGCCGCGCACCGTATGCGTGTGCGCGTCGTGCGCGCGCTGCGAGGTCAGCAGCGCGCGCTGCGTCGCGAGCACGCCCAGCACGACGAGGCCGATCAGCCCCATCGACGACGAGCGCGCCGCGCCAGCCGAACGCCGCGCCGAGCCCGAAGCTCACGATCGGCGCCAGCGCGTAGCCGAGGTTGCCGCCGATGCCGTGCATCGAATACGCGTGGCCGAGCCGCTCGCGGCGTCGACGTTGGCGTTGAGGATCGCGAAGTCGGCGGGGTGGAAAACGCCGTTGCCGACCCCCATCATCGCGACGATGCGGGAAACAGCCAGCACGACCCCGGCGCCAGCGACGCGAGCAGCGTGCCGCCGGCGAGCGAGCGCCATGCCCGCCGAGCAGCACCGGCCGCGCGCCGAGCGCGGTCGACGGCGAAG
Source organism: uncultured beta proteobacterium (assembly GCA_963851465.1). Classification (GTDB taxonomy): domain Bacteria; phylum Pseudomonadota; class Gammaproteobacteria; order Burkholderiales; family Casimicrobiaceae; genus VBCG01. The sequence goes on from CAWKPJ010000002.1 coordinate 150,823, forward strand.
CCCGCGGCGAACTGCGACGATGCCGCTGGCGACGTAGAACGTGCCGACGAGCGCGCCGAGCAGCGTCCACGAGACGTCGAACTCGGCGCGCAGCAGCGGGAACAGCGGCGGCAGCGCGAGCTGGAAGAAGTGCGAGAGGCTGTGCGCGACGCCGACGAGCGCCGATGACGCGCGCGTCGTGGCGGAACGAGTCGGACGTGTGCGGTATCCAACGAGCGGCGCAGGTTGTAAGGCGAACGCGTAGAACCGACACTATAGCGCATGCGGATGCGTGCCCCGCCGGCACGCTGCGATCGACAATTCACCTTCGAGGAGCGATCATGGTCGACAAGGTCGTCAAGTCCGACGCCGAATGGCGGGCGCAGCTGACGCCCGAGCAGTTCAAGGTCACGCGCAAGAAGGGCACCGAGCGCGCGTTCACCGGCGAGTACTGGGACAACCACGCGACAGGCACATACACGCTGCGTGTGCTGCGGCACGCCGCTGTTCGGCTCCGACACGAAGTTCGACTCGGGCACCGGCTGGCCGTCGTTCTGCGCGCCGGTCGACGCGGCCAACGTGCGCGAGGAGGACGGACAACACGCTGTTCATGCGCCGCACCGAAGTCGTGTGCGCGGCGTGCGACGCGCATCTCGGTCACGTCTTTCCAGACGGCCCCGAGCCCACCGGCCAGCGCTACTGCATGAACTCGGCCGCGCTGGATTTCAAGCCGAAGACGTAACAGGATCGCGACCGCGACCGTTCAGCGTCCGGCGTTTGCGGCAATGCGCGACGCCGTATATCCTCCGACGTAGTCAGGTACTTCGAAGGGGGAAACGGTGACGTCGCATCGCTGGCTGAAGTGGGCAGTGGGAACCGTCGCGCTCGTCGCGTCGGGAACGGTCTTTGCGCAGAGCATCCACTGCGAGAGCCGCGACTACCGGCGCAACTATTGCCCCACCGGGCGGATCACCGGCGCGCAGATCATTTCGCAGACGTCCAATGCCGCCTGCATCCAGGGACGCTCCTGGGGCTGGGACAGCAATGGCATCTGGGTGAACAGCGGTTGCGCCGGCGACTTTGCCTTCCAGGGCGGGGGGCCACCGCCGCGACCCGGTCCGCCGATCGGCACCAACAGCATCCAGTGCGAAAGCCGCGATTATCAGCAGAACTTCTGCGGTACCGGCGTCAGGATTTCCCGCGCGTGGATCGCGCAGCAGCAATCGCAGGCGCCCTGCATCCAGGGCCGCTCGTGGGGCTGGGACCAGCGCGGCATCTGGGTGAGCCAGGGCTGCAGCGCGGTCTTCTCGTTTGCGGCCGGCGGCGGGCCGCCGCCGCCGCCGATGGGCAGCAGCATCGCGTGCGAGAGCCGCAACTATCAGCAGAGCTGGTGCAACACCGGCCGCCGCGTCGGCCGCGCGTGGGTGGCCGAGCAACGCTCGCAATCGCCCTGCATCCAGGGTCAGACCTGGGGCTGGCGCGACAACGCCATCTGGGTGAACGGCGGCTGCAGCGCCATCTTCGCCTTCGACTCGCGGTAGCTGGCGTGTTTCGTTGCGGGCGTCCACGCGGTTCGCGTGCGGCGCCCGACATCCGCCTCGCCGTAGGTAGCCGCTACGACGCGAGAATTCGCGCCAGAAACTGCCCGGTTGCGGCGATCTCCTCGGGCACCGCGGAGTGCGGCATCGGGTATGTATGCCACTCGACGCCATAGCCGCCAGCGACCAGCGCGTTGCGCGACGCGTCCGCCCAGCGGAACTGGATGACCGGATCCTGCGTGCCGTGCGCCATGAAGATCGGGACGTCGCGATTCGCGGCGCTCGCCTCGGCGGCGAGCGCATCCGGCGCGATCAGGTACGTGGACAGCGCCACGATGCCGGCAAGCCGCTGCGGATGGCGCAAGCCCGCGTAAAGCGCGATCGCCCCGCCCTGCGAAAAGCCGGCGAGCACGATGCGCGACGCCGGGATGTCGCGCGCTTGCTCGTGCGCGATCAGCGCCTCGACCTGCTGCTGCGAACGCTTGACGCCGGCCAGGTCCGCGCGGTTGTTGAAGTCGTTCTCGCGGATGTCGTACCACGCGCGCATCGCGTAGCCGTTGTTGATCGTGACCGGGATCACGGGTGCGTGCGGAAACAGGAACCGCGTCGGCAGCGTCGCCGGCATCCGCAGCGCGGGCACCACTTCCGACCAGCCGTGGCCGTCGTCGCCCAGGCCGTGCATCCAGATCACGCTGGCCGACGGATTTGGACCGGTCTCGATCTCGATTGCGGGCAGAAGCTCAATCATCGTCGTGGGATTTGCGCGGAAAGCGCGGCATTCTACCGGAGCGCCCTGTTGCCCGAGCGAGCGGATGTGCGGTTGCAGCGCCGGGCTACGGGCCTCAATTGAGGAAAAAAGCGTAAAATCCGCGCCACGTTGCGGGTCGGCGACACGATTGCCAACCCGTTTTGCGACGCCCTACCCGGCGCCGCGCGATCCGGAACACGATTCTTGGAGCTTTCTCGATGGCCACCCCGGCAGTTCGTCTCCCTCTCGCGAACGTTTCGCTCGACGACAAGTACGAGCTCGAATCCGGCCGCGTCTTCGTCACCGGCGTCCAGGCGCTCGTCCGCCTGCTGATCCTGCAGCGCCAGCGCGACACGGCTGGCCGGGCTCGAACACCGCCGGCTTCGTCTCCGGGTACCGCGGCTCGCCGCTGGGCGGCCTCGACCAGGCGTTGTGGAAGGCGCAGAAATTCCTCGATCGCGCCGACATCAAGTTCCAGCCGGGGCTGAACGAGGACCTCGCCGCGACGGCGATCTGGGGCTCGCAGCAGGTCAACCTGTACCCGAGCGCGAAGGTCGATGGCGTCTTCGCGATGTGGTACGGCAAGGGTCCCGGCGTCGACCGCTGCGGCGACGTGTTCAAGCACGCGAACTTCGCGGGCACGTCGAAGCACGGCGGCGTGCTGGTGCTGGCCGGCGACGACCACGCGGCCAAGTCGTCGACGCTGCCGCACCAGTCCGATCACCAGTTCTCCGCGGCGATGATGCCGGTGCTGTATCCGTCGTCGGTGCAGGAGATCATCGACCTCGGCCTGCACGGCTGGGCGATGAGCCGCTACTCCGGCTGCTGGGTCGGCTTCAAGTGCGTCTCCGACACCGTCGAAAGCTCGGCGTCGGTGTCGGTCGATCCCGACCGCGTCAAGATCATCATCCCGAACGACTTCCCGTTGCCGCCCGACGGCGTGTCGATCCGCTGGCCGGACGGCTTCCTGCAGACCGAGGCGCGGATGCAGGACTACAAGGTCGTACGCAGCGCTGCACTACTGCCGCGTCAACAAGCTGAACCGCATCGTCATGGATTCGCCGCAGCCGCGGCTCGGCATCATCACCAGCGGCAAGAGCTACCTCGACGTGCGGCAGGCGCTCGACGACCTCGGCATCACCGAGGCCGACGCTGCCGAGATCGGCATCCGCGTGTTCAAGGTCGCGATGCCGTGGCCGCTGGAGCCCGAGGGCGTGCGTCAATTCGCGGAAGGACTGGCGGAAATCCTCGTCGTCGAGGAGAAGCGGCAGATCGTCGAGTACCAGGTCAAGGAGCAGCTCTACAACTGGCGCGACGACGTGCGCCCGCGCGTCGTCGGCAAGTTCGACGAGAAGGGCGAATGGGTGCGCCCGCACGGCGACTGGCTGCTGCCGCCGCATGCCGAGCTCACGCCGGCGATGATCGCGCGCGTGATCGCGCAGCGCATCGCGCGCCTCGAGCTGCATCCGCGCACGATCGAGCGCATCAAGAAGCGCGTCGAGTTCATCGACCAGAAGGAAAAGGCGCTCGCCAAGCCGCAAGATCATGCTCGCGCGCAAGCCGTACTTCTGCTCGGGCTGCCCGCACAACACGTCGACGAACGTGCCCGAAGGCAGCCGCGCGACCGCCGGCATCGGCTGTCACGTGATGGCGATCTGGATGGACCGCAAGACGTCGACGTTCACGCACATGGGCGGCGAAGGCGTGCCGTGGATCGGCCAGGCGCCGTTCACCGACGAGAAGCACATCTTCGCGAACCTCGGCGACGGCACCTACTACCACAGCGGCTTCGCTCGCGATTCGCGCCGCGGTCGCGGCGAAGGTCAACATCACCTACAAGATCCTCTACAACGACGCGGTCGCGATGACCGGCGGCCAGCCGGTCGACGGTCCGATCATCGCCGCAGGACATCGCGCGGCAGGTCGCCGCCGAAGGCGTGACGAAGATCGTCGTCGTCACCGACGAGCCGGACAAGTATCCGTCGGGCTATTTCGCAGTCGGGCATCGAGATCCACCATCGCGACGAGCTCGACCGCGTGCAGCGCGAGCTGCGCGAGGTCGAAGGCACGACGGTCCTGCTCTACGACCAGACCTGCGCCGCCGAGAAGCGCCGCCGCCGCAAGCGCGGCAAGTTCCCCGATCCCGCCAAGCGCGTGTTCATCAACGAGCTGGTCTGCGAAGGCTGCGGCGATTGCGGCGTCAAGTCGAACTGCGTGTCGGTCGCGCCGGTGGAGACCGAGTTCGGCCGCAAGCGCACGATCGACCAGTCGTCGTGCAACAAGGACTACTCCTGCGTCAACGGTTTCTGCCCGAGCTTCGTCACCGTCGAAGGCGGCCAGCTGCGCAAGCCGCAGAAGGCGGCGGCGGTCGACTTCTCCGGCACTGCCCGCGCCGGCGCTGCCCGACGACGCACGATCCGTACGGCATGCTGGTGACCGGCATCGGCGGCACCGGCGTCGTGACGATCGGCGCGCTGCTCGGCATGGCCGCGCACCTCGAAGGCAAGGGTTGCAGCGTGCTCGACATGACCGGTCTCGCGCAGAAGAACGGCGCGGTCGTCTCGCACGTGCGCATCGCCGACGCGCCCGAGCAGCTGTACGCGACGCGCATCGCCGCCGGCGAAGCGAAGCTCGTGCTCGCCTGCGACATCCTCACCGGCGTCGGCCACGAAGCGCTCGCCAAGATGCAGAAGGGCGTGACGCGTGCGCTGGTCAACACGGCGCTCGTCATGCCGGCGCAATTCACGCGCGATCCGGACCTGCGTTTCCCGACCGGCTCGATGGAGCAGGAGATCAAGGACGCCGTCGCGCCCGGCGACGCCGAGTTCCTCGACGCGACCAAGCTCGCCACGGGCCTGATGGGCGACTCGATCGCGACGAACCTGTTCATGGTCGGCTACGCGTACCAGCGCGGCCTGATTCCCGTCGGCGAAGCGTCGATCCTGAAGGCGATCGAGCTGAACGGCGCCGGCGGTCGAGTCGAACAAGCAGAGCTTCTACTGGGGCCGCCTCGCGGCCGTCGATCCGGCGCGTGTCGCCGCCGCGGCGCTGCCGCCCGCCGACAAGCCGGAATCGCAGCGCATGTCGACCTCGCTCGACGAGATGATCGACCGCCGCGCCAAGTTCCTCACCGACTACCAGGATGCCGCGTACGCGAAGCGCTACGCCGACTTCGTCGCGCACGTGCGCAAGATCGAAGGCGCGCGCCAGCCCGGCTCGACCGAGCTCACCGAAGCCGTCGCGCGCTACTACTTCAAGCTGCTCGCGATCAAGGACGAGTACGAAGTCGCGCGGCTCTACGCCGAGATCGGACTTCGTGAAGCGCGTGGCGACGCAGTTCGAAGGCGACTACAAGCTCACGTTCCATCTCGCGCCGCCCACGCTGAACAAGCCCGACGCGAAGACGGGCGAGCCGCGCAAGTCGACGTACGGCCCGTGGATGATGTCGGCGTTCCGCGTGCTCGCGAAGATGCGCCGTTTCCGCGGCGGCGCGCTCGACATCTTCGGCAGGTACGGCAGAGCGGCAAGATGGAGCGGCGCTGATCGGCGAGTACGAGACGCTGATCGGCGAGGTGCTCGGCAAGCTGACGCCGCAGAACTACAAGCTCGCGGTCGATCTTGCGTCGATCCCCGAGTACATCCGCGGCTACGGCCACGTGAAGGAGCGGCACGCGCAGGACGCGAAAGTGCGCGAGGCGGCATTGCTGGCGCAGTTCCGCGCCGAGCAGCCGATCGTCCCGGTGCAGGCGCCGGTGGCGCAGGCGGTCTGACGCCGGAGGCTGTTGCGACCGCGCGCATCGATTCCGACACGTTCGAGCGCGCGCGCACGTGGTTCGCCGCGCAGGGCTTCGCGCCGTTCGCGTTCCAGGAAGAGGTCTGGTCCGCCTACGCCGCGGGCGAGTCCGGGCTGGTCCACGCGCCCACCGGCATGGGCAAGACCTACGCGGCGTGGCTCGGGCCGCTGCTGCTCGGGCCCGGACGGCGCCGCGGACGCGCCCCCGCCGCTCACGGTGCTCTGGATCACGCCGCTGCGCGCGCTCGCCGCGCGACACCGGCCTCGCGCTCGCGCGCGCCGCCGCGGCGCTGCAAGCCGCACTGGACCGTCGACGTGCGCACCGGCGACACGCCGGCGTCCGCGCGCGCGCGGCAGGACCGCGCGGCTGCCCACCGCGCTCGTCACCACGCCCGAGAGCCTGACGCTGCTGCTGTCGCGCGCCGACTGGCGCGAGCGCTTCGCGCACCTCGCGGCCGTCGTCGTCGACGAATGGCACGAGCTCCTCGGCGAGCAAGCGCGGCGTGCAGGTCGAGCTCGCGCTGGCGCGGCTGCGCGGCGCTGCGTCCGGCGCTTCCGCGTGTGGGGACTGTCGGCGACGCTCGCCAACTCGACGAAGCGCTCGCGTGCGCTGCTCGGCCCGCGCGCGCCGCGCAGGCGCGCATCGTGCGCGGCCTCGACGCGAAGACGATCGCGATCGACACGCTGCGCCCGCCGACGATCGAGCGCTTTCCCTGGGCCGGCCACATCGGCGTCAAGCTGCTGCCCGAGGTGGTCGCGCGCGATCGAGCGCGCGCGCTCGACGCTCGTCTTCACCAACGTGCGCTCGCGCCGCCGAGATCTGGTACCAGGCGATCCTCGAGGCGCGGCCCGACTGGGCGGGCACGCATCGCGCTGCACCACGGCTCGCTCGAGCGCGACGTGCGCGACTGGGTCGAGGACGGGCTGCGCGACGGCGCGCTGCGCGCCGTCGTGTGCACGTCGAGCCTCGACCTCGGCGTCGACTTCGCGCCGGTCGACCAGGTGCTGCAGATCGGCAGCCCCAAGGGCGTCGCGCGCCTGCTGCAGCGCGCGGGGCGCAGCGGCCACCGGCCCGGCGAGGTCTCGCGCGTCACCGTCGTGCCGACGCACGCGCTCGAGCTCGTCGAAGCCGCCGCCGCGCGCGAAGCCGCGCCGAGCGCGACGCATCGAGCCGCGCACGCCGGTGCGACGCGCCGCTCGACGTGCTCGTCGCAGCACCTCGTCACCTGCGCGCTCGGCGGCGGCTTCGTGCCCGACGGAGCTGCTGCGACGAGGTGCGCGGCACGCACGCCTACGCGCGACCTGACGCGACGCCGAGTGGCAATGGGCGCTCGACTTCGTCGTGCACGGCGGCGCGAGCCTCAACGCCTATCCCGAGTACCGGCGCGTCGTGATCGGCGACGACGGCGTCGCGCGCGTGCCCGACGCGCAGATCGCGCGCCGCCATCGCATGCAGATCGGCACGATCGTCAGCGACGCGAGCATCACCGTGCAGTTGCGCAACGGCAGCGCAAGCTCGGCCACGTCGAGGAATCGTTCATCGCGCGGCTGCGCCGGGCGACTGCTTCGTGTTCGCCGGCCGCGTGCTCGAGTTCGTGCGCGTGCGCGAGATGACGGCGTGGGTGAAGCCCGCGCCGTCGCAAGCTCGGCGATCGTCCCGCGCTGGATGGGCGCGAAGATGGCGCTGTCGACGCTGCTCGCCGAGCGCACGCGCGAGCTCATCGCCGACGCGAAGCGCGGCGATCTACGCGTCGCCCGAGCTGCAGCTCGTGCGGCCGCTGCTCGAGCTGCAGCGCGCGCTGGTCCGCGCTGCCCGACGAGCGCGAGTGGCTGGTCGAGCGCATCGCGACGCGCGAAGGCCACTACCTGTTCTTCTATCCGTTCGAGGGCCGGCTCGCGCACCTCGGCCTCGCGACGCTGTTCAGCTACCGGCTCTCGCGCGCGACGCCGCGCACGCTTCAGCATCACGGTCAACGACTACGGCTTCGGGCTGCTGTCGCCGCGAGCCGGTCGACCTCGACCTGCGGCGACGCTCGGCACGCTGCTCGCCGCGCCGCGACGTCGAGCGCGACATCCTCGCCGGGCCTGAACGCCGCCGAGCTCGGCGCGGCGGCAGTTCCGCGAGATCGCGCGCGTCGCGGGCCTCGTGTTCCAGGGCTATCCCGGGCCAGCCGCAATCGAACCGCCAGCTGCAGGCGTCGAGCGGGCTCCTCTACGACGTGTTCGCGCGAATACGATCCGGACAACCTGCTGCTGCGCGCAGGCCGTGCGCGAGGTGCTCGAGCGGCAGCTCGAGGCGCCGCGGCTCGCGAGCCGCGCTCGCCCGCCTGCGCGGCGCGCCGCGCGTGGTCACCGACGTCCGCGCGCCCGACGCCGTTCGCGTTCCCGCTGATGGTCGAGATCTTCCGCGAGAAGCTCACCACCGAGGCGCTCGAGGCGCGCGTCGCGCGCATGGTCGAGGAGCTCGAGAAGGCGGCGGGCAGCGGCTGACGTCCTGTAAGCTTTCGTTACCCTCCCGAGGAGCTCCGCATGGCAACGCCCCACCCGTTCGACCTGACCGGCCGCGTCGCGCTCGTCACCGGCGCTGCACGCGGTCTCGGCCACGCCATCGCCACTGCGCTTTCCAACGCGGGCGCGACGGTCGTGTTCAACGGCCGCGACCTCGCTGCGCTCGAAGCGGCGCGCGGTGCGCTCGCCACCGCGGGCCACAAGACCGACGTCGCGGTGTTCGACGTCACGGACGTCGACGCCGTCAGCAACGGCATCGCCGCGATCGAGGGCAAACACGGCGCGATCGACATCGTCGTCAACAACGCCGGCATCCAGCGCCGCAACGCCGTGCACGCGTTCACGAAAGCTGACTGGGACGCGGTGCTCGCGACCAATCTCACTGCGCCGTTCCTTGTCGCGCAGGCGGTGGTGCCGGGCATGAAGGCGCGCAAGCGCGGCTCGATCATCAACATCGCGTCCCTGACAAGCGAGCTCGCGCGACCGAACATCGTCGCCTACACGTCCGCCAAGGGCGGCGTTCGACAACTGACGCGCGGACTCGCCGTCGAGCTCGCGGTGGACGGGATCCGCGTGAATGCGATCGCACCCGGCTACTTCACGACCGAGATGAATCGCGCACTGCTCGACAACCCCGACTTCGTCGCGTGGGTGAACATGCGCACGCCGATGAAGCGCTGGGGCGAGCCCGCGGAGCTGGGCGGCATCGCCGTGTTCCTCGCCTCCGACGCCGCGAGCTACGTCACCGGGCAGACCTTCTACGTCGACGGCGGGATGAGCGTGAATCTCTGACTGCCGGACCGTCGATCGGCTGCGTCCGGCAGAGCTTGCAAGAAGTACAGCGGCGCCAAGAAGTACGTCCTGCATTTCAACAAGGGCGAGCTGCCGCCGGTCGACGGCTTCTGGTCGTTGACGATGTACGACAAGGATTACTTCTTCGTGCCGAATTCGCTCAACCGCTACACGGTCAGCCAGCGCAACAAGTTCAAGACCAACAGCGACGGATCGATCGACATCTATGTCCAGAACGAAGCGCCGGGCAAGGGCAAGGAACAGAATTGGCTGCCCGCGCCGAAGGACGAGTTCATCCTGATGATGCGGCTTTACTGGCCGAAGGAAACGCCGCCGTCCATCCTCGACGGCAGCTGGAAGATCCCGCCGGTCAAGGAAGTGAGCTGACCGGGCGGTCGGGTCGACGGGCCGTCGGTCAGAGGTTACCGACGGCCGATCGCTTGCGATCCAGCAAGCGATAGAGCCAGGTCAAGCCGGCGGCGGTGGTCGTCGCCGGCTTGTACTCGCAGCCGACCCAGCCGTCGTACTTCAGCTCGTCGAGCACGCTTGAACAGGTAGTCGTAGTTGATCTCGCCGACGTCGGGCTCGTGCCGCCCGGGCACGCCCGCGATCTGGATGTGCCCGATGTGCGGCAGCCAGCGCTTGAGCTTCTCGGTGAGGTCGCCCTCGACGATCTGCGCGTGGTAGAGGTCCATCTGCACCTTGAGGTTCGGCGCGCCGACTTCCTCGCGGATCGCATGCGCGTCCGCCTGCGTCGACAGCAGGTAGCCCGGCATGTCGCGCGGATTGATCGGCTCGATCATGATCGTGACGTCCTGCGCGGCCGCCTCGGTCGCAGGCGAACTGGCGCAGGTTGCGGACGAACACGCGCCGCCGGCTCGCGCGCTCCGTCCGCATCGGCGCCGTCGGGCAGCACGCCCGCCATCACGTGCAGCCGCGGGCAATGCAGCGCCTCGCGCGTAGCGCAGCGCCTGCACGATGCCCGCCTGCGAACTCGTGCTCGCGTCCCGGGATGCGACGCGAGGCCGCGATCGCCGGCCGCCGAAGTCGCCGGGCGGCGCGTTGAACAGCACGACCTCGAGCTTGTGCGCGGACGATCGCGCGCCTTGACGTCCTTGACCTGGTACTCGTACGGAAAGGCGAACTCGACCGCACGAAATCCCGCCTGCGCGGCCTCGCCGAACCGATCGAGGAACGGCGACTTCGGTGAAGAGAAACGTCAGGTTTGCGGAAAACCGCGGCATACGCTGCGTGTCGTGGACCTCGCGCACAGCAACCACGCGCGAAACGCGTGAGATCGGGTGGCAGAGGTCCGCTACAATTCGCCAATCCATTGTGCGCTTGCGAACGTGGCTGCGCAATATGACAACCGAGTTCCCGCTCGTTCGCGTTGGGTTTTGTTCCCGTCTTACCCGCATGTGAAGTCCACCGCCCCCCTTCGTCGCAGGACTCGCGATCCTCGCGATCGCTCCTCGATGCACCTCTGCGCGATGCCGGAACCGCGTCGGCCGTCGACGCGCTCGCCACCGTCGTAGGCGGCGAGGCGGTCGACGCTGTTCGCCGACCGCGCGCTGTACTGGCCGCGCGAGCGCACGCTGTTCGTCGCCGACGTGCACCTCGGCAAGGCCGCGGCGTTCCGCGCGCACGGCGTGCCGATGCCGCGCGGCGTCGACGGCCACCGACCTCGCGCGCCTCACCGCGCTGATCGAGCGCTCCGGTGCGACGCGCGTCGTCGTGCTGGGCGACTTCCTGCATGCGCGCGCCGGTCGCGTGGCCGGCGCTCGACGCGACGTTCGTGGCGTGGCGCGACACGCACCGCGAGACTGACGATCGTGCTGGTGCGCGGCAATCACGACGCGCACGCCGGCGATCCGCCGGCGCGCTGGGGCGATCGATTGTCGTCGCCGAGCCCGTACGCGCTGCCGCCGTTCCTCGCCTGCCACGTGCCAGTGTCGCCGCGCATCGGGCTACGCGCTGTGCGGCCACTGCATCCGGGCGTGCGGCTCCACGGCTGCGGCGAGGAATCCGCGCGGCTGCCGTGCTTCGTGCTCGGCGAGCGGCGCGCGATCCTGCCGGCGTTCGGGCGCTTCACGGGCCTGGCGATGGTCGGCGCCGTCGCCGACGAACGCGGATCGTCGCGATCGCCGGAAGCGACGCTGTTCGCGCTGCCCCGCGCTCGCCATGCCACGGCGTCAGCCGGACGCGCGTCGCAAACGCGCTGTCGCAAAACTGCAACGTTCGCATCCGCCGTTCGTCGGCTGATCAAAATGCCGCGCGCGGTGGATCGTGCTGTGGATAGCCGGTGGAAAGGTCGTGCATCGTTGCCGCGCAAGCCTGCAGAACGACTGTTTTTGCTGTCGTTTTCGCGCCCCTCTCCTGTGCATCAAATAGCGCTTGCACTCGCTGACGCGACCCACTATGCTTGGTGTTGAGCACGCACTTCAACACAAGATATAGTAGATTTTGATTTGACAAGCATAAACCGGATACCCCCGTGAGGCATCGCCCGCGGGCCAGCGCGCCCCAGAGAGCGCGCAGCGGGAGCCGGCACCCTGCAATCCGCATCGCACGGCATTGCGCGAAAACATGTCCCCGCTCGGCGAAAAGCGTCATCTGTCCGTCGAACCACAAAACACGCACAAGATTTCGACAGGAGAAACTCCCATGCACATCGCCAGCCCCTGCTCCGCAGTCCTCTCCCTCCGCGCCACCGCGCGACCTGATCGTGGGAGAGCCGGGCAGTCCGGTCGCGAGCGGCGCCGATCCCCGCTTCGCGCAGTACAAGGTGATCCGCCGCAACGGCGCGGTGGTCGGCTTCGAGCCGTCGAAGATCACCATCGCGATGACCAAGGCGTTCCTCGCCGTCAACGGCGGCCAGGGCGCGGCGTCGGCGCGCGTGCGCGAGCGAGGTCGCCGAAGCTCACCGACGGCGTCGTCGCCGCGCTGATGAAGCGCAAGCCCGAAGGCGGCGCGATCCACATCGAGGAGATCCAGGACCAGGTCGAGCTCGCGCTGATGCGCGGCGGCGAGCACGAAGTCGCGCGCGCCTACGTGCTGTATCGCGAGAAGCGCTCGCAGGAGCGCGCGCACGAAAAGGCGCAAGAAGCGCGGCAAGCCGCCGAGCACGACGATCAACGTCATCGAGAACGGCGTGCACGAAGCCGCTCGACCTCGAGCGCCTGACGCGCGCTCGTCAAGGAGTCGTGCGAGGGCCTGGCCGACGTCGAGCCCGACCGCATCCTCAAGGCGACGCTCAAGGACCTCTACGACGGCGTGCCGATGGAGGAAGTGCGCAAGTGCGTGGTGCTCGCCGCGCGCACGCTGATCGAGAAGGACCCGGCGTACTCGTACGTCACCGCGCGCCTGCTGCTCGACGCGCTGCGCTTCGAGGCGCTCGGCGAGGAAGCCACGCAAGCCGACATGGCGACGAAGTACGCCGAGTACTTCCCGCGCTTCGTCAAGCACGGCGTCAAGATCGGCCTGCTCAACGAAGCGCTGCTGCAGTACGACATGAAGAAGCTCGGCGCGGCGCTCAAGCCCGAGCGCGACCTGCAGTTCGGCTACCTCGGCCTGCAGACGCTCTACGACCGCTACTTCCTCGTCGACCAGTACGTCGGCGCGGCCGCCGCTTCGAGCTGCCGCAGTGCTTCTTCATGCGCGTGGCGATGGGCCTCGCGCTGAACGAGGTCGACCGCGAAGCGCGCGCGATCGAGTTCTACAACGTGCTGTCGACGTTCGACTTCATGTCGAGCACGCCCACGCTGTTCAACTCGGGCACGCACCGCTCGCAGCTGTCGTCGTGCTACCTGACGACGGTCGTCCGACGACCTCGACGGCATCTACGAGGCGATCAAGGAAAACGCGCTGCTGTCCAAGTTCGCCGGCGGCCTCGGCAACGACTGGACCAACGTGCGCGCGATGGGCTCGCACATCAAGGGCACCAACGGCAAGTCGCAGGGCGTGGTGCCGTTCCTCAAGGTGGTGAACGACACGGCGGTCGCCGTGAACCAGGGCGGCAAGCGCAAGGGCGCGGTCTGCACGTACCTCGAGACGTGGCACCTCGACATCGAGGAGTTCCTCGAGCTGCGCAAGAACACCGGCGACGACCGCCGCCGCACGCACGACATGAACACGGCGAACTGGATTCCGGACCTGTTCATGAAGCGCGTGATGGAAGGCGGCGACTGGACGCTGTTCTCGCCGTCCGACGTGCCCGACCTGCACGACAAGTGGGGCCACGCGTTCGAGGAGGCGTACAAGCGCTACGAGGAGCAAGCGTCGCGCGCGGCGAGCTGAAGCTCTTCAAGAAGATCCCCGCCGTGCAGCTGTGGCGGAAGATGCTGTCGATGCTGTTCGAGACCGGGCATCCGTGGATCACGTTCAAGGACGCGTGCAACGTGCGCTCGCCGCAGCAGCACGTCGGCACCGTGCACAGCTCGAACCTGTGCACCGAGATCACGCTCAACACGAGCGAGACCGAGATCGCCGTGTGCAACCTGGGCTCGGTCAACATGCTCGCGCACATGGTGAAGACGGACGGCGGCTGGGAGCTCGACCACGACAAGCTGCAGACGCACGATCCGCACCGCGATGCGCATGCTCGACAACGTCATCGACATCAACTACTACGCGGTCGCGAAGGCGCGCAACTCGCAACCTCAAGCACCGTCCGGTGGGCCTCGGCATCATGGGCTTCCAGGACTGCCTGCACCTGACGCGCACGCCGTACGCGTCGCAAGCGGCGCTGGAGTTCGCCGACGCGCTCGATGGAAGCGGTCTGCTACTACGCGTACTGGGCGTCGACCGAGCTCGCCGAGGAGCGCGGCCGCTACTCGTCGTACAAGGGCAGCCTGTGGGACCGCGGCATCCTGCCGCAGGACACGCTGCAAGCTGCTGCGCGAGGAGCGCGGCGGCTACGTCGACATCGACGAGTCGTCGACGATGGACTGGGACGCGCTGCGCGCGCGCATCAAGGAGCACGGCATGCGCAACTCGCAACTGCGTCGCGATCGCGCCGACGGCGACGATCTCCAACATCATCGGCGTCGCCGCGTCGATCGAGCCCGAGTACCAGAACATCTACGTCAAGTCGAACCTGTCGGGCGAGTTCACCGTCGTCAACGAGCAGCTCGTCGCGCGACCTGAAGGCGCTCGACCTGTGGGACGAGGTGATGGTCGCCGACCTCAAGTACTTCGACGGCTCGCTCGCCAAGATCGACCGCGTGCCGGCCGAGATGCGCGACGCTCTACGCCACCGCGTTCGAAGTCGACGCCGACGTGGATCGTCGAGGCCGGCGCGCGCCGCCAGAAGTGGATCGACCAGGCGCAGAGCCTCAACATCTACATGGCGGGCGCGTCGGGCAAGAAGCTCGACGAGACGTACAAGCTCGCGTGGGTGCGCGGCCTCAAGACCACGTACTACCTGCGCACGCTGGCGGCGACGTCGGCCGAGAAGTCGACCGGCAAAGGCGGCGAGCTGAATGCGGTGCCCGCCTCGGGCGGCATCTCGAGCGGCAGCGCCGCGTCGAACACGCGCCAGGCGTCCGGCAAGGCAGCGCCCTCGTCGACGGCGGCCGCGCCGCGACGAGCCGAAGTTCTGCGCGATCGACGATCCGACGTGCGAGGCCTGCCAGTAATCGATCGTTTCCGCCAACGCGGGAAATCGAGCCGACAGTCAAAAGGACGAGCCGCAAGAGTATCGTAATTCGGTGGACCGGTTCGAAGCGACAGCAGCGGCACGCCAAAGAGCGCCGCGCGGCCGAACCGGAGGAGCCGGACGCCGCGCGGGCCCAGACAGGATCGCGAGAGCGATGGACGCGCCAGGGACCGGCAGTGCCGAGGACCGTCGCAGCAACGGCATCGCGCCCGCTGTGCTGGAGTCGTAGCTGGGGGCGCGCGGAGTGCAGCGCGACAGGCAAGCGCCGCGCGCCGATTTTTCCGCCAGCGCGCGGGTTCCGCGGCTGTCCGTCAACGTCGCGAAAGGAGGCACCCGTTGGCCCGCTACGAGCACTCACCCCGGCACGTGATCGAAGCGCGGTATCTCGGTGATTACAAGGTCTGGCTGGAGTTCAACGATGGACGCAAGGGCGTGGTCGATCTTGCCGACGAGCTGTACGGCGACGAGCTGCGAGCCGCTGCGCGACCGCGATCGCTTCGCCGCAGTTCTACCTGGACTACGGCCTGGCATCGATCGCGTGGCTCGACGGCGCAGGATTTCGCGCCCGAGTTCCTGTACGAGCAATTGAAAGCGATGCACTGACCGCACGCCTGCGCGACCCGCCTCCGCTGCAGCGTGGAGACGAGATCGGACACATGCTGAGCTTCGAACGATCGACTATCAGCACAGCTGCAGACCCTGCTGCCTTCGACGACGACCCGCCGCCGCCCGCCCCGCGCCGCGCACGCGCCGCGCCCGAGACGATCCGCGCGCAGGTCGCTGGCGGCATCCGTCCCGTCGCGCGAGCCGGTGCACGACCTCGACGTCGAGAAGCAGGCGATGCACGAACGGCTTCCGCCGCGTGCGCCTCGAGGACAAGCGCGTCATCAACGGCGCCGGCCGACGTCAACCAGCTCGTGCCGTTCAAGTACCGCTGGGCGTGGGAGAAGTACCTCGCCGGCTGCGCCAACCACTGGATGCCGCAAGAGATCAACATGCAGCGCGACATCGAGCTGTGGAAGAACCCCAACGGGCTGACCGACGACGAGCGCCTGATCGTCAAGCGCAACCTGGGCTTCTTCGTCACCGCCGATTCGCTCGCCGCCAACAACATCGTGCTCGGCACGTATCGCCACATCACCGCGCCCGAGTGCCGCCAGTACCTGCTGCGCCAGGCGTTCGAGGAGGCGATCCACACGCACGCCTACCAGTACATCGTCGAGAGCCTGGGCCTCGACGAGGCGGAGATCTTCAACGCGTACCACGAGATCAAGTCGATCCGCGACAAGGACGACTTCCTGATCCCGTTCATCAACGTGCTGACCGACCCGACGTTCAAGACCGGCACGCCGGAAGCCGACCAGCAGCTGCTGAAGAGCCTGATCGTCTTCGCCTGCATCATGGAGGGCCTCTTCTTCTACGTCGGCTTCGTGCAGATCCTGGCGATGGGCCGCCAGAACAAGATGACCGGCGCGTCCGAGCAGTACCAGTACATCCTGCGCGACGAGTCGATGCACTGCAATTTCGGCATCGACCTCATCAACACGATCAAGCTCGAGAACCCGCACCTGTGGACGCAGCGAGTTCCGCGACGAGATCGCGGAGCTGATGAAGAAGGGCGTCGAGCTCGAGTACGCCTACGCCGAGGACACGATGCCGCGCGGCGTGCTGGGCCTGAACGCGCCGATGTTCAAGGAGTACCTGCGCTTCATCGCCAATCGCCGCTGCCAGCAGATCGGCCTCGATCCGCTGTTCGACAAGGCCGACAACCCGTTCCCGTGGATGGCGGAGATGATCGATCTCAAGAAGGAGAAGAACTTCTTCGAGACGCGGGTGATCGAGTATCAGACGGGTGGCGCGCTGAGCTGGGACTAGGATCCATGGCGGCATGTTCAAGCAAGGGGCGCGTGGACCGCGCCCTTTTCATTTGGACTTCCGCGGTGCACCCGCTCATGGCCCGAACCACTCGGTCCCGAGGTACGTAGCGCTCAGTCGTCCGCGCAACGTTGGGCGTAGTGAACGCCTAGCGGTCGGGGCTTGACATCGTATTAATTGGATGTATACTCCATCTAATTAAATACCTGCCATGCCCAAACGCTCCTACTCCATGCAACGCCGCGTCGCCCTCGAGGCGGAGACCCGCGAGCGCATCGTCCGCGCGACGGTGGGGCTGCACGCCCAGCACGGCGCACTCGCGACGACCTACGCGATGATCGCGAAGCGGGCGCAGGTCGCGCCACAGACCGTCTACAACCATTTCCCGAACGACGACGCCCTGCTGGGCGCGTGCACCGGGCACGTCCATGAGCGGGCTCCTCGCGTGGACGCCGAGGCGATTCGATCGGGCGGTTCCCCTGCGGCGAGGTTGAAGCTTCTCGCCCAGGCGGTTTTCGCGCGCCACGAGTTCATGGCGCCGTGGCTCCGCTGGCGCGAGGCGGCCGTCATCCCTGCGCTAGGCGCGATCCTCGCCGAAGGCGACGAGGGCCTCCGTAGCCTCATCGCAACCGCCGTCGCACCGGACCACGAGCCCACCGCAGATTTCGTCGATGCAGCCTTCGTCCTTCTCGATTTTCCTGCTTGGCAGGCGCTGACGCGCAGTCGGTCGAGTTCCGAGGCGGCGCGCGTCGCGGGAGAGTGCCTGGCTGACCTCCTGCCCCGCCTCAACCCCTCCAAACCACCACGCCGAAGGAAACAGTCATGAGCACCGCACGTCACGTAGATGCCACGAGCGTCGACGAAGTCGCCGACGGGATCTTCCGGATCAGCACGCCCGTTCCGCCAAGCGTCGTCCCGGGCGGCTTCACCTTCAACCAGTACCTGATTCGCGACGACGAGCCGCTTCTGTTCCACACCGGTCCGCGGATGCTGTTCGGCGCCGTCAGCGAGGCGATCGGCCGCGTGATCCCGCTGGAGACGCTGCGGTACATCTCGTTCTCGCACGTCGAGGCGGACGAATGCGGCACGCTGAACCAGTTTCTTGCCGCCGCGCCGCAGGCAGTGCCTCTCTGCGGCCAGGTTGCGGCGCTGGTCTCCATTCGTGACCTCGCCGATCGCCCGCCGCGGGTGCTGGCCGATCAGGAGAGCCTCTCGCTCGGCCGGCACACGGTGCAGTGGCTCGACGCGCCGCATCTACCCCACGGATGGGAGTGCGGCTTTCTCTCGGAGACCACGACGCGCACGCTCCTGTGCGGCGACCTGTTCACGCAATTCGGCGAGACGCACCCCGCCCTCACCGAATCCGACATCCTCGAGCCCAGCGAGGCGGCACGGCTCGGCGGCATGGACTACTACTCGCACTCGCCGGACACCGGCCGGTTGCTGGAGCGCCTCGCCAGCACCGCCCCGACGACGCTCGCCTGCATGCACGGCTCGGCCTGGCGCGGCGACGGCGCCGCGCTGCTGCGAAGCCTCGCCTCGCGGCTCGCGTCCACGACGACCGCACACTGACCGGGCTACGACCCGCGCCCTGAGTGACGCAGGCAACGCAATCGCCTCCAGCGTTGCCCCGCGCCATTTGTAGGATCGGTTGACCAACTGTATCCTCATGCGCGTTCGCTCCGGCGTCGGGCAAGCATCGACAACAGACGCCAGGTTGCGGTTGCCGCCAGTTTTTCGGCAGGCGCAATACCCAAACCAAAAGGAGGCTCCGATGCTGAACCGTACCCGTGTTGCCGCGGCGCTGGCCCTGCTCGCCGCCGGATCCGCGATCGCCGCGCCGCCGAAGGTGGTGACGCTGCCCAATTCGGATGCGCAGTGCTTCGCGCCCTGGGCCAGCAACACCAAGATGTTCCAGTACCCGGCGAAGAAGGGACCCTACCGAATCGCGCTGGCCAACGGCTACATCGCCAACACCTGGCGCATCCAGATGATCAAGACGGCGAAGGCGTACGCCGCGCAGCCGGCGGTCGCCGCGAAGCTCAAGGAGTTCAAGGTCGTCTCCACCGGTGAAGACGTCGCCGCGCAGATCGCCGCGATCAACAACTTCATCGACTCCGGCTACGACGCGGTCGTGGTGAACGCCCAGAATCCCGCGGCGTTCAAGCCCGTGATCAAGCGCGCCAACGATGCAGGGCGTCGTGCTGGTGGCGTTCGACAACATCCTCGACACCGAGGAGGCGATCAACGTCAACGTCGACCAGAAGGGACTCGGCAAATACTGGGCCGAATGGCTCGTGAAGAACGTGCCCAACGGCGGCAAGGTGCTCGAGGTGCGAGGCGTCTCCGGCACGTCGGTCGATCGCGACCGGCACGAAGGCATCCAGGAAGTGTTCAAGGCGTCGGGCAAGAAGTGGGACACGGTCGAAGTGATCGGCAAGTGGGATGATCCGACGGCGCAGAAGGTCACGGCGGACGCGATCGCCGTGCACAAGAAGTTCGACGCGATCACCGCGCAAGGCGGCGACACCGGCGTGGTGCAGGCGATGATCGATGCCAAGCATCCGTTCGTGCCCTTCGGCGGCGAAACCGAGAACGGCTTTCGCAAGTTCTGCGCCAAGTACGGAGCGCAGGGCCTGAAGTGCGCGTCGGGGGGAACGGGTCCCGCGCAGGTGGCCGTTGCGATCAAGACCGCGATCGCTGCGCTCGAGGGCAAGGTCGTGCCGCAATCGGTGAAACTGCCGCTGGCGCGGGTCGAGTACCCGAACCTGAAGGAAGGCACCGACTTCTACGCCGGGCAGTCCGACAACTTCTTCGTCGGCAATGCTTTTCCCACCTGCGGCATCAACTTCACCGCGCAGGAGATCATGGGGCAAAGCGAAGCGAACAAGTAAGCGTTGCGCGGGGACTTCGGTCCCCGCGTTCACCGATGCGCTCGCCCCACCGTTTCACGTGCGCCGGCTCCCGCCCAGCGGGACGGCGCGCGGCACCGAGGCGTGCGCCAGTGAGCCTGTTCTCCATGCACGGCGTCTCGAAGCGCTACGGCGGCGTGCGCGCGCTCCAGGACGCGGAGCTTACGATCGAGGCCGGGCGCATCCACGCGATTCTGGGCGAGAACGGCGCCGGCAAGTCGACGCTGATCAAGATCATCGCGGGCGTCGTCACGCCGGACGAGGGCCGCATGCTGCTCGACGGCGAGCCGGTGACCTTCGCGTCGCCGACGGAGGCCAATGCCGCCGGCATCGCCTGCATCTTCCAGGAGCTGTCGCTGATCCCCGATCTTTCGGTGGCCGACAACATCGCGATCAGCAATCCGCCGACCCGCTTCGGGCTGATCGACCGCCGGGCGCAGCGCCGCGATCGCGGAGGAAGCGCTGGCGCGCGCCGGCGCCGACAACATCCATCCGCTGGCGCGGGTCAAGGACCTGCCGCTGTCGCGGCGGCAGATGGTGGAGATCGCGAAGGCGCTCGCCCGCAAGCCGCGCATCCTGATCCTCGATGAAGCCACTTCGGCGCTGACCGCCGCCGACGTGACGAAGATCTATGGCGTCCTCAAGCGACTGCGCGCCGAAGGACTCGCCCTGCTCTACATTTCTCACCGCATGCACGAGATCGCCGAGCTCGCCGACGAGTGCACGGTGTTCTGCAACGGCCGCAGCGTCGCGAGTTTCGCCGCCGGCACCCGAACCGACAACGAGATCGTCGAGCTGATGATCGGCCGGGAATACAGCGCCGTGTTTCCGCCGCGCAGCGCGCGTGCGCCAAGCGATGCGCAGCCGCTGCTCGAAGTGCGCCACCTCGGCTGGTCCGACCAGTTGAACGACGTCTCGCTTCAGCTGCGCGCCGGCGAGGTGATCGGCCTCGGCGGACTCGACGGCCAGGGCCAGCGCGAACTGCTGCTGGCGCTCTTCGGCGTGCTGCGCGGCACGACGGGCGAAGTGCGCATCGATGGGCAGCCCGTCACCATCAGCGGTCCGCACGTCGCGAAAGCGCAAGGAGATCGGCATGGCGCTGATCCCCGAGGACCGCAAGACCGAAGGTCTGATGCTGCCGATGTCGGTGCGCGACAACCTCTCCTTCGCCGCGCTCGGTGCGTTGTCGCGGTGGGGCATCGTCGACACGGGCGGCCGAGCGCGACGCGGTGGCGAAGATCGTGAAGCTGCTCGCCATCCGCACCGACGGCACCGACATGCCCGCCGGCTCCCTGTCCGGCGGCAACCAGCAGAAGCTCGTCATCGGCAAATGGCTGATGATGAATCCGCGCATCCTCCTGCTGAACGATCCGACCCGCGGCATCGATGTCGGGACCAAGCAGGAGATGTATCAACTGCTGCGCGAGCTGTCCGACGCCGGCGCGGCGATCCTCTTCTATTCGACCGACTACGACGAGCTCATCGGCTGCTGCGACCGCGTGCTCGTGATGTACGACGGCGCGATCAAGCGCGAATTGGTTGGCGACGAAATTACCGAGCGCGCGCTGGTCAGCAGCGCGCTGAACATCGGCGCGGACGCCGGAAAGCCTGCGACGTTGCCGGAAGCAGCGACATGAGCGGCGACTGGTCCTACTGGCTGCGCGACAACAAGGGCACGCTGATCGCCTTCGCGGGGTTCGCCGTGATGTTCACGATCTACGCCGCGAACCATCCCGCGGGCTTGAACGCGAACGTCGCGACGACCGCCGCCAACAAGGGCGTGCTGCTGGCGATCGTCGCCATGGCGCAGACGCTGGTGGTGCTGACGTCGGGCATCGATCTGTCGGTCGGAATGATCATGGTGCTCGCCAATTGCCTGGCGTCGACCATCGTCGGCGGCTCGCCGCTGATGACGGCGCTCGGCGTGCTCGGCGTGCTGCTCGTCGGCTGCCTGTGCGGCGCGATCAACGGGCTGATCGTCATCTACGGACGGCTGCAGCCGATCGTCACGACCATCGCGACGGGCGCGATCTACTACGGCGCCGCGCTCGCGCTCAGACCCGTTCCCGGCGGCGACGTCGACGCGTCGCTCGCCGATGCGCTGACCGGGCAATTGAGCGGCGGCGTGCCGGCGAGCCTGGTGCTGCTGCTTGCGCTGGTCGTGATCGTCTGGCTTCCGTTCCGCCGCTCGGTGATCGGCCGCGCTGCCTACGCGGTCGGATCGTCCGAGATCGCCGCGTACATGTCGGGCGTGCCGACGCGCCGCGCGAAATTCGTGGCGTACATGCTCTCCGGCCTGCTCGCATCGATCGCCGGCCTGTTCCTCACCTTCATCACGTATTCGGGCGAGGCGTCCGCCGCCAACGGCAACACCTACACGCTGTATTCGATTGCCGCGGTGGTGCTGGGCGGCGTGTCGCTGTTCGGCGGTTCGGGCAGCGCGATCGGCGCGATCTTCGGCGCGCTGATGTTCCGCACCATCGGCGACCTGCTCTTCGTGTTCAACGTCGAGCCGCTGTGGCAGCCGCTGTTCCAGGGCGTGGTCCTGCTCGCCGCCGTCTGTCTCGGCTCGGTCCGGCTGCTGCGCGTCCGCAACCGGCTCGACTTGTATGGATGAGGTGCGGACGCCCGACAGTCGTTCCGGCGACGCGTTCCGCAACACGATGAGCGGCGTGCGCCGGCGCGTCGATCCGGCCATCGCGTGGGCGTTCGGCTGCATCGCCCTCGTGCTGCTCGTCGGCAGCTTCTATTCGAGCAGCTTCCTGTCGCCGGACTACCTGCTGCAGCAACTCAAGGTCGCGTCGTTCCTCGGTGTCATCGCCACCGGGACGATGATCGTCATCCTGCTCGGCCAGATCGACCTGTCGGTGCCGTGGGTCGTTGCCGTGGGCGGCATGATGGCGACGGCGGCGACCGCCTGGGGGCCTCTCGGCGAGGCGATGGCGATTCCGGTGGGCATCGCCTGCGGCGTCGGGCTGGGACTGGTCAACGGTTTCGGCGTGGCGTTTCTGCGTATCCCGTCGATGGTCGTGACGCTGGCAGTGAACGCCGTCGCGCAGGGCCTGATGGTGGTGCACACCGGAGGATTCTCGCCGCAGGATTCGTCGTCGCCGGCGATGCGCTTCATCGCCACGGGCAGCAGTATCCTCAGCATCCCGAATGCACTGCTGGTATGGGCGGCGATTGCCGTCGCCGCCATCTTCCTGCTGAATCGCACGACGTTCGGTCGCACCGTCTATGCGATCGGCAACCGCGAGCGCGCAGCTTATCTCTCGGGCGCGCGCACCCGCACCGTGGTGATGGCGGCGTTCGCGCTTGCCGGCGGCCTCTCTGCCTTCGGTGGCGTCCTGCTCGCCGGTTATGCGAGCAAAGCCGCGCAGGCCATGGGCGATCCCTACCTGCTTCCGGCCATCGCCGCGGTCGTGCTCGGCGGCACGTCGATCCTCGGCGGCCGCGGCAGTTACCTCGGCACCGTGGCCGGCGTCATCCTGGTCACGCTGCTGCAGTCGATCCTCTCGGTGATGCAGATGGAGGAATTCGGCCGGCACGTCACCTATGGCCTCGTGATCATCGCGATGCTGCTGATCTACGGCCGCGGTCGACGGCATTCGGAGTAACGCTGGCGGTCGTCGGCAGCCCGGATCAGTGCGCTCTCAGCCGCGTGCACAGGTCGATCGACTCGATCGTCGCGGCGAGCTCGCGCGGTGCACCCGGATACGCCGCTGCGCGCGTCGCCCAGAATGCCTCGACTTGCGCGCGATCCGTCTCCGAGCACAAACCGGCCGCATATCTTGGCCATCCGCCCGGCGTGTCGCGTCCGACCGTCCGCGCCAGTGCGTCGAAATTGGCGACGATGAAGTCGTGCGGCGCGCGGCGTGCAGGATTCCAGGCGTGCACGTTGCGCAGCGCCGTCCACGTCTCGCGGACATCGAACGACGGGTCAAGCAGGATCGCCAAGCCTTTGCTGCGCGAGCGCGGGATCATCGAACGAGAGAAGCGCCATCGTCAGGTTGCGGCGCTCGAGCCGGTCCTGCGTCGACTTCGCCGCGGGAACCATCGCCTCGAGCATCGCGGCGTCCCCGGTGCGCGCCGCCGTCACAAGGACGACGTCGACGAGTCCGGCGTCGACCGCCTTGCGGTCGGCGATCCACGCCAGCGCGAGCCGGCGCGCCTGCGCCGCAAGTTCAGGGTCGTACGGCGCGACAAAGCGCAGGAGCGCGCGGCGCGCGAGCTGGTCGTCGTCGCTCTCGCCCGGCTTGCGGACGAAACCGAGCGTCCTCGCGCGCGGACCGAACACCTCGCGCGCGAACGCGGCGAACACCGGCCGCGATGCATCGCGTGACGAGCGTGTTGCCGTAGAACTCGGCGAGGTCGAGCGCGGCCCTGAGCACGTTCCAGTCGCGCGAAGCCGCGCCGTAGCGCACCCACGCCATCGCAGTCGAGGGCGACACTGCGCCCGCGCGCACCAGCGCGCGCAGATCGTCGAGCAGGCTCGCGAATTCGGCCACCGAAAGCGACGCGCGATGACGCGCGATCCGGTCGAGCGCGTCCTCACGGTAATCCGGCACGTAGTATCCACGGCCTCCCGCATTCGCGAACACGAACCCCGGACATGCGCGGCCGAGGGACAGCACTTCGGACTCGTCGCGCATCAGCGTGCAGACCTGCCGGCCGCCGGCGCCGACGCGCGCGCAGACGGGAATCTGCCAGCGCTGCGACGCCGACGGTGCCGACCCGAGCGTCGTCAGCCGGTGCTGCGTCAGCGCGAGCGTCGCGCCGCGCTTGTCGCACGCGAGTCGCACGTCGACCTGCGGCACGCCGTTCTGGTTGAGGAAGGTGTCGAATGCCGGCGCGACCGGCAACCGGCTCGCTTGCGACAGCGCGTCGAGAAAGTCCGCGGACGTCGCCGACCCGTCGGCCCGGGCCTCGAGGTAGCTTTGCACGCCGCGCCGGAACGGCTCCTCGCCCATCCACGCCTCGAACATGCCGATGACTGTCGCGCCCTTCTCGTAGGTGATGCTGTCGAATGCGTTGAAGATGTCGGAACGCGCGTTGACCGGCTCGCGGATGCGCCGCGCCGATGTCAGCACGTCGGCGTCGATCGCCTCCGCCCGGCTCGCGACGCGCGCGGCGCCGCGATAGTAGTCGGGCCGCCAGCGCTCGACGGTCTTCTCGGCGATCCACGTGGCGAACGCCTCGTTGAGCCAGATGTCGTCCCACCACGCGGGCGTGACGAGGTTGCCGAACCACTGATGCGCGATCTCGTGCGCGCCGATGTTCGCGGCGCTGCGCCGGAATCGCGGCGTCGCCGCGTTCCGCTTGGCGAGGAGGATCGGCGCACCGTACGTAATCAGTCCGGCGTTCTCCATCGCGAACCCGACCGTCAGCGGGATCGCGATGTGATCGAGCTTGTCGAACGGATACGGAATGCCGAACCAGCGCTCGAGCTGCGTGAAGAGCTGCGGATAGGACTGCGCAGCGAAGGACGTGTCATCGGTCCGGCCGGCGGGCACGACGATTCGGCTCGGGGTCGCGCCTGCGCCAAGCCGCCCGAGATCGACCGACTGCCAAGGCCCGACAGCGAACGCCACCAGGTAGGTCGGCAGCGGCCGCGTCGGCTTGAATCGGACGCGTCTTGAGCCCGTCGCCGTCGACGGTCTCCGACTCGACCTGCGTATTCGCGATCGCGACGAGGTCGCGCGGCACCCGCAGCGTCAGTCGCCACGGCGTCTTGAACCCGGGCTCGTCGAACGAAGGGAACGCCTTGCGCGCCGAGATCGCCTCGAACTGCGTCATCGCGTACCACGCGCCGCCGTCCTGCAGCGCGAAGATTCCGCGGGTCGAGTTCGTCGACTGCTCCGCCTCGAACGCGAGCGTGACGCGGTGCTTCCCGGCCGGCAGCGGCGGATCGAAGGCGAGTCCGACGAACTGCTCGCCGCCGCCGACGATAGACACGCGCGTAGCAGGCGTCGCGACGGTGGCAGTGGAGACGGTCAGCGTGTCCGCGTTGAGCCACAGCACCGGATGCGTGCGGTCCAGCTCGACGTCGATCACGATCTCGCCCGCGGACTTCGCCGCGCCAGGCACGACGGTCAGCGTGAGATCGTAGGCCAGCGGACGTGCCCCGGCGGGCAGCCGGAATGCCGGCGGCGACACTGCGGGCGGCAACGACGAGTCGGCAGCATCGACCGGCGCGGAGGCGATGAGCGCGAATGCGGCAGCCGCGACCAGTCCGGCGATTGCTCCGGTCAGATCCATATCGCTAACGCATTACGGCCTGAACCACGCGTTTCCGACCTGAATGTAGAACGCCGTCGTCCCGGGGCTGTGCGCGATGTCGATTCCGGCGTGCAACCCGAACTTGCGCGCCAGTTCGTAGCGAAAGCCCACGCCGCCGCTGCCGACGTTTTGCGTGGTCGAAAAGCCGTTGCGCTCCGAACGCGTCGTACCACCGCCGCCGAAGGCGACGACACTCCAGCGGCCGTAAAACTGCCAGCGGGCTTCGACTTCCGCCAACCCCATCTGGTCGCCCTGGTAGCGCATCGCGGGAACGCCGCGCAACTGAATGAACGGCCGCATGAAGAACGGCGTGCCGGACGACGACCAGGCGTAGTTGCCGCGCGCGCCGAGCGTCACGTCGTCGCGCACCGGCCACCAGCCGATCAGCACCTGCTCGAATCGCTCGAAGTCGTCGGTGGCGCCGAGCCCCTTGCGCGATGCCATGTACGAAGTCTCCGCGTAGACGCCGCGCGTGGGCGTGAACACGTTGTCGAGGCTGTCGTATTCGACGATCGCGGTCGGCGCCGAGATCTTCACCCGGAGCTTGTCGGCGAGATTCGGAAACAGCGGATCTTCGCGCAGCGTCGGTTCGACGTCGGCGTAGACGTAGCGCAGCCCGATCGACCATGGCGATTTCGGCGCGAGTTGCCAGTTGGCTTGAGCGATCGCGCCCGAGAAGTTGAGCGAGTAGCGCACGCCCTGGTTGAAGCTCGCCGGGTCGCCCAGTCCGTAGAAGTCGAGATTGACGACGCCGGTGCCGGCGCCGATGAGCGTCTTCAAGCGGCCGTCGAACCAGCGGCTCGCGTCCCCAGCCAGCGCAGCCCAGGTTCCATTTTGCGTCGCGAGTCCGCCGACCGCGGAAATGTCGGGGCGGGCCCAGCCCTCGTCGCCGATTTCCTTCCGGGGCCGCAGGAACATCCCGATGACACCGCCGCCATAACCGACGGCGGGCTCGGTCACGATCAGCGGAATCGGCAGGAAACCCCTCGGATCCTCGAGCAACGCGCTCAGGTCGAGTTGCCCATCCTGAGGATCGAAGAAGCGGGCGAAACGACCGGGCGAGTCGGCCGCGGTCGCGACGTTTTCGGCAGCGGCTTTGGCGCTCGATGACGCGTCGGCCGGCTGCGCGCGCACGGCCGATGCGCCGACAGCGAGCGTCACCATCACCCCAACGACAACGACCGCTGTGGCCTTCATCCGTCTCCCGCGTGACCAGTCGCCACCCGACGGACCCTTGCGCCCGGCCGTCTCGCGCGATGCCATGAGCATACACGGGAGTTTGCCCCGGGCGGACCGGCGCCCGCGCCCCGACGTGGAGAACGCGACGCGCCTTTCGTCTGCCGGGCGCGACGCCAAGCCGCATCGGTGGCGAGTGACGCTACACTCGCGCAATGCGGCTGCTAGTCGGCCGAACCTCCCATCGTGTCCGCTCCCACCCCATGCATTGCGTGACTCGCAGTCTCCCGCTCGTCGCAGCGTCCGGTAACGCAGGCCGCGTCATGTCAGCACTCATGCGCGGCGCCGCTGGCCTCCTACTCGCGTACGTCGCGTGCAGCGCCGCCGTGGCCGCCGACCCTGCCAAAGTCCTGCGCATCGCCCAGTTCGAGATCGACACGCTCGACCCGCAGCAGTACACCGACGATCCCTCGTTCCAGGTCGTCCAGGCGCTGTTCGAGCCGCTGTACGAATGGGACTACCTGTCGCCCACGCCGAAGCTCACGCCACTGACCGCCATCGGGCCGCCAGAGGTCACCGACGACGGCCGCGTCTGGACGTTCAGGCTCAAGCGCGGCGTCCTCTTCAACGACGATCCGGCGTTCAAGGGCAAGCCGCGCGAGCTGACCGCCGACGACTACGTGTACTCGTACAAGCGTTGGCTCGACCCCAATGGCCGGCGCGCGGGCAATCCCGTCCTGACCGATCTCATCATCGGCGCGCGGCCGGTGGTGGAGGCCGCCAAGACGAACGGGCAAGTTCAACTTCGACACACCCATCGAGGGCCTGCGCGCGATCGATCGCTACACGGTGCAAATCCGCATGAGCGCGCCCGACTATCCGAACCTCCGCGACCTGCTTGGCTTCGTCGGCGCGGCGGCGCGGGAAGTCGTCGAGGCGGCAGGCGGCGACATCCGCGCGCGTCCCGTGGGCACCGGCCCCTATCGCCTCAAGGAGTGGAAGCGCGGCTCGCGGCTCATCCTCGAGGCGAATCCGAATTACCGCGAGGCCTACTTCCCCGAGAGCAATCGCAAGGAGGACGCCGAGCTCGTGCGCAGCATGAAGGGCAAGCGCATTCCGATGGCCGGCACGGTCGAAGTGAACATCATCGACGAGGACATCACGCGTCTGCTGCTGTTCGAGCAGGGCAACCTGGATTACGTGCAGCTCCGCGGCGAGATCGCAACCCGATTGCTCGCCGACGGCAAGGTCAAGCCCGAGTATGCGGCGCGCGGAATCACGCGCAAGGTCGTCGTCGAGCCCTTCCTCTTCACGCTGTACCTCAATACCAAGGATCCGGTCATCGGCGGCATGAGCAACGAGCGGATCGCGCTGCGCCGCGCGATCGCTTTCGGATGGGACGCCGACTCGCTCATCAAGATCGTGCTGGCGGGCCAGGCGATTCCGGCCAACCAGTTCGTGCCACCCGGCGTCGGCGGGCACGATCCGTCGCCGCCGGTGAAATCCTCGTACGATCCGGTGACGGCGAAGGCGCTGCTCGACCGCTTCGGTTACGACAAGCGCGATCCCGACGGCTTCCGCAAGGCGCCCGACGGCTCGCGTCTCACGCTCACGCTGTCGCTGCGCACCGGCGGCATCATGCGCGAGACGCAGACACTGTGGAAAAAGAACATGGAGGCGATCGGCCTGCGGACCGAGTTCAACGTCGCGCCGTTCCAGGAGATCATCAAGGATCTCGAAAAAGGAAAGTACCAGATGTACCAGGGCGGCTTCGGCGGCTCGCCGACGGGCTACAACATCCTTGCGCAGCTTCACAGCAAGCAGCCGCAGCGCGTCAACGTCACGCAGTTCAGCAACGCCGACTACGACCGCGCCGCCGAGCAATTCCTGCGCAGCCCATCGGACGAAGAGCAGATCGCCGCCGCGCGCACGATGACCGATATCGCGCGCACCTACGTGCCGGAGCTGCCGGTGTACTTCCGGCTGGAAAGCAACTACCTCCAGCCATGGTTGCTGGGTTTCAGTCCCCCCGTGTTCTCCAGCTACTGGAAGTACCTGGACATCGATACGGCGCGGCGGAAGTAGCGCGTACGGTCCGTGCCATGGCGCTGAAGTCGACGATCTTCAAGGTCGAGCTCTCCGTGGCCGACATGGATCGCAACTACTACGGCGACCATGCGCTGACGATCGCCCGGCACCCTTCCGAAACCGACGAGCGGATGATGGTGCGCGTGCTCGCCTTTGCGTTGCATGCGCACGAGCGCCTGGAGTTCGGGCGTGGACTTTCCGCCGAGGACGAGCCCGACCTCTGGCAGCGCGACCTCACGGGCGCGATCGAGCGCTGGATCGACGTCGGCTTGCCCGATGAGCAGGATGTGCGCAAGGCATGCGGCCGCGCGCGTGATGTGCATGTCCTCGCGTACGGCGGACGCGCAGTCGACCTGTGGTGGCAAGGCGTCGCAGACAAGCTGGAGCGTCAGGGCCGCCTCACGGTGAGCGAAATCCCTGTCGACGCCAGCAAGGCGCTGGTCAAGCTCGCCGACCGGTCGATGAAGCTGCAGGTGACCGTCCAGGAAGGGCACGTCTACGTCGTGAACGGCGTCGATTCGGTGGCCGTGGATGTGCGTGTGATCAAGGCAGGGCCGAACCCGCGTTGAGGTCCGCGCGGCACAAGCCGTGTGCCGCCTGTCGTCGAACTACAGTCAGGGGACAAAGCGTCCGGCACTCATCGGTGTCATCGACGCACCGCCCTTCTTCGCCAGTACCGCGTCGGCCTTGCGGTCAACCTGCGCCTTTTCGGCGGCACTCAGATGCCCGGCATTGTGACTTTGAGCTGCGCGTGCCTTCGCGTTGCGCGCATGCGCCTTGTCCTCGACCGGGAACCGGCGTCCGGGCAACGCAAAGTCGGATTGCGGAAGCTTCTTTCGCTTGGCGGCGGTCAGTGTGCTCATTCGACGCTCCCGTCAGTTATCGTTCATTGGGCCATCGTCGGATCCTTCGCTTGCGCGAAAGCGATGCTGTTGCCATCCGGATCCTTGATCATCACGACCTCGACTTTGACGGTGGCCATTCGCTTGCCGACGTCGATTCCGAGCCGGCTCAATTTCGCGATCTGCTCGTCAAGGTCATCGACTGCGAGAGTCACCGAGCCGCGGCCCACGCGGTCCGCGCTTTGGTACACCTGCAGCCACCCTCCATTGTCGAAGCGCCACTCCGCGACTTCCGGCATCGGCGCCGAGTCGGCGCCGCGCTCCAGCAGGCGCTCGTACCACTTCGACGAGGCGCCAAGATCCTTGACCGCGAGACTGGCAAGCGCATTGGTGATGGCCATCGCTGCTCCTGCGCGACATTGTCGCGACGATTCTGGAAATCAGCATAAACGGCCGGCGCCGACGCGCCTGTAGGACGTCCTTCGGATGGTGCGTAGGACGTGCGCCGTTCACGAGCGCGCCGGCGCGTCCGACGCAGCGCCGTGAATATCAACCCTATTGTTTACTGTCAATTCGGTCCCGCCTATACTCAACCATATGGTTTATCAATTCGGCGGCCTCGATCGCGTGTTCCATGCGCTCGCCGACCCGACTCGCCGGGCGATGCTGCGCCGCCTCTCGGCGCAGGAGCGCACGGTGAGCGAGCTGGCCCAGCCGTTCCGGATGTCGCTCGCCGCCGCGTCGAAGCACGTTCGGACGCTCGAGGACGCGGGCCTCGTGCGGCGCACCGTTCGCGGTCGCCGGCACTTCTGCCGGCTGAATCCGCAGCCACTCGCGCACGCCGACGTGTGGCTGCGGTCGTACGAGCGCCTGTGGACCCAGCGGCACGCCGCGCTCGAAGCGCTGCTCCGCCACCCCGAAAAGGAGTGAGCCATGCCCAGCGACATGACGACCGGCATCGACTTGAAGGCGCTCATCCGCACGGTGCCCGACTTTCCCAGGCCGGGTGTCCAGTTCCGCGACATCACCACGCTGCTCAAGCGCGGCGACGCGTTCCACGCCGTCGTCGAGCAGTTCGCGAAGGTGTATCGGGGGCCGCCGGTCGACAAGATCGCGGCGATCGAGTCACGCGGCTTCATCGTCGGATCCGCCCTAGCCTACGCGCTCAAGGTCGGCTTCGTCCCGATCCGCAAGCAGGGCAAGCTGCCGGCGGAGAATTTCGGCCAGGACTATGCGCTCGAATACGGCAGCGATCGTCTCGAGATCCATCGCGACGCAATCGCGCGCGGCGAGCGCGTGCTGCTCGTCGACGACCTGATCGCCACCGGCGGCACCGCCGAGGCCGCGCTCAAGCTGATCGGCATGGCCGGCGGCGCGGTCGTCGGCTGCGCATTCATCGTCGACCTTCCGGACCTGGGCGGCCGGGCACGGCTCGCGAAGCTCGGCTACCCGGTGCTGGCCCTTTGCCAGTTTCCGGGACAGTGACGCTAACGTCCTAGTCCTCGATCTTTCCCCGCTGCGCCTTCACCTTTGCGGTCCGGGCCTTGCTGTCGAGCCGCCGGGTGACCGAGCCCTTCGTCGGCCTGGTCGGTCGACGCCGCCTGGGCGGGTCGGCGATGCTGTCGACCAGTTCCTGCAGGCGTGCCAGCGCGGCAACCCGATTCTGGTCGAGGCTGCGAAACTCCTGCGCCTTGATCGTCACCACGCCGTCCTTGCCGATGCGCCGATCGCCCAGCGCCAGCAGCCGAGCGCGGACGTCCTCGGGCAGTGAAGATGCGAGGATGTCGAAACGCAACTGCACGGCGTTGGCGACCTTGTTGACGTTTTGTCCGCCCGCGCCTTGCGCGCGAATCGCCGTGATCGCGACTTCTTCCGGGCTAATGACAAATCGTGACGGCATGCGACAGGGTACCTCCGGTCTCGCACGTTGGCGCGCTTGCGGGGGCCGCGGCGCGGCCGGTCCGTCGGGATTGAATGGCGGTGCCACCTGTTAGCAAGCAAGTTATGCGACACTCGACACCGCTTTTCGCTGGGAATCCAGCTTTTTCCGAGGAGAACAACGATGAACAGAATCGCAAGCAAGACCGGGGGACTCTCGGCGCTGTTGCTGATCGGCGCCGCCGGCCTGATCGCAAGCTGCGCCACGATGGCGCCGATGGTCGGCGGCCAACGCGTCGACTTGAAGGGTGAGAACGAGGTGCCTCCCGTCACGACGACGGCCACCGGCACCGCGGTCGTGGATATCAAGTCTGACCGTTCGGTCACGGCCACGGTGACCGTAACGGGCATGACCGCCACCGCCTCGCACATCCACGAAGCCTCGGCCGGCGCCAACGGCCCGGTGATCGTCCCCTTCACCAAGACCGGCGACAACACGTTCGCCGCTGCGCCCGACGCGAAGCTGACCGAAGCGCAGTACGAGAGCTACAAGGCGGGCAAGCTGTATGTCAACGTGCACAGCGCCAAGAACCCCGGCGGTGAAGTGCGCGCGCAATTGCGCGGGAACTACTGATCCGCCGAGTGTGAGAAACGCGCTGCGGGGCGCGCCCTGGCGCTCCGCAGCAGCGCAGCGCGCAGCCGTTCGCGATCAGCCGCCGACGGCGCGCAGATCCAGCGTGTAGCTGCACCCGAGCCACAGCGCGCTGTCGCGATGATCGCGCAGCTGGTCGCCGGTGTTGGGGTGCATGAACACGTCAAGCGCGCCGTGGTTGAGCGCGAGCCACCCGACGACCTCGGCGAACTGCGTGTGCGCGAAGGCGATCTGGTAGCTCCATTGCGGATGCGGCCCGACGGGCCGCTCGTGGAAGCGGCCCATCTCGACGGTATCGCCGAAACGGGTGATCACCACCTCGCGAAACGCGCGCGCCGCGTCGCAGCTGCCCGCGTCGAAATAGACGTGCGCATGCCAGCTTGCGATGTTCGAAACGTCGAGGGGCATCATCCGTCGAACTACTATACTCGACGCGTCGCATTCGATCGACACGAAGGTTCGTCATGGCCGCAGCGAGACCCAGTATCGCCGACAAGCGCCGCAGTTTTCGCGAGCTTCATGCTGCCGGCTGCTTCGTGATCCCGAACCCGTGGGATGCCGGCAGCGCGCGCTATCTGCAAAGCCTTGGATTCAAAGCGCTCGCGACGACGAGCTCCGGCTTCGCGTGGTCGCAAGCGCGCGCCGATAACGGCGTCGAGCGCGATACCGTGCTCGCGCACCTCGCAGCGATGGTCGCGGCCACCGACCTGCCGGTCAACGCGGACTTCGAGAGCGGCTTCGCGCGCGACGCGGCCGGTGTCGCGCAAAGCGTGCGCCTTGCAGTGGAAACCGGCGTCGCGGGGCTGTCGATCGAGGATTCGACCGGCGACACCGCTGCGCCACTCTACGATCTCGAAGTCGCGGTGGAACGGATGCGCGCCGCGCGCGGCGCCATCGACAAGGCCGGGGGCGACACGCTGCTTGTCGGCCGCGCCGAAGGCTTCCTCGTCGGCCGGCCCGACCTCGCCGAGACGATCGCGCGCCTCACGGCCTACGCGAACGCCGGCGCCGATTGCCTGTACGCACCGGGGATTCGCACGCGCGAGGACATAAGGGCGGTGGTGGAAGCCGTTGCGCCGAAGCCGGTCAACCTGCTGATCGGCTGGCCAAGCGACATGACGGTGGCCGACGTCGCTGCGCTGGGGGTGCGCCGCATTTCCGTCGGGGGCGCGCTCGCGCGGAGCGCGTGGGGCGGCTTCATGCGCACCGCGGCGCAGATCGCCAAGGACGGGACGTTCGGCGGCTTCGCCAGCGCAGCGTCAGGTGCCGACCTGAACGCGTTGTTTCGGCCGTCCTAGCCGGAGGTCGCTAGCGCTTGTAGTCGCTGAACCCGGCGGCGCGCGCGAGGTCGCCCTTGACGTCCGCCCGGCTGCGCTCGTAGACGATCTCGCGCCCCATCGCGTTGCCGACGTAGGCGCTCTGGTTACGGTTGAGCGTCAGATCGCAGCGCACACTGTGGACGCCCTCTCCCAGCACCACCGTTATCACGTCGAGCCGCTTGTTCAGGACGACGACGTCGAGCTTCTGCCCGCTGTTGGTGACCTTGATTTCGATTTTTTCGTCGTTCATGTGAGTGGAAGTCTACTCCCCCAAGACCCCTCAGCGGGCCTTGGCCATTTCCTTGACCAGCGGCGTGTCGAACTCGATCGCGACCTGCGCGCCGCCCGCGGCGGTGCCGTCGAACGCCAGCGTCCCGGCAAGGCGCTGTGGCGTGTCCGTGGTGAGCTTCAGCGACGCCGGCGGCTCCGTGCCCGAATATTGGATGCGCTGGCCGTTCAGCACCACCCAGTAGTTGAGCCGCGGCCCCGCGTCGAGGTCGACGGTCATGCCTTCGCCCAGGTCCGCGTCGGTGCAACTCATCGTCTTGCAGGCGTCGATCTTGGCACCGAGGTCCGTCGTCGAAAAGATCAGCTTGCGAATGATCTTGCCCGGCTCGACGGCGTCCGGTCCCTTCACCAGGTAGGCGTACTTCGGCGCAACGGTGATCGGCCCGGACTTCGCCTTGTACGCCAGCGTGCCCTTGGCGGTTCCGCCGGCCGCAAGCACCGCGGGGGCGGCGACGAGTACGGCGGCGGCAAAGCGCCAGGGTGATCGGGTGGGCCGACGGCAAGAAGATCATGGGCGTGGCTCCTAGAGATAAACCTTCAGGAACAATGCGTAATGGATGATACTTCACAAAGAGGCTCGTCAGCTGGGCCTTGGGCCTCTCGCTCAACGCCAGAAGCGGACACACCGCGGGGAATATATCGGCGGTTGCGCGGCAGCTGGCATCGCTCACGCGGTCTGTGCCTTCTGAATCGCCGCATCGCTTCGCAGCGCGCCCCAGTTTGAGCTTTCTTGCGGACCGGTGTCGGTCGGCCTTACAGTCGTCCACTCCAGTACCGGCCCTAGGTCTCTTAAATACTTGAAACCAATAGATAAAGATGTGTCGGTATACTACATGCTTAACACTACATGCTTCCTTATTGATCGCCCACTATCGCCGGTTTCTTGAGAGGTCCGCAATGAAAGGTCATCTCAATCACGGACTTGCCACCATCCTGTTCGCCGTTGTCACTGGATTCCTGTCGGTCGCAAATGCGACCATAATTTTCCAGTTCCAATCGACATGCCTGTCGAATTGCGCAGCAATTGGACGTGGCGCCGGCGATACGGTTTCGGGCACGATCGGCATTGCCGACGCTGCAGTCGTGCCCGGTGGAACGGTGACCACAGCCAACATCACTTCGCTGGACCTGCGTTTCGGCACGTTCACGTTCGGACTGCCGACTTTGGGCAGTTTCAGCGGTGTGCTGAACCCAACGGCATCGGCGTTTGGCAGTAACGGTGTATTTACATCGGCACCCGGGACGCAACCCGGCTACGGTGTCCAGCAGGCGTTTTGGCTAGCCGGCTCGTCCACACTGAATGCCGCGTCGGGCGACGGCTACACTCTGGTGAGGGCGGCGGTGGTTCCGGAGCCGTCTGTACTGGCGTTGATCGCAATCGGATTGGTCGTGCTAGGTTGGTCGTCACGCTGGAGGTTGCGCTCGATGTCAGAGTCAGTGTCATAACATCCGGCTTGATGGGCATCGCGGTCTTTGATGCCTGTGCAACGTGTGTCCTTCGGTTGATACCGGCATCGCCGTCTGGTTTCACGGAAGGGTAACGCCATGTGTCCTGATCCCGGCGCCGTCACTGGGCGGCATCGCTGCTTATCCGTGCTTCGCGGCGACGCACCGCAACCCACCGCTGAAGCCCGATGCACCAGCGGCCTTACGTCACCATCGCGCTAATTCGCTTTGTTCGTCAGGCGGGAAACGGAGTCACAAAATGGTCGAAAGCCTAGGTCCTTTTTGTAAAGCGGCACTAACTAGTGCATGTGTAGTCGCCTACGCCCTGCTGTTCGGGAGCGCAGCTTATGCCCAGTCCGAGCTCATCGTCGATCAATCGCAATCGACGTCCGGCCAAGAATCTATCTCGACGCTTACCTCAATGGAGGGGGCAACGACCACATCACTTTCGATCTCGCCGAACCCGTCCTTCATCGCGGGTACGCCGCTAACATTCACGGCCGCTGTCGCGCCGGTGTCCGGCGGTGCAACCCCAACCGGCACAATCACTTTCAATGACGGCACGACCACCATCGGCAGCGCCGTGCTCGACGCCGGAGGCGTCGCGACGCTCGTGACGTCGGCGCTGACGCCGGGCGCCCACGGCATCCGCGCGGTCTATAGCGGCGACGCGACTTACGTATCCGGCACGTCGGAAGTCGTATACCAAGTCATTTCTGTCAATGCAGCGTGCATTGGCAACATCGCGACGAATGCCAACCTCGTGGAGCACTACTACACGGCGATCCTGCGCCGTCCGAGCGACGCCCCGGGCAAGGCGTTCTGGAGCAGCGAGGCTGACCGGCTATGCGCGCTCGGTGCCGATCCGAAAGCGGTGTTCGCGGTGATGGCGAGCGCGTTCTTCAATAGTACAGAGTACGTTGGTTTCGATCGCGACGACAATGGCTTCATTGCCGATCTGTACGATGCGTCATTCAGCCGGCAGCCGGATTGGGAAGGCTCGAGCTACTGGCTCAGTCAGCTTTTCGCGGGCATGCCGACCGACACTGTGATGAGTTGGTTCCTGTTCTCGCCGGAATTCACGGAGACGATGAACGCTGCGTTCCCGGGGCAGACGGCCCGGGCTGAGACGTATCTGGTGCTGAACCTTTACGGCGGTCTGTTCCGGCGGCTGGCGGACACGGGAGGTTACACCTATTGGACCGAGCAGTTTCGCACCGCACAGTGCGATGCAAACCCGGCCGCCGCGGTACGGGATGTGCTCAACGGCGCGAGCAGTTCCTTTGTGGGAGGCGCGGAATACACGGATCAGGCGACGACCGACAGCGAGTACGTGGTCGATCTGTACTATGCCCTGTTGCATCGAGGCGCCGAGCCCGATGGATACAACTTTTGGGTCCGGAACGCAGCCTCGCGCGAAAATGCGTGGCGAGTGTTCGTGGCGAGTCCTGAAATGCAGGCGCAAATTGAGGCGATCGCTGCACAGGGGTGCCTGCAATAGGAGTCGTGGTTTGCTCGACGAGTTTTCACACGGCCGCGGTCGAGCGGTAGCACCGAGCGAAGGGACTCAACGGCCTGCCAATTCAGCCGGTATCGATAACGTCCCGGCGGCGGGGTAAATGTTTGAATGGCCAGCGCCGAACTCGACCCGCATCGCCGCGGCGCTCAAGGCCGCCATCGCTGAGGCGCGTGGGCTGCGGCGGCTGAGTTTGTATCGATCCGCACGAACGATACGCGGTCGGCCTCGCAGGTGCGCCTCGGGGTTTGCTTTTGAGCGACGTGTCACCATGTTCGCCACTCCGACACGCCTGAATCATCATGAACGTCGTCTGCCCCCATTGCGGCGCCAGGAACCGCGTCCCCGACGATCGCCTCGGCGATTTGCCGAACTGCGGCGCTTGTCACGAGGCGCTGCTGCCGGCCAGTCCCGTGGCCGTCCGCGGAGCAGCGCTTCCCAAGTACGTCGCGGGCACCGACCTGCCGATCGTCGTCGATTTCTGGGCCGAGTGGTGTGGCCCGTGCAAGATGATGGCGCCGGAGTTCGCCAAGGCGGCGGCGCAGCGGCCCGGCCTGCGGTTCGTCAAGGTCGACACCGAGGACGGACCGGAGGTGTCGGCGCAGTACGCGATCCGCAGCATCCCGACGATGGCGCTGTTCCGCGGCGGCCGCGAGATCGCGCGCATGTCGGGTGCGATGCGCGCCGGCCAGCTCCTCGACTGGATCGACCAGCACTTGAAGTAGGCTCGGACGCGGCTTCCTCGCGCACCGGCATCGGACGTCGGCCTCCTTGACCTGTTAGGTCGTTCGCCCTATCCGCCGCGCGCGCGGTTTCGCGGTAGGCTCTCGCGGGCGATTCGCGCGTCCTTCCTCCCGCATGCCTGACGACCACCACCGCCCGCTCGACGTCCTCCGCGACACATTCGGCTATCCGGCGTTTCGCGACGGGCAGGAGACCATCGTCCGCCACGTCGTCGACGGAGGCGACGCGCTGGTGCTGATGCCCACCGGCGCGGGCAAGTCGCTCTGTTACCAGATCCCGTCGCTGGTGCGCGCGGGCACGGGCGTCATCGTGTCGCCGTTGATCGCGCTGATGCAGGACCAGGTGGCGGCGCTCGCGCAGCTCGGCGTGCGCGCGGCCTTCCTCAACTCCACGCTTGCGCCGCGCGCTGCGGCAGCGGTCGAGCAGGCGCTGCTGGCGGGCGAACTCGACCTGCTGTACGTCGCGCCCGAGCGCCTCGTGACCACACGCTGCCTCGAGCTCCTCGACCAGGCGCGCATCGCGCTCTTCGCCATCGACGAGGCGCACTGCGTGTCGCAATGGGGGCACGATTTCCGGCCCGATTACCTCGAGCTGTCGTTGCTGCAGCGACGCTATCCGGGCATTCCGCGCATCGCGCTCACCGCCACCGCCGATCCGCTGACGCGCGAAGAGATCGTCACCCGGTTGGGCTTGCAGGACGCGCGCATCTTCGTCTCCAGCTTCGATCGTCCGAACATTCGCTACACGATCGTCGACAAGGACGATGCGCGCGCGCAGCTCCTCGCATTCATCGCCGACGAGCACGCGGGCGAGAGCGGCATCGTCTATTGCCTCTCGCGCCGCAAGGTCGACGAGACCGCCGCCTGGCTCGCGCAGAAGGGCATTCGCGCGCTGCCCTATCACGCGGGCATGGACAACCCGTCGCGGGCCGCCAACCAGGACCGCTTCCAGCGCGAGGAAGGCATCGTGATCGTCGCGACCATCGCGTTCGGCATGGGCATCGACAAGCCCGACGTCCGCTTCGTCGCCCACATCGACCTGCCGAAGAGCATCGAGGGCTACTACCAGGAGACCGGGCGCGCGGGCCGCGACGGCGCGGCGGCGGACGCGTGGATGACCTACGGCCTCGCCGACGTCGTGCAGCAGCGGCGCCTGATCGATATGTCGGAAGGCAACGAAGCGTACAAGCGCGTGTCGGCGGCCAAGCTCGACGCGCTGCTCGGGTTGTGCGAAACCGCGGGCTGCCGGCGCGTGCGGCTGCTCGACTACTTCGGCGAAGCGAGCGCGCCTTGCGGCAACTGCGACACGTGCAGCGATCCGCCGGAGACCTTCGACGCCACCGCGGTCGCGCAGAAGGCGATGTCGGCGATCTACCGCACCGGCCAGCGCTTCGGCGCGCTGCACCTCATCGACGTGCTCCGCGGGCGCGACACCGAGCGCGTGCGCCGCTGGGAGCACGACAAGCTGTCGGTGTTCGGCGTCGGCGCCGATACCGACGACGCGACATGGCGCGTCGTGCTGCGGCAGCTGGTCGCGCTGGGCTACGCGCGCGTCGACCACGAGGCGCATGGCGCGCTACGGCTCACCGAAGACGCCCGGCCGGTGCTCAAGGGCGAAGCGCCGGTCGCGATGCGCCGCGCCGTCGCCCGGCCGCGCCGCAAGGCGCGCTCGCGTGGCGTAGACGCGGGCGGGGATGTGGGCGGGCCGCTCAACGGGGCGCTGCTCGACCGTCTGAAAGCCTGGCGGCTCGGCGAAGCCCGCACGCAGGCGGTGCCGGCTTACGTCATCCTGCACGACCGCACGCTGGCGGAGATCGCGCGCCGTCGCCCTGGCGATCTGACGGCGCTGGGCGCGATCAGCGGCATCGGCGCGCGCAAGCTCGAGCGCTACGGTCCGGCGCTGGTCGAACTCGTCGCGCAGGCACCCGCCTGAACCGCAGTCATCGAGGAGCACCACGCGATGTGGAACACGATCGTACACACGCTGCGGGACGAGTTCTCCGATCTCACCGACCCGGAGCAGTTCACGCGCGTCGTCGCACGTCTGGTGCTGGCGGTGGCGCTTGGCGCATGCCTCGGCTACGAGCGCGAGCAGAAGGGAAGCACCGCCGGGTTGCGCACGCACATGCTGGTCGCGCTGGGCGTCGCATTGCCGGTCGTCGCGGCGACACAGTCCGGCTTCGCCCCCGAGGACGTGAGCCGCGTGCTGCAGGGGATCCTGGCCGGCATCGGCTTCCTCGGCGCCGGTGCGATCATCAAGCAGAGCGAGAACGAGAACGTCAAGGGACTGACGACCGCCGCCAGTATCTGGGCCACGGCCGCGATCGCGGTGGCGGCGGGCCTGGGACGCGAGGCAACCGCCATCCTGGCGACGGTGATCGCCGTGGCGATCCTCTCGTTGCTGCTGCGCCTGGAGCAGCGGGCGATACCGCGATCGTCCAAGGACGGCGACTCGCACTGACGCCGCGCGGGCGCCACGACAGCGTGGGCGGTCAGCGTCCCCAGCGAAGCGCCAGCGGGTTCGCCTCGCGTGCCAGCTCGAGCAGGCCGGCGCGCGTGGCCGGATGCAGTGCGTCGAGCGGATGGCGGACGTGGTCGCTGCGAATGACGCCACCCTCCATCATCACGGTCTTGGTCGCGCGCAGGCCGCACTGCCGGTTCTCGTAGTTGATGAGCGGCAGGATGCGCGCGTACGCCGCCGCGGCTTCCGGCCGCCGTCCGGCGAAATAGTGCGTCAGCACGGGCTTGATGAGATCGGGCAGGAGCGCGCTCGACATCGTGCCGGTGGCGCCGGCGTCGAGGTCCGCCATCAGCGTGATCGACTCTTCGCCGTCGTAGGGTCCGTCGATCAGCTCGCCTCCCGCGTCGATCAGCGCGCGCAGCTTGGTCGCCGTGCCGGGCATCTCGATCTTGAAGTAGCGGACGAGCGGCACCTCGCGCGCGAGCCGGACGAGGAACGGCACCGACAGCGCAACGCCCGACAGCGGCGCATCCTGCACCATCAGCGGAATGCGGGCGGCGTCGGCGACGGCGGTGAAGTGTTGCACCATGCCATTCTCGTCAGTGCGCAGGCCCGTGCCATGGTAGGGCGGCATCAGCATCAGCATTCCTGCGCCTCCCGCAGCCGCGCGGCGCGCCCGATCGGCAGCGATGCGCGTGCTGAAGTGGCTGCAGGTCACGATCACCGGCACGCGGCCGGCGACGTGCCCGAGGCACAGATCCGTGAGCGTGTTGCGCTCGTCGTCGGTGAGCAGGAACTGCTCGGAATAGTTGGCAAGAATGCAGATGCCGTCGACGCCCTGGTCGATCATGCAGTCGAGCACGCGGCGCTGGCCGTCCTGGTCGACGTCGCCGGTCGCGGTGAACGGTGTCGGGGCGATCGGGTAAATGCCGCGCCAGGGCTTGCTTTTTGCGGACGTCACGCTGATGTTCTCCTCCGTGGGCGGGGTGTCGCGGCCTTGTTGAGCGCGCCGCGATCGGCCCCATCTACTATGCCGATTATGCGACAAACGACAACGACCGACGCCTGGAGTCCGCGATGAACCCTCGCAATCGCACCGGCTGGATGTGGCAGCAGGCCTTCGAGATGATCGGCGAGGCCGAGCGCCTGCATCGTCATTTCTTCCAGCTTTCGGCGCAACCTTCCGCCGGACCGAGCTGGGAGCCGCCCGTCGACGTGCTCGAAACCGCCGAACACCTGCTCGTGATCGTCGCGCTGCCCGGCGTTGCGCCGGAGCATGTCCAGGTCGTCGCCGGCGACGGCACGCTATCGGTCGTCGGGGAGCGCGCCATGCCTGCGGCGGGGCGCGCAATGCTGCGGCGCCTCGAAATTCCGTACGGGCGCTTCGAGCGCCGGCTCGACCTTCCCGGAGGACATTACGAGATCGAGCAACGCGAGCTGATTCATGGCTGCCTGCACCTGACGCTGCGCAAGCTCTGATGCCACGCGAGGAAATGACATGACCGAAACCGAACATCCCCAGGCCACCGCCGAAGCGGCTGCGCCCGAACGGACACCGGCACTGCCGGACATTCCGTCGGACGCGCTGGTCCTGTTGCCGACGCGCAACCTCGTTCTCTTTCCGGGGCTCGTCACGCCGCTGAACGTGGGCCGCGCGTCGTCGCTCGCCGCCGTGCAGGAGGCCGCGCGCAGCAACCGGCGCATCGGCGTCGTCCTGCAGAAGGACCCGGGCATCGATGCCCCCGCGATCAGCGACCTGCACGAGGTCGGCACCGCCGCTTCCGTGCTGCGCTACCTCACGACCCCCGACGGCACGCACCATGTCGTGGCGCAGGGACAGCAGCGCTTCCGCATCGTCAAGCTGCTCGATGGCTGGCCGTTTCTGGTTGCCCGGGTCGAGCTGGCGCACGAATCGGAGCCGATGACGCCCGAGATCGAGGCGCGGATGATCGAAGTGAAGAAGCGCGCGGCGGAGGTGCTGGAACTGATCCCGCAGGCGCCGGCCGAGCTCACCGCCGCGGTGCAGGACATCGCGCTCCCCGGCGTTCTCGCCGACTTCATCGGCGGCCTGATGGACATTGCGCCGGAAGAGAAGCAGGCGATCCTCGCGACGTCCGACGCGAAGCACCGTCTCGACACCGTGCTGTCGCACCTCGTCAGCCGGCTGGAGGTGCTGCGCCTGTCGCGCGAGATCAACGACCAGACGCAGGAGCGGCTGTCGAAGTCGCAGCGCGAGATGCTGCTGCGCGAGCAGCTGAAGACGATCAACAAGGAGCTGGGCGAGGACGACGCCGCGAAGAGCGACATCGCCGAGCTCGCTGCCGCGCTCGACAAGGCGAAGCTCCCCGACGAAGTACGGGAGCACGCAGCGAAAGAGCTGAAACGCCTCGAGCGCATGCCCGATGGCGCCGGCGAGTCGTCGATGCTGCGGACCTATCTCGAATGGCTCGCCGAACTGCCGTGGTCCATATCGACGGAGGACCGCATCGATATCGCGGCTGCGCGCGATGTGCTGAACGACGACCACTATGGCCTCGACAAGGTCAAGCGCCGCATTCTCGAATATCTCGCAGTGCGCAAACTGAATCCGGAGGGCAAGAGCCCGATCCTCTGCTTCGTCGGCCCGCCCGGCGTAGGCAAGACGTCGCTCGGCCAGAGCATCGCCAAGGCCACGGGGCGCAAGTTCGCGCGCGTGAGCCTGGGCGGCATCCACGACGAGTCCGAGATTCGCGGGCATCGCCGCACGTACATCGGCGCGCTGCCGGGCAACATCATCCAGTCGCTGCGCCGTGCCGGCTCGAACAACTGCGTGATGATGCTGGACGAGATCGACAAGCTCGGCCGCGGCATTCAAGGCGATCCGTCGTCCGCGCTGCTCGAAGTCCTCGATCCGGAACAGAACTCGACGTTCCGCGACAACTACCTCGCGGTGCCGTTCGACCTGTCGAAGGTGATGTTCATCGCCACCGCGAACATGCTCGACACCATTCCGGGGCCGCTGCGCGACCGGATGGAAATGATCGAGCTGCCCGGATATACCGAGGCGGA
This sequence comes from uncultured beta proteobacterium, assembly GCA_963851465.1. Lineage (GTDB taxonomy): Bacteria > Pseudomonadota > Gammaproteobacteria > Burkholderiales > Casimicrobiaceae > VBCG01. Next base: position 194,360 of record CAWKPJ010000002.1, read on the forward strand.
GAAAGCCGAGATCGCCAGGCGCTACCTGATCAAGCGGCAGCTCGAGGCGAATGGTCTCAAGCCGGACCAGGTCGAGATCAGCGACGCGGCGATCCGCGCAATCATCGGCGACTACACGCGCGAGGCGGGCGTGCGCAATCTCGAGCGTGCCATCGGCAGCGTGTTCCGTCGTGCGGCGATGCAGATTGCCGAAGGCGCGAAGACGCACGTCGACATCGACGCGCCCGATCTCGCCGCGATTCTCGGTGCGGCGCGCTTCGAGAACGAAGTCGCGATGCGGACCAGCCTTCCGGGGGTGGCCACCGGCCTCGCCTGGACGCCGGTGGGCGGCGACGTGCTGTTCGTGGAGGCGAGCCGGACGCCGGGCAACGGCAAGCTGATCCTCACCGGGCAGTTGGGCGACGTGATGAAGGAGAGCGCGCAGACGGCGCTCACGCTCGTCAAGGCGCGTTCGGCGGAGCTGAACATTGCGCCGGAGCTCTTCGAGAAGAGCGACATCCACGTGCACGTGCCGGCGGGCGCCATTCCGAAGGACGGGCCCAGCGCAGGAGTAGCGATGTTCACCGCCCTCGCCTCGCTGATGACCAACCGCGCGGTGCGCAGCGACGTCGCGATGACCGGCGAAGTGAGCCTGCGCGGTCTCGTGCTGCCGATCGGCGGCGTCAAGGAGAAGGTGCTGGCGGCGTTGCGCGCGGGCATCACGACGGTGATGCTGCCGAAGCGCAATCAGCGCGATCTGGAGGACATCCCGGAGGACGCGCGCAAGCAGCTGACTTTCGTCTGGCTCGAAACGGTCGCGGACGCAGCGGCGACGGCGATCATGCCCGCTGCGTGACGCGTTCGCTGGTCAGCCGGCCGCGTCTGAAGCGGCCGGATGCGGCGCGCCGCGGTGAATCGACGCAAGCAGGTCCTGCAGGACTGCGATATCGACCGGCTTCACCAGGTGATGATCGAAGCCGGCTTCGCTCGCGCGCCGCCGATCGTCCTCCTGGCCCCAGCCGGTGAGCGCCACGAGCCACGTTCCGTTCCGCGGCGAGCCGTCGCGAATGCGCCGCGCCACCTCGTACCCGTCCATTCCGGGCATGCCGATATCCAGCAGCACTACCGACGGCGAATGCGCCTTCCATGCGTCGAGCGCCGCACCGCCGTCGTAGACGACGGTCACGTCGGCGCCCAGCAAGCGCAGGATCTCCGCCATGCTGTCGGCAGCGTCTTCGTTGTCATCGACGACGAGAACGCGCGCTGCGCGAACCGACGCCTCTGCATCCGCCACCGCCGTTGACGCCGCCGGCGCCGGCGCCTCGGGCAGGCGGACCGTGAACTCGCTGCCCATTCCGAGTCCTTCGCTGCGCCCGTTGACCGTTCCGCCGTGCATCTCGGCGAGCCGTCGCGCCAGCGCGAGCCCGATACCGAGGCCCTCCTGCTTGTGATGAGCCATCCGGTCGCCGCGGCTGAACATCTCGAACAATTTCGGCATCGTGGACGGAGCTATGCCTGCGCCGTTGTCACGGACCGTGATCGACACGGCATTCCCGTCGCGTGCCGCGGCCAGCCAGATCCTTCCGTTGCCTTCCGTGTACTTTGCCGCGTTGCTGAGCAGGTTCGCGACCACCTGCGCGAGGCGCACGGGATCGCCGTCGACGATTGCCGGCGTGTCAGGCAGCGACACGGTGAGGCGATGCCCGGCCGCGGCGATGAGGGGTTCGGTCGCTTCGACGGCGCTGCGCAGGACGGACGCGACGTCGACCCGCTCGCGCCGCAGCTCGAACGTGCCGCGATTGATGCGCGACATTTCCATCAGGTCGTCCACCAGGCGGACGAGATGATTGACCTGGCGCTCCATGGTCTCGTAGATCGGCGCGCGTCCCGCATCGCGCGACTCTTCGAGCTGCGCCTTCATGCGCAGCAGATGCAGCGAGTTGCGCAGGGGCGCAAGCGGATTGCGCAACTCGTGCGAAAGGATGGCGAGGAACTCGTCCTTGCGCCGGTCGGCGTCGCGCAGGGACTCGCGCGCTCGCACCTGTTCGGTCACTTCGTTCCAGAGCGCGATGACGCCTTCGACGCCGCCGCGTTCATCGCGAAGCGGCGCGAACATGTAGCTGAAATAGGCCTCGGGCGCGCTGTTGCCGGCGTCGAGCCGCAACGGCACTTCGTGGCCGACGTGGGGACGGCCCGTCTGCATCACGGCTTGCAGCTGCGTTGCGAACTCCCGCATTTCCGGAAGTGCGTCGAGCAGCGCCTTCCCCTGTACGTCGCGGCCGCCGACCATCGCGCGATACGCGTCGTTGGCAAGATCGAAGACGAGGTCGGGACCGCGCAACACCGCGGTCGGAACCGGCGTCTGCGCAAACAGGCTCGCGAGCCCGGCGCGCTCGGCCGCGACGCGGGCCTGCAGGCGGCCGAGCTCGAGTCGTGCGGCGACGCGCGCCAGCAGCTCGCGCGCGCCGAACGGCTTGACGAGGTAGTCGTCGGCACCGGCCTGCATCCCCTCGATGCTCGCCTCCTCGCCCGCCCGCGCCGACAGGATGATCACGGGCACGTGCGACAGCGTCGCGTCGGCACGCAGCGCGTGCAGCACGCCAAAACCGTCGAGGCCGGGCATCATCACGTCGGTCAGCACGAGATCCGGCCGCTGCCGCCGCGCGGCCGCCAGCGCCTCGAGACCATCCGCCGTCGCCTCGACATCGTAGAGCGGCGCGAGCAAGCGACGCACGTAGTCGCGCATGTCCGCGTTGTCCTCCGCCAGCACGATGCGCGGCCGTGCGGGCCCGTCGGTGGATGCCGGCTCGCCGATCGGGGAAGGCGGGTCCGGGATGTCCGCGTCGAAGGCGTGCGTTTCTTCGACGTAGGCCTTGGCTCTTGGCGCGAGCTGCTCGCGCACCCGCGTGCCGGGCGGACGCTCGGAAGCAGCGTCGGCACTGCGTCGCGGCAGCGACACGGTGAATGCGCTGCCGCGCCCCTCCTCGCTCTCCACTGCGACGTCGCCGCCATGAAGACGGACGAGCTCCTGCACGAGCGCGAGACCGATTCCACTGCCCTCGATCGTTCGCCCGCGCGCGCCCTTGATGCGGTGAAAGCGCTGGAACAACTGCGGCAGCTCTGCGGCAGGGATTCCGGTGCCCGTATCCCGCACGACGAGGCGGACCTGCGTTGCGTCGCACTCCAGCCGCACGGCAATCTCACCCTCGAACGTGTACTTGAGGGCATTCGACAGCAGGTTGAAGACGATCTTCTCCCACATGTCGATGTCGACGTAAACGGGCGCGTCCAGCGGCGCGCAATCGACCGTGAAGCGCAATCCGACCCGCTCGATCGCCGAGCGGAAAACGCTGACGAGATCGGCCGTCAGCGCTGCGAGATCGGTCGGCTCGTACGAGGCCTGGAGGCGACCGGATTCGAGGCGGGAAAAGTCGAGCAGCGTGTTCACGAGCTTGAGCAGGCGCGCGGCATTCCGATACGCGACCTCGAGCCTGGAGCGGTCCTCCGGCGACAATCGCGCGCTCGCACCGAGCAGGTCCTCGAGCGGTCCCATCATCAGCGTCAACGGCGTGCGGAACTCGTGGCTGACGTTGCTGAAGAACGCGGTTTTCGCGCGGTCCAGCTCGGCAAGGGCTTCGGCGCGGCGGCGCTCCTCCTCGTACGCTTCGGCGCTCGTGATGCCGCCGGCGACCTGTCGTGATGCGAGATCCAGGAATCCGCCATAGTGCTCGTCGAATTGACGAAACGGATTCAGGCCGACCACCAGCACGGCAACGTGACCGTGCTGGCCCGAGCTCGCGATCGGAACGACGGCCGCCCTGTCGGGAGGACGGGGCCAAGCGCCCGCGGGAATGTTGCCGTTGACGCCGTCGAGCGGGACGACCTTGACGTTGCCGCTGGCGATGACGTCGGCGCACGGCCACAGTCGCGGATCGTGCAGTGCCTCCGACTGTGGAGAGCTCGCGACGCGCCGCATCGGGCCAGTGCCGCTTTCGTCCACGAGGTAGAGCAATGCGAACGGCACGTCGCGCCGATTTGCGCACAGCGCCTCGACCGCCAGCGTGCAGGCATCGTCCGCGCTTCTAGCCGTCGTGACCGCCGCCGCCAGTTCGCGCAACGTGTCGATCTGGCGCTCTCCGATCACCCGGCGCGTATCGTCGGTGTTCGCGCAGATGAGTCCGCCGCGACCGCCATCGTCGTTCGGCACCGGACTGTACGAGAACGTGTAGTACGTCTCCTCGGGATATCCGTACCGCTCCATGATGAGGAGCTGCGCCTCGACGTAGGTGCCTTCGTTGCGCGTCATGACGCTGTCTGCCATCGGGCCGACCACGCCGAAGATCTCGTGCCACACCTCGCGGAACGGGCGACCCAGCGCCTGAGGATGCTTGCCGCCGATGATCGACTTGTACGGATCGTTGTACAGGTACGTGAGCTCGGGACCCCATCCAAGCCAGATCGGCTGGCGCGACGTCAACATGATGCGCACTGCGGTGCGCAGGCTCTGCGGCCATGTCCGCGGCGCACCGAGTGGTGTCGTCGTCCAATCGTGGGCGCGCATCAGCGCGCCAAGCTCTCCGCCGCCGGAGAGAACTTCCGCATCGTTCTGCATCGGGAACCGCGTCGGTTGCGTCAGGCGAAAGCGTACTACGACGAGGCTCGCGCCGTCGCTGTCAAAGCGTGCCGCGTGTGTCGACCGGCGCGTTGTAGAAATTACAACGCTGCAGGAATTACAACAGCGCGCTGCCGACGCTCAGGCCGGCAAGCCCGCCCGCTGCAGCGCGTTCGACCAGATGACTCCCGTTTCGTAGTTGCGCGCCGCCGAGCGCGCACGGTAGCCACTCACCGTCAGCGACGGGTCGAGCCGGCGGAGGTCCGCGATCGCCTGGCGCGCGTCCTCCATCAGCCCGAGCTCCGCGGAGGCGATCGCCACCACGCGCAGCGTCGATGCGTGCAGGCGGTTGCCCTGCAGCGAGCGCTCCGCCAGCGCGATCGCCGCTTCGTAATCCTTCGCTGCGAGCGCCGCAGTGGCGCACAGCGAATCGTAGTAGTACCGCCACGGGTCGAGCGGCGACAGCATCACCGCGTGGCTGGTTTCCTCGACCGCCTCGGCGCCCCGCCCCTGGAATGCCGCCAGCACCCCGCGATGCAGCCACGCGAGACCCTGATTCGGGTTCTTGCCGAGCGCCTGGTCGTAGCTCGCCCGCGCCACGTCGTGCTGGTGCAGCAGGTTGGTGTGCACGAGCCCGTAGGCCGTGAGCTCGTGCGAGTCCGGCGTGTCGACGTCGAGCGCGCGTTTCGCATGGTCCAGCGCCGCGGCCGCCTCACGTTCGAGGCTGGTGAACCAGCCCTGCGTGACTTTGAAGACGTGCCACTCGGCGAGATACGCGTGAGGCGCGGAAAAGCGCGGGTAGCGCTCGATGAGCTGCTCGAATGCCTCGCGGCTCTTGTCGAAGTCGCGCGGATCGCTGCTGTGCATCAGGCCGATGCCGCCGAGCAGCAGGGTGTAGGCATCCAGCGTGGGCAGCGCACGCGATCGGGTGCGGACAACCTCACTTTTCATCACCGCGTTGCCCACACCCTGGACGATGGCGGCGACTACATTGTCGTCCTGCGCGACGAGGCCATCGGCGCGGCCGCGCAGCGTCTGCGCCCACACGATCTCGCTGTTGCGCGCGTCGGCCAGTTCGACGACTACGATCAGCATCTCCCCCGACACGCGATACGTGCCGGTCAGCACGAATGTGGCGCCGAGGAACGCGCGAATGTCGTCGAGCCGCACAGCGCGGTCACGAAACGCGGTGGTGGACAGGCGCGACACCACGCGAAGCTCGGGCGAGCGCGAGAGTGTCGCGATGACCTCGTCGGCGATGATCTCGCCGACGGAGAGAAACGGCGGCCCGCTGCCGAGGAGAGTGAACGGGATCACCGCCACCGTCGGCCGCAGCGCGCGCTGCGAATCGAGCACCGGCGGCAACGCGTGGCGGCACCCGAGCCGGTATGCGCGAAGCGGCGCCTCGATGTGCTTCAGGTGGCACTCGCCCATGTCGACGATCTCGCCGTCGACGCCGCTGGTGAGCTGGTCACGCACGGCGGCCGAGATCACCGTATCGCCGGGGCCGGCCAGCGTGGCGACGCGTGCGGCGAGGTTCACGCCGTGGCCGTAGAAGGCGACGTCGTCGGTGAGCACGTCGGCGGCGTGCATGCCGATCCGCAACAGCACGCGGTCCGCCGGGGCGATGCCCTCGGCCATCGTGGCGGCGCGCTCGTGCAGCGCGCCGGCGCACGCGGCCGCGCAACGGGCGTCGGTAAAGGCGATCATGACGCCGTCGCCAAGCCGCTGGAGCAGCTTGCCCTGGTGGGCGGGGATGATCTCCTGCGCGGCGGCGAGGAGAAGCGCGCGGATGCGCTGCGCGCAGGCAAATTCATCGCGTTGCATCAGCCGCACCGACTCGACGACATCGGCGAACGCGATGATCCGTTTCGCGTAGTGCAACGGAGCCGTCGCAGCGAGAATCGGTTCCGGCACGTCGCCTGCGTCACTCATCGGGCGTCGTTCCTGCCTGGCAGGGCGTCAGTGCTTAATAGAGCACAATTTATTGCTTTTGGGTGTGGTGTTCGCATATTTTTCGTCGGCGGTGCAAACTGCGCGCCAGCGCCATGACCCACAATCGCCAACTCGCCCTGATCCGGAAGCTTTGCGGTCTCGGCCTGCCTGCGCAGACGCTGGCGCCGTCGCTTCTCCCCGCGCTGCGCGAACTCATACCCTCGCACTCGGCCGCCGTGTTCTGGGTCGACGCCCGCTACGAGATGACGGGACTCTATGCGGAGCGCCTGCTTCCGCCCGAAGCGATGGCGCGATACTACGAAAATCACTACCAGCATACCGTGACCGGCTTCCCGACGGCCTTTGCGGCGCGCGCGCGCGCCAGCGATCCCGTCTCCGCGCGCAAACTCACCAAGACCGAGCAGGCCACGGACTACTTTCGCGATGTCCTCGCGCGGCTCGACGCCTATCAGATCCTTTATGGCGTCCTGCGCGACGGCGCGCTGCCCATCGGACAGATCAGCTTCTATCGCGGTGCGCGCGACGCCGAGTTCGGACGTCGTGACCAGAGCGTGCTGCGCGGCCTCTTGCGCTACCTCGCGGCGGGCCTGCGGCCGCAGCCGCTGTCGCCCGTCGCGCCGGCGCAGTCGGAGATCGTCGAGGAGTGGCTCGGCCTGGTGGAGCAGGATGGACGAATCGTCAGCGGTCCCACCGACTGGTCGCGACTCGTCCGCCTGCTGGCGATGGGTGAGGTCGCGCCGCGCACGGCGCGCGCGGAAGAGCGCGTGGTCAGCGAGTTCCTGCGCGCGATAATCGCCCAGATGGACGGCGCCGACCGCCCGGGCGGCCAGCACGTCGATCTGCAGCGACGCTCACCGTGGGGACACTTTCGCATCCGCGGGTACCGCCTGCCCGACGCCGAGGGTCAGCGCCGCTCACTGGTCGGGCTCGTGATCGGCCGCAAGGAGCCGCTTGCGCTCGCTCTCGCCCGCGGCACCGGCGCGTCCGCGCTCTCGCCGCAGCAGCGCGAGGTGGCGTTGCTGCTTGCCGAAGGAAACAGCAATCAGGAGATCGCGCGCGCACTCGATCTCACGCTCAACACCGCGAACTATCACGTCAAGCAGGTGTTCGCGCGCCTCCAGGTGCACCACCGCGACGACGTCGCCGACGTGCTGTTGCACCTTGCGCAGAACGGCGTCATGGCGAATCGGCGGGCGATGGCCGGACAGGCCTGACGCTGCGTTGGGCGATTCCCCCCCGAATGGGTGGGAATGGCGCGTTGCATTCCCCGAGTTGTCTCTCTATGGTCGATCGTGCTGTCCCGTCCTGGGCCAGCCATTGATCCAACACAGGGAGATTGCAATGAACGGAACGAGCCATGCTTTCGTTGCGAAGACGGTCGTCGTGCGTCGCTTCTCGAACGCGCCGGTCAAGGTGGAAATCGGCAACGGCGCGATCGCGCCGAAAGTCGCGCTGAAGCGCGCGAAGCAACCGGTGAAAGTCGAGATCGGCAACGGCGCGATCGCGCCGAAGGTTGCCATGAAGCGCGTCGCGAAGACGTCGCGCGGTTGATGCGGGGCGCCGTCGAGGAAAAGCGGATGTACCCGCGGTCGGGAGCGCTTCGGGCTCCCGGCCGCGCACGACGAGCATGGGAAGGAAAAACGATGAAACCTGCTGCAGCGAAGGAAGAGCGCAAGGAACCGACGATCACCTTCTATCGCGCGATCCCTGCGAGCTTCGAGCCGATGCGCGCCGACCGGGCGGCGCTCGGCGTGATTCCACACGCCGCCGTCCAGTACTGCGAGGCGCTCACGACGGCGTCGGCGTTCGGCTATTACGTCTTCTCGCCCATGACGTTCTACCTGCAGTGGGACGGGACCGACGTCATATGGACGCACGACGACGCCGAGAGCTGGTTCCCGCTGACGATGGAGCATTTTCCGGACTATGCCGCGCATTTCGACGCACGCGCGCCCGCTGACGTGCGCGGCTATGCGCCGCCGTTCCTGTCGCGCAGCTTCTTTCCCGGCGTGGTGCAGATCTGGTCGGGCCTGTTCGTGAAGACCGCACCCGGCTGGAGCACGCTCGTGCGTCCGCCCGTGAACCTGCCGCGCAGCCAGGCGTACGAGTGCTACGAAGGCATCATCGAGACCGATCGCTGGTTCGGGCCGCTGTTCATCAATCTCCGCCTGACCGCCACGGACCGGCCGATCGAGATCAATCACAAGAAGCCGCTGTTCCAGGCGCAACCGCTGTTGCGCGACACGTATGCCGATGCGCGGATGCGTGCATTCGACGTCGTCGATTCGCTGGAGCACATGACGCCGGAGGACTGGGCGGGTTACCGGCGCACCGTGGTCGAGCCGAATCGCGGCCACTATCGCCAGGCAGGACGGTACGCGGCGGCGGCGCGCAAACGCGGCAAGCATGAGGACGCGGTGCCAGTCGAGCCTTCGCTGCCGGAATCCGCGGACGAGGCGACACCGTGAATGCGGCCGCCTCCCGTCACATGCCGTTGGGCTACCTGGCGGCGTTCGCTGCGGTCCTGATCACCTCGGCCTACCCCGCGCTGACGCGCGTCAGCGTGACGTCGACGCTGACACCCGGTGACCTGCTGGTGTTCCGGCTCGGCGTGAGCGGTCTGCTGTTCGCGCCGTATCTCGTGCGGCATCGACACGAGCTTACGCACGCCGATTGGTGGTCGGCGCTGCCGCTGTCGTTCCTGCATGGATGGGGCATGGCGGCGCTGGTGGTATTCGGACTGAAGTTCGCGCCCGCGAGTCATGCGGCCGCTCTCGGGCCTGGCGCCATCGCGGCGTGGATCGCGCTGCTCGGTTACGTCGTTCTCGGCATTCAGGTCCCGGCACGCCGGGTCAGCGGCATCGCCATCATCGTCGCCGGCGTGCTGCTGATCCTTGCCGCCTCCGGACAGGGACTGTCCGCTGCCGACGTGCTCATCGGTGACGCGATGTTCCTTGGTGCTTCCGCGCTCGGCGCGAGCTATTTCCTGTATCTGCAGCGGCGGGGCCTCGATCCCGTGCTGGGGGCGGCGCTGGTCTGCGTGACTTCGGCCCTCGTCGTCATCCCCTGGCACGGGCTGTTCGCCACCAGCACGATCGCCTCCGCGCCGCTGCGCGAGGTCCTGTGGCAGGTCGCGGTCCAGGGCGTGATCGTCGGTTGTCTTGCGCTGCTCGCGCTCAACTACGCGGCACTGGCGATCGGCAGCCAGACGCTCGGCGTGCTCTCTGCCCTCGTGCCCGTCGGCGGGGCACTGTGCGCGTTGGCCATTGCGGGCGATCCTGTCTCCAAGCCCGAGTGGGTGGCGATCGTCGTGATTTCGGCCGGCGTCGCCGTGGCCTCGCTGCCGGTGCCGCGCGCGCCGCGGGTGCTGCGCGCCACCCGGGGTGTTGTTCCGCTGGGACAGTCGACCGTGACCTGACGCGAAATCGGGAGGATTTCTCTTCCCGACCCTTGCTTTAGCAAACTTGGCCTACTATCCTTAGTATCAAGAGGAGCGTCTCAGCACAACATATTGTTATCCTTGATGGATCGATTCAAGCCGGCCCACCACCCCGCGCCAGCGCGCGGCGCCTCCTGTCCTCCCGGGCAGATGGCGCGAGGTACGGCTCCCTCGAAAGCCCGGCGGCGTCCCGGGCTTTTTTGTTTCCGTGGCGCGGGCGGCGCCCGGTGTCGGGCAAGGCGCGGTCACGCGGCGCAACGGTGAGGATGGCGAAATAAGCCGGGGTTGAATTCGACGGTCAACGTGCGGGGGGCAACATGGCCATTTCTGCGTGGTGGGTGTTCTGGGCCTTCGTTGGGGGCGGCAGCGCGGGCGTTCTGCTGATGGCGCTGATGTTCGTGTCGTCGGCGGAAGAAGACCGGATGGAGCTCCTCAAGGGTCCGGTTGGCAGCGAACTTCCCGACGAAGCGCACGGCGTCGCGTAGCAGCACCTCAGCCCATCTGGAATTGCGCGCGCGTCGCCTGGGCGCACGCGCGATCCGGTGCCGTCAGTCGGCTTTGCAGGCGCCGACATTGCCGCCCGCCACTTGCTGTTCATATTCACCGCTCGACACCGCTCGGCCATCGAACATCACCGGCAACTGGTTCGCCACGCCGAGCGCCTTGTCGTCGCGCCGCCGCTGATTGACCGCGCGAATCACGTTCCACTCGTCGTGCGCGCCGAGCGAGAACGCGGCCGACGCGCGCAGCGCATAGTAGTTGCGAAACGCGGCCTTGCTGACGCTGCCGCGCTCGACGGCACGCTTGAGGTCGGCGTCCTTGGCCAGCCGGTCGTCGAAATACGCGGCGATCCGGTCCATGTCGTCCTTGCCGGTGAGGCCGAAAAAGCCTGCGAAGTCCGTCGGGCCGACGAAGTAGATGAAATCGAAGTCCTCACCGAGCGCCTTCGGCCCTTCGAGGATGCGCGTCCACATCAACAGATAGTCGCCCTGCCCCGCGCGTACGTTGTTGAGCGTCGGCAGATCCGCCTCGCGCGCCGTAGGATTGAGCAGCCACGCCGAATTGGGGCCGAGGCGCGTTTCCACGCGCTCCTTGATCTTCTCGGCGACTTCGCGATTGACGTTGAAGTAGCCACCGCCGGTCGATGACAGCGGCACGCTCATGTAGCCGATCGCCTTGCCCTTTGCGCGCTCCGCGGCGATGGCCTTGCGGTAGTAATCGACCTTTTCCGCAATCGCGTCCTTGAAGTCGCCATTGATGCAATAGCAGACGGCGACGCCGGTGCATTCGGTGACGTTGGCGGCGATCGCCGCGGCCGGCGCGAACATAGAAACGGCAGCGGCGAGCGAAAGCGCCGCACGCCGGGCGTGGCGACACGAGGACGAAAGCATGCGGGATCTCCTGCGAGCAGACACGGCGTGGCGCCGTGAGTCGAAGCGTAGCGCCGCGGTGTGAGGGCCGGCAAGCCCCGGCATTCAATTCTGCGGAGTGTTGCCGTCGACCGAGACTCCGGGGCCGTCGTGCGAAGTCCCAGCGTCGTCGGGCACGGCAGTTGGCGGCGGCCCGCCGGGATTCGCGCCGCGCGCGGACTCCACGCCCGAGGCATTCGCCGCGGCGACCTTCTTCACGAGCGCTTTCAGCTCGGTGTCTTTCGGCAGGTCGGACATGCGGGTGATGCGTCCGAGGCGGAGCATCGCCTTGCCGGGCTCGCCGCCGGCGGCCCCTGCGACTTTGCCGTGCCGGAGCTCGAACACGCAATGAGCCTTGAACGCCGCCATCGAGCACAGCGCACCCTTGCGCTCAAAGTGCGGATGGCCCCATTTGATCGTTTCGACCACCGCAGGACAGCCGCCGTGGATCGCGCTGCGCAGGTACGCGAGAATCGGCCGCGCGAACGGCGCCGCCGTCGCGATGTACGCATCGACCCGGGAATCCCTCGAGCCCATCGACGTCCCTGGCGCACGCGCGAGCGGCGCGCGCGCAAGTCACTGCAGCTTGATTTCGCCGTCGAACACCGCGTGCAGCTTGAGGCCCGCGACTTCGAGCGTGACGCGCGCGGGCAACGTCTCGGTGCCGGCAATCGCCTTGTCCTCGATGGCCTTCGCCACCGCGCGTTCGATCTCGCGCTGCGAATTGATGCCGACCATCTTGAGAAACTTGCGGATGCTGAGATTGAAGGTATCGTCGTTCATGGGACGCGGCACTCCTTCGGGAGGAAGCGCTTGGGGATGTCGATCGGGATGCACGTCCAGTGAATCCGCTGCAGCCAATCGGTCGCCGGCGCCAACAGTATGGTCTTGCCCCATAGCTCGGGGATCGACGGACCGAGGCCCAGGCGCACGCGGCCGTTGATGGGGCTCACGTCGACATCGTCCAGCAGATTCGACCAGCGCAACGCCACCAGCGATGCGCCGTCGAACGCATGCGGGATGGCGGCGAAGCGCGACCATTGCGCCTCGATCTCCTGTTGCAGGGGCAAGCGTGGCGCGCAGGCTCTCGGAGATCTTCGCGCGCACGGCGTGCTCCTCGTACGCAGAGCGCATTTGCGGCGCGACGGGGCCGAGCGCCAGCATCAGTGCGCCACCGCCGAACAACAGCGCGCCGTGCCACGACGTCGATCGGCGTGCCGCGAGCATCGATGCCGCTGCCGCCGCATCGCGACTCATTTCCTCGGCACGCTTCACCAGGCGGCGGATGCGGCTGTAGAGCAGCGGCGTCGACACCAGCGCCGCGATGATGCCCGGCCCGAGCCAGACGCACGCTACCGCGCACACGAGCCAGGGGACGCTCCAGTCGTCGACGTTCTCCGCGAGCGAGGCGAACGTCATCGCGCCGGCGGCCGTCAGCAGCGCGTAGAACACGCCGAGCAACCACAGCTTGCGATAGAACGCCCACAGGCATTGGAACAGCAGCGCCGGCCAGTGCCAGCCCGGTGCGCCGTATCCGGCGCGCTCGTACTTGAGGAACCGCGGCGTGTAGTAGTCCGCCGCCGGGCCGATCGCCAGGCGGAACAGCACCGCGAGCGTGGGCCGCACCACCGGTGCGTCGTTGCCGACGGCCGAGAACGGAATCTGGATCGTGTCGTCCAGCAGCGTGACCGCACCGCCTGGTGTGAGCGCGACGGGTAGCTGGCGCGGATTGCACACGACGCACGATTGCGCGTCGGAACTCTGAGGATGACCGCAACGGCTGCAGGGCAACGATTTCTCCGGCAAACTTCGTTTCGAAAGCCCGCGCATTCTACCTCCGCGAACGCGTCGCGGCCACGCTTTTCTAGGGCGTTTGCTCCGTTTTTCACATGTTGCACCACCTCCGCCGAGCTCCTCCGACAGGCCACGGCGCCGATCGCGGCGCTGGCACTCGGTGCGTGCGTCACGCTGACCGAAGTCCCGCGCGGACTGTCGCCGGAGAGCGACGGCGCGCTCCGGGTCGCGGCGATCGGCTGCGCCGCGGTCATCTCGGCGCCCATTGCGGGCACCGCGCCCGCGCTCGATCCGCGCGCGCTGCGCGTGCTGACGTGGAATCTCCACAAGCAGGAGGATGCCGGATGGGACCGCGACCTCGCGCACTTCCTGGCCGGCGCCGACGTCGCGCTGTTGCAGGAGGCGGTGCTGCGCGACGACCTGCGCGCGCTCCTGGCGGCGCGCGGCTTGCGCTATACGATGGCGAGCGCGTTCATCTATCGCGACGTCGACCACGGCGTCGTCACGGCAGCGACGGTGCCGCCGCTCGCCGTGTGCGCGGAACGCGCGGTCGAGCCGCTCATTCGCATTCCGAAGACCGCGCTGATCGCGTGGTACGCGCTCGCCGGACGGACGGAAACACTCGCCGTCGTCAACGTCCATGCGATCAATTTTTCTTTGTTGCAGGTGCCCTACGAGCAGCAGTTCGCGGCGCTCGTACGGCCGCTCGTCACGCATCGCGGGCCGATCGTGTTCGCCGGCGACTTCAACACGTGGTCCGACGGGCGCCTCGCCGTCCTGCGCGCGACCGCCGATGCGCTCGGCCTCACCGCGATCGCGTTCGAGCCGGACCTGCGCACGCGCTTCTTCGGTCAGCAGGTCGACCACGTGATGGTGCGCGGCCTCGAGCTGGTGTCGGCCACCACGACCGCCGTCGAATCCTCCGATCACAACCCCGTCGTCGTCACGCTGCGCGTCGCCGTGCCGCATTGAACGCGCCGCCCGGGCGTGCGACCATTCCCGCCCGGTAGTACCGCCTTCGGGGACCTGACATGACCGCTTCGCCGTTGCATCTTGCCCGCGCGTGCGTGCTGGCGATCGCCATTGCGACTCTCGCAGCCGCGCAGTCGCCGTGGCCCGCGAAACCGATCAAGATCATCGCGCCGGTTCAGCCCGGCGGCGGCGTCGACCTGGTCGCGCGCCAGGTAGGTGACCGGCTTTCGCGCGCGCTCGGCCAGCCGGTGGTGGTCGAGAACCAGAGCGGTGGCGGAGGCGTGGTCGGCTCGCTCGCGACAGCGCGCGCTGCGCCCGATGGATACACGCTGATGGTCGGCTACGTGGGCACGCACGGCACCAATCCTGCCGTGCGCAAGCTGCCGTACGACGCGTCGAAGGACTTCACCGCGATCGCGATGGTCGGCGGCACGCCGAATGTGCTCGTGGTGCCGGTGTCGCTGCCGCCGAAATCGCTCGCGGAATTCATCGCCTATGCGAAGGCCAATCCCGGCAAGCTGTCATACGGCTCCTCCGGCCCGGGCACGCTCACGCATCTCGCGATGGAACAGCTGAAGGTCGCCGCCGACCTCGACATCGTGCACATTCCGTATCGCGGCATCGGCCCCGCGTTCGCCGACATTCTCGGTGGCCAGACGCAGGCGATGTTCCCGGGGCTCGCAGCCGCGCTGCCGCACATCAAGGGCGGCAAGGTGCGTGCCCTCGCGGTGACAGGCGCGGCGCGGCATCCGCTGCTGCCCGACGTGCCGACCTTCGCCGAGTCGGGCTTTTCCGGCTTCGATGGCGTGCAGTGGTATGGCATCGTCGGCCCCGCGGGACTGCCGGCGCCGATCGTCAAGCGCCTGAACGACGAGATCAACGCGATGATCCAGAGCCCGGAGATGCGCGAGCGGCTGTCCGGCGAAGCACTGGAGCCGATGCCGATGTCGCCCGATCAGTTCGCGCAGTACATCCGCGACGACGTCGCGCGCTGGTCGAAGCTCGCACGCGAGCGCAACATCCAGATCGCCGACTGATGGCCCGCAACACCGCCGTCGCGGCCGACACCGCCGCCCCGCCCGTCACCCGCCGCCTCGCCGAGTTCGTCGTGGGGCATCCGTCGGCCGGCTGGAACGCAGGCATCGACGCCGAGGCGCGGCGCACCATCCAGAACTGGGCCGGCTGTGCGATCGGCGCAGCGGGCCATCCGGCAGTCGACGCCACGCTGGCCGCGATCGCCGAGCTCGACTCTGCACCGCAGGCGTCGGTGCTCGGCCGCAACGAGCGCGTCGACGCCGCGAGCGCGGCGCTGGTCAACGGCATCGCGTCGCATCTCTTCGACTTCGACGACACGCACCTCAAGACGATCATCCATCCGGCCGGTCCGGTCGTGTCGGCAGCGCTGGCGCTGGCCGAGAAGACCGGCGCGACGGGCCGCGCGCTGATCGACGCGACGGTGCTCGGGATCGACGTCGCCTGCCGCGTCGGCAACGCGATCTACCCGGAGCATTACGATCGCGGCTGGCACATCACCGGGTCGACCGGGATGCTGGGCGCGGCCGCTGCCTGCGCGCGCCTCCTCGGCCTCGACGTCGCGCGCACGACGATGGCGCTGGGCATCGCTGCGTCGCAGCCCACGGGCGTGCGCGAGCAGTTCGGCTCGATGACCAAGGCGTTCCATCCGGGCAACGCGGCGCGCGCGGGGCTCGTGTCCGCGCTGCTGGCGCGGCACGGCTACACGGCATCGGCGCGCGCGCTCGAAGCGCCGCGCGGCCTCATGCAGACGTTCTCGACCAAGTGCGACTGGCGCGAGATCGACGACGCGCTCGGCGAGCGCTTCGAGATCGCGTTCAACTCGTACAAGCCGTTCGCGTGCGGCGTGGTGATCCATCCGTGCATCGATGGGTGCATCCAGCTCGCGCAGGGCAACCGCCTCGCCGCCGCGGACATCGAGCGCGTAACGCTGCGCGTGCATCCGCTGGTGCTCGAGCTCACCGGAAAAACGGCGCCGCGCACCGGGCTCGAAGGCAAGTTCAGCGTCTATCACGCCTGCGCGGCGGGCATCGTGTTCGGTCGCGCGGGCGAGGAGGAATTCTCCGACGCAATGATCGCGCGCGCGGACCTGGTCGCGTTGCGCGAGCGCATCGTCGCCACCGCCGACGACGCGATGGGCGAGGCCGCATGCGACGTGACCATCGACTGCCGCGACGGCCGCCGCCTGCACGTCTTCGTCGAGCACGCGGTCGGCAGCCTCGAGCGCCCCCTCGACGACGCCGCGCTCGCACGCAAATTCCATGCACTCGCCGACGGCGTGATCGGGGATGCGCAGGCTGATGCGTGGCTGGCGGCGTGCGGCGCGCTGGCCGCGGCGCCGGACGTCGGCGCGCTGACGTCGCTCGCTCGTCCGCAGCCACCACGCAGAGAACCGTCGTGAACGCGCACCGGCGCACACTCGCCGCCGTTGCCATCTTCATCGCAGGCATCGGCTTCGCGTGCGGCAGCGCCAGCGCGCAGGAGTACCCGAACCGGCCCGTGCGCGTCATCGTGCCGTTCTCGCCGGGTGGCGCCGTCGACGGCCCCACGCGGCTCATCGCGCAGAAGATGAGCGAACGCCTCGGACAGCAGGTGATCGTGGAGAACAAGCCCGGCGCGGGCGCGACCATCGGCAGCGAAATGGTCGCGAAGGCGGCGGCGGACGGCTATACCCTGCTGCTCGCATCGCAGACCAATGCGATCAGCGCGTCGCTGTATCGCACGCTGTCGTACGACCCCATCGACGACTTCGCACCGATCTCGCTGATCGGCCGCGAGCCGGGCGTGCTGGTGGTCAATCCGGCGCTGCCGGTGAAGAGCGTCGCCGAGTTCATCGCCTACGCGAAGGAGCGCCCCGGGCAGGTCGATTACGCGTCGTCGGGCAACGGCAGCGGCCAGCACCTGTTCATGGCGCTGTTCGCGTCGTCGACAGGGCTCAAGCTCAATCACGTGCCCTATCGCGGCAGCGCGCAGGCGACGACCGATCTGCTGGCCGGAACGGTTCCCGTGTCGATCCCCGGCACCGCCGGCATGGTCGGCCACATCAAGGCGGGCAAGCTGCGGCCGCTGGCGGTCACCGGCGCGCAGCGCTCGGCGCAGCTGCCGGATGTGCCGACGCTGATCGAGTCCGGCGTGCCCGGCTACGAGGCGTACGTGTGGCTCGGATTGCTCGCACCCAAGGGGACGTCGCCGGCGATCGTCGAGCGCCTGCATCGCGAGGTGATCGCGGCGCTCGCGACGCCGGAAGTCAAGGCGTACATGGCGACAGCGGGCATCGAGATCGTCGGCTCGACCCCGGCGGAATTCGGCGCGTACTTCCGCGCCGAGAAGGATTTGTGGGCGAAAGTCGTGCGCGACACCGGGGCAAAGATCGAATGACGATGGTGAGCGAAGCGATTGTCGTGGGCCGCGAGCACTGGACGCACAAGGGTGACGTCCGGCTGTTCCTGTGGGAAAAGTTCGTCGAGACGCCGCAGGGCAAGCCGGCAGTGCTGTTCGTGCACGGCTCCTCGATGGCGTCGCAGCCGACCTTCGACCTCACGGTTCCCGGCCGACCCGACTCGTCGGTGATGGACTGGTTCGCGCGCCGCGGCTTCGTCTGCTGGTGCGTCGACATGGAAGGCTACGGCCGCTCCGACAAGCAGCGCGACATCTATTGCGACATCGCCAACGGTGCCGACGATCTTGCCGCGGCGACCGCGTACATCGCAGGTGCGGGCGGCGCAACGCGCTTCCACACCTACGGCATCTCGTCGGGTGCGCTGCGTGCCGCGCTGTTCGCCGAACAGCATCCGGAGCGCGTTGCGCGGCTCGCGCTCGACGCGTTCGTCTGGACGGGAGAAGGCGCGCCGACGCTGGAGCAGCGTCGCAAGAAGCTGCCTGAGTTCCTCGCGCAAAAGCGGCGGCCGATCGATCGCGCGTTCGTCTACTCGATCTTCGAGCGCGATCATCCCGACTGCGCGGAGCGGCGCGTCGTCGACGCGTTCGCCGACGCGATCCTCGCCCTCGACGATTCGATGCCCAACGGCACGTACATCGACATGTGCTCGAAACTGCCGGTCGTCGACCCGGCGCGGATCGCCGCCCCGACGATGGTCATGCGCGGCGAATACGACGGCATCGCCGCGCTGCCCGACCTGATCGCATTCTTCACGCGCCTGCCGAATGCCGACAAGCAGTTCACGATGATGGCCGGCATCTCGCACGCGAGCTTCCAGCAGAAGAACTACCTGATGGTGTACCGGATCCTGCACGCCTGGTTCACGCAGCCGGATCCGGTCTACCGCTGACGGGCGCCGGCGGGATGCTCGCCACGCCCGAATTCAGCGGGTATGATCGACGCGTCCCGGGCGGAAACCCGCGCAGGCGACAAATCACAAATCGAACCGGAGAGGACCTCACATCATGGCGAAGAAGCGCGCAAGCAGCGAAGGTGTGTATCGAGTCATCGACGTGATCGGCACGAGTAGCGTGTCGTGGGAAGATGCGGCATCGAAGGCCGTGGCAACGGCAAGCAAGTCGCTGCGCGACCTGCGCATCGCCGAAGTGACGAAGCTCGACATGAAAGTCGAGGACGGCAAGGTCGTCGCCTACCGCGCGCGCATGCAGCTTTCGTTCAAGTACGAGGGCTGAGCTCCCGAACGCTCCGGTGCCCGTCGTCTCGGCGGGCGCCGGCGACCCGGGCGCGCAACGCGTTGAAGCCGCGCGCGATCAGCGACCACATGTAGGCGCGGCGCAGTTCCCGCGCTTCCCGCTCGAGCATGTAGCGATCGTAGGCGGTCCAGTACGACGGGTCGGCACGTTCGGCGTTCACAGTCAGCGCGTCGGCATGACGTTCGGTGGATGGCAGCATGGCGAATGGCCTCGGCAAGTTGGCAAGCGGGCCGGCCTCGTGAGCCGGTGATTCCACGTTAGGACGGCGCCCGACGCAAATCCAATCGCATGATTCGATGGCGGCGATCGTCCTGCCCGATGGCCTTCGCCCCGACCGCGGATCGCCCTCTCGCCCACCTCACCGATGAATGCCCCTACGAGCCCCACGCCAAGCGAGATCGATCGCCTCGTCGCCGAGCTCGATCGGGCAGAAGCCTACGAGCAGCGGCTGCGGCAGTATTTCGTCGACATCCGCGCGACGCTCGCGGCCGGCCACGCGGCGACGGCGCTGTCGATGCTGAATGAAGCGCTGAGCTTCATCGACGACGCGACCGACGTGGTCGCACCGCATCCGCCTGCCGCGTCGAACCCCGCGGCCTGAGCGCGCCTCCCTCGCGACATCTGACGAGCAACAGCCGCTCGCGCGTCGGACGGTACGCCGCCCGCGTGTAGGCCGGGCGCTGATTCGGCGTGCAACCGGCTGCCAAGCCGAACCGGTGCGCGCAGACTCCAGGTATTACCGCTTCGTTCAGGGCGGGTGTTCGCTCGCATGCGCCCGCGACTCGACGACAGGAGACTCGATATGCACGCGCAGGTCTCGCCACAGGCCGTGTCGCAATTCGTCCTCCGCCACCCGGCGCGCTTCGCCCGCGACGTATTCGCAGGTTTTCGCGCGAACCGCGGCTTGCTGCTGGCCGGGGCGGTGGCCTACTACGCGCTGCTGTCGCTGATTCCCCTCGTCATCCTGCTGCTGATCGTGCTATCGCACTTCATCGAAGAGGCGCGGCTGCTCGCCGTGCTGCGCGACTACCTGGAATTCGTCGTGCCGGGGCAGGCCGCGGTGCTCGTCGCCGATTTCGCGGCGTTCCTTGCGCATCGCACGCTCGTGGGAGGTGTCGTGCTCGCGTCGATGCTGATCTTCAGCGCGCTGGCGTTCACGGTGCTGGAAAGCGCGATGACGGTGATCTTCCACCACCGCGCCGCCGCGCGGCGCCGCCATCCCGTTGTGTCCGCGCTGCTGCCGTACGTCTTCATCGTGTTTCTGGGCGTCGGCCTGCTCGTGGTCACGCTGGTGTCCGGCAGGCTCGCCGCGCTCGCGAGCCGCAACGTCACGCTGTTCGGCGTTCCGACGTCGCTCGAGGACGTGTCCGATTTCCTGCTCTATGCGCTGGGCGTCGGCGGCGAGATCATGATGCTGACGGCCATCTACCTCGTGATGCCGGTCGGGCGCCTTTCGTGGCGCCACGCGTTGATCGGCGGCGTTGCCGCCGGACTGCTGTGGGAGATCACCCGTCACGTCCTGGTCTGGTACTACGGGACGATCTCGCAGATCCAGCTCGTCTATGGCTCGCTGACCACCGCGATCGCCGTCCTGCTGTCGGTCGAGCTCGGGGCGATCGTGCTGCTGATCGGCGCGCAGGTGATCGCCGAGTACGAGCGCGTCGGGCGTGCCCAGCTGCCGGCAGTCGGCGCCGGCTAGCGCGCGGGCCCTACCCTGTTCGAGCGTCGCCGGCCTCGCGAACCTGCGATCGGGAATAATTCCGACTCCGTGCTGTATGCGGCTTTGCGGCCGCCGTACCCCAAATCAAACCTTTCAGCGGTCGCTTTTCGATTCGAGGAGAAGAACGATGACGATGCGTCGCACGCTGCTCACCTTGTCCGCGGTAGCCGGAACTGCCCTTGCGCTCGCAGCCGCGCCCGCCGCCGGCGAACGGGTTAACGTAACTCTGACCGGGTTCGAGGAAGTGCCCGTAAACACGAGCGCGGCGTCGGGCTCGCTGCGCCTGTTCATCAACGATCGCGAGGGAACGATTGACTACGAGCTGACGTTCGAGGGTCTACAGGGGAACGTCACGCAGGCGCACATCCACGTCGCGCAGGCTGGAGTCAACGGCGGGATTGTCCTGTGGCTGTGCGGTACAGGCACCAATCCCGGACCTGCCGGTACGCCGGCGTGCCCGTCGCCCGGAGGAACGGTCACCGGAACGCTGACGTCCAACAACGTCACGCCGGTACCCGGCCAATTGATCGGAGCCGGCGAGCTCGATGAGATCATCCGGGCGATTCGTGCGGGGAAGGCCTACGGCAACGTGCACAGCAGCCTCGCGCCCGGCGGCGAGATCCGCGGCCAGCTCCATTGATGGCGTGAACGGCGGGGGCGCCCCGCGTCCCCGCCGCGGCGCAAGCGCGATCTGCCAGAATCGCGCATGACCTGGTCCATCGTGGCACGCGCCGCGGACGGCAGTTTCGGCGTCGCGGTTGCCAGCCGCTTCTTCGCCGTCGGCGCGCTGTGCCCGCACGCGAGGAGCGGTGTCGGCGCGCTCGCCACGCAGGCGCTCGTCAACCCGCTCTATGCGCTGCCGGCGCTCGACGCGCTCGAACGCGGCGAGGCGCCCGTATCGTGGTGCAGGCGCTCACCGCCGCGGACGCCGGTCGCGACCATCGCCAGTTGCACCTGATCGACGCGGCGGGCCGCGTCGCCGAGCTGGGGCAGCATGCTCAATACGGCGAAGAATTACCTCGATCACGCGCCGTGGATGGCGGTGTGGCCGGGCGTGTCGATCTTCGCGCTGGTGCTGTCGTTCAACCTGGTCGGCGACGGCCTGCGCGACGCCCTCGATCCGCGCCAGACGTAGCGGCCGGCGGCGGATCGCGCGGCGGCAACGGCGGCGTGGTGCCGATGCCGCACAGCCCAAGGGCAAAACGCGCCGCCCGTCGTCCCGCATTGCGCGCCACCGGCGGGCGCACTACGATGGGGGCATCGAATTGGGAGGATGCCATGCCCCGCGCAAATCTCGCCGCCACGCTCCTTGGAACGTTCGCGATCGCCCTCGCCGGTCCGGCCGCCGCGGTCACCTGCTACGAGATCCTCGACCGCAGCGACAATGTCGTCTATCGCGGCACCATCGCGCCGGTCGACTTGAGCGACAAGGGCGCGCCCGAGCGTGAAGCGCTGCGCCAGCGGGGCCAGCACCTGATTGCCATGGAAGTCGAGCGGTGTATCGGCATCGAGTATTTCACCGGGAGCGCAGGCTCCGCCGGTTTGACGGTCGATCAGATCGTCGGTGGAATCCAGACGATGCGCGGGAGCTCACCGGGCGGCATCGCGCCGCCGGCGTCCGGTGCCCCGTCGGCGCCCGCCGCGGGTGTGGCACGTCCGCCCGCTGCCGCACCGGCTCAGGCGCCCCGAGCGTCCGGCATGAGCGGCAGCGGTACGCGCTCGTCGTACTAGCCCCCGCGGCGCCGCCTCAAGGGGGGCTTTACTCCCGTTACTGCGCCGGCACCATCACGAGGCGATCGACCCCTGACTCCGCACCCCAGGCCTCGCCGGCGCGACCGAGCATCTGGCGCACGTTGGCCTGCGCCCTGTTGGACGGAAAGCTGTCGAACTTCTCGGTCGTCGGATCGAAACGCACGATCGCGTTCGTGCTCCAGTCGGTGAGCCACACCTTGTCGCGGTCGTCGACCCACACCGAGTACGCATGCGCGCTGCCGGGCAGCTTCCACTCCTTCCAGCCTTTCACCGCCGGGTCGTACACGCCGACGTGGCCGGTGTTCCAGTAGCTGACCCACAGGCGGCCTTTCGAGTCGCTCCAGATGCGCCGCGCGCCCTGGTCCTTCGTCGGCGGGTCGACGACTGTCGCCTTGCCGGTCTCGACGTCGATC
This sequence comes from uncultured beta proteobacterium, assembly GCA_963851465.1. Classification (GTDB taxonomy): domain Bacteria; phylum Pseudomonadota; class Gammaproteobacteria; order Burkholderiales; family Casimicrobiaceae; genus VBCG01. The sequence continues at coordinate 217,092 of CAWKPJ010000002.1, forward strand.
TGCGCGATGTGGTTGCCCGCGAGCGACGCGTACCAGACGTCGCCGGACGGCGTGGTCGTGATGCCGTACGGACCGCGCCCGCGCGGCGCGTCCCACACCTTCATGTCGCCGGTCTTCGGATCGACCCGACCGTAATAGCCGCCCTGCCCCGTAAACCACACGCGGCCCTTCTTGTCGAAGGTCAGCGTGTTGAGGTTCGCGTAGCCGGTCTCCTTCGGCAGCGGGAACACCTTGACTTCGCGCGTCGTCGGGTCGACGCGCACGATGGCGTTCTGGCCGCCGTCGGTGATCCACGGCGCGCCGTCGGGACCGACGATCACGCCATGCGGCGCCGAGCCGCGCCCCAGTGGAATCTCCTCGAACTTCGCCGACTTGGGATCGAGGATGCCGAGCTTCCCGGTGCGCTGCGCCGTGTAGTAGACCGGCGCGCCAGCGCCCGGCGCGGCGGCGACGTCGTGCGGGCCGGCGCCTTTCGCGACGTCGAAGTAGGATGTCTCCGCGCTCGCCACGCCGCGAGATCAGCGCGCCGCAGGCCGTCAGCAGCACAAGTGCCAGAGATTCCGTGCGCATGTCGTCCTCCTGCCCTCGAATCTTCAGTGTAGTCCCGCGCGGCGGCGAATCAACTACCACGGCTGGGCCGCGCCGGTCGCCGCCGTTTCGATTATTCTCGTTGCTGCATCCGCCGGGGAAGCGCGCCGTAAAGGCCGTGGAACCCGATGCCTGATACGCCATGACCGTCCAGCCCACCCTGCTCATGATCGCCGACATCGGAGGCTATACGCGCTTCATGAAGTTTCATTTCACGAGCCTTGTGCACGCGCAGGACATCGTCGCGCAATTGCTCGAAGCGGTGATCGACGCCGCGGGTCCTTCGCTCAAGCTCGCGAAGCTCGAAGGCGACGCCGCGTTCTTCTATCTTCCGTCCGCGCCGGACGGCACGTTCGAGCCGGAGCTCGTCGCGCGGCAGGCGGCCTCGATCCATCGCGCCTTCCATGCGCGCGTGGCCGATCTCAAGACCAACACGCTGTGTCCCTGCGATGGTTGCCAGCAGACCGGCGATCTCAAGATCAAGCTCGTCGGACACGTCGGCGACGTGGCGCTGCAGAAGGTGAAGCAGTTCACCGAGCTCGCCGGCGTCGATGTGATCGTCGTGCACCGGATGCTGAAGAACGACGTGCCCGTGCCCGAGTACCTGCTGATGACGAAGCCGGTGTACGAAATGCTCGAGGCGCCGCTCAAGGCGGAAGCGTCGCCGATGCCGATGGCGCTCGAGGGTCTGGGCGACACCGACGCCTATTACCTCGACCTTCGCGCGTGCAGCATCGCCGTCCCGGCGGTCGCGCGGCGCCCGTTCCTTGAACGCCTCGCGCGACATGCGCAGCTCACGCTTCGGTCGCTGCCCTACATCCTCGGCTTCAGGAAGCCATGCGCAGGCTTTCGCAACGTGCAGGCGTGACGCGCGCTATTTGGGCGGCGCCGGCCACTGGATGACCGGACCCTTCGGCGTCGCGTCGGGCGGAACGAACGCCGTGACGGCCTCGCCCGGCGGGCCGAGCTGCCGGATGTAGCGGTGGAGCGCGCGCAGGTCGCTTTCGGTCCACTGGTTCAGGGTGAACCACGGCATCGGCGGCCGCGCCTTCAACGCGCGCACGTATTTCACCCATTCGGAATCGGTCATCGACGCCGCGACCTTGCGCAGGTTCGGCGCGTAAGTCGTGCCCCAGGGGCCGCGAAAGCCGACTGCGCCGTCGCCCAGCAGCCATTGCGCCTCCGGCACCTGTCCGCCCGTCGGGGCGTATCCGGCCGTGTGACAGTCGTTGCAGCCACCGATGATCGCGAGATAGCGCCCACGCGCGACGTCGCTTGCCGGGGCCTTGCCCTTGGGTGGGTCCGCAGCCTGCGTTACGGCCGAGAGCGAGGCGACCGAGAACGCACCGATCACGAGCGCGAAACGCGCGTAGCTTTTCATGCCGAACCTCCGGAATCGAAATCGACGGCATGATGCACGCAACGCGCACGATGCGAAATCCCCGGCACGCCGATCGAGCGCGTTCCTGACGCGGCAAACGACATTGCGTGGGGCATCGCAGTGACCGCCCTCGCGTCGCTCGCCGGCTACGTGGCGCTGCGGTGGATCTCGCAGGCCGACGCGCCTACTGGCCGTGATCGTTCGAAATGCCGGCGGGACACTGCGGAATCTGACCCCATTGTCCTTCGCAGTGCTGCGCGCGGGCCCGATGCTCGCAACCGACGCGAGAGAGAAAACTGCCGGTGCATTGGGCAAGGCCGGCGGCGAGGAGCTGGGCGCGATCCGGCGGCGACGCGCGGACCACTGGCGGCGCGGGTGGCGGCGGCGGTGCGGTGATGATCACCGGAGGTTCCGGGGGCATTGACGCCGGAAACGGGTCGAGCAGCACCGGAGCCTTCGCTGCCGCCGCCTTCGCCCGGACGGGACGATCCGCTTTGCGTTCGACGGGCGCGGGCTCCGAGAGCGGCGCGTCGGATAGTTGTGGATCGATGGGGACCGGCGCCGGCCGGCTCTCGTCACGGGCGTTGCCGAGCATCGTCGCGGGCGACACGCGCGGCGTGACGCCATTCGGCGTTGCCGTCTGCACCGACACCTCGGGGACGCCCGCGGAAACACGCTCGCGCTGCAGTTCGCGCGTCATGATGAATGTCAGGACCCCGGCTGCAGCGACAAACGCAATGACCGCCGTGGCGTGCAGCTGGGCGCTCGACAGTCGTCGCGAGCGCGACGCGCCGGCTTCCGCGCGCCGTGCGACCGGCGCCAGCGGCGCTGGACTGCCGATGTCGGGCGAATGCGAGAACGCGAACGCTTCGCGACGGCGCGGCAGCGGCAGCAACTCCGAAATCGTGTCGTCCCGGGCGCGCCGCAGCGCCGCCCGGCACGGCAGACACAGCTTGGCGCCCGGTAGCGTCTGGCCACCGCAGATCATGCACTTCATCGAGGCTCCGGGTTCCTTGACGGCGTTCTGCTGGCCGCTTTCTATGACAATGTCATTGTAGGGGGCGATCAGGTGCAGCCGTCAAGCAGCAAGAGACGTGCCGCCGCCGGACGGCAACCGGGCGGGCAAAAAGCCGACACGATCGTAGACGGCACACGCGGTCCGGCCACCGCCGCTAGAATGCGTCTCCGCTGGGCAAAGGGGACAAGAGCATGGAGAAGCATTCGAAAGTCGCGCTGGTGACCGGCGCGGGAACAGGGATCGGCCGTGCCGTTGCGCTGGCATTCCTGCAGAACGGCTACCGGGTCGCGCTGGCCGGTCGGCGCAAGGAACCACTCGACCAGACGATCGCCGCGGCGGGCGCCGCGGGGACGCAGGCGCTCGCCGTGCCGACCAACGTCGCCGATCCGCTGTCCGTGCGCGCGCTGTTCGCGCGCGTCAACGCGGCATTCGGGCGCCTCGACGTGCTGTTCAACAACGCCGGCGTCGGCGCACCGGCCATCCCGATGGAAGACCTGACGTTCGAGCAGTGGAAGAATGTCGTCGACATCAACCTCACCGGCGTATTCCTCTGTACGCAGGAAGCAATCAAGCTGATGAAGCTGCAGCAGCCGCGCGGCGGGCGGATCATCAACAACGGCTCGATTTCGGCGCACGCGCCGCGGCCGAACTCAGCGCCCTACACCTCGACCAAACACGCCGTGACGGGGCTCACCAAGTCGACGTCGCTCGACGGGCGCAAGTACGACATCGCCTGCGGACAGATCGACATCGGCAACGCGCACACGGAGATGGCCGCGCGGATGGCGAGCGGCGTGCCTCAGGCGAACGGCGAGATCGCCATCGAGCCGCTGATGGACGTGACGCACGTGGCGAACGCTGTGCTGCACATGGCGAGCCTGCCGCTCGACGCCAACGTACAGTTCATGACGGTGATGGCGACCAAGATGCCGTTCGTCGGCCGAGGATAGTTCGCGATCCCCGACGCCCCGCCGCGTCCCGGGGCTGGTCCGGTCACTGGCCCTTGTCGGGATTGGCGACCGCGCCGGGGCACTGCGGCAGCGTTCCCCAGTGGTCCCTGCAGTAGCGCATGCGCACCTTCTGATCGCAGATCACCCGCGCGAACACGTTCTCCTTCTGGCACTCGCGCTGTGCGGCGGCCATCTGGGCCCAGTGATCCTGAACCGGCGCTGCCGGTGGAGGCGCGACCTGCGCCGGTGCCGGCGGCTGCGCGCGCGCTGCAGGCGCTGAAGCGGACGGTGCTGGCGCTGCGCCCGGCATCGCGGACGCCGCCCCGCCCGGCGTCTTGACGGGCGCCTTGGCATCGGTCTTGGTTTCGGACTTGGCGTCGATCCTGGCGGGAGAACCTTTCGCTTTATCCGCCTCTGCCTGCGCCTTCGGCGCCTCGGTCTTCGGCGCTTCGCTCTTCATCGCATCCACGGGCAGAACCGCGGCCTTGTCCTCTACCTTCGCAGGCTCCGGCGGCGCCGGAGGAGGCTCGGCCGGCCGCGCGCTCGGCGGCGGCGCGGCCTCGCGCGGAGCGGCCGGCGCTTCGAACTTCGCGAACGAGTCCTTCACCTCCGCGCTGCCACCGAAGATCTTGTAGCCGACGAACCCGGCCGCGATGACCAGCGCCGCGACCCCGATCGCAAACAGCACCTTGCCGCCACTGCCCGGAGCTGCCGTGTCGTAGGCCGGCGCTCCGGACGCCCCCGCCGCGTCCGGCGCGAGCGCGGCGGCCGCACGCGTGACCGTATCCGGACCTGGCGTCGGCGCGGGCCGCACGATTGTCGTTGTTCCCGTGCTGGTGGCCGCCGTCGCCGGGGCGACAGGTCGTGGCGCCGCGAGCGCGGCGCCACAGTGAACGCAGAATCGCGTGCCCGCTTGATTGTCCTTGCCGCAGACAGCGCAGTTCATGACCTTGCTCCCGTTCGGATGAATCCCGGGAGGCACTTCGGCCGCCGGGCTGCAAGCTGCAACGGGACCGGCCCGAAGTCCGATCGTTGCGCAAGCGCGCATGGCATCTTCGATGCGAGAGCCTGCCGCAAAAAGAATCTCCCCGCAACATTCGCGCCCGAGCGCATGATCTTCGCAGACGGCCGGTCGCGTGACGCACGGCATGCGGGCTACAATGGCGCGCCGCTTTCCCGTCGTTGCGGCCGTTCGCAGTTGCCATGACCGAATCGAACTCGCTCGCCGCCGCTTCCGCAACCGATCCCGCTGCCGCCGCGAGTCGCCTCGGCACCGCCGAGTCGCGCGCACTGCTGCGCGAATGCTTCCTGCAGTACAAGACGCGACTGATCGACATGGCGCGCTCGTCGCTCGACCTCGCGACCGACCTGTTCGAGTACACGCGGATCCCGGACACCGAGATCGAGAACTTCCGCGCGAAGCGTGGCGCGTGGCTCGAGAAGTTCGGCGCGACGATCGACGACATGTACGAAAGGCGGATCGCCGGCCATCGCCGCAAGGGGCGGCGGCCGGACGCGAGCGCGCAGGGCCTCGGCGTCAAGATGCTGACCGACGACGACCACGCGAAGCAGACGACGATCGCCGACGCGACGCTCGAGTTCGAGCGATTTGTCCGCATCGAGGCGTCCGCACTCGAACAGCGCTTCAACTGGCTGATGCCCGATCGAACGTCGCACGAGATCGACTGCCCGTTCTCGCCAGTGTACGTGCTCGATGCGTTCGGCGCGACGTCGCGCGCGGTCTATCCCGAGTCGCTGGTGTGGCGTTCGCTGATGGGCCGCCTGATCGTCGACCTGACGCCCGGCGTCAACAAGATCTATATCGCGCTGAACCGCTTCCTCGCCGACCACGGCGTGCTGCCGGAGATCAACGCGGCAATGCGCGCGCGCAGCGAGTACCGTCCGGACGAGGATGCGGAACTGCTGCCCGTGTTCAAGCGCCTCCTTGCGCACGCGGGCGACGCCGACGCAGGCCAGCCGGTGGTCGAGCGCGGCACGCTGCCGCACTCGACGCTGGTGGCGAGCATCGCGGCGCTCACGAAGCCGATGCGCCCGGCGACCGGCACCACGGCGTCGAAGCACGACGCGGGCGACGACGACGCGTTTCCGGCGCTCGATCCGCTGCTCGCGCTCGGCGATTCGGCGGGTTCGATCAAGATGCTGACCGCGCTGCAGCGCAGCGACCTTGCGCAGGACGTCGTCGACGAGGCGATCCGCGCCTTCGGCGCGCCCGAGGACGCGCGCGTGCCGCGCAATCTGGTGCCGTCGGTGCGCGACGCGCTCGGCGATGCGCTGCCGAGCGCCGGCGACCGCACGACCGCGGACGTGGTCGCGCTGCTGTTCGACTACGTGTTCCGCGACGTGTCGCTGCCCGAGCGGATGCGTCACGTGATCGGACAACTGCAGATTCCGATCCTCAAGGCCGCGCTGCTCGACCCGTCGTTCTTCCACGATTCGAAGAACGCGGCGCGCTGTTTCCTGGACGAGCTCGCGGCGGCGTCGGTCGGCGCCTCGGGCGACGAGCAGTACGCCAAGGCGCTCGAAATCGTCGCCACCGACGCGATCGACACGCTCGCCGAGAACTTCGAGATCGACATCGGCGTGTTCGATCCGGCGCGCGCGCAGATCGCACGCGTCGTCGAGGGCGAGCGCCGCAAGGCGGCGGCGGCGCTCGAGCCCGCGATCGCCGCGGCGGCAGGTGCCGAAAAAGTCGAGGCCGAGCGCGGGCGCGTGCGCAGCACGGTGCGCGACCGCCTGGCTGGGCTGGAGGTGCCCGGCGCCGTGCGCGCATTCGCCGAGACGATCTGGACCGACCACCTGACGCAGCTCCTGAAGGAGCACGGCGAACACGCGGTGGTCACGGCGGAGGCGCTGCGCACGCTCGACGACCTGATGTGGAGCGTCGCCGCGAAGGAACGCACCGGGCAGAAGCAGCGCCTCGCCAAGATGATTCCCGGCCTGGTGACTGCGGTGCGCAAGGGTTGCACAGGACTCGCCGTTCCGGCCGAGCGATCGAAGGCGTTCCTCGACGAGCTCTACAACCTGCACATCGCCGCGATCAAGGTGCCTGCCGCAGCTGCGTTGCCCGGGTCGCCGGCGGCGAGCGTCGCGCCGGTACGCGAAGCCGACGCCGCGCCGGCTGCGGGCGCCGGCCTGCAGCCGCGCACGCGGATGGTGCTTTCCGCCGCGCACGATTTCGTTGCCGAGATGGTGCCGGGAACGTGGCTGGAGTTCCGCTCCGACGCCGGCCCGATGCCCGCGCGCCTCGCCTGGACCGGCGCGCTGCGGATGCGCTACGTGTTCGCAAGCAGGTCCGGCACGCACACGTTCGTCCGCGCGCCCGAGGAGCTCGTGCACGCGCTGGTGACTGGCCCCGTCGCGCTTTTGCTCGAGCCCGTCTCGCTGTTCGACCGTGCGGTCAGCGCCGCCCTCAACGTGCTGGCCGCGCGCCGCCCCGAAGGCGCCGCCGCGGTGCACATCGCCTGATGCCCCGCCGCCGCCCGTCGCCGGAAGCGACCGCGCCACGAGGCGCAGTCGATGTCGCGCGCCTCACCGACCTCGTGCGCGAGATGCTGGTGACGCTCGGCGAGGATCCCGATCGCGAGGGGCTCGCGCGCACACCCCGAGCGCGTCGCCGAAGCGCTCGCGTTCCTCACGTCCGGCAACCGCACCGACCTCGATCGCCTGATCAACGGCGCCATCTTCACGCAGCAGACCAACAGCATGGTCATCGTGAAGAACATCGAGGTGTACAGCCTCTGCGAGCACCACATGCTGCCGTTCTTCGGCCGCTGCCACATCGGCTACATTCCCACCGGCAAGGTGTTCGGCGTCTCCAAGCTCGCGCGGCTCGTCGACATGTACGCGCGCCGGCTGCAGCTGCAGGAGCGCCTTACCGAGCAGATCTCGCAGGCGGTGATGGAGACCGTCGGCGCCACCGGCGTCGGCGTGATGATCGAGGCGCGCCACCTCTGCATGATGATGCGCGGCGTCGAGAAGCAGAACTCGGTGATGGTCACGTCGTCCGTGCTCGGCGCATTCCGCGAGTCGCAGGCGACTCGCGAGGAGTTTCTCGCGCTGATCGGCCAGCGCGCGGTCTGATCCGCCCGCGGTCGGAGGACGCGCATGGCGACGTTCCTCCGCCTGGTCGAGCTGACGGCGCCGCTCTTCGTGCTGGTCGCGATCGGCTACGCGCTGACGCGGATCGGCCGCTGGCCGATGGCGGCGAGCGATGCGCTGACGCGCTTCGTGTTCACCGTCGCGATTCCGATGCTGCTGTTCCGGCTGATGAGCGACTTCGCGCGCGAACCGCACGTCGATGCGCGGCTGCTGTTCGCGTACTTCGGCGCGTGCCTGGTCGTCTACGCCGTCGGCCGGCTCGTCGCGGTCACGCTGTTCCGGATGGACGGCGCCGCGCAATCGGTGTTCGCGCTCGGCGGCATCTTCTCCAACAACGTGCTTCTCGGCCTGCCGCTCGCCAAGATCGCGCTCGGCGAAGGCGCGCTGGCGGCGGTGTCGCTCGTGCTCGTGTTCAACTCGCTCTTGCTGTGGACGCTCGCGACCGTATCGGTGGAGTGGGCGCGGCATGGCGCGTTCTCATCGAAGGGTCTGTCGAAGACGGTGGTGGGCGTTGTGCTGAATCCGATCGTCGGCAGCATCCTGCTCGGCACCGCGTTCGGATTCACGGGACTCGCGATGCCGACTTTCATCGACCAGACGATGGCGCTTCTCGGCAACGCGGCGATTCCGCTGTCGCTCGTAGCGCTCGGCATGGGTCTCGCCGGTTTCGGCCTCGCCGCGGGCTGGCGCGAAAGCGCCGCGATGTCGTGCATGAAGCTCGTCGTGCATCCGCTCGCGGTCTACGCTGCGGCGCGGCTCCTTGCCTTGCCGCCGCTCGAGACCGCGGCGATCGTGATGCTCGCTGCATTGCCGGTCGGCGCCAATGTGTACCTGATGTCGCGGCAGTTCAACGTCCTGACCGGGCCGGTGGCTTCGGCGATCGTCGTCACCACGGCGCTCGCGGCGGCGACGACGCCGATCGTCCTGACGTTCGCGGGCGCACGGGGTTGACGCGGCAGCGCGATTGCGAAGCAGAGCGCACGCTTGCATTGGGCCGGCGCCGCGTTGCATGATGTTGCGGCGGTCGAGCCGGCCGCATCGAAGGATTCCCGTCATGACTAAAGGCAAGAGCGGCACGTTTCGCGGCCCGAACAACAAGACCGGACCGCAGGCGCCCGCGCCGCACGGCGGCAAGCGCCCCGCTGCCCCGCCGCCGCGCATGTCGGTGCGCCCGCGCGGCACCGCGAAAGGCCGCTAGCGTCGCGTTTACCGGCGGCGGACCCCGCCGCCGTGCGCGCTGGTCGTTGCCGGCGGTGCGCCGCGCGTCCGCGTTTCCCGTCGCTTCGCGCACTCGATGCCGCCAACGCCGCTGCCCGCCGCCTCGCTGCTCGCGCAGCGGGAGTTCGTGCTGTTCTGGTTCGCGCGCGTCGCGGCGATGGTGGCGCATCAGATGCTCGCGGTCGGCGTCGGATGGCAGATCTATTCGCTGACCGGCAGCGCGCTCGACCTGGGCTTCGTGGGACTCGCGCAGTTCCTGCCGGCCTTCGTGCTCGTCCTCGCCGCGGGTCACGCCGCCGACCGCTTCGATCGCCGTCGGGTATTGCAGGCGTGCATGATCGTCGAGGCCTGCGCGGCCGGCGGATTGGCACTCGGCAGCCACCAGGGCTGGATCACCGAGGCATCGATCTTCGCGCTGATCTTCATCGTGGGGGCGGCGCGCGCATTCCAGATGCCCGCGATGGCGGCGCTGCTTCCATCGCTCGTCCCGCGCGAGCTCTTTGCGCGCGCGATCGCGAGCAATTCCGCCGCTACCCAGTCTGCGGTCATCGCCGGCCCCGCCATCGGCGGCCTCGTCTACGTGGCCGGTCCGGCCGCGGTGTACGCGACGAGCGTCGCGCTGTTCCTGCTGACGGGCGTGCTCATCCATCTCATCCGGCTCGCGCGGCGGCCTCCGCGCACGGAAAAGGTCGACCTCGATTCGGTGCTGGCCGGCATTCGCTTCATCCGCAGCCGGCCGGTGGTGCTCGGCGCGATCTCGCTCGACCTTTTCGCCGTGCTGCTCGGCGGTGCAACAGCGCTGTTGCCGATCTACGCGCGGGACGTCCTGCAAACGGGACCGTGGGGCCTGGGCGTGCTGCGCTCCAGCACTGCGATCGGCGCGCTCGCGATGGCGCTGTACCTCGCGCGCCATCCGCTCCGCGCGCACGCGGGCAAGCTGATGTTCGCAGGCGTGGCGGTGTTCGGACTTGCGACCATCGTCTTCGGCGTTTCGCGGTCTTTCCCGCTGTCGCTGCTCGCGCTGATGACGCTCGGCGCAGCGGACATGGTCAGCGTCGTCGTGCGGCAGTCGCTCGTCCAGCTGCAGACGCCCGACGAGATGCGCGGCCGCGTGTCCGCGGTCAACGCGCTGTTCATCGGCACGTCGAACCAGTTGGGCGAGTTCGAGTCGGGACTGACGGCCGCGTGGTTCGGCACCGTGCCATCGGTCGTGATCGGCGGGCTGGGAACGCTGGCCGTCGTCGCGCTGTGGATGCGCTGGTTTCCTGCGCTCGCCGCGGTGGATCGCGTGGACGCGGCGGCGGCCGAGAAGCGCGGGTAAAGCGGCGTCAGGCGTCGGCCGGCCGACGCTGCAGCATGCCGTAAATAACCGCGACGCCCAGGCCCCACGCGCCGTTGATCAGCATCGAGAGGCCCATTCGCGCGCCGTTCCATCCCGCGGCGACCGGCTGACCCTTGAGCGGCGCGACGATGAACCAGCCGACCATCGGCAATGCCAACGCGCCGAGCGCGATGCCCGCAAGCCAGTAGCCGGCGCTGCGACGGTCACGCGGCGCGATCGCGGCGAACACCACGCCCCATACGCCACCCCAGAACGCGTTCGACGCGATCTGCGGCACGCCGAACGGCGCGACCGGACGCAAGGAGTACAGGTTGCCGTTGATCGCGCCGGTCGCGGTCAGCAACGCGATCGCGCCCTGGTGGAATGTCAACACGGCGACCGCACCGGCGAGGAATCCCAGCGCGAGCGCGACGCCACGTGATCGCTGCGCGGTTGTGTTGGCAATCGTCATGACGTCATTGAATCACAGTTGATGTCGCGCGTGCATGCGTAACCAAACGTGTCGTTTCGTTGGCACGCGCATTGCACGCCTCCATGTGACGAAAACCCCCGCACGGGCTTGCGCGAGCATTTCTGCGTCTCCTTTGCACAAATTACACGTCAGCGCGCGCGCGACGCGCAATGTCGTAGGTGCGAGACGGATGCCGTGAGCGAGCGCTGTCCGACAACGCGACGAAGACTGGAGCAAGAATGAAACGACAATCCCCGCAACGCGTACTTGTTCGCTGGCTCGCCGCGGCGGCTGTCATGGCCTTCCTTCCGATCGCCACGGCGCTCGCTGATCCGCCATCGCGCGTGGCGCGTCTTGCGTTCGCGGAAGGTGCGGTCAGCTTTTCGCCGGCGGGGGACAACGATTGGGTTCGCGCAAACTTGAACCGGCCTCTCGTCACCGGCGATCGGCTGTGGTCCGATGCCGATGGGCGCGTCGAGATCCAGTTCGCCGGTGCCGCAGTGCGCATGGGTGCGTTGACCAACGTCACGCTTGTCAACCTCGACGATCGGATGCAGCAGTTCCAGCTCACGCAGGGAACGGTCTACTTGCGCGTGCGTGGCCTTGTCGGCGGAGAACAGATCGAGATCGACACGCCGAATTTCGCGTTCGTCGTGGCGACGCCTGGCGTGTACCGCTTCGACGTCGACCCCGACGACGGCACGTCGACAGTCGACGTGCGCAGCGGTGAAGGCACCGTGTACGGCGACGGCGCCGCGTACCGGATTGCCGGTGGACAAGCCGTTCGCTTCCGGGGTACGGATTTGCGCGACTCGGTCGCGCTCGGTCTTCCTCCGCCGGATCCGTTCGAGCGATGGGCGCAAACCCGCGACGCGCGCTATGACCGGCTGCCGTCGGCTCGCTATGTAGCGCCGGATGTCATCGGCTACGAGGACCTCGACGCGTACGGAACGTGGCGCAGCGTCGCCAACATCGGCAACGTGTGGACGCCGCGTGCGGTGCCCGCGGGCTGGGCGCCTTACCGCAACGGCCACTGGGCGTGGATCGATCCGTGGGGATGGTCGTGGGTCGACGACGCCCCGTGGGGCTTCGCGCCGTTCCACTATGGCCGTTGGGCGCTCGTCGAGGATCGTTGGGGATGGGTGCCGGGGCCCGTTCGGCAGCGTGCGGTCTACGCGCCCGCACTCGTGGCGTTCGTCGGCGGTGCGAATTTCTCGCTGTCGGTGTCGAGTGGGCAGGCGATCGGCTGGTTCCCGCTCGGACCGGGCGAGGTCTATCGACCCGCCTACACGGTCAGCCGCGATTACTTCACCCGCGTCAACGTCACGAACACGGTGATCAACACGACGTACGTCACCAACATCTACAACAGCCGTGATCGCGTGACGGACGTCCGCTACGCGAATTTCGCGCGACCCGCCGCGATCACCGCGGTGTCGCCCGCGGTGTTCACACAGGCACAACCCGTGCAGCGCGCCGCATTCGCGGTCGATCGGCAGCTGCTCGACAAGGCCCAAGTGATCCCGCTCGCCAAGGTGGCGCCGCAACGCGAAAGCGTGACGGGCGCTTCGCCGGCCGCGCGCGCGGCCCCGCAGTCGGCGATGCAAAAGCAGGTGATTGCGAAGGCCGCACCGCCGCCCGCGCCCGTGCCGCTCGAGTCGAAGCTGCCCGCGCTGCGCACGGCGCCGGGCAGGCCGCTCGATCGCGCGGCCGCCGACACGGCACGGTCGGGCCCGGGGCAGCCGGCCGCACCCTCGCCGGCGATGCCGTCGGCGCGTGTAGTCAAGGCGGTCGACCCCAATGCGCCACCGGCGCAGATGCCGCGCGGCAATTCCGCAGCGGAGCGTGGCAAAGGGTCCGGCAAGGGCAGCGACACCAGTCGGACTACGCAACCCGGTGCAGCGCCAGCGCCGGTCCCCGCGCCGCCGCCGTCCACGGCTAGTCCCCGGGAAGACATGAAAGCGCCGTTGCAGCCCCCGGCGAGTCCGCGCCAGGACGCAAAGAGTGAGCCGCCGCAGGCGCCGACCAGCAACGCGAAGGGTCCGCCGCCTCCCGAACAGCGCGCGGCGCCGCCGACGCCCGCCGCATTACCGCCGTCGCTTCGTGGTGGCGATGTCATGGATCGGCAGGAGCCGGCACCGCGCGAGAACGCGAAGGGTCCGCCATCCCGCGATCAGCGTGGAGCGCAATCGCGACCCGCGCAGGAGAACGCGCCCGCCGCGCCACGGCCGCAGGCGCAAGCGGAGCCACAGCAAGCACAACAGGCACAGCCGCAGCAAGCACACAGCCAGAGCACGCCGCAGCAAGCACAGCAGTCACAGCCGCCGCAAGGGCCAAAGCCGCAGGAGCAACAGCGGCGGCCGCAACCACAGCAGCGAGAGCAACCGCCGCCACAGCAAGCCGTAGTGCCCGCACCGCCTGCGGCGACGGCACAGCCGGCGCCGGTCCCACCCCCCGTGCAGCGTGCGGCAGAATCCGGACGCCCCGGGAACGGCGCGTCTCAACGCAGCGAAGTCGCGCCGCCACGTGCGCCTGCGCCGCAAGCGGCGCCTCAGCCAGCACCACCACCGCAAGCCGCGCCCAGGGGCCCACCGCAGCCCCCACCGCAACCTGCGCCGCCACAGCAAGCCGCGCCAAAGGCGCCACCGCAACCTGCGCCAGTACAACAAGCCGCGCCAAAGGCTCCACCGCAACCCGCCGCGAACCAGGCGCAAGGCGACGACGCCCCGGGGAAGGGGAAGGGAAACGACAAGCGTCGCAAGGAGGATGACGACAAGAAGCCCTGACGCGGCTGGCGCGGGGTTCGTCGCGTCGACACGTCGTCACGTCGCGCGACTGGCTCGCAACGCGATCTCTTGCGACAATGGAGCCCCGTACAACCACTGCACCGTCGAAATGCCCGAAGCGAAAGCCCGCAAGACGCCCATCTACGTCGTACGCAACTCCCCCATCCACGGCCGCGGCGTGTTCGCGGGCCGGACGATCCGCAAAGGTACCTGCATCGTCGAGTATCGCGGCGAGAGGATTTCCATGCGCGAGGCCGTGCGGCGGCCGGACAGCGACCCCGACAACCCGTTCCACACGTTTCTGTTCGAGCTGAACGATGGAAAGTTGATCGACGCGTCCGTACGCGGCAACGCGGCGCGCTGGATCAACCATTCCTGCGATCCGAACTGCGAACCCTTCGAGGACGACGATGGCCGCGTGTTCATCGAGGCGCGGCGCACGATCCGCAAAGGCGAGGAGCTCGCGTACGACTACAAATTGAGCCTCGCCGGACGCATCTCCGCGAAGATCAGGCGCGACTACGGATGCCTCTGCGGCGCATCGGGATGCCGGGGCACGATGCTCGGGTGGCCGCAGCCCAAAAGCGGCGCGTTAGCCGAGCCCGGCCACGCCCACCACCGCGGCCACTGCCAGCACCCAGACGGGATTGACGCGTGTCCAGGCGATGACCGCCGCTGCGATCACGGTCAGCGCGAGCGCAACCGCCGAGCGGTCGGCCGCGCGCGCCAGCGTGTAGCCGCTCGCGAACACGAGCCCGATCGCGATCGGCGCGAGCGCGCGCTGGATGATCACCCGCACCTTCGCCGCCTTCATCCGCTCGAAGCGCCGCATCGCGAAGAAGCAGACGAGGGACGACGGCCCGCAGGCGGCAACAGTTGCCACGAACGCACCGGCAATGCCGGCGACCTTCCATCCGAGCAGCGACACCACCATCGCATTGGGACCGGGCGCCAGTTGTGCCAGCGCGAACAGGTCGGCGAACTCGGCGCTCGTCATCCAGTGCTCGACGTCGACGACGACGCGATGGAACTCGGGCAGGAGGGCGTTGATGCCGCCGATCGCGAGCAGCGACAGCGACGCGAAGCGCCACGCGATCTCGAACAGCACGTCGGGCGACGCGCTCACCGGGCCGGGGCACTCATCTCGACCGATACCATTCGAACGCAATCGCGGCGGGCACGGCGACCGCGAGCACCCAGAGCAGCGGCGCCTGCACGATCGCGACGGCGGCGAACACGATCGCAGCCAGCGAGGAGGCCGCGTGGCGGCAGCTGCGACCCTTTCAACAGCCGAATCGCCGTGCCGATGATCAGGCCGGCCGCCGCAGCCGATGCCGCGGCGATCGCGCTGCGCGCGACCGGCGACTGCGCCACCGACGCGTAGAACGTCGCGATCAGCAGCACGGCGAACACCGGGATGAAGAGGATTCCGGTGATCGCCAGCAACGCGCCCACCGCGCCGTGCCATCGCGCGCCGAGGATCACCGACAGGTTGACGACATTCGGCCCCGGCAGGATCTGGCACAGGCCGAGCAATTCGGCGAATTCGCGTTCGGAGAGCCAGCGGCGCTCCTCGACGAGTACGCGCCGTGCCCATGGAAGCACGCCGCCGAAGCCGAGCAGGCCCATCTTCAGGAACGCGAGGAACAGCGTGGCGCGCGTGGGCGGCGCGGCATTCGAGGCGGCGGACTCCTCTGTCACGGAACGTCGGGCAGGAACCGCGTGAATCCGGCTACCGGCTCGCGCTCGGTATTGAGCCGGTTGGCGATCGCGTCGGAATCGAGGTGGCCGAGCGCCATGCCGCACAGCAGGATCTCGCCGTCGGGAATCGCGAGATGGCGGCGGACGATCCGATGGAACGGGGTGAAGGCAGCCTGCGGGCACGTATGCAGGCCGTACGCGCGCGCGGCGATCATCACCGCCTCGATGAACATGCCGGTATCGAGCCAGCTGCCGAGCTCCAGATCGCGGTCGAGCGTGAAGAACAGCCCGACGGGCGCGCCGAAGAACTCGTAATTGCGCGCGTGCTGCCGCGCGGTCGCGGCGCGATCCCCCTTGGCGATTCCGAGCAGCCCATAGAGGTCCCAGCCCAGCTTGCGGCGGCGCGCGAGATACGGGTCGCGCCAGTTGCGCGGATAGTACGGATACTCCTCGGTGTGCTCACCGGTCGCGGCGAAGTGCGCGTCGACGAGCTCGCGCGACAGCGCGTCGCGCACGGCGCCGGTGCAGACGTACACCTTCCACGGCTGGCAGTTGGTCCCCGACGGCGCGCGCGCGGCGAGCGCGAGGATCGACTCGACGGTCGAGCGCGGAACCGGCGTCGGCAGAAAGCCGCGCACCGACCGGCGCGTGACGAGCGCATGGGCAACGGCGCGTCCTTCGGGCGGAAGATCGTCTGGAAGCGGAGGTTCGCGATACACGGCGGGCGCGAAGGTTCGGGCGCGCCGCCGGATTCTAACGCGTCGTCGTGTGTGTCCCGTGCGCATCCTCGTTCGCGTCCTCACTATCACACCTCGAAGCGGCGGAAGCAGGCGCGCAGGAAGGCGTTGCGGTGGTCGTCCGGCGCCGCCGGCGCGTCGAACACCGTCTCGACCTGACCGTGCAGGAAGCGCTCGTCGTCGGCGTCCTTGACGAACCAGCGAAGCTCCGGTGGAAACGCGTGAATCAGCATCATGTCTGCCTCGAGCCGCTCGACGAAGGCGTCGCGGGCGATGCCGTGGTCGCGCGCGAGCGCCGCGTTGGCGATGAAGTCCGAGCCTTCGAGACACTCGGCCATCGACGGCATGCTCGCGTGCGCGCCCGCCACCGCCAGCGTTGCGGCCGCAGCCACCAGCGCACCACGCAGGCAATCGGACCTGCCTCGATCGGATTCGCGATTCTGCATTTCCCGCTCCCGTCATTGCGATGCGCACCAATCTAGGCGTCCTGCACGCGCGCGGCAACGTGCAGCGCAGCATGCCGGCCCGCGGCGGCATCCACTCATAACATATTATTAAGTATTCAATAACAACAATTAAATTGAATTATGGGGATGCGGACCCACCTGCCAGAGCGTCCCCAACCGCACGAAGGAGTGCCGCATGAAAACCGTAGGACAGAAGCTCGAAGCGTTCAACGTCGTTGGCGTCAAGCCCGGATTCAACCGCCACGAGGAAAACGGGCAATCGGCGTTCGCGCCGGTCACCGAGGAGTCGTTCCCCGGCAAGTGGAAGGTGATCTATTTCTACCCGAAGGACTTCACGTTCGTCTGCCCGACCGAGATCGTCGGCTTCGCCAGGCTCGCGAAGGACTTCGAGGATCGCGACGCCGTGGTGCTTGGCGGCTCGACCGACAACGAGTTCGCAAAGCTCGGCTGGCGGCGCGACCACGCCGACCTGACGAGCCTCAACCACTGGCAGTTCGCCGACGTGACCGGCTCGCTCGTCGACCAGCTCGGCGTGCGCGACCCGAAGGAAGGCGTGGCGCTTCGCGCGACGTTCGTCGTCGACCCGGACAACGTCATCCAGCACGTGTCGGTGAACAACCTCAACGTGGGGCGCAATCCGGAGGAAGTGCTGCGCATCCTCGACGGCCTGCAGACCGACGAGCTGTGCCCGTGCAATCGCGAGGTCGGCGGCGGAACGCTTTGATCGACACTTCGAAGACAAGGAGACACGGTGATGAATGCATTGCAGTCGATCAAGGACTCGATCCCGGACTATGCAAAGGATCTCCGGCTCAACCTCGACGCGGTGATCGCGCGTTCGAGCCTCACCCCCGCCGAAGCGGCGGGGGCGGCGCTCGCGGCGGCGTTCGCCGCGAAGGCGCCCGCCCTCGTTGCCGCGCTGTCGACGCACGAAGCGCTCGACGCGACACATGTGCAGGGCGCCCTCACCGCAGCGGCGCTGATGGGCATGAACAACGTCTGGTATCCGTATGTCGAGATGGCCGGCGACGACGGAGCTCAAGACGCTGCGGGCGGAGCTGCGGATGAACGCCTACGCGACGCACGGCGGCGTCGATCGGCGCAGCTTCGAGCTGTACGCGCTCGCGGCGTCGATCGTCGGCAAGTGCGAGTTCTGCGTCCGGTCGCACTACAGGACGTTGCGCGAGGACGGCATGACGGCGCAGCAGCTTCGCGACGCCGGCCGCATCGCGGCGGTGATCAACGGCATCGCACAGGTGGAGGCAGCGCAGATGGCGCCCGCGGCACTCGCCGCGTGAGGTGCCGGGGGCGGCGGCCCGTCAAGCAAGCATTTGCCGCCGCCACCCCGCCCCGGCACAATCGGGGTCCGCCGCGCCGCGCACGCACGGCCGACCACGAAAACAACATCGCATGGCACGCAAGCGCCCGACCGGCATCGAAGGCACGACGGTCCTCGTCGAGCACCATTCCAGGATCCTCGCCGGCAATCCGCTCGGCGATCCGCACGTCCGGCGAGTTCGGGGTCTGGCTGCCGCCGGGCTACGACCGGGGCGCGACGCGCGGCAAGTCGAGCGGACCGGGGCGGCGCTATCCGGTGCTCTACGACCTCGTCGGCTACACCGGCTCGGGGCTCGCGCACCTCAACTGGCGTCCGTTCGACGAGAACCTCCCGGAACGGCTCGCGCGCCTCACGCACGCGCGGCGCATGGGTCCCGCGATCGTCGTGTTTCCCGACTGCTTCACGAGCCTCGGCGGCAATCAGTACATCAACACGTCCGCGATGGGGCGCTACGCGGACTACCTGACGCAGGAGATCGTGCCCTTCG
The DNA here is from genome assembly GCA_963851465.1 of uncultured beta proteobacterium. Lineage (GTDB taxonomy): Bacteria > Pseudomonadota > Gammaproteobacteria > Burkholderiales > Casimicrobiaceae > VBCG01. The sequence goes on from CAWKPJ010000002.1 coordinate 235,676, forward strand.
TCGACCGCGAGTTCCGCACGCTCGCGTCGCGCGACCACCGCGGGCTGTTCGGCAAGTCGTCGGGCGGCTATGGCGCGATGGTCCACGTGATGCGCTATCCGAAGACGTGGGGCGCGGCGGCGAATCATTCCGGCGACGCGCTGTTCGACTTCTGCTACCTCACCGACTGGCCGCGCACGCTCAACGAGCTCGATCGCCACCGCCGCCGCCGGCGGATGCCGGGCCGCGTCAACATCCTGGCCGACGAGCGCGGCGCCGATCGCGGCATCGACGACGGCCGCGTCCAGCGCTTCCTGCAACACGTCTGGGCGAAGGAAAAGCTGTCGGACTCGGAAGCGCACGCGCTGATGAACGTGGCGATGGCGGCAACCTACGACCCCGATCCCAAGGCACCGCTGGGCTTTCGCCTGCCGTTCAATCTCGAGACGGGTGAGATCATTCCCGCGCGCTGGAAGGCGTGGCAGAAGCACGACCCGGTGAACATGGTCGCTGCGTTCAAGGCCAACCTGAAGACGCTGCGCGGGCTCTACATCGACTGCGGCTGGCGCGATCAGTACCACCTGCACTACGGCGCCCGGATATTGTCCAAGCGGCTGACGCAGCACGGCGTTGCGCACGTCTACGAGGAGTTCGATGACAATCACTCGTCGATCGACTATCGTATGGACGTCAGCCTGCCGTTTCTTTACCGCGCGCTGAAACCGTAACGAGGAGAGAGTCATGCGTTGGGGCGACATGCGCGAAAGCCAGAACGTCGAGGAACGCTCGGGATCGGGTGGCGGCGGCTTCCCGTTGGGCGGCGGCATGCGGCTGGGCGGCGGCGCGCTGATCCTCATCGTCATCGTCAGCTTGATCTTCGGCATCAATCCGCTCGAAATGCTTGGAGTGATAGGCGGCGGCGGCCCGATCCAGCAGGCGCCACCGCAATCGGCGCCGCCGGGCTACGGACCGCAGCAGAAGGCTTCGACACCCGCGCCCACGACGCCGGAAAGGCAGCTCAGCAAAAAAGTGCTCGGCGATACCGAGGACGTCTGGACGGCGCTGTTCAAGGCGATGGGCACGCGCTACGACCCGCCGAAGCTGGTGCTGTTCAGCGGCCGCGTGAGCTCGGCCTGCGGCATGGCCAGCGCCGCAGTCGGCCCGTTCTACTGTCCGGGCGACCGCAACCTCTATCTCGATACGGCGTTCTTCGACGAGCTGTCGCGCCGCTTCGGCGCGCCGGGCGATTTCGCGCAGGCCTACGTCATTGCGCACGAGGTCGGCCATCACGTGCAGAACCTGCTCGGCACGATGGGCCAGTTCGACGCGCAATCGCAACGGCTGGACGAGCGCAGCCGCAACGCGCTGTCGATCCGCCTCGAGCTGCAGGCCGATTGCTACGCCGGCGTCTGGGGCTTTTTCGCGCAGAAGCGCAACCTGCTGGAGCCCGGCGACCTCGAGGAAGGCATGCGCGCCGCCGCGGCCGTAGGCGACGACCAGATCATGAAACGGACACAGGGCTACGTCGTGCCCGACGGATTCACCCATGGCACCGCGCAGCAACGGCAGCGCTGGTTCAAGGTCGGTCTCGACAGCGGCGATCCGCGCAACTGCAACACGTTCGAGGCGCGCCAGGTCTGAGCGCAGTCACGGCAACGCGCGCGTCGCGCGCCGCGCCCTGCCCCGGCTGCCGGGCGCCGATGGCGGCGGTCGAGCTCGACCGCAAGCCGCTCGGTTCGCTCACCGTCGATCTCTGCGCGACGTGCCAGGCGATCTGGTTCGACACGTTCGAGAGCCTCCAGCTCACGCCCGGTGGCACGCTCGAATTGTTTCGCGCGATCCACGCGGCGCATCGCGACCCGCCGCGGGCCCTCTCGCCGCCGCTGAACTGCCCGCGTTGCGACACGGTCCTCGCTGCGACGCAGGACATCCAGCACACGACGCGGTTCGCGTACTACCGCTGCCGCTACGGCCACGGCCGGCTGACGCCGTTCTTCCAGTTCATGCGCGAGAAGAACTTCGTCCGGCCGCTCGAGCCGCGCGAGCTTGCGCGCCTCGCGGAGAACGTGAAGACGATCCGCTGCAGCAGCTGCGGCGCACCGGTCGACCTCGCGAAGACGACGACCTGCAGCTACTGCAGTTCGCCGCTGATGGTGCTCGACCCGGACGCCGTCGGGCGCACGCTCGGCGAGCTCGACGCGGCCGAGCGGCGGCGCACCGCGCCCGATCCCGACCGCCGGGGCGAGGCGATCATCGCGCTCGCCCAGCTGGAACGCGACATGGCGCGCGCCCGCGCAGCCGAGGGCGCGGACTTGACCGCCGACCTCGTCGGCCTCGGCCTCACCGCGCTGGGCCGCTTCCTCCGCTGGTCGTGACGGCAAGGTCCCCGCGGTGGACTGCTAAACTCATCGTTTTGCACCCGAGGTTTCAATGAGCCTTCGCCGCCCATTGCTGATTCTGTTCACCGCCGGCGCATTCGCCGGCGCCGCCCAGGCGCAGGCGCCTGCGCCCGCGCCCGCCGCCCGCTGCTGGTGACGCCAACGTGGCCAAGCCCAATTGCCAGAAACCCGGCGAGATGCCGGGCGCGCTCGCGAGCGACCTGCAGCGCCGCGGCTGGCAACGGGATTACACCGCGTGGGGCGACTGCATGAAGAAATTCATCAACGACCAGCGCGCGCTGGCCGAGCCGTACAACAAGGCGTCGAACGCGGCGATCGAGGAATACAACAACGCGGTGAAGGGCTACAACGAGCAGATCGAGAAACTCAAGGAGGCGACGAAGTAACCGTCGCATGGCCATCCCACGCGCGAATCGCACCGGAGTGCGCAGCACGGAGACACTCCCATGACCGCGTCCGGGACGCCGGATCGTCCCGCGACAGCTGCGCCCCGCCCCATCCTCGCGCCGGTCCAGCCTGCCGAAGATCTCGCGCCGGCGATCGCGCGCGTCCTGCTCGAAGGCTTCAACCGTCACTACGCGCTTTTCCGCGAGTGCGCGCGCGCCGCGAAGCGCTACTTCGAGGCGGCGAACTGGCTTGCGATCGGCCATGTTGCCCGCGACCGCATCGATTTCTACGACCGCCGCGTCACCGAGACCGTCGAGCGGGTCGAGCGCGAGTTCCGCTCGGCCGGCCTCGACGGCAGCGGCGCCGACGCGCTGTGGGAGCGCGTCAAGCTCGCATTCATCGGCCTGCTGATCGATCACCGCCAGCCGGAGTGTGCGGAGACGTTCTTCAACAGCGTCTCGTGCCGCCTCCTGCACCGGACGTACTTCCACAACCGCTTCATGTTCGTCCGGCCGATGGCGTCGACCGAATATCTCGACGCCGACGCGCCGTCGTACCGCAGCTACTACCCCGAGCAGGGCGGCCTGCGCCACGCGCTGATCGACCTCACGCTCGACCTGAAGCTCGACCGGCGCTTCGCGAACTTCCGCCGCGACATGCGCCGCGTGCTGTCTGCGATGCGCCGCCGCCTGCGGCGGCCGTTCGTGATGGAAGGCAACTTCCAGATCCAGGTGCTGTCGTCGCTGTTCTTCCGCAACCAGACGGCCTACGTCGTCGGGCGCATCGTCAACGGCATGGCGTCACAACCTTTCGTCGTGCCGCTCAAGCACGACGCCAGCGGCAAGCTGTACGTCGACGCGCTGCTCGCCGACCCGATGGAGCTGGCGCTGCTGTTCTCGGCCAACCGCGCCTATTTCCTCGTCGACATGGAAGTGCCGTCGGCGTACGTCGCGTTCCTGCGCGACATCGTGCCGGACAAGACGGCCTCCGAGCTCTACACGATGCTCGGGCTGCAGAAGCACGGCAAGACGCTCTTCTATCGCGACTTCCTCCATCACCTCAAGCATTCGACCGACCGCCTCATCATCGCGCCGGGCATCAAGGGTCTCGTGATGACGGTGTTCACGCTGCCGTCGTATCCATACGTGTTCAAGGTGATCAAGGACCGCATTGCGGCGTCGAAGGACACCGACCGCGCGCGCGTCAAGCAGAAGTACGCGCTCGTCAAGCACCACGACCGCGCGGGCCGCATGACGGACATCCTCGAATACTCGGACGTGGCCATCCCGCGCGACCGCTTCACGCCGGAGTTGCTGGCCGAGCTCGCGGACGTCGCGCCGTCGCAGATCGAGCACAAGGGCGACTTCGTCGTCGTGCGCCACCTCTACATCGAGCGGCGGATGACGCCGCTCAACCTCTTCCTCTCCGACGCCGACGAGGCGCAGCGCATCCGTGCGATGCGCGACTACGGCGACGCGCTGCGCGAGCTCGCGGCGATCAACATCTTTCCCGGCGACCTCCTGTTCAAGAATTTCGGCGTCACGCGCTACGGCCGCATCGTCTTCTACGACTACGACGAGATCGAATACATGACCGACTGCAATTTCCGGTCGATCCCGCTGCCGCCGCCCGGCTGGGACGACATGTCCAGCGACGTGTGGTACTCGGTGGGCCCGCACGACATCTTCCCCGAGGAGTTCGCGACCTTCCTGCTGACCGACCCGCAGCTGCGCAATGCGTTCATCGCGTTTCACGGCGACCTGCTCGGCGCGCCGTGGTGGGATGCGATGCGGCAGGCGAGCGCAGGCGGCGGTCAGATCGAAGTGCTGTCGTATCCGGTGGCGGTCCGCTTCGCGCCGGCAGACCCGGCCGTCGCCGCCACACATTAGGAGAGTCGCGATGCCGATGCGTCGAAAGTGTGCCGCTGCGCTCGCGATCGCGGCGTTCTCGCTGGCGGGCTGCCAGAGCGGCGGGCCCACGAAGGAGGAAGAGGAAGCCGCTCGCAGCACCGTCGAGTGCGATCACGCCGGCGAACGCATCCTCATCCGCTTCGCCGAGGGCGAAGCACGCCTGCTGATGCCCGACGCCACGCGGGTGATTCTCTATCAGGTCCCGGTGGCTTCCGGGCTGCGCTACACCAACGGCGTCTGGGAACTGCGCGGCCGCGACCTCACGCTCGAGCTGTCGCAGGAGCGCCAGACGGTGCGCATGCTCTGCAAGCCGTACGAGCTTCCCAAAAAGCCATGACGGCGGCAGCGTCGCAGGGACGCCCATGACGACTGCGCCGGTGGGGGTCATCGGCGCGGGCGCAATGGGCATGGGCGTGGTCGCGAGCCTGCGGCGCGCCGGCTTCGGTACTTGCGTTCGCGACGTTCGCGTCGAGGCCGAACGCGAGGCGCGCGCCCTCGGCGCCGACATCGCTCCCTCGTCGGCAGCGGTCGCACGCGCGTGCGATATCGCGATCGTGCTGGTCGTGGACGCCGCGCAGGTCGACGACGTGCTGTTCGGCGCCGACGGCTTTGCCGCATCTGCCGCTCCCGGACGCGTGCTCGTGCTGTCGTCGACGCTGCCGCCCGACTATGTCGCGGAACTGGCGCCGCGCCTCGCGGTGTCGGGCCTCGTGCTCGTGGACGCGCCCGTGTCCGGCGGCCCGGCGCGCGCGCATGCCGGGACGATGACGATCATGGCCGCCGGACCCGCCGCTGCGCTGGCGCGCTGCGAGCCCGTATTCGCGCGGCTCGCCGGCAGGGTGTTTCGCGTTGGCCGCGTTGCGGGAGACGCGGCAAGGTTCAAGATCGTGAACAACCTGCTCGCTGCGGTGAACCTCGCCGCGGCGGCCGAAGCGCTTGCGCTCGCGCGGCGCGCGGGGCTCGATCCGGCGCAGGTTGCCGAGGTCGTCGGCGCAAGCTCGGGCGCGAGCTGGATTTTCGGCGATCGCGTGCCGCGCGCGCTGGCCGGCGATCTCGCACCGCGCGCCGCGACGAAGATCCTCGCCAAGGACGTGACGATCGCCGTCGAGTTCGCCGCGCGGCTGGGCGTCGACGCGACGTTCGCGCGCGCCGCGCAGGCCGCATTCGACGCGGCGGTCAGCGCGGGTTACGGCGACGCCGACGACGCGGCGATCATCGAGTGGGCGGCGTCACCCTCCGGAGGAAACGCAACGACGTGATCGACGTCGAGGCGGATGCCGATCCGCTCGCCGAGCGCGTGGTTGTGGTGACTCGGCACCAGCGCCAGCACCTTGCGGCCGCTGCCGAGCCGCAGCGTGTACAGGATCTCGGCGCCGCGAAACGCCTTCGCCAGCACCTCGGCCTGCTGCGGGCTCGCGTCGTCGTGCACGATGTCGTCGGGACGCAGCAGCACGTCGACGTCGATGCCCTGCCCCGCGACGGCGCCATCCAGCACGCCGAGCTCGATCTCGACGCGCCGATCGCTTCGCACCCGCCCCGGGAGAAACACGCCCTGCCCGACGAAATCGGCGACGAAGCGGCTGACCGGGCGGTGATAGAGGTTGTACGCGGTATCCCATTGCGCGATCGCGCCGTCGGCCATGACGCCGATCTCGTCGGCGATCGCGAACGCCTCGTGCTGGTCGTGCGTGACGAGCATCGCGGTCGTGTCCGTGCGCTTGATGATCGCGCGCACCTCGTACGACAGCCGCTCGCGCAGGTCGACGTCGAGATTCGAGAACGGCTCGTCGAGCAGCAGGAGCTCCGGTTGCGGCGCGAGCGCGCGGGCGAGCGCGACACGCTGCTGCTGGCCGCCGGACAACTCGTGCGGAAAACGCGCGCCGGCGTCGGCCAGGCCCACCGCGTCGAGCATCTCCGCGACGCGACGCGCGCGCGCATCCGCGGCAGCATCGACGAGGCCGAACGCGACGTTGCGCGCGACCGTCAGATGCGGAAACAGCGCGTAATCCTGGAACACCATGCCGATCCGGCGACGCTCCGGCGCGACGTTGACGCCGGCGGCGGACACGCGCACCCCGGCGAGACGAATCTCACCGGCGGCGATCGGCTCGAACCCGGCGATGCAGCGCAACGCCGTCGTCTTGCCGCAGCCGGACGGCCCGAGCAGGCAGCCGATGGCGCCACGGGCGACACGGAACGTGAGCCCGCGCACCACCGGGCGGCCGTCGTACGCCTGATGTACGTCGGTCAACTCGAGTTGCGGGGTGGATGCGTTCATCGCCGCGGATTATAGGCGGCGCCCAGGTTGGCCGCTGGTTACAATCCCCGGCATGGATGCGCATGCCGCGATCGCCGTCGCGCGACCCGCCGCGCGGCGACCGCTGGGCATGCTGGGAACGGCTGCCATTGTCGTCGCCACGCTGATCGTCGTGCCGGTCGCCGCCGTCGTCGCCAGTGCGATGTCGCCGGGCACCGCGACCTGGCGGCATCTCGCCAGTACTGTCCTTCCCGGCTACGTCGCCGACACGCTGCTGCTGGTGCTGATCGTTGCGGGGGGCGTCATGTCGATGGGCGTCGTCGCCGCGTGGCTCACGACGCAATATCGCTTCCCGCTCGCGCGCGTCGTCGACTGGGCGCTGATCCTGCCGCTCGCGATGCCCGCCTACGTGATGGCCTACGCGTACACGGACTGGCTGCAGTTCACCGGGCCCGTGCAGTCGGCGCTGCGCGCGCTGACCGGCTGGAAGGCGGGCGACTACTGGTTTCCGGAGATCCGCTCGCTGGGGGGCGCCGCCGCGATGCTCGCGTTCGCGCTCTATCCGTATGTCTACGTGCTGGCCCGCGCCGCGTTCCTGGAGCAGTCGCGAAGCGCGCTCGAGGCGGCGCGGCTCGCGGGCCACGGCGCGATCGGCAGCTTCGCGCGAGTCGCGCTGCCGCTCGCCCGTCCTGCGATCGCCGCCGGCACCGCGCTCGCGTTGATGGAAACGCTCGCCGACTTCGGCACGGTGTCCTACTTCGGCGTGCAGACGTTCACCACCGGCATCTATCGCGCATGGCTGTCGCTCGGAGACGCGAGCGCGGCAGCACAGCTCGCGACCTGTCTCGTTGCGTTCGTCGCGATCGTGCTAGCGCTGGAACGCGGGACGCGCGGCCGCGCGCGCTTTCACGGGACATCCGCGCGGCGGATGCCGCCGGAGCGCCTGCGCGGCGCGCGCGCCGTGCTCGCGCTTGCCGCTTGTTTCGCCCCGATCGCCTTCGGCTTCCTGCTGCCAGCCGGCATTCTGCTCAAGCTCGCGCTGACCGACCCCGATGCGCACTGGGGCGCGCGCGTGAACGCGCTGATCGGCAACAGCTTCGCGCTCGCCGGCATCACGGCGGTGGTCGCCGTCGCGGTTGCGCTGCTGCTCGCGTACGCCGCGCGGCTGACGCGACGCGACGTCGTCGCCGGCGCCAACCGCGTTGCCTCGCTCGGCTACGCGATTCCCGGGGCGGTGATCGCCGTCGGCATCCTGGTGCCGCTCGGCCGCCTCGACAACCTGTTCGCCGACTGGGTCCACGACCGCTACGGCGTGCGCATCGGTCTCGTCATCACCGGCTCGATCGCCGCGCTGATCTACGCGTACCTCGTGCGCTTCCTCGCCGTTGCGCTGCAGTCGGTCGACGCGGGCCTCGCCAGGATCACGCCGTCGATGGAGGATGCGGCGCGCAGCCTCGGCGCGACCCCGGGGCGGACGCTGGCACGCGTGCACGCGCCGATGCTGGCCGGCAGCCTGCTGACCGCGGGACTGCTGGTCTTCGTCGACGTGATGAAGGAGCTGCCTGCGACATTCGCGCTGCGGCCGTTCAATTTCGACACGCTGGCGATCGAGGCCTTCAACCTCACCAAGGACGAGCGCCTGGCCGAAGCCGCAGTGCCAGCACTGGTCATCGTCGCCGTCGGGCTGGTGCCGCTGATCGTGCTCTCGCGCCAGCTCGCCCGGATGAGGAAGGGCTGATCGGCGCCTTCACCCGACGAGCAGCGCCAGCCGCGCGAACTCGCCGAGCGTGTCGTCGACGAACGTTTTCGCACGCACCGCATCGACGCCGCGCGCCGGGTCCGTCATCGCGCGCGCAAGCGCCGCGCGATCTGTTTCGCCGTCGAGCATCGCGAGCAGCCGGCGCGCGTCGGCGTCCGGCAATCCGCACGCGCGTGTGGAGCTGGCTGGTGACGTGCGGTTGCGTCGCGGCCTCGTAGCCGCGCGAGCGCGCTCGCTCGCGGACGCTCGCCTGCCACCGCGACGACGGCCGGCGGATGCGATGTGCAGCGCGACGATGCTCGCGACGAAGGCGCGAATGAGAATGGACTCGAGCGGTCGCCGGCAGCGCGCCGTCGACGGGCAGCGCGGGCACGGCGATCGATGCCGGCCAGAGCGGCGAGTAGCGCGTCCAGCAGCGCCCGCACGGGGCCGCCGCCCGCCCCGGCGGGGTCGAGCCCGCGCGCGAGGTCCGCGACCTTGCCGGCCTCCGCGGCGCGCACCAGCGAAGGATCGGCGGATGCGTGCATCGCCCGCAGCCGATGCGGATCCAGCGCCCGGATGGCCGCGTCGGCGCGGCACAGCAGCGACTGGCGGAAGCGGCGCAGCCGCACGAAGTCGAGATACTGCTCGCGCGTGACCGGATCGAGCGTGCGCGAGAAGGGCGCGGCCCTCGGCGTCGATGCCCGCCGCGTTCATCGTGCGAAGGTCGGCGTCGGCCAGATACCGCAGGCCGTAGCGCGCTGCATGCGCGACGAACGCGTGCAGCCAGCACCGGTTCGTTCGGCACGCCGAGATCGTCGTGGAACAGCTCGCTGTCGCTTTTCTGCGCGACGGCCCGAAACGCTGCGCGCAGCGCGTCGTCGCCGCGTAACTCGAGCGCAGGCCGTCGGCGACGACGCGCGCCATGCGTCGCGCGGCATCCAGCCGCTGGCGCGGTATCGGCGATGCCGTCGGTGGCATGGTGCAGCACCTCCCACACCGTTTGCCGTATCCGCGCGCCCGGCAGCGCGTTGTAGCTGACGAACATCACGCCGTTCGGCGCGAGCCTGTCTTGCGCGAGCGCGAACAGCGCGTCGCGCACGGGGGGTGGCACCCACGAGTAGATGCCGTGCGCCACGATGTAGTCGAATTTTCCGTGCGCCGGCGACAATGCCGACAGGTCTTCTTCGACCAGCTGGATATTGGCCAGGCGAACCGCGTCGATCGTGCGTCGTCCGGCAGCTGTCGCCCGCGTCGAAAGGTCGCAACCCACGAAGCGCGCGCTCGGCAGCGCGGCCGCCATCGGGATCAGGTTGGAGCCGTCGCTGCTGCCGACCTCGAGGACGCTGGCGCGCTCCACCGGCGGCGGATCGAGGCCGAGGAACGTCGCCAGCGTCGCCAGACTGTCCGGCGTGGTGACCGGATGAGGAACGGCGTCGTACGGGATTGCGTCGTAGCGGTCCGCGAGCGCCGAGCTGGACGTGTCGAGATTCATGGAGTCGGGCGCCGCGCGGAGAATGGCTCCCCGCGGCGCCCGCCATGATACAAGCCGGCCGCGCGTCGCGGCCCGGCGCAACGCGCGTTACTTGTAGCCGGCGCGGTCCGCGAGCATCTGCGCGACCGGCTGGTTCTTGCCCAGCTGCGCGACGTTGATCGTGTCGGACTTGAACTTGCCGAGCGATTCGAGGGCCGGGTTGTCGAACTTGACGCCCGGCACCACCGGCCACTCGTTGTTCCCGTTGGCGAAATACGCCTGCGCAGAATCGCTGGCGAGATACTCGAGGAACTTGACCGCGTTCGCGGGATGCGGCGCGTTCTTCAGCACGCCGCCGCCGGAGATGTTCATCGACACCCCGCGGTTGTCCTGATTCGGCCACAGCACCGCGACCTTGTCGACGATGGCCTTGTCCTCGGCCTTGTCGGAGCGCAGCAGGCGGACGTAGTAGTACTGGTTGGACAGCGCGATGGCGCATTCGCCGGCGGCGACGGCCTTCAACTGATCGGTGTCGCCACCCTTCGGCGCGCGCGCGAGGTTGTTGGTGAACCCTTGCACCCACTCTGCCGCCTTCGCTTCGCCGAGGTGCGCGACCATGCCCGCCATCAGCGAGAGCTGATACGGGTGTCCGCTCGAGCGCACGCAGATCTTGCCTTTCCATTTCGGATCGGCGAGGTCCTCGTAGTTCTTGATGTCGCCGGCCTTCACCATGTCCTTGTTGTACGCGATGAGCCGCGCGCGCGACGAGAAGCCGAACCACTTGCCCGCAGGGTCGCGATACGCGGCCGGAATCCGCGAGTCCAGTACCGTCGACTTCACCGGCGCGAAGATGTCCGCCTGATCGGCCTTCCAGATCCGCCCGATGTCGACGGTGATGAAGACGTCCGCCGGCCCATTGGCGCCCTCGGCCTTGATCCGCTCGAACAGCGCGTCCTCGCCGCCCTCGATCCGGTTGATCTTGATGCCGGTCTGCTTGGTGAAGTCGGCGTAGAGCGCCTCATCGGTTGCGTAGTGGCGCGCGGTGTAGAGATTGAGCACCTGCTCCTGCGCGGCGACGCCGAAGGAAACGGTGAGCGCCAGCGCGGCGGCCGACGTGCGAAGGAAATGGTTCACGATGAAGTCCCGCAAAATGGCTGATTGGATATGCTAACAAGAATCATTATCGTTAGCAATCCGGGATGCACGTTGCGGGTCGCGCGCGCCGTGACGCGCCGTCCCTGCTCCGGCGGCATCGAACGACCCGCTAGCGCGGGCGTTGCGCGAGATCGACGTCGATGTATTGCCAGGACTGCGAGCGGATCGGGTGCGGCACGTAGGTCCTGATCCAGCCGTGGCGAACGCTGTCCTCCAGCAGGTGGTAGGTCAGCCGCCACGGCGCATACGCGATCGCGAGCTCGGTCATCCGGTCGAAGAGCTTCGTGCGCTCCGGGGAGTCGGGCAGCGCCTTGGCCTGTTCGTACAGCTTGTTGAACTCCGGCAGGTCGAAATTCGCATTGTTCTCCTGCCCCGCGTTCGGCCCGTACAAGAGTTGCATGAAGTTCTCGGCATCGGGATAGTCGGCGTTCCAGCCGTCGGCGCGCATGGGAATCTTGCCGAGGCGCGCCATCTTGCGAAGCTCGGGCACGCGGTCCTTCTTGAACGCCATCCGCAGGCCGATCGCGTCCATGTTCTTCTTCCACAACTCGTCGCCGGTGCGCGCCTGGGAGTTGGGTGACGACCAGCGTTCCAGCACCAGCGGCTTGCCGTCGGGCGCTTCGCGGTACCCGTCGCCGTCGCGGTCCTTGTAGCCGAACTTGTCGAGCAGCGCACGCGACGACGCGGGATCGTAAACCTGCGCCTGCGTTTTCAGCGCAGGGTCGAATCCGGCGATGTCGGGCGGAATCGGGCCGTACGCGGGCACCGCGCGGCCCTTCAACAGGACGCGGATGCCTTCGTTGTTGTCGTACGCCATGCCGATCGCGCGGCGCAGCGCGATCTTCTCGGGCGCATATCCGCCGACGACCGGGTCCTTCATGTTGAAGTACGTCCACCAGGTGTTGGGCCGCAGCAGCGTGTCGTGCACGATGCCCTGCGCCGCAAGATTCGGGCGCAGCTTGCCGTTGTCGAGCGCCTCGTCGGTGTATTCGATGGGGAGGATGTCGAGAAAGTCGAGCTCCTTGTTGAGGAAACCGAGCCAGCGCGCCTGGCCTTCCTCGATGATGCGGATCTCCACGCGTCCCGCGAGCGGCAGTTTCCGCCCCTTGAGCGCATTGGCGACCGGCTGCGACGCCGCGGGAATCGGTCCGGCCGGCACGTAGGTGACGTCGCGGTAGCCCGGATTGGCGAGAAGCACGATGCGCGCGCTGCGCCGGTATTCGCCGAGCATGTACGGCCCGGTGCCTACCGGATGCGCGCCGATGTCGAGTCCGTAGGCCTCGACGACTTCGCGCGCCTGCGCGGCCATGTTCGGCACCGCGAGCACGTACGGAAAGCGCAGGTCGGGCGCCGTCAGCCGTATCCGCAGCGTGTACCTGTCGACGACGGTGAGGCCCGGCAGCGGTGCGTCGTAGTCGAAGCGGCCGGTCTTCTCGGCGGCCTTGCGCAGCTCGTCGCCGCCGACGAGCTTGCCTTCGATGAGCCACAGCCACGGCGACTTGACCGCGGGATCGAGGATCCGCTTGAAGCCGTAGGCGAAGTCGGCCGCGGTCAGCTCGCGCGGCTTGCCCTTGAACGCCGCGTCGGGCGTGAAGAAGATCCCCTTGCGAATCCGGCACAGGTAGGTCTTCCCGCCCTCCTCGACGACCGGCAGCGCCTCCAGCGCCCGCGGCACGAGCTTGACGGGCCGGGCGAGATAGTCGTAGTCGAGCATCGAGTCGAAGATGTTCGCCATCACGCTGTCGGAGGCAGCGTCGGACGCGAAGGCGGGATCGAAGCTCGTCTCGGCGATCTGGAAGGCGACGCGCAGCGCCTTGGCGGCGTCGGCCGCCGCCGCCGGCATCGGCTGCGCAACGACGAAGCTCGCCAGGACAGCGATGAAGACTCGGATCATGGACGGAACGAGAGGGCCGGCAGAGCGTCGAATCGTAGCATCGCCGGGCAAGCGCCCGCGTGTCGGCGCGTCCGTCCAGGCGTGGCGTGCGTAAGATAGCGGGTACCGGGCGCGACCGTTGTCACCCGACGCACTCTGTCCACCTCCGGAGCCCACATGGCCGCCTTTCGCTTTGTCCGCATTGCCGTTCTCGCCGCCGCCGCGATCGCCGGCGCCTGGATGTCCGCCGCTGCCGCTCAGGCGCCGGCCAAAGCGCCGCCGCCCGGAACGGCCGTCGCGACGTTCGCCGGCGGCTGCTTCTGGTGCATGGAGGCGCCGTTCGACAAGCTTCCAGGCGTGCTCTCGACCACGTCGGGCTACACGGGCGGCAAGACGAAGAATCCGACCTACGAAGAAGTATCGGCGGGCGTGACCGGCCACACCGAGGCCGTGCAGGTCGTATACGACCCGGCGAAGGTCAGCTACGAGAAGCTGCTGGACGTGTTCTGGCACAACATCGACCCGACTGTGAAGGACCGCCAGTTCTGCGACATCGGCACGCAATACCGCACCGGGATCTTCGTCAGCGACGACAAGCAGCGGCAGCTTGCCGAGGCGTCGAAGACGGCACTCGAGAAGTCGAAGCCGTTCAAGGACGCGATCGTGACGCCGATCGTCGCTGCAACCGAGTTCTGGCCGGCCGAGGAGTATCACCAGGACTACTACGTGAAGAATCCGGTTCGTTACAACTACTACCGGACCGGCTGCGGACGCGACCGGCGCCTCGCGCAGTTGTGGGGGTCGTCGCCGCATTGAGACACGGCGAGCGATCGCGCGCCATCTCCGGCGGGCTGGACAAGAAATCTTTTCGCCAAACGCGCAGCGCGCATTGACCCGTGCGCGCGTTCGGGAAGATACTGCCTCGCGGCCTTGCGTCGGTGTCGCCGAGGCACGCCGTCCCACCCTCACGAAGCCGGAGGGCATCATGGAGATGCAGCGTCTGAACGGAGGCAGCCTGCGCGCCGCCGGCTACGACATGCGCATGCGCAAGCTCGTGATCGAGCTGACGTCGGGCACGTACGAATACCAGGGCGTGCCGTCGGAGGTGTGGCGCCGCTTTTCGGACGCGTCGTCGCCGTGGAGCTACTACCGCGACAACATCGAGGAGGAGTACACGGCGAAGCGGCTGCGCTGACGCGGCGCCGACCGCGGCGTCGCCGACGGCCCGATCCGCGAACGGCGCGCCGACCGCGTCACTGCGCGGCCAGCTTGCGTCCCCCGACGGCCGTTTCTGTGCCAGCTTGAGCGCCAGCACGCAGTTGTCGAATTTCGCCGTGCTGTTCGCTTCGTCGAGCTCCGCTGGAAGCGTGAAGCTGCCGTACACGCCGCCGAAGTAGCGCTCGGTCTGGAGCACGCGCTCAGCTTGCGAACGCCTCCTTGATCGCCACAGTTTGACGGGGATCAATCCCGTCCGGCCAGACCTTGTAGAACCATCCCGCCGTCCGCATTGGAGTTCTCATGAAGCAGTCGCCCGCGCTCCTGACGTCCGCCGAACGCACCACATTGGAAGCGCAGCTGCGCGCTCGTCAGCGCGAGCTGCGCGGCGAAGTCGCGTCCCAGCTCAAGACGCAGGACGACCCGCGCGTGGTCGGCCTGCGCAACCGGCTGGAGGACACCGACGACTGGGCCGCCGCAGACGCGATGGCGTCCATGGACATCTCACTCGTGTCGCGTGACCTCGCCGTGCTGTCCGAGGTGGAAGGCGCGCTGGGACGCCTCGCTGACGGCTCGTACGGCGCCTGCGTCGATTGCGGCGTCGACATCCCCTACGCCAGGCTCGCGGCGTACCCGGCGGCGATCCGCTGCGTCGCGTGTCAGTCGCGCCTCGAAGCGCGCGAACAGGCGCGTCGCTGACCGCGTCGGCTCGACAGGTCCCTCGCGGCGCTCAGGACGACACGCGTTTGCCCGCGTGGCGGACAAGCCACGCGAAGAACTCGGCGTACCAGAGACGCGAGTTCTGCGGCTTCAGGATCCAGTGGTTCTCGTCGGGGAAGTAAACGAGGCGAGCGGGCACGAGCTTCGTCTTCAGCGTGTCGTAGTACTGCAGCGCCTGCGTCGCCGGCACACGGTAGTCGAGTTCGCCATGGATGACCAGCGTCGGTGTGCGCGCGTTCTTGACGTAGTGGTGCGGCGATTGCCGCATCACGCGCGCCTCGTCTTCCCAGTGGTACGCGCCCAGCTCCTTGGCGAAGAACCGGTAGCCGTCGGTCGCCATCATGCTGACCCAGTCGTAGCAGCCCGCGTGACAGACATACGCGCGATAGCGGTTCGTGTGGCCGTTCATGTACGCGACCATGAAGCCGCCGTAGCTGCCGCCGGTCGCGGCCAAGCGATCGCGGTCGATGTAGCCCTGCCGCAGCAGGTTCGTCGTGCCCGCCTCGACGTCGGCGAATTCCTTCAGGCCGTAGCGGCCGGTGATCGATTCGATGAACTTCCGCCCGAAGCCCGACGAGCCATGGTAGTTGACCGCGGGCACGACGTAGCCCTGTCCGGCGAAGACATGCGCGTTCCAGCGGAAGTGCCAGCTGTCGAGATGCGCGGCGTGCGGGCCGCCGTGGATCGAGTGCATCAGCGGCCACTTCTTCGCCGGATCGAAGTTCGGCGGATAGGCGACGAACATCTGCACGGGCTCGCCGCCCCAGCCCTTGACGGTGAACTCGCGCACGGCGCCGAACGCATGGCGCGCGAGCAGCGCGCGGTTCAGCGTCTCGATCGCGCGCTCGCCGCTGCCGTCGCCGCGCGCGGCGAACAGTGCGGGCGGATGCATCGCCGATGACCGCACATACGCGAGGACGCCGCCATCCGCCGAGCGCGCGAAGCCGGCGATCGCGCCGCCCGGTACCAGCCGCACGGGCATCGCGGCGTCGAGCGCCTGCCGCCACAGGCCGATGCGGCCGCGATCCTCGATCAGGCACAGGAGCGCCCGCGAGTCGGGTGTCCACTGATGATGCTGCGTCGCTCGGTCGAGCCGCGGCGCCAGCTGCGTGACCTTGCCGGTGCGCCGCTCGAGCACGCGCAGGTGGCCCTGGTCGTTGAACGCGCGTTCGGTGTCGTACGCGTGATACGCAATGTAGTTGCCGTCGGGCGAGTAGCGCGGATGCTCGTCCGACATCCCGCTTTCCGATGTCAGGTTGCGCAGGCGGCCCGTGGCGAGATTCACCACCGCGATGTCGCAGCGGTTCATCATCCCTGGCTCATCCGCCGGGTCGATCGTGATCGCGATCTCGCGTCCGTCGGGCGAGATGTCGTATTGATCCGGCGACGGGTCCCACGGCTGCAGCGCGACCTTCGCGCGCGCCAGCACGTCGCGCGACGCACCCGTCGCGACGTCGCAGACGAACACGCGCGGCACGCGGCCATCGGTGAGCCAGTGGTCCCAGAAGCGAAACTCGGCGCGCTCGGTGATGTGCACTTTCACCTTCGCGTTCTTGCGCTCCTTGTGCCGCTTCGCCTGCGCGGCGTCCGTCGCGAGATCGGGCCACACCCACGAGACGAAGGCGAGGCGCTTGCCGTCGGGAAACCACTTGATTGCCAACGCGCCGGTGGCGGCGCTCGTGAGCCGCGTCGCCTCGCCGCCGTCGGGCGCAATCGTGTAGACCTGCGCTTCGGTGTCGTCCTTGCGCTTCGCAGTGAACGCGATCAGCCTGCCATCGGGTGACCACTGCGGGTCGCTGTCCTTGTCGCCGGCAGTGAGGCGGCGCGGTTTCGTGCGCGCGGTCGACGCGCCCGATCCCGTTGGAAACAGCCACAGCTCGGTCACGCCTTCGTTCTTGTCCATGTCGTACGACGTCACCGCGGCGCATGCGAAGCGTCCGTCGGGCGAGAGCGTCGGCACGCCGATGCGCTTCAACGCCCACAGCGCTTCGACGGTCAGCGGCGGCTTGTTCGGGGGACGTCCTGGGCGTCGCGCAGCCATGCAGCGATCCTTCCGGTTACAATCGAAGGCGCCATTCTACGGACGTTCTTCGCCGGACTTGCTCCGGATCAAGCGGGAAAATTCACTACGATGACGATGATCTATCGCCGGCTCGGGCGCTCCGGCCTCAAGGTAAGTGCGCTCTCGCTGGGCTCCTGGGTGACGTACGGAAATCAGCTCGACACGAAGGTCGCGCGCGAGTGCATGGCCGCCGCATACGACGCGGGCGTCAACTTTTTCGACAACGCCGAGGTGTACGCGAAAGGTGAGTCGGAGCGGATCATGGGCGCTGCGCTCAAGGCACTCGGCTGGCGCCGCTCGTCGTACATTGTGTCCACCAAGTTCTTCTGGGGCCTCCACGACGGTCCGAACGAGAAGAACACGCTGAACCGCAAATATCTCACCGAGGCGATCGACGGGTCGCTTGCGCGATTGGCGCTCGATCACGTCGACCTCGTCTTCTGCCACCGTCCCGATCCCGATACGCCCATCGAGGAGACGGTCTACGCGATGCACGACATCATCGCAGCGGGCAAGGCGCTCTACTGGGGCACGTCGGAATGGAGCGCCGCCGAGATCATGGCCGCCTGGCAGGTCGCCGAGCGTCATCACCTGCACAAGCCGGTGACCGAGCAGCCGCAATACAACCTCTTCCACCGCGAACGCGTCGAGGGCGAGTACGCGCGGCTCTACCAGGACATCGGGCTCGGCACAACGATCTGGAGCCCGCTCGCGTCGGGCGTGCTGACCGGCAAGTACAACGACGGCGTGCCGCCGGATTCGCGCGCGGCGTTGAAAGGTTACGAATGGCTCGCCGAGCGCATCCTCGACGCGGGCAAGTTGCGGCAGGCGCGCGCGCTGACGCCGATCGCGCGCGACCTCGACTGCACGCTGGCGCAGCTTGCGCTCGCCTGGTGCGTGAAGAATCCGAACGTGTCGACGGTGATCACCGGCGCGAGCCGGCCCGCGCAGGTTGCGGAGAACATGAAGGCGCTGGCCGTGCTGCCGAAGCTCACCGCCGACGTGCTCGCGCGCATCGACGCCATCGCGGCCGCCGGCGCATGAGTGGCAAGGCCGCGATGGACCGCCCCGTCGCGATGGTCACCGCCGCCAGCAAGGGCATGGGCGCGGCGTGCGCACGCGAGCTCGCGTCGCGCGGGTACCGCGTCTCGCTGATGGCGCGCGGTCCCGAAGTCGAAGCACTGGCGCGCGAGCTTGGCGGCGGGGCGACTCGCGGAAGCGTCGACGTCGCCGAGGATCTCGAGCGATTCGTCGCCGATACGCTCGCTGCCCACGGCCGCATCGACGCGGTCGTCAACAACACCGGCCACCCGCCCAAGGGCCCGCTGCTCGCACTTGCCGACGCCGACTGGCATGCGGGGCTCGATCTCGTGCTGCTCAACGTGGTGCGCATGGCGCGGCTCGCCACGCCGGCGCTGCGCGAGACGCATGGCGCGATTGTCAACATTTCCACGTTCGCCGCCTACGAGCCGGACGCCCGCTTCCCGATCTCGTCCTGCCTGCGCGCGGCGCTCGGCTCGTTCTGCAAGCTCTACGCGGATCAGGAAGCTCCGCAGGGCGTCCGGATGAACAACGTGCTGCCCGGCTTCGTCGACACCAAGGGTGTCAACGAGGCGATCCGCGCGACTATTCCCGCGGGCCGCTACGGGAACGTTGACGAGGTGGCGAAGACCGTCGCGTTCCTGCTGTCGACCGACGCGGCGTACATCAACGGCCAGAACCTGCGCGTGGACGGCGGCGTCACGCGATCCGTCTAGCGCCCGATGCGGCTATCATGGGCGCTGGCGCTGCTGGCGGCGCTTCCGGAGACGGCGATGGCCGCACTGTTCGGCAACCTGTTCGCGGGCAGCGCGCCGGAATCGCTCGGCGCGCGCAACGGCCAGCTCGGCGCATGCCCGGACCGGCCGAACTGCGTGTCCAGCCAGATGTCCGACGCAGTACACGCGGTGAAGCCGTTTCGCGTGACCGGCGATGCCGGCGCCGCGATGTCGCGCCTCGCGGCGCTGATTGAGACGCAGGAAGGTGCGAGAATAGTGACGCGGCGGGCGGATTACCTGCACGCCGAGTACCAATCGAAGCTCATGGGCTTTGTCGACGACCTCGAATTGCTGGCCGATCCCGCGGCACACGTGATCCACGTGCGATCGGCGTCGCGTCTCGGGTACAGCGACCTCGGCGTCAATCGCGCGCGCGTCGAGGCGCTGCGCGCGGCGTTCACGGCGGGCCCGTCATGAATCCACTCGAAAGCTGGAGCGAGGAGCAGCGCTCCGCCTATCTCTACCGCGCCTGCGCTGCGGCCGAGTCCGGCACGGTCCGCGCCGAGCTTTTCCAGCGGCTGGCAGGCGAGGCGGAGGCGCAGGCGACCATCTGGCGCGCGCAGCTGACCGCGAAGGGGCATCCGGCGCCGGCGCCGTTCGTGCCTGATTCGCGCACGCGGTTCGTCGCGTGGCTGGTCGGGCGGCTCGGCCCCCGGCCGCTCAAGGGCGTGCTGGCCGCGATGAAAGTGCGCGGCATGA
Organism: uncultured beta proteobacterium; assembly: GCA_963851465.1. Taxonomy (GTDB): domain Bacteria; phylum Pseudomonadota; class Gammaproteobacteria; order Burkholderiales; family Casimicrobiaceae; genus VBCG01. The sequence continues at coordinate 255,361 of CAWKPJ010000002.1, forward strand.
CGATCTACGGCTCGATGCCTCCCGGCGACGCCGGTCACGGCCTGCCGGTCGCGGGCGGCGGCGTCGAGCACCGCCATCGCGGTCTCGGCGGCGGGGGAAACCTGCGCGCCGCGGTGTTCGGGATCAACGACGGCCTGGTCTCCAACGCGAGCCTCATCCTGGGCGTCGCGGGTGCGTCGTCCGATCCGCGCGTCATCGTGCTTACGGGCGTGGCCGGCATGGCCGCCGGCGCGTTTGCAATGGCCGCGGGCGAGTACGTGTCCGTGCAGTCGCAGCGCGAGCTCTACGAGCACCAGATCGCCCTCGAGCGCGACGAGTTGAAGCAGTATCCGGAGGCCGAAGCGCAGGAGCTCGCGCTGATCTACGCGGCGAAGGGCCTCCCGAAGAAGGAAGCGGGACGGCTCGCGCAGCGCCTCGTCGCCGATCCGGAGCACGCGCTCGACACGCTGGCGCGCGAGGAGCTCGGCCTCAATCCTGCGGAGCTGGGTTCGCCCATCGGCGCGGCGATCAGCTCGTTCGTGTCGTTCGCCGCGGGCGCGGTGCTGCCGCTCGCGCCCTTCCTGCTGATGCCCGGTACCGGCGCCCTGCCGTCGTCGGTCGGCATCACGGCCGTCGCGCTGTTCGTCGTCGGCGCCACGCTGTCGTTGTTCACCGGCCGCAACGCCGCGTTCTCCGGCGCGCGGATGCTGGCGCTCGGCGCGCTGGCCGGCGGCATCACATTCGCGATCGGGCGCCTGTTCGGCGTGACGCTCGGCTGAGTGTGAGCGCCGCCGGGCCGCCCCAAGGCGCTCGGCCCCCCGAGGGGGAAGCGACGCGAAGCGGCGCTACGGGGGATCCTGCCCCTGCGACCCCGGTGCTCGTCGTCAAGCCGGGGCGCGAGAAGTCGCTGCTGCAGCGGCATCCCTGGCTCTTCTCCGGCGCAATCGCGCGCGTGGATGGCGCGCCCGAGCTGGGCGCAACGGTCCTCGTCGCCGCGGCCGACGGCAAATTCCTCGCGCAGGCGGCCTACTCGCCGCAGTCGCAGATCCGCGCGCGCGTCTGGACGTTCGATTCGGGCGACGCTGTCGATGCAGCGTTCATCACACGTCGTGTCGAGCGCGCAGCAGCCGCGCGTGCGGCGATGCTCGATTCCACCCACACGGCGGTCCGGCTCATCCACGGCGAATCCGACGGCCTGCCCGGCGTGATCGCCGACCGCTACGGCAACGTCGTCGTCATGCAGCTGGCAGCCGCAGGCGCCGAGCACTGGCGCAAAGTGCTGGCGCAAGCACTGGCGGACAGCGCCGGCGCGCGCTGCGTCTACGAGCGCTCGGACGCCGACGTGCGCAACCTCGAAGGGCTGGCGCCGCGCACCGGCGTCGCCTTCGGCGTGCTGCCGCGCGTCGTCACGATCTTCGAAGGCGGGCTTTGCTACTCGGTCGACGTCGTCGGCGGCCAGAAGACCGGCTTCTATCTCGATCAGCGCGACAACCGGGCGCTCGTCCGGCGGCTCGCGAAGGGCCGGCGCGTGCTGAACGCGTTCTGTTACACCGGCGGCTTCACGCTCGCCGCGCTGGCTGGCGGCGCCCAGTCGGTGCTCTCGCTCGATACCGCCGCGGACGCACTCGGTCTTGCGCGCGAGAACGTCGGCCGCAATCCCGCGCTGGATGCGACGCGTGCCGAGTGGCGCGAAGCGAACGTGTTTGCCGAGCTGCGCGCGTTGCGTGACGCCGGCGCGCAATTCGATCTGATCGTCCTCGATCCGCCGAAGTTCGCACCGACGGCCGCGCACGCCGAGCGCGCGGCCCGCGCGTACAAGGACATCAACCTCCTGGCGCTGAAGCTGCTGGCGCCGGAGGGGCTGCTCGTCACGTTTTCGTGCTCAGGCGGCGTGAGCGCGGACCTGTTCCAGAAGATCGTCGCCGGCGCCGCGGTGGACGCGAAGGCAGACGCGGCGATCGTCGGGCGGCTTACCGCGAGCGCCGACCATCCGGTCGCGCTCAACTTCCCGGAGGGCGACTACCTGAAGGGGCTGTTGATCCGCAAATCGGCCTGATCAAAAAACAGGGCCGCGAAAACGATCTCGCGGCCCTGTAGTTGCGGCCCGGTGGACAGGAGGTCACCCGGCCGTATTCGGTAACTCGTGCTTTGCAATACGATCGTATCCCCGGCTTACGCCACCTTCTTCATGCAGTCGGACATGAACTTCTTGCGGTCGTCGCCCGTCTTGCCCTTCGACTTCGTGTTGCACGCCGCCATCCTGTTGTCGTCGGCCTTCTTCTTGTCGGAGAGGCAGGTGCTCATGAAATTCTTGCGATCGTCGCCCTTCTTGTCGCCAGCCTCCTTGTTGCAGGCCTTCATGCGCTCCTGCTGCGAGTTTTCGGCCAGCGCCGGTGTCGCAGCGACTGCGAACAACCCCAGGATCGTCAACGCGAGGAATTTCTTCAAGAAATGTCTCCGATGGTTTTGCTTCGAGGATTTTTTGGTCCGCCCTCGTTTCCCTCCCCCACGCTTCCCGTCGAGGCGTTTGGCGGGGGGTCGAAAGCAGTCTACGGCATGGGAAACGCACGAGGCAACGAATTCGCCGACCGGTCAGGAACCGCCTGTTGCGCGCGGCCCATCTTGCACCGCAGCATGCCCGCAGCCCCCGGTCGCCGCAAACCCGCGTAGAATGACGCAATTATCTGAATTACCGAGAAAAAGGTTGCCGCGATGATCCTCGTCCTGGAGCCCAACACCAACCCCGACGCCACCGATTACCAAGTCCTGATCGGGCAACTTGCGCGGCTTCCGGGCATCTCCCATCGCGTGCATCGCGAAGTGGGCTCCGAAGTGACGCTGACCGAGATCTACCTGATCGGAAACACCGGCGCGCTCACCGTCGAGCAGATGCAGGTCCTTCCTTGCGTGGCCAAGGTCGTCCGTGTGTCCGAGGCTTATCGCGTGCTCGGACGGCACAAGCAGGGCGACGACCGGCCGTCGTCGTTCGAGTACAACGGCGTGCGCTTCGGCCAGGACACGCTCAACGTCTTCGCCGGGCTGTGCGCCGTCGATTCGCCCGAGTCCGTCGAAGCGATGATGAAGGCGCTGAAGGCGCACGGCCAGGTCTGCACGCGCATGGGCGCGTACAAGCCGCGCACGACCCCCTACGCCTTCCAGGGCTTCGGCGCCACGTGCCTGCCCTACGTGTTCGAGCTCGCCGGCAAGTACGGCATCAAGGTCATCGCGATGGAGGTCACGCACGAGTCGCACATCGACGAGATCCGCGCGGCGCTCGCGGCAACGGGCAACCCGACCGGCGTGATGCTGCAGATCGGCACGCGCAACACGCAGAACTTCGAGCTGCTGAAGGTCGTCGGCCGCCAGCAGGAGTTCCCGGTGCTGTTCAAGCGCGGCTTCGGCATCACGCTCGACGAGTCGCTGAACGCCGCCGAGTACCTCGCGACGCGAAGGCAACCGCAAGATCGTCTTCTGCCTGCGCGGCATGAAGACGAACCTCGGCGACCCGCACCGCAACTTCGTCGACTTCGCGCACGTGCCGGTGGTCAAGCGCCTGACGCGCATGCCGGTGTGCATCGATCCGTCGCACTCGGTCGGCACGCGGGCGCGGCGCGCCCGACGGCCTGCTCGACATCTTCCACGTCGCCGCGCAGGGCGTCATCGCCGGCGCCAACATGGTGCTCGTCGACTTCCACCCGAATCCCGCGAAGGCGCTGGTCGACGGCCCGCAGGCGCTGCTGCTATCCGAGCTGCCGCGATTTCCTCGACGACGTCGCGATCGTGCGCGAGACGTACGTCCGGCGGGTCGAGCGCGCAAAGCAAACCGCACAGTGATCCCGGCCCGAGGCTAGCAACATGGAAAGCGCGGGCCCGGCAGAGATCGAACTCAAGCTGCGCCTTCCGCGCTCGGCCGTCGCGGCGGTGTTGCGCCACCCCGCCGTCGCGGCAGTCAGGCGCGGGCGCACGCGTGTCGCAACGCTGCGTTCCACCTACTTCGACACCGACGACATCCGGCTCGCTCGGGCCGGCATCGGCCTGCGTCTGCGCCGCGAGGGTCGCCGCTGGCTGCAGACGATCAAGGGTCCGCAGGACCCGCGCAGCGGCGCGGGGCTCGCCGCCCGACCCGAGTACGAATGGCCGCTGCACGCCGGGGCAGCCGGTCCCCCGCTCGACACGGCGCGCTTTGCGCTGACGCCGTGGCGGCGCAAGCTCGACAAGGCCATGCGCGAGGGCCTCGCGCGCGAAATTCGTCGCTGCCGTCGAGCGCACGACGGTCCCGCTGGTCTTTGCCGACAGCACGATGGCGGTGCTGGCAGTCGATGTCGGCGAGATTCACGCGGCGAGCGGGGGCCGCAAGCTGCCGCTCTGCGAGGTCGAGATCGAGCTGGAGTCCGGGCACGCGCACAACCTGTTCGAGCTGGCGCACGCGCTGGCGGCCGATCTGCCCCTCGCAATCGAGACGCGCTCGAAGGCTGCGCGCGGTTACGCGCTGCTCAGCCACGAAACGCCAGTCCCCGCGCGCGCGGAGGACGCCGTGCTGGAGAGCAAGGTCTCCACGGCGGATGCGCTCGCGGCGATGCTGCGCAGCTGCGCGCGGCAGATCGAGGCGAACGCCGACGGCGTGCTCGCCGAAGCCGATCCCGAGTGGATCCACCAGATGCGCATCGGCACGCGGCGGCTGCGCGCCTGCCTCGCGCTCATGCGCGACCTCGTTGCCGCCGATGCGCTGGCGCCGCTTCGCGCGGAAGCACGCTGGCTTGCGCACAAACTCGGCCCGGCGCGCGATCTCGACGTGCTGGCCGACGAAACGCTGCCGGCCATCGCCGCCGCCGTGCGCAGCGCCGGGACGGACGATGGCGCGCCGGCGCTGCGCTCGCTGCGAACGCGCGTCGCGCGGCTGCGAAGCGCAGCGCGCGCCGATGCCCGCGCGGCCGTGGCGTCGCCACGCTTTGTGCAGTTCCTGCTGGCGGTCGGCGCGTTTGCCGCGCGCCCGCGCTTCGGTGTCGACGAGACCGCCGCACCGGCCACGACGCTCGCAGCGCCCGCGCGAAGTTTCGCGCGCCCGGTCCTGAAGCGCAGGCAGCGCAAGCTGCTGCGGCGCGGGGCGAACCTCCCCACCGCCACGCCCGCGGCGCGCCACGCGGCGCGTCTCGCCGCCAAGCAGCTGCGGTACGCCACCGAATTCTTTGCCGGCTTGTTTCCGCGCCGCAAGACGCGGGCGTATCGAGCGGCGCTCGCGCAGTTGCAGGATATCCTCGGCACGCTGAACGACGCGACGGTGGCCGTCGGCCTGGCTGCCGGCGTCGCCGGACCCCACGCGCCCGCGACGGCGATGCTTCGCGGCTGGGCGGCGGCGCAGTCGGCGGGTCGCGCCGAAGCGTTGGCGGCCGCGTGGCACCATTTCAGCCGCGCGCGGGCGTTCTGGTCCGCCGCATGAATGCAGTCTGAGCGCATCGACGGGGACGCGACATGCTCGAATCCGCCGAAATCGGCCATCGTAGTATCGAAAGCGGCGTTCGCGCGCCAGGAGCCGAAGCTGCGCGAGGCGCTGCTGAACGCGCAGTACGACCTGGCGCAGGAAAAGCGCCGGCAGGTGTTGCTGATCATCACCGGCGTCGAAGGCGGCGGCCGCAGCGAGACCGCGAACAAGCTGACCGAATGGATGGATCCGCGGCACATCCGCGTCATCGCGTTCGGCCCGCGCGAGCGAGGAGGAGCGCTCGCGCCCGCCGGCGTGGCGCTACTGGCGCGCGCTGCCGCCGCACGGGCGAATCGGGATCTTCCTCAACGCGTGGTACACCGAAATGGTGACGGCGCGGATTTCCGGCGACCTCGACAAAGTCCGCTTCGAGTTCTACCTGCAGGAAACGCGCGCAGTACGAGCGGATGCTCGTCGACGAGGGTGTCGTGCTGCTGAAGTTCTGGATCCACCTGTCGAAGGACGTGCTGCGCGAGCGGCTCGCGGCACTGAAGAAGGACGCCCAGCGCGGCAAGCAGCTGCCGAAGCTCGACTGGCAGCGCGCCCGCACCTACGCCAAGCTGCGCCCGGTCTGGGAGGAGATGCTGCGCGAGAGCTCCACCGCCGAGGCGCCGTGGACGATCGTCGAGGGGACCGACGAACGCTATCGCAACCTGACCGTCGGCAAGGTCGCTGCTCGACGCGCTGAAAAGCGCGAACGACGCCCACGGTGGCCCGGCCTTCACCGCAGCGCCGGACCGGCGCCGAGCGTCGTCGACAACGTCGCGCTGATCCGCAACCTCGACCTGTCGCAGAAAGTCGCCGCGCAACGCCTACGAGCCGCTGCTCGAGAAGTGGCAAGGCCGGCTCGCGCGAGCTCACGCAGTCGAAGCGCTTTCGCGAGCACTCGCTGATCCTGGCGTTCGAGGGCGCCGACGCCGCCGGCAAGGGCGGCGCCATTCGCCGCGTGACGAGCGCGCTCGACGCGCGGCAGTACGTCGGCGTGCCCATCGCCGCGCCGACGGACGAAGAGAAGCATGTATCCGTACCTCTGGCGCTTCTGGCAAGGCGATTCCGCCGCGCGGCGGCATCACGCATCTTCGACCGCACGTGGTACGGCCGCGTGCTGGTCGAGCGCGTCGAGGGCTATTGTTCCGAATACGACTGGCGGCGCGCCTACGACGAGATCAACCAGTTCGAGGAGCAGCTGGCCGAGAGCGGCGCGATCCTCGTGCAAGTTCTGGTTGCAGATCAGCAAGGCCGAGCAGATACCGCCGCTTCAAGGCGCGCGAGAAGACGCCGTTCAAGCGTTTCAAGATCACGGCCGACGACTGGCGCAATCGCGCCAAATGGGACGCGTACGAGCATGCGGTCGCCGACATGGTGGACCGGACGTCGACGGAGATCGCGCCTGGACGCTGGTCGAGGCCGAAGACAAGTACTTCGCCCGCATCAAGGTGCTCCGGACGATCGTCAAGGCGCTGGAACCGGCGCTGAAATGATGATCGCGGAGGGCCATGACAGGCATGCGGGACGACGCTGCTAGCGCCACCGTCGCGCCCTACCGCGCTCCCGCCTGGCTGCGCGGCGGACACGCGCAGACGATCTGGCCGTCGTTCATGCGCCTGCCGGCGTTCCCGATGCGCCGCGAGCGCGTGGAGATCGGCGACGGCGACTTCTGGGATTTCGACTGGCTCGCCACACCTGCCGCGCCGGACGCCCCGCTCGTCGTCTTGTTCCACGGCCTCGAAGGCAGCGCGACCTCGCACGTACGCGCGCGCGCTGTTCGCGCATCTCGCCGCGCTGCGCTGGCGCAGCGTCGTCCCGCATTTCCGCGGCTGCGGCGGCGAGCCGAATCGGCTGCCGCGTGCGTATCACTCGGGCGATCACGTGGAGGTCGCGGCGATGATGGCAGCGATCCGCGCGCGCATCGCCGCCGGCACCGTCGTGTTCGCGGCGGGCGTGTCGCTCGGCGGTTCAGCGCGCTGCTCAACTGGCTCGGCCGCGCACCCGCACGATGCTGCCTCGATCGTGCAGGCGGCGGCGGCAGTGTCGGCGCCGCTCGACCTGATCGGCTGCGGGCTACGCCATCGGGCGCGGCGCCAATCGCCTCTACACGCACGTCTTCCTGACGACGCTGAAGCCCAAGGCGATCGCGATGGCCGCGCGCTTTCCCGGCCTGCTCGACGCGAACCGCGTGCGCAGCGTGCGAACCATGTGGGAGTTCGACGACGCGGTCACCGCGCCGCTGCACGGTTTCGCCGGCGCGGACGATTACTGGACGCGGGCGTCCTCGAAAAGCTGGCTCGCCGCGATCGCCCAACCGACGCTCGTGCTCAACGCGAAAAACGATCCGTTCATTCCGGCCTCGTCGCTCGCTCATCCCGGCGAAGTCAGCGCGGCGGTGACGCTGGAGCAGCCGCGCGACGGCGGTCACGTGGGCTTCGTGGTCGGGCGCGCGCCGGGTCGCTTCGACTGGCTGCCGCGCCGGCTGCACGCAGTTCTTCGTCGACGGCGTATAACGGACACCGGCAGGCTGCCCGACGGGCCCGTATCATGCCGTGCACATCGACATTGGACATCCCCCATGCAGGTTGCACCCGAGATCTTCAAGGCCTATGACATCCGCGGCATCGTCGGCAAATCGCTGACGGAGCCTGTCGTGCGCGCGATCGGCCAGGCGCTCGGGACGCTCGCGCGCGAGCGTCGCCGCGACACGATCGCCATCGGCCGCGACGGCCGCCTGTCCGGCCCGGCGCTGTCGACGGCGCTGGCCGACGGCATTCGCGCCGCAGGCGTGGACGTCGTCGACATCGGCATGGTCACCACGCCGATGTCGTACTTCGCCACGCATCACCTCGGGACCGGCTGCAGCACGATGGTCACGGGCAGCCACAATCCGCCCGACTACAACGGCCTCAAGATGGTGATCGCCGATCGGACGCTGTCGGGCGCCGACATCCAGGACCTGCGCGAAGCGGATCGAGCGCGATGATCTCGCGACGGGCCACGGCGACTACCGGACCGAGGACGTGACGGCGGCCTACCTCGACGCGTGTCGTCGGCGACGTGAAGCTCGCCCGGCCGCTGAAGATCGCCGTCGACTGCGGCAACGGCGTTGCGGGCAAATTCGCGCCGGAGCTCTTCACGCGCATGGGCTGCGAGGTGGTCCCGCTGTTCTGCGAAGTCGACGGGCACTTTCCCAACCATCACCCGGACCCGTCGCAGCCAAAGAATCTCGCCGACCTCATCGCGCGCCTCGAGCAGGGCGACTGCGAGCTCGGCCTCGCCTTCGACGGCGACGGCGATCGCCTCGGCGTGGTGACGCCCGCCGGCCACATCATCTATCCGGATCGGCAGCTGATGCTGTTCGCCGCCGACGTGCTGTCGCGCGTGCCGGGCGCGACGATCATCTACGACGTGAAGTCGACGCGCAATCTCGGTCCCTGGGTGACGCGCCATGGCGGCACGCCGCTGCTGTGGAAGACCGGCCACTCGCTGATCAAGACGAAGATGAAGGATGTCGGCGCGGCACTGGCCGGCGAGATGAGCGGCCACACGTTCTTCGGCGAGCGCTGGTACGGCTTCGACGACGGTTTGTACGCGGGAGCGCGGCTGCTCGAGATCCTGTCGCGACATGCCGACCCGGCGGCGGTGCTCGACGCGCTGCCCGATGCGGTGTCGACGCCGGAGCTCAACCTCGCGTGCGCCGAAGGCGAGCAGCACGCGCTGATCGAGAAGCTGCAGGCGACGGCGACCTTTCCCGGCGCGGTCGACATCATCCGCATCGACGGGCTGCGCGTCGAATATGCCGACGGCTTCGGCCTCGCGCGCGCGTCGAACACGACGCCGATGATCGTGCTGCGCTTCGAGGCCGACGACGCGGCGGCGCTGGCGCGGATCCAGGAGGACTTCCGGCGTGTGTTCGCCGTGGCAAAGCCCGGCGCGACGCTGCCGTTCTAGATGACGACCCCCGCGCTCACTGCGTTCGCTGCCCCAGGGGGAGCAAGCCTCCCTTGGGGCGGCCCGGCGGGAGGCTAGCCGCCATGATCACCCTCGCCGACGTCGTCGCCGCCCGCGACCGGATCGCCGGCGGCATCTACGCGTCGCCGTGCGTCGAGTCGATTCCGCTGTCGCAGCTCACCGGCGCGCGCATCTACTGCAAGCTCGACTACCTGCAGCGCACCGGAAGCTTCAAGGAGCGCGGAGCGCGCAACGCACTGTTGCAGCTTCCTGCAGAGGCGCGCCGGCGCGGCGTCATCGCGGCGTCGGCGGGCAATCACGCGCTCGGCGTCGCCTATCACGGGAGCCTGCTCGACATTCCCGTGACCGTCGTCATGCCGCGCTTCGCGCCGCTCATCAAAGTGTCGAACTGCCGCGCGCTCGGTGCGCGTGTCGTGCTGCACGGCGTCGACCTGGCCGAGGCGCGCGCCGAAGCAGAGACGATCGCCGCGCGCGACGGCCTCACGTTCATCCATCCGTTCGACAACGCGCATGTCGTCGCCGGGCAGGGCACGATCGCGCTCGAGATCCTCGAGCAGACGCCAAGCGTGCAGGCGATCATCGTGCCGGTGGGCGGCGGCGGCCTGCTCGCAGGCATCGGCACTGTCATCGACGCGATGCGGCCCGACGTCGAGCTCGTCGGAGTCGAGCCGGAAAGCGCTGCGTGCCTGTCGGCCGCGTTGGCCGCCGGCACGCCCGTCGCCGTCAAGCTCGCGCCTACGCTGGCCGATGGTCTCGCCGTCCCGCAGGCCGGGACGATTCCGTTCGAGACGCTCGCGCGCGTCGTCGATCGCGTCGTCACCGTCGACGAAGCGACAATCGCACTCGCGGTGCTGCGCCTCATCGAGCTGGAGAAGAGCGTCGTCGAAGGCGCCGGCGCCGCGCCGCTCGCCGCGTTTCTCGCCGGCAAGCTCGAATCGCTGCGCGGCCGCAGCGTCGTGCTCGTGCTGTGCGGCGGCAACATCGATCTGACGATGCTCGACCGCGTCATCGAGGTCGGGCTGGTGGCCGACGGCCGGCTGACGCGCTTCACGGTGTCAATTTCGGACCGGCCGGGCGGGCTCGCGCGGCTCGCGGAAGTGATCGCTTCGACCGGCGCCTCGATCAAGGAAATCGTTCACGACCGCGCGTTCTCGGGCCCCGACCTGTCGGCGGTGCGCGTCGTCTGCGTGGTCGAAACGACGGGCCACGACCACGTCCAGATCCTGCACAAGGCGCTCGTCGACGCGGGCGTGAAGATCGTCGGCTGAGTGTTTTTCGACGCCGGCCGCGTTCACGCGCCGGTGAAGGTTGAGCACACTTGACACCGTGTGCGCGTCGGCGGGTGTTTCGACCGGTTGTCCTACGCTTTGCCGGTACGCTTTCCGACAAAGCGTTGAACCAAAGTCCAATTGCGGCAGAGCGCACAACGGCGTTCAATCGTTTGCGTTGCGCCGGCTTTGGCGCCTCCCTCGAACCAGCCGCGAGTGAACCTGCCTGCCGCAAGCATCGCGCTCTTCGTTGCGCTCGCGTCGGGCCTCGTGTGCGACGCGGCGAGTGCCGCGCGCAAGACGGTTTGCACGATCACCGTCAACTCAGCCGACGAGAAGGAAGCGATGCGCCGGCATCTGCCGCCGGGCGAGTTCGAATTCGTCGAGCTCGTCGAGCGCGGTCGGCCCGACTGGCTCGCGTCCGCGTGCAGCCGTCGCGTGTCCTGCGACATGCTCGTCATCTCCGGCCACTACGACGGCGGCAACGAGTTCTTCCCCGACAGCCTGCAGAACAGCGAATTCCTCCCCGTCGACGAAATGGAGCGCGTCGCATGCAGCGATTCGTGCCCGGCGCTGTTCTCGGAGCTCAAGGAGGTCTATCTCTTCGGCTGCAACACGCTCAACGCCGACGCGAACCGCACGCTCGGTCCGGAGATCGCACGCAGTCTCGCGCGCGCTGGCCATTCGCGCGCCGACATCGACCGGCTGACCAAGGGGCTCGCCGCGCGGCATGGCGAGAGCAGCCGGGACCGCATGCGCCTGATCTTCAAGGACGTCCCGGTGATTTACGGCTTCTCCTCCGTGGCACCCTTGGGACCGGAGGCCGCAACGTACCTGCAGCGCTACCTCGCAGCGACCAAGAGCACCGAAATCGGCAGTGGCCGGCACAGTCCGCGGCTCCTCGCGAGCTTCGCCGGGCGCTCGATGGCCGTCACCACAGGTCTGCGGGAGTCGGAGCCGCAGGCCAGCCATCGCGCGGACGTCTGCCGCTTCGCCGACGACCGGCTATCGGTGGCAGCGCGGCTGGCGTTCGTCCACGAGCTCCTGCGTCGCGATGCGGCCGAGGTCCGAATGTTCCTCGACCGGCTGGAGAAGGAAACGGCACTCACGCCCGAGGAACGCGCGCAGCCGGAGGCCGCGGCGCAGCTCGCCGCGATCGCCGCCGACGACGCCGCACGCCAGCACTACTTCGCACTGTTCGACGACGTGGACGATCTCGCGACGCGCCTCAAGATGCTGCATCTGGCGGCACAGCTGGATTGGCTGACACGCGTCGAGCACGAGGCCGCCACGATGCGCACCATCGCCGCGCAGCTCGAGCGCCAGCGCGCCAGCGCCGCCGACGTCGACACCGTCTGCCGGCTTGCGGCTGACAATCCCCTCGACCCCGCCGCGCTGCGTAGCGCCGTTGCGCCCGGGCAGGCCGATGGCTTGGCCGGGTACGCGATGCTCGCCTGCATGGGCGACGGCTCTGCGCAAGAGCGCGTCCTGAACGCGCTCATCACCGGGTCGGATGGCGACGCGCGACTTGCGCATGTCTACCTGCAGCACCGCCCATTGGCGGCCGAAAGCGACGTCCGCACGCTTGCCGCCGGCATCGCGCGAATGCCGGTTGGTCCGGCACAGGCGCGCGCGCTCGTCGCGCTCGCAACGTCACGACTGTCGGACCCTGATGCGATCGAGGCGGTCGCCCGCCTCTACCCGGCGTCCAATTCGGCCGAAGTCCAGAACGCCATCGCCGGCGTGCTGATCCGCGCCGACTATTCCGGGCTCGACCGCGTCGAGCTCGCCCAGACCCTGCGGCAATACCGGGTCAAGTCGCGCGGCAGCGACGACCTGGTCGACGCCCTCATCCGCCGCCTCGAAATTCACTGAGGTCTTTCATGTAGCCGCTTGATGCATCCGGCGTTTCGCCGTGCGATACTAGCGCGCGTTTTTCTGCCGCCTCCTGTCTCGCATGCGCCGACGCCCGAGCGTCCTTATCTGGTTTTGCCTGTGGCTGCCGCTTGCCGGCGGCGCCGGACATGCGGTCGCGGGCGAGCCGAAGCAGACCGTCTGCACGATCACCGTCAACTCCGACGACGAGGGCGAAGCCTTTCGCCGCAACCTCCCGCCCGAGCGCTTCGAGTTCGTGGAGCTCGTCGAGCGCGGACGCCCGGACTGGCTCGCGTCGGCGTGCCGCAAGAAGGTTCAGTGCGACGTGCTGTTGATCTCCGGTCACTTCGACGACGGCAGCGAGTTCTATTCGGACCGGCTCGACAGCCATGATCACCTGCCGGTCGCGGAAATGGAGCGCGCGTCCTGCACCGACGGATGCTCGGGCCTCTTCTCGCGATTGAAGGAGGTCTACCTGTTCGGTTGCAACACGCTGAACGCCGACCCGTTGCGCTACGCGTCGGGCGAAGCGGTGCGCAGCCTCGTACGCGCCGGACACTCGCCTGCCGACGCCGAGGCGCTGGCGCGGGTGCTCGAAGCGCGCCACGGGGAAAGCAACCGCGACCGGATGCGTGTCGTGTTCAAGGACGCGCCCGTCATCTACGGCTTCTCGTCCAAGGCGCCGCTCGGCGCGCGCGCCGGACCGCTGCTCGAGCGTTACTTCAAGGCCGGCGGCGGCGCGGAGGTAGGACAGGGACGCAGCAGCGCCGCGTTGCTCAGCCTGTTCGGGCAGGTCTCGATGCGGTCGGCGCCGGGCGTCACCGTTACGGATGTTCACGCGGGCCATCGCGAGGACGTTTGCCGGTTCGTCGACGATGCGCCGGCGCCCGTCGAACGCGTGCGTTTCGTTCACGCGCTGATGAAGCGCGACATGGCCGAAGTCCAGCTCCACCTCGACCGCCTCGACACGCTCACCGCGGCGCTCGCGCGGACGCCCGCGTTCGGTGAAAGTGCCGACGCGATGGCGACGCTCGCGAGCGACAGCAACGCGCGTTCGCGCTATCTCGCCGTCGCGCGCGATGCAGACAGCCTCGCGACGGCGGGGCGGATGCTGCGCATTGCGCGCAGAATCGGCTGGCTGACGGACGACGGCGAACGCATGGAGCTGGTCGGATTGGTCGACGCGCGGGCGCGACGCAGCGCGATGAGCGCGGCGGACATCGACACCGTCTGCACATCCAACGCTCGCAACGAGCTCGAGCACGCGGCGGCGACGCTCGACGCGCAACCAGCTTATTCCGACACCGTCGCCAACGCGGCCGCGCTGGCGTGCCTCGGCCGCGGCGAACGTCGCGCACGGGCGCTGCGCGGCCTCACCGCGGACGACGAGCGCGACGCGCTGGTGGCGCAGGTGTACCTGCGGCATCATCCGCTCCATGACGCGGATGAACTGCGCAGCGTCACGATGGCCATCGCACGGATGAGCAGCGGCGCGTCGCAGGTCCGCGCGCTCGATACCCTCGCGGCGATGCGCATCGCCGACCGCGAGAGCCTCGCGACGCTCGCGCTGCTGTTTCCGCGCACCAAGTCGATCGAAGTCCAGCGCGCCATCGCCGGCGTACTGATCCGGGCCGACTACCAGGCGATAACTCCGCCCGAGCTCGCGCGCGCGCTTCGATCGTCGCGGATCAAATCCGCGGACGGCGAGGACATCGTCGACGCCTTGATCCGCCGGTTGCAGGCTGCGTCGTAAGCCGGAGGTCCGCGCCGACGCCAGCGCGCCGGCTTACGCCGGCGCCCGACGGCGCAGCATCTGCCACGCGAGCACGGCGAGGACGCCGGCGAATCCGACGATGTCGGCGGTCGGTGCGGGATAGACCAGCGCCAGTCCCGCGACGATCAGCATCGCGCGCTCGACGAAACCGCAGCGCCGCAGCAGCCATCCTTGCGTCCCCGTCGCGAGCGCCCCGATGCCCACGCACGCGGTGAACGCGATCCACGCGACGCCGAGCCACGAGCCGTTCGGCGGCGACTTCAGCAGCAGGCCGACGCCGGCCGGGTCGAGCACGAACACGAACGGCACGACGAATGCGGGCAGCGTGTATTTCCACGCCTGCAGCGTCGTCCTGTAGGGATCGCCGCCGGTGATCGCCGCCGCTGCGAACGGCGACAGCGCGGTCGGCGGCGAAACTTCGGAGAGCACCGCGTAGTAGAAGATGAACATGTGCGCGGCGAAGTCCGGCACGCCGAGCTTGATCAGCGCCGGCGCGGCGATGACCGCGCAGATGATGTAGCTCGCCGTCACCGGCACCGCGAGGCCGACGATCCACACGATCAGCGCCGTGTAGATCGTGGTCAGCACGAGGCTGCCGCCCGCGTAGTCGATGACGATCGCGCTGAACTTGAGGCCGAGGCCGGTCTTGGCAACGACGCCGACGATGATCCCGGCCGCCGCGCATGTCGCCGCGACGTTCAGCATCTGCAGCGAGCCGTCCTTCAGCGCAGCGACGAGCCGGCGCGGCACCATCGCCGACGCGCGGTCGAGAAAGCTCACCGCAAACGTGACGACCGTCGCCCAGAACACCGACAGCACCGGCGAGAAGCCGAACACGAGGAAGATCACGATCGACAGCAGCGAGACGAAGTGGAACCAGTACTTGCGCGTGAGCTCGCCTACCGTCGCGAAGCGCTCCGTCGAAATCTCGCGCATGCCGAACTTGCGCACGTCGAGCTCGACCATCAGGAACAGCGACAGGTAGTAGAGCACCGTCGGGATCGTCGCCATCAGGATCACGTCCAGATAGCCGATCTTCAGGAACTCGGCGATCAGGAACGCCGCCGCGCCCAGCACCGGCGGCGAGATGATCGCGCCCAAGCCGCCCGCCGCCAGCAGGCCGCCCGCGGCTTCCTTGCCGTAGCCGGAGCGCGCGAGCATCGGCCACGCGACGGAGCCGATCGTGACCGTCGTCGCCACGCCGGAGCCCGACGGTCCGCCCAGCAGGAACGAGGCCAGCACAACGGTGCGGCCCGCGCCCGCGTGCTTGCCGCCCATCGCCGCGAAGCTGAAGTCGAGGAAGAACTTGCCGGCGCCCGATTGCTGCAGGAACGCGCCGTAGATCGTGAACAGGATGATCAGCGACGACGATACGTCGACCGCCGTGCCGAATATGCCTTCGAGCGTCTGGTAGAGGAAGCCCGACATGCTGGCGACGTCGTAGCCGCGGTGCGTCCACTGGCCCGGCAGCCACGGGCCGGCGAAAGCGTAAGCGAGGAACGCCGCGACGACGATCGTGATGATCCAGCCGGACGTGCGGCGGCACGCCTCGAGCACCAGCAGCACGAAGATCACGCCGAAGATCACGTCGTTGCGGCTGGGCGTCGTGTTGCGGTCCCAGAAATCGTCGCCGCCCTGCAGCAGATAGACGATCGTCGCGACGCCGAGCGCGGCGCAGACGACGTCCCACCACATCAGCCGATTGCGAAAGCGCGGCGCGAGCGGAAACAGCAGGAACACCAGCAGCAGGACGAAGCCGACGTGGACGGGCCGCAGCACCTGCGCGGGCACGATGTCCACCGCCGCGTACAGGTGGAACACGCTCATCGCCACGAGCAGGAATGTCGTGAGGTAGCCGAGCCAGCCGCGGAAGCGGCTGACCGCGCCCTCCTCCTCCTCGATGAACGCCTCGGCCGCCCTGAGCTGGGCGTCGCTGACCGCCGTGGGGCCGCCTTCGGTCGGCCGCGGCGTTGCGGAGACGGTCAAGAGACCACCCTTGCGGGGCCGACTTCGGCCGGCCGGGACATCCCGTCAGGCTGAAGCCCGACCCACAAGGTACCCCAGGCGGTCATCTGCGTTCCAACTCACTGGACCTTGACGCCTTTCTCTTCGAGATATTTCTTCGCGCCAGGGTGCCAGGGCATCGGCACCGGAATGGACTGGTTCTTGAGGTCGATGTTCTCAGCCTCCTTGTGCGTGGCGACGAGGTCGGCCTTTTTCTCGAACAGCGTCTTGGTGATGTCGTAGGCCATCTTGTCGCTCATCTTGTCGGAGACGACGAGGATGTTCCAGACGTCGATGTTGGCGTTCGGCTGTGCCTGCCCCCCATAGCTGTTGGGCGCAATGGTGGCCTTCACGTACAGCGGCCCGTATTTCTTGTTCATCGCGTCGACGTACTGCGAATGGTCGAGCAGCTTCATCTTGACGTTCGGCGTCGCGGCGAGGTCCGTGAGCGCCGCCGTCGGCACGCCACCGACCCAGAAGAACGCGTCGATCTTGCGGTCCTTGATCGCGTTGACCGATTCCGCAGCGCCGAGGCGTTCCTGCTTGATGTCCTTCTTCGGATCGAGGCCCATCGCGTCGAGCACGCGCAGCGCCATCACTTCGACGCCGCTGCCGGCCGAGCCCGTCGACACGCGCTTGCCTTTCAGGTCCGCCATGCTGTTGATGCCGCTGCCCTCGACCGTCACCACCTGCATCCGGTTCGGGTAGAGCACCATCAGCGTGCGGCCGGGAATCTTGTTGTCCTTGAACTTGTCCGTGCCCTGTGCCGCGTCATGCGCGGCGTCGACCATCGAAAAGCCGACTTCGGACTTGCCCGCGCCGATCAGCTTGAGGTTGTCGACTGAGCCTCCGGTGACTTCCGCGGTGGCCTGCAGGCCCGGGACGTTCTTGGACAGAACGTTGGCCATGCCGCCGCCGAGCGGATAGTAGACGCCACCGGTGCCGCCGGTGGTGATCGAAATGCGGTCCTGCTGCGCGACGGCGGGCCCGGCGACCGCGCAGGCAGCCACGAGCGTAACGACGAGCGCCGTGGCGCGACGAAATCCAATCATGCAATCCTCCAGAGGTTGGTCCGCCTGGGTCGGCGGCATGCGGCGCACCTTCGCGATCCGGCGCGCCTTGGACTCCCCAAGCGCCAGTTTACTAGAGCGACGGCAACGGCACAGGGCGCCGCTCAGCCCGCGCCGGCGAGATCGGGCGGCGGCGGCCGGCGCTCGAGCGTCGACACGCGCAGCGGAAACGTGCCCTGCTTGCGGTCGAGGAACCAGTTGCGCAGCGTGCGCGTGATCGTCCGGAACGCGAGCGACTCCCACGGGATGTCGGCTTCGTCGTAGAGGCGCACGTCGAGACTCTCGGGACCCGGGCCGAAATCCAGATCCTCGAGCCGCGCACGGAACATCATGTAGATCTGGTTGATCTGCGGGAGGCTGATGACCGTGTAGAGCTCGTCGATCTCGACGCGCGCGTGCGCCTCCTCCAGCGTCTCGCGCATCCCGCCCGCAGACAGCGACTCGCCGTTCTCGAGGAAGCCCGCCGGCAGCGTCCACAGGCCGTGACGCGGTTCGATCGCACGCTTGCACAACAGCACCCTGCCCTCCCACACGGGCAGGCAGCCGACGACGACCTTCGGATTCTGGTAATGGATCGTCCCGCACGCGGCGCAGACGTGGCGCGGCAGCGTGTCGCCGTCCGGCACGCGGAACTCGAGGCGGTCGGAGCCGCAGTGGCTGCAGTACTTCATCGCGTCGCCGGTCGTCATCGTGGCGCCGATTATCGCATCGGCGGCGCGCGTACACTGTCCGATGGTGCGCCACCCTTTTGCGCGCCAAGGAGCCGCCCGCATGCGATCGCTGTTTCCGGAGAACGTCGAGAAGTACGTCGAGTCACTTTCAACCCTGCACCAGACCGACCTCGAACGCCGCCTGCGCGAGCAAACGGCGCAGATGAAATGGGGCGGCATGCAGATCGGACCCGACCAGGCGGCGTTCTTCTCGATGCTCGTGCGCTCGATCGGCGCGCGGCGCGCGCTCGAGATCGGCACGTTCACCGGCTACAGCGCGCTTGCGGTCGCCGGTGCGCTGCCGCCCGACGGGAAACTTGTGTGCTGCGACGTCAGCGACGAGTGGACGCAGGTCGCGCGGCGCTTCTGGCGCGAAGCGGGCCTGACCGACAGGATCGACCTGCGGATCGCGCCGGCCAACGATACGCTGGCAGCGCTGGCGCGCGATCCCGGTCCCGACAGCTTCGATTTCGCCTTCGTCGATGCCGACAAGACCGGCTACGACGGCTACTACGAACGCTGCCTGACGCTGGTGCGTCCCGGCGGGCTGATCGCGTTCGACAACACGCTGTGGAGCGGCGCGGTCGCCGATCCCGCACGCGAGGACGACGACACGAAGGCGTTGCGCGCGCTCAACACCAAGGCGCACACGGACCCGCGCGTCGATGCGTGCCTGCTCACCATCGGCGACGGAATCCTTCTCGTCAGGCGGCGGCGCTGAACGCGCGCCGTCACACCAGCCATCCGGTGCGATAGTGCCGGAGCTCCGCGATCGACTCGTAGACGTCGGCCAGCGCCTCGTGGCGGCCTTCCTTCGGCACGCCCTTCAGCAGGTCCGGCTTCCAGCGCCGCGCCAGCTCCTTGATCGTCGAGACGTCGAGGTTGCGATAGTGGAAATAGTCCTCGAGCGCGGGCATCCAGCGCGCGAGGAAGCGCCGGTCCTGGCAGATCGAGTTGCCGCACATCGGCGATGCCTTCGCCGGCACGTGCTCGCGCAGGAACGCAAGCGCCGCGGCTTCCGCGCCCGCTTCGTCGAGCGTGGACGCCTTCACCTTGTCGATCAAGCCGGAGCGGCCGTGCGTGCCCTGGTTCCACGCGTCCATCGCGGCCAGCGTCGTGTCGTCCTGATGGACGACCCAGACGGGCGCTTCGGCGACAGTGACGAGGTCGGCGTCGGTGAGGACCAGCGCCACTTCGATGATCCGGTCGGTCTCGGGCTTGAGCCCGGTCATTTCGAGGTCGATCCAGATAAGCCGACCGGCGTCCTGCGGCATGGGGGGTTCGCGTAGAATCGGGAACCCGATTCTCGCACAGCCGATCCAACGCACGATGACTGCCGGCGCCTTCTCGCTCGTCTTCGTCGTCGCGCTCGCCGCGACGCTAGCGGCGCGATTGTGGCTGTCGCGGCGGCAGATCGCGCACGTCGTCGGCCATCGCGACGCCGTTCCTGCCGCGTTCGCGGGGCGCATCGGCACCGCTGCGCACCTCAAGGCGGCCGACTACACGATCGCCAAGGAGCGCCTGGGCGAGATCGAAACCGTGGTCGACGCGATCGTCCTGCTCGCGCTCACGCTGGGCGGCGGCCTTGCCGCGCTGTTCGTGTGGACGGAAGGCGTCGGCGTGTCACCGCTCTGGCGCGACGTGCTGCTGCTGTTCGCGATCGCCGCCGTCACCGGGCTCGTGAGCCTTCCGTTCGCGTGGTGGCAGACGTTCCGCATCGAGGAGCGCTTCGGCTTCAACCGGATGACGCTGAAGCTGTGGCTGAGCGATCTCGCCAAGGGCATCGCGGTCGGCGTCGTCCTCGGGCTGCCGCTCGCCATCGTCGCCGTGTGGCTGATGAAGAATGCAGGCGCGCTGTGGTGGGTCTGGGTCTGGCTCGCGTGGATGGGCTTCCAGGTGCTGCTGCTGGTGCTCTTTCCCACGGTGATCGCGCCGCTGTTCAACAAGTTCTCGCCGCTGCCCGACGGCCCGGCGCGCACGCGCATCGAACAGCTGCTGAAGCGCTGCGGATTCGCGGCGCGCGGCCTCTTCGTCGTCGATGGCTCCAGGCGCTCGGGCCACAGCACCGCCTACTTCACCGGGTTCGGACGCGCGCGGCGCGTCGTGTTCTTCGACACGCTGCTCGAGCGACTGACCGAGGACGAGATCGAAGCGGTGCTCGCGCACGAGCTCGGGCATTTCAAGCTGCGTCACGTCATCAAGCGCGTCCTCTGGTCGGCGGTGCTGTCGCTGCTGTTCCTCGCGCTGCTCGCCTGGCTCGCCGCGGAGCCGTGGTTCTACACGGGGCTCGGCATACCGCCCGACGCGGTCGCGGCCGCAATGGCGCGGCCCGGCGTCGCGCTCGCCTTGTTCATGCTGGCGCTGCCCGTGTTCACGTTCGCGCTGGGTCCGCTCGGCGCGCTCTATTCGCGCAAGCACGAGTTCGAGGCCGACGCGTTCGCTGCGCGCAATGCCTCCGCAGCGGCACTGACGCAGGCGCTCGTCAAGCTGTACGAAGACAACGCAGCGACGCTCACCCCCGACCCGCTGCATTCGGCGTTCTACGATTCGCATCCGCCGGCGGTGATCCGCGTCGCGCGGCTGGCGTCGCTCGCTGCGGCGCCGCAACCGGGCTGAGCCCTTCGGCCATGCGCGCGAGATCGCTCTCTCTGCTGCTCGCGCTCGTCGCGGCGAGCGCCGCCGCGCAGACGTCGGCGCCGTTCGCGGGTGGCGATCCGAAAAAAGGTGCAGCGATGACGGCGAAGGACTGCAACGGCTGCCACCTGCGGCGCTTCGGCGACGTCCCGTCGGCCTATACGCGGATCGACCGTCGCGTGAACACGCCGGCGCAGCTCAAGGCACAGATCGCGTATTGCAACAGCCAGCTCGGCACCGGCTACTTCCCCGACGAGGAAGAGCACATCGCCGCGTATCTCGACCTCGAGTATTACAAGTTCAAGCCATGAGCGCACAGCGCGCGCGACTGTCGTCGCAACTGCTGGCATTGGCCTCGATGACCAGTGGCCCGGGCACGCCACGATTGGGAGCCGACGAGCTCGCGGCACAACTGTCGATCCTCGACGGATGGGCGCTCACGGGCGACCGGATCGAGAAGACGTTCCATTTCGCCGACTATCACCATACGATGGCGTTCGTGAACGCGCTCGCATGGGTCGCGCATCGTGAAGATCATCATCCGGACCTCTCCGTCCATTACAACCGCTGCGTCGTCGCCTTTTCCACGCACGATGCCGGCGGCGTGACGCAAAACGACGTCATCTGCGCGGCGAAGGCAGAGCGGCTGTTCGCTTGAGTGCAGCGCGGGCGCAGGGACTGGTCGTCGCGGCGCAGCGCCGGCATTACATGGTCGCGCTCGACGACGGCGCCCTCATCGAATGCCTGCTGAAAGGCCGCACGACGCAGATCGCCTGCGGCGATCGTGTCGAAGTCGCGCAAGCGCCGGAGGGCTGTGTCATCGAGGCGGTCGCGCCGCGCGCGACGCTCGTCTACCGTTCCGACGCGTTCAACGAAAAGCTCATCGCCGCCAACGCGACGCAGATCGCCGGCGTGGTTGCGCCCGACCTCGGCGTCGATTTCGAGCTCGTACACCGGTGGATGATCGCCGCCGAAGCGCAGGGTTGCCGCTTCGTCGTCATCGCCAACAAGCGTGACCTGCCGGCGTTCGTCGCGCTGCGTCAGCGGCTCGCCTCGATTGCGACGCTCGGCTACCCCGTCGTCGAGTGCGCGGCGACCGAAGACGTGACGCCGCTTCTGCCCTTCCTCGTGCACCAGCGGACGGTGCTCGTCGGGCAGTCGGGCATGGGCAAGTCCACGCTCGTGAACGCGCTGGCGCCTGACGCCGGCGCACGCGTCGGCGAGGTCTCACGGTCGCTGCGTGCCGGCAAGCACACGACGTCGTCCGCCGCGCTCTATCGAATCCCCGCGCTCGGCGACGACGGCTGGATCGTCGATTCGCCCGGCCTGAAAACGTTCGGCCTCGCGCACGTCGCGTCCTCGGCGCTGGAACATGCGTTCGTCGAGCTGCGGCCATATCTCGGGCATTGCCGCTTTCGCGACTGCCGCCACGATCATGAGCCGGGATGTGCGGTGACGGCCGCAGTGGATGCGGGTCGCGTGGAAGGGTTTCGCGTCGATCTGCTGCACACGCTGAAGCGCGAGTCCGCGCGGCCCTGAGCGCCGCCGACGCCGTCGGCGCCGTTCGCCAGCATTCGCTTGACGGCTGCCTCGTTTCATGTAACCTTATGGTTACGTATGGACGAGGACCAGCTCGACCTCCTGTTCCACGCCCTCGCGAGCCAGCCGCGACGTGAAATGCTCGACCTGTTGCGACAGCATCCCGGCGCCAACGTCGGGTTCGTCGCCGCGCACTTCGAGATCTCGCGCATCGGCGTGATGAAGCACCTCGACGTGATGGAGGCGTCCGGACTCATCGTCTCCGAACGCAGCGGGCGCGAGCGGCGGCTGTATTTCAACCCGGTGCCGCTGCAATGGGTGTACGAGCGCTGGACCGACGACTACAGCGGCTACTGGGCGAGCCGCCTCACGCAGTTGAAACGCATGATCGAAACGGGAGGAGCGAAGAAATGACCGACACGACCCGCGCGGTATTCCGCATCGTCATCGACGGCTCGATGGAGGCGATCTTCCGCGAGTTGACGAAGAGAGGCGAGCCGCAAGCGGCCGTCTTCAACGCGTGGCTCCACGCCCAGGCGCTGGCGCCGGGGAACGCGATACAGATGCGCACCGGCACGGGCAAGCACGTGCTCGTCATCGGCAAGGTGCTCGAGTTCGATCCGCCGCGTCGTTTCACCCACACGTTCCGATTCACGCAGTACGACGATCCGGAGTGCGTCGTCGCCTACGACCTGAAGCAGCTGCCGCAGGGCGTCGAATGCACGCTCACCGTCGATCGCATGGCGGTCGGCAGCAAGACCGCCAAGGACATGCAGGCCGGCGGCACTGCCATCCTCGATACGCTGAAGGCGGTGGTCGAAACCGGCAAGCCTGCGCTGAAGACGCGCTTGATGTACGCGATGTTCGGGGCGCTGGAATTCGTGCTGCCCGCACGGACCAAGGCGCGGAACTGGCCGTTGCAATAACGTTGCTCATTCGGGGAGTCGCCACGATGAAGTCCGCAATGCGGTTCCGCCCGTGGACGGCGCTGCTGGCCGCCACCGCCCTGGCCTGCCTCTCGCAGTGCGCCGCCGCCGCCGGGCGTGCGATTGACAAGGACATTGTCGTCAACGCCACGGTCGATCAGGCGTGGGAGGCGTGGACGACGCGGGAGGGCATCGTCAGTTTCTTCGCGCCCGACGCGAAGATCGAGCCGCGCGTAGGCGGCGCGTTCCAGATCTACATCGACCCCGAGGCGCCGCCGGGAAGCAAGGGTGCCGACGACATGCGCTTCATGGCGCTGCAGCCGAAGAAGATGCTGTCGTTCGACTGGAACGCTCCGCCGCATCTGCCCGCTGCGCGCGCGCAGCGCACGTTCGTCGTGCTCCGCTTCGAGTCGGTGAACGACCAGCAGACGCGCGTCACGCTGCACCACACGGGCTGGGGCGACGGCGGCGAATGGGACCAGGCTCATGCGTACTTCGACCGCGCGTGGGCTGGCGTACTGGGCAACCTGAAAAAGCGCTTCGATCAGGGGCCGCAGGACTGGACGGAATGGCTTGCGCAGCTGAAAAAGTGGCGCGAGGACGCGGCGAAGCGCGCACCGTCGAGATAGCCAGGGCCGGCTGAGCCCAGCCCTCAAGGATCGCTGCCGGTTCGCGATCCGTCCAAGGAACGCTTCAGCCCGACGCGCTACGGCGCCCAGTTGGCGAGTGTGATCAGCAGGATCAGCACCAGCCACAGCACCAGCGCACGCCAGACGAGGCCCACCGCCGACGGCAGTACCTCGGGCGTGGCAACGTCGCCCATGCCGATCTCCGGGCGCAAGTGCGGCACGCCGCCGAGCACTGCGACCGGGCCGCCGAGCTGCACGCCAAGCGCACCCGCGCCTGTGGCGAGGATGATGCCCGTCGCCTCGCCGCCTTCGGCCGCCGGCCACGTCTTCGCCTGCATCCGCCAGCAGTAGGCGGCGTCCTCGAAATCGCCGACGATTGCGAAACCGAGCGCAGTCAGGCGCACCGGAATCCAGTCGAGCAGGTCGAGCAGTGTCCGCGCGGGCTTGCCGAATTCCGCCCGGGAGCGCAGCAGCGGCGTGGTCTCATCGCCGGGCACGCTGCCGCGCCATTCGTCGACGAGCAACACCGTCGTGCGATAGAGCACCGCGCCGGCAGGCCCCGGCAGCACGAGAAACCAGAACAGCACGGCGAATACCTGTCGATAGGCGTCGGTGAGTCCGCGCTCGATCGCGAGCCGTGCAACGTCGTCGCTGGAAAGCTCGCTCGTGAAGCCGCCACGCCAGCCTGCCAGCGCCCGGCGCGCCGCGCCGATGTCGCTGTCCTTGAACGCCTGGACGATCGCCGACACCGCGTGACTGAAGCGGCGAAAGCCCATCAGCAGATACAACACGAGCGTGTTCCACACGAGGCCGAGCGCCGGGTGCAGGCGGTCGGCCAGCCACCAGACGCCAGCCGCGATCAACGCAGGCGGGAGCAGTGCCAGCGCCGTTGCGACGGCGCCCTGCCCCGCGGTGCCACCGTTCAACTGTCGCTCGAGCCGGCGCGCGAGGCCGACGAACCAGCGCTCGGCGCTCGCACGCCACTCGAACGCGCGCCATTGCTCCAGGCCGAGCGCGGCCAGGATCGCCAGGAGTGTCATGAGTGCCGAACGGTCGCCCCAAGGCACTCGCCGGCCGGGGGAAGCGACGCGCAGCACCGATCGGGAGGACCCGAGCGTCTCACGTCCGCAGCTCCTCGCGGTCGCGGTACTGCTCGAGCGCCTCCGGATTCATCAGCGCCTCGCGGTTCTTCACATCGCGGCCGTGGACGACGTCACGTACCGCGAGCTCGACGATCTTGTTGCTCTTGGTCCGCGGAATGTCCGTGACCTGCACGATCTTCGCCGGGACGTGGCGCGGCGACGTGTTGGTGCGGATCGTCGCCTTGATGCGCTCGCCGAGCGCCGCGTCGAGCGTGACGCCGTCCTGCAGCTTGACGAACAGCACGACGCGCACGTCGCCCGTCTCGCCCGGTGGCCAGTCCTGTCCGATCACCAGCGATTCGACGATCTCGGGAAGCTGCTCGACCTGACGGTAGATTTCCGCGGTTCCGATCCGTACGCCGCCGGGATTGAGCGTCGCGTCCGAGCGACCGTAGATGATCACGCCATCGTGCTCCGTCAGCTCGACCCAGTCGCCGTGGCACCAGACGCCCGGAAAGCGCTCGAAATACGCCGCGCGATACTTGGCACCGTCGGGGTCGTTCCAGAAGCCGATCGGCATGGACGGAAAGGGCGACTTGCAGACAAGCTCGCCCTTGTCGCCGAGCATCGGATGGCCGCCTTCGTCGAATACGTCGACGTCCATCCCGAGCCCGCGGCACTGGATCTCGCCCCGCCACACCGGCAGCGTCGGACACCCGAGCGCGAAGCAGCTGACGATGTCCGTGCCGCCGGAGATGGACGACAGACACACGTCCTGCTTGATGCACTGGTACACGTAGTCGAAGCTCTCCGGCGCCAGCGGGCTGCCGGTCGAGAACAGCGTCCGGATCGTGCCGAGGTCGTAGTTCTTGCGCGGCACGAGCGCGATCTTCTTCAGCGCGTCGATGTACTTCGCCGACGTGCCGAAGTGGGTCATCTTCTCGGCGTCGGCGAAGTCCCACAGCACGCGGCCGCGATCGACGAACGGCGAGCCGTCGTACAGCAACAGCGTCGCGCCGGCGCCAAGCCCCGACACGAGCCAGTTCCACATCATCCAGCCGCAGGTCGTGAAATAGAACAGGCGGTCATTGCGCTTCAGGTCGCCGTGCAGCAGGTGCTCCTTGAGATGCTGCAGCAGCGTGCCACCGGCACCGTGCACGATGCACTTCGGCACGCCAGTGGTGCCCGACGAGTACAGGATGTAGAGCGGATGGTCGAACGGCAGGTGGGCATAGTCGATCGGACCGGGGGCATGCGGCGCAAGGAATGCGTCCCACGTGATCGCGTCGCCCACTGCCGACAGGCTCTTGGGACGCGCCGCCAGACTGCTGCAGATACGGCACGACGACCACGCGTTCGACGGTCGGCAGCCGCGCGACCATTGCCGCGACCTTGTCCAGCGTCGGGATCGCCTTGCCGTTGTACCAGTAGCCGTCGACGGCGACGAGCACACGGGGGCCGATCTGTCCGAAGCGGTCGACCACACCCTCTACGCCAAAATCCGGCGAGCATGACGACCAGATGGCGCCGACCGCGGACGTTCCGAGCACCGCGACGATCGTCTCGGGCATGTTCGGCAGGTACGCCGCGACGCGATCTCCCGCAGCGACGCCCATTGCCTTCAACGCCTGCGCGAATTGCGACACGCGCGGCGTGCAGTTCCGCGTGCGACATCCGCCGCGCGGCCTTGTCCTCGCCACGGAACACGAGCGCGTCGGATCGGTCGTCCGCCGGCTTGCGTTCGAGAATGTTCTGCGCGTAGTTGAGTTGTGCCTCCGGGAACCAGCGCGCGCCGGGCATTCGGTCCTCGTCGACGAGCACGCGCTCGCCCGGCGTGCCCACGACGCCCGCGAAATCCCACAAGCTGCGCCAGAACGCGGCCTTGTTCGCGATCGACCAGCGCCACAGCGATGCATAGTCGGTGACGCCGGCGCCGTGCTCGCGCGCAACGCGCCGGGCGAACTCGGTGACGTTGGCGTGCTCGATTCGCGCCGCGCTCGGCGTCCACAGCTTGTCCATGGGGTCCTCCTCGGGGGCGTCTCAGGCGGGGGTGCGCAGCGGCGCGGCAATCATGTCGGGAAGCGGATGCGGCCGCCCCGTCGTCGTGTCGATCCACACGATCTTCGCCGCGCCGTCGGCGTGCGCCTTGCCGTCCTTGAAGAGCTCGTAGTAGCTGCCGATGCTGGTGCGCCCGGGATCGCCCAGCCACATTCTCACTTCGACGTTGCCCGGATAGACGAGCGGCACACGGAAGTTGCAGCTCGCGTTGACGATCACCGGCCCCTGCCCGCCGCGGAAGCCCGCGGCCCCCGAGAGCGAATAGAGCCATTCGATCCGCGCCTGCTCCATGTAGCGGAAGTAGGCGACGTTGTTCACGTGGCCCAGCATGTCCATGTCAGCCCAGCGCAGCGGCTGCAGCGACGTGTGGACGAGGATGCGGGGAAGGGTCACGACGGGTCACGACGAAGGGCGGACGGCCAGCAATCGGAATCGAAGGGCTAGAATTATAGGCGAACCCCTCCCCGCACGATCTTCCGCGACGACGGCGTGACACTCGGGTGACAAGGGGCGCAATGCGAACGCCACTCGGGGACACCGCATGACGCGCGAATCGATGGAGTACGACGTGGTCATCGTCGGCGGCGGCCCATCGGGGCTTGCCGCGGCGATTCGCCTGAAGCAGCTCGCGGAGGCGAGCAGCCGTGACATCTCGGTGTGCATCGTCGAAAAGGGTTCCGAGATCGGCGCGCACATCCTGTCGGGCGCCGTCATCGATCCGAAGGCGCTGACCGAGCTCATTCCCGACTGGAAAGCGCGCGGCGCGCCGCTCGACACGCCGGTGACGGACGATCGCTTCATGATCCTGCGTCACCACAGCGCCTGGCGTGTCCCGGGCTGGATGCTGCCGCGGCTGATGGACAACCATGGCAACTACATCGTGAGTCTTGGCAACGTGTGCCGGTGGCTCGCCAAGGAGGCCGAGGCACTCGGCGTGGAAATCTACCCGGGATTCGCCGCCACCGAGGTGCTGTTCACCGAGGGTGGCGCCGTGCGCGGCATCGCCACTGGCGACGTGGGTGTCGCGCGCGACGGCACGCACAAGAGCGAGTATCAGCCCGGCATGGAGTTGCATGCGAAGTACACGCTGTTCGCCGAAGGCTGCCGCGGCTCGCTGTCCGAGGAACTGATGAAGCGCTTCGCCCTGCGCGAGGACGCCGATCCGCAGAAGTACGGGATGGGCCTCAAGGAACTCTGGCAGGTCGCGCCGGAGAAGCACCAGAAGGGTCTCGTGCTGCACACGCAAGGCTGGCCGCTCGACAGCCGGACAGGCGGAGGCTCCTTCGTCTACCACTTCGACGACAACCTGGTCGCCGTGGGCTTCGTCGTCCATCTCAACTACCAGAACCCGCATCTTTCGCCGTACGACGAGTTCCAGCGCTTCAAGACGCATCCCGCGATCCGCCCGACGCTCGAAGGCGGAAAGCGCCTCGCCTACGGCGCGCGGGCGATCAACGAAGGCGGCCTGCAATCGGTGCCGCGCCTGGCGTTTCCGGGCGGCGCGCTGATCGGCTGCGCCGCAGGCTTTGTCAACCTGCCGCGCATCAAGGGCTCGCACAATGCGATGAAGACCGGCATGCTCGCGGCCGAAGCGGCGGCCACGGCGCTCGCGGGCGATCGTGCGCACGATGCGCTGTCGAGTCTGGACGAAAGCTGGCGCAGCTCGTGGGTCTACGACGACCTGTACAAGGTGCGCAACGTAAAGCCCGGCCTCAAGTGGGGCATGTGGGCCGGCACGCTGCACGGCGGTGCCCACATGTGGCTCAACGACCTCGGGCTCGGCAAGCTCGCAGGCTGGACGTTGCATCATGACAAGCCCGACCATGCGACGCTGAAGGCCGCCGACGACACGCCGCGCATCGCCTATCCGAAATACGACGGTGTGGTCACGTTCGACAAGCTGTCGTCCGTGTTCCTGTCGAACACCAACCACGAGGAGGACCAGCCGGTGCACCTCCAACTGCGCGATCCCGCGGTGCCGGTCGAGATCAACCTGCGGCTCTACGACGGTCCGGAGGCGCGCTATTGCCCGGCGGGCGTGTACGAGTTCGTGGATGCCGAGCCGCGGGCGCACGTCCCGGACGTCGGCGGCAACGTCGTCGACAACGGCGACAACAACTACGAAGGCGACAACGGCAGCAACGGCGAAGCGATGCGGGAGACGCGGTTCACCGCGTTGCTGCCGACGCGGCGGCTGCAGATCAACGCGCAGAACTGCGTCCACTGCAAGACCTGCGACATCAAGGATCCGCGGCAGAACATCCACTGGGTTCCGCCCGAGGGCGGCGGCGGCCCGAACTACCCGAACATGTAGGGCGGCGGCGCGCTCATCTGCCGCCCTCCCCGGCTCCGGAAACAGGCCACAGCCACGCGGCGCCGCGCGCGCCGCTCGCATCGCCATGCGCGTGCTTCGCGAGACGCGTGTCGACGCGATCGGAGAACACCCAGCGCCCCCACAGCGCGGGCACGTTCGCGTACAGGGAACCGGCGTTCGACAACCCGCCGCCCAGCACGATCACGTCGGGATCGAGCAGGTTGATCACGTGGGCGAGTGCGCGTGCAAGGCGCTCCTCGTAGCGCGACAGCGTGGCGGCACAGGCAGCGTCGCCGATCGCGGCGCGCGCGACGATGTCGCGGGTCGTCAGCGGCTCGCCGCTGGCGCGCAGGTGATCGCGCTCGAGTCCCGGCCCGGACAGGAAAGTCTCGACACACCCGCGTTGCCCGCAGAAGCATGCGAAACCGGGCCGCTCGTCGTCGCGCGGCCACGGCAGCGGGTTGTGGCCCCACTCGCCCGCGATGCCGTTCGGTCCGTCGAGCACCTCTCCGTGCACGATGATGCCCGCCCCGACGCCGGTGCCGAGGATCACGCCGAAGACCACGGCGGCGTCGCGCCCCGCGCCGTCCGACGCCTCCGACAGCGCGAAGCAATTGGCGTCGTTCGTGATGCGCACGTCGCGGCCGAGCACGCGCTCGAGGTCGCGCTGGATCGGCTGCCCATTGAGGCAGACGGAATTCGAGCCCCGCAGAAGGCCCGTCGCGCGCGAGATCGAGCCCGGCATGCCGATGCCGATCGTCGCGTTCGATCCCACGGCGCTCTCGGCATCGCGAACGAGCGCCGCGACCGCATCGAGCGTCGCCGTGTAGTCGCCCTGCGGCGTCGCGACGCGCTTGCGAAATCGCTCGCCGCCGCCGGCGTCGAGCGCCAGGATCTCGATCTTGGTTCCGCCCAGATCGACGCCAAGGCGCATGCCGCGCTCAGGCATGGGGCACGCGTACGCCGCGAGACGGGCGACATCGGAAGGCGTTGGCGAGACTCACGGGGCAGTGTTGACGATGGTGAGCGCTACAATGGAATATTACAGGCCGTACGGGACCCTCGAGGTGCCGGCGGCCACTTCGGAGGAGACAAGCGCATGAAAGCAATTGCATCCGCGTGCCGCAATGCGGCACGCGTCGCCGCCGCCGTGACTGCCGCCGCGGCGTTCGCGGCACCGGTCGCCGCGCAGCAGCTCAACGTGATCTGTCCGGTGCAGGCCGAATGGTGCGCGCTCGCCGCGACCGAATTCGAGAAGGAAACCGGCATCAAGGTCGCGATGACGCTCAAGGGCTCCGGCGAGTCGTTCGCGCAGATCGCCGCAGAAAAGGCCAATCCCAAGCTCGACGTCTGGTTCGGCGGCACGGGCGACCCGCATCTGCAGGCCGCGGAGCAGGGCTTGCTCGAGGAATACAAGTCGCCGATGCTCGCGCAGCTTCAGCCGTGGGCGCAGCGGCAGGCGGAGCAATCGAAGTACCGCACGGTCGGGATGTACCTCGGCGTGCTCGGCCTTGGCTACAACGCCGAGTTGCTCGCGAAGAAGAATCTTGCCGCGCCCGCTTGCTGGAAGGACCTGATCAAGCCGGAGTTCGCCGGTGAAGTGCAGATGGCGAATCCCAACGCCTCGGGCACCGCGTATACGGCGATCGCCACGCTGGTGCAGCTGATGGGTGAGGAGGAGGCGTACAAGTACCTCAAGGCGCTGCACAAGAACATCAACAACTACCCGCGCTCGGGTGTGGGCCCGATCAAGGCGGCCGCGCGCGGCGAAACGCTGGCGAGCGTCAGCTTCATCCACGACGTCGTCACCGAGGCGCAGGCGGGCTTCCCGGTCAAGGCGGTCGCGCCCTGCGAGGGCACCGGCTACGAGATCGGCTCGCTGTCGATCGTCAAGGGCGCGCGGAACCTCGACAACGCAAAGAAATTCTACGACTGGGCGCTGACGCCGAAAGCGCAGGCGCTGGGCGCGCAGGCGAAGCAATTCCAGATCCCGTCCAACGTCGCCTCGCCGATCTCGCCGCTGTCGCCGAAGGTCGCCGACATCAAGCTCATCAACTACGACTTCGCGAAGTACGGTTCGTCGGCCGAGCGCAAGCGCCTGCTCGAGCGCTGGGACAAGGAAGTCGGCAGCATCGCCAAATGATCGACATGATGCGTCGCACCCTCGTTGCCCTCGCGTTGTTCGCGGTGCCGATCGCGGCTGCGGCGCAGCTCAACATGTACTGCAGCTCGCCCAACACCGCGTGGTGCCAGGGGATGGCGGTCGGCTTCGAGAAGGCGACGGGCACGAAGGTCGCAGTGATCCAGAAGGCCACGGGCGAGATGCTTGCGCAGATCAAGGCCGAGCGCGCCAATCCCAAGGGCGACGTCTGGTGGGCGGGCGCGTCCGACAACTACATGCAGGCGGCGGAGGAAGGGCTGCTGGAGGAATACCGTTCGCGAACGTCGATCAGCTCTACGACTGGGCGAAGCGGATCTCCGACCTGTCGAAGAACCGCGTCGCAGGCGTCTACGGCGGCATCATCGCGCTCGGCTACAACACCGAGATCATGGCGAAGAAGAAGCTGCCGGTGCCGAAGTGCTGGAAGGACCTCGTCAATCCCGCCTACAAGGGCGAGATCATGCTGGGCAATCCGAACTCCTCCGGGACGGCGTACCTGATGCTCGCGACGCTGGTCCAGGTGTTCGGCGAGGACGAGGCGTTCAAGTACCTGGCGGAGGTCAACCGGAACGTCAGCCAGTACGCGCGCTCCGGCATCGGTCCGATGACGGCCGTCACGCGCGGCGAATCGGCGCTCGGCAGCACGGTGCTTCACGGCGTCATCAACGAGATCGTGCGCGGCTTCCCGGTCGAGCCCGTGCTGCCCTGCGAAGGCGTCGGCTACGAAATCGGCTCGGTGGCGATCATCAAGGGCACGCGCAACGCCGACGCCGCGAAGAAGTTCGTCGACTGGTCGCTCACGCCCGAGGCGCAGAAGATCGGCCTCGACGTCAAGGAGTACGCGATCCCGACCAATCGCAGCGTCCCGCTGCCGCCGCAGGTGCCGAAGCTCACCGACATCAAGGTCATCGACTACGACTTTGCCAAATATGGGGCGGCCGACACGCGCAAGCGGCTGCTCGAGCGCTGGGAAAAAGACATCAATTCGCTGCCGCGCTGACGCGTACCGCGCGCGCGGCTCACTCCCGATTCCGCCCCGCCCTTCGTGACGCCACTTCGCCGCGCCCTCCTCGTCTGGCTGATCGTCGGCGCTGTCGGCTTCCTGATGGTGCCGTGGTATGCGCTGCAGGACACGATCCTCGGCATCGGCTGGCTCTCGCAATTCGCAAGCAAGGACAACGCGCCAGCGGTGATTCAGGCGCTGTCGCACGGACGGTCCTGGCTGTGGCCGATCGGGATCATTGTCGCGGCTGGCTTTCTCCTGCTGCCTGCGGGGGTCGCGCGCCGGACGCGCGCCAATGCGCTGATCGCGCTCGGCGCGATCGGCTTCCTCTATCTGTGCGCGCAGGGCTTCGTCATCGGCCCGCGCGGCGTGGCGTTCGAGTCGCTCGCCGGCATCATCAAGGTCAGCGGCGGGCAATTCGGCATCGGCCTCGGCGCCACGCTCGTCGGCACTTCGTTCGCGATGCTGTTTGCCCTCGGTCTCGCCGAGCGCGGCTACTTCAAGGGCGACGCGTTCGTCGCCGGCAGCGTTGTCATCGTTGCGCTGCTGGTCGTCGTGTTCACGTTCTTCCCGGTGCTGACCATCCTGATCCAGGCGGTGCAGAACAACGATGGCGCAGTGTCGCTGCAGGCATTCTTCACGCGCCTGTTCACCGAGAAGATCTGGGGCATCGGCTGCATCGTCGGCAACACGCGCTGCGGCGTCGCGTGGAACACGCTGATCCTCGCGGTGCTATGCGCGGTGTTCTCCACGGCGCTCGGCCTCGCGTTCGCGCTCATCGTCACGCCGCACGCGCTTCCCGTACAAGAAGGTGCTGCGGATCCTGTCGGTGCTGCCGATCATCACGCCGCCGTTCGTCATCGGCCTCGGGCTGATCCTGATCTTCGGCCGCTCCGGCCTCGTCAACCAGTTCCTCGAATGGGCATTTCACATCCAGCCGACGCGCTGGATCTACGGGCTGCAGGGCGTGCTGGTCGCGCAGGTGTTCGCGTTCACGCCGATCGCCTTCCTCGTGCTGATCGGCGTCGTCGAAGGCGTGTCGCCGTCGATGGAGGAAGCGGCGCAGACGCTGCGCGCCGACCGCTGGCGCACGTTCATCGACATCTCGCTGCCGCTGATGCGGCCGGGCCTCGCCAACGCGTTCCTGATCTCGTTCATCGAATCGATCGCCGACTTCGGCAATCCGATCATCCTCGGCGGCAACTTCGGCGTGCTGTCGACCGAGATCTTCTTTTCGGTGGTCGGCGCGCAGCTCGACCAGGGCCGCGCGGCGACGCTCGGCATCGTGCTGCTGATGTTCGCGCTCGGCGCGTTCTTCCTGCAGCGTCGCGCACTCGGCCGCAAGGTGTACACGGCGCTGTCGGGCAAGGGCGATTCGGGATTGCCGACGCCGCTGCCCGATGCCGCGCGACGCGTCTGCTACGGCGTCGCGTTGCCGTGGGCTTTCCTCACCATCGTCATCTACGCCATGGCGCTGGTGGGCGGCTTCGTCGAGACCTGGGGCCGCGACTACACGCCGACGCTCAAGCACTACGTCAAGGCGTTCGGCGTCGAATGGGGGCCGCACGGCATCATCTGGGCCGGCGCGGCGTGGAACTCCTTCTGGACCACCGTCAAGCTCTCCGCGATCGCCGCGCCGCTCACCGCCGCGCTCGGAATCCTCACCGCTTATCTGCTGACGCGGCAGAAGTTCGTCGGCCAGTCGACGTTCGAATTCGGCACAATGCTGTCGTTCGCCATTCCCGGGCACCGTCATCGGCGTGTCGTACATCCTCGCGTTCAACGTGCCGCCGATCGAGACTCACCGGCACCGCGCTGATCCTCGTCGTCTGCAACATCTTCCGCAACATGCCGGTCGGCGTGCGCGCGGGGATGGCGTCGATGGTCCAGATCGACAAGAGCCTGGACGAGGCGTCGATAACGCTCGGCGCGCGCGGGTTCACCGTGCTGCGCACCGTGCTGCTGCCGCTGCTGAAGCCCGCAGTCGTCGCCGCGCTCGTCTACAGCTTCGTCCGCGCGATGACCACCGTGTCCGCGGTGATCTTCCTCGTCTCCGCCGAATACGAATGGGCGACCACCTACATCATCAACCGCGTCGTCAATGGCGACTACGGCGTGGCGATCGCCTACAGCTCCGTGCTGATCGTCATGATGCTGATCGCCATCTGGGTGATCCAGAAGCTCGTCGGCGAGCGCCGTCTCGGCCGCCGCGCGGCGGTGACGCCGGGCGTGCCTGCAGCGACCAACGTCGGCGAGCTCGGCAGCGCCGCATGACCAGGACCCGCAGCCGATGAAAGCCGCCTCGATCGAGTTCCGCCACGTCACCAAGCGCTACGGCGACGTCGCTGCCGTCAACGACATCTCGTTCACCATCGCGCCGGGCACGCTCGTGACGCTGCTCGGCCCGTCGGGCTGCGGCAAGACCACGACGCTGCGGATGATCGCCGGCCTCGAGCTGCCCACGCACCGGCACGATCCTGATCGGCGGCGCCGACGTGACGACCACGCCGGCCTCCGAGCGCGACGTGTCGATGGTGTTCCAGAGCTACGCGCTGTTCCCGCACATGTCGGTGCTGGAGAACGTCCGCTACGGCCTCGTCGTGTCGAAGATGCCGAAGGACAAGGCCGACGAGCGCGCACGCGTCGCGCTCGACACCGTCGGCCTCAAGGGCTTCGACGAGCGTCTGCCGTCGGAGCTGTCGGGCGGACAGCAGCAGCGCGTCGCCGTCGCGCGCGCGCTGGTGCTCGAGCCCGGCGTGCTGCTGTTCGACGAGCCGCTGTCGAACCTCGACGCGCGGCTGCGCCGGCAGATGCGCGAGGAGATCCGCGACCTGCAGCAGCGCCTGTCGCTCACCGTCGTCTACGTCACGCACGACCAGTCGGAAGCGATGGCGGTCTCCGACCGCATCATCGTGATGAACAAGGCGGTGATCGCGCAGGAAGGCGCGCCGCGCGAGCTCTACGAGCAGCCGAAGCGATCCATTCGTCGCCGGCTTCATGGGCGACGCCAATCGCGTGCGCGGCACCCTCACCCGCCGCGACGGCACGCTCGCCGACGTGCGTCTCGGCGGCGGTCACGCTGGCGCTGCCGCATCGCGGCCTTGCGGACGGCAGCGTCGACGTCTCGATCCGCCCCGAAGCGATCGACGTGCGCGCGGAAGCGGACGGCCCCATCCGGGGCACCGTGCGCAAGGCCGCGTACCTGGGCGGCATCATGGAGTACTCGATCGACTCGGACATCGGCGAGCTGTTCGTGGTGTCCACCGCCGTCGAGCGTCCATTGCCGGCCGGCACCGTCGTCGGCGTCGCGCTCGCCGATCACGGCGTCGTCGTGATTCCGCCGGGGAGCTCCGGCGAATGATCGCCAATCGGGTCAGGCTCGAGCCTGCCGCGACCTTCCGGCCGCTCCACGCCGGCCCCACAGGATGAGCATCGAGGGACTCGCCGCGCGCGCCGCGTTCGCCGGCGAGCTCGCCCGCGCCGCCGGCGCGCTCGGCCTGCGCTACTTCACCGGCGAGCTCGAGTTCACCGCCGAAGCCAAGGGCGAAGCGCAGGACTGGGTGAGTGTCGCCGATCATGCGGTCGAGCAGCTCATCCGTGACGCGCTGGCGCGCCGCTTCCCCGGGGACGCGATGCTCGGCGAGGAAGCCGGCGGGACGATCGCCGATCGCCTCTGGGTGGTCGATCCGATCGACGGCACGCTCAACTTCGTCCACGGAATGCGCTATTGGTGCGTGTCGATCGCGTACATCGAGAACGGCGTGCGCCGCGCGGCCGCGATCTACGATCCCTCGCTCGACGAGTTGTTCACCGCCGCCGCCGGCGCCGGCGCGCGCTGCAACGGCGTGCCGATCCGCGTGTCCGCATGCGGTTCGCTCGACCGCGCGCTCATATCGCAAGGCTACGTCCATCGCCACGACCTCGATACGCATCTTCGATTGCGCCGCGCGCTGCTGTCCGCGGGCGCAGCGGTGAAGGATCCCGGCGCGGGTGCGCTGATGCTCGCGCACGTCGCCGCCGGACGCTTCGACGCGTTCTACGAGCCGCACATGCATCCGTGGGACGCACTCGCCGGCCTGCTGCTGATCGAGGAGGCCGGCGGCCGCGTCGGCGCCTATCCCGGGCCTTCCGGACTGGTCGCGGGCGGCGCCGTCGTCGGCGCAGCGCCGGGCATCTACGACCCGCTGGTGGCGCTCGTGCAAGGGTGAGCGCAGGGCCGATGCACTGGCTCGTCGTGCTGATGACGGTCGCCAGCGTCTACGGCGCGTGGCACTGGTGGTCGACCGAGCGCGAAGTAGCGCGTCCGCCCGGTGTGGTCATCGCCGCCGACGCGCCACGGCAGGAGAGCGTCGACGCGCCGCGAACGTTCGTCCACGATGGCTACACGTTCAACGTGCGCGCGCGCTACGACATCACCGCGCGCGTGCTGCGCAAGGAAATCTACCGGATCGACGGGGGTGCGGGTTTGGCGCCGGTGGACCTCGGCGTCGGCTGGGGTCCGATGTCGGACACGGCCATCATCGAGCAGCTCGATTTCGAGCAGATGGGGCGCTTCTTCTACTGGACACCGCGCGACGCTCGGTTCCCGTTGCCGCCCCGCGAGGTGAACACGCATGCCGCGCAGATGCACATGGTGCCGTCCACCAATGCGCTGGAGTCGCGGCTGAAATCGTTGCGCCCGGGCCAGCGCGTGACCATTCATGGCTGGCTCGTCGACATACGTGGCCCCGGCGGCTTCACCTGGAACACATCCCTGACCCGCGACGACTCCGGCAATGGCGCCTGCGAGATCGTCTACGTCGAGTCGTTAAGCGTCGACTAGTCAGGGGATCGCGCAAAACACGGGCTGCTCGACAATCCACCCCTCGCCCAGCATGTCCCCGATCTCGGCGTGACTCGTCAGGTAGCGGTGGCTCGCCTGACCGCCCTTGCCGTTGTTGTACATCCGCACCACCGGCACGCGATCGACCGGGCAATCGGCGTTCACCGGAACGTCCGCATTGAAGGCGATCCCCTCGTACCTCCAGAACGGATTCGTCTTCACCATCGCGCATTCGTCGGCGTCGGTGGTGAAGAAATGCGAGTTCGGGCCGATGCCCGGCGTGCCGTAGAAGCGGCACGCGATGAGTCCACGCGCGTCGCCGGCCGGATACACCTTGAAGGCGTAGCCTGTGCGCGTCCAGCCCGGCACGATGATGCCCGCGTCGAGCATCGCTGCTTCCGCCGGTTCCGCCGTCAGGAAGTAATGATCGAGCGAGGGGTTGTAGAACTCGACGACGAGGCGCTCGCCGGGCGCAGGCGGCGCCGGCGCCACGTAGTCCTGCTCCAGGCGGTCATCGCCGCCGCCGGCCACCACGGTCATCCGCGCGCTCTTCGCGCGAAGCGCCGCATCGCCGAGGAGTTGTCCGTCAAGAAAGTTGAGCGACCAGGTGAAGATGTCGTCGGAGAAGGCCGCTGCGAACCCATGCTCAACGCCTTGCAGCGCCACGAGCTCGTGCGTATTGCGCAGGCGATGCATGCCGTCGCGTGTCGGGCCGATGGGCGCCGTCGTGTCGGCGGTGCCCGAGAGGGCCAGATAAGGCAGCGTCACGTTGTCCAGGCCTCGCTGGTCGCGCCCGAACGCCGGGTAGATCGAGATGCCGAAGTACGGAACGTAACCGACGGCCGCCTTGATTCGCGGGTCGTTGAGCACCTGCTTCGACGACATGCCGATCGTCGTCGTCAGTTGCGCGCCGCCCATCAGCAGCACCGATTCGCCGCCGAGACTCGCGCCGAATGCGCCGATCCGGTTGGGCTCGACGCGGTCGCGCCAGTCGGGATGTGCGAGAAATGCGTCGAGCACTGCGCGCAGCTCGAGGGGACGCAGCGCCTGCATGGCAACGTAGTCCTCGAAGTGCCGCAGCGCGTAGATCGCGTCGGACAGGTCGCCGATCTTGACATCGGCGACGCGCCGGTCGCCGTGAAACGGCGCCACGACAACGTAACCATGGCTCGCGAAAACCTTGATCGCATTCATGTAGTCGTCGGACAACGGGCTGCCGCCGAGGCCATGCGAGAACAGCAACACCGGAAGCCGCGATTGTTCCGGCCACAACGGCGCCTCGCCGTTACGTTGCATGTGCGGGACCGACGTGCCATTCGGCAATACATAGTCGGCCCGCGGATTGTCGGCGCGCGTCGGGTAGCAGACGATCGTCACGACATCGATGCCGTCGCCCGCATAGCGGCCGTACAACTCGCTATCGTCCGGAATCGCAACCGTGGTCACGAACGAACGGCCGGGGTCCGACAGCAGACTGGTCACGTAGCGCGCGCGATTGCCGTCGGGATTGCCCTCCCAGTAGTCCTGCGCGGACTCACCCGGCATGACGCGCGAGAAGTCCTGCGAGACATCGTTGCAGCCCACCGCGTATTGACCGGGACCGATGGGGGCCACGATCGCCTGGGAATCGGCCTGCGCAGCGGAGCCGAAGAGAAGCGCAGCGGCAGCGACGAACGGGGCGATCGCGATGGCGGGACGGGCGCGCATGGGGAGCGGGGAGGTCTCGAAGCCGTTGATGTCGGGCGATTCTCGGGCATCCGCACCTGATGTGCAGTCGGAAAGCCGCCCGCCGTCGCGTCGGTGCGTCTCCGACACGCCGCCCGTACCGAGCGGTGCCGTCAGAACTGCTCGGCCGGCAGCGCGAGCACCGCGTCGCTGCCTTCGGTGATCGCTTGCGCGAGCCCCTCGGCCTGCGGCAGCAGGCATTCCGCGTAGAAGCGCGCCGTCGCGATCTTCGCGCGCATGAAATCGGCATCGCCGTTGTTCTTGGCGAGCTGCTCGGTGGCAATGAGCGCCGCGCGACCCATCTGCCAGCCGCCGGCGGTCAATCCCCACAGCTTCAGGAACGGCACGGCGGCAGCGTGGGCAAGGCGCACGCTGCTGCCATACGTGGGTACCAGCCACTCGATCGCCGACTGCAGCGCGGCCGTCGCGGCAGCGAGCTTGAGGCCGATCTCGCGCAGCGTCGCATCCGTGTGCGACGCGAGATGCGCGGCAAGCTTGTCGATCTCCGCCGCCACTGCGCGCGCCGTGGCGCCGCCGTCGCGCGCCGTCTTGCGGCCAATGAGGTCGTTCGCCTGGATGCCCGTCGTGCCTTCGTAGATCGTGATGATCCGCGCGTCGCGATAGTGCTGGGCGGCGCCCGTCTCCTCGATGAAGCCCATGCCACCGTGCACCTGCACGCCGAGGTAGGTCACCTCCTGCGCGATCTCCGTCGAGAAGCCCTTGACGATCGGAATCATCAGGTCGACGAACGCCTGGTGGCGCTTGCGCGCTTCGGCATCCGGATGGTGCTGTGCGTTGTCGATCGCCGCCGCGGTGACGTAGGCGACCGCGCGCGTGGCTTCCGTATAGGCGCGCATCGTCATCAGCATCCGCCGGATATCCGGGTGCTCGATGATCGCACCGCCGGGTTGCCCCTTCTCGAGGCCCACCGGCTTGCCCTGCACGCGATCGCGCGCGTAGGCAACGGCGCGCTGATAAGCGCGCTCGGACAGACCCACGCCCTCCATGCCGACCGAGAACCGCGCCTGGTTCATCATGATGAACATGTATTCGAGGCCGCGGTTTTCCTCGCCGACCAGATAGCCGACCGCGCCGCCCTTGTCGCCGTACGCGAGCACCGCCGTCGGGCTCGCGTGAATGCCCATCTTGTGCTCGAGCGACACGCAATGCACGTCGTTGCGCGCGCCGATCGACCCGTCGGCGTTGACCAGGAACTTCGGCACGACGAACAGCGAGATGCCCTTGACACCCTCCGGCGCCGTGGGCGTTCGCGCGAGCACCAGGTGGATGATGTTCTCGGTGTAGTCGTGCTCGCCGTAGGTGATGAAGATCTTCTGCCCGAACAGCTTGTAGGTGCCGTCGCCCTGCGGTACGGCGCGCGTGCGCACTGCTGCAAGGTCGGACCCGGCCTGCGGCTCGGTCAGGTTCATCGTGCCCGTCCACGTGCCTTCGACCATCTTCGGCAGGTACGTCGCCTTCTGTTCGGGCGTGCCGCACAGCTCCAGCGCGTCGATTGCGCCCTGCGTCAGCAACGGGCACAGGTCGAACGCCATGTTCGACGAATGCCACATCTCCTCCACCGGCGTGGCAACGAGATGCGGCAGCCCCTGACCGCCATATTCCGGATTCTTGGTGAGACCGTTCCAGCCGTTCTCGACGAACTGCTTGTACGCGTCCTTGAAGCCTGCCGGCGTTTTCACCGTGCCGTCCGCCAGCAGCTTGGAGCCCTCGCGATCGCCCGAGACGTTGAGCGGATCGAGCACGTTGGTGGCGAACTTGGCCGCCTCGCCGAGCACCGCGGCCACCGTGTCCGGCGTGGCCTCCTCGAAGCCCGGCAGCTTGGCGATCTGCGCGAGCCCGGCGAGCTCGTTCAGCACGAACTCCATTTCCTTCAAGGGGGCGTGATAGGTGCTCATGGGAGGAGGCCTTGCGAGTGGGACGCAGAGGATAACCGAACCATTGCTCGCGGCCTTGCGCCGCTAAACTGCCGCGGCGCGGTGCTACGCGGCTTGACTTGCTCTCGCTGACACGAGCCGTGCCGCGCGATTTCGCAGGCTTCGATCAGCCGGGCACCGTCGCCGACAGCGCGCGGGTCGGCATGGCGCTCAGCCGGAGAGCTTTGCCGTAAGTTCCGGGATGATCTGGAACAGGTCGCCGACGAGGCCGTAGTCGGCGATCTGGAAAATCGGCGCCTCGGCGTCCTTGTTGATCGCCACGATCACCTTGCTGTCCTTCATCCCGGCGAGATGCTGAATGGCACCGGAAATGCCCACCGCGATGTACAGATCCGGCGCGACGATCTTGCCCGTCTGCCCGACCTGGTAATCGTTGGGCACGTATCCGGCGTCCACCGCCGCACGCGACGCACCGAGCGCCGCGTTGAGCTTGTCCGCCAGCGCCTCCAGCAGCTTGAAGTTCTCCCCGCTGCCAAGGCCGCGTCCGCCGGACACCACCACGCGCGCGCTCGTGAGCTCGGGCCGCGCCGATTTCGTGAGCTCCTGCCCGGTCACTTTGGACGCGCCTGTGTCGGGCGCCGCCGCGACGGACTCGACGGCGCCGCTGCCGCCACCACCTGCGGCGTCGAACGCAGTGGTGCGCACAGTGATGACCTTCACGGGGTCGCGCGATTGCACGGTGGCAAACGCGTTGCCCGCGTAGATCGGCCGCACGAACGTGTCGGGCGATTCGATGGCGGTGATGTCCGAGATCTGCGCAACGTCCAGCTTCGCGGCGACTCTCGGCAGCACGTTCTTGCCGAAGCCCGTCGCAGCCGCAACGATGCTTTTGTATTCGCCACCCTTGACCACCAGGAGAATCTGGGCGGCAACGTTTTCCGCCGTGGGCTGCGCGAAATACGCGGCATCGGCACAAAGCACCTTGACCACGCCGGCAAGAGCCGACGCTGACTCTGCGACAGGCATTGCGTTGTGGCCGACGACGAGGACGTGCACCTCGTCACCGAGCTTCGATGCCGCGGTGATGGCGTGAAGCGTGGCGCTCTTGAGCGTCGCGTTGTCGTGTTCTGCGAGGACGAGGGTCGGCATTGGTTCAGGGCAAAACCTTGGCTTCGTTGCGCAGCTTGCTGACCAGTTCTGCGACGTCGGCCACCTTCCCGCCGCCCTTGCGCTTCGGCGGCTCGACGACGCGCAACGTCGCGAGCCGAGGGGCAACGTCGACACCCAGTGCCGCCGGCGTAGTTGTCTCGAGCGGTTTCTTCTTGGCCTTCATGATGTTCGGCAGCGTCGCGTAGCGCGGCTCGTTGAGACGCAGGTCGGTCGTGACGATCGCGGGGAGATTCATCGCGATCGTCTCCAGACCGCCATCCACTTCGCGTTTCACTGTGATCGAGTCCCCGGCGACATCGACCTTGGAGGCGAAAGTCGCCTGCGGCCAATCGAGCAGCGCGGCCAGCATTTGCCCCGTCTGGTTCGCGTCGTCGTCGATCGCCTGCTTGCCGAGGATGACGAGCCGCGGCTGCTCCTTATCCACCAGTGCCTTCAGCAGCTTGGCCACGGCAAGCGGCTGCAATTCAACGTCCGTTTCGACCAGGATTGCGCGGTCGGCGCCAATGGCCAGTGCCGTGCGAAGCGTTTCCTGACAGGCCGCGAGGCCGCACGAGACGGCGACTACTTCGGTGGCGATTCCCTTTTCTCGTAGCCGAACGGCCTCTTCCACCGCGATCTCGTCGAAAGGGTTCATCGACATCTTGACGTTCGCCGTTTCGACGGCGGACCCGTCCGGCTTGACGCGTACCTTGACGTTGTAGTCGATGACGCGCTTTACGGGAACAAGGAGTTT
>CAWKPJ010000003.1:0-320939 GCA_963851465.1 uncultured beta proteobacterium
TGTATGTCTGGCCTCGAACTAGTACGTATTGCTGAAGATCTTGCGTTTCCACCGCCGTCTTCATGGCCTGGATGACCTGGCGGATCTGGCTCGGTGTTGACCACCGAGCGGTCCAGCTCCTTGCCGGTGTAGAGCGTTGTCGTCCTCGGTCTCGGCCCAGCGCTTCTTGCGCGTCTGGCGGTCGCGGTGGTCGACCCATTCCTTGGCCTTGAGCTCGGCGCCCTTCTGGGTGATCTCGGTTTCGATCTCGTAGACGTCGTAGCCGACGTTGACGCCATCGGCCACGGAATCCTCGTAGCTGTATTCGGCGACGATGTTCTCGTTGAAGAAGCCGAAGGTGCGCTTGTCGGGCGTGGCGGTGAGGCCGATGAGGAAGGCGTCGAAGTAGTCGAGCACCTGCTTCCACAGGTTGTAGATGCTGCGGTGGCACTCGTCGATGACGATGAAGTCGAAGGTCTCGATCGGGAATCGCCGGGTTGTAGCGGACCAGCTTTTCCTGCTTCGCCGTCTGCTGGCACCTCGTTGAGGGAGATGTCTTCGGCGGATTCGTCGATCGGCTCGCCGGAGAGGATCGAGTACATGCGCTGGATGGTGCTGATGCACACCTGCGCATGCGGGTCGATGTTGCTGGATGCCAGGCGCTGCACGTTGTAGAGCTCGGTGAACTTGCGCGCCGTCGTCGGGCGGCGTGTACGCCATGAACTCCTGGTGCGCCTGCTTGCCGAGGTTGCGCGTGTCGACCAGGAACAGGATGCGCTTGGCGCCGCCGAACTTGAGCAGGCGGTAGACGGACGTGATGGCGGTGAAGGTCTTGCCGGCGCCGGTGGCCATGTGGACCAGGGCGCGCGGCTTGTTCTGCGCCAGCGAGTTCTCCAGGCCGGTGACGGCGCTGATCTGGCAGTCGCGCAGGTTGCGCGTCGGGCAGCGGCGGCATGTTGTCGACGAGGCGGCGGCGCAGCGTGTCCGGCTGCGCCAGCCACTCGGCAAGGTGCTCGGGGCTTGAAGAAGTGGAAGATCTCGCGCGAGCGCGGCGCCGGGTCGCGCGCCGTCGGTGAAGCGGATGATCTGGCCGGTGCTCTCGAACAGGAAGCGGAGCGGGGTCTTGTCCTTGCGCCATTTGAGGCTGGCGGTGGCGTAGCGCTCGCGTCTGGTCTTCGGTGGCGGTGATGTTTTCGGCCGGCCTGTCGCGCTTGGCTTCGATGACGCCGCACGCGACTCGCGATCGACGAACGAGCACGTAGTCGGCGGGGCCGGTGTCCGTGGGGTATTCGCGCACGGCGACGCCCGACGCCGCGCCGAAGGTTGAGCTGCTTCATGTCCTGGACGACCCAGCCCGGCCTGCTC
Organism: uncultured beta proteobacterium; assembly: GCA_963851465.1. GTDB lineage: Bacteria > Pseudomonadota > Gammaproteobacteria > Burkholderiales > Casimicrobiaceae > VBCG01. Next base: position 1,345 of record CAWKPJ010000003.1, read on the forward strand.
GAGCTTCGGTCGATCTGCTGTCGGGCTTTGGCTTCAGGGTCATTTGCTGCTAATACATGGCGCTGGGTCGAAGCCGCGGAGCGAATTGCGGTCCGGCGCCCGCTGGACGTTAATGGCCGGTGCCACAGAGCGACAATTCCGGGAGGAGCAGGCTGTACCTCTTGGACGGATATTCGATGCAGTTTTGCGACACGCCGTGACGTCAATCACGCTGGCGGGCTTGCCACGAGGTAGCGGGTTTGCGGCGAAGCCATGCATGGCGCTTCGCGAACGCAAATTCACCGATCGCGACGCAGCGGCCCGCGTATATGTCGGCGTGGGCTACAACGGCGACGATCGAGTCGGCTGCTTCGAGCAACCGGCCAACGTCCGGCCAAAGGTGCTGTTCCGGCGGCAACCACCCCTCCCTAGGCGCAGGATGCTAGCACCCCGAAACGCAAAGATCGGGCCAGAGGGCAAGTCTGGATTGGGGGTCGCGGGGCTTGATGCCGCCAATCATCGAGGAATCGGGCGTTGGCAGCCGAGGAATGCGGGATTGAAGCCCGCTGACCGGTATAGGGCGCCCCTACCAACGTTGGTAGGAACCGCGTGGAGCATCGTGGCTAGTAGTCGCAACCAAATGTCGAGGACCAAGACATCGGCAGGCTGAGCGGTCACAAATCAATTGCTCGCGCCTAGTTGAGGTAGACCCTATTCTCACGCCCACCGTCGCCGGAAACCCCTACAGGTGCACCAAAAAGCGACTGCGAGCGGCGATCCAAAGCGCTTCGCTTTCCAAATTCGTAACACCGCTATCCAACTTGGTGTACATTGCTTGAATCGATTCCATGATTATGATAATAAGCAATTTAGGAAAAAAATAGTCAATACACGTCCCATCTATTATGATATAGTATTCCCATACAGGTGCCCGAGTCCACCCGAGTCCCAAACTGTCCGCTCCAGTCCACCCCTCGCTTTTCCCCAAGTCACCCTCGCTCCCTCGCTGAGGTTGCGCGGCGGATTGAGGACGACGCGCGGCTTTCACCCGCGGATGCCCGCGCCTATCGCGGCGCGATCCGCACTGCATCGAAGGTTCTCGGACGTCCGCTCGAGGCGATTCCCGCGGATCCTCGGGAATTGGATCAGCTTGGCCGGCGACTTGCGCCCCGGCAATAGCGTGTCGCGCAAGACGCTGGCCAATATCCGATCCCGACTGAGGGCCGCGCTGCGGCACCTTGATCAAGGGCTACGACGCCCGCCGCGGGGAACTCCGCTGAGAGGACTGGCAGCGCCTCGAAGACGCGCTTTCGGATCTGCGCCTGCGCCAGGCTTTCTCGTTTGATTCGCTTCGCGTCGATACCAAGGGTTGGCACCCCATCAGGTTGATGACGGCTTTGTCCGGCAACTCGCCGAAGATGTGGGTCGAGTGAATTGGGGTCGCGATGCGCTGCCGTTCTGGAAGCGAACAGTGGCGTTGTGGAATGAAGCGCGGTCCAGTATTCCAGCTTGGCCGCAGGTCTCCCTCACGCCGCCGCCCTCCGCTCCTCGGGCGAAGCACGTCCCCGCTCGCGAGCTTCCCTCTTCCTTTCAGCAAGACGTTGGTGAATACCTTGAATGGTTGGCCGGAAAGGACCTGTTGGCCGTCAAGGCGCCGCGCAATGTGCTGAGGCCGACCACCCTGAGGCTGCGGCGCGCGCAGCTTCAGGGCGCCGCCGCGGTCCTCGCCGACACCTCGGTGATGTCCGCAAGGTTAAGGATCTGGGCGTTCTCGTCACCCCCGCCAATGCCAGGGCCATCCTAAATACATATCTCCAGGCGACGCCGGACGGCGCCGCAACGTCTTTCATTCGCGGGCTCGCTTTGACGCTGGTTTGTGTGGCGAACGACCGGGTTAAGTTGTCTGACGAGGACGTACGCCAGTTGAAGGAGTTCAAACGCAAGCTCGGCAAGCAGCCGGTGGGATTGACGGCGAAGAACCGGCGGGTCGTCGGGCAGATCAGCGATCCGGCGGTGCTGACGCGCCTCGTCAACCTCCCGGCGAAGTTGCGGCAACAGCTCACCACCAAGCGCGTATCGCCTGCCCGTCGTCTGCAACAAATGCAGGTCGCCTTGGCGATCGAGCTCCTGCTCACGGCACCGATGCGCATGCAGAACTTGGCGACGTTGTGTCTCGACCGCCAGTTGCAATGGCCGTCGGGACGTCACGGTTCCGTCTACATCTCACTCGATCCGCGCGAAACCAAGAACCGCCAACCCCTCGAATATCCGATCGAGGGACAGACCCGCGACGCTCTCCACGATTACCTCGATCGGTTCCGAGTCCTCGCGTGCCCGAACGATGAAGGTTTTCTGTTCATTCATCTCGATGGCACTCCGGTTCCGACGAGCGCGCTGCGCGATGGTATTACCAAAGCGACGCGGCGCGAGCTCGGCTTCGCGATCACGCCGCATCAGTTCCGTCACATCGCGGCGGCCATCACGCTTGATGCAATGCCCGGCGCCATCGGCTTGGTCAAGGACCTGTTGGGCCACGACAACTTGAAGACGACGCAGAACTTCTACGCCGGAATGCGTACCGTACCGGCGGGGCGCTTCTACGCAAAGTTGATCGACGACAGGCGCGGCAAAACGGGTCCCGGCTAGATGCCTCGGCGCATCGGATTGCCCCTGCACGACTGGCCCGCGGCCGACCGAGCCGCCTGGGCTCGCGCGACCGACGCGCGGGACTTCTTCGACGATCAGGCGGTCGCGGCCGGTTGGCGTCCGAAGACACGCAAACAGGCGCGCTCTGCCTATTCCCGGTGGCTCGCGTATCTCGCGCGAACCTGGCCGGACGAACTGACGAAGCCCATCGCCGCGCGCGACATGCCGAACCTGATCGAAGCGTATTGCCGCGAGCTGTCCAGTCGCGTGCGGCCGATGAGCATCGCCGCGGAACTGCAGCACCTGCTGTTGGCGCTGCGCGCGCTGGAACCTGGAGAACCTTGGAAATGGCTGGCCGCCTCCAGTATCGCTGGCAGCGCCGCGCAGTGCCGACGGATCGGCGTTCCCAGATCGTCGATCCCCGCGTGCTCTGGGCCTTGGGGCGGCAATTGATGGACAGCGCCGACACGGCCGGTGAATGCCTCGACCAAGCGCGCCAGTATCGAGACGGCCTGATCATCGCTTTGCTTACCTTCGTGCCGTTGCGCCGGCGCAGCCTGACCGCGCTGCGACTCGGCCAGCATGTGCGCCGCGTTGGTGATGGGTACGTCGTCGAGCTCGATGCTGACGATACCAAAGCGGGACCCCCGTTAGCTTCGAGGTGCCTCCGGTGCTTGTGCCCTACCTCGAGCGCTACGTGACTGAGTATTGGACGTACTTTCCCGCTGTGGCCAGCGAAACGGCGCTGTGGCGATCCTCGAAAGGAGGCGGCCTTGGTGCCGAGGCGATCTACGAAGTCGTTTGCCGTCGTACCAAGGCCGCTTGGGCTTCGCGGTCCATCCCCACTTGTTTCGCGCCATCGCCGCGACCGCGATTGCGCGCGAAGCGCCCGAGGATATCGCCATCGCGCGCGATATATTGACGCAGGCGCGGCTGCAGACGACCGCCCAGTACTACATCCGAAGCCAAAGCGTCATCGCGACGCATCAGTACCGTACGATCCTTGATCGCATCGCGAGCAACGGTCGGCGCGCGACACCGTTAGCGATACCCTTCCGACCGTCTGCTCGACCAATACCGAGCGCAGGTAGCGCCAGCGGCCCAGCGGAATTGGTCGCAAAGAGGGGGCGCCTAGAACGTAAATAGCCAAGAAACGCTTGACGGCGCCGCCGCCAACGCTACATTCGATTGAAGCTCACCTCACAACGAGGCTTCAATCGAAATGGTCAAGGTCCCCATCAGAACACCGCGTAGCGATACCGTCGGCGCCACCGCACGCCGAGTGACGGGCATGTAAGAGCGGCACCCGCCGCGGCTACCTGTCGCTGCAAGACGCGGCGCAGCGGGTCGGCGTCAGTGTCAAGACCCTGACGCGGGCGATCCGTCGCCGTGAGCTTTGCGCCCTATCGCGTCGGCGGCCGCTTGGTCCGCATCGCCGAAGCCGACCTGCGTGCGTACATCGAACGCGTGCCTGCGTAGGTTCGAACTAGACCCATCGTTGAATGCAAACGCTCGGTCTACGGGAAGCTGCGTCGTTCCTTCGCTGTCATCCGGAGGAACTTCGCAGACGCGCCAAGGCGGGCGTGATTCCCGGCGCCAAGGTCGGCCGCGCCTGGGTGTTCCTCGAGGACGATCTTGCTGCATACGTGCGTTCGCTCTATCCTGAGCCTCGGCAAGCGTTGCAAGTGACTCTGAGAAAGGAGATGGAATGTCACTTCGCAAACGCGGCGGTATCTGGTGGATCGACGTCGTCGCTCCAAACGGGGAGCGAATACGCCGAACTACTGGGACTGCCAACAAAGCCCTAGCGCAAGAGTTTCACGATCGGCTCAAGGCGGAGCTGTGGCGCATCGCGCAAGTTGGGCGAGCAAGCCGCGGCGGACCTGGAACGAGGCGGTGGTGCGGTGGCTGAAGGAGCAGTCGCACAAGGCGACGGTCGACGAAGACATGACGCAAGCTGCGCTGGCTCGATCGTCATCTTGGGCGGCAAGGACCTCGACGCCATCAGTCGCGCGCATGATCGACCGCATCACCGACGCGAAGCTTGCGCGAGGGCGTAGCAATGCCACGGTAAATCGGACGCTGGAAGTGTGCGCGCGATTCTGCGCAAGTGCGTCAACGAATGGGAATGGCTGGACCGCGCGCCGCAGGTGCGGATGCTGAAGGAGCCGACGCGGCGCATTCGCTTCCTGACGCGCGACGAAGCGCAGCGGCTCCTGGCCGCGTTGCCGGAGCATCTGGCGGACATGGCGGCGTTCTCGCTCGCGACGGGCTTGCGGGCGGCCAACGTCACCGGTCTGCAGTGGTCGCAGGTGGATTTGGCGCGGCGGTTGGCGTGGATTCATCCCGACCAGGCGAAGGCGCGGAAGGCGATCGCGGTGCCGCTCAATGCGGAAGCGGTGGTCACTCATTCAGCAAGCAGGTCGGGAAGCACCCGACGCACGTGTTCAGCTATCGGGGCAGGCCGATCACGCAGGTCAGCACGAAAGCCTGGTATGCGGCGCTGGAGCGCGCCGGCATCGAGGATTTTCGCTGGCACGATCTGCGGCACACCTGGGCGAGCTGGCACGTGCAGAACGGCACGCCGCTGTTCGCGTTGCAGGAGTTGGGCGGCTGGGAAGTCGCGGAGATGGTGCGGCGTTACGCGCATCTCGCCGCCGATCATCTGGCGCCGTATGCGGATCGCCTCGTGCGCGTTGCGTGCCGTGTGCGCAAAGTTCACGGCACAAATTCGGTCACAGCCCGAAAACTGAAAGGGCCTCGCATCGCTGCAAGCCCTTGATTTGTTTGGTTGCGGGGGCAGGATTTGAACCTGCGACCTTCGGGTTATGAGCCCGACGAGCTGCCAGACTGCTCCACCCCGCGAGAGGATTGCAATTATAGCGCAATCCGCGCACGCGGGTCAACGCGCACTACAACATCGACATCCCATCACCCCCGCGCCCACGCCCGAAGCTTCAGACAAGCCGCCGCGGCAACAACCCAAAGCACCCCCACGATCGGCAGCCCCGAGATGAACGCCCACACCAGCGCGTTGACGAGACACAGGAATATCGCGACGAGACACGCGATCGTGTCCGCAAGATTCTCCGCCCCGAGCCGAGGTCTGCTGCGCTTCGCCTGAACCGGCAAGCTCGCCGCGCTGCGCCTGCATGGCAGGGTGTATCGGATTGCGCATGCTGCTGTCGTTTTCGGCCATCCCGCTCATCTCCCTCAATATTCGCGGCGAGTTCTTGTTCTCGCGCGTCGCACGCTCACGCCCGACAGGCCACGACGAGCCACAGCCGATTCATGCCCTCTTCATGCGCATAGCGCACCGACTCGCTCAACTTTCCGACGAGGTGCATGCCGAGCCCGCCGATCGGCCGTGTCTCGACCGGTGCACCCAGCGACGCTGGCGTTGACCGCAGCCGCTCCATCGGATCGTACGGCGGCGCGCGATCCTCGAAGCGCACCTCGACGTGATCGTCGCTTCGCGTCAGGCCTACGCCGATGAGCGTGTCGGACTCCCCCTTGAATCCGTGCGCGATGGTATTGGTGAACAGCTCCTCGACGATCAGCGTGATTCGGAGCGCGGCATCACGGCTCAAGCCGTGGCGCACACAAAAGCCCTCCACGAACGCCGCGGTTTCGGCTAGCATCGCCATGCGTGCGGGGAAATGTCGTTGCTCGGTCAGATCCATGGCCGAAGTCGATTCCGCATTCTACCGACCGCGAAGTGAACTACAGGGGAGGAAGTCGTCATGACATCTGCATCGGCGCTGCCGCGTGTCGCATTGGCATTCGCGCTCGCGCTCGCCGTGGCAAGCGCCGCGCACGCGATCGACATCGGCCAGATCAAGGTCTCCAAGGGCGACGTCGCCATCGAGCGCGGCGGCCAGAACGTGCCGGGCGCAGTCGGCGCGCGCCTGCAGACTTCCGACGTCATCAAGACGGGCGCCGACGGCAGCGTCGGCATCACGATGAGCGACAACTCGCTGCTGTCGGCCGGGCCGAACAGCATTCTTTCGCTCGACAAGTTACGCGTTCGACACCACGACGAACCAGGGGCAGTTCGAGTCGTCGCTGCGCAAGGGCTCGCTGTCGGTGGTCTCCGGCCGCATCGCCAAGCAATCGCCGGACGCGATGACGGTGCGCACGCCCACGGCCATCCTCGGCGTGCGCGGCACGGAGTTCGCCGTCAGTGTCGATCAGTAGCATCGTTCGCGCCGCGGCGCTCGCGGCGCTGATCGCCGTCGCAGGCGGCTGCGCGACGCGCAGCGAGACGATCGTCCTGTTGCCCGAAAAAGACGGCCGCGATACCGCCGTCACCGTCGCGCGCGAAGGCAAGGAGCCTGTCGTGCTCGACAAGCCCTACGCCGCCGTCCGCCAAACGCAGTTCGGGCAGGAGAAGTACACGTCCGACGCCGACGACGTCGCGAAGAAGTTCGGTCCGGCGCTCGGCGCGCAGCCCGCGCGCTTCGCCACGTTCACGCTCTTCTTCGTCGAAGGCAGGGACGAGTTCACCGACGAGTCGAAGCGCGCCGTCGACGGCATCTTCACCGAGATCGCGCGGCGGCCGGTGCCCGACGTCATCGTGATCGGCCACACCGACACAATGGGCAGCGATCAGATCAACGACGCGCTCGCTCTGCAGCGCGCCGAGTTCGTCCGGCGCGAGCTGATTCGCCGCGGCGTCGCGCGCGGACAACATTCAAGCCATCGGCCGCGGCAAGCGCGAGCTGGCCGTCCCCACGCCCGACAACGTCGCCGAACCGCGCAATCGCCGCGTCGTGATCCTGGTGCGGTAACGGCAGGCGCGTCACGACGCACCGTTCCATCGCAACGCCAGCACCGTGAGGTCGTCCGCCGGCTCCGCGCCGGCCGCGAAAGCGATGACGTCGGCGCATAGCGCGTCCACGACCGCGTGCGCGGTTGCACCGGTCGCGGCAATCCGCGCCAGCGTCGCCTCCGCCCTCGGCCCGCCGTAGTGCTCGCCGCCCGGATTGCGCATATCGCACACGCCGTCGGTAATCACGCACAGCACTTCGCCGGGTCGCAGCCGCCGCTCGGCGCCGTGATAGACATAGCCGTCGACGGCGCACAGCGGGGGCCCGTCGCCGTCGATGATGCGCGCAAGCGCGCCGCCGTCCGGCGGCAGCAGGTACGGGTTCTCGTGACCCGCGTTGCAGTACGCGAGCTCGCCGGTCGCGAGATCGAGGATGCCCGCGAACGCGGTGACGAACAGCATTTCGGGGTTGTCGCGCGAAACCTCGGTGTTCGCCGCCACCATCAGCGCGCCGACGTCGTTGTCCGGCGCGCGCAGCGCGGTGCTTTTGTACAGCGCCTTGCTCACCGCCATGAAGATGCTCGCCGACAAGCCCTTCCCCGCCACGTCGCCGACCATGAAGAAGAGCCGGCGACCGTCGAGCCGGAAGAAATCGTAGAGGTCGCCGCCGACCTCGCGCGCGGGCGTCATCGATGCCGCCAGCTCGACGCGCGCATCGTGGGCCAGCAGCGACGGCGACGGCAGCAGGCCGGTCTGGATCCGCTGCGCGGCGGCGAACTCGCCGGCGACGCGCGCTGCGTTCTCGCGCGAGAGCTGCAGCACCTGCTGCAGCGTCTTGCGCTGCCTTGTGGCGTCGCGCAACGTCAGGAACAGCAGCACGAGGAACAGCAGCAGCAGCATGATGCCCGGCGTCAGCGCGTCGAAGATCCAGCGACCGCGGAGGAACGCCGCATAGGCGAGCGCAATCGGTACCGCGACGCAGGCGAGTGCGATGATCGCCGCGTTGCGCGGCGCGAATCGTGGCGTCACCCACAGCAGCAGACCGCCGAGCGCGGCGAAGAGCGCCACTTCGAGCGTCCGCGCCCAGGCCGGGCGCTGCAGCCACGTTCGATCGAGCACGTTATGGATTACCTGCGCCTGCACTTCGACGGCGGCCATCGGCTCGCCCAACGGCGTGCACCTGCAGATCGGCGATGCCGACGCTCGTGGCGCCGATCAGGACGAAACGGTCGGTGAACCTGCTGGAGTCGACCTTGCCCTCGTACACGTCCACCGCCGAGACGTAGCGAAGCGGGTCACGATGCCCGAAGTAGATTCGCAGCGCGCCGTCGCGGTCCGTCGGTACCGCGCGCTCGCCGATCTCGATGCCATATACGAAGCCCGGGTCCGCGAACAGCCGCACCATGGGCGCGCGCTCGGCCACGCGCAGCATCTCGACGACGAACGCCGGCGCGGGCGTGCCGTTGATGTCGAACATGAGCGGCATCCGGCGGATGACGCCGCCCGACTCGACGTTCGAGATCACCCCGCGCCCTGCCGCAACGCGGTCGATCTCGTCGACGTTGCCGAGCACGCCCGCGTAGCGCGCGAGTCCGAGGCTGCCGACATCGGGCGGCTGGTTGCCGGTGCCGCGCACTGGTACCGGCGTCGCGCGCAGCGTCGCGCCGGTCGTGTCGCCGGTGCCCGCGAGCGCCAGCACGACCGGCGCGCCGGTGATCGCGGACGCGAGCACGAAATCGTTGGACGGCAGCGACGCAATGCGCGCGACGAGCGCCGGGTCGGCGATGCCCGCCTGTTCGAGCGCGCGCGCCGGCGACAGGCGGTCGGCCTCGGTCATCAGCACGTCGATGCCGATCGCCGCCGGTTGCGCACGCGCAATGTTGCGCACCAGACGCGCGAACACCGTGCGCGGCCATGGCCACTGGCCCAGCACGCCGATGCTCTTCTCGTCGATCTCGACGATCAGCGTCGAGCGGTTCGCATCGATGCGCGGCGACCGTGCCTGGAAGGTGTCGAAGCCCGCCGCCTGGATGCGCGTGAGCCACGCGGGTTCCCACCAGAGCAGCGCGGCGAGCGCCAGGAGAATCGCAAACCCCACGGTGCGGATGCGGCCCGCGGGCAACGGCGCCGTTTCCGCGACGCCGGGTTCGGTCACAGATCGATTTCCATTCCGTCGTAGGCGGACGTGATCCTGAGCGGCGCCCCTGTGCGCGTGATTTCCTCGAAGCGGCGCGTGTCGGCAAGCACGCGGGCGAGCGTGGCGTCGCTCGACGCGGGCTCGTGGTGGAACATGCAGAGCTGGCCGACGTTCGCGCGCTGGCAGATCTCGACGCCGACGATGTTGCTCGAATGCCCCCAGTCGGCCTTCACTGAAATCGCCTCGACCAGCGAGTACATCGCGTCGAAGATCACGAGGCTCGCGTCACGGAAGAACTCGACGAAGCTCTCGGTTTCCTTCATGTCGGCGAGCGAGTGCTCCGAGTCCGTCGAGTAGACGACGCTGCGGCCGCCCTGCTCGAACCTGTAGCCGTACGAATCGCCGGCGTGACGCTGCTTCTTGAGGATCACGCTCATGCCCGCAATGTCGTACTTCTGGCCCGGCTCGAGCCGCACGAACTCGATCGTCGATTTCAGCGCCGCGAAGTCGACCGGAAACGACGGCCGCGCCTGCTGGCGACGCAGCGCTTCCTCGAGCACCGAGTGTCCGCCGTAGATGACGAGGCGGTTGCCCGGAATGTAGGCCGGCGTGAAGAACGGCAGGCCCATGATGTGATCCCAGTGCACGTGGGACATGAAGATGTGGTACGTCTGCGGCACGGCCCCGTGCTTCGCGAGCGCTGCCTGTCCGAACGGCCGCACGCCGCTGCCGAGATCGCACAGCACGTAGTCCGGGCCGCCGGTGTCGATCTCGACGCACGACGAGTGCCCGCCGAACGTTCCCGCGACGTCGAACGCCAGCGTGTCGACGTAGGTGTCGATGTCGGCGTCGCTGGCGAACGTCCTTCCCGACGCGCCCCGCAACGCCGCGACGAGCTTTTGCCGCACGTCGGTGGCCACCAGCGCCACCGGCAGCGAGCCGCGCGTACCCCAGAAACGGACGCGCTTCACGTCGCTCCCGCGAGCCCGGCGGCGTCGAACGCGGCCACCGCCTGCGGCGACAGGCGTTCGAGGCCCGCGCGCACCGACGGCGACAGATCGAGGATGAGATTGAAGCGGCTGATCTCGAAGATCTCGCGCACCAGTGGCTGCGGCGCCGCGACACCGAGCTTGCGCTCCTGCGTGCGCAGCGCTTTCGCCGCCATCATCAGCACGCGCAGCCCGACGCTGCTGATGTAATCGACACGGGAGAAATCGAGCAGCAACGTCGCGCCGCCCGAGGATTCGAGCAACGGCGCCAAGGCCGCCGTGAGGCTGTCCGCATTGGCGTGGTCGATCCGCCCCACGGGTGCCGCGACGACGACGTCGCCGTAGCGACGACTGGCAATGTCCATCACGCCATCCCGAAAATCGTGATTATTCCTCTTCGTGTCCGATTATAGGAGACCTTTCCGCGTCCGGCAGGGCGAATATTCCCTTGCGCCTGGGGGTCAGGCTCACAGCGTCTCGGTTTCGGCCGTCCGCGAGGCGCTCACGCCGCCCGTCTGTCCTTTTGTCCGCAGCGTCTTCAATTTCTCTTCCATCTGCGGGCCGACCCAGACCTGCGGTTCCGACGGCGGCGAGTAGCCCTGTGAACGCTCGCGCTCCCCGACGCGCTTCTGCGCGACGTCGAATGCGCCCGGGATCGTATCGGCCGCAGCCATGCCTTTCTGGAAGAACGCCTCGCCGAAGAACGTCGCGTCGCTGCGGTCGCCGCAGCCGAACGAGATCCGGTCGGGGCGCGCGGCAGTGATGACGATCGTCTGGTCGTCCTTGAGCGGCTCGATGAAGCCGCCCGAATAGCACGCCGAGACGACGACGATGCGCCACTTGATGCCGGCATCGTCGAGCATCTGCCGCAGGCCCGCCGGGGTCAGCTCGACGAGCGTGAGCGGCGGCTGCGACGCGGCGAGGTGGAAGTCGCGCGAGCCGTGGCTCGCGAGGTAGACCATCACGACGTCGTTGTCCGCGTCGATGGCCGCGCCGATCTCGTTCAGCGTTTCGCGCAGGTTGGTGATGGTCGCGAACGGCGCGGTCAGCAGCGTTTGCGGATTGTTGACCAGCACGATCGAGCGGCCCTTGGTGCCCCACTTCTCGTCCATGACGTCGCGCGCCGCCTCGACGTCCTTGCGGAACACGTCCTCGCGCGCCGTACGGCGCGAAGCCGACGAAGTAGAGGTCGGTGACGCCGGGCCGCTCGTCCTCGAGCTTGCCGAGCAGCTGGTCGAGCAGGAACGATTGCGCGGCGAGGACGGGCTCGGAGCCGGCGTTCGACACCATCGACTTCGCCCGCCGGCGCCCTGACGAACCAGGGATCGTTCGGCGCCAGCGCCGAGGAGAACCAGATCGGCGTCGCGAGCAGCAAGCCGCTCGCCAGCGACGCGCCCATGCGCTTCGCACCGCGCATGTCCAGCGCCAACGCCGCGCAGCGAATCAGCACGACCACTGCCCACACCAGCAGCACGTAGTCGAGGATCTTGTCGTAGCGCCGCGGCAGGTCGAAGACGTCGAAGACGAACGGCAGCTCGAGCGCCACCTGCACCGCGGGCAGCGACGCAAGCACGATCAGCGGCAGCGTCAGCGCGATCGATCGCTGGCGCGAACAGCAGCGCCAGCATCGCGGCGATGAACAGCAGCACGCCGGCGCTGAAGAACTCGGTGCCGGCGCCGAACAGGCTGAACACGCGCTCGGGGCCGGCGCGCAGCGCAGTCGCGCGCCACGTCGAGCGCCGCCGACACGACGAACAGCAGCACGATCTGGACGAGATCGACGCGAAACGCGAAGCGCGTCACCGGCAGGAAAAAAGCGACCCGCAGGCCCGCGAGCAGGTTGCGCAGCAGCGAATTGAGCGCGTAGGCCAAGGCAGGCGATGGAGAAAGGAACGCGGCCGCGAACGTCAGGCGGCGGCGTGCTCCTCGATGAACGCCTTGACGCGCGCGGCGTCGGCGGGCAGCACCGTAACGCGCTGCGGCCGCGATTCGAGGTCGGCGAATGCCGCCGGGCGCGCCGGCTCGCGGCCGAGCGCTTCGCGAATCGTCGCGCAGAACTTCGCCGGCAGCGCGGTCTCGATGCAGATCAGCGGCACATCGGGCCGCCGCAGCGCTCGCGCCGACTTTGATGCCGTCGGCGGTGTGCGGATCGATCGATGACGCCGTAGCGCCGGTCGCACGTCGCCGGATCGTCGCGATGCGATCGGCGTGCGTGCTGCGCCCGGAGACGAAGCCGGACGCGCGCACGCGCTTCCAGTGCGGCGCGCGAGGTCGAATCGCCCCGCTCGCTCGAGCTCGCTTCCACAGCGCGCGCACGACGCCGCGGGATCGCGGCCGACGACGTCGAACACGTAGCGCTCGAAGTTCGACGCCTTGGAGATGTCCATCGACGGCGACGACGTCGCGTGCGTTTCCGCGGTGCGCGCGCGGCCGGTAGCGACCGGTGCGGAAGAACTCGTCGAGCACGTCGTTCTCGTTGGTCGCGAGGATCAGCCGGCGGATCGGCAGGCCCATCTCGCGCGCGACGTGGCCGGCGAGGATGTTGCCGAAATTGCCGGACGGCACCGCGAAGTCGACCGCCTCGCCTGCTCGCTTCGTCGCCGCGAAATAGCCCTTGAAATAGTAGACGATCTGCGCCGCGACGCGCGCCCAGTTGATCGAGTTGACCGCGCCGATCTGCGTAGCGCGCCTTGAACGCGGCGTCGCCGGTGACCGCCTTGACGATGTCCTGGCAGTCGTCGAACGCGCCTTCGATCGCGAGGTTGTGGATGTTGGCGTCGGTCAGCGAGTACATCTGCGCCTGCTGGAACGGGCTCATCCGGCCCTGCGGCGACAGCATGAACACGCCGACGCCGCGCTTGCCGCGCATCGCGTACTCGGCGGCGCTGCCGGTGTCGCCCGACGTCGCGCCGAGGATGTTGATCGTGCGCTGCTCGGCGCGCCAGCACGTACTCGAACAGGTTGCCGAGCAGCTGCAGCGCGATGTCCTTGAACGCGAGCGTCGGGCCGTTCGACACGCGCAGCAGGTGACAGGCCCGGCTCCAGCGTCGAGCAGCGGCGTGATGTCGTCGCTGCCGAAGACGTCGCGCGCGTGTAGGTGCGATCGATGATCGCGCGCAGGTCGCGCGGCGGAATGTCGTCGATGAAGCGCGACAGCACCGCGAACGCGAGGTCGCGATAGCCCAGCGGCCGCAGCGCCTCCAGCTCGGCCGGCGTGAAGCGCGGATACGCCTCCGGCACCGCGAGGCCGCCGTCGGGCGCGAGGCCTTCGAGCAGGATCGCCGAGAACGGCTGCGGGGCGACGGCCCAGGCGCCGCGGGTGCTGACGTAGCGCATCAGTTGCGAGCTCTTCCAGGCGGATGCGCACGATCTTGCCGCGGACCGTCGGCAGCGCCTCGATCTTCGCGATCGCGGCGACGACGCTCGTTCTCGATCGAGCGGTGCGTGAGCAGGATGATGTCGGTCTGCGTCCTCGCCTTCGGACGGCTCCTTCTGGATCATCGCGTCGATCGAGATCTCGCGATCGGCGAGGATGCGCGTGATGTCGGCGAGCACGCCGGGCTTGTCCTCGACGCGCATGCGCAGGTAGTAGCTCGTCTCGACCTCGCCCATCGGCAGGAACGGCACGTCGGTCAGCTGGTCGGGCTGGAACGCGAGGTGCGGCACGCGATGCTCGGGATCGGCGGTGTGCATGCGCGTGACGTCGACCAGGTCGGCGATCACCGCGCTCGCCGTCGGCTCGGCGCCCGCGCCCGCGCCGTAGTACAGCGTGGCGCCGACGGCGTCGCCCTTGACCAGCACCGCGTTCATCACGCCTTCGACGTTGGCGATCAGCCGCTTGTGCGGAATCAGCGTCGGATGCACGCGCAGCTCGATGCCGTGCTTGCGCGCGCCGCGTGATGCCGAGCAGCTTGATCCGGTAGCCCAGCTCCTCGGCGTAGCGGATGTCCTCGCGCGTCAGCTTCGATGATGCCTTCGGTGTAGCACCTTGTCGAACTGCATCGGCACGCCGAACGCGATCGCCGACATGATCGTGAGCTTGTGCGCGGCGTCGATGCCCTCGATGTCGAACGTCGGGTCGGCCTCGGCGTAGCCGCGCGCCTGCGCCTCTTCAGCACCGTCGCGAACGACGCGCCGTTGGCGCGCATCTCCGACAGGATGAAGTTCGACGTGCCGTTGATGATGCCGGCGATCCACTCGATCCGGTTCGCCGTCAGGCCCTCGCGCAGCGCCTTGATGATCGGGATGCCGCCGGCCACCGCGCCTCGAACGCGACCATCACGCCCTTCGCGTGCGCGGCCGCGAAGATCTCGTTGCCGTGCTGCGCGAGCAGCGCCTTGTTCGCGGTGACGACGTGCTTGCCGTTGCGCGATCGCCGTCGCAGCACGAGCGTGCGCGCCGGCTCGATGCCGCCGATCAGCTCGCAGACGATGTCGACGTCCGGATGCGCGAGGACGATCGCCGCGTCGTTGGTCAGGTTGACGCCGGTGGCGCCGCGCGTGCCGCTCGCGCGCGCGATCGAGCGTGCGCGTCGCGATCCAGCGTGATGCGGATCGGCCGGCCGGCGCGGCGCGTGATCTCCTCCTCGTTGCGGCGCAGGACGTCCCACGTGCCCCGGCCGACGGTGCCGAAGCCGAGCATGCCGACCTGCAGCGGTTTCATCATGCGATCGGCCGGTCGATCGCCCTACACGATCGTCACAGCAATCCATCCTCGCGGAACATCTGCTTGATGCCGCGGATCGCCTGGCGCGTGCGCGCCTCGTTCTCGATCATCGCGAAGCGCACGTGACCGTCGCCGAACTCGCCGAAGCCGATGCCCGGCGACACCGAGACCTTCGCCTTCGCCAGCAGCTGCTTGGTGAACTCGAGCGAGCCCAGCTTCGCGATAGGCTCGGGAATCTTCGCCCACACGTACATCGACGCCTTCGGGATCTCGACCTTCCAGCCCGCCTCGTGCAGGCCCTTGACCAGCACGTCGCGCCGCTTCTGGTACTTGGCCGCGATCTCGGCGACGCAGTCCTGCGGCCCTTCGAGCGCGGCGATCGCCGCCACCTGGATCGGCGTGAACGTGCCGTAGTCGTGATAGCCCTTGATGCGCGCCGAGCGCGTTGACGAGGTCCTTGTTGCCGACCATGAAGCCGATGCGCCAGCCCGCCATGTTGTAGCTCTTCGACATCGTGAAGAACTCGACCGCGACGTCGCGCGCGCCTTCGACCTGCATGATCGACGGCGCCTTCCAGCCGTCGAACGTGATGTCCGCATACGCGAGATCGTGCACGACGTAGATGCCGTGCTCGCGGGCGAGCGCGACGATCTTCTCGAAGAACGGCAGCTCGACGCATTGCGCCGTCGGATTCGCCGGGAAGTTGATGATGAGCATCTTCGGCTTCGGAAAGCTCATCTGGATCGCCTGCTCGAGCTCGGCGAAGAAATCGACGTCCGGGCGTCATCGGGACCTGGCGGATGTCGGCGCCCGCGATCACCGGGCCGTAGATGTGGATCGGATAGCTCGGGTTCGGCACGAGCACGGTGTCGCCGCGGCCCAGCGTGGCGAGCGCCAGATGCGCGATGCCCTCCTTCGAGCCGATCGTCACGATCGCTTCCGTCTCGGGATCGAACTCGACGCCCCAGCGCTTCTGGTACCAGTGGCAGATCGCGCGGCGCAGCCGCGGGATGCCCTTCGACACCGAGTAGCCGTGCGTATCGCCGCGCTGCACCGTCTCGACGAGCTTGTCGCACGATGTGCTGCGGCGTCGGGCCGTCGGGGTTGCCCATGCCGAAATCGATGATGTCCTCGCCGCGGCGGCGGGCGGCCATCTTGAGTTCGGTCGTGATCGAAAAGACGTACGGCGGGAGGCGCGTCAGGCGCGCGAACTGCGTGTCGGGGGACGGCATGCGGCGATCTTTCTAGCGTAAGCGCCCGGAACCGTCCGAGCGACGTAGAAGTCGTGGCGGGCCGCGAAGAGTCCAGGCGGCGGGACGGCGACGACTGCTGTCTATAATCCTAGCGAATTCGGCCCTTTACCGCAATGCACCATACGTGAAATTCCATTTGCAGCCGCTGGACGCCAACGTCGTGACCGGGACGGGTCCGGGCTGGGTGCGCGTCGGCGCCGAGGAATACCGCGAAGGCCTGGTGCTGTTGCCGGACAACGTGATCAAGGGCTGGGCGCCCGCGGGCATCGATGCGCTGACCGCGGACGATTTCGCCGCGCTGCTCGCGCACAAGCCGGAGATCGTGCTGCTCGGGACCGGCGCCTCGCAGCGCTTCCTTCACCCGCGCATTCTCGCGCCGCTCACCGACGCGCGCGTCGGCGTCGAAACGATGGACACGCGCGCAGCGTGCCGGACGTTCAATATCCTCGTGGCGGAAGGGCGGCGGGTGCTTGCGGCGCTGGTGGTCGCGTAGCGTTTCCCATGCACATCATCCCGGACTCGAAGCCGCTCTCCGACGCAGAATTCGCACGACTCGATGCACGGATTGCGGCTCTACCGGCGGATCGCGATCCGCTGGACGTGGCCATGCTGGACGGCTTCATGACAGGTGTGCTGCTCTCCCGGGAAGCGGTCCTTCCATCGCGCTGGCTGCCGATCGCCTTCGACGCACGCGAGGGGCAGCCGCTCTTCCACGGCGACGCGGCCGAGGTCGAGGAGACTCTTGGCCTGATCATGCGTCACTACAGCACGCTTGCTGCGCATATCGCGGCGCGCGAACCTTTCGAACCGTACGTCGTCGACGTCCAGCGCGAAGACGCCGGCGAGCTGACGGACGAGCAGAAATTCGCGGGCCTGTGGCCCTGGGCTGCAGGATTCGCCCGGGCAATCGATGAGTTTCCGCTCGTGGACGACGACGCCGTGCAGGCGACGGACATCGACGCTGCGCTGGTGCACATCCTGCGCCACGTGCCCAACAGCCCGGATGATGCGAGCGAGCTTGCGCGCGAGATCGCGGACGAAAAGCGGGAGATCGCCGCAGCCTTTCCGCTCGACGACATCGACCACGCCATCGACGAAGTGGTCGAGAGCGTGATGGAGATCGCAGACATTACGCGCCCCCGGCGCCCGATCGCGCGGCAGCACGCCAAGATCGGGCGCAACGATCCGTGTCCCTGCGGGAGTGGGAAGAAGTACAAGCACTGCCATTGGCGCGCGACGGACTGAGCCCCTCCGCGTCGCCGCTCACGACGCGACGCCCGGACTCAGCAGCGAATGGTCGTCTTGCAGTAACTCTCCAGCTCGCGCACGACGGTCGTCGCCGGCACCGCGTTACGCGCCTTGCCGCCGTACTCGAACGCGAGCTTCGTCTCGTACTTCGCGAAGAACGCGTCGAACTGCTCGGGCCCGACGGTGCCCACCGCCGCGATCTCGTCGCGCGCGGCGTCGTGCTCCAACAGGATCGCCGCCAGCGGCTGCGGCGCCGGGCCCGCGACGACACGCGCGCCCGCCGACGGATCGTAGACGCTGTGATCGGCGCAACAGTGGATGACGTTGCCCGTCGACGTCGAGGACGGATCCTTCTGGAAGCGGATGAAGGAGACCTCGCGCGTGGGATACGCGAGCTTGTGCGCGCAGATCGCGGAGAACGCCACGAGATTGCTGCCCGGCCCCACGCCGCCCTGCCATCCGTAGGTGCCGCCGTCCTGCCGGCGCAATTCGCCGTTGGGGGTCACGCGCCGGCCCAGCTTCAGCAGGAAGCACGGCGTCGCGGCGAACGGGTACTGGAACACGTAGTTGGTTTCGGTCGCCAGCGCTGCGATGCGGATCGGCACGCCGTGGATGTCGACGAGCAGCGCGCGGCCATAGCGCCGGGGCGTCACGTCGGCCCACGCCGCGGGAAGCGAAAGTCCCGCTGCGCCGGAGAAAAGAGCGCAGGTCGACAGGAACCGCCGCCGTTTCACTGGACTACCCTCCGCGCTGCGCGCTCCGGGGCGATTCGCGCTTGGGAGCGGCCCTGCGCGCTCATGCAGCGACGAGCTCCCGCACGTGCTCGGCGACGCTGCGGCCGAGCGCGGACAGCCCATAGCCTCCTTCGAGCGAGGACACGATGCGGCCCTGCGCATGCTTGCGCGCGACGGCGAGGAGCTCGCGCGTGACCCACGCATAATCGGCTTCGACCAGCTTCAGATTGGCGAGCGGATCCTCGCGGTGCGCGTCGAAGCCCGCGGAAATCAGGATGAGCTGCGGACGATACTTGTCGAGCGCGGGCAGCCAATGGTCGGTGACAGCGGCGCGGAACTCAGTCCCGCCACTGCCGGGCGACAGCGGAATGTTCACCATCAGCGGCGACGGATTGTCGAGGCCGCTGTACGGATACAGAGGATGCTGGAACGTCGACACCATCAGCACGCGCGGATCGCCGGTGAAGATCTCCTCGGTGCCGTTGCCGTGATGGACGTCGAAGTCGACGATTGCGACACGCTCGAGGCCATGGACTTCGCAGGCATGACGCGCGCCGATCGCCACGCTGTTGAAGAGGCAGAACCCCATCGCGCGCGACCGCTCGGCGTGGTGGCCCGGCGGCCGCACCGCGCAGAACGCCGTCGTGCATTCGCCGCTCATCGCGAGATCCACCGCCTTCACGACGGCGCCCGCCGCGTGGCGCGCGGCCTGCAGCGAATATGGATTGAGCGCGGTGTCGGGATCGATGAAATGCAATCCCGACTCCGGGCTGGCGGCCTCGACCTCGTCGATGTAGCGTGCGCCGTGGACGCGCGCGATCTGCTCGCGCGTTGCCGCCGGGGCGGTGTAGTGCTGGAGATGGCTGTCGAGCCCGGCGGCGATCAGCCGGTCGGAGATGGCGTCGAGCCGCTCCGGGCATTCCGGGTGGTACGGCCCCATGTCGTGCTGGCGGCACGAGGGATGCGTGAGGAACGCGGTGGGCACGGAACTTGGGCGTCGGAACCGGGTTCGAAGGGTGCTTCCTGCGCCGACGCGCTCGACATCGGCCGGACGGCTCTTGCGGGCCGCTGAACGGAGTGTAACGCGCCTCTCCCCCGTATGACGATACCCCCATGACCGTTCGCGACCTGTCCCAACCCAACGTTCCGACCGCCGAGCGGCTGGCTGCCGTGCTGCGCCAGCTCGGCCGCATCGTCGTCGGCAAGGAAACCCCGCTGACCATCGCGCTCGCCTGCCTGCTGGCCCGCGGCCACCTGCTGATCGAGGACATTCCGGGCGTCGGCAAGTCGACGCTGGCGCAGGCGCTCGCCGCGACGCTCGGCCTCAACTACGCGCGCGTCCAGTTCACGAGCGACCTCCTGCCGGCGGATGTCCTCGGCGTGTCGATCTTCGACGAGCGTGCGCAGGCGTTCCGCTTCCATCCGGGCCCGATCTTCCACTCGGTGGTGCTCGCCGACGAGATCAACCGCGCGCCGCCGAAGACGCAGAGCGCGCTCCTCGAAGCGATGGAGGAGCGGCAGGTCTCGATCGACGGGCAGACGCGCAAGCTGCCGCATCCGTTCTTCGTCATCGCCACGCAGAACCCGGTCGAGCAGATCGGCGCCTATCCGCTGCCGGAGTCGCAGCTCGACCGCTTTCTCGTCGCGATCGAGCTCGGCTATCCGGATGCCGTCGCCGAGCGCGAGCTCCTCGTGGGCGGCGACCGCCGCGCGCAGCTCGCCGATCTGCCCCCGCTCACCGATCCGGCGACGCTCGCCGACTGGCAGCGCGAGGCCTCAGCGATCCACGTCGCGCCGGCGCTGCTCGACTACGTGCAGGCGCTGCTCGCGGCGTCGCGCGGCCATATGGCGGGCGCCAAGAGCGACGCCGGCGCACGGCGCGGGCTGTCGCCGCGCGCGGGCCTGATGCTGCTCGCGGTGACGCGTGCGATGGCGTTGATCCACGGCCGCACGATGGCATTGCCCGAAGACGTGCAAGCGGTGTTCCCGGCGGTTGCCGGCCATCGGCTCGCCGGTGGCGCGCGCGCCGGTCAGGTCGAGGCGCAGGCGCTGATCCGGACCGTCGCGCTGCCGTGAGCGCCGCCGGGCCGTCCCAAGGCGCTCGCCCCTTGGGGGGCGGCGCGAAGCGACGTTCGGGGGGAGCCTAGCGCCGCCGCGTCCGGCGCTCGCCCGGAGGCGACGCGCAGCGCCGCTCCGGGGAGCCTGACCTGACGGCGCTTGCCGCGCAAACGTTTGGGCGCTTCGTCGCCCGCACGCGCCAGCGCCTCTTCCGCTCGGCGCCCGCCGACCGCGACCCGGTCGTGCTGCGCCATTCGCGCATCTACATCTTTCCGACACGCCGCGGCGCGGCGGTGATCGCGACGCTGCTCGTGATGCTGCTGACGTCGCTCAACTACGCACTGTCGCTCGGCCTGCTCGTCACGTTCGCGCTGTCGGGGCTCGTCGCCGCGTCGCTGCTGCACGCGTTTCGCAATCTCGCCGGCATCAAGGTGCGCCCGCTCGCGGCAGGCGAAACGTTCGCCGGTGCGCCGATCGCCTTCTCGCTCGAGCTCTTCGGCGGCTCCGCCGCGCGCAGCCAGGTCACGCTGTTCGCGCGCGACACGCGCGTGGTGTCCGACGTCGCCGCCGGCGCCGCCCACACGCTCACGCTGATGGCGCCGACGCTGACGCGCGGGCGCATTCCGCTCGGCCGCCTGATCGTGTCGTCCGACTATCCGCTCGGCCTGTGGCGCGGCTGGGCCTACGTGCACTTCCCGCTCGAAGGGATCGCGTATCCGGCACCCGAGCCCGCGGCACCGCCGCTGCCCCGCGGCCGCGATGGCCCGGATTCGGCCGCGCCCGCGCGAGGCGGCGACGCCGACCTCGCGGGTCTGCGCGAGTATCAGCACGGCGATCCGCCGCAGCGCGTCGCGTGGAAGGCGGTCGCGCGCGGGGCAGGCTGGTACACGAAATCGTTCGACGGCGCGCAGGGCGGCGGCCCGATCGTGCTCGACTGGCACGCGATGCCGCAACTCGGCGTGGAAGCGCGGCTTTCGCGCCTCACCGCGTGGGTGCTGGCGGCGGAGCGCGCGGCACGACCGTTCGCCCTGATCGTGCCCGGCTTCGAGCTCCGCGCGGGACAGGGGCGCGAGCACCATCGCGCCGCACTCACCGCACTTGCGCTCTATGCGGATCCGGGCGGGAGCGCGTGACGATGACCGCGGTCGCGACCCGTTCCGCCCGGTTTTCGCTGTCGCGGTTGTTCCGCGCACACAGGCCGCACGCGGCGGTGGATACGCTGTCGCCGCGGCAGCTTCGCTGGCTGGGCGCGCTGCTCGTCGCCGTCGCGTTGCCGCAGGCGGTCCACCTGCCCCTCGGCATCGCCGTACTGGGACTGGCGCTCGTCGGCGCGCGCCTGGTCCTGCTGCAGCGCGACCTGCGGCGCGGGAATGCGCGCGGCTGGCACGTGCCGTCCTGGGCGCTCGCGGTGTTCGCCATTCTCGTCGCGCTCGCGATCCGCCGCTGGTACGGCTACTTCATCGGTCGTGAGCCCTCCATCGCGTTCCTGTTCGTGCTGTGCGGCATCAAGTTCCTCGAGGCACGCGCGCGCCGCGACGGCACGCTGATCGCCTGCCTCGCGGCATTCATGCTGATCACGCCCTTCCTCACCAGCCAGACGATGGGCGCGGCCGCGCTCGCGCTGCCCGGCATCGTGATCTTCGGCGGCGCGCTCGACGTGCTGGCGCGCCCGGCACACGCCGCGGTGACGGGAAACTGGAGCGCGCCGCTGCGGCGCGCCGCAATGCTGATCGTGCAGGGACTGCCGATCGCGGCGATGCTGTTCTTCATGTTCCCACGTCTCGCTGCGCCGCTGTGGGGGTTGCCGGCCGACCGCAGCGCGCGCACCGGCCTGTCGGACACGATGGAGCCGGGCATGTTCACGTCGCTGACCTTGTCGGACGAGGTCGCGTTCCGCGTCGAATTCGACGGCCTCGCGCCGCCGCCGCCGTCGCAGCGCTATTGGCGCGGGCCTGTGCTGTCGCGCTACGACGGGCGCACATGGAGCGTCGCGCCGCTCCCGGTGCTCGGAGGAACGCCGACGGCCAGCAGCGCGAAGACGATCTCGTACACGGTCACGCTCGAACCCAGCAACCAGCCGTACCTGTTCGCGCTCGACCTGCCGTCGAGCGCGCCGCGCGTCGCCGGACCGACCACCGACGGTCCGGCGGCACCCTCGATCTTCCTCGGCCTGACGCGCGATCAGCAGCTGATCGCGCGTGCGCCGATCACCCAGCCGCTGCGTTACACGCTGCAATCGACGCTGCGCGACCGCTATCCGTCGTCGTCGAACTTCGACGCCCGCATCAACCTGCGGCTGCCCGACCGCAACCCGCGCACGATCGCTTTCGCGCGGTCGCTGCGCGAGCGCACACCCGACGATGCCGGCTACATCAACGCGGTGCTGCGGCACTTCAATGCCGAGCAATTCGTCTACACGCTCGGCCCGCCGCTGTACGAGAACGAGCCGGTCGACCAGTTCATGTTCGATACGCGACGCGGCTTCTGCGAGCACTACGCGAGCGCGTTCGTCGTGCTGCTGCGCGCGGCCGGCATTCCCGCGCGCATCGTCACCGGGTACCAGGGCGGCGAGATGAATCCCACCGGCGGCTACATGATCGTCCGCCAGTCCGACGCGCACGCATGGGCCGAAGCCCTGCTCGACGGTCAATGGGTGCGCGTCGATCCGACCGCCGCGGTGGCGCCGTCGCGCGTCGAGCGCGGCTTCGCGAGCTCGCTCGGTGCCGGCGAGCCGATACCGCTGCTGGCGCGGCTCGACGGCGGCTGGCTCAAGGATCTGGGGCTCGTGTGGGACTCGGTCAACCACGCCTGGCGCAGCCATGTCGTCGACTTCAACTACCAGCGGCAGCGCGCGCTGTGGCGCAACCTCAGCTTCGACCTGTTCGCGCCATGGCAGGTCGTCGTCGCGGTGATGTCGGCCGCGGGCCTGTGGGGCGCCGCAATGCTCGTCTGGATGGCGAGTCGGCGGCGGCGCAAGGAGCGCGCGCTCGTGCTGTGGGAAGACATGTGCCGGCGGCTCGCGCGCGCCGGGCTGCCGCGCCAGTCGCACGAAGGTCCGCTCGACTTCTCGCAGCGCGCGGCGGCACGCTGGCCGCAGTTCGCGATCGTCTTCGCGGCGATCGGCGAGGCGTACGCGAAGCTGCGTTACGGCAGTCTCTCGCCCGAATCCCGCGACCGCGCCGCGCTCATCGCCACGCTCGAGCATTCGATCGGCGCGCTGCCTTCGTCCTCCCGGTTGCGCGGCGGCGCGGCGGGCTGACGCGCTGACCTACAGGAAGTCTTCCTTGTCGAGGCCGCGGCGCGCGATGCGACCGCGCAGCTTGTCGATGGCTTCGCCCTGGATCTGCCGCACGCGCTCGCGCGTGACGCCCAGTTCCCCCGCGAGCTCGTCGAGCGTCACCACGTCGTAGCCATTGAGGCCGTAGCGGCGCTCGATCACGCCGCGCTGGCGCGGCGTCAGCTCGGCAAGCCACTCGCCGATGTAGCGCTCGATCGCGCTGACATGCAGCAGCAACTCCGGCGACGCCGCCGACTCGTCCGCAACGCTGTCGCCGACGGTGAGCGTCGTATCGGCCGGCAGCGGCGCATCGAGCGACACCGGCTGCTCGCGATAACGAAGCAGCCGCTCGACCTCGGCGACGCTCTTGCCCAGAAGGTGCGCGACGTCCTCGAGCGTGGTGTCCCTGCCGTCCTGCCGCGTGTGCGATTCGAGATGCCGCAGCGCGCGCAGCACGACATTCATCTCCTTCACGACGTGGGCGGGCAGGCGGATCGTGCGCGACTGGTTCATCACTGCGCGCTCGATCGACTGGCGGATCCACCACGTCGCGTAGGTCGAGAAGCGAAAGCCGCGCTCCGGGTCGAACTTCCCGAGCGCGTGGATCAAGCCGAGGTTGCCCTCCTCGACCAGGTCCGGCAGCGCGAGCCCGCGGTGCACGTAATGGCGCGCGAGACTCACGACCAGCCGCAGGTTGCGCTCGATCAGCGTCTGCCGTGCGGCGAAGTCGCCGGCGCGCATCGCGCGCGCCAGCGTGAGCTCCTCGCCGGGCGTCAACAGCGCGTGCTGGCCGATGTCGTTCAGGTAGAGCTGCGTCAGGTCGACGACGAAGTCCGCGGACAGCCCGGGCGCGGGCGCGTCGAAAGGCAACTCAGCCGTCAGGACATCGGGCTCCGGCGGCAGATCGCCACCCGCCTCCTCGCGCTCGACGTCCGGAGGTTCATGCTGATCGGGCGGCACCGGCAAGTCCGGCGTACGCCGCGGGATCTTCATGCGGGCGGCAGGTATCTCGCGGGGTCCATCGGCTTGCCCATCCGGCGGATCTCGAAGTGCAGCTTGACCTGGTCGGTGTCCGTATTGCCCATCTCCGCGATCTTCTGGCCGCGCGTCACCTGGTCGCCTTCCTTGACGAGGATCTCGCGGTTGTGCGCGTAGGCGGAGAGGTACGTCTTGTTGTGCTTGATGATGATGAGCTTGCCGTAGCCGCGCAATCCGCTGCCCGCGTAGACGACGCGGCCGGGTGCGCTCGCAAGCACGGGCTGCCCCGCGTTACCCGCGATGTCGATGCCCTTGAGATTGGCCGATTCCGAGAAGCCGCCGACGACCTTGCCCTTCACGGGCCACGTCCAGTCGATGCGGTCCTCTTCGCCGGTTTCAGGCGCAGCGGGCCGGGGCGTGTCGCTGCGCGGGCCCGGCGGCGTCGCGAGCGCGAGCGTATCGCCGTGGGCCGGCACTGGTGCCGGTGCATTGCTCGCCAGCGTCACGTCGCGCAGGGCCTGCTCGGAGTAAGGCTCGCGCAGCGCCTTCGGCGACGACTTGATCATGCCGTCGGCGCGCGTGCCGGGTCCTGCGGCTTGAGCGCCGGGGGCGGGCTGCGGGCGCAAGTCGGCGGACGGCGGCGGCCGCATTGGCGTCGCGGCCGCTGCGGTTCCGGCCGCGTTTCCAGCCCCTGCCGTGCCAGGCGCTGTGAGCCGCAACACCTGGCCGACGCGAATCAGGTTGGGGTTATCGATGCTGTTCCAGGCCGCGACCTCGCGATAGTCAAGCCCGTTGTCGAGCGCGATCTGCGCGAGCGTGTCGCCGCGCTTCACCGTGTAGGTCGGCGGCCGCGTGTCGATCTCGGCAGCGACGGCGGGCGGCGGCGCCGGCGGCGCGGTCACTGCAGGGGGCGAAGGGGAAGGTGTTGCGGGCCGGTCTTCCACCGGCACCGACCGGTCCGTGGCGCAGGCGGCAAGCGCAAGCACCACGGCCGCGACCGCGACGGTGCGCGCTGGAGAAACCTCGGCGCGAGATTCGTTCGGCAAACGCGGACGCATGAATCGGAACGACGCCGGAATCGCGTGAAAGTTCACGAGAGTCCCGACAGAAGCGGCACGAATCTTACCGCATCGTACGTATGCTCCCGCATTCCCGCCGCCGTCGATTCGATCACCGTGAGCCTCTGGACGCCGCGTTCGCCGTCCCCCGACGCGGCGAGCGGCAGCACCATGCGTCCACCGGGCTTGAGGTAGCGCAACAGCGCCGTCGGGACGTGCGTCGCCCCGGCAGCGATGACGATCGCATCCACCGCGATGTCCTCGTTGAGGTCGGCGCTGCCGTCGCCGTACTTGAGCCGCACGTTCTTGATCTTCAGCGCCTGCAGGTTGCGCCGCGCCTTGTTCACCAGCGCATGGATTCGTTCGACAGTGAAAACCGTGTGCGCGATCTGCGCGAGCACCGCGGTCTGGTAGCCGCAGCCGCTGCCGATCTCGAGCACTGCGTCGAGCGAGCGGCCGTTCCGCGCAAGCTCGGTCATCCGCGCCACGACCCACGGCTGCGAGATCGTCTGGCCATGACCGATCGGCAGAGGCACGTCGTCGTACGCGCGGATCGCAAGCGCTTCGTCGACGAAGATGTGCCGCGGTACCGCGGTCATCGCCGACAGCACGACCTCGTCGCGGATGCCGTCACGGCGCAGTCGCTCCACCATCCGCGTGCGCGTGCGATCGGACGTCATGCCGATGCCGGTGTGCCGATCGCCGAGGGTTCCCATGGCCCGTGGTCGGTCAGCCGCTCGGGTGCGGTGCCGACGTCACAGGCAGCCGCCGCGTCATCGCGCGAGCCACGCGCCGACGTCGCGCATCTGCTCGCGGTTGGTGAGGTCGATCTGCAGCGGCGTGACCGACACGTAGCTGCCGCCGACGGCATGGAAGTCGGTGCCCTCGCCCGCGTCCGCTGCGGCGCCGGCCGCGCCGACCCAATACACGGTTTCACCGCGCGGATTCTGCGTCTTGATCACGTCCTCCGCCTTGTGCCGCCGGCCGAGACGCGTGATCGTCACGCCCTTGACGTCCGCCTGCGGAATGTCCGGCACGTTGACGTTGAGCAGCCACGGCCCGGCGCGCTCGCGCGCGTGCCGCAGGACCAGGTCGATCGCGACCTGCGACGCCGTCTCGAAATGCCGCGCCGCCTTCGACGCGAGCGAGATCGCGATCGACGGAATGCCCAGCAGGAAGCCTTCGGTGGCGGCGGCGACGGTGCCGGAGTAGATCGTGTCGTCCCCCATGTTCGCACCGAGGTTGATGCCCGAGATCACGATGTCGGGCAGCTTTTCCAGCAGTCCGGTGACGGCGAGGTGCACGCAGTCGGTCGGCGTGCCGTTGACGAACAGGAAGCCGTTCGGTGCACGTCTCACGAACAGCGGACGATCGAGCGTAAGCGAGTTCGACGCGCCGCTCCGGTCACGCTCCGGCGCGACGACGGTGAGCTCCGCGTGCGGCGCCAATGCGGCGGCGAGATGCTCGAGGCCGGGAGCGAAATAGCCGTCGTCGTTGGAAAGCAGTATGTGCATGAGCGGGGCGGGCGAAGCCAAGGGCCGAAGGCCGGCGTCGCCCCGCGATTGCGCGCGGCCGACGCACATTGCACGCGGCAGGACAATTATGCTGCAACGAGGCCGCCTGCATGGGCGGAGCAGCGAAATTATAGCTAACCGCTGTTGCGCAAACCGGCGGCGAGACCGTTGATGGTGAGATGGATCGCGCGGCGCGTGCGCACGTCCGAGTCGCCGCCGCGGTAACGCCGGAGCAGCTCGACCTGCAGGTGATTGAGCGGGTCGAGGTAGGGGAAGCGGTTGCGGATCGAGCGCGCCAGCGTCGGGTTGTCCTCCAGCAGCGCCGACTGCTGCGTGATTGCGAGACAGTGCCGAATGGTGCGTGCGTGCTCGTCGACGATCCGTGGAAACACCGCGTCGCGCACGGCGACGTCGGTGACGAGCTCGGCGTAGCGCGACGCGACGGCGAGGTCGGTCTTGGCGAGCACCATCGTCATGTTCGACATCACGCTCTTGAAGAACGGCCAGCGCGCGTGCATGTCGGCCAGCTGGGCGAGGCCGCGCGGATGGTCGGCCAGCCACAGGTCGACGGCCGTTCCGAATCCGTACCACCCCGGGAGCATCAGCCGGCATTGTCCCCAGCTGAACACCCAGGGGATCGCCCGCAGGTCCTCGATGCGCGGCGACGCCGTGCGCGAGGCCGGCCGGCTGCCGATGTTGAGCTCGGCGATCTCGGCGATCGGCGTCGCACGCCCGGAAATACGGAGCGAACTGCGGCGTGTCGTATACAAGTGAACGATAGGCGCGAGAGCGCGTGCGCCGCGAGCTCGTCCATCACCGCGAAATAGTCGGGCGCGCGGCGGCCGAGGCGCTCGGTGTCTTCCAGGCTCGCTTCGAGCGTCGCCGCGACCAGCGCCTCGAGGTTGCGCCGGCCGAGCTCGGGGTCGGAGTATTTGCTCGCGATGATCTCGCCCTGCTCGGTGACGCGCAGGCCGCCGGTGACCGCGCCCGCCGGCTGCGCGAGGATGGCCTCGTAGCTCGGGCCGCCGCCACGGCCGACGGTGCCGCCGCGGCCATGGAAGAAGCGCAGCTTGACGCCGAAAGTGCGGAATGCGTCGACCAGCAGCATCTCGCCGCGGTAGAGCGCCCAGTTGGCGGTGACGTAGCCGCCGTCCTTGTTGCTGTCCGAGTAGCCGAGCATCACCTCCTGCCAATCGCCGCGGCCCGCGACCATCGCGCGATAGACCGGCACAGCGAATGCGGCGCGCATGATGGCGCCGCAGCGCGCGAGGTCGTCGATCGTCTCGAACAGCGGCACGATGTTGACGGCGAGCGCGGTGCCGCGCAGCAGTCCCGCCTCCTTCAGCAGCACGGCGACTTCGAGGAGGTCGGACGCCGACTGGCACTTCGAGATCACGTAGTTCGGCAGCGCCGCAGCGCCGAAGCGCTGGTGTACGTCGGCGGCGGCACGCACGATCGCAAGCTCGGACAGCGTGCGCGGCGAATAGTCGATGAACGGCGACGCCAGAAGCTGCGGGCGCCCGAGCGCCTCCGCGAGCACAGTGGTGCGCGCGGCCTCGTCGAGCGACGCATAGTCGGCAGTCACGCCCGCCCGCGCGAGCAGCTCCCCCACGACGGCCTCGTGCACGTCGCTGTTCTGCCGCAGATCGAGCTGGGCGAGATGGAAGCCGAAGACGTCGACGGCACGCCGCAGCGGATCGAGGCGCCCCGCCGCAAGCGGCGTCGCGCCGTGCGTCGCCAGCGACGCGGCGATCGTGTCGAGATCGGCGCGAAACGCAGCGGGCGTCGGATAGGGGTCGCCTGTGACGCTTGCCGGGCGCGGCGGCACGTAGCCGGCCAGCACGCGCGCCGTGGCTGCGAGCCGGCCGTAAATCCCGACCAGCGCCTGCCGGTACGGCTCGTCCTGGCGGTGCGGGTTCTCGTCGTGCGCGTGCGTCGCGAGCTCGATCAGCGCCGGCGTGGGCTGCACGAGCCGGGAAGACAGCGACAGCTCGGCGCCGAGCCGGTGGACTTCGCCGAGATAGTGCTCGAACGCCAGCGCCGCCTGCGCGCGGATCGCGTAGGCGAGCGTATCCGCGGTGACGAACGGATTGCCGTCGCGGTCGCCGCCGATCCACGAGCCCGTGCGCAGGAACGGCGGCAGCCGCGTCGTATCGAGGGCGAAGTCGTGCGCGAGGCGCGCCGCCACGTCGGCGTACAGCTTCGGGATCTGGTCGAGGAACGTGTAGCGGTAGTACGCGAGCCCGTTGTCGACCTCGTCCTTCACCTGCAGCTTCGAGAGCCGCAGCATCGCCGTCTGCCACAGCTCGAGCACCTGCCGGTGGAGCGCGGTGTCGAACTCGGCGGTCTCGTCGGGCGTGAGCTCGATGCGGTCGCGCCAGACCAGCAGCCGCGCGATCTCGCGCTCGGCGTCGAGGATGCTCTTGCGCTGCACTTCGGTCGGATGCGCGGTCAGCACGGGCGCCACGAGCGCGTCGTCGAACCAGCGGCCGATCGTCGCGCCGTCGATACCAGCAGCGGCGAGTCGCTCCAGCGCCTGCGCGATGCTGCCGCGCTGCGGCGGCGAGCCCGCGAGCGCGTGCGCGCGGCGGCGGCGATTCTGGTGCACGTCCTCGGCGATGTTGGCGAGATGCGAGAAATAGCTGAACGCGCGCACGACATTGAGCACATCCGCCGACCGGCAGCGGATTGAGCATCGCCGTCAGCTCGTCGCGGACGGCGACGGCGTCGCCGTGCTCGGCGCGACGGAAGCGGATCGCCGTCTGGCGGATCGACTCGATGCGCGCGAAGCCCGCATCGCCGGTCTGCGCGCGCAGAACGTCGCCGAGCACGCGGCCCAGCAGGCGCGTGTCTTCCTTGAGCGGGAGGTCCTTGTCGATCGCGATGTCCATCAGCGGGCGTCTCTTGCGTGCGCCGAAACCGTGCATTTCCGGCGGGAGATTGTTAGGATGCAGCGCGCGCCTCACATCGAC
The DNA here is from genome assembly GCA_963851465.1 of uncultured beta proteobacterium. GTDB lineage: Bacteria > Pseudomonadota > Gammaproteobacteria > Burkholderiales > Casimicrobiaceae > VBCG01. Next base: position 31,621 of record CAWKPJ010000003.1, read on the forward strand.
TGCGCGGCACGCCAACGCCGAGTATATGTCGTCCGTCCCCGATTCGATCGCCCAGATCGCAAGCGTTATGCGCCGCGAGCGCATCGCCGATCTGTTCGCGCGCGATCCGGCGCGGGTCGAGCAGCTGACGTTCGCGTGGCACGACTGGCGCGTCGACGTCGCGAAGGAGCGGATCTCGCACGATGCGCTGGCTGCGCTGCTCGCGCACGCCGAAGTGCTGAACCTTCCGCACTGGATCGCGGCGCTGTTCAGCGGCGAGAAGGTGAACCTGTCCGAGGCGCGCCCCGCGCTGCACACGGCGCTGCGACAGCAAGGCGACGCGCCGATCGTCGTCGATGGCCGCGACGTCATTCCCGCGGTCCGCGCGACGCAATCACGCATGCGGCAGCTATCCGACGACGTGCGCCTCGGCCGGCGGCGCGGCGCGACCGGCAAGCCGATACGCGCGCTCGTCAATCTTGGCATCGGCGGCTCGGACCTCGGTCCGCGCCTCGTCATGCGAAGCATTGCCGCCGCAAGGCGACATGCCAGTCGAGGTCGCATTCGTCTCGAACGTCGATCCGGCGCAACTGTCGCGCGACGCTCGCCCCGCTCGATCCGGAAACGACGCTGTTCGTCGTCACGTCGAAGACGTTCACGACGCAGGAGACGCTCGCCAATGCGACTGCCGCGCGCGCCTGGCTCGCGTCCGCGATGAAGGACACGACGCGCGCACTTCGTCGCCGTGACGGCCAACGTCGAGGCTGCGCACGCGTTCGGCGTGGCCGGCGACGCCGTGCTCCCGATGTGGGACTGGGTCGGCGGGCGCTACTCGCTCTGGTCGGCGGTCGGATTGCCGATCGCGATTCGCCACGGCTACGACGCATTCGCCGCGCTGCTCGCGGGCGCCGCGGCGATGGACGCGCATTTCCGCTCGACGCCGCTCGCGCGCAACCTTCCCGTCGTGCTCGGCCTCCTCGGATGGTGGAACGCGTGCGCGCTCGGGCACCGGCAACGGATCGTCGTTCCCTATGCGCAGGCGCTCGCACGCCTCCCCGCATGGCTGCAGCAGCTTTCGCTCGAAAGCAACGGCAAGCGCGTGACGCGCGACGGCGCGGCGGTGACGAACCCGACCGCGCCCGGCGCTGTGGGGCGATACCGGCACCGACAGCCAGCACGCCTTCTTCCAGTGGCTGCACCAGGGCACGCACGAAGTGCCGGTGGAGTTCGTCGTTCCGGTGCGGGCGCAGCAGCCGATCGCGCGCCAGCAGACGCTGCTCGTCGGCAACGCGCTCGCGCAGGCGCAGGCGCTGCTCGTCGGCCGCCGTGGCGACGCGCTGCGGCGCGAGATGGAGGCCGCGGGCTACGCCGGCGCCGCGCTCGACGCGGCCGTCGCTGCTCGCGAATGCCCGGGCGATCGCGCGTCGACAACGCTGCTGCTGCCGACGCTCGACGCGCACAACCTCGGCGCGCTGCTCGCGCTGTACGAGCACCGCACGTTCGTCGAAAGCGTGATGATGGGGATCAACGCGTTCGACCAGTGGGGTGTGGAGCTCGGCAAGACGCTGGCGAAGCCGATCATCGCCGCGCTCGAAGACCCGTCCGCGCCGGATGACGCGTTCGACGCGTCGACGCGGTCGCTGATCGGCCTCGTCCGCGACCTCGGGCAAGAACGCTGACGCGACTCTCCAACCGGAGCGAGCCCTTCCCCTTTTTCCGCAAAACGCGGAACATGCAGCACCTTCGTCACCACGGGAGTCACAGAATGAGTCGCATCGCCATCGCTTTGCTGGTCGCCGCCCTTGGGCTCGCCCCGCCCGCCCTCGCCGCGGACAAGGCCGCGCAGCCCGCCGCCAAGCCGGCCGCCGCAGCCACGCCGGCCGACGACAAGATCGACATCAACCGCGCCAAGGCCGACCAGCTGATGACGCTCGAAGGCATCGGCGACGCCCGCGCCAAGGCGATCATCAAGGGCCGGCCGTACAAGGGCAAAGATGAGCTGGTCGAGAAGAACATCATCCCGCAGGGGGTCTACGACAAGATCAAGGACAAGATCATCGCCAAGCAGAAGTGACGCTCACGCGCGACGCGTCAATCGCGGAGCAGCTGCCGGCCGCGACCCTCAGTTGACGTGCTCGCGCGTCGTCTGGCTGCGCCGCCACGCCGCCGGCGGCGCGCCGAACTCGCGCCGGAACGCGCGGCTGAACGCCGTGTCGGTCTGATAGCCGACGTCCTCGGCGATGCGCGCCAGCGGCGCATTGCTGCGGCACAGGAGATTGGCCGCCAGCAGCATCCGCCATTGCGTGAGGTACTGCATCGGCGAGCTGCCCACCAGGTGCTGGAAGCGCTCGGCGAGCACCGAGCGCGAGGTACTCGCCGACGCGCGCCAGCTCTTCGAGCGTCCACGCGTGCGCGGGCTTTGCGTGCAGCGCGTTCAGCGCCGCGCCGACGATGCGATCGCCCACGCCCGCCAGCCATCCGGTGCGCCCGGCGCTCTGCTCGTTCATGTACAGGCGCAGCACCTCGATGAACAGCACCTCGGCCAGCTTGGCCAGCACGCCCGCGCCGCCGGGACGCGGCGAACGCGCCTCGGCCAGCGCGTAGCGCACCGAGGCTTCGAGCCAGGTGCCGGCATTGGAGCCGCGCACGTTGACCCGCACCAGCGGCGGCAGTCCCGCGAGCAGCATCCGCGCCAGGCGCGCATCGCAGGCGAGGTAGCCGCACACCAGCGCGTGTGGTTGCTCCGCCGCCGCCGTAGCGCAAGCTGGCGCGGACGGCGCGACAGCACCTCGTCGAGGCGCCGCGCCCTTCGCCGGCGGCAGGCCCGGCTGCCGAGCTCATCAGATGCGCGTCGCCCTGCGGAAACACCACGACGTCGCCGGCGATCAGGCGCACGCGGCGCTTCCTTGCCGATCTCGACGTAGCACTCGCCCTCGGTGATCAGGTGGAAGATCACGACGCGCTCGGCGCCGGGCTCGAGCACGGGTGCCGCGGAATCGGCGTTCGGCGACTGGTAGCACCACGGCGCGGTGAAGCGGGCGTTGATGAAGATCGCGCCGACCAGGCGCACGACGCGAAGGGTCTCCGACAGTGCGTCCATCGTCGAGGGGTCAGCCGCTTCAGCGGCCACGTCGACCCGCAGGTCCAGCGGCACCGCGTTCACCACCGCGGCGGGAATCGGCGAGCAGCGACAGGCCTTCTCCACCAGCGCGCGCAAGCGCTCGGGCGGCGCATCGGGCGCAAAGATCCGGACGTGCATCCGAACGTCGCTCGGGCCTGCGTACACCGGCGCGCCGTCGGCGTCCGTCATGCCGAGCAGGCCGCGCGTGTCCGACCGGCTGCTGGCCCGCACTTCGAGCGTCGTCAGCTCGATGCCTTCGGCCGCGGCGGTCATCGCGATGCTCGTCGCCGCGCAGGACGCGAGACCGGCGCGAAACAGCCAGCCCGGCGTCACCTGATCGCCGGTGCCGCCGAGCTCGCCCGGCATGTCGGTCGACATCTCGCGTGCCGTTGGCGTGACTCGCGACGACCCGCGTGCTGCCATCCCAGCGCGCCGTGGCCGGAGCATCGTCGTGCAGGCCCATGTCCGGGCGGCGCCGCAGCACCGCCTCCGCGCGTTGCAGCGTGGCCGCGATGATCCCGCGTCGCCGCGACGCGACCTTGCTCGTTCGCGTTCATCCGGCTGATTGTCTCCGCCGGCGCCGCGCCTGCCAAGAGGCGCGGCCGTCGCCGACGGCCCACGGGACGATCGGGCAGCAATTCCGGACGGGCGGCCAGGCGCCGTGCGCCGGTCCCGGACGATCGGTCATCCGCGCGCGACGCGCGGGCAGGACGGCGCCCCGCTCGCAGCAGCAAAGTGCGCATCACGACGGCACCGGTTCGCGGTGCCCGTCGCAACGGATCCACAAGGAGAGCACCACACCATGAATGCACCCATCGATTTCCCGCACTCAAGGCGCGCCAGCAGGCGGCATGGGCGAGCGGCGACTACGCGGTCATCGGCACGACGCTGCAGATCGTCGGCGAGCAGCTGGCCGAAGCCTGCGATCTGCGCTGGGACGAGCGCGTTCTCGACGTCGCCGCCGGCAACGGCAACGCGACGCTCGCCGCTGCGCGCCGCGGCTGCCAGCGTGACGTCGACCGACTACGTGTCGGCGCTGCTCGACCGTGGCGCCGAACGCGCGCGTGCGGAGGGGCTCGACGTGAAGTTCCAGGTCGCCGACGCCGAGGCGCTGCCCTTCGCCGACGCGAGCTTCGACGCCGTGCTGTCCACGTTCGGCGTGATGTTCGCGCCCGACCACGCGACGGCCGCCTCCGAGATGGCGCGCGTCTGCCGTCCCGGCGGCCGCATCGGCCTCGCCAACTGGACGCCCGGAGGCTTCATCGGCCAGATGTTCAAGGTGCTGGGCAGCCACGTGCCGCCGCCTGCCGGCGTGCAGCCGCCGTCGCTGTGGGGCGTGAGAAGCGCATCTCGCAGACGCTGTTCGGCGACACGCGCGTCCGCGATCGTCGCGACGCCGCGCATGTTCAACTTCCGCTACCGCTCGGCCGCGCACTTCATCGACGTGTTCCGCACGTGGTACGGCCCGGTGCACAAGGCGTTCGCCGCGCTGCCGCCGGACAAGGCCGCCGCGCTCGAGCGCGACCTCACCGAGCTGCTGAACGGCATGAACCGGTCGACGGCGGCATTCGCTGGTCGTGCCGAGCGAATACCTCGAGATCGTCGTCACCCGCCGCTGAGGTGAGCGCGCATGGAGCCGAGGCTGCAGCGGCGCGTCCAGCGCTACGGCTGGGACCTGGCCGCGGCCGCCTACGAGCCGCTGTGGCAGGCGCAGCTGGCGCCGCGCACACGACGCGGCTGATGGCGGGCGCGGCGCTGGCGCCGGGCGAGCGCGTGCTGGACGTCGCCTGCGGCACCGGCCTGATCGCGCTGCAGGCGGCGCGAGCGGTCGGGCCGGACGGGCAGTGTGGTCGGCGTCGACCTGTCCGGCCGGATGGTCGATGCGGCGCGCGCGCGCGGCGGAGCGCAGCGGCTGGCGAACGCCGACCTTCGTGCGCATGGATGCGGAGCGCCTGGAGCTTCCCGACGCCAGCTTCGACGTCGCGCTGTGCGCGCTCGGCCTCATGTACATGCCCGATCCCGGGCAGGCCGCTGCGCGAGATGCGCCGGGTGCTGCGGCCGGGCGGCCGCATGGTCGTCGCGGTGTGGGGCGAGCGCGCCCGCTGCGGCTGGTCGCCGGTGTTCCCGATCGTCGACGCCGAAGTCGAGAGCGACGTGTGTCCGCTGTTCTTCCGCCTGGGCGAGAGCCGAGGCGCTCGCGCAGCTTTGCGCCGATGCGGGGTTCGACGTCATCGAGCGAGCAGCGCATCGCCGCGACGCTGGACTACGCCGACGCCGACGAAGCCTGCGACGCGGCCTTCGTCGGCGGTCCGGTGGCGCTGGCGTGGTCGCGCTTCGACGATGACGTGCGCGCCCGCGTCCGCGAGCGCTATCTCGCCGCGATCGAGCCGTGGCGCAGCGGCCGCGGCTATCGGATACCCGGCGAGTTTGTCGTCGCCGTCGCGTCCACCGCGCCGTCAGGGCGTGCGTGACGCGTCGCGCGCCTTGCGGATCGCCTCGGACAGCGACCACACCGCCGACGCGTAGAGCCGGCTGCGGTTGTAGCGCGTAATGACGAAGAAGTTTGCGCAGGCGATCCAGTAGGTCGCGCGCGCCGCACCGTCGGCAGGCGGATCCTCGAGCGCGAGGAGGCCCACGGTGTCGGCCGGAAGCTGCGACGCGAGCGTGTCAGCGGTGACGCCGTCGCTTTCCCACGCCGCGAGCGTGCGCCGCTCGCTCGATGCCGCCGTCGAGTTTGCGCAGCACCGCGTCGCGCTCGTCGGCGTCGATCGTCGCGGGCAGCAGCACGGGCTCGCCGGGCTGCCAGTCGTGACGGGCGAGATAGTTCGCGACGCTGCCGATCGACGTCGGCCGTGCTGGCCCACAGGTCGACGTGTCCGTCGCCGTCGAAGTCGATCGCAAAGCGGCGATAGCTGCCGGGCATGAACTGCGGCACGCCCATCGCGCCGGCGAACGACCCCTTCGGGGCCAGCGGCGACAGCCCCTGCTCGCGCGTGAGCCGCAGGAATTCCTTGAGCTCGCCGCGAAAGAAGGTCGCGCGGCGCGGATAGTCGAACGCGAGCGTGGTGAGCGCGTCGAACACGCGATACGAGCCCAGATTGCGCCCGTAGTACGTCTCGACGCCGATGATCGCGACGATGACGTCCGCGGGAACGCCGAATTCGCGCTCGGCGCGCTCCAGCGCCGCGGCGTTGCGCGCGTAGAACGCGACGCCGCCGTCGATCGCGCTCCGGCGTCAGGAACTGCGGCGCGTACTCGTACCACTTCGGCGGCTCGACGAGCGGCCGGTCCATCGCCGCGACGATGCGCGGCTGGTAGCGCGCCGCGGCGAAAGCGCGCGTCAGCGTGCGCTTGTCGAAGCCCTGCTCCTCGACCAGCTCGTCGACGAACGCGCGCACGTCGGCGCGCTCGGCGTAGCGATGCGCGGGATCGGCGGGAGCGACGGTGTCGGCGGGACGCGCTGTCCGCGTCGCGGCGTCGGCGCGCTCGACGGCAAAAGACGCGGCGGACAGCGCGAGCAGCGACAGCAGGAGGACGGCGGCGTGAGACATCGAGAGTCGGCGCGAATGTTACCATCGCGCCCGCATGCATCAGTTCTATCCGCTGTTCCGGCCGCTCTTGTTCGCGCTCGATCCGGAAGCGGCGCACGACGCGACGTTTCGCGCGCTCGACGCGGCCGCGCGTCTGGGGCTCGCGCAGATTGTCGCACCGCGGCTGCCGCGGTCGCCCGTGTCGGTGATGGGCATCGAGTTCCCGAACCCGGTGGGCCTCGCCGCCGGCCTCGACAAGAACGCCGCCCACCTCGCAGGCCTCGCCACGCTCGGCTTCGGCTTCCTCGAAGCCGGCACGGTCACGCCGCGTCCGCAACCGGGCAACCCGAAGCCGCGGATGTTTCGTTTGCGCGAGTCCGAAGCGCTGATCAACCGGCTCGGCTTCAACAACGAGGGTGTCGAGCGCTTCGTCGCCAACGTGAAGCGCTCGTCGTATCGCGGCGTGCTCGGCATCAATCTCGGCAAGAACTTCGACACGCCGAATGCGCGCGCGGCGGACGACTACGTCAGCGGGCTGCGCGCCGTGTACGCGCTCGCGAGCTACGTCACCGTGAACATCTCGTCGCCGAATACCCAGGGGCTGCGCGACCTGCAGTCGGATGAAATGCTTGCCGCGCTGCTCGTGCGTCTCAAGGCCGAGCAGAAAGCGCTGGCGCAAACGCATGGCCGCCACGTGCCGCTGGCCGTCAAGATCGCGCCCGACCTCGCCCCCGACGCGATCCGCGGCGTCGCGCGGCTGCTCGTCGAGAATGGAATCGAAGGCGTGATCGCAACGAACACGACGATCGCCCGCGACGCGGTCGCCGGCCAGGCGCATGCCGACGAGCAGGGTGGACTGTCAGGGCGGCCGCTGTTCGAGAAATCGAACGAGGTGATCCGGACGCTCGCGCGCGCGCTCGACGGCGCGCTGCCGATCATCGGCGTCGGCGGCATTCTTTCGGGCGCCGATGCGAAGGCGAAGATCGACGCCGGCGCGGCGCTCGTGCAGCTCTACACCGGCCTCATCTACCGCGGGCCCGCGCTCGTGGCTGAATGCGTCGAGGCGCTGGCGCACCCCTGAAATCCGCCCGGCGTCAGCTGCGCTGCGGGCGCCCCGCGTCGGGATAGAGCGCGTCGAGGACTGCGAGCGCGCAGGTCGCAAGCAACGTGCGCAGGCGCGGCTCGACCGACCTCGGACGGGCGCTGCGCCCAGATCGCCACACGCTCGTCGCGATGCAGTTCGAGGACCGTCTGCACCTGCTCGCGCCATGCTGCGGGCGCCTCGCCCGCCTGCCATTCGCCGCGCCCGCGGCCAAAGTGCGCGACCGCGAGGTAGCGCAGCAGCACGTCACCGAAGAGCGCGTCGAGAAACGCGGCGTTCCAGGTAAGTGTCGCCTGCGTGCGCTCGCGCGCGACGTTCATCCCGCGCGCGACGCCGGCGCCGCCCAGCGCACCGAGGAGCGCGCCGGCGAGCATGCCGCCCCCCAGCGTCAGTCCGCCCGCGGCGATATCGGCGCCGAGCCCCGTCAGCGCGCCACTGACGAGACCGCCCATCATTGCCGCCTTGCCTTCGTCGACGGGCGCGTCGCGGCGCAAACCGCCGGCGATGCGCGCCAGCGCTTCCGCCGCGGCGCTGCCTTTCAAACCATGGATCTCGATCAGCCGATCGGTGCATCCACGCAGGCCGCTTTCGACGCGCGCGGCCATTTCGCGTTCGGCGCGCGCCGCGGCGCCCTCCGCGTCCGGGCGACCGATGCCCAGCGTGCGCCCGACCTTCGCGAGCAGCGGATCGTTCGGCAGCGTGACGCGATCACACGCCGCTCGCGCGACGGGCTCGGCGATTGCCGCCATCGCGGCGTCGAATTGCGACCAGCGCCGCGTCTCCCACGTCTTCGCGAGACGGGCAAATGCAGGCCGCTTGGCGTCGGGCAACACGCGCGCAATCGCCGCGAACAGCGCGAATTCCTGCACCCAGCAGCGCGCGAATGCGTCGAGCGGCAGCACCTCGCGCAGCTGCGCGTCCGCGAACCGCGCGCGCCAGCGCGCTTCGTCGGCGCGCTCGTCGGCCGGAAGGCCCGCCGGTCCCGTCTGGTTCAGCAATGCGATCACCGGCTTGCCGATCCACGCCAGCACAGCGAGCTCCGGCGCGAGATAGCCGGCATCGTCCGGCGCTTCCGAAGCATTGACGAGGTAGAGCACGACGTCGGCGTCGTCACGGACGTTGCGCACCGCCTTCTGCGTCAGCCAGAACGTGCGGTCGCGATAGCGGTCCCACACCTGCGTGAGGAACCAGCCGATCGGGCTGCCTTCCTGTGCGAGGCGCTTCGCAAGCCGCGCGCTGTCGCCGAAGCCGGGCGTGTCCCACAGCGACAGCGTGTCGCCTTCGGCCGATGCGATCAGCCGGTGGATCGACGCGTCCTGCGTCACGTGCGGCGCGTCGCGGACGTCGCCGATATCGCGGTCGAGCAGCGTGCGCGCGAGCGTCGTCTTGCCCGCGTTGGTGTGCGAGATCAGCGACAGCGCGATGTCGCTGCGCTCATTCATGGGGCGATCCCTTCATCAGGCCTTCTTGCCTTCGCGCGCGTCGAGCGCCGCGTCCAGCGCGGCCTCGGCGGCAACGAGATCGGGCGTCGCGAGGTCGGCGAAGACGACCGCCGCACCCGTCGGCGCCAGTGCATCGCGCCACGTCGCGCGACGTTCGGCGAGGCGCGCATCGTCGCCGGGCCAGCGCGCGCGAAACGCGGACTCGTCGACGAGCGCGATAACCGGCGCTGTCGCTTCCCTCGCCAACATTTCCACGAATTCGCCGTGCACGTCGCGCTCGGGCGTCGCTGTCGCGTTGAAGAGCGCGATCACGTGACCGGGCCCGGCGCGCGCCGCAGGCGCATCCCGCGCCATAGGCCACCGGCGCGTCGACGACGATCGCTGCGCTCCCGCCGAAGCCGCGCGCGACGATCGCTTCCACTCCAGCTTGCGCTGGCGCGCCCGGCGTGTAGCTGTACGGAACGACACGCACGCGCGCCGCGCCACCGCGAAAACCTCGCAGCAGGCGTTGGAAATACGGTTCGGCGAGCGGCACGGGCAATCGCGTCGCACGCCGCCGCTCGACCGTCGCGGCGACAAGACCGAGCACGATGCGCGGCACGATGACCACGGCGAGTACGGTCGCCGCGATCAAGTGCAGCCAGGCCGCTGCATTTTCGGCCGCCGGCGCACGGATCGCCGCAACCCGCGCAACGTCGGGCACGCCGAGCCCGGTAAGCCACGCGCCCGGCGCGAGCGCGGCCGCAAGCAGCGCGCGCACCTGGCTCGCGTCGAGGAACGTGCTTTCCCATGTCGCGCGGTACTCGAAGGCAAGGCCGCGCACGTACATCCCTGCGACGACGCCGACTGCAAGCGCCGCTGCCGCGAAGTGCAGGATCCGCGCGGCGCGCGCCGCATAGAGCGGGGCGGACAAGCGCGCCCAATCGGTCGCCGTTGCGGCGTAACGGCCGCTGCGTGCGGCGTCGCGCGTGCGCGGCGCACGAGCAGTACCGCTCGCGAAACGCGCCAGCGCCGCGCGAAGCACGCCGAGCGTCTCGCCCGGACCGCGGTGCACGAATGGCGCGAGCGCCAGCATCGCGTACACCGCGAGATTCCACACGAGCAGCAGGAACACCGGCGGCGCGAGCAGGTTGATCGTCTGCGCGCCGCCGATGCGATCCACCGCGACGCCGAGCACGAAAGCGCCACCGATGACGGCGTGGCCGACCCACGGCCGCCACTCGAGCGCGCGCGTCGCGCGGACGAACCGCGCATCGCGTTCGCCGATGCGCTCCAGCGCCAGCGTCGCGCGACGGCCGACGAATTGTTCCGGCGACGCGTGCTCGCCGACAACTTCTGCCGCGGCGCGGCTCGCCCACGCGCGATCGGCGTCGGTCCATTCGTCGCCCGCACGCTCGCCGGTCTCCAGCGCGCGCACCGCCGTCACGTCGAGAGCCGTTCGTTCGTCCATCGCCGCCGGATTCTACGCGGGCGCGACGAAGCGTCGCGGCACTTCAGGCGCGGACGCGCACCAGGATCTTGCCGTCGGCCTCGGCGACCGTCACGCCGTGCTGGTTCACCGCAGCGGCTTTCAGCACGACGATGCCGCCGCCGTGCTTGGGCTTCGCCAGCAGCTCGACGACCGTCCATGTCGTCGTGAGCGTGTCGCCGGGGCGCACCGGCGCGAGAAAGCGCGCGTTGTGCTCGAGATAGGCGATCGCGGTACCGTGGAAATACATGCCGACGGCGGCGCCCATCACCGCACTCGTCAGCATGCCGTGGAGGACCCGCGTGCCGAAGCGCGAACGCTTCGCATAGACCTCGTTCGCGTGATGCGGATTGAAATCGCCGATCAGCCCCGCGCCGAGCACGAGGTGCGTCTCGGTGATCGTGAGCGTACTCGCGAACGTGGTGCCGATCGCAACCTCGTCGAAATGCTTGCCGCTGCCGTCCATCATCGCTCCCGGATCGGCCCCGCCGCACTTGCCCGTCGCGCGGCGAGCTCGTCGAGGCACAGGTAGGTGAACGCGACGCCCGCATACAGCGGCGCGAAAAAATTCACGATCGGCACGTACGACAGCGGCGCGAGCAGGAGTCCGAGCCCGAGCAGCCTGCCGCGGGTGCCGCGCACGATGTCGCGCAGCTCGCCGGCGTCCGCGTGCTCCGCGAGCGCGTCGTAGCGCAACAGCCGCTGGTTGAGCCACGCCGACAGCAACAGCGACACCGCGACGAAGAGCGGCGGAATCGCCAGCAGGAACAACGACGCGATCCACAGTGGCACGAACACGCCGATGGCCACGATCGCATTGACGAGGCTTCCCGCGAACGTGCCGCCCTTGCGGCGCTCGAGCGTCGCGAAATCGCGCGCGGCGACGGCGCGTACGATCATCGGCATCGCCAGCACGGCGATCGCGACGAGTGCCGTCACGAGCGCCAGCGCGACAAACGCCAGGAACGCCGCGATCGCGGCCGCATACACGCCCCAGCCGGTCGGCACCCCTGTCGTACCGCGCGGCGCATCGAACAGCGTGACCGCTGCCCAGTCGACCAGAGGCGTCCACGTCCACCATGCGATCGCGACGAACGCGATCGCGGCAGCCGCGAGCGGAAAGAACACCACGGACAGGACACGCGCGCTCGCGAACACCGGCAGCGCGCGCGTCAGCGCCGACAGCACGGTACTTTTCAGCCGGGCTGCGGCAACGGCTCGAACCGGAAGCCGCCGGCAGTCACGCCTTCGCGCAGGAACGCCAGCGCGGTGTCCGCCTGCGCCGCTTCGCCGCGCACGCCGAGCTCGAGCCTGCGGCTGCCGTCGGTCTGGAACGACGGGAGGCTGAAGAGCTTGACGCGCGGAAACCGCGCCACGCAGTCGTTCATCAGCGGCAGCAGCTGGCTCTCGCCGGCGCCGAACACGACGATCGCGCGCTCGACGGCGGGCGTACGGACGAGGTCGGCGTACCACGTCGCCAGCACCCAGTCGAGCATCGGCCATGCCATCTGCGGAAAGCCGGGAAAGAAATGATGATCGCGGATCGCGAACGCGGCCACGCGGTTGACGGGATTCGGAATGATGCGGCTGCCGGCGGGAAACTCGGCCATCAGCACCCGGTGCGGATACGCCTCGGCGCCGAACTTGGCCTCGATCTCGCGCACCGCGTCGGGATGCGGCACGAGAGCGACGCCAAGCGCTGCGGCGGCGGCCTGTCGCGTGCAGTCGTCGGGCGTCGCGCCGATGCCGCCAAAACTGAACACGAGCTCATTGCGCGCGAACGTGTCCTTCAGCACCGCCGTAAGTCGCCCGCGGTCGTCGCCCAGATAGTGCGCGAAGTCGATGTCGAGCCCGCGCTTGCCGAGCGTCTCGATCGCATGCGCGAGATGCTTGTCCGCGCGCTTGCCGGTCAGGATTTCGTCGCCGATCACCAGTACACCGATACCCATCCGTTTGCTCCTCCGTGTAAACAAAAGGCCGCCGAAGCGGCCGTCGCGTCCGCACGCGCCACGCAGTCACATCGCGTCCGCCGGCTCCGCGATCTTCTCCGTCAGGGTGGTGATGACGCGCGTCATCGCGCGGTCGACCAGCGGCTCGGCTTCCACGAGGCGCGCACGATCGGCGCGGAAGCGGTCGGCGAGCTCCTCGGCAGTCATCGACAGCGCCTTCTGGCCCTGGCGGTTGGTGAACAGGTACGTGCCGCGCAGCGGGCTGACCCAGGCGAGCTTCGCGAACGCGAGCTGGCCGCCTTCGCTCTCGAACTCCACCCACATGCCGCGCTCGAGATTGCGGGCGATCTCGAGATACTCGTCGTCGAGGATTTCCTGCGCGGCCTCCACCGGCGCGGGAGTGGCGGGCGCCATCGCTTCGGCAAGCGCCTCCGCCTTCGCCGCCGCGGCCGAATCGCCGGAGGCTTTCGCGACTTCGGCCTGCGCCTTCGCCGCTTCCGCGACGGCGGCCGTCGGCGACGTCGCCGCGGCGAACGACGGCTTCACCGCCGCCGCGTGCGCCTCGACGAGGTTCGTCATGAACTTCTCGCGCTGCTCCTGCGACCAGCGCTGGTTGTGCACGCCTGCGCCGAGTCGCTTCAAAAGCGAGGGCAGCAGCGCGACCAGGTGCTTGCGATCCTCGGTGCTGCGCTTGGGCTGCACGCTCCACACGAGGTCCTCGAGCGTGGTCATCGCCGACGTCCAGGCCTCGCTCTCGTCGCCGTCCTTCAGGTAGACGTTCTCGAGCGTCCCCTGCCAGTGGTCGCGCAGGAACGACGCGAGGAACTGCGGGACCGGATAGCTTTCGATGCGCCGCTCGATCTCGGCCCTGCCGATGACGGTGGCGATCTGCAGCTTGTCGCTGTGGTTGATCTCGTCGGCGGACGTCGAGATGTTGTCCTCCGCCGCCTTCTCCTCCTCGGCGAGGAACGCTTCCAGCTCCTCGCGCAGCTCGTCGAACAGCGCGAGGTTGTCCGAGAACTCGTCGAGGATGCGGCGGACGAGGTGCTCGATTTTCTTGTACAGCGGATCGCCGCTGCCCATCGCCGGCGACCAGCCGAGCCCGGCCTCGGCGAGCGCGTTGACGAGCAGCCGTGACGGATGCGACTTCTTCGCGAAGAACGCGCCGTCGAGCATCGCGGCCTTGAGCACCGGTATCTGCAGCCGCGCGAGCTGCGCCTTGATGCCGTCCGGCAGATCGCGCGTCTCGAAGATGAAGTCGAACAGCATCGCGACCATCTCGATCGTCATCGATTCGAGCTGGTTCGCCTTGCGGCCGAGCGGCGACTCCTGCAGGTCGCGCAGCACGTTGTGCGTGCCTTCGGGGACGCCCGAGAACGACACCTGCGCGCCGCCGATGTCGAAATCGGTCTGCCCCGCCTGGAGTCGAGTCAGTCCTTCGTGCAGGTCGACGGTCGAGATGATCGGCGTGCCGGGGACGTAGCCCGACGGCGTGGGCCGCAGGGGCATGAACGACGACTCCGACGGCGGCATGGCGCCGCCGCCGAAAAACCCGCCGCCACCCCCGACCCCGATCCCACCCCCGCCTCCGCCGCCCGGCTCGGCGCCCGGCACCTCGAGCATCGGCAGCGACGGCGCGCCGGACATCGGGAAGCTGCCCTGCGACGCCATCTTTCGGAACAGCGACATCACGTCGACTTCGGCGGGTCCCGTGCCCTTTTCGCCCGGTTTCGACGGCGTGCGCGGCCGGTCCGGCGCGCGGCGGCCGCCAAGCCCGCGGCCGCCCGCGGCCGGCATCACGCCGAGTTGCGTCAGGTGCCGGTTGAGCTCCGCATAGATCGCGGCGATGTCGATGAGCGACGCCTGATTGAGCTCCTTCAGGATCTGGAACTTGACCTGCTCGTCGGCCTTGACGCCGGCGAGCGCTTCGGCGAACGCCTCGACGATCGTCGCCGGCGCCAGCGGATTCGCATCGGTCTCGAGCCCCGGGGCCTCGAGCAGGCTGCCGATGCCGCGGTTGAACGCGATCAACTCCTCGTGCGCGCTGTTCTCGACCACGCGCACGATGTTGCTGGTGATCACCGTCTCGTCCATCGACAGGTGGTCGACAAGCGAAAGCTCGCTGGCGTCGAGCTTGGAGAAATCGGCCTTCTCGTCCTTGCGGTCGATGCGGCGATCGACGAGGCCGCGCAGCCGCTTCTCGAACTCGCCCATCAGCGCTTCGCGGCCGCGCGTCAATGCGATGCGCGCATCGATCAGGGTCTGCTGCTCCTCGCGGACGTCGGTCTTGCCGCTGCGCTCGATCAGCATGTCGACGACCTTTTCGAGCATCGCCGAGAACGCCACGACCAGGCGTTCGACCGCCAGGTCGCGACAATCCTTGAGGATCTTGACTTTCTCCGGCGGCAGCGCGCGGCGCGCGGAGGATGCTGCGGGGCCGGCGGTCGTGGTCGTGTTCAAGAAGTCCCGCGGACGTCGTGCGCCGGGGTTTCAGGCACGTGCGTCCGCGATCATGACATTGGTCTAACCTACTCTATCACGTGGGAAAATCGGCTGCCAAACCCCGTACGGCAGTTTCGTTACCGGTCGAGATCATTCCATGCTTTTTGGATACGCTTCCACGACACCGGGTAGGGCGTACGCAGCTCCTGCGCGAACAGGGAAACCTTGAGCTCCTCCAGCAGCCACCGGAAAGCCTCGAGGCCGGCGGGCGGGGGCGCCCCTGCCGCCCGCGCGCGCTCGGCCCGTTCGCGGTAGCGCAACCCGAATTCCGCCAACTCGGCCGCATGCCGGGCATCGCGGTCGGGCCGTTCCAGATGGCGAACGTAGCGACGCTCCAGCGCCTTCAGGTAACGCGGCAGGTGCGAAAGCTGTGCCCACGGCGACGCCGCGAAGAAACCCGGGTAGACGAGCGCGTCGCGCTCGGCCGACAGGCTGGCGGCGAAGCGCGCCTGGGCCGGGGCGGCCCCCGCCAACCGTTGCGTCACGGCGTAGTGCTCCGCCGCGATGGCCGCGAGCAGCCGGAACGCACCTTCCGCGACCGCGGGCAGTCGCGTGCGCGCGCGCTTAACCTGCTCCGCGAACGCCTTTTCGTCGCGCGGCAGCGGATCGTCGCCGAGGAAGGCGCGATCCACGACCGCCGCCAGGACATCGGCGAGGAGCCGGTCGGTGCCGATCACGGTCTTCAGTTGCAGCGCGGCCTGCGCGAAGCCCGCAGCGCCTTTCTCGTGGCGCGACAGCGTGTCCCGAAGCGCCAGGCGCATCAGCCGCAGCACGCCGGCGCGCGTGGCCGCAAGCGCAGCCTCGCGCGTGTCGAGAAGCGCGATCGATACGCTTGTCTGGTCGTCCACGAGCGCCGGGTAGCCGGTCAGCTTGGCGCCGTGGCGCACGACGCCGAGTGTTTCGGGCAGGTCGCCGAAGTCCCACGTGCGCATGCCCTTCCGCTCGATCGACGGGCCCGTGGCCGCGAACGAGAGTTGCGCCGCTTCGCCGAGCCGGGTGCGCAGCGCCGTGAGATCGCGGCCGGCAGCAAGCTCGGCACCGGCGGCGTCGATCACCCTGACGTTCACCGCGAGGTGGGGCGGCAGCTCGATCGCGTCGAAAAGGTCGCCCGGAACGCGCTCGCCGAGCCGCCGCTCGAGATAGGCGCGCAATGCGTCGATCAGCGATCCGCCGCCCGCCGCCGATGCCTGCGTCAGGAAGTCGGTGACGACCTCGGCGATCGGGACGAGCCGGCCGCGCCACGCCTTCGGCAGCCCCTTGAGGAACAGCGTGACTTTTTCCCGCACCATTCCCGGCACGAGCCACGAGAGGCGTGCGTCGTCCAGCTGGTTGAGCAGCGGCAGCGGCACGCTGAGGGTGAGACCGTCGAGGGCGTGGCCGGGCGCGAAGCGGTACTTGAGCGGCAGCGCCGCGCCGGCCATCGTCAGCGTCTCCGGGAACAGTTCCTCGGTGACCTGCGACGCGGCGTGGCGCATCAGCGCCTCGCGCGACATGAAGAGCAGCTGCGGCGCGCGCTTCTCGGCGTCGGCGCGCCACCGCTCGAACGTCGCCAGCGAATGGACATCCTGCGGCACGCGCTCGGCGTAGAACCCCGCGATCGTTTCGTCGTCGACCAGCACATCCTGCCGCCGCGCCTTGTGCTCGAGCTCGGCGATCTCCGCGACCAGGCGCCGGTTGTGCGCGAGGAAGGCGCCGCGCGTGGCGAGCTCGCCGGGCACGAGCGCCTCGCGAATGAACACCTCGCGCGCCACGACGGGATCGATGGCACCGAACGAAACGGGGCGGCGCGCTACGAGCGTCAAGCCGTACAGCGAGACGCGCTCGCTGGCGACGACCTCGCCGCGCTTCGGATCCCAGTGCGGCTCGAAGTAGTCACGCGTCACTCGCGGTCCCGCGACTTCCTCGATCCACTCCGGCTCGATCTTCGCCGCGCAACGCGCGTAGAGGCGCGACGTTTCAGTGAGCTCCGCCGCGAGCACCCATTTCGGCGCTTTTTTCGCGAGCCCCGAGCCCGGATGCAGGTGGAAGCGGATGCCGCGCGCGCCCTGATACGGCTCGCCCTCCTCCGTCTTCGTGCCGATGTTGCCGGACAGTCCGGCCAGCAGCGCCTTGTGGATCGTCGCGTAACGCGCCGCGTCGATCGCCTTCGGCAACGCGTCGGGTAGCGTCCAGCCCGCCTCGACGAGCTCGTTCGCAAGCTGTTCGCGGACGTCGCGCCATTCGCGCAGGCGCAGATACGAAACGAATTCAGCGCGGCAGCGATCGACGAGCTTGCGATGCGAGAGCTTCTGCGCGAGCGCGTCGGCGAAGAACTCCCACAGCGCCACCAGCGACAGGAAATCGGAGCGCTCGTCGCGGAACTTGAGATGCGCCTGGTCGGCCGCCTGCGCGTGCGCAAGCGGCCGATCGCGCGGATCGGGCACCGCCAGCGCGCTCGCGATCACCAGCGCCTCGGCGAGGCAGCCGCGCTCGCGCGCCGCCTGCACGATGCGGCCGATGCGCGGATCGAGCGGCAGCCGCGCGAGCTCGCGTCCGCGCGGCGTGAGCTTGCGGTCCTGATCGACCGCGTCGAGCTCCTGCAGCAGCTGGTAGCCGTCGGCGATCGCGCGCGGCCCCGGCGGCTCGACGAACGGAAAGCGCTCGGGCTCCGCGAGGTCGAGCGCCGCCATCCGCAGGATCACCGACGCGAGCGAGCTCCGCAGGATCTCCGGATCGGTGTAGCGCGGCCGCGCGGCGAAGTCGTCTTCGCCGTAGAGGCGCACACAGATGCCGTCGGCGACGCGGCCGCAGCGTCCGGCGCGCTGGTTCGCCGCCGCCTGCGAGATCTTCTCGATCTGCAGCAGCGTCGTCTTGTTGCGCAGGCTGTAGCGCTTGACGCGCGCGAGCCCGGTGTCGATCACGTAGCGGACCCCCGGCACCGTCAGCGAGGTCTCGGCGACGTTGGTCGCGAGGACGATGCGCCGCCCGCCGGACGGAGCGAACACGCGCTGCTGCTCGGCGACGGACAGTCGCGCGTACAGCGGCAGGATTTCGAGCGCGTGCGCGTAGGGCCGCCGCGCCATGCCGCGGCGAAGGAGATCGCCGGTTTCGCGGATCTCGCGCTCGCCCGGCAGGAACACCAGGATGTCGCCCGGACCTTCGCGCCAGAGATCTTCGGCGGCCGACACGATGGCCTCCTCGAGCTCCTCTTCGTCATCGGCCTCCTCATCGCTGCCGCCGAGCGGTCGGTAGCGGACGTCCACCGGATACATCCGTCCCGACACCTCGATCACCGGCGCCGGAACGCCGGCAGTGCCGAAGTGCGTCGCAAAGCGCTCGGCATCGAGGGTCGCCGACGTGATGATCAGCTTCAGGTCCGGGCGCCGCGCCAGCAGCTCCTTGAGGTAGCCCAGCAGGAAGTCGATGTTGAGGCTGCGCTCGTGCGCCTCGTCGACGATGATGGTGTCGTAGGCCGCGAGCGCGCGGTCGCGCTGCGTCTCGGCGAGCAGGATGCCGTCGGTCATCAGCTTGACGTAGGCGTCGGGCCGCGTGTGGTCGGTGAAGCGCACCTTGAAGCCGACGGCCTCGCCGAGCGGCGTTCCCAGCTCCTGCGCGATGCGCGTGGCGACGGCGCGGGCGGCGATCCGGCGCGGCTGGGTGTGCCCGATCAGTCCGCGCTCGCCGCGGCCGGCCATCAGGCAGATCTTGGGAAGCTGCGTGGTCTTGCCCGAGCCCGTTTCGCCGCAGACGATCACCACGGGATGCGCGCGGATGGCAGCCGCGATCTCGTCGGCGCGCTGCGCGACCGGCAGGTCGGGCGGCAGCACGATCGCCGGCTTGCCCGAAGCGCGGGCGGCCCGTTTCGCGATCGAGCGCTCGAGGTCCGCGGCGATCGGCGCCAGCAACGCCGGATCGTCGCGCTTGCGCAGGGCGTCGATGCGCCGCCCGAGCCGCAGCGCGTCCGCCGCCATCGCCTCGGCGAGGCGGGCCTTGAGCGCTGCGGCGGGATTGTGCATTGCGGGCATGCGGGCGGAACGGCGGCGAACCAGGGCGGCGCGGATTCTACCGCTCTGCGCGCGGCCTCCGTTATGATCGCCGCCGTCGGTACCCGCTTTCCGAAGGAGCCGCCATGCGACCGCTGCCACGTTCGTTCGCCGTCCGACTGCGTCGCTGCCGCACTGGCCGCGGGCTGCCGCAATCGCCGCCGTGCGGCCGTCGATGCCGAGACGCTGCGCTGGGCCAACCGCGGCGACATGCAGACCACCGATCCCGCATTCGCAGAACGAGGGCCTCACCAACAACATCAACAGCCTCGTCTACGAGTTCCTGGTCGACCGCGACAAGAAGCTCGACATCCGGCCGTCGCTGGCGGAGTCGTGGCAGAAGGTCAACGACACGACGTGGCGCGTCAAGCTGCGTCCGGGCGTGAAATTCCACGACGGCACGCCGTTCACCGCCGACGACGTCGTGTTCAGCTACGAGCGCGCGAGCGCCGACACGTCGCAGCTTCGCGTCTACGCGAAGCGCGCCGGCATGCCGAAAAAGATCGACGACCTCACCGTCGAGTTCGTGACGCCGGCTGCCCAATCCGACCGAGCTCGAGGACTGGGCGACGATCAACATCATGTCGAAGGCGTGGTCGGAGAAGAACCGCGCGACCAAGCCGCAGAACTTCACGCAGAAGGAGGACATGATCACCGCGCGCGAGGCGAACGGCACCGGCCCGTACATGCTGAAGTCGCGCCAGCCCGACGTGAAGACGGTGCTCGCCAAGAACCCGAACTGGTGGGGCATCAAGGCAGGCCTGTTCGAGGGCAACGTCGACGAGGTCGTGTTCACGCCGATCGGCTCCGACGCCACGCGGCTCGCTGCGCTGATCTCGGGCGAGATCGACGTCATCAACGATCCGCCGCCGCAGGACGTGCCGCGGCTCGCGACGACGCCCAACATCAAGGTGATCGAAGGTGTCGAGAACCGCATCGTGTTCATCGGCATGGACCAGGGCCGCGACGAGCTCCTGTACTCGAGCGTCAAGGGCAAGAATCCGCTCAAGGACAAGCGCGTGCGCCAGGCGCTCTACCAGGCGATCGACATCGACGGGATCCACAAGACGACGATGCGCAACCTGTCGAAGCCCTCCGGCGCGCTGCTGCCCGCGCCGAAGATGTCGACGCCCGACCTCGAGAAACGCATGCCGTACGACAAGGCGAAAGCCAAGTCGCTGCTCGCGGAAGCAGGCTACCCGAACGGCTTCGAGATCACGCTCGACTGCCCGAACAACCGCTACGTCAACGACGAGAAGATCTGCCAGGCGCTGGCCGCGATGTGGAGCCAGATCGGCGTGATGACCAAGGTCAACGCGATGCCGCGCGCCAACTACTTCCCCAAGCTCGAGAAACTCGACACCAGTCTGTACATGCTGGGCTGGGGCGGCGCGTCGACCGACGCGATCTTCACGCTGCAGCCGGTGCTGTCGACGAACAACGGCAAGGGCGACGGCGACTACAACTACGGCCGCTACACGAATCCGAAGCTCGACGCGCTGGCGTTGAAGGCGCGCACCGAGATGAATGCCGGACGCGCGGCTCAAGTTCATCCAGGAAGCGCTCGCCGCGCACAACGCGGAGATCAACCACCTGCCGCTGCACCGGCAGGTGATTCCGTGGGCGTCGCGCAGCAACGTCGTCCGTCGTGCACCGCGCCGACAACTTCGTCACGCCGTACTGGGTGAAGATGCAGACGCCGTGAACGGCGTCCGCGGACGCCGCCGGCAGCGGTCGCGCGACGTAGCGCGTGACGAGCCACGCCACGGCGATCGGTGGCGGCGGCGGAGATCGCCGCGAGCGTCCAGGCGGTCGGCGTAGCCGTCCTGCACTGCGCGGGCCGCGGTCGCCAGCACGATGCCCGTCGCCAGGTACGGCGGGACGAGGCTCGCATCGTGGCGAAGCAGCAGCCACAGCACGGCTGCCAGTGTGACGCCCGCGGCAACGCCTGCTGCCAGCGAGGGTCCGAGGCTGCCGCCGCTCTGCGCGAGCACCGCGGCACACTGCAGCACGACCACGAGCGCCATGCCGAGCCACGCGTGCCGCGTCCAGTCGCGCGTCAGCCGCGCGACCGCGTAGAGAATGAACAGCGCGATGCCGGCGGCCGACAGGAACCCGAAGCCGGACAACAGCGCACCGGCGAGCGGCGACGCGAGCGCGCCGCCCCATGCGGCGGGCCACAGCGGCATCGACGGCGTGCCGAGATTGCCGGCAACCGCCTGCACGCCGGACACCAGCAGGCCCGCGGCGATCGCCGCGCCCCACGGCGGCAGCGCCCCCGCGATCGGCGAGCGCGGCGCGCTTCGCGCGTACCACGCGCCGATGCCCGCGACCACGCCGAAAAGCAACGCCGAGACCAGGCCCCCTGCGAGCGCGCCCATCGCGAGCGTCGCGTATTGCGACGCCACCGGCTCGGTGGTGCGCAGACCCATCGCCGTCTGCGGCCACGCGTTGGCGAGGCTGGCAATCGCCAGCACGAACGACACACCGCCGACCCACTTGACGGCGCGCGTATCGCAGCGCCCTTTGGTCCACGCCATGATGCCGAGGATCAAGCGCGACGAAGCCGGCGATCATGAACAGCACGCCGGCGCTCATGCGCACGATCTGCCGCCGGTTGTCGCGCTCGCGCTCGCCGCGCACCCATGCCTCGGGGACGTGCACGATGCGACCCGCTCCGGTCACCTCGTCGCCGGAGATCGTCACGACGTAGCGCAATTCGCCGCCCGCGCCGACGTCGATCGAAGGGTCGGTGAACATGAAGCTCCAATCGGTGCGGTTCTGGCGCTTCTCTTCCTCGGCGCCGACCTGCTTCACCTGCGGCCCGTCCCGCCCGAAGCGACGCTTCACCTCCTGCAGCGCGAGCGCCTCGGCGGATTCGCGCGGCAGTCGCGCGCCTTCGCGCGCCTGCGGCAGCTGATGGCGAATGGTCCGTGCGGTGCCGTCGGCGGCGATCGTCACGCGCCACTCCTCGGCGCGCTCGGCGACATCGCCGTCAAACGTTGCGTAGCGCACTTCCCATAGCGGCGGCGGCAGCGCGTTGCCGACCAGCGCGCGGTACGCGTCTGCGCCCTTCTCGCGCCAGATGAACTTGTGCCAGCTCCACTGTCCCGGATCGTCGTTGGCGAGCCGGATCACCGACATGCGCTGCCACTCGGGGCCGAGCTTGACGCCGCGCGCCGCGAGCGCATCGTCGGCATACTTCACGGCGGCGGCGCGCTCGAGGTCCTGCGCCGGCGCGTCGGTGCGAAACGGCGTGAACGCGATCCACGCCGCGAGGCCGGCGACACCGAGCAGCGGCAGCGCGCGCTGGAACGCGGTCGAATAGCGGTCCGCGGTGCCCCGCGCGACCTCTTGCGCCTGAGGCTCGTCTGCGCCGGCTGCGGGTACGACCGGCTGCCACGCGCCGTTGCGCAGACGCTCCGACAGCTCGGACCACGCGCCTGCGCGAACACGGCGCCACAGCACGACGCCAAGCGGGACCAGTCCCGCCGCGATGATCATCGCCTGCTGCAGGCGCGCGCCCGGCGCGTCGACGAGAAACACCGGAATCGCAAACAGCACGAGATCGAACATCACGTGCAGGATGATCGTCGGCAGGAGGCCAAAGCGCAGGAAGATCGCCGCCCACAACATCGACGGCACGAGCAGCTCGACGAGGCGCGAGTATGCCGGCAGCCCCGGATAGTTCGCGTGCGCGGCACCGAACACCACCGCCTGCAGCACGAACGCGATCGCGATGCCCAGACGACGGCGGCCGTAGCGCTCGCCGATCAGCGCACCGAGCGCGAGCGGAATCGCGCGGAACACGCACTCTTCCCAGAATCCCGCCTGCAGCGACACGGCAATCGGCGACAGCGCCGGAATCGCCGAGCTGAGAATGTTCGGGTCCGACAGATTTTCGGACGGCTGCCACCAGCCGAGCCAGTGGTTGGTCGCGAAGTAGAACAGCGCGACGAGCGCCAGCTCCAGCGGAACGAACAGATAGCCGCCGGCTGTGCGTCCAGCCACCTGGACCGTCGCGCCGGCGTCGCGCGACCACAGCCGCCATAGCTGCGGATGCGCTGGAAATGCGCGGCGCGCGAGCGACTCGGACGCCATGAACGCGAGCGTGAAGAACATCGCGCCGCCGCACAGCACGAACAGGAACGCGCCGCCCTGCTTCAGCCAGAACGTGGCCGGCGTTTCGGTGGTGTCGGCGGTGAACCACGCGGCGGGCGCGGCTGCGAGCTGCGAGAGTGCCAGCAGCGACGCGACGATCAGGCCGGCGACGAACGCCGGCCGCCAGACGAGCCAATGCCGGCGCAACAGCCACAGCGAGCCGAAGATGCAGCCGACGACACCGTACAGCAGGCCTGCCGTCACGCTCGCCGCACTGGCGATCAGGTTGTTGGCGCTGCGCAGCTCCTGGAAGCGGCGGCCGAACGACTCGGGAATGAACATGAAGGGCGCGACGGCGACGAGCTCGTCGCCCGCGATCGCGAGCCGCAGGCGAATGCGCGCCTCGCCGAACTTCTCAGGCCGCTCGTAGACGAACGTGTGGTCGACCCGGCCGCTCGGCAGCGTGCCCTGCGATTGGTCGAGCAGCGTGTAGCGCGCGAAGTCGACGCCCCAGTCGGCGCGTGCGCGCGACTCGGCGAGCGTGCGCGCTTCCGTCGCTGCGAGTGCTTTGGTCGCTTCGTTGCGGACGTAGTTCTCCGGCAGCCGGCGCACGAAACCGTCGGGCGTGCCGTCGGCCCTGAAGCGAATGACCGCTTCCTCGATCGTGCCGGGCGCGAACACGCGCACCGACCACCAGTACGGCGAATAGACGTCGCCACGCGTCAGTTCCGCGAACGCGGCGCGCCCGCCGCCTTCGAGCTCGATGTAGTTCTGCGCCGTTCCGTCATGGTCGAAGCGCGCGGCGCTGCGGGCGTCGGCAGGTGCGAGCTTGTAGCGCACAGCCAGCGCCTCTCCGGTGGCGATCGCCTCCACTCGATTCATGCGCACATCGAGATTGACCAGCGGAATCGCACGCGGGAACAGGTGGATGGCGACGGCCAGCGCCGCTGCCGACAGCAGCGCGTACGCGATCCAGAACACCGGCTTGCGAGTGAGAGCTTTCATGCGAAAGGATTCTACGGTACCGGCCTCTGGGGCCGCCTCCAGCAGGCCGCGACATCGCGCGTCAGGCCGAAGGCTGACCTGCAAGCAAGTCCGGAAATTCTCCGAACGCGGTGGCGCGCTTATTGCGTGTCCTACAAGTCGGCGGCGGGCACGGCGGCACTTCGCTGGCACGACGACCGAACAGGAGAAAGGCGATGCTCGACCAACGGACAACGCAGCCGGTCATGTCCTTCGATCCGCTGGCAACGCTCGATGCCGCGGGCGTGTTCGCGCGCGGGTTGTCCGAGAGCGATCCGGGACAGGCGCAGACGCGGCTGTGCGCGGTGCTGGCCGACGTCGGTGACTGGCGGCGTCTCGATCCGGATCGGCTGCAGGCGTTGCGCATGCTCGACGGCCAGGGCCTGCGGATGCTGGAGGCGATGCTCGCCGAGTACGCGGCGCAGGGGCCGAGCGCGCAGTCGCATGAGCGGCGGCTCGCGCGGCCGGCGTTCGAGCTCTGCGCAGCGTTCACGCAGGCTTTCGAGCACGTGCTCAAGTTCCTGCGCGACCCGAAGCTCCACAAAGGGTTGCTCGCGCGCATGCCCGACATCGTGGTGCGACTGCTCCGGCATCGCGAAATCGAGATGGCGCTCACGCTGTTCCAGTACGACACGTGGCAGCGCGCGCGCTGGAAATCGCTGCACGATCTGTACCGCATCGCATGCGACCATGGCATCGCCTCGGCGAAGGTCGTCGTCGGCCAGCGCAACGGCGGCGGTGAAGTGACTGTGACGCCCGAGGAGATGTACCTGCGGATTCTGCTGCTCGACGTCGCCGGCGGCGGCCAGTTGCTGCCGATTGAGGTTGCCGCGACGCGACGCGGCCTCGCGCGATGGATCGAGGGACTCGCGCTGCAACCGCTGTCGGCGGTGCCTGGCGATGCGCCCGATCGCGCAGGCTTCTGCCTCGATCCCGACGGCATGGCCGGGTTTGCGCGCTCGGCGTCCGCTGACGGCCGATGGCTGGCACTGGCTCGACACGTCGCGGCTCGCCGCGGCGATGGAGGCGGAAATTGCGGCGCTGCGCCAGTCGGCCGATCCCGCCGCCGGGCGGCGCCTGCTGCTGCTGTCGCGCCTCGCGCCGCTGTACGCGCCGGCGCCGCTTCGCGTCAAGCGTCGCGGCGAACGCTCGGACATCGCGCTCGCGACGGTGCAGATCGCATTCGGCGGCGTCGCGGGCATCTACCGGATGTTGCGCGACGAAGCGCGCCAGCGCTCGGAGCGAGCGGACCGGTCGGTCGCCGAACCGAACGTCGATGAGATCGTGATCGGCGAAGTCGGCATGCCGACCAGCCGCATGCTCACTTCCGTCGCGTCGGAAGACGGCGCGTCGGCGACTGGTGCGGGCGCGATGTGGCAGGTGCGCGACAGCAGCGATTCCGGATGCCGGATTCGCGGCCGCGCCGCCGAGTTGCGCTGGCTGCTGCCCGGGTCGCTGATGGCGTTCCGCGACGGCGAGGATTCGCCGTGGCGTCTCGCCGTCGTGCGCCGCCTGCGCAAGATCCTGGGGACCAATGTGGAAATCGGCGTCGAGCGCCTGAGCGTCGACCCGCAGCGCGTGGTGTTGACCGACGGCGCCGCCCCCGAACGCGACGATGCAAAGGACCGCAAGGCGGGACGCACGATCGGGTTCTACCTGCCCGAAAGCGCGGCGTGCCCGCGCATTCCGATCAAGACGCTGCTGCTGCCGGCCACCGAATACGCACCCGGCCGCGTCATGAAGATGCTGTCGACCCGGCCCGATCTGCGCATCCGGATGAAGGAGCCGCTCGAGCAGCAGATGGACTTCGTCTGGACGTCGTTCGAGTTCGTCGACGACGACCGCTGACGCGCGCCGCCTCCGCGCGTCCCGCCCTACCGCACGCCGATCACACCCACCGCTGCGAGTGCGGCGAGCTTCGCCGCATCGAAGCCGAGCCGTTCGCTCAACACCTCGGTCGTGTGCTCGCCGAGCAGCGGCGGCGGTCGATCGCTGGCGAGCGGCGTTGCGCCGAACACGAGCGGCGTGCGCACCTGCGGCACGGTGCCGGCAAGCGCGTGCGGGAGATCGAAGCGCAATCCGCGTGAGCGCGCCTGCGGGTCGGCGAACACCTGGTCGAGCGTGTTGATCGGTCCGCACGGGACGGCGACGGCCTCGAGCGCGTCGAGCCATTCGTGCTGCGTGCGCGTGCGCATCACCTCGGCGATCAACGGGACGATCTCCGCGCGGCGGCGGACGCGCTCCGCGTTCTGCGCGTAGCGCGGATCGCGCGCCCACTCGGGCCGGCCTGCGACGTCGCAGAACTTCGCGAACTGGCTGTCGTTGCCGATCGCCAGGATCACGTGGCCATCCGCCACGGCGAACGTCTGGTACGGCACGATGTTCTGGTGCGCATTGCCGGCGCGCTTGGGCGCCACGCCGGTGACGAGATAGTTGAGGTTCAACGTCGCCATCATCGCGACGGCCGAATCGAACAGGCACGCGTCGATCCACTGCCCCGCGCCGGTGCGTTCGCGCTGCGCGAGCGCCGCCTGGATCGCGACCGTCGCATACATGCCGGTCATGAGATCGGTGATCGCGATGCCTGCCTTCTGCGGGCCGCCGCCCGGCAGGTCGTCGCGCTCGCCGGTGACGCTCATGAATCCCGACATCGCCTGAATGATGAAGTCGTAGCCGGCGCGCTCGGCGTACGGCCCATTCTGGCCGAAGCCGGTGATCGAGCAGTAGACGAGGCGCGGGTTGACCTCTGCAACGCTCGCGTAGTCGAGGCGGTACTTGGCAAGCCCGCCGACCTTGTAGTTCTCGACGAGCACGTCGGCCTGCCGCGCCAGCGCGATGCACGATGTCGCGGCCTTCCGGCGTGGTGAAGTCGACGGCGACCGACAGCTTGCCGCGGTTGCACGCGAGGTAGTACGCGGCTTCCGTCGTGTCGCGGCCATCGCGCATCCTTGAGATACGGCGGCCCCCACGCGCGCGTGTCGTCGCCGCTGCCGGGCCGCTCGATCTTGATCACCGTCGCGCCGAGATCGGCGAGCAGCTGCGTGCACCACGGACCGGCGAGCACCCGCGACAGATCGAGTACCGTCAGATGCGATAGCGGGCCGGGCATTTGTCGACCGTGTCGCGATTCACGCCGTTCAGCGTCGGGAGCTCTTCCTGGCCCGCTTTCCACCGGTTTCCTTCATAACCATGCGCGTCGCGATGTCGATCGTATTTTGAATCCGCGGGAGATTTCCGACGTAGTCGGGCAGCGCCTCCTCCGCGCGGCGACGCACGGCGGTCGCCTCGATCAGGTTCGACCGCGCAAGAATGCGTATGTCCTCCTGGTCTTGATCGTTGAAGCGCGAGAGCTTGGAGACCGCAAGGTCGAGCGGGGTCAACAGGCGGACGTCGATCACCTCGGAGTCGACGCCGTCGAGCGCAACCGGGCGCGCCGCACCGTACGCGTCGGCATGCAGCAACGCGAAGCTGTCGTTGTACTGCGTGTCGAAATACAGGAGCCGCGCATGACCGTCGACGTCCCGGTAGGCTACTTGCAGATCTGCAGGGTCTAGCAGCACCCGCGCCATCACGCGGGCATCGATGTCCCTCGACATCCGCGCGCCCGTGTAGAAGTGGAAGGCGGCGCCGCCGGCCACGCATACCTTGACCGGGCCGCTGCGTGCGCCTGATGCCAGCGCCCGACCGAGGCGCGACATGATCGTTGCGAACGCCTCGAGATAGGCAGGGTCGGGCTTGAGCGCGGGCAGCGACACGACACCACCGCGCGCTACGCCGCCACGGCACGCTCGCACAACCGCGCATCGAGCAGGCGGAGGAAGCGCTCGGCGGCCACCGGCGTGCTTCGCAGCCACCCGTCGAAGCCGGACGTCGAACTGATCCCCGGCTGAAGCCGCTCCGCCAGCGCGAGCGCGCGTGGCCGGTCGAAAGCGTCGTGCGAGCCCAGGATCATCGCGATCCCGGCCAGCAGCCGCGGGTCCCCCGCGCGTAGCCATCGCGAGGGCCGCAGATCGCGCGCGGCCGCCAGCTCGACCGCGCGTTCTTCGGTTGCCCGGTCCCACCTCACCCGCGGCGCACGTGCACGGCGGTCGTTGCTTGGCGAACGAACCGGCACGAGGTGCGCGACGATGCGGCCGTGACGCTTGATGGCGACCGGCCCCAGCATCGCGCGCTCCAGTACCGCGCCAAGCTGGTTCTTGAGAGTGGTGGCGTCGACGACATCCATCGGCGAAGTGTATGCCGTTTTAGCTAAATTGGCAAGACTTGGAACCGGCCTTCACCGAGCCGACGCCCGTTTGGACGGCGACCGCGCAGCGTCAGGCCTTCAGCGCCGTCAGCACCTCGTCGAGCATCTTCTTGGCGTCGCCGAAGAGCATCCGGTTGTTGTCCTTGTAGAACAGCGGATTGTCGACGCCCGCGTAGCCCGACGCCATGCTGCGCTTCATGACGATCGAGTTCCTGGCCTTCCACACCTCGAGCACCGGCATGCCGGCGATCGGGCTCGTCGGGTCCTCCTGCGCCGAAGGATTCACGATGTCGTTGGCGCCGATCACCATCGAGACGTCAGTGTCCGGAAAGTCCTCGTTCAGCTCGTCCATCTCGAACACGATGTCGTAGGGCACCTTCGCCTCGGCGAGCAGCACGTTCATGTGGCCGGGCATCCGGCCGGCGACCGGGTGGATGCCGAAGCGGACGTTCACGCCGCGCTCGCGCAGCGCCTTGGTGATCTCGTAGACCGTGTGCTGCGCCTGCGCCACGGCCATCCCGTAGCCGGGCACGATGATGACGCTCTTCGCCTCGCGCAGCAGCTCGGCGGTCTCTGCGGCGTCGATCGGATGCACTTCGCCGGCAGGCTGCGCGGCCCCTCCGCCCGCAGCCGCCTTCGGCGCGCCGCCGTCGGTGCCGAAGCCGCCGGCGATCACGGCAGAGGAACTTGCGGTTCATCGCCGTGCACATGATGTACGACAGGATCGCGCCGCTGCTGCCGACGAGCGCACCGGTGACGATCAGGAGGTCGTTGCTACAGCATGAAGCCGGTGGCCGCCGCCGCCCAGCCGGAGTAGCTGTTCAGCATCGACACCACGACCGGCATGTCGGCGCCGCCGATCGCCATCACCATGTGGACGCCGAAGAGCAGCGCGACGATCGTCATGACGATCATCGGCAGTCATCGCCTCCGACACGCTGTGCGCGTTCGACGAACGCGTAGCCGAAGTAGACGACGAGCGAGCAGGCCCGCGAGGTTGAGCAGGTGCCGCCCCGGCAGCAGCACCGGCTTGCCGCTGATCCGGGCGGAGAGCTTGCCGAACGCGATCACCGAGCCCGAGAACGTGACGGCGCCGATCAGCACGCCCAGGTACATCTCGATCTCGTGGATCGTGTTCTCGGCCGGCGTGAGGCCCACCGACACCGCCGGGTCGATGAAGTTGGCGTAGCCGACGAGCATCGCCGCCAGGCCCACCAGGCTGTGCATCAGCGCGACGAGCTCGGGCATCTGCGTCATCTGCACGATGCGCGCCGCGTAGAGGCCGATCGCCGCGCCGACGACCATCGCGGCGAGGATGTACGGCAAGCCCGCCGTGCGTCACCTGCGTGCCGAACACCGTGGCGAGCACGGCGATCGCCATGCCGATCATGCCGTACAGGTTGCCGCGCCGCGACGTCTCCTGGTTGGAGAGGCCGCCCAGGCACAGGATGAAGAGAATCGTCGCGCCGAGGTAGGCGACCGTCGAGAGGCTGGAGGTCATGCTCTCGTCCTCCCGTTACTTGCGGAACATCGCCAGCATGCGCTGGGTCACGGCGAAGCCGCCGAACATGTTGATCGTCGCGAGCCCGATGGCGCCGCACCGACAGCCAGCGTATCCACTCGTGCGGCCGCGACAGGTCGGCCGAGATCTTGGTCAGGTCCGGCGCGATCTGCACCAGCGCGCCGATCGCGATGATGCTGCTGACACCGCGTTGGTGACGCTCATCAGCGGCGTGTGCAGCGCGGGCTTCACGTTCCACACGACCATGTAGCCGACGAAGCACGCCAGCACGAACACCGTGAAGTGGCCGAGGAACGACGCCGGCGCGTAGCGGCCGATCAGCAGGAACAGGAGCGCGCCGACGCCGAACAGCACCGCGGTCTTCGTGCCGCGACATCGGCCCGCTCGGCTCGCCGTGGCCCTTCGGCTTGGGCGGCATCGCCACTGCGGGCTTCGCCGCCGCTGCGGCCGGCGCGGCGGAGAGCTTCGGCGGCGGCGGCGGCCATGTCACCTCGCCCTTGTTGATCACCGTCGTGCCGCGCAGCACCTCGTCCTGCATGTCGATGTTGACGCGCGTCGCCCTCGATGCTCTTGGTCTTGACCAGTCCTCGATCAGGCGGAAGCAGGTTGGTCGCGTAGAGCGTGGACGCCTGCTTCGGCGAGGCGGCTCGGCAGGTCCTTGTAGCCGATGATCGTCACGCCGTGGCGGACGACGACTTCGCCCGGCACCGTCAGCTCGCAGTTGCCGCCCTGCTCCGCCGCCATGTCGACGATGACGCTGCCCTGCTTCATCGACTTCACCATGTCCTCGGTGATGAGCTTCGGCGCGGGCTTGCCGGGAATGAGCGCCGTCGTGATGATGATGTCGACGTCCTTCGCCTGCTTCGCGAACACCTCGCGCTGCGCCTTCTGGAAGCCCTCGCTCATCACCTTGGCGTAGCCGCCGACGCCGCTGCCCTCCTCCACGTAGTCGACGGGCACGTACTCGCCGCCCAGCGACTTGATCTGGTCGGCGACCTCGGGCCGCGTGTCGTTGGCGCGCACGATGGCGCCCAGGCCCGACGCCGCGCCGATCGCCGCGAGACCCGCGACGCCCGCGCCGATGACGAAGACCTTCGCCGGCGGCACCTTGCCCGCCGCCGTGATCGAGCCGGTGAAGAAGCGGCCGAACGCGTGCGCCGCCTCGATGACGGCGCGATAGCCGCCGATGTTGGCCATCGACGAAAGCGCGTCGAGCTTCTGCGCGCGCGAGATCCGCGGCACGCTGTCCATCGCCAGCACCGTCGCCTTGCGCGCCGCGAGCGCCTTCAGCAGATCCGGGTTCTGCGCCGGCCAGATGAAGCTCACCAGCGTGCCGCCCTCGCGCAGCAGCGCGACTTCGTCGGCCGTCGGCGCGCGCACCTTGAAGACGATGTCGGACGTCGCCCACAGCTGCGCGCGATCGGCGACGATCTCGGCGCCCGCCGCGCGGTACGCGTCGTCGCTGATCTGCGCGGCATCGCCTGCGCCCGCCTCGACGGCGACGCGGAAGCCCATGCTTGATCAGCTTCTCGACGACCTCGGGCACCGTGGCGACGCGCTTCTCGCCCGGAAAGACTTCGCGCGGCACTCCGATCAGCAATGACATTGAGCGCTCCCCCTCAATCAAGTGCGCGTGCGACGGTCGCTTCGGCGCCGCGATGCGGCCGCGCGACCCTGTGTGAATGCGGCGATCATAGCAGCGCCGCGATCGCCTTGCCGGCCTCGACCGTCGTCGCCGCCCGCCGATGTCGGGCGTGCGCGGCGCCTTCGGATCGGCGAGCACGCGTTCGATCGCCGACACGATCGCGTCGCCGCCTCCCTGTGGCCGAGGAAGTCCAGCATCAGCGCGCCCGACCAGATCTGCCCGATCGGATTCGCGATGCCCTTGCCGGCGATGTCCGGCGCCGAGCCGTGCACGGGCTCGAACAGCGACGGAAACTCGCGCTCCGGATTGATGTTGGCCGACGGCGCGATGCCGATCGTGCCGCACACGGCAGGACCGAGATCGGACAGGATGTCGCCGAAGAGGTTGGACGCCGACGACGACGTCGAAACCTGCGGACGCTGCGACGAAATGCGCGGACAGGATGTCGATGTGGATACTGGTCGGTGCGCGATGTCCGGATAGCTGCGCCGCCATCGCCTTGAAGCGCTCGTCCCAGTACGGCATCGTGATCGAGATGCCGTTCGATTTCGTCGCCGACGTCACGTGCTTCGCGCGGCCGCTGTGCGCGCGAGCTCGAACGCGAACTTCATGATGCGGTCGACGCCCTTGCGCGAGAACACCGACTGCTGGAACACGATCTCGCGCGTCGGTGCCCTCGCACATCCGTCCGCCGACCGACGAGTATTCGCCCTCGGTGTTCTCGCGCACGACGACGAAGTCGATGTCGCCGGGCTTGCGATTGGCGAGCGGCGTCGGGATGCCCGGCATCAGCCGGCACGGGCGCATGTTCACGTACTGGTCGAAGTGGCGCCGGAACTGGATCAGCGAGCCCCACAGCGACACGTGATCGGGAACGGTCGCCGGCCAGCCGACAGCGCCGTAGAAGATCGCCTCGTGCGGCTTCAGCTGCGTCGAACCAGTCCTCCGGCATCATCCGCCCGTGCTTGGCGTAGTAGTCGCAGCTCCAGTCGAAATGCGTGAACGCGAGATCGATGCCGAACTTGCGCGCCGCCGCCTCGAGCACGCGCAGGCCTTCGGGCACGACTTCCTTGCCGATGCCGTCGCCCGGCATCACCGCGATACGATGTTGCGCCATGTTCCCCTCCGTGGACCGGGGATTGTAGCCTCAGTGCTCCTCGCTCGCGCCCGTCGCGGGGACTCGCGCGGGAGAGGTCGGCGGCTCATCCGTTCGGCCGATGGTACCGGTCGGGCACGCCGCGATAACCTGAACGGCGTGACCACTGTGAAAGGAGAGTGCGATGCCCACGCCCGCTGCCGCACACCCCGAGGCCCGGAGTTACTGGATCGGCGTCACGTCGAGCGATCACGTCGCGCTCGCCGTCGCCGGTGGCTTCACCCAGCTCAACCATGGCAAGGCCGGCCCGCTCGAACGAATGCGCGCCGGCGACGGCTTCGCCTGCTATTCGCCGCGCACCGCCTACCCGGACGGCGAGAGGTGCAGGCGTTCACGGCGCTCGGCCGCGTCACGGGCGAGGCTATCTTCCAGGCCGACAGGGCGGACGGCTTCCTGCCGTTTCGACGCGCACGCCGAGTACCTGCCGCGCGAGCCCGCGCCCATCCGGCCGCTGATCGACTCGCTGTCGTTCATCCGCAGCAAGGTCCACTGGGGCGCGGCGTTCCGCTTCGGCTTCCTTCGCGTGCCGGAGGAGGATTTCGCGCGCATCGCCGCTGCCATGGGCCGCGACTTCAGCGCCGATTTCGGGGAGGAAACGCAACTCGCGCAGTCCGCATGAACCGCCGCGCCCTGTCACCGTCCAGCGGCGAGCGAGTTGGGGTGAGGGGCGGCAGCGCTTCATAATAGAGCCCTCACCCGCGTTCGCCAGGAGACCCGATGGGCCACATGGTCATCGCCGTCTTTCGCCCGAAGCCCGGCAAGGACGCCGACCTCCTCGCGTGCACGCGGGACCACCTTCCGATACTTCGCGCGGAGGGGCTCGTTACCGAACGGCCTTCTGTCGTGCTGCGCGCGCAGGACGGCTCGCTCCTGGAGATCTTCGAATGGAAGTCGCAGGCGGCGATGGATGCCGCGCACACCAATCCGCGCGTGCTCGCACTGTGGGAGCGCTACAGCGCGTGCTGCGACTACATCACCCTCGGCGATCTCGCCGAAGCAGCGTCGATGTTCCCTCATTTCGAGCTCGTCGCGCTCTGATCCGAAGCTGGTAAAATGCGCGCCTCCACGCCGGCTCTCGCCGGCGTTGTTTTTTGCGCACCATGACCTCCGCCGCCTCTCACCACCGCCGCGCGATCCTGTTCATGATCGTCGCGGCCGTCTGCTGGTCGTCCGGCGGCTTTCTGGTCCGCCAGCTCTCGATCACCAACGCGTGGGAGATCGTGTTCTGGCGCTCGCTGTTCATGGCGCTGTTCGTCGCGGGCGTGCTGATCGTCGATGCACGGCCGGCGAATGCCGCGCGCCGTCGCGTCCGTCGGCTGGCCGGGACTGGTGGCCGGCGCGTTCCTCGCCGGCACGTTCTTCTTCTTCATCGGCTCGCTGACGCGCACGACGCGTGGCCAACACCTTCGTGCTGATGAGCGTGTCGCCGTTCCTCGCCGCGCTCGGCGGTCGATTCCTGCTGCGCGAGCCCGTGCCGTTGCGCACGTGGCTCGCGATGACCGTCGCGTTCGCCGGCATCGTCGTGATGTTCGCCGATTCGCTCGACGCGGGCCGCGCCGTCGGCAACCTGCTGGCACTCGGCGTGTCGTTCTGCTTCGCGGCGCAGCTCACGGTGCTGCGCAAGTTCCACGCGACCGTCGACATGCTGCCGCAGGTGATGATCGCGGGCATCCTTTCGCTGGCGATCGCCTTCGCGCTCGCTGCCCCAGTTCGCGGCGTCGGCGACGCGATCTCGCGATCCTGGCGCTGATGGGCTGCGTGCAGCTCGGCACCGGCTGCCTGCTCGCCACCGCCGCGTCGAAACACCTGTCCGCCACCGAGCTCGGCCTGCTGGCGCTGCTCGAGCCCATCCTCGGACCGATCTGGGTGTGGGCGCTGATGGGCGAGAACCCGGGGCCCGCCACGCTCACCGGCGGCGCGATCGTGCTGGCGGCGGTGCTCGCGAACGAGGCGTTCGCGGCATGGCGCGGGCGCGGCGCGGCGTCCGCACACCCCGGCGCCTGACGGGCTCCGCGCAGCGAGAGCGAGCAGACGCCGCCTGCGCTATGATGCGGGCCATCGCAGGCCCCCCATCGCCACCATGAAGCAGACGTTCCTCGACTTCGAGCAGCCGATCGCCGAGCTGCAGCAGAAGATCGACGAGCTGCGCTTCGTCCACGAGGACTCCGCGGTCGACATCTCCGACGAGATCGCGCGGCTCACCAAGAAGAGCCAGCAGCTCACCAAGGAGATCTACGGCAAGCTCACGGCGTGGCAGATCGCGCAGGTCGCGCGCCATCCGCAGCGGCCGTACACGCTCGACTACATCGGCGGCATGTTCAGCGGATTTCCGCGAGCTGCACGGCGACCGCACCTACGCCGACGATCCCGCGATCGTCGGCGGCCTCGCGCGCTTCAACGGCAAGCCGTGCATGGTGATCGGCCACCAGAAGGGCCGCGACACCAAGGAGAAGATCCACCGCAACTTCGGCATGCCGCGCCCCGAGGGCTACCGCAAGGCGCTGCGCCTCATGAAGCTCGCGGAGAAGTTCGGGCTGCCGCTGTTCACGTTCGTCGACACGCCGGGCGCGTATCCGGGCATCGGCGCCGAGGAGCGCGGGCAGTCGGAAGCGATCGGCCGCAACCTCTACGAGATGGCGGGGCTGCGCATGCCGATCATCGTCACGGTCATCGGCGAAGGCGGCTCCGGCGGCGCGCTCGCGATCGCGGTCGGCGACGTGACGCTGATGCTGCAGTACGCGACCTACTCGGTGATCTCGCCCGAAGGCTGCGCGTCGATCCTGTGGAAATCGGCCGAGCACGCGCCGGAGGCCGCCGAGACGCTCGGCATCACGGCGCCGCGCCTGAAGCAGCTCGGCCTCATCGACAAGGTCGTCAACGAGCCGCTCGGCGGCGCGCACCGCGACCACGCCGCGATGATGGTGACGCTCAAGAAGGCGCTCGCCGAAGCGCTGCGCCAGCTGTCAGGAGCAGCCGCTCGACGCGCTGCTCGAGGCGCGCGAGGACAAGATCCTCGGCTATGGCAAGTTCAAGGAGATCGCCGCCGGCTGACGCCGTCGCGCGTCGGCACGGCGATCGCCGCGCGCGTTCGACGCGCGCTCGCCGTCGCGTCCGGACCCGTGCGCCGTCGCGCTGTCGGGCGGACGCGATTCCGTCGCGCTGCTCGACGCGGTCGTCGCGTTCGCGCGGCCGCGCCGTCGCGACGTGATGGCGCTCCACGTCCATCACGGACTGTCGACCAACGCCGACGCGTGGGCGGCGCATCTGCGCGGCAGCTGTGCGCTACGTACGGCGATCCCCTTCGTCGCACTCAAGCGTCACGGTGCCGAGCGACGCCACGCGCCAGCCTCGAGGCGGCCGCGCGGCGCGCGCGCTACGACGCTCTCGCCGCGGCAGCGCAGCGCGGCGGGCGCGTCCGCGGTGCTGCTCGCGCACCATCGCGACGACCAGGCCGAAACGCTGCTGCTGCAGCTGCTGCGCGGCGCCGGTCCGCACGGTCTCGCCGCGATGCCCGCCGCGCGCGTCGACGCCGACGGCATCGCGCTGGCTCCGGCCGCTGCTCGACGTTGCGCGCGCAGACATCGAGGCCTACGTCGTCGACCGCGGGCTGCGTTACGTCGACGACGAATCAACGCCGACGCACGCTACGCGCGCAACGCGCTGCGGCGCGACGTCGTGCCGGCGCTCGCGGCGCTCGCGCCGGCTATCCGGCGACGCTCGCGCGCCGGCGCAATGCAGGCCGACGCCGCGCGCCTCGCCGACGATCTCGCCGCCGCGGACGCGCAGCGATGCTGTCGTCGACGGCGCGCTGCGCCGCGCCGCGCTGGCGCGCCCTGCCCGTCATCGCGCGCGCAATCTGCTGCGCTGGTATCCTGCGCGGCCACGGCTTGCCGCCGCCTTCGCACGCGCGTCTCGCGGCGATGCTGCCGCAGCTCACGCGTCGCCCGGGCGGATGCGCGCGTGCGACTCGTACATGCCGGCGTGGAGATCGGCGTGCATCGCGACCGGGTCGTCGTGCACGCGCCGCATCCGCCCGGCTATGAGCGGCCCTGGAACGGCGAGAGCGTGCTCGCGCTGCCGCACGGTCACCTGTCCCTCGCGAAGACGCACGACGGAGGACTCGATCCACGACGATTTGCCGCGGGATCGTTCGTCGTCCGATCGCGCCGCGGCGGCGAACGGCTGACACTCGAGGCCGGACGTCCGCGCCGCGCGCTCAAGAGCTTTCTGCGGGAGTCCGGCGTCGCGCCGTGGGAGCGCGCTGCTCTCCCGCTCCTGTTCTGCGGGGACGACCTCGCTGCCGTGCCCGGACTCGGCGTCGATGTTGCGTACCGCGCGGCGCCCGGCGCACGACGGCGTCGCGCTGGTATGGACGCCCGCGGAGTTCGGTGGGCGCTGAGCGCGCCGGCGGTTGCCGTTCGCGCCCCCTTCGGTTAGGCTTTCGGGCTAACGTGGCGTTCAATTCGAGGGCGACCACGATCGCCATTCACCTCCGGAGGGTTCCATGAAGTTTCGCTGGCTCTGCCCCGCAGTCGTCGCGCTCGCGCTCGCGGCCCCCGCCGCCGCGCAGCAGCCCATCGTCATCAAATTCAGCCACGTCGTCGCGGTCAACACGCCGAAGGGCAAGGCCGCCGAGTACTTCAAGAAGCTCGCCGAAGAACGCACCAATGGCAAGGTCAAGGTCGAGGTCTATCCGAACAGCCAGCTGTTCAAGGATGGCGAGGAGATGGAAGCGCTGCAGCTCGGGTCGGTGCAGATGCTGGCGCCCTCGGTGTCGAAGTTCGGCCCGCTCGGCGCGCGCGAGTTCGAGATCTTCGACCTCCCGTACATGTTCGACAGCTTCGACGATCTGCACAAGGTCACCGACGGTCCCGTCGGCAAGGCGCTGTTCAAGAAGCTCGAGTCGAAGGGCATCACCGGCCTCGCCTACTGGGACAACGGCTTCAAGGACATGAGCGCCAACAAGCCGCTGCGCAAGCCCGAGGACATGAAGGGCCTGAAGATGCGCATCCAGTCGTCGAAGGTGCTGGAGAGCGAAATGCGCGCGTATCGGCGCGCTGCCGCAGGTGATGGCGTTCTCCGAGGTCTATCAGGCGATGCAGACCGGCGTCGTCGACGGCTCCGAGAATCCGCCGTCGAACTTCTACACGCAGAAGATGCACGAGGTGCAGAAGTACCTGACGCTGACCGACCATGGCGTCATCGAGTACGCGGTCATCGCCAACAAGAAATTCTGGGACGGCCTGCCCGCCGACATCCGCACGCAGCTCGAAGGCGCGATGAAGGACGCGACCAAGTACGCGAACGACATCGCCAAGAAGGAAAACGACGACGCGCTCGCCGCCGTCAAGGCGTCGGGCAAGACCGAGATCATCACGCTATCACCGCAGGAGAAGGCGGCGTGGAAGAAGGTCGCCGTCGGCGTGCACAAGGAGAACGAATCACGCGTCGGCAAGGAGACGATCGAAGCCGTCTACAAGGAAACCGGCTTCAAGCCCTGATCGGCCGCCCGCGCTATCCATGACGCCACTGCCGGCACGCCGCCCGCAGTGGCGTTTTTGTTGACGACCCCCGAACAAAGAGAGGGGATGCGCATGCTGAAGCTGCTCGATCGACTCGAGGAAGTCCTGATCACCACGCTGATGGCCGCAGCGACGCTCCTCATTTTCGTCGCCGTCGTCCACCGCTACGCGGCGGGGTGGCCGATTCCCGGCGTGCAGGATTTCCTGATCAAGCTCAACCTGTCGTGGGCGCAGGAGCTCTGCATCTTCATGTTCGTGTGGATGGCGAAGTTCGGCGCGGCCTACGGCGTGCGCACCGGGATCCACGTCGGCGTCGACGTGCTGATCAACCGCCTGCCCCCGCCGCTGCATCGCAAGTACGTGCTGTTCGGCCTGCTCGCCGGCGCGCTGTTCACGGCGATCGTCGGCTCGCTGGGCGCCACGTTCGTGTGGGACATCGCGCATACCGACACGGTGTCACCCGACCTCGAGGTGCCGAAGTGGATCGTCTACCTGTGCATCCCGCTCGGCTCCTACCTGATGTGCTTCCGCTTCCTGCAGGTCGCTTGGTCCTTCGCGCGCACCGGCGAACTGCCCCGCCATAACGTCGCGCACGTCGAGGGCATCGACGCCGAGGTGGCGGTGCCGGGGCTGCATCCCGCGCCCGCGGCCGGAGGTCGGTCATGAGCGGCGCGCTTGCTCCGGTCGCACCTGTCGACGCGCCGCGCTGGCCCGCGCTGATTCCGGTCCTCCTCATCGGCATTCCGGTCGCGCTGAAGCTCGCGGGCGTCGAGCTCGCCAACGCCTGGATCATCTTCGCGCTGCTGTTCGGCCTGATGCTGACCGGGATGCCGATCTCGATCTCGCTCGGCCTGACCGTGCTTACCTACCTGTTCACGATGACCACGGTGCCGATCGAGTCGGTGGCGCTGAAGCTGTTCACCGGCATCGAGAAGTTCGAGATCATGGCGATCCCGTTCTTCATCCTTGCGGGCAACTTCCTGACGCACGGCGGCGTCGCGCGACGGATGATCAGCTTCGCCTCGGCGATGATCAGCCACTGGCATGGCGGTCTCGGGCTGGCTGGCGTGATGGCCTGCGCGCTCTTCGCCGCAGTTTCGGGTTCGTCGCCGGCGACGGTCGTCGCCATCGGATCGATCATCCTGCCGGCGATGATCAAGCAGGGATTCCCGGCGCGCTTCGGCGCCGGCGTGATCACCACCTCGGGTGCGCTCGGCATCCTGATTCCGCCGTCGATCGTCATGGTCATGTACGCGGTCGCGACCAATTCGTCGGTCGGACAGCTGTTCGTCGCCGGGATCGTGCCGGGCCTGGTCCTCGCGATGCTGCTCGGACTCACGACGTGGTGGCGCGCGCGCAAGAACAACTATCCGCGGCAGCCGAAGGCGAGCTGGGGCGAGCGCTGGCGCGCCTTCCGCGAAAGCATCTGGGGCCTGTTGCTGATCATCGTCGTCATCGGCGGCATCTATACCGGAATCTTCACGCCGACCGAGGCGGCGGCGATGAGCGCCGTCTACGCCTTCA
This sequence comes from uncultured beta proteobacterium, assembly GCA_963851465.1. Classification (GTDB taxonomy): domain Bacteria; phylum Pseudomonadota; class Gammaproteobacteria; order Burkholderiales; family Casimicrobiaceae; genus VBCG01. The sequence goes on from CAWKPJ010000003.1 coordinate 71,475, forward strand.
TCGTCGCCGTGTTCGTCTACAAGGACATGCCGATGTCGAAGGTGCCGAAGGTGCTCCTCGACTCGGCGAACATGAGCGCGATGCTGCTGTACATCATCACCAACGCGGTGATGTTCAGCTACCTGATGACGTCGGAGCAGATCCCGCAGGCGCTGACCGCGTGGATGATCGAGAAGGGGCTCGGCGTCATCACGTTCCTGCTCGTCGTCAACATCCTGCTGCTGCTCGCGGGCAACGTGATGGAACCGTCGTCGATCGTGCTGATCATGGCGCCGATCCTGTTCCCCGTGGCGATGAAGCTCGGCATCGACCCGATCCACTTCGGGATCATGATGGTCGTCAACATGGAGGTCGGCATGTGCCATCCGCCGGTCGGGCTCAACCTCTACGTGGCGTCCGGGATCACCAAGATGGGGATCACCGAGCTGACGATCGCCGTGTGGCCATGGCTGCTGACGATGCTCGGGTTCCTCGTGGTCGTCACCTACTGGCCGGGGCTCTCGCTGTGGCTGCCCCGCGCGCTTGGCATGATGGGCTGAGGCGTACCGGAGTTCCGCCCGCCGAGGCGCCTCGCGCCTCGGTTCGCGAAGCTCCAGGCAAGGCGGGCCACGACCGCCGGCGCAGAGCATCGCGCCGGCGCAGCGACGGGAAGCGCACGGAGCCAGCGAGCGCCGGACGTTGTATAATCATCGGTTTACCGAGATTTGCAACGCCGGAGCCCAAGAATGGCCGCAGAACGCACGCTTTCCATCATCAAGCCCGATGCCGTGGCCAAGAACGTCATCGGCGAAATTTATGCCCGCTTCGAGAAAGCGGGACTTCGGATCGTCGCTGCGCGGATGATGCATCTGTCCCGCGCCGACGCCGAGGGTTTCTACGCCGTCCATCGCGAGCGGCCGTTTTTCAAGGATCTGGTCGATTTCATGACGACGGGACCGGTGATGGTGCAGGTTCTGGAGGGTGAAAACGCGATCGCCAAAAACCGCGAGCTGATGGGCGCCACCGATCCGCGCAAGGCGGCTGCCGGGCACGATCCGCGCCGACTTCGCGCAATCGATCGACGCCAACGCCGTGCACGGCTCCGACGCAGCGGAGACCGCGAAAGTCGAGATCGCGTACTTTTTCCCGGCGCACAACGTCTACGCGCGCTGAAGGCAGGCCCGGCGCCTCGCATCGTGATGACGAACCTTCTCGATCTCGACCCCGCGGGCCTGGCGGCGTTCTTCGCCGCACGCGGCGAGAAGCCGTTTCGCGCGCGCCAGGTCTCGCGCTGGGTCCATCAGCGCTTCGCGGGTGACATCGAGGCGATGAGCGACCTGGGCAAGGCATTGCGCGAGCGCCTCGCCGCGGACGCCGGCATCGGCGCGCCGCAGATCGTCCGCGACAGCACGGCCGCGGACGGCACGCGCAAGTGGCTGATCGACGTCGGCAGCGCCAACGCGATCGAGACGGTCTACATCCCGGAAGACGATCGCGGCACGCTGTGCATCTCGTCGCAGGCCGGCTGCGCGCTCGACTGCGCGTTCTGCTCGACCGGCAAGCAGGGATTCAACCGCAATCTCACGACCGGCGAGATCGTCGGCCAGCTCTGGCACGCGAACCGCACGCTGCTTGCGGACGGCATCGCGGCGCCGTGGGTCGACGCGGGCCGCGCGCCGATCACCAACGTCGTGATGATGGGCATGGGCGAGCCGCTCGCCAACTTCGACAACGTCGTCCGCGCGCTGCAAGCTGATGCTCGACGACAACGCGTACGGACTGTCGCGCCGGCGCGTGACGCTGTCGACGTCCGGCCTCGTGCCGCAGATCGATCGCCTGCGCGACGAGTGCCCGGTCGCGCTCGCCGTGTCGCTGCATGCGCCCACCGACGCGCTGCGCGACCGTCTCGTGCCGATCAACCGCGTGCATCCGCTCGCCGAACTGATGGCCGCGTGCGTCCGCTACATCGAACACGCGCCGCGCGATTTCGTCACGTTCGAGTACGTGATGCTCGACGGCGTCAACGACGCCGACACGCACGCACACGCGCTGCTCGCGCTGGTGCGCGACGTGCCCTGCAAGTTCAACCTGATTCCGTTCAATCCGTTTCCCGGCACCGAGTTCCGCGTCAGCCCGCGGGCGCGCATCGTCGCGTTCCAGCGCATCCTGCCGACGGCGGGTATCGTGACGACGATCCGCAAGACGCGCGGCGACGACATCGACGCCGCGTGCGGCCAGCTCGCCGGCCAGGTGCACGACCGCACGAAGCGCCGGCTCGCGTCGCGCATCCCGGTGGTCGCCGCCCGTTAGCGAAGCCGGAGGAGGACCTCATGCGCCGTATCGCCATTCCGCTCGCCGTCGCCGTCGCGCTCCTCGCCGCTTGCGCGTCGAAGGAACCTGCGGACGGCCGGCGGCGTCGCAGACCGCGCCGCAGCAGGCCGCGCCGCAGCCCAGGCTCGAGCCCGTCAAGGTGCAGGAGGCAACGCCGCAGCAGCGCGCGGTGATCAGGACGGATCTGGCCGCCGGTTACTACGAGCGCGGCCAGTTCGACGTGGCGCATCGAGGAGCTGAAGGAAGCCGAGCAGCTCGACGCGAACAATCCGCGAGATCTACGACGTCTACGGCCTCGTCTACACGATGCTGGGCGAGACCGCAGAAGGCGGAGACGAGCTTCCGGCGCGCGCTGGCGCTCGCGCCGAACGATCCGGACATCCGCGCCAACTGGGGCGCGTTCCTGTGCGCCACGGGCCGCGAGCGCGAGTCGATTCCCGAGTTCGAGGCGGCGGTGCGCGATCCGCTGTACAAGACGCCCGAAATCGCGTTCATCAACGCCGGCAAGTGCACGCTCGCACTCGGCGACAGCAAGAAGGCCGACGAATACTTCCGGCGCGCGCTGACGGCGGCGCCGAGCAATGCGACCGCGAGCTATCAGCTGGCGCTCCTCGCCTACAAGGAAACGCGTGTCCAGGACGCTCGCTTCTGGTTGCGGCCGGCGGTGCAGGCGGCGCAGCCGCGTCCCGATGCGCTGCTGCTCGGCGTCTGCATCGAGCGCAAGCTGGGCGACCGCCAGGCGGAGCTGTCGTTCGCATCGCAGCTCAAGAACCGCTATCCCGACGCGCCTGAGACACGGCAGATCGATTCCGGGAACTGCGGTTGACCGCGGACGAGCGAACCATGAGCGCCGCAGGGCCGCCCCAAGGCACTCGCCCTCCCGCGGGGGAGCGAAGCGTCGCGCCGCCCGAGGGAGATGTGAACGCCCCCGCTGCGTCCGTCGGTACGTGGCTGCGCGTGGCGCGCGAGGCCGCCGGCCTTTCCGGGGACGCGGTCGCGCAGCAGTTGAAGCTGCATCCGCGACAGGTGCGCGCGATCGAGGAAGACGATTTCGCGCGGCTCCCCGGCCGCACGTTCGTGCGCGGCTTCGTGCGCAACTACGCGCGGCTGGTCAACCTCGATGCCGACGCCGTGGTCGCCGCGCTGCCCCCGGCGAATCGACGTCGCCGCTCGAGCGTCTCACGCTACACGCCGTCGTCGCGGCCCATGGGCGAGATTCCGCTGGAATCGCCGCGGCGCCGCGGCCGTGCTGCGCGCTGGCTGATTCCGCTCGTGCTGCTGACCGCCGTCGCCGTCGCGGCCTACTTCGAATTCTTGCGCCCGCCGACGCCGCGGCCAGTCACACCGGACGGCATCATGCCCCCGCCTGCGCCGAAGGCGCCGACGCCCTCCGGCCCGGCGGTGACGCCGCTGCCCAATCCGCTCGACGCGCCGAAGAGCGAGACCGCGGCGCCTGTGGTCGCTGCCGCGCCGCACCCGCGCCTGCACACCGGCATCGGCACTGACGCCAGCATCGGCGACGACGCCACCGCAAAACGTGGCGACGGTGCCGACCACCACCACCGCTCCGGCGACGACGCGCAACCTCCTCTCCGACACTGCCGGCAGCGGCCGCCGTGCCCGTGGCCTCTGCGACGCCCGCCATCGCGGCGCCCATCGTTGCAGCGCCCGCCGTCGCGACGACCGCGCCGGTTTCAGCGCCCACGCGCACGGAAGCGGCCACCGATTCGACGCTCGTCCTGTCGTTCACCGGAACATCGTGGGTGCGAGGTCAAGGACGATTCGGGCGCCGTGCTCCTGGCGCAGTCGGCCACCGCGGGCGCCACGTTGCCGGTCGTCGGCCGGCCGCCGTTCGACGTCGTCATCGGCAACGCCGACAGGGTGCGTGCGCAGTTCCGCGGACAGCCGGTCGACCTCACGCCGCACACGCGCTTCAACGTCGCGCGATTCGTGCTGCAGTAGCGCCATGAACCGCCAGTCGATCGCGCGCAGGCGCACGAGGCAGGTCGATGATCGGCAACGTCGCGATCGGCGGCGGCGCGCCGATCGTCGTGCAGTCGATGACCAACACCGACACCGCGGACGTCGCCGCAACGGTCGCGCAGGTCAAGGCGCTCGCGGACGCCGGCTCCGAGATCGTCCGCATCACCGTCAACACGACCGAAGCGCGGCCGCGGTCGCCGAAATCCGCGAACGCCTCGACGCGCTGGGCTGTGCGCGTTCCGCTCGTCGGCGACTTCCATTTCAACGGCCACAAGCTGCTGACCGAGTCTCCGGAGTGCGCGCAGCGCGCTCGCCAAATACCGCATCAATCCCGGCAACGTGGGCAAGGGCAGCAAGCGCGACCCGCAGTTCGCGGTGATGATCGAGCAGGCGATCGAGCACGCCAAGCCCGTGCGCATCGGCGTCAACTGGGGCAGCCTCGATGCCGACGCTGCTCGCGCGGCTGATGGACGAGAACGCGCCAGCTTGCGCAGCCGCTGCGACGCCGACGCCGTGATGCGCGAGGCGCTCGTCGACTCGGCGCTCGACAGCGCGCGGCAGCGCCGAGGCGCTCGGGCTTGCCGGGCGATCGCATCGTGCTGTCGTGCAAGGTGTCGAACGTGCAGGACCTGGTCGTCGTCTACCGCGAGCTCGCGCGCGCGCTGCGACTATCCGCTGCACCTCGGGCTCACCGAGGCGGGCATGGGCAGCAAGGGCATCGTCGCGTCGACCGCGGCGATGGCCGTGCTGCTGCAGGAAGGCATCGGCGACACGATCCGCGTCTCGCTCACGCCCGAGCCCGACGGCGACCGCACGCAGGAAGTGGTCGTCGCGCAGGAGATCCTGCAGACGATGGGCCTGCGCTCGTTCACGCCGATGGTCACCGCGTGCCCCGGCTGCGGCCGCACGACCAGCACCTACTTCCAGGAGCTCGCCGAGCGCATCCAGCAGTACCTGCGCGACGTCGATGCCCGGCGTGGCGCGCGACGCTATCCGGGCGTCGAGGAGATGCACGTCGCGGTGATGGGCTGCGTGGTCAACGGGCCCGGCGAGTCGAAGCTCGCCAACGTCGGCATCTCGCTGCCCGGCACCGGCGAGACGCCGGTCGCGCCGGTGTACGTCGACGGCGAGAAGACCGTGACGCTGAAGGGCGAGCGCATCGCGGAGGAGTTCCAGCAGATCGTCGACGAGTACGTGCGCGCGACGTACGGCGGCGAGACCGTCGACGCCGCACCTGAGGGCCGCGCAGAAATCGATCGCGGTCAAGGCGGTCGCGTGACGGGCGCCAACGACGTGTCGGTCCCGCTGCGGGGCCAAGCCGGCACGGCGCAAGCGGGCAAGCTCCAGGCCGTCCGCGGCATGAACGACGTGCTGCCGGACGAGGCCGCGCTGTGGGAGCGCTTCGAGGACACCGACGCGCGACGTGTTCGCGCAGTACGGCTACCGCAACATGCGCGTGCCGATCGTCGAGCCGACGCCGCTGTTCGTGCGCGGCGATCGGCGAAGTCACCGACATCGTCGAGAAGGAGATGTACACGTTCGACGACCGCTCAACGGCGAGAGCCTGACGCTGCGCCCGGAGGCGACCGCCGGCATCGTGCGCGCGGCGATCGAGCACAACCTGACTCTACGAACGGCCGCAGCGCGTCTGGACCGCGGGCCCGATGTTCCGCCACGAGCGGCCGCAGAAGGGCCGCTATCGCCAGTTCCACCAGTTCGACGTCGAGGCGCTCGGCTTCGCGGGCCCGGACGTCGACGCCGAGCAGATCGTGATGCTCGCGCGGCTGTGGAAGCGCGCTGGGCCTCGCCGACGGCATCCGGCTGCAGATCAACTCGATCGGCGACGCCGACGAGCGCAAGGCGCATCGCGCGCAGCTGGTCGCCTATTTCGCGCAGCACGCCGACGTGCTCGACGACGATGCGAAGCGCCGGCTGCACACCAATCCGCTGCGCATCCTCGACAGCAAGAACCCGGCGATGCAGGCGATGATCGCCGGCGCGCCGAAGCTCGTCGACCGTCTCGGCGACGCGTCGCGCGCGCACTTCGAGGGGCTGCAGGCGCTGCTCGACGACGCGGGCATCGCCTTCACGATCAACCCGCGGCTGGTGCGCGGCCTCGACTACTACAACCGCACCGTGTTCGAGTGGGTCACCGACCGCGCTCGGCGCGCAAGGCACGGTCGCCGGCGGCGGCCGCTACGACGGCCTGTTCGAGCAGCTCGGCGGCAAGCCGACGCCCGCGTGCGGCTTCGCGCATGGGCATCGAGCGGATGATCCTGCTGCTGCAGGACGCGGCGTGCACGGCGCAGTGCCGGCGCCGCTCGCGTACGTCGTCCACGCCGGCGACGCGGCGGCGCGCGCTCGCGCGCGCGCGTCGCCGAAGCGCTGCGCGACGCCGGCCATGCCGTCGTCGCTCAAGCGGGCGGCGGCAGCTTCAAGTCGCAGATGAAGAGGGCCGACGCGAGCGGCGCGCGCTACGCGCTCGATCATCGGCGACGACGAGGCGGCGCGCGAGCACGGTCGCGGTGAAGCCGCTGCGCGAGCCGGCGAGCAGGTCGCGGTTCCGGTGGCGCGAGCTGGTGCAGCACTGCGAATCGCATCGCGGAGCTGGCTTCGCCAGCCGAACATCGCGTCAGGCTGAAGCCTGACCTACAACGTCAAATTCAAGGAACGGCAATGGCAGTCTACGATCTCGAGGAGCAGGAACAGCTCGACGAGCTGAAGGCGTGGTGGAAGCAATGGGGCAACACGATCACGTTCGGCGTTGCGCTCGCGTGCCTCGTGATCGCCGGCGTGCAGGGCTGGCGCTGGTGGATGAGCAGCCAAGGCGGCCGACGCCTCGGTGCTCTACAGCGCCGTCAGCGATGCCGCGCGCAAGGGCGATCCGGCGAAGGCGCAAGGACGCGATGGCGCAGCTCACCGACAAGTTCGCCGGCACCGCCTACGCGCCGCGCGCGGCGCTGGTGCAACGCCCGGCAGCTGTTCGACGCCGGCGACAAGGCGGGCGCGAAGGCGCAGCTCAAGTGGGCGATCGAGAACGCGTCCGAAGACGAGCTGAAGGCGATCGCGCGCTTTCGCCTGGCCGAGATCCTGCTCGACGACAAGCAATACGACGACGCGCTGAAGATGCTCGACGCGAAGCATGCCCGACGCGTTCAAGGGCTTGTTCGCCGACCTGCGCGGCGACGCGCTCGTCGCCGCCGGCCGCGCAGCCGAAGCGCGCGCCGCCTACCAGGAAGCGCTGGCCGCGCTCGATCCGAAGTCGCCGTACCGCAGCTACGTGCAGGTGAAGCTCGACACCGTCGGCGGACCGTCGGCTGCACCGTCGAGCGCGACGTCGGCGATCGACAGCGCCTCCGCGGCTCCGGCCGCCGCGACCGCCGCGCCCGCGCCGGCATCAGCCGCACCCGCGGCGCCCGCGCCCGCCACGCCAGCGAAGTGAGCGCGCGACTCGCCATGATCCGCGTGCGCACTCTCGCGGTCTGCCTGGTCGGCGCTTTGCGCTGCAGGCTGCTGCGACGCTGCAGTCGTGGATTCCGCGATCCCGACGATTCCGGTGCCTTCGTTCGGCTGGCTGTTCGGCAAGAGCGACAAGCCCGGTCCGCTGCCCGCGCTGACCCCGACGACGACGCCGCAGCTGAACTGGCAGGTGAACGTGGGCAAGGCGGCGCCCGGCCTCGCACCCGCGATCACGGCCAACGCGATCTACGCGGCGGCCAGCGATGGCGCGCTCGTGCGCGTCGATCCGGTGACCGGCCGCGTGGTGTGGCGCATCAATGCGGGCACGCGAGTAGCAGCAGGTCCCGGCGCCGACGACGCGCGCGTCGTCGTCGGCACCGACAAGGGCGACGTGCTCGCGTTCGACGCGGACGGCAAGCCGCCGTGGACCTCGCGTGTGTCGAGCGAGGTCGTCGCTCCGCCGCGAATCGCCGAAGGGGTCGTCGTCGTGTTCTCGGGCGACGGCCGCATCTACGGTCTCAATGCGGGCGACGGCAGGACCCGCTGGGTGATCACGCGCACGCCTCCAGCGCTCATCATTCGCAACACCGCAGGCGGCGTCACGACGCGCGGCGGCGTGTTCGCCGGCACACCCGGCGGACGCTTGCTCGCGCTCGACGCGCTTACGGGCACGATCGGCTGGGACGCGACGGTGGCCACGCCAAAGGGCGCCACCGAGCTCGAGCGCATCGCCGACATCACGAGCCTGCCCTACGTCGAGGAACGACAGGTTTGCGCGGTGGCCTACCAGGGGCGCGTCGCCTGCTTCGAAATCGTGCGCGGCACGTTGCTCTGGTCGCGCGACCTGTCGAGCCTCACCGGTCTCGCCGGCGACGGCCGCAACCTCTATGTCACCGACGACAAGGGCAGCGTGCACGCGCTCGACAAGGCGAGCGGCGCGTCGGTGTGGAAGCAGGACGTGCTCGCATCACGCCGGATCGGCGGTCCGCAGATGGTGGGCGCGCACGTCGGCGTCGTCGACGTCGAAGGCTATCTGCACCTGCTCGCGACGGCGGACGGCACGTACGTCGGCCGGATCGCCACCGACGGGCGTCCGCCGACGACGCAACCCGAACTTCTCGCCGGCAGCGGACTGTGGCTGTCCGACGCCGGCACGCTGTTCTCGGTCACCGCGCGCTGAAGATTGTGAGGTCAGCGTTCCTTGTGGGGCCGGCCTCAGCCGGCCGCAGCATCGCGTCAGGCTGAAGCCTGACCTGCAGGGAAAACAATGCTCCCCACCATCGCCCTCGTCGGCCGTCCGAACGTCGGCAAGTCGACGCTCTTCAACCGGCTGACGAAGACGCGCAACGCGCTCGTCGCCGACCTTCCCGGACTGACGCGCGATCGCCACTACGGCCGTGCGCGCGCCGGCGAGCGCGAGTATCTCGTCGTCGACACCGGCGGCTTCGAGCCAGTCGCCACCAGCGGCATCCTGCACGAAATGGCGAAGCAGGCGCAGACAGCGATCGCCGAGTCGGACGTCGTCGTGTTCATCGTCGACGGCCGCGCCGGGCTCACGCCGCAGGACGCGACGATCGCGGGACTGCTGCGCAAATCGGGGCGCCCGATCGTGCTCGTCGTCAACAAGACCGAAGGTCTCGACACCGCACGCGTCACCGCCGAATTCCACGAGCTGGCGCTGGGCGAGCCGCTGCCGATCTCGGCCGAGCATGGCGAGAACGTGCGCGACATGATCGAGATCGCGCTCGATCTCGCGCCGCGTGAGCAGGACGAGACCGAAGACGGCGAGGGCGGCGCGCGGCCGATGAAGGTCGCGATCATCGGGCGCCCCAACGTCGGCAAGTCGACGCTGGTGAATGCCCTGCTCGGCGAGGAGCGCGTGATCGCGTTCGACGAGCCCGGCACGACGCGCGACGCGATCTACCTCGACTTCAATCGAGGCGAGCGCCGCTACACGCTGATCGACACCGCCGGCATTCGTCGCCGCGGCAAGGTGTTCGAGGCCGTCGAGAAATTTTCCGTCATCAAGACGCTGCAGGCGATCGAGGATGCCAACGTCGTGATCCTCGTACTCGACGCCCAAGGCGGCATCACCGAGCAGGATGCGCACCTCGCGGGGCACATCCTCGAGGCCGGGCGCGCGCTCGTCGTGGCGATCAACAAGTGGGACGGCGTCCCCGCGGCCGGCGCGACGAGGTGAAGCGCGAGCTCGATCGCAAGCTTGCCTTCCTGTCCTTCGCGCAGCAGCACTTCATCTCGGCGCGCGAAGCTCGCGGCATCGATGCGCTGTTCGGCTCGGTGGACAAGGCGTACGCCGCCGCAATGGTCCGGCTTCCCACGCCGCGGTTGACGCGCACGCTCCAGCAGGCTATCGAACGCCAGCAGCCGCCGCGCTCTGGATTGGTGCGGCCGAAGCTGCGCTACGCCCATCAGGGTGGCGTCAACCCGCCCATCGTCGTGATCCACGGATCGGCGCTGAGGCACGTCCCCGACGCCTACCGGCGGTATCTGGAACGTTTTTTCGCGGAGGCGTTCCAACTGCGGGGAACTCCGCTTAGGATACAATTCAAGACGGGTGTCAACCCCTATGCGGACACCAGCGCACGCCGCTAGGCCCCGTGGTCGCAACAATTGAGGCCGACGGTCCCCTTGGCAAAGGTGCGTGTCATCAAGACAGCGGAGCTCGCCGATGAGCAACAAAGGGCAAATGCTACAAGACCCCTTCCTCAACACCTTGCGCAAGGAACACGTGCAGGTGTCGATCTATCTGGTGAACGGCATCAAGCTGCAGGGACAGATCGAATCGTTCGACCAGTACGTGGTGCTGCTGAAGAACACCGTCACCCAGATGGTGTACAAGCACGCGATCTCGACGGTCGTACCGTCGCGTTCGGTCGCGATGCCGCATCACAACCACAACGCCGAGGCCGAAACCTGATCTGCCCGTGCGTCGGTCGGCTCGAGCCGGCCCCACAAGGAACACTGCAGCACCGTGACCCTTGTGGGTCAGGCTTCAGCCTGACGAATGTTTGAACGCCCTGTCGGCGGCGATCGCGCGCTGATCGTCGCGCTTACGCTCGCACGCGAGTCGCGCGGCGAGGGCGACGAGGCGCGCACGGGCGAAATTGCCGCGCTCGCCCTCTCCGCAGGGGCGTCGATCGCCGGCACGATCGGCGGTCGCCGCGCGCGTCCCGATCCGGCGACGTTCGCCGGAAGCGGCAAGGTCGAGGAGATCGCCGCGCTGCGCAAGTCCGTCGGCGCGGATCTCGTCATCTTCGATCACGTGCTGTCGGGCGTGCAGCAGCGCAACCTCGAGCAGGCGCTCGAGTGCCGCGTCATCGACCGCACGAGCCTCATCCTCGACATCTTCGCGCAGCGCGCGCGCAGCGCCGAAGGCAAGCTGCAGGTGGAGCTCGCGCAGCTGAACCACATGGCCACGCGCCTCGCCGGCGGTTGGACCCACCTCGAGCGGCAGAAAGGCGGCATTGGCCTCCGCGGTCCGGGCGAGACGCAGCTCGAAACGGACCGCCGGCTGATCGGCCAGCGCGTGAAGCTCCTGAACGACCGCCTGGCGCGCGTCGCCGTGAGCCGGCGCACGCAAAGCCGCACGCGCCGGCGCGCAGCCGTGCGCACCATCGCATTGGTGGGTTACACGAACGCCGGCAAGTCGACGCTGTTCAACCGGCTGACCAAAGCAAACGTGCGCGCCGCCGACCAGCTTTTCGCGACGCTCGACACCACGCTGCGCCGCTGGCACGTCGAGGGCGCCCAGCAGCTGGTGCTGTCCGATACCGTCGGCTTCATCCGCGACCTGCCGCACGATCTCGTCGCCGCGTTCAGCGCGACGCTCGCGGAGGCCGCCGACGCCGACCTCCTGTTGCACGTCATCGATGCCGCCGCCGCCGACCGTGACGCGCAGATCGACGCTGTCGACGCCGTCCTCCGCGAGATCGGCGCCGCCGAAGTGCCGCAGATCCGCGTGCTCAACAAGTGCGACCTGGCGGGGCTGCCGCCGGGCGTCGAGCGCGACGGCTGTGATACCATTTCCACGGTTCGAGTGAGCGCGTTGACGGGCGCAGGCTGCGCCGAATTGCGTGCCGCGCTGGCCGAGCGTTACCCGCGCGACGACCGTTTCCTTACAACACCAACACACGATCAGGCGCCGGCGCTCCCCGGTTGAAATGAGCGCTGCCGGACGCAATATGAGCCCCAAGCGGCGCTCCCGAGAGCGAATTGCGCCGCAGCGCGCAGCGCACCGGCCCATTCCAACAATCGACGTGCTCCGAACGCGCTCGTCACCCGAATTCTCGTCATGTCTCTGAACGATCCTCAGTGGGGTAAGCGCGGCGGCGGCAGCGGCGGCGGTGGCGGGCCGCCCGATCTCGACGAGATCTGGCGCAACGTCAACCGCCGGATGAGCGAGCTGTTCGGACGCAAGACCGGCGGCGACCAGCCCGCCGAGACCGGCGGCGGTGCGCCTGGCCGCGGGTTGCCGGTGGGCGGCGTCGCGATCCTCGTGGCGCTGGTCGTGGCCGTATGGCTCGCCAGCGGCTTCTACATCGTCGACGAAGGCCGCCGCGGCGTCGTGACCCGCTTCGGCAAATACATCGAGACGACGCAACCGGGCCCGCGCTGGCACCTGCCCTTCCCCATCGAGGCGGCCGAGCTCGTCGACTTCTCGCAGGTCAAGACGATCGAGATCGGCTATCGCAACACGCCGAAGAACAAGGTGGACAAGGAAGCGGTGATGCTCACGGACGACGAGAACATCATCGACATCGCGTTTGCCGTCCAGTACAACCTGAAGAGCGCCGAGGACTACACGTTCAACAACCGCCGGCCGGACCAGCTCGTCGCGTTCGTCGCCGAGTCGGCCATCCGCGAAGTGGTCGGCAAGCAGCAAGATGGACTTCGCGCTCTACGAGGGCCGCGAGCAGATCGCCAAGCAGACCGAGCAGCTGATGCAGCAGATGCTCGACCGCTACCGCGCCGGGCATCTTCGTGCAGAAGGTCACGCTGCAGAGCGTCCAGCCGCCCGACAAGGTGCAGGCCGCGTTCGACGACGCGGTCAAGGCGGGCCAGGATCGCGAGCGGCTGAAGAACGAGGGCCAGGCGTACGCCAACGACGTCGTGCCGCGCGCGCGCGGCATGGCCTCGCGCCTGATGGAAGAAGCCAACGGCTACAAGACCGAAGTCGTGCAGCGGGCCGAGGGCGACGCCTCGCGCTTTCGCGAGGTCGTGACCGAGTACCAGAAGGCGCCGGGCGTCACGCGCGACCGCCTCTATCTCGACATGATGCAGTCGGTGCTCGGCAACTCGAGCAAGATCCTGATCGACCAGAAGAACGGTTCGAACCTCCTCAACCTGCCGCTCAGCCAGCTGCTGCAGCAAGGCGCGGTGGCGGCGACGGTACCGCCGGTCGACGTCGGCGCGGTGCCCCCGCGCGTCACCGCGCCGGAGCAAAGCGGCGCGAGCGATGCGTCGCGCTCGCGCGATGCGCTGCGCAGCCGCGAGGGGAGATGATATGACCCCCACGCTCACTTCGTTCGCTGCCCCCGAAGGGGGAGCGGGCCGCTCCTGGGACGACTCGGCGGGAGGCCGGCCATGAAGTTCACGATGCCGATCCTCGCGCTGATCGTGGCGCTGCTTCTGGTGGCGTCGCAGTCGATGTACACGGTCGACCAGCGCAAGTACGCGATCAAGTTCCAGCTGGGCGAGATCATCGAGACGCAGTCGAACGCGGGTCTCTACTTCAAGGTTCCGCTGCTGCAGAACGTCAAGTTCTACGACCGTGTCAACCTGACCCTCGACAATCCGGAACCCGACCGGATGACGACGTCCGAGAAGAAGCAGCTGCTCGTCGACTTCATCGTCCTGTGGCGGATCAAGGACGTGCGCCAGTTCTACGTCTCGGTGCAGGGCGACGAGGAAGCCGCGCGGCGGCGGCTGTCGCAGACGGTGCGCGCGAACCTCGCCGAGGAGTTCAACAAGCGGACCTTGAACGAGGCGATCTCCACCGAGCGCGAACGGATCACGACCGAGACGAGGACGAAGGCCAACGCCGACGCGCAGTCGATCGGCGTCGACGTCGTCGAGGTGCGCCTGCGTCGCGTCGAGCTTCCGCCCGATGTCATCGGTCCCGTGTATCAGCGGATGGAATCGGAGCGTCGCCGCGTCGCCAACGAATTGCGCTCCCTCGGCGCCGCGGAATCGGAAAAGATCCGCGCCGACGCCGATCGCCAGCGCCAGGTGATCCTCGCCGACGCCTATCGCGCCGCGCAGAAGATCAAGGGCGAAGGCGACGGGCGCGCGTCGATCGTCTACGCGAATGCGTACGGCCAGAATCCCGAGTTCTACTCGTTCTACCGCAGCCTGGAAGCGTACAAGTCGACGTTCCGCAACAAGAGCGACCTGCTGGTGCTCGACCCCAGCGCCGAGTTCTTCCAGTACTTCAAGAACTACGGTTCCGGGCGCGCGACGAAACCGCCTGCCAAGTAGACCGAGCAGAACGGGGTCAGGTACATAACGTTCCCGATGCCGGCACGCGAGGCCAGCTGCGCATCCAGAATGTCACGTATCTGACCCCGAAGCGTTGCGATGGCGAACTCGCTCTGGATCGCGCTCGCGTTGATCCTCGTCATCGAAGGGCTGCTGCCGTTTGCGGCGCCACGGTTGTGGCGGGACACGTTTCAGCGGCTGGTCGCTCTCACCGACGGCCAGCTTCGATTCATCGGCCTCATCTCGATCGGTTTCGGTCTCATCTCGCTGGCGCTGCTCCATGCGTAAATGGCTTCTTCCCGAGGCGATCGAGGACGTGCTCCCCGACGAGGCGCTGCGTCTGGAAACGCTGCGCCGCGCGCTGCTCGATCATTTCGCGACGCGCGGCTATCGCCTCGTGCAGCCGCCGCTCGTCGAGCACCTCGATTCACTGCTGACGGGCAGCGGGCGCGACCTCGAGCTGCAGACGTTCAAGGTCGTCGACCCGGCCTCAGGCCGCCTGGTCGGCGTGCGCGCCGACATCACTCCGCAAGTCGCGCGCATCGACGCGCATGTGCTCAACGAGGCCGGCGTCACTCGCCTCTGCTACGCCGGCAGCGTGCTGCGCACGACGCCATCGTTTCCCGGCGAATCGCGTGAAGTGTTTCAGGTGGGCGCCGAGCTCTTCGGCGAGCCGCGGATCGACGGCGATCGCGAAGTCGTCGCGCTGTTGCTGTCCTCGCTCGCGCACGTCGGCGCGCGCGGGATGCACCTCGATCTCGGTCACGTCGGCGTATATCGCGCGCTGGTGAACGGCGCAGGCATCGCAGGCAACGGCGAGGACTCCGAGCTTTTTGCCGCGCTCGCGGCGAAGGACGTGCCGGCGGTCTGCGAGCTGGTGTCGAAGCTGCCGGCCGCCTGGCGCAATGCGCTCGCCGCGCTGCCGACGCTGTACGGCCCCGCGCAGGAGGTGCTCGCGCGCGCGCGCGCCGAGCTGCCCGATACGCCCGCGATTGCGAATTCGCTGGAGGCGCTGGCCGCGCTGGCCGATGCGTCGGCGGGCAGCGTCGAGGCATTGCACATCGATCTCGCCGACCTGCGCGGCTATCATTACCACAACGGCGCGATCTTCTCGGTGTTCACGACCGGCGTCGCGACGGCGATCGGGAACGGCGGCCGCTACGACGGCATCGGCAAGGCGTTCGGGCGCGCACGGCCGGCAACGGGATTCACGCTCGACCTGCGGCAGCTCGCGGGCGTCATCAGCGCGGCCGGCTGAAGCCGGCCCCACAAGGATCGCAGGATTTGCGGCACTCTTGTAGGTCAGGCTTCAGCCTGACAAGGGATCAGAAGGATTGGCATGGGCAAGAACGTCGTTGTCATCGGCACCCAGTGGGGCGATGAAGGCAAAGGGAAGATCGTCGACTGGCTCGCCGAGAGCGCGCAGGGCGTCGTGCGCTTCCAGGGCGGGCACAACGCCGGCCATACGCTCGTCATCGGCGGCAAGAAAACCGTCCTGCGGCTGATTCCTTCCGGCGCGCTGCATCCGAGTGTCGCCATCTACATCGGCAACGGCGTGGTGCTGTCGCCGTCCGCGCTCATGACCGAGATCCGCGAGCTCGAGGCGGCAGGAATCGAGATCCGCTCGCGCCTGCGCATCTCGCCCGCGTGCCCGCTGGTGCTTCCCGTGCACGTCGCGCTCGATCAGGCGCGCGAAGCCGGGATGGGCGACACGAAGATCGGCACGACGGGCCGGGGCATCGGCCCCGCGTACGAAGACAAGATCGCGCGCCGCGCGCTGCGGGTGCAGGATCTCCTCGACCCCGCGCGCTTTGCCACCAAGCTGGAAGCGTTGCTCGAGTTCCACAACTTCGCGCTGGTGAATTACTACAAGCGCCCCGCCATCGACTTCGCGACGACGCGCGACGAGACGCTCGCGCTGGCGAAGGAGCTGGCGCCGATGATCGCCGACGTCGCGGGGCTCATCCATCAGGCGCGCAAGCAAGGCGACTCGCTGCTGTTCGAGGGCGCGCAGGGCGCGCTGCTCGACATCGACCACGGCACCTATCCGTACGTGACGAGCTCGAACTGCATCGCCGGCGCGGCGGCGCCCGGCGCGGGCATCGGCCCGCAGCTGCTCGACTACGTGCTCGGCATCGTCAAGGCGTACACGACGCGCGTCGGCACCGGGCCCTTCCCCACCGAGCTGACCGACGATGTCGGCATGGGCCTCGCGAAACGCGGCAATGAATTCGGGTCGGTCACCGGTCGACCGCGCCGCTGCGGCTGGCTCGACATTCCCTTGTTGAAGCGCTCGTTCGAGCTGAACGGCGTCGACGGAACGTGCATCACCAAGCTCGACGTGCTGGACGGCATGCCCGAGCTGAAGATCTGCGTCGGCTACACGGTCGACGGCAAGCCGCTCGACCTGATTCCGACCGGCGCTGACGCCGTTGCCAAATGCACGCCGGTGTACGAGACGCTGCCGGGCTGGCGCGACAGCACCGTCGGCGCGAAGTCGTTCGACGCGCTGCCGGCCGGCGCGCGCGCGTACCTGTCGCGCATCGAGGCGCTCACCGGCGTGCCCATCGCGATGGTGTCGACCGGGCCGGATCGCACCGAGACGATCCTGCGCACGCATCCATTCCAATAAAGCTGTTTTGGGGGAGAAGGGGACGATGAGCCTGCACGTCACGTGGGACCAATACAACACGCTGGTCGAGCGGCTCGCGCTCGCAGTCCATGAATCCGGCTTTCGCTTCAACCAGATCATCTGCATCGCGCGCGGCGGCATGCGCGTTGGCGACGTGCTGTCGCGAATCTACGAGCAGCCGCTAGCGATTCTCTCGACGCATTCGTACAGCTCGGAAGGCGGCACGCTGCGCGGCGAGCTCGTGATCGCCGAGCACATGACCATGACCAAGCCGCGGCTCGGCGACAAGATCCTGCTCGTCGACGACATGGTCGATTCGGGTCACACGCTGCAGGCGGTGCATGCGGAGCTGCCGCGCCGCTTCTCCCACATGACCGAGCTTCGCACCGCGGTGCTGTGGTGGAAGGCATGCTCGGTGTTCAAGCCCGACTATCACGTCGACTACCTGCCCGACAATCCGTGGATCCACCAGCCGTTCGAGGTCTACGACAACCTGCGGCCCGACCAGCTGAAGGCACGCCTCGGAATGGGCGGCGTGGCGCTGTAGCGCGATTTCACTCGGCGCCGTTCGGCGCCGCGCCGACCGACAGTTCATGGCCACCAGCGCCATCGCGTCCTTGCAACCGGGACTTTCGGGTCATTGGTCGCCGAACAGGAACGCCAGCACAACGAGACGCCGCCCGGAGGTTACGTGGAGCGCCTCGTGAAGCAGTGATGACGAGAATACGAGTGCGGTGCCGCTTGCCGGACGATAACGTTGATCGCCGAACTCGGGGAAACGCAGCTCTCCGCCTTCGAACTCCTCGAGATTGAGATTTATCGACATCGCGAAGCGGCGGTAAGGCGTTGGCTCGACATTGTCGCGGTGACCGTGAAGCTTGCCTCCGCGCTCGCCCTGATAGCAACCGATTCGCAGCCTCTCCCAGCGGGTGACGCGGTACTGGAAGGCCTTGGCTATCTCCGGCAGCAGGCGCTGCTCCATACGCCGATGCAGCAATGACGTGGTGTCGTTGTCGACGATCCAGTGGTCCACGCGATCGGCGCGGCCATGTTCTGGAATGCGCATCTTGTAGTCAGTGCCGATGTAGTCAATGCCGGCGCCCGGCGGCATGAAGGTCCTGCCACGCGTATCGAACACGGAGATGAGCTCGCGACAATCGCTTGGGTTCAGCACGTCTGGGACCATGAGAACCGGCGGATGATGCGTCATCGCCGCTGCCCCGCGTTCCGCGGCGAGCCGGTTGAGCGCGGCGAGCGTCTCGGTGATCTGCACCTTTGGCACGGATCTGAGGATCGCCATCACATGCTGGTTCGGCCGCAACACCGCGGTCGTCGGATGGTCCTGATTGTCAGCGTTGAAGGCCCGGAACACGTCACCGCGGCGATCGAGCAGCACTGGAAAAGGGAAGTGCTGCGCCTGCGCGATTTCGGCCTCTTCCAGGGTGACAGCGAAAAGCCGCGCCCCGGCCGCAATGAAGGACTGCTGCGCAGCGATAACCGCCGTCATCGCTTCGGCAGTCGGCACCGAGAATCGGGGACAGAACAGGAGGACGATCGGATTGCCAGCGATGGAGTCGGCGCGGATGTCGACGATTCCCCCATCGAGCGCGGGGAGCGCGCATGGCGGGGCAATGTCGCCAGCCTCAAGGGCTGTCACTGCCAAGGCTTCCTGCGGATTGCCGTGATTCGCCACGGCCTGCGGGCGGTGCGGGCGGCGCAGATCGATGGCTCTGGGTCGAGGCGATCGCATGATGCGATACCGCTCGTCATCAATCGCGCATTGGGAATTAAATCAAAAGCTCGTGCGGGCGCCGCTTTGCTCACGGGCCCGCACGAGTGTTGCGCTAACCGCGTCGATCAAGTTCGCAAGCAATCGCGCGTTTTCCTCCATCGTCTATCAGGGCAGGTTCCCGATGTCGTGATTGCCCTTCAGCGGCCCCTCGCCTTGCAGCAGCCCGGCTTCCTGCGCAAGCAGCGCGGGATCGTCCTGAGCATTGGTCTGGCAGTAGAAGTTGGCCTGGTCGTCGGTACTGCCCGAACCGATATAGACCGGCGTATTCGGGTACATGCAGACCTTGCGGGTGCGCGTCGGCATTGACCTGAGCGACCACGTAATCAGGTGCGACGCCATTCTCGACCCAGTTCACCAACGCGTTGAACAACACATCGTTGGTCATGCCCGCGCCGCCACAATGCGTAGCGTTCGGAAAGACATAGTAGCGATAGAAATCCTGGGTTTTGGATACACCCCCCATCTTGGCAAACAGGCGCTGCATGTAATTGTAGTGACCGTTCGGGGGGATGATCTGGTCCAGGTTGCCATAGCTGGCGATCAGCTTGCCACCGCTTCCCTTGAAGGTTTTCAGGTCCGGCGAGTCGGATCCGATGTATTGCGAGAACTGCTTCGTCAGATTGCGTTGCTCGACAAGGAACTGCGCCTCGCTGATCGACCTCCAATTGAAAGTGGGGTCCTTGTGGACCCAATAGCGATTGATCTGCTCGCCGAACAGCGTGGGCGCGCCGGTCGTGGCCGGGGTGATCCCGAACACGCCTTGCGTCCCGCGTTCCCAGCCGACCCACATCTTGGTGCCATCAGGGTTGCGCGGACCATCCCAGATCTTGTTCACGACCGCGGCCTCTGCTGTGCGTGAGGCATCGTGCCGGATCAGCCGAAGCGCCGGGCTGGCCACACACCGCCTGGCGGGCGTCGTAAGTGCACTTTCGCGTCTCCTGGATCATGCCATCGACGATACCGTCGATTCCATCGCACGCCGCCAACGCTCTTTGGTTGACGTCCTGGAACTTGAGCGCGTCGAGTCCGTTCTGGCCGAGTTCCTGACGGGCGACGTAATTTCCCCACCCGCCCGAGAACGCCCAGCGGTCCCAGTGAACGGCGGGTGAAACTGCCACGATGCCGTCGAAGTGCTGGCCGAATCGCTGCGCCATTTCATGACCTTCACGGCCGCCGTCCGAGCAGCCGATGTAGTAGTTCTTGACGTGCTTCTTCCCGTAATAGGTTTTTGCGATGCGCTGGCCCCACAGATTGGCATGATGTTGGCCACGCCAGCCGTAATCCATGATCCGGCCGTAATTGGTGGTCCCATCGGGATTCAGACCAAACGCAGCGCCACCCTCGCTCGGAGGAGCCTCGACCGTCGCGGGAGGCGGGTTGGGGTTAGGAATGGGGTTGGTGACCGATGAGTTGTGTCCGGTGTCTGTACCCGTGCCCACATAGCCGGTGTTCGTCGCGCTCGTCACACCTGTGACGGTCCCTGCGAACCCGCCGTTTCCGAGCGTCTGGATTTTTCCGTTCCAGGCGCCTTGCATGCCTCCAGTCCCACCATCGTCCGCGTTCAAGGGCAAACCGACTCGAATTCTGAACTTCGAGGTTTGTCCCGGCAGGTAGCCGAATTCCGGGCCCACCAATGTCACGTCAGTGAAATTCACCTGGCAATAAGCGACGTTGTTCCCGGCCGGGGGAGTGAGGACCGCGGTCAGACCGGTAATCGACGGGTTTCCGGCAAGCCCCCAAGCGGGATTCGTCGCGAGATCGGAACAGATCGGAGTGGCCGGCCCGGTCCAGGCGGTGGTCGGCGCCACTATTGCAGCGGAAAGCAACGCTATCCTCAACGCACTCAAGCGCATCCTCATAACAATTCCTCCTCGTGTGCACTTCCATTTCATGACGCGGAGAGTTGCTGGTTCCCGCGTCTCCGCTTGGCGAGCCGCCCCTCGCCCCTTACGACACTCGTAGCAACTGGAGTAGCAGATGGATTGAATTGCGTATGCGAAACAGGAAGCGATACTAACTTATATCGATTCAAGTTCGGGAGGAATTCCTGAAGCAGAAGCCCTTACGTGCCTTGCTCAACTGGACCGCGCGCCGTCGGCGAGGAGTCCCGCGGACGCAAGCGTCGCTACGTCTTGGCGCTTGCCCTCGTACGTGATGGCGACATGCTGGCGTTGCCCGCTCGAGCCCCTGTGCTACCGTATGCTCGATGACATTGCGCGTGGCTCGCGTTCTTGCCTTAGTTGAGGGAAATGCGCGGTAGTTTGTCCCTCGCGGCCAACGTCAAGCGGGCCACGCAATTGACCTAAACGATTGTAATACAGGCAATTAACGCGTCATTCCGGAGCTTGCGGGAACCTGCGGAAGAGCTTGATGGTGCCCAGAAGAGGACTCGAACCTCCACAGTCTTGCGACCGCTAGGACCTGAACCTAGTGCGTCTACCAATTCCGCCATCTGGGCAACGGCAACCCAATATTTTAAGAGATCGCCCAGACCTTGTCAAAACGCACTCCCCCCAAAAAGTCCTCGCCGGCGTCGTCGAGCGCCGCCGCCTCCGCCGCGCTTCCTGACGCCGCTGCGATCATCGCCGCGCTGCACGACGCCGGCGTCCCGCTCGCACCCGACGATCTCGCGCAACGTCTCGGCGTGGACGACGCGCGGTCCGTCGCGCTCGCGGCAAGCGTCGCCGAGCTCGAGCGCGACGGCCGCGTCCTCGTCAATCGCAAGGGCGAGGTGTGCATCGTCGCGAAGCTCGACCTCGTCACGGCAAGGTCCTCGGGCATCCCGACGGCTACGGTTTTCTCGTTCCCGACGAAGGCGGCGACGACCTGTTCCTCAGTCCGCGCGAAATGCACAAGGTGCTGCACGGTGACCGGGTGACGTCGCGGCGCGTCGGCGTCGACCGGCGCGGGCGGCCCGAAGGCGCGATCGTCGACGTGCTCGTTCGTGCCAACCGCGACGTGGTCGGACGTCTTGCACGAAGAGCGCGGCATATGGTTCGTCGAGGCGGAGAACCGGCGGATCAACCAGGACCTGATGATCCCCGCGGATCAGCTGAACGGCGCAAAGCCCGGCCAGGTCGTCGTCGTCGAGATCCTCGAGCAGCCGTCGGAGCATCGCGAGGCAGTGGCGAGCGTGAAGGAGATCCTCGGCAGCGCCACCGATCCCGGCATCGAGATCGAGATTGCGCTGCGCAAGCATGACCTGCCGTTCGAGTTCTCTGCAGCCGCCGAGCGGCAGGCGAAGCGGCTTCCGGAGGAGGTCCGCCCCGCCGATCGCAAGGGCCGCGTCGACCTCACCGCGCTGCCGCTCGTCACCATCGACGGCGAGACGGCGAAGGATTTCGATGACGCCGTCTATTGCGAGCGCAAGGGCAAGGGGTATCGACTGATCGTCGCGATCGCCGACGTGTCGCACTACGTGCGCGACGGCGACGCGATCGACGCGGACGCGCGCGATCGCGGCACGTCCGTCTATTTCCCCCGGCGCGTGATCCCGATGCTGCCGGAGGCGTTGTCGAACGAGCTGTGCTCGCTGAAGCCGAAGGTCGACCGCCTGTGCATGGCGTGCGAGATGCAGATCTCCGCACAGGGCACGATCGACTCGTACGAGTTCTATCCCGCGGTGATGCATTCGCAGGCGCGCCTCACGTACACGCAGGTGTGGGAGTGGCTGTCGGCGGGCAAGGCGGCGAAGGGCGCGGACGCGAAGGCGCTTCTGCCGCAACTCGAAAATCTCTATGCCGTGTTCAAGGCGCTGCACGCGACGCGCGAGGCGCGTGGCGCGATCGACTTCGACAGCATCGAGCTCGCGATCGAGTTCGACGACAAGGGACGGATCGCGCAGATCGTGCCGGCGCCGCGCAATGACGCGCACCGTCTGATCGAGGAATGCATGCTGGCGGCCAACGTCTGCGCGGCGGATTTCGCAGCGAAGCATCAGCAGCCCATCCTTTTCCGGGTCCACGAGGGACCGCCTCCCGACAAGCTCGCCGCGCTGCGCGAGTTTCTCGCGGGCTCGGCGCTGTCGCTGGGCGGTGGCGACGAGCCCGCCGCGTCCGACTACGCGAAGCTGCTGCTGCAGGTGCGCGACCGGCCCGATTTTGCGCTGCTGCAGACGGTGCTGCTGCGCTCGCTGTCGCAGGCGCAGTACAAGCCGGAGAACGTCGGACACTTCGGCCTCGCGTACGACGCATACGCGCACTTCACTTCGCCGATTCGCCGCTATCCCGATCTTCTCGTTCACCGCGCGATCAAGGCAGTCCTCGCCGGCAAGCGCTACACGCCTTCAGGTCAATCGTGGGACGCCCTCGGCGTGCACTGCTCGATGACCGAGCGGCGCGCCGACGACGCGTCGCGCGACGTCACGCAATGGCTCAAGTGCTTCTACATGCAGGATCGGATCGGCGAGGAATTCGACGGGACGATCAGCGGCGTCGCGAGCTTCGGACTCTTCGTCACGCTCGACGGACTCAACATCGACGGCCTCGTCCACGTCACCGAGCTCGGCCGCGACTACTTCCACTTCCAGCAGGCGCGGCACGCGCTGATCGGCGAGAAGAGCGGCCGGACGTTCCAGCTGGCCGGCCGCGTGCGCGTGCGCGTCGTGCGCGTCGACCTCGAAACCGCGAAGATCGACTTCACGCTGGCCGAGGTCGCGGCGCCTGCGGTGCCGCGACCCCGCTTCAGCGAGCCGCTTTCGCGCGAGAGCCCGCCGCCCCCGCGCGGAAAAAAGCGGCGCTGACCCGTCAGGCTGAAGCCTGACCTAGCAAGGAGTGCAGCGTCAGCGCTTGCGCTCGGGCTGCGGCGTCATCCGCAGATAAGGCCGCAGCGCCTTGTAACCTTTCGGGAACTTCTGCTTGATCACCTCGGGATCCTGCAGCGCCGGCACGATCACGACATCGTCGCCGTCCTTCCAGTTCACCGGCGTGGCGACCTGGTTGTACTCGGTCAGCTGGATCGAGTCGATCACCCGCAGAATCTCGTCGAAGTTGCGGCCGGTCGACGCGGGGTAGGTCAGCGTGAGGCGAACCTTCTTCGCCGGATCGATGATGAACACCGAGCGCACTGTCTGCGTCGCGCTCGCGTTCGGGTGGATCATGTCGTAGAGCAGCGAAACCTTGCGGTCGGCGTCGGCGATGATCGGGAAGTTGACCTTCGTTTTCTGCGTGTCGTTGATGTCCTCGATCCACTTCTTGTGCGACTCGACCGGGTCGACCGACAACGCGATGATCTTCACGTTGCGCTTCGCGAACTCGTCCTTGAGCTTCGCCGTCATGCCGAGCTCGGTCGTGCACACCGGCGTGAAGTCGGCCGGATGCGAGAACAGAACGCCCCAGCCATCGCCGAGCCATTCGTGGAAGCTGATGCGGCCTTCGCTCGAGTCCTGCTCGAAGTCGGGCGCGATATCCCCAAGACGGATTGCCATGTCGTTTCTCCTCGGATTCACCTCGCAGGGAGGGAACCGACAATGATAAGCATTTCGTGCGTTCGATGATCGGTCGATTTGGCCTTATGGATATTCCCATGCGGGAACGGCCGTTTTGCTGCTATGCACAAAATCCACTAAAATGGCCGATTCGCCCGTCACATGGCATCCGATGATCTCGCTGGGAACTCCGCTCTCGCCCACTGCTACCCGCGTCATGCTGCTCGGCAGCGGGGAACTGGGCAAGGAAGTGATCATCGCGCTGCAGCGGCTCGGCTGCGAGACCATCGCCGTCGATCGGTACTCCAATGCGCCAGGGCATCAGGTGGCGCATCGTGCACACGTCATAGCGATGACCGACGCCGCCGCGCTCAGGCGCCTGATCGAGCAGGAGCGGCCGCATATCGTCGTGCCGGAGATCGAAGCGATTGCCACCGAGGCGCTCGTCGACATCGAGGCCGCCGGCCTCGCGGAAGTGATCCCGACGGCGCGCGCCGCGCAGCTCACGATGAATCGCGAAGGCATCCGGCGCCTGGCCGCCGAGACGCTCAAGCTGCCGACGTCGGCCTATCGCTTCGCGGGCAGTCTCGACGAGCTGCGCGCCGCGATCGACGGCAACGGCGGCCGCGGCATCGGCTATCCCTGCGTCGTCAAGCCGGTGATGTCGTCCTCGGGCAAGGGCCAATCGCTGGTGCGCACCAAGGACGAAGTGACCGCCGCGTGGCAGTACGCGGAAAGTGCCGGTCGTGTGCGCAGCAACCGCGTCATCGTCGAGAGCCTTGTCGAGTTCGACTACGAGATCACGCTGCTGACGGTGCGCACGCGCGCCGCCGACGGCGAGGCCGAGACGCGCTTCTGCGAGCCGATCGGCCACCTCCAGGTCAACGGCGACTACGTCGAGTCGTGGCAGCCGCAACCGATGTCGGACGTGGCGCTGGCGAAGGCGCGCGATATCGCCGGCAAGGTCACCGCCGAGCTCGGCGGGCGCGGCCTGTTCGGCGTCGAGCTGTTCGTCCGCGGCGACGAGGTGTGGTTCTCCGAAGTCAGCCCGCGTCCACACGACACCGGCATGGTGACGATGTGCACGCAGGCGCAAAGCGAGTTCGAGCTCCATGCGCGCGCGATCCTCGGCCTGCCGGTCGACACGCGTCTTGTCGCACCGGGCGCCTCCGCGGTGATCTACGGCGGCGTCGACGCGCGCGGCGTGCGCTTCGACAACGTCGCCGACGCGCTCGCCGTGCCGCAGAGCGACCTGCGCCTCTTCGGCAAGCCCGAGGCCTACAAGAAGCGCCGGATGGGCGTCGCGCTCGCGACCGGACGCGATACGGCACAGGCGCGCGACCGCGCGAAGCTCTGCGCGGGCCGCGTCGTTCCGCGCGCGGCCTGACGCCGTCTGTGGGCGCGCGATGAACCTGCCGCCCGACGCGGCGCCTGGCGCGCCGCTGGACCTCGTCGTTCAGGCGCCCGTGGTGCTGCGCGAGGACCTCGACATTCTCGCGCTCTTGACCGACACCGACGCGATCGAGCCCGTCACGCGTGCCGGCAACGAAGGCTATGCGCTGCGTGACGTCATGGCGCACGCCGGCGTCGCCGAAGCCTGCCTTGGCGCGGGCTACGACTGTGCCCTCCTGCCGCGCGCGCGCTCGCTCGACCGGGTGCGCCTCGTCGCGATGGACATGGACTCGACGCTGATCACGATCGAGTGCATCGACGAGATCGCCGACCTGCAGGGAATCAAGCCGCAGGTCGCGGCGATCACCGCGCGCGCGATGCGCGGCGAGATCGACTTTCGCGCGAGCCTGACCGAGCGCGTGGCGCTCCTCGCGGGATTGCCGGTCGGCGCGCTGGAACGCGTCTACGACGAGCGCCTGCGCCTGTCGCCGGGAGCGGAGAGGATGATCGCCGACGTCAAGGCGATCGGCGCCCGGCTGCTGCTCGTCTCCGGCGGATTCACGTTCTTCACCGATCGGCTGAAGGAGCGGCTCGAGCTCGACTTCACGCTCTCGAACACGCTCGAAATCGTCGGCGGCAAGCTTACCGGGCGCGTGACAGGCGAGATTGTCGACGCTTCTGCGAAGGCGGCGATGCTGCGGCAGTGCGCGCTGGAGCTGCGCGGTGCCGACGGCCTCGTCGTCGCGATCGGCGACGGTGCGAACGACCTGCCGATGCTCGCGCAGGCGGACGTGTCGATCGCCTACCACGCGAAGCCCGCGGTGCGCGCGCAGGCCACGCACGCGATCGATCACTGCGGGCTGGACGCAGTGCTCAATTTGTTCAACTGAACCCGTCAGGCTGAAGCCTGACTTGCAACGACATCAGTCTGCCTCGTCGATCCACGCCATCTGGATCGCCTCGAGAACCTTCTCGCCGCAATGCTTCGGGTCGTCGTCGAAGCCCGGCAGCGCGAGCACCCAGTTACGCAGATCCACGAAGTTGACGCGCGCAGGATCGACGTCGGGACGCGCGTCGGCAAGAGCGATGGCCACCTCCAGCGAATCGGTCCACTTCATCACTTGTTCTCTTTGGCGTAGTTGATCGTGTACTTCGGAATCTCGACGACGAGCTTCGCGTCGCCCGGCTTCGCCTGGCACGACAACCGCGACACCGGCGTCAGGCCCCACGCCCGATCGAGGAGATCGTCTTCGTCCTCGGTCGACGGGGCGAGCGAGCCGAAGCCCTCGCGCACGATGACGTGGCACGTCGTGCACGCGCAGGACTTCTCGCACGCATGCTCGACCGCGATGCCCTGGTCGAGCAGGTTGTCGAGCAGCGACAGGTCCTTCGTGCCCTCGAACGTCTTGCCGTCGGGGCAGAGCTCGGGATGCGGCAGGACGACGATCTCGGGCATCGTCAGAGCACCGCGTCGATGCGCTTGCCCGCGAGCGCCGCGCTGACGCTGCGATCCATGCGCCGGCCGGCGAACTCGCCGGTGGCGCGGTTCAACGCTTCGACGGCAGCACGCAGCGCGAGATGATCGTCGCCGTCGCGCAGCGCGGCAACGGCAGCGATCGCGGTCTCGATTTCGGCACGCTCGTCGACGTCCAGCAGGTCGCCATCCGCCGCGAGCGCGTTGCGCGTGGCGACAAGGATCTGGTCGGCCTCGACCTGCACCTCCGCGAGTGCGCGCGCCTTCATGTCGTCCTCCGCGTGGGCGAACGAATCCTCGAGCATCCGCGCGATCTCGTCGTCGGCAAGCCCGTACGACGGCTTGACGGTGATCGCCGCTTCGATGCCCGTCGTCTGCTCGCGCGCGGACACGGACAAGAGGCCGTCGGCGTCGACCTCGAACGTTACGCGGATGCGCGCCGCGCCCGCGGTCATCGGCGGGATGCCGCGCAACTCGAAGCGCGCGAGCGACCGGCAATCGGCGACTTTCTCGCGCTCCCCTTGCACGACGTGGATCGCCATCGCCGTCTGGCCGTCCTTGTACGTCGTGAACTCCTGCGAACGCGAAACGGGAATCGTGGAATTGCGTGGCACGATCCGCTCCGCCAATCCGCCCATCGTCTCGAGGCCGAGCGACAGCGGGATGACGTCCAGCAGCAGCCAGTCGTCGTTCGTCTCGCGGTTGCCCGCCAGCTTGTTCGCCTGGATCGCTGCGCCCAGCGCCACCACCTCATCCGGATTGAGATTGGTCAGCGGCGGCTGGCCGAAGAACTCCGCCACCGCGCGGCGGATCTGCGGCATCCGCGTCGCGCCGCCGACCAGCACGACGCCCTTCACATCGCCGGCCGCGATGCCGGCGTCGCGCAATGCACGCTTCATCGGCGGCAGCGTCTTGGCGACGAGGTTGCGCGTAATGTCGGTGAAGATCGCCTTGGTGAGCGTCAGGTCGACCTTGGTGCCATCGGAGAGCGTGGCGATCAGCGGCGCGGCGTCGTGCCCCGTCAGCATCTCCTTCGCTTCGCGCGACTTGACCAGCAGCAGGCGCGCATCCGCAGGCGAGAGCGGCGGCAGCTTCGCCGCCTCGATGATCCAGCAGAACACGCGATGGTCGAAGTCGTCGCCGCCCAGCGCGGAATCGCCGTTGGTGGCCAGCACTTCGAACACGCCGCGGGTGAGCGTCAGGATCGAGATGTCGAATGTGCCGCCGCCGAGATCGTAGACGGCGTACGTCCCTTCCGCCGCGTTGTCGAGGCCGTAGGCGACCGCCGCCGCGGTGGGTTCGTTCAGCAGTCGCAGGATCGGCAGGCCGGCAAGCCGCGCGGCGTCCTTCGTCGCCTGCCGTTGCGCATCGTCGAAGTACGCCGGGACGGTGACCACTGCACCGTCGATCGGTCCGCCGAGCGACGCTTCGCCGCGCGCGCGTAACGCGCGCAGGATCTCCGCCGAAATCTCGACCGGTGTCTTGATGCCCGCGCGCGTGCCGATCCGCACCATGCCGGGCGTATCGTGGAAGCGGTACGGAAAGCGCCGGTCGTCGGCGAGATCGGCGAGACCGCGCCCCATCATCCGCTTGACCGACACGATCGTGTTCTGCGGATCTTCGGCCTGGTGCGCCATCGCCTCGTAACCGACGTCGACGCCGGCGTCACGATAGCGGACGATCGACGGCACCAGCGGGCGACCCTCCTCGTCCGGCAGCACCACGGCCAGGCCGTTGCGCACGGTGGCGACGAGCGAGTTCGTCGTGCCGAGGTCAATGCCGATCGCGCGCTTGCGCGCATGCGGCAGCGGCGTCTCGCCCGGTTCGGAGATCTGGAAGAGCGCCATCAGCCGTCGTCCTGCGCCTCGAGCATCGCGTCGATGTCGGACGCCAGCTTCTGCAGGAACTTGAGCTCACGCACACGCATCCGGGCCTCGGCGTAGGCTTGGTCGTCGTCGAGCGTTTTCGCCAGCATGACTTCACGGTCGGTCGCTTCGCCGCGAATCTCCGTGACCAGTGCCGTAAGCGCGCGCACGTCGCGCGCCGCGACGGCGGCTTCGGCGGCTTCGCGCCGCTCGAGTTGACGCTCCAGAAAATCGAACGGCAGCGCAGTGTCAGTCTCCGCCAGCGCGTCGACGCCGTGGAGCTTCAGCACATAGTGCGCGCGCTCGACCGGATCGCGCAGTGCCCGGTAAGCCTCGTTCACGTGCGCCGACGACTGCAGCGCAACGCGCTTCTGTGCGTCGCCGGCACCGGCAAACCGGTCCGGATGCACTTCGGATTGCAGCTCCCGGTAGGCACGCTCGAGTGAGCCCGGGTCGAAGCGATAGCGCTGTGGCAACCCGAACAGCTCGAAGTAATTGCGCGCGAAGTCGATCATGAAGGTCGCAGTCGTCGGCGGTAATCGCGCCAGGTCAGCAAAAAGGGCGGCCGCGCCGCCCTTCGCACGGGCCGCTGGCCGAACCTCAGTCGATGGCGACCAGCACGTCGCTGGCCTTGACCACCGCGTAGGCGCGCTTGCCCGCGACGAGCCCGAGCCGCTGGACGGAGTCGCTGGTGATGATGGCGACGATTTCGACACCACCGCAGTCGAGGGTGACTTCAGCATTCACCGCGCCTGGAACGATCTTCTTGACCGTTCCGGCGAGCTGGTTGCGTGCGCTTAATTTCATTGTGCTTCTCTTTCAGACGGTGAACGACTCGCCGCAGCCGCAGGCGTCCTTGACGTTCGGGTTGTTGAACTTGAAGCCTTCGTTGAGGCCTTCGCGGGCGAAGTCCAGCTCCGTTCCGGCGAGATACGGCAGGCTCTTCGGGTCGATGAGCACGACGACGCCATTGCTGTCGAAGCGGTGATCCTCGGGACGCACTTCGTCCGCGTACTCGAGCTTGTACGCAAGGCCGGAGCAGCCGGTCGTGCGCACGCCGAGACGGAGCCCAATGCCCTTGCCGCGCTTGGCGATATGCGCCGCGACGTGCTTTGCGGCGCTCGGGGTGAGCGTGACGCCGGTCTCATTCGCTCAGTCCGCCGCGGCCTTCTGCGGCTCGCGCTGCGGTTGCGCGGTAACGCTCGTGTCGGACGCTGCGCCGTCGTCACCGTGCTTCGCCCGATAGTCGGCGACCGCGGCCTTGATCGCGTCCTCGGCGAGGATCGAGCAGTGGATCTTCACCGGCGGCAGCGCAAGCTCCTCGGCGATATGCGTATTGCGGATCGACATCGCTTCGTCGAGCGACTTGCCCTTCACCCATTCGGTGACGAGCGACGACGATGCGATGGCCGAGCCGCAGCCGTACGTCTTGAACTTCGCGTCCTCGATCAGGCCGTCCTTGCCGACCTTGATCTGCAGCTTCATCACGTCGCCGCATGCGGGGGCGCCGACCATGCCGGTGCCCACGCCCTCGGCGCTCTTCTCGAACGAGCCGACGTTGCGCGGATTCTCGTAGTGATCGATGACTTTTTCGCTGTATGCCATTTCGTACTCCTTGCGTCAGTGCGCAGCCCACTGAACCGTGTTCAGGTCCACGCCTTCCTTGTACATCTCCCACAGCGGCGACAGCTCGCGCAGCTTCGCGATCTTCCGATGCAGCAGGCCAACCGCATAGTCGACCTCTTCTTCGGTCGTGAAGCGGCCCACCGTAAAGCGGATCGAGCTGTGCGCGAGCTCATCGTTGCGGCCAAGCGCGCGCAGAACGTACGACGGCTCGAGCGATGCCGACGTGCAGGCCGATCCCGAAGAAACCGCGATGTCCTTGATCGCCATGATCAGGCTCTCGCCTTCGACATAGTTGAAGCTGATGTTGAGGTTGTGCGGCACGCGCTGCTCCATGTCGCCGTTGACGTAGACCTCTTCGATCTCCGACAGACCCTTCAGCAGCTTGTCGCGCAGCATCCGGATGCGCTCGTTCTCGGTCGCCATCTCGACCTTGGCGAGCCGGAACGCCTCGCCCATCCCGACGATCTGGTGCGTCGCCAGCGTGCCGGAGCGCATGCCGCGCTCGTGGCCGCCACCGTGCATCTGCGCCTCGATGCGCACGCGCGGCTTGCGGCGGACGAACAGCGCGCCGATGCCCTTCGGGCCGTAAGTCTTGTGCGCCGAGAACGACATCAGGTCGACCTTCAGCTTCGCGAGGTCGATCGGCACCTTGCCCGAGGCCTGCGCGCCGTCGACGTGGAAGATGATGCCGCGCGCGCGGCAGATCTCGCCGATCGCGGCGACGTCCTGGATCACGCCGATCTCGTTGTTGACGTACATCACCGACACGACGCTCGTGTCGGGGCGCAGCGCAGCCTTGAAAGCATCGAGGTCGAGCAGGCCGTTCTCCATCACGTCGAGATACGTCACCTCGTAGCCTTCGCGCTCGAGCTCGCGCATCGTGTCGAGCGTCGCCTTGTGCTCGGTCTTCACCGTGACGAGGTGCTTCCCCTTGTCGCGGTAGAAGTGCGCCGCGCCCTTGAGCGCCAGGTTGATCGCCTCGGTGGCGCCCGACGTCCACACGATCTCCTTCGGATCGCAATTGACCAGCGCCGCCACGTGGTTGCGCGCTTCCTCGACGGCTGCTTCGGTGGTCCAGCCGAACGAATGCGAGCGCGACGCGGGGTTGCCGAAGTGCTCCGTCAGGTACGGGATCATCTTCTGCGCGACGCGCGGGTCGACCGGCGTGGTGGCCGAGTAATCGAGGTAGATCGGAAGCTTCATGTCGTGTTGGCGATCGGGCGTCGGTGACTGGTGAGCCTAGACGGCGTCGGCGGGCTCGCGGGTCCGCGGAGCCGGGCCGGCGGTTTGATTTCGGTGATCCTGAAGGACTGCAACGTCGCCATTCTTCGGCTGCTGCTGGCGGACGAGGTCGGCCAGCGTCACCGAGCTCAGGAACGAGAAGATGTGGGCGTTCAGCGCAGCCCACAACTCGTGCGTCATGCAGCGTCGATCGTCCAGGCAGTTTTCGCGTCCGCCGCATTGCGTCTGATCGATGGGCTCATCGACCGCAACGATGACATCGGCCACCGAAACTGCCTCGGCGCCGCGCGCGAGGTTATAACCGCCGCCCGGTCCGCGGACGCTGTCGACCAGTCCATGGCGGCGCAGCTTGCCGAAGAGTTGCTCCAGATACGACAGCGAGATCCGCTGGCGCTCGGAGACCGCCGCCAGCGTAACCGGACCGTGGCTGCCGTGCATCGCCACGTCGATCATCGCCGTGACGGCAAACCGTCCTTTGGTGGTAAGTCGCATGTGCGTTTTCCGTGGTGGCTTCGTCGCGGTCGGTCTAGCTGCCGTTCAAGCGTCATGGAATGGGAAAAATATCCAACGTAACAGTATTTTACCTATACCCGAACGATTTAGTCAACTAAATGCCCGATTAGTTCACTCAAGCATCTTGTTGATCTGGCCGGGATCGAACGCCTCGACGAGCGCCTTGGCGTCCCCGCAATCGACGCCGTCCTGCTGAAGCTGGGCAACGAGCTTGTTCATGCGATCGTCGGTCTCCGCGGCGTGGTCGAGCAACTTGTGGATCGCCTGGACGACGGGATCGTTCATGTCCGCCGAGATGGCGTACTGCGAGAACCCGATCTGCGTCGCCTGCGCCTCGCGGCGCGCCTGGTCCGCCGGCGTAGCGATGCGCGCGGGGATGCCCACGGCGGTCGAGCCGGGCGGCACGTCCCGCACCACCACGGCATTGGACCCGACCTTGGCGCCGTCCCCGACCAGGATCGGCCCCAGGATCTTGGCGCCGGCGCCGATCACCACATTGCGGCCGAGCGTCGGATGGCGCTTGCCCTTGTTCCACGACGTCCCGCCGAGCGTGACTCCATGGTAAAGCGTTGAATCATCGCCGATTTCCGCGGTTTCTCCGATCACGACTCCCATGCCGTGATCGATGAACACGCGGCGGCCGATGGTCGCGCCGGGGTGGATCTCGATTCCGGTCAGCCACCGGCCCCAATGCGCGAGCCAGCGCGCGAACCAGCGAAAACCCCAGCGCCACACCCGATTGACGACGGCGCGATGCCAGACCAGTGCGTGGAAGCCGGGGTAGCAAGTCACCACTTCGAACGTCGACCGGGCCGCAGGGTCGCGGTCGAAGACGACGCGGATGTCTTCGCGGAGGCGATCGAACATGGGCTCATTTTGACATACCCGATGGTTTCACTCAAGTATTCGGGCGTCACCTCAACAGGATCGACGCCAGCATCAGTCCGCGCGATCCCCGTGACCACCGCGATGCCGTAGGCCGTCGCCACGAAAAGCGACCGCGCGAGGCGCGCCCACCAGGGTCCGCCATACACATTTCGCTTCGCGCGCCCGACGTAGTAGACGACCCAGAGTCCAAGCGCGATCCGCACCGGCTGCCACGGCACGACCAGCGCGGCGATCAGCACGAGGAACCAGAACGTATGCAGATGCGCCGCGTAGACGAGATGCTCCGCGTAAAGCTTCGGCCGTCCCGGATGGCTGCGCGCGCGCCCGACGTAGGAGACCATCTGCAGCGCCGCAAAGACCGGCAGCAGAAGGAAGATCACGTATGTGCCGTAGCGAAGCGCGCCGTCGACGAGCCGCTCCGTTTTCTCCGTCGGCGTCAGGCGGTTGAACCGGTCGAAGCGCTCGCGGAGCTTCACGGCGAGATACGAGTCGGGGCCGCCCACCGTGAGTTTCATGTTCTCGTCGACGCCGATGGAAATTCCCGATGTCTTCGGCGCGACGGCGGGCTCCTCTGCAGCTTTGGTGCTCTCCTTGGCGTCGAAGAGCAGCAGGTCGCCGGTGCCGCTCGTCCCGATCTCGAAGCGGATCACCGCAAACAGGATCAACGACATCGCGAGGAAAAGGCGCGCCGGGCGCACGTAGTAGCGCCGCCGTCCCGCGAGGTACGCCTTGGTCAGGGAACCCGGGCGAAAGGCCAGCGCGTACAGCGTTCGCCACAGTCGGCCATCCCATGCGATCAAGCGGCCCGTGGCTTCGCGCATGAACTGGCGCGCCGTCGGCAGCGCCACTCGCGTTTCCTGTCCGCAGACGGCGCAATAGTCGCCGGCAGTGAGCGCGCCGCAATTGCGGCAGTGCGGGTCGGCGGCGAGCGCCGCGCGCGTCGTTACCGCCGTCATTCGCCCCGCGCCTTGCGCTTGATGTTGCCAGTGCCGCGGCCGGTGGCGATGAGCTCGTCGACCCGCGCGAGTATTCCGCGCAGGATGTTCACCTCTTCCCGCTCCAGCGCGGCGCGGCCGAACAATCGCCGCAAGCGCGGCATCAGTCGCTTCGGCATTGCCGGGTTGAGGAATTCGAGCGCCGTCAGCGTGCTCCGCGCGTGCGCGTGCAGGCCCTCGACTTCGTCCTGCGTCGCACGCTCGAACACCGGCGCCGTCCAGACCGCGTCGGACAACGCCGCGACACGCAACTCGTACGCCGCGACCTGCACGGCCGCGGCGAGGTTGAGCGAGCCGTAGCCTGGATTCGCCGGTATCGTAGCGGCCGCTGAACAGCGGGCAAGCTCGTCGTTCGTGAGGCCGGACATCTCGGTGCCGAAGACGAGCGCGACATCGCCCCGCCGCGCCTGCGCGACGGCCTCGCTCGCCGCCGCGCGCACCGGCAGCACGCGGCCGGCGAATTCACGCGGCCGCGCAGACAGACCGATCGTCAGCGTCGCGCCGGCGAGCGCATCGTCGAGCGTCGCCACGACGCGCGCGCCATCGAGCACGCTCGTCGCGCCGGATGCGAGGGCCGTGGCCTCGGCGTCGGGAAAGCGCTTCGGTGCGACGAGGACGAGTTGCGAAAGACCCATCGTCAACATCGCGCGCGCTGCCGCGCCGATGTTGCCGGGATGGCTGGTGCGCACGAGAACGACGCGGATGCGCTGCAAAGCGTCCGCGGCGTGCTCATTGGCGGATGAGGGGTCGGACATGGCAAGCATGACTCGGGCAGCAGGTAGAATACCGATCGTCCGCTCTTTTTACACGCCATGCATCCGATGCTCACGACGGCGGTGAAAGCCGCCCGGCGCGCCGGCAACATCATCAATCGCGGCGCGCGCGACCTCGATCTCCTCACCGTCACGGTGAAGGGACCGAAGGACTTCGTCAGCGAAGTCGACCGCGAGGCCGAGCGCGCGATCGTCGAGACGATCCACGCCGCCTACCCCGACCACGCGATCCTCGCCGAAGAAGGCACGAGCCGCGACAAGAACCTCGACGCCGAGCACGTCTGGATCATCGACCCGCTCGACGGCACGACCAATTTTCTGCACGGCTTCCCGCAGTACTGCGTGTCCATTGCGATGGCGCATCGCGGCGTCGTCACCCAGGGCGCGATCTACGACCCGGTGCGCAACGACCTCTTCACCGCCACGCGCGGCCGCGGCGCATTCCTGAACGACCGCCGCATCCGCGTCTCGCGGCGCCAGCATCTGCGCGATTGCCTGATCGGCACGGGCTTTCCGTTCCGCGACGGCAGCTTTCTCGATACCTATCTCCAGATGATGCGCACGATGATCACGCACACCGCAGGCCTGCGCCGTCCCGGGCGCCGCGGCGCTCGATCTCGCGTATGTCGCGGCGGGCTCGTACGACGGCTTCTTCGAAGTGGGATTGAACCCGTGGGACGTTGCTGCAGGCAGCCTGCTCGTGCTGGAAGCCGGGGGACTGATCGGCGATCTTGCCGGCGAAGGCGACTACCTGCACGGCGGACAGGTCATCGCCGCGAATCCGAAGATCTTCTCGCAGATGGTGCAGGCACTGTCGCCCTTTCGCACCGCGCTCGACCGCGAGCGTGCGGCCGCCGCCGCGCGCTGATCCACGCACGGTCTCATCCGCGCGCTGCCGGCGACCGCCGGCGTCATTCGTCGCGTTTCGGTTCGACCGCGTCCTCTTCGGGCGCGGGCTGGTGCGTCGCCCATTCGTTCAGCAGCGCGTAGCCCAGCGCCAGCAGCACCGGGCCGAGGAAGACGCCGATGAATCCGAACGCCACGACGCCGCCCAGCACACCGAGCAGCACGAGCACGAACGGCAAGTCGCTGCCCGCGCTGATGATCAGCGGCCGGATGATGTTGTCGATCGTCGACACGACGAGCAAACCCCACAGCAACACGAAGATGCCCCATCCGGTCTCGCCCATATTGATCAGCGCCAGGCCCGTGGGAATCCACACCAGCGGCGGTCCGATGGGTATCGGCGACAACACGAACGTGATGAAGCCGAGCAACGGCGCCGCCTTGACGCCGGCGATCCAGAAGCCGAGGCCGGCAAGCACGCCCTGAACGATCGCGGTGCCGAGGATGCCGAGCACAACGCCGCGCACCGTTGCGATCGCAACCTTGCCGAGATGGGCGCCGCGCTCCCCGGCCAGCCGGCTGATGCCGCCGCGCAGGCGCCCCGTGATCTCTTCGGCATCGCGAAAAATGAAGAACGCGACCAGGATCGACAGCGCGAGCTGGACGAGCGCACCCACGACCGTGATGCCCGACGCGAGCGCCAGCTTGCGCGCAGGCTCGATGTATTTTTTCAGCTCGGCCATCACGGCCGCCGTGTCGTGCGCCATGCCGGCCCAGTAGCTCGCCGCGTTCGGCCCGATCACCGGCAAGTCGGCAACCCACGCGGGCGGGTCCGGCGGCCCTGTGGCGATGAGGTCGCGCGCCCAGTGCTCGACGGCGTCGGCGTTGTCGGCGATCGTAGCGCCGACGATCACGAACGGCGCGAAGAGCACGACCGTGATGATGACGAGCATGATCGTCGCCGCGAGCCACTCGTGACGCTGGAACCGCTTGCGATAGCGCTCGTACAGCGGCCACGACGTCGCGCAGAGGATCGCCGCCCAGATGACCGCGGTGAGGAACGGCTGGAGCACGAGAAAGCAGCCGACGATCAGCACGCCGAGGCCCGCGAGCGTCAGCATCTGGTCGATGCGAGTCGGTGTCTTTTTCGGCGTCTTGGGCATGAGCAGCGCAGCACCTCGGCGCAGGACCGAGGATTCCCATAACTGGCGGTGCGGAATGGTACCGCGGACTCAGTGTGATTCGCGTCCCGCGAGTTCCGCCAGCCATGCGCCGGCCTCGCGAAACGGCCTTCCCGATCGCTCGGCGCGGCTACGGATGTATGCGCCCTCGATTGCGGTGAGCAGCAGGCCCGCGAACGACCGCGTCCGCCGTCGATCGGGCAGCGGAAAGTGCTTCCCGATCACGGCAAGGTAGTCGTCGAGCGCTTCGGCCACGACGACCCGCAGAGGCTCGAGCTCGGCGTCCAGGTCGAGGCACACGGTGGCTGCCGGACAGCTATGCAGGAAATCGCCCTCCTCGACACGCCGGGCGAACGCCTTGAACAGCGCCTCGACCTTCGCCGCGGGCGTGCGTGCTCCGCCAAGAGCCGCATCGATGAACGCGACGACGCGCTGCGAATACAGGGTGAGCGCCTCCGTGACGATCTGCTGCTTGCCGTCGGGGAAAAAGTGATACAGCGATCCCTTCGGGGCGCCGCTTTCGCGGACGATTTCGTTGATGCCGGCGCCGGACAGGCCGGAACGGCGCAGCAGCGTGATCGTCGCGTCGATCATGCGCTCGCGCGTGGCGGAGACCGCGCGTGCTGGCGTGCTCATGTTGACTTCTCCAGTAGACCAGTCTATATAGAATACTCCACCGTGCCGGAGGAGGTTCGGATGGCAACTCCTGCAGCGGCGGTCGCGCCGCGCATCCCGCCGTTGACGGTTCGCTCGGTACGTGCGCGGCCCGTGCTGCTGCCGCTCGCGCGCCCTGTCGTCGTGCGCATCGCGACGATCACCGAATGGCCGCTCATTCTGATCGATCTCGAGACGGATGAGGGCATCGTCGGACGGAGCTACCTCGAGCCGTACACGGCCAAGACCATGAAGTACCTGGTGCCGGCGCTCGTCGATTTCGGCGCCATGCTCGGCGGCCGTCGCGTGGCGCCCATCGAGCTGCACGCGCTCGCGCGAAAATCGCTGCACTTCGTCGGCTACGGCGGCATGGCGGCGATTGCCGTATCCGGACTCGACATGGCCGCGTGGGACGCGCTCGCGAAGGCCGCCGGCCTGCCGCTGTGCGAATTGCTGGGCGGCTCGGTCGGCCCGGTGAACGCGTACAACAGCAACGGACTGTGGCTCAAGGAACCAGCCGCCGTCGCCGCGGAAGCGATCGAGCTGCGCGACGAAGGCGGTTTCTCCGGGCTCAAGCTGCGGCTCGGCCGGCCTCGCCTTCGCGACGATCTCGCGACGATCGCGGCCGTCCGCGCGGCGGTGGGCGACGACATGCACCTGATGGTCGACTTCAATCAGGGTCTGGACATGAGCGAGGCGCTCGAACGCTGCCACGCGATCGACGATCTTCGACTCGCGTGGATCGAGGAGCCAATCGTCTACGAGAACTTCGACGGCTACGCGCAGCTCGCTGCCGAGCTCGCAACGCCGATCCAGATCGGCGAGAACTTCTACGGCCCGGGCGATCTGTTGCGCGCGCTGCGCTGCAAGGCGTGCGACTACGTTATGCCCGACTTCATGCGCATCGGCGGCGTCACCGGATGGCTGCGCGCAGCGGCGATCGCCGGTACCGCGGGCGTGCCGATGTCGACGCATCTCTATCCCGAAGTGGCGGCGCACGTGATGCGCGTCACCGAAACGGCGCATTGGCTAGAATGGCAGGACTGGGCCGATCCGATCCTGGAGCAGCCGTTCCGGATCGAAGGCGGCCGGCTGCACATCCCAGATACTCCAGGCACCGGGATATCGTGGGACGAGGCCGCGGTGAAGAGGTATTCGTGCGACCTCTAGCATCGGCGCGGCGAAGCGTTCGAGATCGAAGGGGAGCCGAGTGCCGACAAAGCCCCGAGAAGCAGCGAACTCCCCTCCCGCCAACGCCGAGGTTCGATGCGCGGTGACAAAGATCATCCGCGCAGATGCGTCGGCGCAACCTGCAATCGGCGAAACAAACCAAGAGCTTTGCGTCGTTCTCAAACTGCCCGGAGACGACCGGGACGTTTCCGCGAGAATCGGCAGTTCGCCGGATCGCCCCGCGACTCCTCCCGCGCGCGAGGATGCAGTGCTGCTGCTTCGAACTACCACGACGGCCGACGTCAACGACCTGGTAGACGTAGCGGGACTCACGTTAAGGGTGACGGCAATTTCACCTGGCTACGACAGCGTGGGAAAGCTCGCCTGTCACGTGGTCCAGGCAGCGATCTGCGAGATCGGGCCCGAGGAACTCGGCGAGTGATGTCAACACGCGCCGCCGGAGCTACTGCACCACCTTTGATACAGGGCAACGGCGAGCGGTCTCGGGCAACTTGTTGATTGAGTTATAATTCGCGCCTCCGGAGAGATGGCCGAGTGGTCGAAGGCGCCTGACTCGAAATCAGGTATACGGCAACGTATCTAGGGTTCGAATCCCTATCTCTCCGCCACCTCTTTCGTTTCTCCTCGAATAAGAAAAAGGCCGCCGAAGCGGCCTGCCAGGTCAGGGTTAGACGACGCCCGCGTCGTAGGCGACCTCGCCGTCCACGACAGTGAGCACCGGGCGCGTTCTGCGCATGTCCGCATCGCTGACGCCGAAGTAATCGCGATCGAGCACGACAAGGTCCGCCAGCTTGCCCTCTTCGATCGAGCCGAGATCGTTCTCTCGATTGAGATACCAGGCGTTGCCACGCGTGTAGGCGTAGAGCGCTTGCTGGCGCGAGATCTGCTGCCCGGGATTGATCTGCTGGCCGAGAACGTTGAGTCCGGTCGTCGCGTAGTGCAGCGCGAACCAGGGATTGTGAGGCGCGATATGCACGCCGTCCTCGTGCAGGCCGGCATGGATGCCGCTCGCGAGGATCTGCGGATAGAGCGGCCCGACCGGCAGTCCGTCGGCGCGCGGGACACCGTTCAGCCAACGGAACCCGGACATTGAAACAGCGCAGTTCAAGCTCTTGAGGCGGGCAAGCTGATTCGGCGTCGCGAAGTCCGCGTGCTGCAAACCCCACCGCAGTTCCTTGATGCCGAATTCCTGGTCCATCGCCTCGTAGGTGGCGACGACCTGCTCGATGTTGGCGGAACTGGTCGGGCTGCCGGCCTGTGCGTTCTCGTTTCTCCAGCGGGCCTTGGCAACGAGACGCTGTGCTTCGTACCAGACGGCGTAGTCGTTAGCGTTGGCGGGGGTGGCAAAGGGCGCGGCCCATTCGCCGATGCCGCCGGTGCGCAGCATGTCATCGCCGAAGAACGGGAACTGGTTCTTGAGCCGTTCGCGCAGCTCGGGCAACTGGTGATCGAGATCGCCCAGCGCCGCGATGAATGCCTGATTGTGGAGGAAGTTGATCTGCAGCCGTACGGACGTCTTCCCTTCGCGGTGCAGCGCGAGCAACGCGTCGTACATGCGAAAATGGTTGAGATTGAAGAGCGCGTCGGTCGGCTGTGGATCGAGCGAAGGTGGATCGAGGGTGCCGGTGGCTTTCGCAACGAGCGTCTGGTCGAAATTCGTGGTGACGCCAACGCTGGCCGAGTACGCCATCGCATCGAGCGCGCTGCGCTTCTTGTCCTCGAAGGTCTGCCGGATGCGCAGGTGGTAGAGCGCGCGGTTCGCGTGGTTCACGCCTGCGACGGTGGCGAGCGAACCGTCGGCGCCGACGACGCAGGGCCCGGCGAGCGGGCCTGTCGCGCTCTCGAAGAACTGTTTCCCGAGCGTGTTGGTGCGAGCGGGTCCGCCGCCGCCTTGGTAGAGGAACACGGGCCGGTCGGGCACCACCGAGTCGATCTCGGCGAGCGTCGGCAGGCGCAACTCGGCGAACATCCGCGGCGTGCCGGCACCCATCGCCGTGATGAACTGACCCGCCGGAACACCCTGCCGGCGCGCTGCGAGGAACGCCAGGACCTCCGCAAGGTTCGAAGCAAGTTCCCATTGCGCCACGTGATAGCCGGGACGGTTCGCGAGGCTGACGAAATGCGTGTGGCTCTCGATGAGTCCCGGCACCACCGTGCGTCCGTGCAGATTGATGACGCTCTTTCCCGGTCCCGGATTCGATGCGTTTCCGACCGAAACGAAGCGGCCGTTGCGGATTGCGACCGCGCTCACAATCCGATTCTGATCATCCATCGTGTGGATGCGCCCGTTGACAAGCGTGAGCCCATCGTCTGCGGAATCGCTGTTGCCGTTGTCCTTTGCCTGTGCGATGGAACCTGGCAGTGCGACGCCGACGCCTGTCGCAAGGCCTGCCTTGAAGAAATCTCGCCGTGAATGGCGCTTATCCACCTTCATGTGCTCCTCCTCGTTTGTTGACAGTCGGCTCGACCCCGCTGCACCTCCATGGCGGGTCCTGCACAATCGTGTTCTGCGTGCCTTCAGACGCTATTGCGGGGGAAATGACGCGGCACCTGGCCGGGGGGTGGCGCTTGCAGTTTTACGGAGGTGGTACGGTGTGATCGCGAAGCCCGAACGATGGGACGCAACGGGCGTCAAAGCAGCAATCCTCGCCTAGCAGGGTCGATACGACGATCCGCCATGCGACGATCGAGTATAGATAGGGCCGTTCGCCAAGGTCAACTGACTCATGGCGACCACATGCGGCCGACCGGCCGGCTTCTATTGCACCGCAAACGACGCCTTGCTCGCCAACCCTTCCCTCCTCTTCGGCTCGATCCTGTTTGGCGCGATCGGTTTGGCCGTTTTCGTCTACGGCAAGAAACTCGCGCTTTGGAAGCCGATGGTCATCGGCATCGCATTGATGGCCTATCCGTACTTCATTTCGCACACCTGGCTGATGTACGCGATTGGCATGGCCCTCTGCGCTGGGCTGTACGTGCTGCGCGACTGACCGCGCCTTGATTCACCTGACGATCGACGCCAGCGGTTACCTGCCGATGTATTCGTTGCTGCCGCTCGACGATCTGCTGTAGCGCGCGTGAATTGAATCGCAGTAGACTAGCCGCTCGAATGCGGGTGCCGCGCGGGTGCGGACACGCGCCGACGGGCTCTTCAGACGCGGGGGCACAATGGAGGAGAACAGTGACACGAACGTGCGGCGCGGGGCCCTCGGTCGCGCGTGGCAGCGGCTCACTTCACCGAGTGCGCGATGGTCGGTGCTGGCGCTCGTTGGGCTCGGGCTGGTGATCGGGGCGGTCGGCGTGATCGGCACGCAGGTCATGGTCACCGCTACCGGGACCAACGAGTTCTGCGGCGGCGCGTGCCACTCGATGCAGTGGGTCGCGAACGAATATCGGCAGAGCGGACATCATGTCAACCGCACCGGCGTCGCGGCCGGGTGTCACGATTGCCACATCCCGCACGACTACCCCGAGCTCCTTTGGTACAAGGCCAAGGCCGGCGTGAAGGACGTCATCGGCGAGATGCGCGGCGTCATCTCGACCGAGGAGAAGTTCAACAAGGAACGCGCACACATGGCCGAGTCGGTCTGGGCCGAGTACAAGGCCAACAATTCGGCCAACTGCCGGGTCTGTCACGTGTTCACGGCAGATGTCGTCAAGAAGCAAAAGGATTTCGTGCAGCCGATGCACCAGCAGGTGCTGGCGGGCGCCGCGACCTGTATCGACTGCCACAAGGGCATCGCGCACAAGGCGCCATAGGTCCACAAAAAAAGCCGGCTTGCGCCGGCTTTTTTCATGCGCCGTGGCGCGTGCTTACATCGCCAGCACCCACTTGACGATGCCCTTGAGGTCGGCCTCGCTCGCCTTGACCGCCGGATGGCCCTTGCCGTCCTTCAGCTTCGCAACGAGCGTCGCCTCGGCGTCCGCCTTGCCCTTGTACTTGGCCGCAATCTCCTTGAAGGACGGCCCGGCTTTCTTCGTGTCGGTCGCATGACAGTTGAGACATCCGGCGCTCTTGGCGAGGTCCTCCTGCGCCAGGGCCGGCGCCGCGAACAGCGCCGCCGAGCAAGCCGCGATCAGCACAAGCGATTTCATGGGTCTCTCCGGATCAGGGTTCGAGGTCGCGCGCCAAGCGGCGCATCGTTCGATGATGCTAGGACCGCGGACGGGCGTCAATAGCCGGCGCCTTCCGTCGCGCGCCCGACGGCAGGATCGGCGGCCGGGCAGCCGGCTTCCGTCGGAGCACGCGTGATGGACGTGCATCGGTCCGCGCTGATCGCGTATTCGGCCGAGGACATGTTCGACCTGATCGAGCGCGCCGAGCACTATCCGGCGTTCCTGCCATGGTGCACCGCCGCAACGATCCTCGAGCGCGACGACGCGATTGTCGCGGCGCGTATCGCCGTCGCATGGCACGGTGTCAATTTCGAGATCGTCACGCGCAACCCGAAAAGGCGCCCCGAGTGGCTGTCGGTGCGGATGGAGCGTGGGCCCTTCCGCCGCTTCGAGGGCGACTGGCGTCTCCGCGCGCTCGCGCCCTCCGCGTGCAAGATCGAATTCGCGCTGCGCTGTGAATTCGACAACGCACTCCTGCGCGGTGTCGCCGGCCCGGTACTCGAACGCGTGACAGGGAGGTTCATTGACGCGTTCGTCGCGCGCGCCGACGTCCTCTATGGCGGACGCACCGCTGCTCCTGCGCCTCCGTAGCGTGGAGCGCGACCACGACACCCGCCGCGCGGCATCGCCGGATTACTTCGTCGATTCGCCCTTGACCTGCACCTCGACGCGACGGTTCGGTTGCAGGCACTCGATCAGCGCTTTCAGCGCCTTCTGGTCGCACTGCACGACGGGCTGACTTTTCGCCGACGCCGATGGTCTCGATCTTGTCCTTGGGCAACGCCCTTGCCGACGAGGTAATCGCGCACTGCGTCCGCGCGACGCTCGGACAGCTTTTGATTGTAGGCTTCCGAGCCAAGTCGGTCGGTGTGGCCGGTGACAAGGACGACTTCGAGCTTCTGGATCCGCGACAGACTGCCGACGACCTGGCTGTCGATCGCCGCCTGGCCCTCGGGCCTCAACACCGCCTTGTCGAAGTCGAACAGGACCTTGGCGTCCAGCGTGATCCGCTGCACCTGCGGCGGCGGCGGGGCGGCGGGGGTGGAGGCGGAGGAGCGGGCGGCGGCGGGGGTGCCGCGGCGACCGGCGATACCTTGGGCGGTTCAGCGACCTTCGCCGGGGCCGGCGGTGTCAGGTCGAACTTGTACGTCGCCAGCAGATAGAAGATGTTGGCGTCCGCGTTGGTGAAGGCGCGATAGCCGTTGAGGTAGCTCTGCCCCGTGTTGTTCGTCACCCCAGGGAACGGGATGGTGTACTGGTACCCGTCAAACGCGATGTCGCTGTAGCGGGTGCGCTCGTACGCGTAGCCGCCCGTGAACGACCACGTCTTGCTGAGCGCGTAGATCGCCTTCAGGTTGAGCGACGTGCGTTTCCAGTTGTCGTAGGCGTTGATCGGCAGCGGATTGCCGAAGTTGTTCTGACTGACGACGTCGGACTGGCCGTCCGATTCGAAGTACAGCGCCGAGCCCTTGATCGTCAGCTTGTCGGTCGCGTACCAGTCGAGCCCGACGCCGACCATCCAGTTGTTGTCGTCGTTGGTCGCCGACCAGTTGTAGTTCGAGCTGTTCGGCGACGTCGACGGATCGAAGGCGCCCGGAAGGGCCGAGTCGCTGATGTTGCGGTGATACGAGTCGTACTTCACCCACTCGTAGTCGCCCATCAGCGTGACCCGCCACTTGTTGAGGTCGCCGTACGACACGGTGCCGAAGACCTCGTTGCGGCGGTCGCCGGTACGGCCGAGCGTCGTGCCCTTGTAGCTGTTGTCCTTGTAGATGTACTCG
The DNA here is from genome assembly GCA_963851465.1 of uncultured beta proteobacterium. Lineage (GTDB taxonomy): Bacteria > Pseudomonadota > Gammaproteobacteria > Burkholderiales > Casimicrobiaceae > VBCG01. The sequence continues at coordinate 116,111 of CAWKPJ010000003.1, forward strand.
AAGGAAGTGTCGAGCAGCGGCGCCGGACTCCAGTCGAGCGTCGCCTTGAACACGTTCTGGTCGAGCGGCGAGTTGTCGAAGCGGTTGATGAATCGGTTGAGGTAGAGCGGATCGTTCGGCCCGGTGCCGGCGTCGCCCAGCAGGAAGTTGCTGCGGCGCTCCAGATACCAGTACTTGAAGCGCGCCGTGACGTTCTCGAGCGAGGTGTTCTTGTACTCGACCCAGAACCGGTTGGTGGTGTAGTCGTCGTAGTCGATGCGCGTCTGGTCCACGTCGATGTAGTCCCAGCCGCCGGACAGCCGGTTGGCGCGGTCGAACCGGTACAGTCCCTCGATGCCGGCGTTGTTCTTGCGATAGCTGTAGAGCTCGTTCTGACAGGGCCCGTTGCAGTCGACCGCCGACGCCGCGTCGAACGTGACGTGCGTCGAGTTGTTGTCGAGGTCGTACCAGTTGTAATAGATCTTGGTATCGAGGTTCTTGATCGGCGTCGACGTCAGCGACAGCGAGAACGTCTGGTTGACAAGGTCGCCGTCGAACGTGCTGTTGTTGGGCAGCGTCGGCACGTAGACGCCGCCGGTGTTCAGCGCGAACTGCGGGACCGACGTGTCGTTGGTGGTTAGCGACCAGGTGTAGCGCGCGGAGAGCGTCGATCCGTACGGGAGATCACGCAGGACGCCGTTGAACGCGATGCGCTGGTAGTCGTTGTCGAGCGGCAGGTACGTGTTGTCGAGCTGGTTGGCGAAAAACGGATTCGTCCACTGCAAGACCTTGTTGTCGTTGCCGAACTTGCTGTACAGATAGCTGGCCGAGAACTGCATCGACCGCGTGCTGTAGCCCCCCTCGGCCGTTACCGTATCCGTCGTGTACGACACGGGGAACGCCAGATCGGCGAAGCCGTTGCCCGGGCTGTTGCCGAGCGCTGCGGAGCCGACCTTGGTGCCGTCCGTCGTGACGTGGTTACCTTCAACGCGGAAGTACCACGGGCTCAACCCCTGCCACTCGAAGTGCCCACCGGTATCCTTGCGCTGGTATCCCAGATCGAACTGGTTCCAGCTGTCGGGGTTGGGGGACGGGAACGTCCCGACCAGCAAGTTGGAGCCGACGCCGTCGTACGGCGTCCGCGCGCCGAACGCGAAGTTGTGCGGAATCCAGTTCGAGTAGATGCGGTACTTGTAGCGGTCGTACTCCCCGCCCCGCAGCGACAGGTACATGTCGTCGCGGCCGAAGTTCTCGCCGTAGGCGTCGATCCACAGCTTGTCGTTGCGGCCACGAAAGAGAATGTTCGACAGCACACCGTTGTTGAGATCCTGGTATTTCTGGATCTGCGAGGTGTCGCGCCCCGATTCGTCGTTGACGATGGCGCCCGCCGTCACCGAGCTCTCGATCAGCCAGGGGTTCACCGTTTGCGCCCCGGCCGCGCCCGCGACGCAAAGGCTCCCAACCAATGTCGCCAGCGTCTTCCGCTTCACGGGATCCTCCTAGCGCGTGAGGAACTTGCCGCGGCTGCCCGGCGCGTTGGAGCCGTGCACGGCGTTGTGGCAGTTGACGCAGGACCGCGCGATCAGCCGCGTGTTGGGGCTCGCGTTCGGCGTGCCGCCTGGCGTCAGCCAGCCCGACTGACCCCTGGTAGAACGAGCCCGGGATGCCGCGACCAGTCGTGGCAGTCCTGGCAGAGGTTCGGCACGTGCTCGTTCGTGAGCTTGTAGTGGACGGAGCCGTGCGGGTTGTGGCAGGACAGGCAGTTCTCCTCCACGGGCGGATGCGGGAAGACGAACGGTCCGCGCTTGTCGGCGTGGCACGACGTGCACTGCGCGTTGACCGATTCATGCCGCAGCATCACCGGGGACAGCGCCCCGTGCGGGTTGTGGCAGTCCGAGCACTTCATCTTGTTCTCGATGATCGGGTGGTGCGACGGCTTCATGATCGCCGCGCGGATCTGCTGGTGGCAGGTGCCGCAGACGTCGGCCTCGTTGGGCCGGAAACTGGTCGTGTAGGGCGCCACCACCGGATTGCGCTCCTTGCCGTGGATCGAGTGGCAGTTGGCGCAGGTGACGTCCTGCAACGCATGCTTGCCGGATTCCCAGAACGTCAGCTGGCGGCCGCCGGTGTGGCACGCAAGGCAGACGTTCGACTGCGCGGTCGGCGGTGGCCGGCGTCAGGCGCGAGAACGGATTGGCCGGCTTGGCCTTGGTCGGGTCCTTGAGGTGCTCGCTCGCGTCGCCGTGGCACGCCTGGCACATGCTGCCCTGGGCGTCGTTCTTCGCGCCGTGGGCGCTGATGGCGGTCGATGTCCACTTGTCTTCGTGGCATCCCGCGCAGACGGGCGTGTTGGGCGCCAGCTGCGGCGGGACGGTCGTCTGCGCCGCGGCCGAGAGCGACCAGAGGCACGCCATCCCTGCGAGCAAGCGCGCAACATTCAGATATCGCATCGGGCCCTCCCCGGAGAGGCCGTTGCCGTCGATTACCTTGCACGCGCTGCATTTGAACTTCGGCGTTCAGCGCGCAACCGCTGCTACCTCTTTGTGATTAATCTACGCCAAGTATTCGACGATTGAAAGACCCGAGTCGCAATAAGGAATTCGCTGTAGCGCCTTTGCTACACTCTTCCTACGGAGGGCGTTGCGATGCGACTGGCAAAGTTCGTCAAATTCCGCGAAGAGAAATTCGGCGGCGTCCTGTTCGAAACGCGCTCGGAGAAGGTCTTCACGCTCAACCCCACGGCCGCCGCCGTGGTGCGCGAGATCGGTGCCGGCGCGACGGAGCAGGAGATCGCCGGGCGCCTGAAAGGCCGCTTCGACGATCCGACCGGGGCGCTCGAACGCGAGGTCGCCGCGCTGATCGCCGACCTGCGGCAGAAGGGCCTGCTGGAGGACGCCCCGCGTGGCTGAAGTCGCGACCCGCGACGACGCGACGCCGGCGACCGTCGCGAAGCGCTCCGAGGACCTCGGCGCACCGCTCTACGTCGCGTGGCAGATCACCAACGAGTGCAACCTCGCCTGCCTGCATTGCATCGAGGAAAGCGGCCCGGGCAAGGCGTTCCCCGACGAGCTGTCGGAGCGCGAGATCCTCGCGATCATCGACCAGATGGTTGCGCTGGAGATTCCGTACGTCTCGTTCTCGGGCGGCGAGCCGATGGTCCATCCGCACTTCTTCGAGATGGTGGAGCACTTCTGCGACGGCGGCGGCCAGCTCAAGATCGAGACCAACGGCCATTACCTGTCGCCCGCGAACTGCGAGCGGCTTGCGGCAGCCGGAGTCAAGGCCGTGCAGGTGAGCCTCGACGGGGCGTCGCGCGAGACGTTCAACCGGATGCGCGTCCGCGGCGAGTTCCGCACCGCCGTCGATGGCGTCCGCAACCTGCGCGCGGCCGGCGTGCCCATCGAGGTCAATTTCTCACCGACGCGCTTCAACGTCGACGAGATCGGCCCGGCCGTGGACCTCGCGCACGAGCTTGGTGCGTACAGCTTTTACACCGGCCGCACGATGTACACCGGCAACGCGGTCAAGGCCTGGCGGCATATCGCGCCGTCGGAGGATCAATACACGGCGTTCTTCGACACGCTGCGGTCGAAGGCGCAGGAATATCGCGGCCGCATGCGCGTTCACTTCCACGAGATGGGCCTGCTCGAGGAGCTGCGCTACCGGCTCGTGCAGCCGGCTGCGTTGCTCATCGTCCTGCCCAACGGCCTGGTGAAGCTGATCAACGCGCTGCCGTTCGTCTGCGGCGACTTGCGCACCGAGTCGCTGGCGGACGTGTGGGCGAACTTCCAGCGCGCCTGGCGGGACCCGCGCGTCGCCGCATTCGTCGACGACCTCGCGGACGATCCGCGCAAGACGTCGACGCTGCACCAGTGGGTCCGTCTCTGACGGACGCCGCCGCCCCGGTGGCGACGGCGCCAACGCCGGCGCAGCGGCTGCTGCGCGTGGTGAGCCTCGTCCGCTACCGCTTCTTTCTCTATGCGGGACTGCTCCCCTATCTGCTCGGGGCGGCGTGGGCGCACGCAGTCGAGGGCCGATTCGAGGCGACGGCCTTCTGGAGCGGACTCCTTGGTGTCGTCCTCGCAGTCGTGGGCGTCGAAGCGTTCAACGAATACTTCGACGCGCGGAGGGCACCGACCGCGTCTTCAATCCCGCCGACCTGCCGCCGATCTCGGTGGTCGTGTTCTGGATCGGCGTCGTCGCGTTCGCCGGCGCGCTCGCGGTCGGCGTGTACCTGACGGTCCGCGGCGGCTGGCCGATCCTCGCTTTCGCGCTGCTGGGCGGCGCGGCGGCGATCTTCTATGAGGCTCCGCCGATCCGCTGGTCGTATCGCGGGCTTGGCGAGGCGGTCATCGCGCTGTCGTACGGCCCGTGGATGGTGCTCGGCAGCCTCTACCTGCACACCAACGGTGTTTCCTTCGGCGCTTTCCTCGCGTCGCTGCTGCCGGGCTGCCTGATCATGGCGCTGGCCGTCGCCAACGCGATCCCCGACTTCCACCAGGACCGGCTGGTCGGCAAGCGCAACCTCGTCGTCCGTCTCGGACGCCGCGCGCGGGGTCCTCCTCTATCTCGCGCTGGCGGGGGCAGGGCTTGCGGTGGTTCCCGTGGGCGTCGCCGCGCACGTGTTCGCGCCTGCGTGCCTCCTGGCGCTCCTCGCCGTTCCGCTGCTCGTGGCCAGCGGACGTATCGCGATGGGCACCTACGAACAGCCGCGACGTTTCGTGGCCGCGATTCGCCGCCTCGTCGCGTGCTACGTCGCGGGCGCCGGGCTCTTCGTCGTCGGTATCCTCGTCGGTGGCGCGCCATGAGCGCCAAGACGAATCGGATCGACGCACTGACGGCGCCACTCTTCGTATCGTGGCAGCTGACGCGCGATTGCGACCTCTGCTGCCTTCACTGCTGCACCGAGTCCGCGCCCGGCAAGCGTCTGCCCGACGAGCTCGACGCCGACGAGGCGATGCGCGTCGTCGACGAGATCGTTCGCAGCAACGTGCCGTACGTGATGCTGTGCGGCGGCGAGCCGCTGGTGGTGCCGCATTTCCTCGCAGTCGCCGAAGCGCTCGGGCGCGCGCGGCGTTCAGCTCAAGATCGAGACCAACGGGCAGCGGCTCGACGCTGCGACGGTCGAGCGTCTTGCCCGGCTGCCGATCCGCTCGATCCAGATCAGCCTCGACGGCGATACCGAGGAGACATACCGGCGGCAGCGGCCGGGCGGCTCGCTCGCCCGGGCGCACGCGGCCTGCCGCGCGGCACATTCGGCTGGGCTGCCGCTGGAAGTCACGTTCGCGCCCACGACCGTCAACATCGACGAGCTGCCGGCGGTGCATCGCGCGTGCGGCCTCGCTCGGCGCGTTCCGCTTCAACACCGGCAAGCTGATGCGCCTCGGCACCGCGGCCCGGCGCTGGAGCACGCTGGAACCCAGCGAAGCCCAATACCGGCAGTTCCGCGAAACGCTGGACCGGCACGCGGCGGTTGAATCTGCGATGGCACTTTGCTACATTCCCTTCGACGTAGGCGAAGGGCTGCGCCGGAGCCTCACGGAACCGCCGGCGACGCTGCTGGTGCTTCCCAACGGCTGGGTGAAGGTGGCGGCGGCGCTTCCCCACGTCTGCGCGGATCTCCGCAAGACAGGACTCGCCGAGGCTTGGGGAGCGTATCGTGAAGCCTGGCGCGACGGGAGCTTCATCGCGGCGGCTACGCGAGCGATCGAGGACGAGTCGCGTCATCCCGGCGCGACCCGCTGGCAGTTGATGTCGTTGCCGACCCACTGACGGAGGCAGGATGAGCGATTTCACGATCCAACCGCAAGCGCAGAAGCCGGTCGACCCGCAGCCGACCGTCAAGGTCGAGGGCGAGAAGAAAACGCGCTGGGAAACGCCGACGCTCGAGGACGTCTCCGAACAGGTGATGGCCCAGCCGTACATCCGCTTCACCTGATCGCGGATCGATGCAAGGGCGCTCGGCCGACGATTACCGCGCGCCCCTGTTCGTCGCCTGGCAGCTGACCAACCGATGCCAGGCGCGCTGCCTCGCGTGCTGCGAGGAGTCCGGGCCCGACAAGGCGTGGGCCGACGAGCTCCGGCGTGACGAGGCGCTGGCGCTCGCAGCAGGACATCGCCGCGCTCGGCGTTCCTTTCGTGGCCTTCGGCGGCGGCGAGCCGCTCGGCGTGCCGTTCTGCTGGGACGTTTTCGCGCGGCTGTCCGAATCCGGCGTCGCGCTCAAGATCGAGACCGATGGCAGCCTGATCGACGACGCGGCCGCCGATCGGCTGGCCGCGATGCGCGTCGAATGCGTGCAGATCTCCGTCGACGGCGCCACCGCGCAGACGCACGCCCGCGCGCGGCCCGGATCGAGCTTTGCCGCCGCGATCGCTGCCATCGAGCGACTGGTCGCGCGCGATGTCCCGCCGCAGTTCGTCTTCGTTCCCAATCGGTTCAACCTCAGCGAGATCGTCGCGGCGTACGACCTCGCGGCGCGCCTCGGCTGCAGCGCCTTCGTCACTGGCCCCTTGATGCGCATCGGTCGCGCGCAGGCGAACTGGGATGCCCTTGCGTGCACCGAAGATGACTGGCAGCACGCGGTCGAGGCGCTGCACGAAAAGGCGCGCGCGAATCCGGAAGGTCCTCGCCTGTCGATCTATCCGTGGGACATCGTGACCGAGATGGAGCGCCGCCTCGAACATCCTCAGGCGATGCTGCTGATCGTGCCGAACGGGAAGGTGAAGCTGCTGAACGCGCTGCCCTTCGCACCCGCGGACCTGCGACGGCAATCGCTCGCCGAGGCGTGGCGCGCCTACCGGGAGGCGTGGCGGAGCGCGGAAGTGCGCGACTTCGTCGTCCGCTGCCGTGCGAACCCGGCGCTGTTGCGGCACGCCAATGAAACCTGGCCGGTCATGGCTTCGATCGAACCCTGACGCGGCTTCCCGGCCGCTTCCCGTGGCTTGCGTCCCTGCAAAAGAAAACGGGAACGCGTCGGTTCCCGTTTCATGTTGCGGCCCGCGCGGCCGCAACCGATCGCTTATTTTTTCGCCGGCGCTGCCGGTTCCGGCGCCTTGGCGGGTGTTGCGCCCGCCTTGGCCGGCGCCGCGGCAGGGGCTGCCGCCGCGGATGCCGCGGCGGACGCAGGTCCCATCTGAGGCGTAACGGCGTTGCCTTTCGCCTTCTGCTCGGCAATGTAGCGCGCGGCGACTCGATCTTCCGCCCGCGCCTGTTGCTGCTTGGCGACTTCGGCCGCAGCGGCGTCCTTCGCCTTTTTTTCCTCGGCGGCGACCTTTTGCGCGTCGGTAAGCGGCGGCGGCGCGGGGAGCTTCGCCATGGCGACGCCAAAGGCCGCAAGCACCATCGCTGCGCCCGCCAGAGCGCGTAAGGTCGTCATCGTCTTCCTCCTCCTACAACTGCGTGGCGCCGTGGCTACACCGGACGCTGTTTTAGCGCGGGTGCGGCCTCGGGCCGATCCTGGTCTTGCAGCGCTTCCGGTGCGACGAACTTCTCTCTTGCGCGCCCGGCGACCACGTCCTCGTACCAGCGCGCATGATGGTGCTTGGCCCAGCTCGCGTCAACGTACCCGTGGCGCATCGCTCGATAGGCGTCGGTCATGCCGATCGTGCCGAGGTAGATGTGCACACAGGCGAGCGCGATGGCCCCGTAGGCCGCGACCATGTGAATGACGTTGGCGGTCTGCATCGTCGCGCGCGTCTGGTCGAAATTCGGGAATACGAGCACGAGCCCGGTGATCGTCAGCACTGTGGACAGGACCACGAGCACGATCCAGAACACGAGCTTCTCGCCGGCGTTGAACTTGCCCGACGGATACTCGTGGCCCTTGAAGTAGCCCACGATGTTCGTGAACCACTTCAGGTCCTCGATGCCGATACCGTTGTCGCGGACGTAGCGCACGAACATCAGCGGCACCGCCACGATCAGGACCGGACCGACGAAGTTGTGCACGTTCTTCGCGAACGTCGCGAGCCAGGAGAACAGCGTGTAGCCGAGGATCGGCAGCAGCACAGTCTTGCCGGCCGAGAGGATCAGCCCGGTGATGGCCAGCGTGACCCACGTGATGGCGAGCAGCCAGTGCGCATAGCGGTCCATCGGCGAGAATCGACGTATGACGCGGTCGCCCGGCCGTCGCTCGTAGTCGAGTCTGCCCCGCCACAGATAGAAGACGGCGAGACCGATCACCGCAGCGACGATGATCAGCGCGCCCAGCCCCATGATGGGTGTGCGCAGGGCGCGCCATGTCTGCCCCTGCGGCTGCACAAGGACATCCGTCTCACGGCCCTGGACGCTCGTGTACTGCTTGGCGCCTGAACGGACCTCGCTCCACAACGGCTGGTTGTTGAGCGGCTGTGTCTGCTGGCGTTGCGCCTGCTGCTTCGCCATGTCGGCTTCGGCCGGATTGACCGCCGGCGACTGCGCCAGGGCGATGCTCGCTGCGAGCAGGGCCGCAACGCCGAACGCGCAGGTTGCGCGCATTACGCGATCGAACATGAGGCGGCTCCGTCAGCGGATGCGCTTGTACTCGTTCTGGCTCTGATTGCGTTGCGCGAGTGCCTTCTCCCACGCGACCTTGTCCCCGTTGAAGGGCGCGTTGCTGTACGCCGGCGTGTCGGGCTTGCCCTGGTATGTCCCCTGCTTGTACTCCAGGACCTGGGGACGTTCTCCGCACGCGGCGAGAAGCGCGACGGAGGCCGCGACAAGGATGGCTGCGCGCATCATGTCTTGCCTCCCGGTTGCGGCGCTGGTCCGGGCACTGGCGGGCCGCCCGGCTTCTGCGTATCCGGCCGGCCATACGCCGTCGCCCAGCCCCAGACTTCGCCGCCCTTGCCGCGCGTGACGACGCGCTCGCGATAAATGTCGGCAAGCACATCGCCGTCGCCGGCGATCAGTGCCTTGGTCGAGCACATTTCCGCGCACGCGGGAAGCTTGCCTTCGGCGAGACGATTGCGGCCGTACTTCTTGAACTCGGCCTCCGACATGTCCTTCTCGGGGCCGCCGGCGCAGAACGTGCACTTGTCCATCTTGCCGCGCACACCGAATGCGCCGGCCTGCGGAAACTGCGGCGCGCCGAACGGGCACGCGTAGAAGCAGTAGCCGCAGCCGATGCACAGATCCTTGTCGTGCAGGACGATGCCTTCCTCGGTCTTGTAGAAGCAATCGACCGGGCACACGGCCATGCACGGCGCGTCCGAGCAGTGCATGCACGCGACGGAGATCGAGCGCTCACCGGGAACGCCGTCATTGATGGTGACGACGCGGCGGCGGTTCACGCCCCAGGGGATGTCGTGCTCCTGCTTGCACGCGGTGACGCAGCCGTTGCATTCGATGCAGCGCTCGGCGTCGCACAGGAATTTCATTCGGGCCATGGTCGTTGCCTCCTCAAGCCTTCGCCACTTGGCAAAGCGTGGTCTTGGTTTCCTGCATCATCGTCACCGAGTCGTAGCCATAGGTCGTCGCGGTGTTCACGGCCTCGCCGCGGACGATCGGCGCGGCGCCTTCCGGGTAGTACTCGAGCATGTCCTTGCCCATCCACCAGCCGGAGAAGTGGAACGGGATGAACGTGGTGCCCGGGCCGACCCGGTCGGTGACCATCGCCTTCACCTTGATCTGCGCCTGCGTGGGCGACTTCACCCACACGTACTCGCCGTCCCGGATGCCGCGGTCGTTCGCGTCCTTGGGGCTGATCTCGATGAAGTTCTCCTGCTGCAGCTCCGCGAGCCATGGGTTGGACCGGGTCTCCTCGCCCCCGCCCTCGTACTCGACCAAGCGGCCGCTGGTGAGAACCAGCGGGAAATTCTCCGCGACCTTGTTCTTGACGTTCTCGTCCTGCACGGTCTTGTACAGCGTCGGCAGGCGCCAGAAGGCCTTCTTGTCGTCGTGCGTCGGATACTTCGCAACCATGTCCGGACGCGGCGAGTACAGCGGCTCGCGGTGCTGCGGAACGCCGTCGGGGAAATTCCAGACGACCGCGCGCGCCTTGGCGTTGCCGAACGGATGCATGCCGTGCTTGGTCATCGCGACGCGGATCATGCCGCCCGACGAATCCGTCTTCCAGTTCTTGCCCTCGGCCTTCTTCTTCTCGTCGTCGGTGAGTTCGTCCCACCAGCCGAGTTTCTTCATCAGCACGTGATCGAGCTCGGGATAGCCGGTCGTGAGGTCGCAGCCCTTCGGGTATGAGCCGTCCTCGGCGAGCAGGTTCACGCCGTCCCGCTCGACGCCGAAGTTCGCGCGGAAGCAGCCGCCGCCGTCCATCACGTGCTTCGACGTGTCGTAGAGATTCGGCGAGCCGGGGTGCTTCATCTCCGGTGTGCCGTACGCAGGCCACGGCAGGCCGAAGTAATCGCCGTCGCAGGGACCGCCCTTGGCGCGCAACGTCTTCACGTCGAACGTGTTCATGTTCTTCATGTGGAGCTTCAACCGCTCCGGCGACTGCGCGGTATAGCCGATCGTCCAGACCGACTTGTTGATCTCGCGCAGGATGTCCTCGATCTGCGGCTCCTCGAACTTGGCGTCGCCGTCCGGCTTGACGAGCTTGTAGTTCTTCGACATTTCCTTGTCGAAGCCGAACTTCTTCGCGAACGCGTGCATGATCGCGTGGTCGGTCTGCGATTCGAACAACGGGCTGATGACCCGCTCGCGCCACTGGATCGAACGGTTCGACGCGGTCACGGAGCCTGACGTCTCGAACTGCGTCGCGGCAGGCAGCAGGTAGACGCCATCCTTGCGGACCATCGCTGCCATCGCGGCGGTGGCGGACGGGTACGGATCGATGACGACGAGGAGGTCGAGCTTCTTCATCGCCTCGACCATCTCCTTGCCGCGCGTCTGGCTGTTGGGCGCGTGGCCCCAGAAGACCATCGCGCGGAGGTTCGGGCCCTGGTCGATCAGTTCGTTCTTCTCAGTGACGCCGTCGATCCAGCGCGACACCGTCATGCCGGGCTTTTCCATCATGCCGTCGGCGTACTGCTTCTTGATCCAGTCGTAGTCGACGCCCCAGACGGCGGCGAAGTGCCGCCACGAGCCGGCAGCGAGACCGTAGTAGCCGGGCAGCGAATCCGGGTTCGGGCCGACGTCGGTGGCGCCCTGCACGTTGTCGTGGCCGCGGAAGATGTTCGCGCCGCCGCCCGACGTGCCGATGTTGCCCAGCGCCAACTGGAGGATGCACGACGCGCGGACCATCGCGTTGCCGATCGTGTGCTGCGTCTGGCCCATGCACCAGACGATGGTCGACGGGCGGTTCTTCGCGAACATCTCCGTGACCTTGATCATCTGCGCTTCGGAGACGCCGCAGACCTCGGTCACCTTGTCCGGCGTCCACTTCGCCATCACGTCTTCCTTGACCTTGTCCATGCCGTAGACGCGGTCGTGGATGTACTGCTTGTCCTCCCAGCCGTTCTTGAACACGTGGTACAGGATGCCGAACAGGAACGGGATGTCGGTGCCGGACCGGATGCGGACGTATTCGTCGGCCTTCGCGGCGGTGCGCGTGAAGCGCGGGTCGACGACGATCATCTTCGATCCCGTCTCCTTCGCGTGCAGCATGTGCAGCATCGACACGGGGTGCGCCTCGGCAGCGTTGCTGCCGATGTACAGCGCGCACTTCGTGTTCTGCATGTCGTTGTACGAGTTCGTCATCGCGCCGTAGCCCCAGGTGTTGGCTACGCCGGCGACCGTCGTCGAGTGGCAGATCCGCGCCTGGTGGTCGCAGTTGTTGGTGCCGAAGAACGACACGAACTTGCGCATCAGATACGCCTGCTCGTTGTTGTGCTTCGAGGAGCCGACCCAGAAGATGGCGTCGGGCGTCGATTCCTTGCGGATGGCGAGGATCTTGTCGCCGACCTCGTTGATCGCCTGCTCCCACGAGATCTTCTGGTACTTGCCGTTGACGAGCTTCATCGGGCTCTTCAGCCGGTGCTCACCGTGGCCATGCTCGCGCACCGACGCGCCCTTGGCACAGTGCGCGCCCAGGTTCAGCGGCGAATCGAACACCGGCTCCTGGCGGACCCAGACGCCGTTCTGCACGACGGCGTCCACCGCGCAGCCCACCGAGCAGTGCGTGCACACGGTCCGGTGAACTTCCTGCGTCACGCCTGCGCCTTCGCTTGCCGCTTCGGCCTTGCCCATCGTGCCGTAGGGCAGTTGCGTCGCGAACGCGCCGACGCCGGCGGCGAGGCCGGAGCGTTTCAGAAACGCGCGCCGGTCCATCGTTGCGATGCGCGCGCCGGACGAAAGCCGGGAGAGACGTGGCGCGGCGGAAGGTACGGCGTCGGTTTTGCGCGTCAGCAGCATGATCGTCTCCTCAATTCCTCAAAGCCGCGTCGTGGCGTAGTAGTCGCGCACGTGCTCCGTTTCGCGATAGCCGGACGTCGAAGCGGATTGCGCCGCGTTGGCGGTTGCGACGGGCTTTGCGAGCGCCGGCGAGGCCGCTGCGGCGACGGCGCCCGCGCTGCCTGCCGAGAGCGCAAACAGAAAGCGACGCCGGGAGATGGGGGGTGTGGCGGAAGAAGACGTGATGCCGACAGGATCAACGCGCGGCGAATGCTTACGCATGCGTGCCTCCAAAATATGTCGTGACGTACTTATAGTCCGCTCCGTGTCGAAACACGCCCGAAACTGCGGACTAATCCATGTCGAGGGAGTCACGTTCCACCGCCATGAACAAACTACCGAATTCTGCTACGCGGCGGTAGTAATTGGCAATAGAACTTTGCTCTATTGCGGCGCAACAATCGAAAACCCACGGATACAGCTGCTTTTGGAAAAAGTTCCGTTGCACGTCGACCGGCGCGCTTCGCCGCTCGACGTCGCCCGCGATCAGCAAACGCATCGATTCGCAGAGCGCGGACAGGTGGTCCTCGACCATCGTCGCTGCACCCTTACGGGAGAGCCCCAGGACCGCCAGTTCCGTCCGCAATTCCGCCAGCGGCTTTTCCATCATGAACCCCGTCCGCCAGTGCGAGCCGTGCAAGTTGACTTCGCACTTTCCCACGCCGACGAAAAGGTCATCGTATTCCTGCCGGGCCGCATCCGAGTCCATCGCGCGGCTCGCGTCGAGCAACCGGTTCCAGGCCACGGCGAGCGGCATGCCCTCGCCGTCAGGATGACGCGCCGCGCTGCCGAGCGCATCGAGAAACACCCGGTCGGGCGCATCGGCGAAAAGGCGGGCGAGCACGGCGTAGCAATCGGCGCGCGCCTGGTCCTCGGGCGAAAGCGCGCGCGAAATCGCGATCGTGGCGGAACCGCCGCTCATAGCTTCCGGATGTCGACGCTGTCTTCCGACTTGATGAGATCGACGACGCGGCAGTCGGCGCACATGCGCAAGCGGTCGAGCGCGCCGGGACCCGCGAACATCGAATGACCGGCGAGGCGCGCCAGCATCGCGTCGACCAGCTTGCGGGTGCCCATCGGCTTGCCGCAACGCGCGCAGGCGGCGATCTCGGCCTCGTTCAGTACCCGCGGCGCCTTGGCTGCCGGCGTGAGGTCGAGCTGCGGGACCAGCGTGATCGCGTGCTCGGGGCACGTGCTGGCGCAGATGCCGCACTGGACGCACTTCGTCTCGATAAGGCGCAACTGCGGCTTCTCGGGGCTGTCGAGGATCGCCCCTTCCGGGCACGCGCCCACACAGGCCAGGCACATCGTGCAGGCATCGCGGTCGACGTTGATGGCGCCGAACGGCGCGCCGGCGGGCAGCGGGATCACTCGCTGCGGTACCGGCGCGTGCGCAGCCAGATGATCGAGGGCCAGGCCGAGCGCCGTCCGCTTGTCGCCCGAAGGCGCAAACGTCGCCGGCACGCGCGGGGCCAGCGGACGCGGCCACGTCCACAAGTCGCGTTCCAGGGTGTCCGTCCGCGCGCCGTCGACGACGCGGAAATGCTCGCCCTGGTAGCCGAGCGCGTTGGCGATCGTGTCGCCAATCGACATCTGGAATCGCAGCGCGGCGTGGTACTGCGGCGCCTCGTTCCCGGTCGCCAGTACAGCGACCGACGACGCGCCCCACGCGAGCGCGGCGAGCCACGTATCGAGACCGGCGGAAGCGATGTGGTGCACCTCGACCGGTATCACGTGCGCGGGCAGCCCCTTGCCGCGGCGCGCGAGCCGCGCGATGCTGTCGCGGCCCTCTTCAGCGTGCAGCAGCACGCAGGCATCGCGGCCGCCCGCCTTCCCGTAGGTGGCGAGCAGCGTCCGAATTCGCTTGCCGAGCTCGTCAGGCCCCGGATACGCAAACGTCATCGCGCCCGACGGGCATACCGTCGCGCACGCGCCGCAGCCCATGCACAGGTGCGGCTCGACCTCGACGTGATCGCCGCTGGCGCGGATCGCGCGCGTCGAGCACACGTCGATGCACTGCGTGCAGCCGGTCTGTTTCGAGCGGCTGTGCGCGCAGATCGACGCCTTGTAGCGGAAGTACTTCGGCTTCTCGAACTCGCCGCGCAGCGTCGCGAGCTCGGCGGCGACCTTGGCTTGCGCGAGCGGATCGGCGCCCGGCGCGTAGTAACCCTGCGGCGGCTGGTGCTGCGCGAACCACGGTGTGCCGCGCAGATCGAGCACGATGTCGAAGCGCTCGCGCCGCGCGCGCTCGCTGCGGTCGAAGTCGATGGCGCCGACGGCGCCGCACGCGGCGACGCATTGGCGATGATCGCGGCAGCGGTCGAGATCGATCTGGTAGCGCCAGTCGATCGCGTTCTCGGGACACACCTCGATGCACGCGTTGCAGCGCGTGCACAGGTCGAGGTCGATCGGATTGTCCTGCGTCCACGCGACGTCGAACGCGCCGAGCCAGCCGTCGATGGCGGTGAGCGTGCCGGAATACACGGGGAAATCGCGCTGCGCGGGCAGCTCGGTTCCGGCGTCGGCGTTGCGTGCGCGTCTGTCGAAAGCACCGTGACCGCGAGCGCCCCGGACAGTGCCTCTGCCCACTTCAACGCTGTCGCCCATCGGTCCGACGACGAGCAGCTGCCCGGCGGACGTGTAAGCGACGCGCGGCACCGGGTCGGGCTCGGGCATCGCCGCGGCCGCGAGCAGCGCGGCGATCTTCGGCGTTGCGGCGCCTCGCCTCCGCCGACCAGCCGCCGGTCTCGCGGATGTTGACGAAGCGGATCGCCTGCGCCTTGCCGCCCTCCTCGGCCACGTCGCCGAGAAGCCGCGCCTCCTGCGTGCACGCGACGACGAGGTCGCCCGTCGCATCCGCTGCGTACGCTGCGAGCTCCTTCTGGCACATCATCGTGCGGACCGCCGGCGCGGGTACAAGGTCGAGCGCCTTCGCCAGCGCAGCGGCGTCGAGCGGCATCGTGCCGTTGCACGAGCACAGCAGCAGGCGCTTGTCGGCGATGCTCAAGTCGGCGGGTCCGCTGGATCGAGGGGTAACCGGATCTGTCGGCGCGCGTCATCGGCAGCCTGCTCTTCCGCTGCGTCGGAGGGCATTGCATCCGCCGGCACGGCAGGGAGCAGCGGCGTATCCGCCGGCGAGATCACCTGCGGCGGTGCGGCGCCCGCCTCGGTCGCGGCGCTCGCGGCCGCGGCCGCCTGCGCCTCGGCATGCGCGGCGAGCTCGTCTTCCGGCACGTCCTCGGCGTAGCCCTGCGCGTTCACGCGCGTGGGCGGCGGCGCGAAGATGTAGCGCGCCTGGTTCAGCAGCTTCACGACGTCCGGCGAGATCGGGTCGGGCTTGGAGTAGTCGTCGATGTAGGTGTCGAGGCCGTCCATCACGTTGAAATGCGGATCGGCGAACAGCTTGCGCAGCGCTGCAGCGCGCAGCGAAGGCTCGACGTCGGGCCGCATGAATGGCGTGAAATCCGATTGCGGCGTCAGCGATTCGATCGGCGGCAGCGCGACGTTCGCCGCCGCAGCGTCGGTCGCAGTGGTCGCGACGCCCGATGCGGCGATCGGCGCATCGCGTGCGGCTCGCAGTCGCGCTCGACGAGGCGGCCGGTGCGGTCGCCTCAGGCGGCGGCGCGCGCACCGAATCGATCGCGGGGCTGGCGGCCGGCGCGACAGCCTGCGCTGTCGTGCCCTGCCCGGCGACAGCGCGCTTGCGCGCCGACCAGCGGCGCAGCGAGAAGCCGCCGGCGGGTTTCGGGTCTTCGCTCATAGCCCACCCTCGCGCGCCGTGCGCCGCCGGGAAGGTGCCGCAGGTTCATCGGCGCGTTCCGCCGTCGCGGCGATCGCGCACGAACTCGTTCTCGGCGAGGGGATTGCGCTTCACCTTCTTGCGCGGCTCCGGCTTGTAATGCGTTGCGACGAAAGGCCGCATCCAGTCGGCGATCTCCGCCGGCAGCGGCGACCGAATCGACGCGCTCGCCGCCGTCCATCAACCGGCCGGCTTCGTTGTAGCTGACAGTGGCGAGCACCGGGCGCGCAAGCGGCATCGCGCCGTCCTCGCTCATCCGCCACATGACGAACACGCACGGGACCGCCGACGTCAGGTTGAGAAAATAGCCCTCGGCCTCCGTCGGGTGCAACTCGACGGTGAACCGCGGAAAGCGCCAGCGCGACGCGTTCGCCTCGGCGGCGACCTGCACAACGTCCACATCTGCAGCGCAACTCGCCCGACGGCAGCACGGCGAACGGCCGCCACACTTCGCTCACCCAGCGATTCGCGAGCGGAACTCGCTCCATCACGATGTCGACGTTAATCCGCAACGGTTGCATGGGCATTCGGCGCGACGGAAATGCGTCGGGGCGCGCGGTCGATCATACACCGCGCGCCCGCGCGCAGCGGGACCCTCTGCTACCATGTCCTGCGCTATGAAAACCATTCCGCTCGCCGACGCACGCACCGTGCTGCGCGCCCGCCACGACGCGCTGGTCCGCGACGCTGCGTCGACCGCGCCGGGGATGGTCGAGCGACCCGTCGACACGCGCGGCCGCGCGCTCGCCGACCTGCGCATCTCCGTCACCGACCGCTGCAATTTCCGCTGCGTGTATTGCATGCCGAAGGATGTGTTCGGGCGCGACTACCCGTTTCTCGCGCAGGATCGAGCTGCTGTCCTTCGAGGAGATCGAGCGCGTCGCGCGCGCCTTCGTCGGCCTCGGCGTGCGCAAGATCCGCCTCACCGGCGGCGAGCCGCTGCTGCGCCGCAACCTCGAGCGGCTGATCGAATCGCTCGCGCGCATTCCGGACATCGACCTCACGCTGACGACCAACGGCGCGTTGCTCGCGCGCAAGGCGCGCGCGCTGCGCGACGCGGGATTGAAGCGCGTCACCGTGAGCCTCGATGCGCTCGACGACGCGACGTTTCGCGCGATGAACGACGTCGACTTCCCGGTGAGCAAAGTCCTCGACGGCATCGCTGCCGCGGCTGCGGCGGGCCTCGCGCCGATCAAAGTCAACGCGGTGGTGAAGCGCGGCATGAACGAGCACGCGATCGTGCCGCTCGCGCGGCACTTCAAGGGCACGGGCCACATCCTCCGCTTCATCGAATACATGGACGTCGGCCACACCAACGGCTGGCGCATGGACGACGTCGTGCCCGCCGCGGAGATCGTGCGCGACGATCGACCGCGAGATGCCGCTCACCGCCGTCGACCCGAACTACACCGGCGAGGTGGCCGAACGCTGGCGCTACAAGGACGGCGACCGGCGAGATCGGCGTCATCGCGTCGGTGACGCAGGCGTTCTGCCGCGACTGCACGCGCGCGCGCCTGTCGACCGACGGCAAGGTCTACACCTGCCTCTTCGCCAGCGACGGCTACGACCTGCGCGCGCTGCTGCGCAGCGGCTCCGACGACGCGCGGATCGGCGCCGCGATCGCCGCGATCTGGCGCGCGCGCGGCGACCGCTACTCGGAAATCCGCACGGCGAACACGCCGCGCGCCGATCGGGTCGAAATGTCGTACATCGGCGGATGATGAACGACCCCCACGCTCACTTCGTCGCTGCCCCTGAGGGGAGCAGGCCTCCCTTGGGACGCCCGGCGGGAGGCCGGACGCTCTGCCATGAACGCTCCGAATCGCCCTACCGGCCGCTGCTCACCGACGCCGCGCGCCCGGCGACCTTCGACGTCGAAGCGCGTCGACGAGCACGGCGCTCCGCATGCCGTGCCGATCGCCGGCGAGCATCCGCTGACGCTCTACGTCGACAAGCAGGAATTGCTGACGCTGATGACGCTCGGCGCGGCACCGGAGGCGCTGGCGATCGGCTACCTGCGCAACCAGCGGCTGGTCGACCGCATCGAGGACATCGTCGCCGTGCAGGTCGACTGGGAGACCGAACTCGGTCGCGGTCAAGACGCGCGACGGGCTCGCCGACCTCGAAGCGAAGACGGCGAAGCGCACGAAGACCACCGGCTGCGGCCAGGGCACGGTGTTCGGCGACCTGATGGACGAGATCGACAGCGTGCGGCTGCCGCCCGGCGCGACGCTGACGAAGGCGGCGCTCTACGACCTGCTCGAGCACGTGCGCCTGCACGAAACGATCTACAAGCAGGCCGGCGCGGTGCACGGCTGCGCGCTCGCGACCAACGAAGGCGATCGCTCGCGCATCCTGATGTTCGTCGAGGACGTCGGCCGCCACAACGCGGTCGACGCGATCGCCGGCCAGATGTGGCTCGACGACATCGACGGCGGCGACAAGATCTTCTACACCACGGGCCGGCTCACCTCGGAGATGGTGATCAAGGCGGCGCAGATGGGCATTCCGTTCCTCGTGTCGCGCTCGGGGCTGACGCAGATGGGCCACGAGATCGCGCGGAAGGTCGGCATGACGATGATCGGCCGCGCGACCAACAAGCACTATCTGCTGTTCACCGGCGGCGAGCGGTTTCGGAGCGTGACGCATCGTCGACAGTCGCGCGACGATCACCGGCATCGTGCTGGCCGGCGGTCAGGGCCGGCGCATGGGCGGCGTCGACAAGGGACTGGTCGAGCTCGACGGCAAGCCGCTCGTCGCGCACGTGCTCGCGCGCCTCGCGCCGCAGGTCGGCGCGATCCTGATCAACGCCAACCAGAATGTGGAGCGCTATGCCGCATTCGGCCATGCCGGTCGTGCCGGACGCAGTCGGCGGCTTCGCCGGCCCGCTCGCCGGACTGCACGCGGGAATGACGGTCGCCACGACGACGCACGTCGTCACCGTGCCCTGCGATTCGCCGTTCCTGCCGCATGATCTCGTCGCGCGGCTCGCGGCCGCGCTCGCGACGGAGCGACGCGCAGCTCGCCGTCGCGCGCACGTTCGACCAGCCGCATCCGGTGTTCGCGCTGGTGCGCCGCGACGTGCTGCCGCACCTCGCCGCTTTCCTGGCCGCGGGCGGACGCAAGATCGACGCGTGGTACGCGACGCTCGCGACGGTCGAGGTCGCGTTCGACGACGAGGCCGACGCCTTTCGCAACATCAACACCGCGGCGGAGCTCGCGGCGAACGAAGGCAGCGTGCGTTGAGCCTGCCGCCGCTCCTGCGGCTCGGCGATCTCACCGGGGGACGCGACAACAACATCCTGTTGCTGCGGTTCGTCGCGGCGCTCGCGGTGATCCTGTTCCACTGTTACGCGCTGACCGGCCGCTGGACCGACGAGCCGCTGTGGAAGGCCGCGCCGGAGCTCAACCTGGGCGCGCTCGGCGTCAAGATGTTCTTCGTCATCTCGGGGTTTCTGGTCACGCAGAGCTGGATCACGCGCCAGCGGCTCGACCAGTTCGTCGTCGCGCGCGTGCTGCGCATCTATCCGGCGCTCGTCGCCGCCACGCTCTGGACGATCGCGCTCGCGGCGTTGTCGTCGTACCTGCCCGCGACGGCGTTCTTCACCCATCCGCAGACCGGCGATTACTTCTGGCGTACGGCCTTGGCGGTGGACACGCGCGAGGGCCTGCCGGGCGCGTTTGCCGGCAATCCGTTCCCCCACGCGGTCAACGGCTCGCTGTGGACGCTGCCGATCGAGCTGCGCCTGTACCTGGCGCTGGCGCTCGCCGGCGTCGTCGGCCTCGTCACGCGGCGCGCGCTCTGGCTCCTCGCCGTTGTCGCGTTGATCGCGTCGATGCTCGTGCGGCCGGGCTGGGTATTGGGGGTGATGCCCGGGCCGGACGTGCAGATCGTCATCGAGCTGACGCTGTTGTTCATGCTCGGCTCGCTCGCCTATGCATGGCGCGACGCATTGCCGCTGTCGCTGGTGGCCGCGCTCGTCGCGATCGGGCTGGTCGCATGGAACCCGGGCGGCTACATGCGCGCGAGCGTTGTTCGCGCCGCTGCTGACGTATGTCGTGCTGGTCGCGGCCTATCATCCGAACCTCCGCTGGCGCCTTCCCAACCGCGCGGGCGACTATTCGTACGGCCTCTACGTGTATGCGTTCCCGATCCAGCAGACGATCGTCCAGCGCGCCGGCAACCTCGAGCCGCTGACGCTCTTCGCATATGCGTTCCCGGTGACGCTCGTCATGGCGATGCTGTCGTGGCATGCGCTCGAGCGCCCTGCGCTCGGCTTAAAATCACATTTCGACTAGCGACGGATGCCGCGATGAATACACCGATGACCCTGCGCGAGTTGTCCTGCGCCGACGACTACGATCCGAACTCGATGCCGGTCGACAAGGCGCGCGCGCTCATCCGGCAGTTCCTCGAGCCGGTGACGAGCGTCGAGCGCGTCCACATCCGCGCCGCGCTCGATCGCGTGCTCGCCGAGGACGTGATCTCGCCGTTCGACGTGCCGGGGCACGACAACTCGGCGATGGACGGTTGGGCGGTGCGCTTCGCGGATCTCGCCACGACCGGCGAGACAACGCTGAAGCGCATCGGCGAATCGTTCGCCGGCAAGCCTTACGACGGCGCCATCGGCCCGGGCGAAACGGTGCGCATTTTCACCGGCGGCGTGATGCCGGGGGGCGCCGACACCGTCGTGATGCAGGAGCGCGCGGCGGAGAAGGACGGTCGCGTCACCATTGCCGCGGGCGCCGTCGCGAAGGCCGGCACCAACCGGCGCTTCGCCGGCGAGGACCTCAAGCGCGGCGCCGTCGTATTCCGCCGCGGCCAGCCGCTGCGGCCCGCGGAGCTCGGCATGCTGGCCTCGCTCGGCATCAACGAGATCGGCGTCTACCGCAAGCTGCGGGTCGCGTTCTTTTCCACCGGCGACGAACTGCGCTCCATCGGCCAGCCGCTCGCCGCCGGACGAGATCTACGACAGCAATCGCTACACGCTCCACGGCATGCTGACGCGACTCAATTGCGACATCGTCGACATGGGCGTGGTGCCGGACATTCCCGAGGCGCTCGAGCACGCGTTCGCCACCGCGGCCGCGAGCGCTGACGTCGTGATCACCATCGGGCGGCGTATCGGTCGGCGAAGCGGACTTCGTCAAGCAATTGCTCGACAAGCTCGGCGAAGTGCTGTTCTGGAAGATCGCGATGAAGCCCGGCCGACCGCTCGCCTACGGCAGGATCGGCAGCGCGCATTTCTTCGGACTGCCGGGCAACCCGGTCAGCGTGATGGTCACGTTCTACGAGTTCGTCCGCGACGCGCTGTTCGTGCTGCAGGGACGCGCGAACGTCGCGCCGATGCCGATGTTCAAGGCGCACACTCGCGGCGCCGATCAAGAAAGCGCCGGGCCGCACGGAGTTCCAGCGCGGCATCCTTTCGCCGGCGCCGGGCGGCGGCTGGCAGGTGCGCACGACCGGCGATCAGGGCTCCGGCATCCTGTCGTCGATGTCGCAGGCCAACTGCTTCATCGTGCTCGACACCGCGACGGGCAACGTCGCCGCGGGCGAGGCGGTCGACGTGCAGCTGCTCGAAGGCTTGATCTGACGCGCGGCGTTGTATAGCATCGTCGGCGGGGCCGTTCGCAGACGCCCCGCCGCATCGACGAAGCGTTCGTCCAAGTTCTGCGCCGACCAACGTAGGCCCCAGCGGCCTGCCACGGAGGCGACAACATGGATGCGGCCACCCCGGTTTCGATTTCCCAGCTTCGTTCTTCCCTTTCGGCGTTTCCGCCGCCGCAGCTTCTCGACGTTCGGCGCGGGCCGGCCTTCGCCGCGAACCCCGTCATGATTCCCGGGACGGTGCGGTGCCCCCCGGAAGAAGTCGCCGCCCTCGCCTCGAAGCTCGAGCCCTGGCGCCCGGTGATCGTGTATTGCGTGCACGGCCATGACGTCGGCCGCGACGCGGCGCTCCTGCTGCGCGAGCGCGGCTTCGACGCGCGGTTCCTCGAAGGCGGTCTCGAGGCGTGGCGCGACGCGGGTGGCAGCACCGAGCCGCATCGCCCGCCGACGCGCTGGGTGACGCGCGAGCGGCCGAAGATCGATCGCATCGCGTGCCCGTGGCTCGTGCGGCGCTTCATCGATCCGGCAGCCGAGTTCTTCTACGTGCCGACCGCCGATGTGCGCGCCTTCGCTCGCGCGCACGGCGCCACGCCTTACGACATCCCTGACGTCGAGTATTCGCACGATGGCCCCGCGTGCAGCTTCGACGCGTTCATCCGGCGCCATGCGCTCGCCGACCGCGCGCTCGATCGCCTCGCAACGATCGTGCGCGGCGCGGACACCGCGGCGCTCGATCTCGCGCCGCAGGCGCCTGGCCTCCTCGCCGCGTCGCTCGGGCTGTCGCGCATGTTTACCGACGACCAGGCGATGCTGCGCTGGGGCATGCTCGTGTACGACGCGCTCTATGCATGGTGCAACGACGCGATCGGCGAGACCCACAGCTGGAATCCCGCACCGCTGCGCGCCGTGGCGACGTGAACGACAGCGCCGGGATGCCGCCGCCGCGAATGCCGACGCGCGGCGAGGCGTTTCGCTACTGGTTCCGGCTGGGCTTCATCAGCTTCGGCGGCCCGGCCGGACAGATCGCGATCATGCACCGCGAGCTCGTCGACGAGCGGCGCTGGATTTCCGAGGCGCGCTTCCTGCACGCACTCAATTACTGCATGCTGCTGCCCGGCCCGGAGGCGACGCAGCTCGCGACGTACATCGGCTGGCTGATGCATCGCACCTGGGGCGGGC
The DNA here is from genome assembly GCA_963851465.1 of uncultured beta proteobacterium. Taxonomy (GTDB): domain Bacteria; phylum Pseudomonadota; class Gammaproteobacteria; order Burkholderiales; family Casimicrobiaceae; genus VBCG01. The sequence goes on from CAWKPJ010000003.1 coordinate 139,004, forward strand.
TCGTCGCGGGCATCCTGTTCGTGCTGCCGTCCCTGTTCGTGCTGATCGCGCTGTCGTGGCTGTATCTCGCATACGGGAATGTGCCGGTCGTCGCCGGCGTGCTGTACGGCATCAAGCCCGCGGTCGTCGCCATCGTGCTGCACGCGGCGTGGCGGATCGGCTCGCGCGCGTTGAAGCATTGGGCGCTGTGGCTGATCGCCGCCGCCGCGTTCGTCGCGATCTTCGCGTTCGATGTGCCGTTCCCGGCGATCGTCGTCGCGGCGGGGGTGCTCGGCGCGCTCGGCGGACAGTGGCTGCCGCAGGCGTTCTCGCGCGGCGGCGCGCACGCGGCCACGACCGCTGCGCATCCGCCCGCGTTGATCGACGACGCGACGCCGACGCCGGCGCACGCGCGCTATTCCCCCGCACGCCTCGCGCGTGTCGTGGGTGCCTTTCTCGTGGTATGGGCGGTTGCGCTGGGCGCGCTCAGCGCAGCGTTCGGATGGACGTCGACGCTCGCGCAGATGGGATGGTTCTTCACGAAGGCAGCGCTCGTCACGTTCGGCGGCGCGTACGCCGTGCTGCCCTACGTTTATCAGGGCGCCGTCGAGACGTTCGGCTGGCTGACGCCCACGCAGATGATCGACGGGCTGGCGCTCGGCGAGACGACGCCCGGTCCGCTCATCATGGTCGTCGCGTTCGTCGGATTCGTCGGCGCGTGGACGCAGCAGATTTTCGGCGCCGCCGCGCCGTTCGCGGCGGGCGTGGCAGGCGCGTGCGTCGCGACGTTCTTCACGTTCCTGCCGTCCTACCTGTTCATCCTCGCCGGCGGCCCGCTGGTGGAATCGACGCATGGCCGCATTCGCTTCACCGCCCCGCTGACCGGCATCACCGCAGCGGTCGTCGGCGTCATCGTGAACCTCGCGTTGTTCTTCGCGTGGCACGTGTTCTGGCCGCGCGGCGCGACCGGCGCCGTCGATCCGTTTGCGATCGCGATCGCCGTGCTGGCAGCGGCCGCGCTGTTCCGGTTCAAAGCGGGCGTCATTCCCGTTATCCTCGGATGTGGATTGCTGGGACTTGCGGCCACCGCTCGCTCGCGCGTAAGGAATGCGCCGGAGCAGCGACTGTTGACGAGCGTGCCGTATCCTTCGGGCCGCAACTCGCCCGCCCCCACCCGGTCCAACGCGAACGAACGCAGCTTTCGAGGACGCCTGCCCATGAGACGCCGCACCTTCCTGACCACCGTCACCGCGATTCCCCTCGCGCTCGCCACGGGCGTGCTGATGCTGCGCCGCGACGTGCGGGCTGCCGCGCCGATGACCGGCGCGGTGGACGAGATCCGCAACAGCTGGCGCACGCTGGTGCCGAAGGGCGCCGACATCGCGACGACGACCGAGCCGCTTGCACGCAACAACGCCGAGTGGAAGAAGGTCCTCAACCCGCAGCAATACGACGTGCTGCGCGAGGAAGGCACCGAGCGGCCGGGGACGAGCCCGCTCAACAACGAAAAGCGCGCCGGCGTTTACGTGTGCGCGGGGTGCGCGCTGCCGCTGTTCACTTCACGGATGAAGTTCGAGAGCGGCACCGGCTGGCCGAGCTTCTTCACCACCATCCCGGACCATCTCGCGATGAAGAAGGACTACAAGATCATCATGGAGCGCGACGAATACCACTGCGTGCGCTGCGGCGGTCACCAGGGGCACGTCTTCGACGACGGGCCGCCGCCGACCCGCCAGCGCTGGTGCAACAACGGCGTTGCGCTGCGCTTCATTCCTGCCCAGCCAACCTGAAATGAAGCTATCCCTGCGGGGCCGGCTATAACCAACCTGGGCCGAACCGGCCCCGGCCTTGCAGGTCAGGCTTCAGCCTGACGCGATGTTGCGGCCGGCTGAAGCCGGCCCCACAAGGATCGGGCACGGGCTCAGAAGTACGGCTGGCGCTCGAGCTTCCTCAGGCGGCGCTCGAGCTCGAACACGTCGTTCGACTCGGCGAGGTAGCGTTCGCGGTCGCGTTGGCGCGCCTTTGACGCCCAGCGGTCGAAGCGCTCGAACCAGCTCGGCTGGCGGGCCGCTGGCGGGTTGAAAGCCTCCCGGGCGGAGGGCACGAGCGCGGCATGAAAGAGATTGATCATCAACGCAATGATCCCGCGGTCGTCTTCCATCGGCAGGTTTGTAGCCTTCATCATTTACTCCTTTGCACCTTTTGAGTGCGAACTCGGCGCTTGGTGCGCCGCACCATCCAAAGGTAGGTGTACGGATGCCCCAAATCAAATCGCGTCTTTGGATTAAGGAGATAAGCAGGGTCTATCACCCGGCACGCAACTTGCTGCGATGCAGCATTCCGGCTATAATGCCGGTTGGAGGCGTTGCTCAAGGAGCCGCATGGAGCTTTATCAGTTGCGCAGCTTCGCCGCCGTCGCCGAGCTCGGTCATCTGACCCGGGCGGCGGACAAGCTGCATATCAGCCAGCCTGCGCTGTCGGCGCAGATCAAGGCCCTCGAAGACGAACTGGGGGTTCCCCTGTTCGATCGCACCCCTTCCGGCATGGTCCTGACCCCCGCGGGTCAGCGCTTACTTCCAGAGGCCGAGAAAGTGGTCGCGGCTGCGGGTGCGCTGCGAAGCCAGGCCAAGTCCTACCAAGGCGAGGCCGGCGGTCGCGCCCGGGTCGGCACGCTCGCCGACCCTGTATTCCTGCGACTTTCCGACTTTCTCGCGCTCGCGATCGAGCGCTATCCGCTGGTCGAGATCGAGTTGCAGCACGAAGTCTCCGGCGCGGCGTTCGCCAAGGTGCGCGACGGCGAGCTCGACGCCGCCTTCTACTATGGCAGCCTCGCGCATCCGCAGGTCGTGGCGCTGCCGCTGCGCGAGATTTCCTACCGCGTCGTCGCGCCCATCGCCTGGCGCGATCGCGTGGCGGCGGCGGATTGGGATGCGATCGCGGCGCTCCCGTGGATCGTGACGCCGGCCATCAGCACGCACAGCGCACTCGCTCAGGAGCTGTTCCAGACGCACGGCGTCGCGCCTTCGAAGGTGATCGAGGCCGACAACGAGCTCGTCATCAGCTCGCTGGTGATCGCCGGCCTCGGCGTCGCGCTGATGCGCGAGGATCTCGCCGTCGACGCGGCCGCGGCGGGAAGCGTCTGCCTGTGGCGCGACGTGCGTGCGACGACGACGCTGTCGTTCCTGCATCTGCGCGAACGCGGCGACGATCCGGTCGTGCACGCGCTGACCGATCTCGTCCGCGACGTCTGGACGCCCGCCGGCGCGCCACGCGCAACCGCAGCGCTCCCTGTAGGTCAGGCTTCAGCCTGAGCGGCGCATCGCGGCCGGCTGAAGCCGGCCCCACAAGGATCGCCGCCGTCCGTCATGTAGGTCAGGCTTCAGCCTACCGCACAAGCATCGCAGCCGTTGCGCGTGACGCCCGGGCTCCAGTAGTCTCGCCGCGGTGATCGCTGCTTCGCATCTGACCAAATCCTTCGCCGGCGCACGGCCGCGACGCATACTCGACGATGTGTCGTTCGCCGTCGCGCAAGGCGAGTTCGTGGCACTCGTCGGCGAGTCGGGCGTCGGCAAGTCGACGCTGCTCAACCTGATCGCCGGCCTCGAGCGTCCCGACGGCGGGACGCTCGTCGTCGACGGCGTCGACCTCGCGACGCTGGACGACGACGCGCTGACCGTGCTGCGACGCGAGCGCATCGGCTTCGTGTTCCAGTCGTTCCACATCCTGCCCTATCTGTCGGTTGGGCAGAACGTCGCGCTGCCGCTGGCGCTCAACGGCAAGCGCGACGCGCGGGCCGAGGCGCGCACGCGCGCAATGCTCGACGCGGTCCGGCTCGCCGATCGCCATGACAGCATGCCGCGCGAGCTGTCGGGCGGCGAGCTGCAGCGCGTCGCGATCGCGCGGGCGCTGGTGCACGAACCGCGGATCGTGCTGGCCGACGAACCAACGGGCAATCTCGATCCGGAAAGCGCGGCACAGGTGATTGCGCTGCTGCGCGACTGCGTGAAGGCCAACGGCGCAACCGCGCTGCTGGCGACGCACTCACGCACGGCGGCGGCCGGCGCCGACCGCGTGCTCACGCTGACGGTGGCCGGCGTGAATGACATCGGCGGCGAGCATGGAATGGCCGGCTGAAGCCGGCCCCACGGGGGTAGTGACATCGGCGCCATGAGGACATGAACGCCGCGGCGCGTGCGGTCGCGTACGCGACGCTCGGTGGCACGTTCGCGCGCGAGCGCGGGCGTCTCGCGCTCGCCGTGCTCGCGATCGCGCTGGGTGTCGCACTCGGCTATGCGATCGGCCTCGTCAATCGCGCGGCGATCGACGAGTTCGCCGCCGGCATGGCCGCGCTTTCCGGCGACGCCGATCTCGAAGTGCGCGGGCCGCGCGCGGGCTTCGATGAAGCGCTGTTTGCAGAAGTCGCGCGTGTCGACGGCGTCGCGCTCGCGTCGCCGGTCGTCGAAGTCGATGCGCCGGTCGCCGGGCGCGACAACACGTTGCGCGTGATCGGTATCGATGCGCTGCGCGCCGCTGCGATCACGCCGGCGATCGTCGGCCAGGCCGACCGTGCGCTCGACCTCCTTGCGCAGGACAAGGCGTTCGTGAGCCCAGCCGCCGCGCGCGCGTTCGCGTTGCGCGTCGGCGAGCCGATTGTCTTGCGGGCCGGCAACGGCGACGTTCGCCTGACGATCGGCGGTTTCACGGCGGACATCGCGGGCCAGGCGTTCGCCGTCGTAGACATTGCCGCCGTGCAGGACCTGTTTCGCCGCGGCGGCATACTGACGCGCATCGACGTGCGTTTGGCGGCGGGCGCCGATCCGGCCGCAGTCCGCGCGCGGATCGCAGCCAAGCTGCCGCCGGGGGTCGTCGTCGTACCGCCGGCGGACAGCGTGCGCTCGACCGCGCGGCTGTCGCGCGCGTATCGCGTCAATCTCAACGTGCTGGCGCTCGTCGCGCTCTTCACCGGCGCGCTGCTCGTCTACTCGATGCAGGCATTGTCGGTTGCGCGCCGCCGCGCACAATTCGCATTGCTGCGCACGCTCGGCCTCGCGCGGGCGCGGCTGCTCGGCCTCGTGCTCGGCGAAGCGACTGCGATCGGGGTCGCAGGCGCGCTGATCGGCCTGCCGCTCGGTTACGCCTTCGCCGCGTTCGCGCTAGCGCATTTCGGGGCAGACCTCGGCGCGGGCTTCTTTCGCGGTACCGCGCCGCGCGCGAGCTTCGACGTCACCGGAGCGTTGCTGTTCGGTGCGTTGGGCGTCGGTGCCGCGATCGCCGGCAGCCTCGTGCCGGCGCGCGAGGCCGCGCGTGCGGAACCGGCGCAGGCGCTGAAGGCCGGCAGCGCGGGCGTGGCCGACGCGCCGCTGCGATCGCCATGGCCCGCGCTCGCGCTGATCGCGATCGGCGCGCTGGCGACGCGTCTGCCACCGATTGCGGACCTGCCGCTGCCCGGCTACTTCGCGATAGCGGCGATGATCGGCGGCACGCTGCTGCTGTTGCCGCGCATCGTCCGCAAGCTGCTCGACGCCGTGCCGCCGTTGCGCTCCACGCCGGCGTACCTCGCGATCGCGCAGCTTCGCGGCACCCCCGGACAGGCGAGCGTGGGACTCGCCGCGATCGTCGCCAGCGTCGCGCTGCTCGCGTCGATGGCGATCATGGTCGCCTCGTTCCGCCACTCGCTCGACGACTGGCTCGGGCGGCTGCTGCCGGCCGACGTGTACGTGCGCGCCGGCGGCGGCGATACGGCGCTGCTGACGCCGGATGACCAGCGGCGTCTCGCGACGGTTGCGGGCGTGCGCCGTGTCGAGTTCCTGCGCGTGCAAAACGTCGTGCTCGATCCCGCGCTGCCGCGCGTCGCAGTGCTGGCGCGCACGCTCGACGATCCGGTCAGGCGCCTGCCGCTCGAAGGCGATGCGCAGCTTCCGGGACCCGGCGAGCCGCCGGCGATCTTCATATCGGAAGCGGTGCGCGACCTGTACGGATACGCCCCGGGGCAACGCGTGGAGATTCCGCTGGCGGGAAGGAACGCTGCGTTTACCGTCGCAGGCGTGTGGCGCGACTACGCGCGGCAGCAGGGCGCGCTGGTAATCGACCGCGACCGCTACATCGCCCTCACCGGCGATCGCGATGCCAACGATGCCGCGGTCTGGCTCGCCCCGGGTGTGTCGCTCGACGCGTTCCGAGAAGCGCTCGCAGCGGCGTTTCCGGGTACGGACCGCTATACGGTGACTACTGCCGGCGAGATCCGCACCCTGTCGCTCGCCGTGTTCGACCGCACGTTTGCCGTCACGTATGCGCTCGAAGTGGCGGCCGTCGCGATCGGTCTGGCAGGCCTCACCGCGTCGTTCGGCGCGCTGGTCCTGGCGCGGCGCCGCGAATTCGGCATGCTGCGGCATCTCGGCATGACGCGACGGCAGATCGGCGCGATGCTTGCGATCGAGGGCGTCGCGGTGAGCGGCGTCGGCGTGCTCACCGGCATGGCGCTCGGCGGCGTGATCAGTCTGGTGCTGATCCACGTCGTCAACCGGCAATCATTCCACTGGAGCATGGACGTCGCAGTCCCGTGGACAGGGCTGATCGCGTTCGCGCTCGTGTTGCAGGGACTCGCGCTGATCGCGACGCGCGTCGCGGGTCGGCAGGCGACGAGCGACGACGCAGTGCGCGCGGTGAAGGACGATTGGTAATCAGGAGTCAGCGGTCGGGGGTCAGAGATCAGAATTGGAAATGGGATGAAACGGCGACGGTTCATGGCGACGGCGTTGGCGCTGGCGGCGACACGGGCCACTGGCGAGCCCACGTATCCGGCGGTCACCGGGAATGCGCCGATCGCATTTCCGCGCGATCACGGCAGTCATCCGGATTTCCGCACCGAATGGTGGTACGTCACGGCGTTCCTGCGTGACACGGCGGGCGGCGATGTCGGCGTGCAGGTCACGTTCTTTCGCAACCGCCCCGGCGTCGCGGAAGAGAGCCGCAGCCGATTCGCGCCGAAGCAGCTGCTATTCGCGCACGCTGCGATCGCGCTGCCGGAACGTGGGCGACTCATCGTCGACCAGCGCGCGGCGCGCGAAGGCTTCGGCCTCGCCGAAGCGGCGCAACGGACGACCGACGTGCGCATTGGCGACTGGTCGCTCGTGCACGGCGATCGCGAGTACACGACGCGCATCCTCGCGCGCGAGTTCACGCTCGAACTGAAGTTCACCGAGACGCAGGCACCGCTGCTGCAAGGCGAAGGTGGTGTGAGCCGCAAAGGCCCTTCGCCCGCGCAGGCGAGCCACTACTACAGCATGCCGCAGCTCGCGACGCGCGGCACGCTGGCTCTCGGCGGTCGCGCGCGCGAGGTCACCGGCGTCGCCTGGCTCGATCACGAATGGTCCAGCGAATACCTCGCCGCGGATGCGCGCGGCTGGGACTGGGCGGGCGTCAATCTCGACGACGGCGGCGCGCTGATGGCGTTTCGCATCCGCGACCGCGCGGGCGCGACGTACTGGGCCGGCGGCGCGCTGCGTGATGCGTCGGGACGCGTCACGGTGTTCGCACCCGGCGAGATCCGCTTCACGACGCTGCGCACGTGGCGCTCGCCCCGCACGAGCATCGACTACCCCGTCGCAGTGCGGGTACAGGCAGGCACGTTCGATACCACGCTCGAACCGCTGTTCGACGACCAGGAGCTCGACGCGCGTGCGAGCGTGGGCACCGTCTATTGGGAAGGCGCAGTCACCGCGCGCCGCGACGGTCGCGTCGTAGGCCGCGGCTATCTCGAGCTCACCGGCTACGGCGAGCCGCTGCGGCTCTAGCCACGCGGCGTCCTTCCGACAGACCGCGCTGACGATTTGGCTCACCCAACGGCGCGCTGCGCGTACAGGCGATCGATGGCGGCGGTGTCCAGGCCGATACCGGCCAGCAGCGAGCGGGTGTGCTCGCCCATCGTCGGCGGCTGCAGGCGCACGCCCAGGCGGTGCCCCGCCATCGTGATCGGGAACAGCGTCGTGCGGACGGTCTGCCCCGCGCGCTCGCCGTCCGGCAGCCGTACCTCGGCGAGCCCGCCGGTCGCATTCAGGTGCTCGTCGTCGTAAAGATCCTCGGGCCGGCGGATCGGCGCGAACGGCAGGCCCGCCTGCTCGAAGATCGCCGCGAGCTCGGCGGCGCTTCGCGACGCGAGTCGCTCGCGCAAATTCGCGATCAGCGCCGGCCTCACCTGCACGCGCTGGTTGTTCGTCGCCAGCGCCACGTCGGCCTTCATGTCGGCCAAGCCCAGCACGTCGCAGAACGTCTGCCACTGACCGTCGCTGACCGCAGCGAGGAAGATCTGCTCGCCGTCCTTCACGGTGAACACGTCGTAGACGGCCCACGGATTGTCGCGCGCGGGCATCGGCGCCGGATGCTTGCCCGTCATCGCGAACTGCAGCATGTGCTGGCCGACCAGGAACACGTTGTTCTCGAACAGCGCCGACTGCACTTCCATGCCCTTGCCGGTGATGCCGCGCTGGATCAATGCGCCGAGCGTGCCGATCGCGCCGAAGAGGCCGCCCATGATGTCGTTGATGCTGGAGCCGACGCGCAGCGGATCGCCGGGGCGCCCGGTCATGTACGCAAGGCCGCCCATCATCTGCACGACCTCGTCGAGCGCGGTGCGATGCTCGTAGGGGCCGGGCAGGAAGCCCTTGTGGCTCACGTAGATGACGCCCGGGTGGTCCTTCGACAGCGTGGCGTAATCGAGGCCGTACTTCGCCATCGTGCCCGGGCGGAAGTTCTCGCTCGACGACATCCGCGGTCGCGCACAACTTGCGCGCGACGTCCAGGCCGTCGGCACTGCGCAGATCGATGGCGATGCTCTTCTTGTTGCGGTTGAACATCGGGAAGAAGCCCGCGCCGGCGCCGAGCAGCCGGCGCGTGTTGTCGCCCTGGATCGGCTCGACCTTGATCACTTCGGCGCCGAGGTCGGCCAGCATCATCCCGCACGTCGGGCCCATCACCATGTGCGTGAATTCGACGACGCGCAATCCGGCAAGCGGCTGCGGCGCGGTGTCGGCGCGTACGCCGTTCGCCGCGGCGCGCGGCTCCTCGGCCGGGATCGTTACCATCGTGCCCTCCTCCGCGTCTCGCGTGTTGGGCGGTATTCTAGAACGTCCACCCTTCCGAGCCGGAATGGCCGATTCCTCCGCCATCAGGGCTGAAGCGCGACCTGCACGCTGACCAAAGCCACTGCGGTCCTCGCTGCGCTGGCTTCAGCCGACCGAATCGGCAACTCGACCGCGCGGAATCGGCGTTTCGATCGTCGCGAGAGCCGTGACGTCACCGACGACGATGATCGCCGGGCTCGCGATGCGCTCGTCACGAATGACGTCGACGACATCGCCGAGTGTCGCGATCGCTTCGCGCTGATGCGGTCGGGTGGCATTGGAGACGATCGCGACCGGCATGCCGGGTGCCATCCCCGCGGCCAAAAGGCGCGTGCGAATCTGCGCGGCATGCGCGACGCCCATGTAGATCACGAGCGTGAGACCGCTCGCCACGAGCGCGTCCCAATCCGGCCCGCCCCCCGCGTCGTCCGCTCCATGCCCGGTGACGAACGCAACACCATGCGCATGCGCGCGATGCGTGAGCGGCACGCCGATGGACGTCGCCGCCGCGAGGCCACTGGTGATGCCGTTGACCACTTCGACATCGATTCCCGCAGCACGAAGCACGGCCACCTCCTCGCCACCGCGTCCGAACACGAACGGATCGCCACCCTTCAATCGCACGACGAACGCACCGGCGCGCGCCTCGCGGATCATCAGCTGCTCGATGAATGCCTGCGGCGTCGACGGACAGCCGCCGCGCTTGCCGACGGCGACGATGCGGGCGTTCGGGTTCGCATAGCCGAGCACGCCGTCGCCGACCAGGTCGTCGTGCAGGATCACGTCGGCGCGCTCGAGCGCGCGCACGGCCTTGATCGTGAGGAGCTCCGGATCCCCGGGCCCTGCGCCGACCAGCGCCACGCGACCCTCGGCGGGGCGAACTACGCGCGGTTTCCGTGTCGGCGTCATGCTGCCTGCCGACTGCCTGCCGCGAGACGCTTGAGCTCGGGCAGGCACGAGCCGCAGTTCGTTCCACACTTGAGGTGCGTCTGCAAATCCGCGAGCGCGACGCCGGGCGTACCCGCGCTCGCCGCGAGCCGCGCGACGATTTCTGCCTCCGCGACGTCGAAGCAGTTGCAGATGATGCGGCCGCGCAGCGGTCTTCCACCGGGCGGCGAGGCCGACGCCACGAGCAGGCGCGCGCCGAGCGCGCCGACATCGCGGTCCGCGATCAGCCATTCGCGCAGCCACGCCTCGCCGGCCGCATCGCCAGTAAGGCGCACCGCCGCAAGCCGCCCTGCGTCGACGCGCACGCGCCGCGCCGCGCCGCGCGCGGGATCGTCGTAGCGCAGCACGCGCACGCCATCCAGTGCGAACAGCGCGTCGATCGCGGCGAGCGTTGCCGAGTCGATCGGACGTGCCGCCGCTGCACGAAGCAGCCATCCGTCGCGCGCCCCGCCGATCGGCACGACAGCGGCAAATTCGAACGCCGTCGCGAGCGCGCGCAGCGCGTCGCCCGCCTCGTGGGCTCCCGTCCCCTCCGATGCAAGGCCGAATGCGATCAGCCGCCAGGGGAGGTCCGCTTTCACGACGCGTACCGCCGCGTGCTTCAGCTCCGGTTGATTCGAAATCGGGCACGCGGCCTTCGCCGTGACCGCGTTGACGCCCGTGCTGCCGCCGCCCGCCAGCGTGCGCGAGCCCCAGTGCATCGGCAGGTACGCGCCGCCCGGCCGCAAGTCGGCCGACGTCTCGACCGGGACGATGACGCGCGCCGCGCCGCGATTCGACGCGGACGAGATCGCCGTCGCAAAGGCCTCGGCGCGCGGCATCCGCGGGATGCAGCGTCAGCGCCGGTTCCGGCGCATGCGCGAACAGCGACGCGATCTGCCCCGTGCGACTCATCCCATGCCACTGGTCGCGCAGGCGCCCCGTGTTGAGGCGCAGCGGATAGCGGGCGTCGGGCTTCTCCGCCACGGGCGTGAACGGCACCGCGGCGAACGTCGCGCGGCCATCTGCCGTCGCGAACACGCTGTCGGTGTACAGCCGCGCGCGTTCCGTGCGCGTCGCCTTCGCGGATCGGCCATTGCTGCGGGCCCCTGGGCGTCGAGGCGGGCGTACGAAAGTCCGGTGATGTCGAGGTCGCGACCGCGCGTCGTCTCGGCGTGCTCGCGAAAGATCTTCGTCGGGCGACTGATAAGGGAACAGCGTCGGCGCTGCAGGCCGCAGTCGTGCTTCGAGACGTCGCGCGAAATCGACGGCGATCACCCAGTCGGCACGTGCCTCGCCGGGTGGCGCGACGGCCGCACGCACGCGCGAGATGCGCCGCTCGGAGTTCGTCACCGTGCCGTCCTTCTCGCCCCAGGCCGCGGCGGGTAGCAGCACGTCGGCGAACGCCGCTGTCTCGGTGTCGCGCTGGCCTCCTGCAGCACGACGAGCTCGGCGCGCGAGAGTCCCCTGCGCACGGTGGCCTGGTCCGGCATCGACTGCGCAGGATTCGTGCACGCGATCCACACCATCTTCACCCGGCCCTCGGCGAGGGCGTCGAAGAGCTCGACGGCAGTGAATCCCGGCTGCACCGGAACGCTGTCGATGCCCCACAGCGCCGCCACTTCGCTTCGATGCTCCGGATTGGCGAGGTCGCGATGCGCCGACAGCAGGTTGGCCATCCCGCCGACTTCGCGGCCGCCCATCGCGTTCGGCTGTCCCGTCAGCGAGAACGGCCCCGCCCCCGGCTTTCCGATCTGCCCCGTCGCGAGATGCAGATTGATCAGCGCCGCGTTCTTGGCGGTGCCGGCGACGACTGGTTGAGCCCCTGGCAATAGAGCGACAGCGTGGGGCCATCGGCGAACCACCGCGCCGCCTGCACGAGATCCGCTTCGGCGATGCCGCAGAGCTCGGCGTCACGCGCGGCGTGAATTCGCGCACGATGCGCTTCAGGTCGTCGAACCCGCTCGTGTGCGCCGCGATGAACGCGCGGTCGATGCGCTCGTCCCACAACAGCAAGTGCAGCATGCCGTGGAAGAGCGCGACGTCGGTCCCGGGTTCGATCGCGAGGTGGAGATCCGCCGCGGACGCGGTCGCGGTACGGCGGGGATCGACGACGACGATGCGCAAGGCGGGATCGCGCGCTTTCGCGGCTTCGATACGGCGAAACAGAATCGGGTGCGCCCACGCCGTGTTGGATCCGGCAATGAACAGGCACCGCGCGTGGTCGATGTCGTCGTAGCACGCGGGCGGCGCGTCCGCGCCGAGCGTCGCCTTGTAGCCCGCGACAGCGCTCGACATGCACAGCCGCGAATTGGTGTCGACGTTGTTCGTGCCGATCAAGCCCTTCGCGAGCTTGTTGAATACGTAGTAGTCCTCGGTGAGGAGTTGCCCCGAAATGTAGAACGCGACACTGTCCGGGCCGTGCTCGCGTATGCAGTCCGCGAAGCGATCGGCGAGCGTGTCGAGTGTCGCGTCCCACGGCGCGCGGGTGAAAGCCGCGCCCTTCGCGCGCACGAACAAGCGGATGCCGCGCGCGCGTGGTCAGCGCGACGGCGTCGCAGTCAGGTGCAGCGAGCGGCCCTTCGTGCAGAGCGCGCCGTGATTGGCCGGATGATCGGGATCGCCACGAACACCCTTGATCGTCGCGTCGTCGTGCTCGATGACCACGCCGCAGCCGACGCCGCAATACGGGCAGGTCGACTTCGTCTCCATGTTGGCCGGTCAGCGCTCCGCGGCGTCGACGGCGACATGCACGACACCCGCGTCGACACGCACCGGAAATGATCGCGCGCAGCCTTGATCGGGCGCGACCGCGCAGCCGTCGCGCAGCTCGATCGTCCAGTTGTGCAGCGGGCACGCGACCCGATCGCCAAAGACGATGCCCTGCGACAGCGGCCCGCCCTTGTGCGGGCAGCGGTCGCGCACGCGCGAACACGCGATCGTCGGCGGTGCGGAACACGGCGATGTCGCCCTCGGCGTCGCCCGGCCGCGACCAGACGCGCGCGCCGAGAGGCGGGATGTCGTCGACTCTGCACACGGCCACGAAGACTCGCTCCGGCAAGGTCAGGGCACTCATGCGGGGCACCTGAAGCGGCGCGAACTGGCGCGCATCGACGCTGGCCCGCTCGGGCGCATGCCACGGGTCCGGCTCGCCGTCGAGCGCGAACTGCAGCCGCTCCCACAACGCCTGGCGGCCCGTCCGCGTCTTCGACCACCCTGCGCTTCACGTAGTCGAGCCCGACACGCGAGACATAGTGGACCGTGCGCTCGAGATACCAGCCCTCCTCGCGATACAGCTGAAGGAACGCGCCGGCGTACTCGATCACTTCGTCCGCGATCTTCACCTTGACCAGGAACTGCGCGACCTCGGTCTTGATGCCGCCGTTGCCGGCGACGTAGATCTCCCAGCCCGACTCGACGCCGATGACGCCGACGTCCTTGATCCCTGATTCGGCGCAGTTGCGCGGACAGCCCGACACGGCAAGCTTCACCTTGTGGGGCGCGTACATCCGCCACAGCCCGCGCTCCAGACGCTTGCCCATCGCGGTGGAGTCCTGGGTGCCGAAGCGGCACCATTCGCTGCCGACACAGGTCTTCACCGTGCGCAGCGCCTTCGCATACGCGTGCCCCGACGGCATGTCGAGATCGCGCCATACGGCTGGGAGGTCTTCCCGTTTCACTCCCAGCAGGTCGATGCGCTGGCCGCCCGTGACTTTCACCGTGGGTATCCGGTACTTGTCGACGACGTCGGCGATGCGCCGCAGCTCGGACGCGGATGTCTCGCCGCCCCACATCCGCGGAACGACCGAGAACGTGCCGTTCTTCTGGATGTTCGCGTGCGCGCGCTCGTTGATGAAGCGCGACTGCGGATCGTCCTTTGCCTCGTGCGGCCACGTGGAGAGCAGGTAGTAGTTGAGCGCTGGCCGGCACGACGCGCAGCCGTTCGGCGTGCGCCATTCGAGGAAGCGCATGGTGTCGGGGATCGACAGCAGGTGCTGCGCGCGGATCGCGTCGCGGACGTCCTGGTGCGTGAAATCGGTGCAGCCGCACATCGCCTTCTGCTTCGGCGTCGCCGAGTAGTCGCTGCCGGCCGTCGCCATCAGCAGTTGCTCGACAAGGCCGGTGCATGAACCGCACGACGACGACGCCTTCGTGTGCTTGCGCACCTCGTCCAGCGTGAACAGTCCCTTGTCCTTGATCGCGCGGACGATCGCACCCTTGCATACGCCGTTGCAGCCGCACACTTCGGCGTCATCGGCCATCGTCAGCGCTCGCGATTGGCCCTGATGCCCGGTGTCACCGAGGTGCGCCTCGCCGAACATCAGGCGGTCGCGGATCTCGGCCACGTTGCGCCGCTCGCGCAGCAGCTGGAAATACCAGGCGCCGTCGACTGTGTCGCCGTAGAGCACGCTGCCGACCAGCGTGTCGTCTTTCAGCACGAGCTTCTTGTAGACACCTGAGCCCGGGTCCGACAGCACGATCTCCTCGGTGCCCTCGCCGCCGATGAAGTCCCCGGCGGAAAAGAGATCGACGCCGGTGACTTTCAGCTTGGTCGATACCTTCGAGCCCGAATAGCGCCCGATGCCGTAGCCGGCGAGATGGTTGGCGCACACCTTGGCCATCTCGAACAGCGGCGCGACGAGGCCGTAAACCTGTCCACGATGCGCGACGCACTCGCCGATCGCGTAGATGCGCGGGTCGAACGTCTGGAGCGTGTCGTTGACGACAATGCCGCGCTCGCAATGCAATCCGGCGGCCTTCGCGAGGTCGACGTTGGGGCGAATGCCCACCGCCATTACCACGAGCTGCGCAGGCAACGATTCACCACCCGCAAGACGGACGGCGGCGACTCGCCCCGACTCGCCCGCGACCAGCGCTTCCGTCTTCGCCTCGAGGCGGAACGCGAGGCCCTTCGCTTCCAGCGACGCCTGCAGCAGGTCGGCGGCGGTGCGGTCGAGCTGGCGTTCCATCAGCCACGGCATCAGGTGCACGACCGTCACGTTCATGCCGCGGCGCTTCAACCCATTCGCGGCCTCCAGGCCGAGCAATCCCCCGCCGATGACCACAGCATCGGTGTGCCGCCCAGCGGCGTCGATCATCGCCTCGGTGTCGGCGATATCGCGGTAGGTGATCACGCCGGGAAGGTCGGCGCCGGGGACCGGCAGCATGAACGGATGCGAGCCTGTCGCGAGCAGCAGACGGTCATACGGCGCCGCGCGCCCGTCCGCGGTCTCGACGACGCGGCGCACGCGGTCGATGCGCGTGACTTTCGTGCCCGTCGCGAGCGCGATACCGTTCTCCGCATACCACTCGCGCGGGTTCAGCACGATCTCCCCGAGCGTCTGCTCGCCCGCGAGCACCGGCGACAACAGGATGCGGTTGTAGTTGGGATGCGGCTCGGCGCCGAACACCGTGATGTCGTAATGCTCCGGCGCAATCTTCAGCAGTTCCTCGACGGTCCGGATGCCGGCCATGCCGTTGCCGACGACAACGAGCCGCGATCGCCCCTGGGGGCCCGGCGTCAGCCGGCGTGCGGCTGTCGCGCTGAATCCCGTCTCACATGCGCTCTCCATCACGCCGCCTCGACGTGCGCCTGACGGCGGTAAAGGAAGTCGAGTACCGCCGTCCGGTAATGGTGGTACTGCGCGTCCTCGGCGAGCGCCACGCGGTCGCGAGGCCGCGGCAGGTCGATCGCGAGGATCTCGCCGATCGTCGCCGCAGGCCCGTTGGTCATCATCACGATGCGGTCAGCGAGCAGCACCGCCTCGTCGACGTCGTGCGTGACCATCAACACCGTGCTTCCGGTCGTCTGAACGATCTTCATCAGCTCGTCCTGCAGCTTGGCCCGCGTCAACGCGTCGAGCGCGCCGAACGGCTCGTCGAGCAGCAGCACGCGGGGCTGCATCGCCAGCGCGCGGGCGATGCCCACGCGCTGCTTCATGCCGCCGGAGATCTCGTGCGGGAACTTGTGCTCCGCGTGCGTCAGCCCGACCATCGCGAGCGCGTCGCGCGTTCGCACCTTCTGCGCGGCCTTGGTCTCGGTGGCGCCGAACACGCGCTCGACCGCAAGGTGGACGTTGTCGAAGCAGGTGAGCCACGGCAGCAGCGAATGGTTCTGGAACACGACGCCGCGGTCCGGTCCGGGTCCGGCGATCTCGCGGCCGGCGCATAGCAGCACACCGGCTGTGGGCCTGATCAGCCCCGCGACGAGATTGAGCAGGGTCGACTTGCCGCAGCCCGAGTGGCCGATCAGCGCGATGAACTCGCCTTTCTGGACAGAAAGATCGACGTTGGTGATTGCGACGTACGGTCCGCGCTTGGTGCGAAAGGTCATGCCGACGCCTTCGACGTGGACGTACTCGGTCGAGATCGGCGGCGTTTCGGTGTGCGGTCGCGGCATCGCGGAGTAAGCAGTGTCCATGGCGGCCCCTAGGCGTAGTTGAACCGACGCGCGAGGAGCAGCAGCAGCTGCTCGAGCAGCAGCCCGACAATGCCGACGACGAAGATCGCGATCAGGATGTGCTCGACGTTGAGGTTGTTCCACTCGTCCCACACCCAGAAGCCGATGCCGACGCCACCGGTGAGCATCTCGGCTGCAACAATGACGAGCCACGCGACGCCGATCGCGAGCCGCACGCCGGTCAGCACGTAAGGCAGCGTCGCCGGGAACAGGATCCGCGTCACCACCTTCCACTCGGAGAGGTTCAGCACGCGCGCGACATTGAGGTAATCCTGCGGCACGCGCTGCACGCCGACCGCGGTGTTGATGATCATCGGCCAGATGCTCGAGATGAAGATCACCCAGATGGCCGCAGGATTCGCCGCCTTGAACACCATGAGGCCGATCGGCAGCCACGCGAGCGGGCTCACCGGGCGCAGCAGGCTGATGATCGGCGCGGCCATGCCGTTCAGGAACGCGAAGCGACCGATGATGAAGCCGAGCGGAATGCCTACCAGCGCGGCGAGGCCGAAGCCGATGCCGACGCGCTGCAGCGACATCAGCACGTTCCAGCCGATGCCCTGATCGTTCGGGCCCTTGCGATAGAACGGATTGCTGAAGACGTCGACGGCCGACGCCCACGTCTTCGTCGGCGACGGCAGCTGCGGCGAAGTCACCGACACCAGCGACCAGACACCGATGAACAGCAGCACGCCGAGCACCGGCGGCAGCAGTTGCAGCAGCACCGCGCGGACTTGCTCGCGCCGCCGCTCGGCACGCTCGCGCGCTTCCTCACTCATCAACGCCGGTGCAGCGTCGCGCTCGTTCGCCGCTGCCGGTGGTGGCAGTGCCGGCGCGAGCCGCGCCGCGGGATGGGGGATGCACGCGGGTTCTGCATCCACGCGTGCGCCCAGGGCGGTGGGCGACGTGACAGCGACGGTCATCGTAGTCTCCTCACGCCTTCGACGGCTCGGCCTTGAGCTTGAAGCCCGCGGCGTACGCCTTCGGATTCTTGCCGTCCCAGACCACCCCATCGATCAGCTTCGACGTGCGCATCGGATCCTTGGGCACCGGCGTCTTCGTCAGCGCCGCCGCCTGCTTGAAGATCTCCGTCTGGTTGACCTTCTGCGCGACGGCAAGATAGTCAGGGTCTTCCTTGAGCAGGCCCCAGCGCTTGTGCTGCGTCAGGAACCACATGCCGTCCGACAGGAACGGGTAGTTGACGTAGCCGTCGTTGTAGAACTTCATGTAGTCGGGGTCTTTCCAGACCTTGCCGATGCCGTTGTCGTAGTTCCCCTCGAGCCGCTGGTCGATGACGTCGACCGGGCAGTTGACGTACGACTTGTCGGCGATGATCTCCGCAACCTTCTTGCGGTTCGCCATCACGTCGATGTACTTCGACGCGTCGAGCACCGCGGCCGTCATCGCGCGCGCCGTATTGGGATACTTCGCGACGAATTCGGCCGTCGTGCCGAGCGTCTTCTCCGGGTGGTCCTTCCAGATGCCCTGCGTCGTTTCTGCGGTGAAGCCGATCTTGTCGTAGATGGCGCGGTTGTTCCACGGCTCGCCGACGCAGAAGCCGTCCATGTTGCCGACGCGCATGTTCGCGACCATCTGCGGCGGCGGCACGACGATCGACTTGACGTCGTTGAACGGATGGATGCCGTTCGCGGCGAGCCAGTAATAGATCCACATCGCGTGCGTGCCCGTGGGGAACGTCTGCGCGAACGTGTACTCGCGCTTCTCGCGGTCGATCAGCGCCTTGAGTTTCGCGCCGTCGGTGGCGCCCTTGTCCTTCAGCTGGTTCGACAGCGTGATCGCCTGCCCGTTGTGATTGAGGTTCATCAGCACGGCCATATCCTTCTTCGGTCCGCCGATGCCGAGATGCACGCCGTAGACGAGGCCGTACAGGACGTGTGCCGCGTCGAGCTCTCCGTTGACGAGCTTGTCGCGCACGGCGGCCCACGACGCCTCCTTGCTCGGCACGATCTTGATGCCGTACTTCTTGTCGAACTCCATCACCGACGCGATGACGACCGACGCGCAGTCGGTCAGCGGAATGAAGCCGACCTTCACTTCGGCCTTTTCGGGTGCGTCGGAACCGGCAGCCCACGCGCCGGCGCGCAGCGCGGGATCGACGAGTGACATCAGCGCACCCGCCGCGCTGGCGGTGACGAGGCGCCGCCGCGCAGGCGAGACGACGGTAGGACGGGCGCGGCGAGTGCGGCGTTCGGGCCGGTGCGTGGGCATCGTGAATCCTTGGTCATGGAGTGAGGGCAATAAAAAACGGCGCTGGCGCCGCCGTCCGCGATTCGCGGTTTCGGTGGCACGCAACGCCGTTGTCGTGATCGCGCTGCCGCCGTTGGCATCGCAATCGAACCCACGCGAATCCGCGTGGGCTCGTCTACTGCTTAGCCAGTTCCATGCCACCCTCGCACTCGCCGAACAAACCGCTGATTCGGCGAGCTATTTGGTTTCTCGCCCGATTCGGTCGTCGTCAGATGCGGTGCTGCGGCGCACCATCGATGGGCGCCAAACCGGGGATGCGCACCAATCACAGGCGCGCTCGATCGCGCTACGCGCCGAGCTCCGCGATGTCGATGATCTGCTGCGCGACGTCGGCGAGACGCCGGTTCCGGTCCATCGCAAGCTTGCGCATCATGTGAAACGCGGCATCCTCGCCGACACCTTTGTCGCGCATCAGGATGCCTTTCGCACGCTCGACGAGCTTGCGTTCGGCGAGCTTGTCGTGCGCGTCCTTCAACTCCACGCGTAGCGCCTGCTCCTGCTCGAATCGCGCCACGGCGACATCCAGGATCGGCTTCAGACGGTCGGGCTGCATGCCTGCCACGATGTACGCCGACACGCCCGCGCGCAGCGATGCCTGAATCGTCTCGCTCGCACGGTCGTCGGTGAACAGCACGATCGGGCGTGGCCGCTCGCGCGTGACGAATGACAGCTGCTCGAGCGTGTCGCGCGTCGGCGAGTCGGTGCCAATGATGATGACGTCGGGCGCGACCGCCGCCACGCGATCAAGCAGCGCCGCCGCCGTGCTCGACGTCTCGACGACGTCGTAGCCCGCCTGCAGCAAGCCTTCCTTCAGCGGACTCGACTCCTTTTGGGAGTCGTCCACCAGCATGACGCGCAACATCCGGTTGTGGATTCCGTGCGTGGAGTCGTCATGTATTTAGCAATCGGCAGGCCAACTACGCCCGCGGCGGCCTCGCGCATCGGGGAATTGACGTAAGCGGCTGTAGCAAAGACGCATTTGGTCGACCGCACCGTTGAAGAGCGACGGCAAGTCATCAGCAAACCGGCACCGAAATGGTGATAGGGGAAAGCCGAGCTCGCACTTCCCCCACCTAGCGCCGCGTCGCGCCCACCACGCCGCGCACGTCGCGCACCAGGAGCAGCGCACGCTTCAGCTGGGCGATGCTCTGCACTTCGAGGGTGAAGCTCATCTTCGCCTGGAGGTTCCTCGACAGCGTGTTCACGGCGGTGACGTTGATCTTCTCGCGCGTCATGATTTCGGATATGTCGCGCAGCAGTCCCTGCCGATCCATCGCCTCGACGACGATGTCGACTGGGAACACTTCTTCGTGCGCGTCGCCCCAATTCGCGTCGATCAGGCGCTCGGGCTCGCGCGTGCGGATGCGCTCCACGTTGGCGCAGGATGCGCGATGAATCGTGACACCCTTGCCCCGGGTGACGAAGCCGACGATCGGGTCGGGCGGCGCCGGCTTGCAGCAGCGCGCGAGCCCCGTCATCAACCGGTCGACACCGACGACGAGTATGCCGCCGCCCCCCGCGCTGGACTTGCTCTTGCGCGCGATGACCTCCGGCTCTGCCGCCGGCGCTTCCGCGTGCGCAGGCTGCGCGACCGCCTGGATGGCCGCATGCACCTGCCGCGAGTTGATGTCGTCGCGCGCGTATGCCGCGAAGAACTCGTCCAGCTTGCCGAAGCCCGCCTTCGCCGCGACCGTGTCGAGCTTCAGCGCCGTTTGCCCATGGCGCGCGAGATCGCGCTCGACCATCGTGCGGCCCTGGGCGATCGTCACGTCGAGCTGCTGTGCCTTGAACCACTGCCTCACCTTGGCGCGGGCGCGATGGCTGTGCACGTAGCCGAGCTCGGGATTGAGCCAGTCGCGGGACGGTCCGCCCTGCTTCGTCGTCACAATGTCGACCTGCTGTCCGTTCTTCAGCACGTAGTTGAGCGGCACCATCTGGCCGTCGACCTTCGCGCCCCGGCAGCGGTGCCCCAGGTTCGTGTGCACCGCATAGGCGAAATCGACCGGCGTGCTGCCCTGCGGCAGGTCGATCACCTTGCCTTGGGGCGTCAGCACGAAGATCGAATCGGTGAAGAGGCTGCTCCGAAATGCGGTGAGCTGCTCGCTCGCATCCGCCGCAGCGTCCTTCCAGTCGAGCACCTGCCGCAGCCACGCGATCCGCTCGTTGAAGCCGGGATCGTGGCGCGTGCCCTTGGTGCTGCCCTCCTTGTAGCGCCAGTGCGCGGCGACGCCGTACTCGGAGTGCTGGTGCATGTCCCGCGTACGGATCTGGACCTCGAGCGGCTTGTCCTCGGGACCGATGACGGCCGTGTGCAGCGAACGGTAGTCGTTCGCCTTCGGCTTCGCGATGTAGTCGTCGAACTCCTTCGCGATCGGCGTCCACAGATGGTGGACGATCCCGAGCGCCGTGTAGCAATCCTTGATCGACTCGACGACGATGCGCACTGCGCGAATGTCGTAGATGCCCTCGATGCCGGCCTGCTTGCGTTTCAGCTTGCTCCAGATGCTGTAGATGTGCTTGGGACGGCCCGTGATCTCCGCCTTCACACCCGCGCCGGCGAGCTCGTGACGCAGCCGCGCGATCACGTCCTCGATGTAGCGCTGGCGATCGAGCCGGCGCTCGTCGAGCAGCTTCGCGATGCGCTTGTAGTCGTCGGGCTCGAGGGCGCGCAGGCTAAGGTCTTCGAGCTCCCACTTCAGCTGCCACACGCCGAGCCGGTTGGCCAGCGGCGCGAACAGCTCGAGCACTTCGCGCGCGGAGTCTCGCCGCAGCGCCTCGTCGGCGGTCATCAGGTAGCGCAGCGCCTGCGTGCGCTCGGCGAGCTTGACGAGCACGACGCGGATGTCCTCGACCATGGCGAGCAGCATCTTGCGCAGGTTCTCGGCCTGCGCACCGTGGTCCGACTGCGGCGAAGCCGCGCTCGCGCGAATGGAGCTCATCCGCGAGACGCCCGCGACCAGCGTGGCGACGTCGGCGCCGAACTGCGCGGTCACGGCATCGGCGTCGAACGCGTTGGCGATCGTCAGCGGCATGAGCAGCGCCGCGATCACGGAGTCGCGATCGAGCTCGAGCGCGGCGAGGATTGTTGCGGCGCCGACCGCGCGGTCGAGCGCCGCCTCACCCTCCGGCATGCGCGCCTCGCCGGCGCGCGCATGCGCGAGATCGAACGCATCCTTGAGCGACTTGCGCTCCGGCGCGGAGAAGAGCGGCGCCAGCGAATCGAGCCATGTCGCGACGGCTTCCGGCGCGGCGGCGCGCGGCGCGGCATGCAGCACGGCAACCATCAGCGCATTATAGATGCGGCGGCAACTTGGGCCGCTCGTGGGGCCGGCTTCGGCCGGCTGCAACATCGCGTCAGGCTGAAGCCTGACCTACAACCCCGCTACCCGCCCTTGAGGTCGGTGAGGATCTGCGTGCCCGCGCGCAGCGCGAACGCGGCGATGGTCAGCGTCGGCGGCGACGACGTGATCGACGGAAACGCCGCGGACCCGACGAGATACAGGTTCGGATGATCGTGCGTGCGCAGGTTGCGATCGACGACCGACGTCTTCGGATCGCCGCCCATCCGGCACGTGCCGCCCATGACGGCGCTGTCGGTGACCGGCCCCAGCGTGCGCGTGCTCGTCGCGCCGAGCGCGTTCATGATCGCGCGCACGTGGTCCATTGCGACCTTCATCCCTTCAGTCTCGTAGCTGCCGAAGCGAAAGCTGATGCGCGGGCGCGGCAGGCCCAGCGGGTCGAGCTGATCGAGCGCCAGCGTCACGCGGTTGTCCGCGACCGGCAGCACTTCAACCGACGGTCCGATGCCGAGCTCGCGCGACGCGTGGTCGCTGACCGCCTTGCCGAGCGCGATGCCGTGCAGCCCCTTGGCGGCGAATTGCTGCGCAAGCTTCTGCGGACCGATCGCGCGCCACCATCCTTCGTTGGACGGCGACATGCCGCTCGCGCCGAACTGACCGCGGAACGGTCCGTCGCGCAGGTCCTTGATGCCGGAGGTCGAGACCGGGCCGCGGTACGGATAGATCGGGTCCTTCGTGAGCCCGATGATGCCGGCATCGAGCTGCGTCATCAGGTTGCGCCCGACCTGGTCGCTCGAATTGGCCACGCCCGACGGATGCAGCGGGTCGCGCGACATCAGCAGGAGCTTCGCCGTCTCGATCGTGTGCGCCGCGATGACGAACACCTTGCCGCGCGCTTCCCCTTCGCTGCCGTCCGGACGGAGGAAGCGGATCGCGAATACCCTGCCGTCGGCGCCGACGATCACGCGATGCGCGACGGCAAGCGGTATCACGCGCGCGCCCGCCGCCTCGGCTTTGGCGACGTGCATGCCGCCGTCGTACTTCGCGCCGATCGGGCAGATCGGCACGCACGACGCATTGCCGCAGCACGGCGGGCGACCGTCGCGGCCGATCGTGTTGCGCGCCTGCGGGAACGGCGCCATCGTGAGGCCGATCGACTTGCACGCGGCCGCGACGACCTGGTCGAGATACGTCGGCGCCACCATCGGCATCGGGTAGCCCTGCGAGCGCGGCGCATCCCAGTCCTCGTTGGCCGGTCCGGCGACGCCGATCGCGTTCTCCGCTTCGACGTACCACGGCTCGATGTCCGTGTACGCGAGGGGCCAGTCGACGCCGACGCCGTACTTCGATTTCAGCACGAAGTCGTTCGGGTGATAGCGCAGTGCCAACCCGCCCCAGTGCCACGTCGTGCCGCCGACCACGCGCGCCTGCAGCGTGTTGAACGTCTCGGGTCCGGCCTGCACGTAGTACGCGCCGATGGCGTCGCTGTCGGGCTGCGGGACCTTGGGATGCGCCGGGTACGGCGAGTTCGGGCCTTTGGTGGCCGACGCGCGGAAATGTTGCGACGGCTTTCTGCCGCTCGACGCGAGGACCGGCTTCGAGGATCAGGACGTTCACGCCGCTGCGCGCCAGCGTGTACGCGGTCAGCGCACCGGCGATGCCCGAGCCGACGATGACGACGTCGGCGACGAGCGGATCGCTCATCGAGGCACTCGCGTCGCGCTCACGACATTCCCGGGGGCGCGCTCGCCCAGTAGTTCGTCTCGCCGCCGCAGAACGCGTTGGGCTTGGTCCACGCAAGCGCCTGCCACACGAGCGCCTGATCGTACGAGATCACGCGCGGGCCGCCCGGCGTGTCCACGATGCCGCTGAAGAGCGCCGCGACGACAGTTTCGGCCGGCGCGCCGAGGCCCGCGCTCGCGATCCCGGCATTGAGTTGTGCCGGCGGCGTCGACAATGCAATCTTCGCGAGCCGCGCAAGCTTGTCGCTGCCCACCGCCTGCGTGAGCGCACGCAGCATCGCCGACGCGACCTTCGGATCGGCGTACGCACTGCCGGCAACGGCCGTCGACAGTGCCGAGAACTGCGCCGCTGGCATCGCGGCCTGCGCGAGCACCGGCGGCATCCACCCGGACGCAGCCAGCGCGGCGAGCCCGCGCAGCATCTCGCGGCGCGTCACGCCGCCGCGCGATACCGTGCCCGATCTCCGTTCACGCATGCCCGAGCGTTCCGTCGTCTAGAGTGGACGAGCATTCTCGTTCGAGTCCGGCGAGCGCGTCAATTTGCGGAAAATGGCTTTCTCGTCGCTGCGCCGCGTCTCGCACCGTCCCACCGCCTCAGCACGGATTCGCTATGGATCCCATTAGTAAAAACTATTTGATACTTATTCGAGTAAACCGGAAACTATCAACCAGATCGAGTGGCAATTCGCAACCGACTCCAAGGAGAGAATCGTGTCGAACGAAGCAAAGTGCCCATTCTCCGGCGACGCTCGCACGCGCGCGGCGGCCTCGAACGCCCACTGGTGGCCCAATCAGCTGGATCTCAGCGTCCTGCACCAGCGCTCCTCGCTTTCCGACCCCATGGGCGAGGCGTTCGACTACGCCGAAGAGTTCAAGAGCCTCGACCTTGCGGCTGTGAAGAAGGATCTGCTGGCGCTGATGACCGACTCGCAGGACTGGTGGCCTGCGGACTTCGGTCACTACGGGCCGTTGTTCATTCGCATGGCGTGGCACAGCGCCGGCACCTACCGCACGGGCGACGGTCGCGGCGGCGCAGGGAACGGCAGCCAGCGCTTCGCGCCGCTCAACAGCTGGCCCGACAACGTCAACCTCGACAAGGCGCGCCGGCTGCTGTGGCCCATCAAGCAGAAGTACGGCCGGAAAATTTCGTGGGCCGACTTGATGATCCTCACCGGCAACGTCGCCCTGGAATCGATGGGATTCAAGACATTCGGCTTCGGTGGCGGACGCGAGGACATCTGGGAGCCGGAACAAGATATCTACTGGGGGCCCGAAGGCAAGTGGCTCGCAGACGAGCGCTACAGCGGCGAGCGGGATCTCGCCAATCCGCTCGCTGCCGTGCAGATGGGACTGATCTACGTCAATCCGGAAGGACCGAACGGCAACCCGGATCCGCTCGCTGCTGCGCGGGATATCCGCGAGACGTTCGCACGGATGGCGATGGACGACGAGGAGACGGTGGCGCTCATCGCGGGCGGCCACACCTTCGGCAAAACCCACGGTGCGGGCGATGTGAAGCATGTAGGGCCCGAGCCAGAGGCGTGCGGCATCGAGTCGCAGGGGCTGGGTTGGACGAGCAGCTTCAACACCGGCAAAGGCGCCGACTCGATCGGCAGCGGCCTGGAAGTCACGTGGACCTCCTCGCCCACGCAGTGGAGCAACAACTTCTTCTGGAACCTGTTCGGTTACGAATGGGAACTGACGAAGAGCCCGGCCGGTGCGCATCAATGGAAACCGAAGAATGGCGCCGGCGCCGGCACAGTGCCTGATGCCCACGATCCGTCGAAGCGTCACGCGCCTGCCATGCTGACCACGGACCTCGCGCTGCGGGTCGACCCTGCCTACGAAAAGATTTCACGGCGCTTTTTCGAGCATCCCGATCAGTTCGCAAACGCTTTCGCCCGGGCGTGGTTCAAGCTGACGCACCGCGACATGGGCCCGCGCGCACGCTATCTCGGCCCCGAGGTTCCGGCCGAAGAGCTGATCTGGCAAGACCCCATTCCTGCGGTCAATCATGCGTTGATCAATGAAACGGACATAGACTCCCTGAAGGCGACGATCCTCGCCTCCGGTCTGTCGATCTCTCAGCTGGTCACCACGGCCTGGGCGTCTGCTGCAACGTTTCGCGGCAGCGACAAGCGCGGTGGCGCGAACGGCGCGCGCATTCGCCTCGCCCCGCAGAAGGATTGGGAAGTCAACCAGCCGGCCGAACTGGCCAATGTCCTGGAGAAACTCGAAGCGATCCAGAAGGACTTCAACGCCACACAGTCAGGGGGCAAGAGGGTTTCGCTCGCCGACCTGATCGTTCTGGGCGGTTGCGCAGCCGTCGAGGCGGCGGCGAAGAACGCCGGTCACGACGTGGCGGTCCCCTTTTCGCCGGGCCGCATGGACGCTTCGCAGGAGCAAACCGACGTGGCGTCGTTCGCCGTGCTGGAGCCGATCGCCGACGGGTTCCGCAACTACCTTCGGAAAGGCCTCGAGGGATCGGCGGCCGAGCTGCTGGTGGACAAGGCGCAATTGATGACGCTGACCGCTCCCGAAATGACGGTCCTGATCGGCGGCCTGCGCGCGCTGAATGCGAACGCCGGCCAGTCCGCGCACGGCGTGTTCACCAAGCGGCCACAGACGCTGACCAACGACTTCTTCGTGAATCTGCTCGACATGAGCACGACGTGGCAGAAGTCGGCCACGGACCGAAGGCGTGCTGGAGGGGCGCGATCGGGCGACGGGCGAGGCCAGGTGGACTGGGACTGTTTTCGACCTGGTCTTCGGTTCGAACTCCCAGCTCCGCGCCCTTGCGGAAGTCTATGCGTGCAGCGACGCTCAGCAGGTGTTCGTACGCGATTTCGTGGCGGCCTGGAACAAGGTGATGAACCTGGATCGATTCGACTTGCGCTAGGCGCTGGCGACCGCCGCCACCGAGTCCGCGATCGCCTTCGCGTGCGTGTCCGCCAAGCCCGCGTCGCGCGCTTCCACCATCACACGCAGCACGGGTTCCGTACCTGATGGACGCAGCAATACGCGACCGGCGTCGCCCAGCGCCACCGTCGCGGCGCGCGCGGCGTCGCATACCGTTGCGTTCGATTTCCAGTCGAAGCCGCGCTGCACCGGCACGTTGATCAGCTTCTGCGGAAACAGCGCGACCGGCCTCGCCGCTTCGGCGAGCGTCGTCCGCTGCTCGATCAGTGCGCGCAGCACGGCCAGCGCCGCGACGATCGCGTCGCCTGTCGTGTGCTTGTCGAGGCAGATGATGTGGCCGGAGTTCTCGCCGCCGAGCTGCCAGTGCCGCGTCACCAGCTGCTCGAGCACGTAGCGGTCGCCCACCTTCGCACGATCGAGCGCGATGCCTGCTGCCTTGAGCGCCTGCTCGAAGCCGAGATTGCTCATCAGCGTGCCGACGACGCCGCCGGCGAGCATGCCGCGTCGCTGGTAGTCGCGCGCAATCACGTAGAGCAGCTGATCGCCGTCGTAGAGCGTTCCTTCGCTGTCGGACATCACCAGCCGATCGCCGTCGCCGTCGAGCGCGATGCCGTAGTCCGCCTGCGTTTCGCGCACCTTCGCGGCGAGCGCCTTCGGACTCGTGGCGCCGAAGCCGGCGTTGATGTTCATGCCGTTCGGCTCCGCGCCGATGGTCACGACATCGGCGCCGAGCTCGTGGAACACCGGCGGCGCGATGTGATAGCCCGCGCCGTGCGCGCAGTCGACCACCAGACGCAGGCCGCGCAGGTCGAGCTCCGATGGAAACGTGCTCTTGCAGAATTCGATGTAGCGCCCCGCGGCGTCTTCGATGCGCCGCGCCTTGCCGAGCTCCGCCGAGGGGACGCACGCCAGCGGCTTCGCCATCATTGTTTCGATCGCCGCTTCGACCGCGTCGGGCAGTTTGGCGCCCGCCGCCGAGAAGAACTTGATGCCGTTGTCGCCGAACGGATTGTGCGATGCGCTCACGACGATGCCCGCGGACAGCCGCAGCGCGCGCGTCAGATACGCGATGCCGGGCGTCGTCAGCGGCCCGCATAGATAGACATCGACGCCCGCGGCAGCAAGACCCGCCTCCAGCGCGGCCTCGAGCATGTACCCGGAAATGCGCGTGTCCTTCCCGATGAGCACACCTGGCCGCTCGCCCCGCTTGCCGACATCGACCGCCGCGAGCGTGCGCCCCGCGGCCCAGCCGAGCTTGAGGATGCGCTCGGGCGTGATCGGCTCCTCGCCAACCCTGCCGCGGACGCCGTCGGTACCGAAATAGTGTCGTTCAGCCATGGTTCCGATTGAAGGGCTGTGAAGTGGGAATGAAGGGGGATTTCTACACGGCCTGGACCGCGGACCATACGCAGAGCGCATCGACCGTTGCGCGCACGTCGTGCACGCGCACGATCGCCGCACCGCCGGCCACCGCGGCAAGCGCGGCTGCGAGGCTCGCCGGAAGCCGTTCGCCGGGCGCACGTCCCGTCAGCGCGCCGAGCGTCGACTTCCGCGACAACCCGGCCACCACCGGGTACCCGAGTCCGGCGATCGCGCGCAATTCGCGCAGCAGACGCAGATTATGCGCGACCGTCTTGCCGAAGCCAAAGCCGGGATCGACGGCGATGCGCTCGCGCGCGATTCCGCCGGCTTCGCACGCACGCGCCCGCTCGCGCAGGAACGCCGCGACTTCGGCTACCACATCGACGTACTGCGGCTCGGCCTGCATGCTGCGCGGCTCGCCCTGCATATGCATCAGGCACACGGCTGCGTCGCTTGCCGCCACTGCCTCGATGGCACCGGGCGCCTGAAGCGCGCGAACGTCGTTCACCATCGACGCCCCTGCGCCGATCGCTGCGCGCATCACGCCGGGCTTCATCGTATCGACGGAAACGATCGCGCCGTCGTGCGCGAGCGCTTCGACGACGGGAAGCACCCGCGCAAGCTCGACGTCCTCCGGCACCGCCGCAGCGCCGGGGCGCGTCGATTCGCCGCCGACATCGACAATGGCCGCGCCCTCGTCGCGCAATCGCCGCGCATGGGCGATCGCCGCGTCGGCGTCCGCGAACTGCCCGCCATCCGAGAACGAATCCGGCGTCACGTTCACGATGCCCATGACCTGCGGCTTGCTCAGGTCCAGCGTTTGGCGTCCGCAGCGGAGGATCATCGGTGCTGCAATCGGTCGAACAACCATAAAGAAACGGGGCACTTGTGTGCCCCGTTGTCTTTGCGCGCCAGCGCTACGCCGACTGCGTGGTGGGCGCAACCTCGGGCGCGATCGTCGTGCCGCCGGAAGATGGGCCGGAGGTCGGCGCGGACGTCGGCTTCGGCGGACGCGGCGGCTTGCCGGCCATGATGTCGGCGATCTGTTCGGCGTCGATCGTCTCGAGCTCGAGCAACGCCTTGGCCATCGCTTCGACCTTGTCGCGGTTGTCCTCGAGCAGCTTCCGCGCGACGGTGTACTGCTGGTCGATGATCTTGCGGATCTCCATGTCGACCTTCTGCATCGTCGCTTCGGAGACGTTCTTCTGCGTGGTGATCGAGCGGCCGAGGAACACCTCGCCCTCGTTCTCGCCGTAGACCATCGGGCCGAGCGCATCCGACATGCCGTAGCGCGTGACCATGTCGCGCGCGAGCTGCGTGGCGCGCTCGAAGTCGTTCGACGCGCCGGTGGTCATCTGGTTCATGAACAGCTCTTCCGCGATGCGCCCGCCGAACAGCACGGCGATCATGTTCAGCATGTGGTTGCGATCCATGCTGTAGCGATCCTGCTCGGGCAGCTGCATCGTCACGCCGAGCGCACGGCCGCGCGGAATGATCGTCACCTTGTGCACGGGGTCGGTCTTGGGGAGGAGCACGGCGACGATCGCGTGACCCGACTCGTGGTACGCGGTGTTCTTGCGCTCTTCCTCGGGCATGATCAGCGAGCGCCGTTCGGCGCCCATGATGATCTTGTCCTTGGCGCGCTCGAAATCGATCATGT
Source organism: uncultured beta proteobacterium (assembly GCA_963851465.1). Taxonomy (GTDB): domain Bacteria; phylum Pseudomonadota; class Gammaproteobacteria; order Burkholderiales; family Casimicrobiaceae; genus VBCG01. Next base: position 168,739 of record CAWKPJ010000003.1, read on the forward strand.
CGACGAGCCGCTTGCTCGTGCGCGCCGCGAACAGCGCCGCCTCGTTGACGAGATTGGCGAGGTCCGCGCCCGAGAAGCCGGGCGTGCCGCGCGCGATGACGTCCGCCTTGACGTCCGGTGCCATCGGCACCTTGCGCATGTGGACGAGCAGGATCTGCTCGCGGCCGCGGATGTCGGGCAGCGGCACGACGACCTGGCGGTCGAAGCGGCCCGGCCGCAGGAGCGCAGGGTCGAGCACGTCGGGACGGTTGGTGGCCGCGATGACGATCACCCCCGCGCTGCCCTCGAAGCCGTCCATCTCGACCAGCAACTGGTTGAGCGTCTGTTCGCGCTCGTCGTTGCCGCCGCCCAGGCCCGCGCCGCGCTGGCGACCGACGGCGTCGATTTCGTCGATGAACACGATGCATGGCGCGTTCTTCTTCGCCTGCTCGAACATGTCGCGCACGCGCGCGGCGCCGACGCCGACGAACATCTCGACGAAGTCGGAGCCCGAGATCGAGAAGAACGGCACCTTCGCCTCGCCGGCGATCGCCTTGGCGAGCAGCGTCTTGCCGGTGCCCGGCGAGCCGACCATCAGCACGCCGCGCGGAATGCGCCCGCCGAGCTTCTGGAATTTCGTGGGGTCGCGCAGGAACTCGACCAGCTCGGCAACTTCTTCCTTGGCCTCGTCGCAGCCGGCGACGTCGGCGAAAGTGACCGTGTTGTTGGATTCGTCCAGCATCCGCGCCTTGCTCTTGCCGAAGCTGAACGCGCCGCCCCTGCCGCCGCCCTGCATCTGGCGCATGAAGAAGATCCACACGCCGATGAGCAGCAGCATCGGGAACCAGGAGATGAAGATCTGTGCGAGGAAGCTCTGCTCTTCCTCCGGCTTGGCCTCGACCTTGACGCCGTACTTCACGAGGTCGCCGACCATCCAGATGTCGCCGGGGCTGTAGGTGACGAAGCGCTTCTTGTCCGTCGACATCCACTTGATCGAGCGGCCTTCGACCGTGGCCGACTCGACCTTGCCCGCCTTGGCCGAGTCCATGAACTCGGAGTACGCGACCGAATCCTTCGTGCCCTGGCGCGCGTCGAACTGCTTGACCACCGTCAGGACGACGAGGCCGATCACGAGCCAGATGCCGATGTTCTTCAACAGATTGTTCAAGCCATGCTCCTCGCGGCCGACACCCCTGTGGGGCCGGCTTCAGCCGGCCGGGATGCCGCGTCAGGCTGATGCCCGAGCCGCATGACATCCGATCGGTGAATGGTCATTTTAGCGCTTAACCCCTTCATCCGCCAGCCAAAACGGGCTACTTCCCTGCCCGAAGCCAACGCCGTTGCAAACCGAAAACCGCCATCGAAACAATGCTCTTCAGCCGTCGCGAAAGTCCTTCGCCACCAGGAACACCTCGCGGCTGCGGTCGCGTGACGCTTTCGGCTTGCGAACGTACACCTTGCCGAACCGCCCGCCGACCGTCTTCGCGAATGCGTCGAGTCCCGATCCCTGGAACACCTTCACCGCAAAATCCCCACCCGGCTCGAGACATTGACACGCAAACTCGAACGCCAGTTCGGCCAGGTGCACGCTTCGTGCCTGGTCGACGGTCTCGATACCGGACAAGTTGGGGGCCATGTCGGACACCACAAGCTCGACACTGGTATTGCCCAGCACCTCCTCCACCTTGGCCAGCCCCTCATCGGTGGCGAAATCGGCTTGCACGAATTTCACGCCGGCAAGCCCGTCCATCGGTAGCACGTCGACCGCGACGATGGTGGCGGTCGGTCCGAGCCGCTCGCGCAGCACCTGCGACCAGCTTCCCGGCGCCGCACCGAGGTCGACCGCGTGGCGCCCCGGCCGGAACAGCTTGTCCTTCTCGGCGAGCTCGATCAGCTTGAACGCTGCGCGGGAGCGGTAGCCGCGCCGCTTTGCCTCCTGCACGTAGTGATCGTTGACGTGCTCGTGCATCCACGCCTTGTCGAAGCGGTGCTTCTTCTTCGTGGGGTTGAGCGGACCGGGCATGTCGGCACCAACTCTAGCAGGCGCTCCCGGTTACACTTCCGCCATGACGACGCTGACACCCTCCGAGCGCCGCGCGAAACGCGCGGCGGCCCAAAACCTTCATCCGGTTGTCGCTGTCGGCCAGCACGGGCTCACGCCCGCCGTGCTGCACGAGGTCGACGTCGCGCTCACCGCGCACGAGCTCATCAAGGTGCGCGTGTTCGACGACGACCGCGCGGCGCGCGAGGCGCTGATGAGCCGGATCTGCACGGAGATGCAGTGCGCGCCGGTGCAGCATATCGGCAAGCTGCTTGTGCTATGGCGGCCGAATCCCGAAAAGAATTCGCCGACGCCGAAGACCCGCCGAGCCCCCGCGCGCAAGGCGAAGCCGTCGGGAACGGACGATCCGCGGAAGGCGAAGAAGAAGCCGCGGACGCGCGACGTTCGCAAGGAAAAGGGCAAGGCGAGCACCGCTGACGGACGATCTGCGGGACCGCCGCGCGCGCGAACGCGCGAAGACGAGCGGCCGCCGCGCGCCCGCAGCGCGCCGAACGCGCGCCGACGCCGGGATGCGCCCGTCGTCGAGACGGAGCCGCCGGCGATCCCGTCGCGCGACGACCAGTCCCGCCGTCGCCGCCGCGCCGTCAAGACCTGACGCTCGATGCCGAGGCGCCCGCTACGGATCGGGCTCGTGGCGAGCCGCCTCCATCGCCACGGTCCGAACGCAGCGCTGTTCCGCCTGCTGGCGCCGCTCGACGAAGCGCTGCGCGATGAACTGAAGCCCGAGCTGTTCGTCGTGGGCCAGACGTATGACGCGCTGGCCGAGGCGCGCATCCTCAACGGCTATCGCGGAATGCACCGGCTCCCCGCGCGCCGGGATGGCGGCCTCATCCATCTTGTCGCCGGCGTGGTCGCGGAGGATCCGGCGAAGCGCCTCGACGCGATCGTCTACCTGCTCGATCCCGACGACCCGACGTCCGTGTTCCCCGAAGGCCAGGCGCTGAAGCGCGAATGCGTCATCCACGAGGTCCCGTTCGTGTCGACGTTCGCGCATGCACGCGAGTGGTTCGAGCTGACGTGCGTCGCGCATGGCCTGCCGCGCGATCCTGCGCTCGATCCGTGGTTCGATTTCGGGCGCCAGACGATCGCATTGGTCGCACACGACGCGCGCAAGGATGCGATGGTGGCGTTCCTGCGCGACAACTTCGCATTCTTCGACCGGTTCGCCGGGCGCATCGCCACCGGCACGACAGGCGGCCTGCTGAACGCGCTGGCAGGCGAGATCGGCGGCGCAAAGCGAAGCGAGCAATGGGTGCGACGCTTCCGCTCGGGTCCGCTCGGCGGCGACGCCGAGATCGCGCTCGAGATGCTCGACAACCGCTGCCAGCGCATCGTGTTCTTCGAGGACCCGCACGTCGCGCGCCAGCACGAGGCCGACATCCAGCTGCTGGAGCGTTCCGCGCGCATCGCGACGGAGCGGGCGATGTGCGTCAGCGACCGCGCAAGCGCGCAGGCGTGGGTTCGCGGCTGCGAGCTCCGGATCCCGCCGGTGCGGCGCGCCAACCCCTAGTCTCCGTCGTCGCCTGCGGGCGGGCGCGTGCCCCGTTCGCTCGCCGTTGCGAGGGGATATGTGCGCTAGCGTACGGACTATCCGCCGGAATTCCGGGAATCTCGCGCGCATGCTACTCGGGGGAGGAGACCATGGTCAGCCATCGTGCGTCCGCGCCAATGGAGTGCCGGAGCAACTCGTCGACCGGTTCCCCCGCGATCATCGAGTTCGGGGGCCTTCGGACCCACTGCGGTTCCTGTGGCGTGCGCGGATTGTGCATGACCATGGGTCTTCCACCGGAAGCAATGCGGCAGCTCGACGAGATCATCAGCCACCGCAAAGCTGTCAGAAAACGCGATACGTTGTTCCGGCCCGGCGACGCGTTCACCGCGCTCTACGCCATTCGATTGGGAACGTTCAAGACCGTGGTGCTTGCGGAGGATGGTCGCGAACAGATCACCGGCTGCCACCTGCCCGGAGATCTCATCGGCCTGGATGGCATAGGCGACGAGCATCACGCCTGCGACGCCATCGCGCTCGAAGACAGCGAGGTCTGCGTTCTGCCTTTCAATCGCCTGGATAGATTGGCGCACGAGCTGCCGGTGCTGCAGGCCAACTTGTATCGCTTCCTGTCGAAGGACATACGGCGCGATCAGGACATGATGATGCTGCTCGGCAGTCGCAGCGCAGAAGAACGGCTCGCCCTGTTCCTGCTGGACCTTGCCGAGCGCTATCGGGCACGCGGATACTCGTCGAGCGAATTCGTCCTGCGCATGACGCGCGATGAAATCGCGAGTTACCTCGGATTGAAGCTCGAAACCGTCAGCCGCCTGTTCACGCGCCTTCAGGAAGAGGGGTTCCTTCAGGTGGAGGGTCGCGCGATCAAGGTGCTCGACGCTTCCGGACTCAGGCATCTGATAGGGCATTGACCCCTGTTCCCCCGTACGCCCCGCCTCGCGGGGGTGGGTGACTTCGCGCGTTTGACCTGCGTCAAAGGCTCACGCCGGGCGCACGCCGTAACGTAGCGCACGGGGCGCGGTGTGGCCGACTGCCGCGGCCAGCCGCAGTTCGACCGCCGGGAGGCGCTTCCAATGACGGATGACACGGTCCTGCAAGTGCTGCGCGCGTCGCGGCTCGCGGCTGATCTGAGCGAGGACGAGTGCCGGGTGCTCTCCGGTCTCGTGAGCCTGCGCGACCTTGCCGACGGCGAAGTTCTGGCGCACCAGGGCACGGCGGACAGCCGTCTGCACGTCGTGGCCGGCGGTACGCTTGCCATCGTCCGCGATGTCGGCGGCGACGAGCGCATTACCGTCACGACGCTCGACGTCGGTGACCTTGCCGGCGAGCTGGGATTCGTCGACGGCCTCGAGCGCAATTCCTCGCTGGTCGCCCAGGGCGGGGCACGAATCCTCTGCCTCGAACGCGACAAGCTCGAATCGCTGCTCACCACGCATCCGACGATCGTCTATCACGTCATGCGGGCGATCATCCGCACGGTGCACCAGATCCAGCGCCGCCTGGCGATGCAGGCGGTGGAATTGACGAACTACGTCTACAAGCAGCACGGCCGCTATTGACGGCCGTGCGCGGGACGGTGTCATCGCGCCGGGACGGGGATGACGGTCATGCTCCGGATGCCTTGCGCACCGTGGATGAGGACCCCTTCGATATCGGCCGTCGCGGAAGGCCCCGTCATGAACACGCCGTAGCGCGCGTCGAACTGCGCGCGTTCGCGATACGCGTGGTGCATGTTGCCCACGATGCGCGCCGGATCGAGCAGCACGACCAGATGCTGCGCGAGAAACCCGAGCGTGTTCACTCCGAATTCCTTGTCCGTAAGCCACACGGACCCGGTTTCGGCGACGCCGAACACTGCGCGCACGACGCCCACGTCGACGTCGTCGAGCTCGGCCGGCGCCCGCACGCGCGTCGAGCGGCCGGTTGCCTGTCGACTTCGGGCACTGCCGAGCAGATCACCTTCGCGTCGGGAAATAGCCGCCGGACGAACGACGTCAGATCGCCGTCGTTCGGGCGGATCGACGACTCGGCCGCCCATCCGCACGACGGCGGCCTTGAATCGCTCCAGCGCACGTCCGGTTGCGCGCATCGAACGTCGGCATGTCCGGCAACGGCTGCGGCGCCGGCTGATTCCTGCGGACGCGCGCCAGGATCTCGTCGCGGCTGCTCATCGCTTGCCCCGGTTCTTCAGATACCACTGTCGGAATGTCAGCTGCGGCGCCGCCGGCACGTCGCGCTGCCGGCCCCAGGCATTCAGCCGGTTGTACATCATGAACCGCGGCAGGTGCTCGATGCCGGTGCCCGCCGTCTCGACCGCCGCGCGGTAGAGCTTCGGGCTGCTCAGAACCTTGCCCGCGACTCGCATGGCCTCCTGCTTGACGAACGGAAGCTGGTGGCGCTCGGCGATGATCTGCCGCCACTTGTAGATCTGCTCGTGGATGTTGATCCTGACCGGGCACACGCTGGTGCAGCTGCCGTTCAGCGTCGACGCGAAGGGCAGCGAGCTGTACTTGCGCAGGTTGAATGTCGGATCGATGATGACGCCGATCGGTCCCGAATACGTCGCGCCGTAGCTCAGGCCGCCGCTGCGGCGGTAGACCGGACACGTGTTCATGCAGGCGCCGCAGCGGATGCACTTCAGCGAGTACCAGAAGTCCGCCATGCCGAGGCGCTCGGACCGGCCGTTGTCGACCAGCACGATGTGCATCTCGGTTCCGTCGCGCGGGGCGCGGAAATGCGACGTGAGCTGCGTGATCGGCGAGCCCAGCGCGCTGCGCGACAGCATGCGGACGAACACGCCGAGGTGCTCGATGCGCGGAATGATCTTTTCGATGCCGACCGACGCGATGTAGAGCTTCGGCAGGTTGACGCTCAGGTCGGCGTTGCCCTCGTTGGTGCAGACGACGATGCTGCCCGTTTCGGCCACGGCGAAATTGGCGCCGGTCATGCCGGCGTCGGCCTTGCAGAAAGTACGGCCGCGTATGCTGGCGCTGGCTCTCGGCAAGGTAGTGGACGTCGCTGTTCTTGGGGTCGGTGCCGATCGTCTCGGAGAAGACCCGCGCCACGTCGCCGCGAAGCTTGTGCACCGCCGGAACCACGATGTGGCTCGGCGGCTCGTCGTCGAGCTGCTGGATGCGCTCGCCGAGGTCGGTCTCCATGACCTCGATGCCGCGGTTCTCCAGGAACGGCCGCATGTCGCACTCGTCGGTCAGCATCGACTTGGCCTTGACCAGCGTTCGCGCGCCGCGGGAGCGCATGATGTCCAGCACGATCTGGTTGTGCTCGGCCGCGTCCATCGCCCAATGCACGTGCGCTCCATTGGCGATGGCATTGCGCTCGAACTCTTCCAGATAGTCGGCGAGATGGGTGAGCGTGTGTTCCTTGATCGCCGACGCCAGCGTGCGGAGCTCTTCCCATTCGGGCAGGTGCTCGCTCTCCCGGTCGCGCTTCTTGCGCAGGTCCCACAGGCGCTTGTCGTGGAAGTCGAGGTGGTCCTTGGCCTTGATGAACTTCGAGGACGCTTCCGAGTGGTCGATGCGTTTCATCCGTCACCCTCCCAGGGCACCCTGCTCATTCCCTCGCTCCGTTCAGGATCTGCGCGATGTGAATGAACTTGAGCGGCAGTCCCAGCCGCTCCGCACAGCCCTTCTGATGCATGACGCAGGACATGTCGGCCGACACGATGTACTCGGCCCCGGCCTTCTGGTGATCCGTCACCTTGTCGTACCCCATCCGGGCGGACACCGGCTCCTCGAAGACGGAGAACGTCCCGCCGAACCCGCAGCACTCGTCGGGACGCTCCGGCGTGACGAACCTGATGCCCTTCACGCCGGAGAGCAGATCCAGCGGCTTGGAGAAGAACGGCTCGTCGATCTCGGACATCTTGGCGGTCCGCAGCGCGCGCAGCGACGCGCAGCCGTTGTGCAGCCCGACGGCGTGCGGAAACTCGGCCCAGGGAAATTCCCGCACCTTCAGCACGTCGTGGACGAATTCGACCAGCTCGTAGGTGCTGCGCCGCACCTTGGTCACTGCGGTCGTCTGCGCAATCGCGGTCAGGTTCTCGCGGACGTGATGGGTGCAGCTGCCCGACGGCGTGACGATGTAGTCGAAGCCGGCGAAGTTGCGGACGAACAGCGCTTCGGTCGCTGCCGCGTCCTCCTGGCAGCCGCTGTTCGCCATCGGCTGCCCGCAGCAGGTCTGATCGAGCGGATAGGCGACGTCGACGCCGAGGCGCTCGAGCAACTCGAGCGTGGCGATCCCGACTTCCGGAAAGAACGCGTCCACGTAGCACGGGATGAACAGCGCAGCCTTCATGACGCCCCCTCGTGCACGCCGCCGCGGGCCGCGACTTCGCTCGCGCAGGTCTCGACAAGCTGGATGATCGAGCGGTACGGAAACCCCGCCTGCTCGGACAACCCGATCTCGCAGGTTCGGCTCGACGAATAGCCGTGCGTGCACCGGGGGGCAGCGCGGCCTTCAGGTGCCGCAGCGCGTACTCGTTGAGCTCCGGACGGTCGAAGCCCTTGTCGCCCGCGAATCCGCAGCAAAGGACGTCGTGGACCTCGACGACGTCGGGGCTGCATCGGCGCGCGATCGCGGCGAGCTTGTCGACGGTGCCCATCTTGCGCACGCTGCATACCGGATGGATGACGACCGGCTCGCGGACCGGCTCGAGCGTCACGCGCGGCAGCACCGCGTCGTGGATGAACTCGATGCTGTCGTGCACGGGAAGCCGCGCGCCGCAGAACCGCCTCATCCGGTAGGCGCACGGGCTCGTGTCGAACACGATCGGCCAGCGGCCATTCTCGCTGGCGTCGCGCAGCGCCGCTTCGAGCTCCGCCGATTTGCGATCGGCCGCCGCCGCGAGGCCCTTGCTCTCGAACGGCTGGCCGCAGCACAGGTCCGCCAGCGCCGCCGGATAGACGACGTCGTAGCCGGCCTTGCGGAACAGCCGCTCGGCGACCGGCGGCAACGCTTCGGCGTCGTCGCCGCGCTGCGCGCCCATGGTACGGGCCGCACAACTCGGAAAATAGACGACGCGCTCTCCGCGCCTCGGGCGCGCGCTGGCGCGCCGACGGCCTGAAGCGAGCGGCGCGCGGAAGCGCCGGCGACCATTTGGGCAACCTGCCGCCCGACAGGCGGCGCGCACCGTCGAGGGCGCTCCGCATGACGCGCGTGCCTACCATCCCATGCAGCAGGTCAGCCACGGTCAGTCCGGCGCGAACGCCGGCCGTGACCGCGCCGTAGTGATCGGCGACGAGTGTCGCGACGCGCCGCGCGCCGTCGCCGTGGCGCCGCCCGCGCAGCATCTTGATCAGCAGGCCCGTCTCGATGCCGACCGGGCACGCCGTGGCGCAAAGTCCGCAGGCGGCGCAGGTGTCGATGCCGTGATAGTCGTAGAGGTCGCGAAGCGCGCCGATCTCCGCGCCTGTCCGGCGCTTCGCGTCCGAGGCGCGCGATCTCCCGCCAGCCGACGATGCGCTGGCGAGGCGACAGCGTAAGCCCGCGCGACGGGCATTTCGGCTCGCAGAATCCGCATTCGATGCATTTGTCGACGAGGTCGTCGCACTGCGGCAGCGGCTTCAGGTTCCTGACGTGCGCGTCGGGGTCGTCGTTGAGGATGACGCCGGGATTGAGCAGCCCGTGCGGATCGAAGAGCGCCTTGATCTGCCGCATCAGCGCATAGGCTTCGGCACCCCATTCGAGCTCGACGAACGGCGCGATGTTGCGGCCGGTGCCGTGCTCGGCCTTGAGCGAGCCATCGTACTTTTCGACGACCATCCGGCACAGCGCATCCATGAAGCGACGGTAGCGCTCGACCTCCGCGCCGGCGTTGAAATCCTGCGTGAACACGAAGTGCAGGTTGCCTTCGAGCGCGTGGCCGAAGATGATCGCGTCGGGATAGCCATGCGCCGCGAGCAGCCGCTGCAGGTCGAGCGTGGCCTCGGCGAGGCGCTCGATCGGAAACGCGACGTCCTCGATGATCACCGTCGTGCCGACCGCGCGCATCGCGCCCACCGAAGGAAACATCCCCTTGCGCACGTTCCAGAACCGCGCGCACTCGGCGGGGTCGGTGGAAAAGCGCACCGGCTCGAACGTCTGCAGTTCCGCCAGCACGGCCTCGACGGCGCGAATCTGCGCGGCGAGCGTCGCCGCATCCGCGGCTCGCGTCTCCACGAGCAGCGCCGCCCCGCCGGGGCCCAGCTGCGCGGATGCCGTCGGGCAAGCCGGGCTTGCCTTCCACCGAGCGCAGCGCCGCGCGGTCGGCCAGTTCGACTGCGGCGACGGGGGCCGTCTTCAGCGCCGTGACGGCACGGCACGCGGTTTCGAGATCGTCGAACAGGATGAGCCCGCTGGCCTTGTCGGCGTACTCGGGCACCGTGCGGTAAGTGATCTCCGAGAGAAATCCGAGCGTTCCCTCCGAGCCGATCATCAGATGCGCGAGGACGTCGAGCGGATCGACGTAGTCGACCAGCGCATTCAGGCTGTAGCCGGTGGTGTTCTTCATGCGGAACTTGTGACGTATCCGCGCCGCGAGCGCGGCGTTGTCGCGTGCGGCCTTGCGCGAGCGCCGCCAGACCCGTCGACCAGATCCTTTCGCCGCTCGCTGAAGGCGGCACGGCTCGCCGGATCGCGCGTGTCGAGCACCGATCCGTCGGCGAGAACGACGCGGACACCCGGCCAGCGTGTGATAGCTGTTCTGCGCCGTTCCGCAGCACATGCCGCTCGCATTGTTGGCGGCGATGCCGCCGATCATCGCGGCGTCGATCGACGCAGGGTCCGGCCCGATCTTGCGTCCGTAGCGCGCCAATCGCCGATTCGCCTCGGCGCCGATCACGCCCGGCTGCAGCGCGATGGTCGCCGCATCGGCGCCGATCTCGCATCGACGCCATTGATCTCCGAGCAGCACCAGGACCGAATCGGTGATCGCCTGCCCCGACAGGCTCGTTCCGGCCGCGCGAAAAGTGACCGGCGTCTTGAGCCGCGCGCATTCGGCGAGGAGCGCGATCACTTCCTGCTCGCTTTCGACCACGACGGCAAGCTTGGGGACCAGCCGGTAGAAGCTCGCGTCGGTTCCCCAGGTCAGCAGCCGCAGCGGATCGGTGATCAGCCGATCGGCCGGGATGCGGGACGCCATGCTCGCGACCAGCGCGTCGTACGGCGGCGCGAGCGCATTTCCGATGTCGCGAAGGCGGTTGGGCAGCATCGAGGCCGGCATCCGCGGCGAGCGTCGTCGATCAGTGCACGACAAGCAACGTGAACGGCCAGAGGTACGCCTGCGCCATGATCAGCAGCCCCATCAGCGCGGCGAGCGCGAGGCTGTGGAAGAACACGTAGCGCAGGATCTCGCCTTCGTGCCCGTACCACTGCGTCGCGGTCGATGCGACGACGATGCTCTGTGCGTCGATCATCTTGCCCATGACGCCTCCCGAGCTGTTGGCCGCCGCCATCAGCACCGGCGACAAGCCCGAGCTGCTCGGCCGAAACTTTCTGCAGCCCGCCGAACAGCACGTTCGACGACGTGTCGGAGCCTGTCAGCGCCACGCCGAGCCAGCCCAGCATCGCGCCGAAGAACGGATAGAACCAGCCTGCGTGCGCAAAGGCGAGCCCCAGCGTCGAATCGAGCCCCGCTCCCTTGGTCGTGAAGCCCAGCGCCAGCATCGCGGCAATGGTCAGCAGCGAGAAGCGGACCAGCTTCAGCGTCTTCCCGTACGTGCCGATCATCTTCGGAATGGAGATGCCCATCACCAGGCCCGCGATGAGCGCCGCGATCAGGATGCCGGTGCCGGTGGCCGACAACCAGTTGAACGTGTAGACGGCTGCCTCAGGAGTCGGCTTTCGGCACCACCGGCGGCATGCGCACCACCAGGTTGTGCAGGCCCTCGATCGGAAACTTGGGCGCGGATATCGCGTTGAGAAAATCCTTGGCTTGCGGCAGTCCCCAGATGAACACGAGCACGCTGAGGATCGCCCACGGCGTCCAGGCCTTGACGATCTGCGCGCGCGTGAAGCCGTGCCGCACGGCACTCGCTTCAGCCTCCTCGTAGGTAACGGTATCGCCATCGCGCGAGGCGCTGGTCCACACCCGCTTGGGGTGCCAGACCTTGAGGAAGAGCGCGAGCGCCGCCATCGAGACGATCGCGGCGACCACGTCTACCAGCCACGGTCCATGGAAGTTCGACACCAGGAACTGCGGTACCGCGAACGACACGCCGGCGACCAGGATCGCCGGCCAGATTTCCAGCATCCGCCGGAAACCGACGAACGCCCAGATCAGCCAGAACGGCACGAGGACCGAGAAGAAGGGCAACTGGCGACCGACCATCGCGCTCAGCTGATGGATGTCGAGCCCCGTGACCGCGGCGAGCACGATGATCGGGGTGCCGAGCGCACCGAACGCCACGGGCGCGGTGTTGGCGATCAGCGAGAGCCCCGCGGCGGCAAGCGGCTTGAATCCGAGACCCATCAGGATCGCCGCCGTGACCGCGACGGGCGTGCCGAAGCCCGCGGCGCCTTCGAAGAACGCACCGAAGCAGAACGCCACCAGCAGCAGCTGCAGGCGGCGGTCCGTCGTGATTCCGGTGATGCTCTTCTGCAGCACGTCGAAGAGCCCGACGTCATTGGTCAGGTGATACATGAAGATGACGTTGAGCACGATCCAGCCGATCGGCAGCAGCCCGAACAGCGCCCCCAGGAGTGCCGACTTTCCAGCCATCTCCGCGGGCATGCCGAATGCAAACACCGAAACGACCATCGCAACGATCAGACCCAGGATCGCCGCCCAGTGCGCTTTGACGTGAAAAAAAGCGAGGCTGCCCAGCAACACGACGATCGGCAGCGCCGCGACCAGCGTGGAGACCACCGCGTTGCCGAACGGATTGTAGACCTGTGACCAGCTCATCGTCTCCCCCCGGTTATCCGATGTCGATGCAGCAGGCGGAATTCGCTCCGCGTTCGCCGCGTGGTCTGCGCCCGTCAGCCCTGGCGATCCGGCAACGTACGCCCGGGACTGGCCGCGATGATTGATCCAGGTCATCGAAATGCCTCGGCCGCCCGGCGTTCGGCGTGCCGCCGGCGTAGCACGTACCGTGCCGAGCTGCCGCACGCGGGAAGCTGCGTGACGCCCGCGACCCTTGCCGGTCCGTTGATCCAAATCAAACGGGCCGAAACATCGCGCGCCTACTGTTGCTTTCACGATGGACCCGTATGTCGCATTCCTCCTCTACCTGGTCGCGATTCTGGGTTTCGTGGGTTTTACGCTGCTGCTCAATCGCGTCCTCGGCCCGAAACCGGTCGGATCCGCGATCAAGCGGGAGCCGTTCGAGTGCGGCGCGGTGCCGGTCGATGTGGTCAACGTCAAGGCGGTCCCCATCAAGTACTACGCGATCGCGGTGCTGTTCATCCTGTTCGACCTCGAGACGGTGTTCCTTTTCATCTGGGCCCTGGGCGCGCAGCCGCTGACGGGCTTCATGCTCGTCACGTTCTTCCTGTTCGCCTTCCTGCTCGTGCTCATGCTGCTCTATGTCTACAAGGCGCGGCTGCTGGAAGGCGTGACCGAATGACGACCAGGGCCACCATTCCCATTCGCGCCGCCGCCGGTCCGCTGCCGGCGGCCAAGCCGGGCATGTCCGGGTTCGAGTACCTGTCGACCAAGAAGGACGAGCTGGTCGGCTGGGCACGCAAGTTCTCGCTGTTCCCGTATCCGTTCGTCACGGCCTGCTGCGCGATGGAGTTCATGGCCGTCAGTTCGTCACCGTACGACACCGACCGCTTCGGCGCCGCGCTGCCGCGCTTTTCGCCGCGGCAGTCCGATCTGTTGATGGTCGTGGGAACGGTCACCCACAAGCAGGCGCCCGTTCTCCTGCGGGTCTACGAACAGATGTGCGAGCCGAAATGGGTGATGGCCTTCGGTGCGTGCGCGACGAGCGGCGGGTTCTATCAGAACTACGCGACGCTCCTCGGCATCGACAGGATCATTCCCGTCGATGTCTACGTGCCCGGCTGCCCGCCCCGCCCCGAGACGGTGATCGACGGCATCATGCAGCTGCAGGACAGGATTTCGCGCCAGTCGCACCCCATTCTCACCGGAACGTTCTGACGGTGGCCTCGCCGATTTTTGGTCGCGTGGCCGAGCACCTTGCCGCGGCCGCCATTGCGATTTCCGAACGGCACGGAGTGCTCGTGCTGACGCTCGCGCGCGACGGCCTCACCGACATCGTGCGGCAACTGAAGGCGGATTTCGGGTTCGACCTGTTTCTCGACGTCACCGCCGTCGACTGGCCGGGCCGGCAGCCGCGCTTCGAGCTGGTCTACCACTTCTATTCCACCGGGCATCGCGTTCGGGCGCGCCTCAAGACATGGGTGACCGGGGAGCATCCCGCTGTGGACTCGCTGGTCGCGCTCTACGCATCCGCCGGCTTCATGGAGCGCGAGTGTCACGACATGTACGGAATCGTCTTTCACGGCAATCCCGACCTCCGCCCGATCCTACTGTACGAAGGCTTCGTCGGTCATCCGTTGCGCAAGGACTATCCGAAGGAGCAGGAACAGCCGCTCGTGCCCTACCGGAGCGCCTGACTGCGACGATGGACCTTGCGCTTCCAAACCCCGTCCGTCCCGCGTTCGACGAGAGCGATCGCGATGGCGCCGTCGTCATCAACATCGGGCCATCGCACCCGGCGACACACGGGACGCTGCAGGTCATCGCCGCGCTCGACGGCGAGAAAGTCAAGCGCATCGACGTTCACTGCGGCTATCTGCATCGCGGCTTCGAAAAGGAATGCGAGTCGCATTCGTGGCACAACCTGATCCCGTACGTCGACCGCCTGAACTACTGCTCTGCGCTGATCAACAACTTCGCGTACTGCGAAGGCGTCGAGACGCTGATGGGCATCGAGATCACGCCGCGCTGCCGTTACCTGCGCACGCTGCTCTCCGAGTACTCGCGCATCGCGGATCACCTGACCTGCGTCGCCGCCTCGCTGATGGAACTGGGCGCGATGACGGCGTTTCTCTACCTCGTCATGGTTCGCGACTACTTCTACGAGCACCTCGCCGCCCTGACCGGCGCGCGCGTGACGCACACGTACGGCCGCATCGGCGGGCTTGCGCACGACCTGCCCGAGGGATGGCTCGCGCGCCTCGACGAAATCCTCGACGAGTACGAGGTGTTCGTCGGGCGCATCCACGGCCTGATGGACCGCAACCGCATTTTCATCGACCGGACGCGCAACGTCGGGGTGCTCTCGACCGCCGACGCAATCAACTACGGCTTCACGGGCCCGATCCTGCGTTCGACCGGCGCCGCGATCGATCTGCGCAAGGACACGCCCTACCTCGCGTACGCCGAGCTGGATTTCGAGGTCCCGGTGGGCATCAACGGCGACAACTACGACCGCTACTACGTGCGCATGCGCGAAATGGACGAATCGGTCCACATGATCCGCCAGCTGGTCGGGATGCTCCCACCGGGTCCGATCAACGTCGACGACCGCCGCTGCACGTTTCCCGACAAGGGGCTCGTCTACACGGAAATCGAATCGCTGATCAATCACTTCAAGCTGGTCATCGACGGACCGCGCGTCCCGGCCGGCGATGCCTACGTCGCGCATGAAGCGCCCAACGGCGAGCTCGGCTTCTATCTCGTGAGCGTCGGCGAAGGCACGCCGTACAAGGTGCACGTGCGCGCGCCGAGCTTCGTGCACATGGGCGGACTCCCGAAGCTGCTGGAGGGCTATCAGCTCGCCGACATCATCCCGACGTTCGGCTCCGTCAACATGATCGGCGGGGAATGCGACCGGTGAAGCATCTGATCCCCGAGTTCGACGCGCTGCGCGCCCGGTTCCCCGCCGGCTTCGAATCGTCGCTGGTGCTGCCGTGCCTGCGGCGCGTGCAGGAGGACAAGGGTTACGTCGCGGACAGCGACATCGATGCGCTGGTCGGCTACCTCGGGGTGCCGCGCATCCAGATCGAGGAAGTGCTGTCGTTCTACACGCAATACCGCCGCCAGCCGGTCGGGCGCTGGCAGCTGCAGGTCTGTCGCAACGTCTCGTGCTCGATGCGCGGCGCCGAGCGCCTGCTCGAGGCGCTGTCGCAAAAAACTCGGCGTCGAGCCTGGGGAGACGACGCCGGACGGGCGCTTCACGCTGTCGACCGTCGAATGCCTGGGCTCCTGCGGGACCGCCCCGGTCGTGATGGTCAACGAGGCCTATCACGAGAACGTCGACGCCGAAACGATCGACGACCTCCTCGCGCGGCTGCCCTGATGCGTCGGCCACGGCCATGACCAAGCTGCTGATGACCTTCCCGGTCACCGAATCCTCGCACACGCTGACCGCCTACACGGCGCGGGGCGGCTACGCGACGCTCGAAAATGTGCTGCGTGACATGAAGCCGGAGGACGTGACGCGCGAGGTCACGGCGTCGGGGATCCAGGGCCGCGGCGGCGCGGCGTTTCCCGCGGGCCGCAAATGGTCGGTCGTGCATCTCAACGATGGCAAGCCGCACTATCTCTGCGCGAACGCAGACGAAGGCGAGCCGGGGACCTTCAAGGACCGGTGGATTCTCGAGAACGCGCCGCACCTGTTGCTCGAATCGATGCTGATCGCCGCCTACGCGCTGCAGGTGCGCCACGCGTTCGTCTACATCCGCGGCGAGTTCGATCTGCCGTACCGGCGGCTGGCGGCCGCGGTCGCCGAGGCGAGCGCGGCAGGCTACCTGGACAAGCCGCTGTTCGGCACCGAGTTCGCCTGCGACATCATCGTCTATCGCGGCGCCGGCTCGTACGTGTGCGGCGAAGCCTCGGGACTGCTCACGTCGATCGAAGGCAAGCGCGGCTATCCGCGCAACCGCCCGCCGCGCCTCACGGTGCGCGGCCTGTATCAGCAGCCGACCGTCGTGAACAACGTCGAGACGCTGTCGAACCTCGTCGGCATCCTCGCCAACGGCGCCGAGGCGTTCCGCAAGGTCGGCACGGCGAAGAATCCCGGCACGCGGCTCATCTCGATCTCCGGGCACATCACCCGGCCGGGCGTGTACGAGATCGAGATCGGCTATCCGTGGGCGAAGTTCATCGACGAGGATTGCGGCGGCGTGCTGCACGGGCAGAAACTCAAGTGCGTCATCCCCGGGGGCATCTCCACGAAGGTGCTGACGGCAGCGGACATCGCGTCGCTCCGGCTCGACCCGGCCGAGGTCGAGGCCGCGGGATCTTCGATGGGATCGGGCGGCATGATCGTCGTCGCCGAAGGGACCTGCATGGTGCGCCTGCTGCAGGTGATGCTGCGCTTCTACCACCACGAGTCGTGCGGCCAGTGCACCCCCTGCCGCGAAGGGATGGGGTGGCTGCACCGGATCATCGACCGCATCGTCGCGGGCAGCGGCCGCGCGGAGGATCTCGACCGCATGATCCAGATCTCGCGCTTCAACGACGGCACGACGATCTGCGGCATGGGCGATGCCGCGGGCTACGCGACGGTCGGCATCCTCGCCAAGTATCGCCACGAGTTCGACTACTGGATCGAGCACGGGCGCTCGCAATTCGACGGCAAGCTCGAATGCCCGAAATCTTCGTAAACGGCCAGTCGATCCAGGCCGAGCGCGGCCAGTCCGTCCTGCAGGCGGCGCTCGCCCACGGCCACGAGATCCCGCATTTCTGCTATCACCCCGCGCTTTCGGTCGCCGGGAACTGCCGCATCTGCGTCGTTCAGGTCGAGGGCCGGAGCTGGGTCGAGATCGCCTGCAACATGCCGGTGACCGAGGGCCTGCGCGTGCTCACCGATTCGGAGCTGGTGCGCGAGCATCGCAAGGCGCTCCTTCAGCTCACGCTGCTGAACCACCCGGTGGACTGCGGCATCTGCGACAAGGCCGGCGAATGCATGTTGCAGGACTATCACTATGCGCACAACGGTGCGCCGTCGGCGTCCAGCGATCCGAAGGTTCGCGCGACCAAGTTCCATCCGTTGTCCGAGCGCATCGTGCTCGACAACGAGCGCTGCATCCTCTGTTCCCGCTGCGTCCGCTTCACGCACGAGATTTCGAAGTCGCACGCGCTCGGGATCCAGCATCGCGGGGACACGTCGCTCGTGCGCGCCGCCGAAGACCGGTCGTTCGACGACGATCCGTACTCGGACAACGTCGTCGACCTCTGCCCGGTCGGCGCGCTGCTGTCGCGGTCGTTCCTCTACAAGTCGCGCGTCTGGTACCTGAAGCCGACGCCGTCGGTCTGCCCGGGATGCGCGCGCGGTTGCACCGTCGACCTGTGGCACCGCAAGCCGGAGTGGAAGCTCAACGCGCTGGACCCGACGCACAACGTCACGATCGAGCGCGTGACGCCGCGCGAGAATCCCGCGGTGAACGGGCCGTGGATCTGCAACAAGGGGCGCGACCTGGCGCGCATCTTCGAGCGGCCGCGGGCGACGCAGCCGATGCTCGGCGGCAAGCCGGTCGGCCTGCCGGCGGCGATCGAGGCGGCCCGGCGCCTGATCGCGCTTTCGAAACGCCGCGTGGCGCTGGTGTCGAGCTGGGGCTCCAACGAGGAGCTGCAGGCGTTCAAGACATTGCTTGCCGGGCGCTTCACCGCATTCGTGAAGCCCGACCATCGGCCCGCGCCGGGCGAGCGCGTGGAGGACGACTTTCTGATCCGCGCGGACAAGAATCCCAACATGTCCGGCGCAACCGCGTTGTTCGATCCGCTGCCCGAATCGGGAACGCCCTTCGACGACGCGACCGATCTCGTGCTCGTCTGGGGCGAGGGCTTCGATTTCGGGACGCTGCCGCCCTCCGCCTGCGTCATCGTCCTCGACGCCTACGCCAGCCCGGACCATGCCCACGCGGACGTCTTCATTCCGGTGAGCATCCAAACCGAGCGTCGCGGCCACTACACGAACTTCCAGGGCGTAGTCAGCGCGTTCGAACCCTGCTTTCCAAAGCCGGCGTCCGTCGCCGATGCCGCGGCGCTGTTCGCCGCCCTGGCGGAGCATGCGGAGGCTCACGCGTGATGCAGGACCTCGTCGTGTCGCTCGTCTTCATCGGTTACGCGGTCGGCGTGCTGATGACCTTCGGCCTCGTGCTGACATGGGTCGAGCGCAAGCAGGCGGCGATCATGTCCGACCGCATCGGCGCGAACCGCGCGTACCTGCGCATTCCATTCACGCAGGTGAAGCTGGTCTGGTGGGGACTCTTCCACGGCTTCGCCGACGGCATCAAGATGCTGCTCAAGGAAGACTGGAAGCCGAACTCCTACGACCGCTTCGCCTATGCGATCGCGCCGTGGGTGGTGTTCGCGCCGGTGCTGCTCGTCTTCGCGGTGATTCCCTTCGGCGGCACGTTCGCCCCGGCGACGATGTTCTCGGGCATGCCGGCGCTGGCCGCGTGGTTCGGCGACCGGACCTATCCGCTGCAGATCGCGCGACTGGATGCGGGCCTCCTCGTCGTGTTCGCGTTCGGCGGCCTCACGAGCATCGGCGCCATGCTCGCCGGATGGTCGTCGTCGAACAAGTTCTCGCTGCTCGGTGCGTTGCGGGCCGGGTCGCAAATGATCTCCTACGAGCTGATCATGGGGCTCACGGTCCTCGGCCTGATCGTCGTCTACGGCACCGTGGATCTCCTCGCCATCGTCCGCCAGCAATCCGGCACGCTGTTCGGCTTCCTTCCCGCCTGGGGTGTTTTCTACCAGCCCTTCGCGGCCATCCTGTTCCTGACCGCCGCGATGGCCGAGAACAAGCGGATCCCGTTCGACCTGCCGGAGGCCGAATCGGAGCTCATCGCGGGGTTCTTCACCGAATACAGCGCGATGAAGATGGGTCTGTTCATGTTCGCCGAGTTCATCGAGATAGCGATCATCGCCGCGCTCTTCACGACGCTGTTCCTCGGCGGCTACAACCTGCCGTTCATGACGGACGAGGGTTTCGCGCTCCCGGGGGGTCACCTGATCGAGGTCAACCACTCCGTCATCCTCCTGACCCAGGTCGTCGTGTTCCTGGCCAAGGTGTTTCTGATGTGCAGCTTCCAGATCCTCGTGCGCTGGTCGCTGCCGCGCTTTCGCTACGACCAGCTGCTCGCGTTCGCGTGGAAGTTCATGTTCCCGCTGGCGCTCGCGAACCTCGCGGTGACCGCCGTCGCCGTCTGGGCGCTGCGCAGCACGACTGCCTGAACCAGGAATGGCTGCGAAGACCTACGTCCGCAAGCAGTACTGGAATGCTCCGACGATGTCGTGGTGGGAGCGCTCGTACCTGTTCGAGATCGTCCGCGGCCTTTCCATCACCGGCGGCGTTTTCGTGAAGAACATGTGGCGGTGGATGACGTTTCGCAAAGGCGCGCTCACGACCTACTATCCGGAGGAAACCCGCGCCGACTACGCGCCTCGCAACCGCGGCAAGCACGTGCTGACGCAGCGTCCGGACGGCAAGCCGCAATGCGTCGCCTGCAACATGTGCGCGACGGTATGCCCGGCGAAAGTGATCGAGATCGAGGCGGGCTTCGATCCGGACGACGCTGCGCATCCGAAGTACCCCGTGCGCTTCGAGATCGACTATTCGCGCTGCATCTTCTGCGGTCTTTGCGTCGAAGCCTGTCCGGAAGACGCCATCCGCATGGTGAAGGAAGTCCCCGACCTGCCGGGCGCCGATCGCCAGAAGATGTGGCTCTCGCTCGACGAGCTCCTCACCTGGAATCCGCAAAGCGACGTCGCCAAGCCCTATCCCTCGGCCACCGGCGCGGGACGTCCGCGAGACCGACGTGATCGCAACGGTGCTCCTCTACCTTTTCGCGGCTTCCGCGCTGGCGGGCGCCGTGCTCATGCTCGTCGTGCGGCATCCGATGCGTGTCGCGCTCGCGCTGATCGCGACGATGCTCTCGCTGGCGGGCGTGTACGCCGTGCTCGGGGTGCACGTGATCGCGGTGTTCCAGGTCCTGATCTATGTCGGCGCCGTGATGGTCTTCATGGTGTACGTGATCATGCTGCTCGATATGCGCGACCGCTCGTTGGCCCGTCGCTACTCGGCCCTGCTCGTGCCGGGAATCGCCGGCTTTGCGCTTCTGCTGTGGACGCTCGGGCGCGGCCTCTGGCAGGACGCCGCCGGCACGCCGGGCGCGGCCGGCGGCGCACCGTTCGGCGTCCAGTCATTCTCCATCGCGTTCCTGAACGACTACTGGCTGCACTTCGAGCTCGTCTCGGTGCTGCTGGTCGCTGCCGTCGTCGCGGCGATCGCCGTGCATCAAGGTGGGGTCGGGCAGCCGTGGATAAGATGCAGCTGCTCCTGACCTTGAGCGCGGCGCTGTTCGCGGCGGGACTGCTGGGCGTCATCGTCCGGCGCAACGTGCTCGTCATGCTGATGTGCATGGAGCTCATGCTCAACGGCGTCAACCTGAGCCTGGTGAGCTTCGCGCAGCAGAACGGCGCCGTTGCCGGTGCCGTGCTCGTGTTCCTGGTCTTCGTCGTCGCCGCCGCCGAAATCGCCATCGCGATTCCGATCGTGCTGCTGCTCGTGCGCGCCAAGCGGTCGCTCGATCTCGACGCGTACGCGGATCTGAAGGGCTGACCGGTGAACCACCCGCTCGCCCTGATCGTCCTGCTGCCGCTGGCCGGATTCGTCCTGAACGGTTTGCTCGCCACGCGCCTCGGCGGCAACCTGCTGGGCCGGAGATTCGTCACGGCGATCGGCTGCGGGATGCCGATCGCTCTCTTTCGTCGTCGCGGTCAGCTGTTTCCTCGATCTCCAGGCGAGCGGCCGCGTGGCGCTCGTCGAGCCCGCGTACACGTGGGCCGACGTGGCGGGCCGCACGTTCGACATCGCGTTCTACTTCGATCGCCTCGCCGCGGTGATGGTGCTGATCGTCACCGGCGTCGGGTCGCTCATCCACGTCTATTCGATCGGCTACATGAAGGACGACACGAGCTACGCACGTTATTTCGCGTATCTCAACGTTTTTCTCTTCTTCATGCTGCTGCTGGTCCTCGGCCAGTCGCTGCTCGTCCTCTTCGTCGGCTGGGAGGGCGTGGGGCTGGCGTCCTACCTGCTGATCGGCTTCTGGTTCGAGGATCCCGACAAGGCGCGGGCGGGAAAGAAGGCCTTCATCACCAACCGCGTCGGCGACGCCGGCTTCCTGCTGGGCATGTTCCTGTTGTACCAGGCGCTTGGAACGCTCGACATGGACCGGATCAACGCGGCGTTCACAAGCGGACCGGCGCCCGCGGTCTCGGCGAGCCTCGTGGGCATCCTGCTGTTCATCGGCGCGACCGGCAAGTCGGCGCAGATCCCGCTGCACGTCTGGCTGCCGGATGCGATGGCGGGCCCGACGCCGGTCTCGGCGCTGATCCACGCCGCGACGATGGTGACCGCCGGCGTGTACATGACCGCGCGCATGTCCGGCATCTACCTGAACGCGCCCGAAGCCTCGCAGGTGATCGCGCTGGTCGGCGCGGCCACCGCCTTCTTCGCCGCCACGATCGCCGTCGTGCAGACCGACATCAAGAAGGTGCTCGCCTATTCGACGATTTCGCAGCTTGGACTGATGTTCGTCGCGATCGGTGTCGGCGCCTACGGCGTGGCGATCTTCCACGTCTACACGCATGCCTTTTTCAAGGCCTGCCTGTTCCTCGGCGCGGGCAGCGTGATCCACGCGCTCGGCGGCGTGCAGGACATCGCGAAAATGGGCGGGCTGGCGCGCAGGATTCCCGTCACCTTCGTCACCTTCGCCGTCGCCACGGCGGCGATCGCCGGGATTCCGCCGCTTGCCGGGTTCTTCTCCAAGGACGAGATCCTGTGGTTCGCGCTGGCCAGCGGGCGCGGCGGCTCCGCTCTGCTCTTCGCCGTCGCGGCGCTCACGTCGCTGCTCACCTCGTTCTACATGTTCCGCCTGCTGTGGCTGACGTTCTTCGGCGTGCCGCGCATGGACGCGGCCACGGCGCATCACGTCCACGAGTCGCCTGCAACGATGACCGGCGTGCTCGTCGTGCTCGCCGTCCTCTCGGCAATCGGCGGCTTTGTCGCGCTCCCGCACTACCTCGAGCCCGTGCTGCCGCTGCCCGCGGTGCAGGCGCCAATGGAGTCCTACGAGCACGCGGTCGTGTACGGCTCGGTGGCGCTCGCGCTGGCGGGGCTGGCCGGCGCCGCGTTCCTGTTCGGTGGCGACGGCCGGCGTGCCGAGGGAATGCAGCGCCGGTTCGCGGGATTGCATCGGCTGCTGTCCGGCAAGTACTTCGTCGACGAGGCCTACGAGGCTCTGATCAACCGTCCGCTGCACTGGATCTCGGACCGCGTCTTCCTTGGCCTCGGCGATCGCATCCTTCTCGACGGCTCGCTGAACGGGCTGGCGACGCTGGCGCGCCGGACCGCCGGCGCGCTCAGCCGTGTCCAGACGGGCAACCTGCAGCTGTACGCACTGCTCCTGCTCGCGGGCATCGTCGCATCACTCGCGTGGAGCTGGCGGCATGGATGACGCCGCGCTGCTGAATCTGGTGCTGTTCCTGCCGCTCATCGGAGTCGTGCTGCTCGCCGCCGTTCCACCTCGCGACGAAGATCGGATGCGATGGGTGTCGCTGGGCGTGATGACCGTTCAATTCGTCATCACCGCCTGGCTTTACGCGCGTTTCGATGCGACGACCGCCGGTCTGCAATTCGCAACACGGCTGCCGTGGATTCCCGATTGGGGCGTCTACTACCACATCGGGCTCGACGGCATGAACGTGCTGCTGGTCCTGCTGACGGCATTCCTTGGCCCGCTGGTCGTGGCGGGCGCGTTCACCGCCATCCACAAGGACGTGAAGCTCTTCTACGCGATGGTGTTCCTGGTCCAGTTCGCGATGCTGGGCGCGTTCGTCGCGCAGGACCTGTTCCTGTTCTACCTGTTCTGGGAAGGGATGATGATCCCGATGTTCCTCATCATCGGGATCTGGGGAGGCGCGCGGCGGATCTACGCCACGCTCAAGTTCGTGCTGTATACGGCGTTCGGCAGCATCCTGATGCTGGCCGCGGTGATCTACCTGGTGTACGCATTGCACGAAACCACGGGTGTGGCGTCGTTTGCGTTCACCGACCTTTACCGCGCCGAGCTGCCGGTCCGGGTCCAGACGCTGCTGCTGGCGGCGTTCGCGCTGTCGTTCGCGATCAAGGTGCCGATCGTGCCGCTGCACACCTGGCTTCCGGACGCGCACGTCGAAGCGCCGACCGCGGGCTCGGTGATCCTGGCGGGCGTGCTGCTGAAAATGGGAACGTACGGCTTCCTGAGGCTCGGGTTTCCGCTTTTTCCCGATGCGACGCAGCTGTTCACCCCGCTGATCATGACGCTCGCCGTCGCAAGCATCCTCTACGGCGCCTGCTTGGCACTCGTCCAGACCGACATCAAGAAGATCATCGCCTACTCGTCCATCAGCCACCTCGGCTACGTGATGCTCGGCCTCGTCAGCCTGGATCTTCTGGGCATCCAGGGGGCGATCATCCAGATGGTCAGCCATGGCCTCACCGCCGCCGGGCTGTTCCTGATGGTCGGCATGATCTACGAGCGCTGCCACAGTCGCGACCTTGCCATGTACGGTGGCCTCGCGAAGCTGGTGCCCGTCTACTCCGTGTTCTTCATGGTCCTGACGCTGGCCTCGATCGGCCTGCCGACGACCAGCGGCTTCACCGGCGAGTTCCTGGTCCTCCTGGGCGCGTTCGGTTCGTCGTGGCAGACGTATCAGCAGAGCGGCGCAACCTATCCGCTCGTGCTGTCCGTCGGCGCCGTGGCCGGTGTCGTGCTCGGCGCGCTGTACATGCTCTGGTTCGCGCAGCGCTTCCTGTTCGGCGCCGCCAGAGCGCCCGACATGCAGCTGAGCGACATCGGCGGCCGCGAGCGGGCGATTCTCGGCGATCATCGTCGTCGCGGTGTTCGCCCTCGGTCTCTATCCCCAGGAGGCGATGCGCAAGACCGAACTCGCGGCACTGATGTATCAGGAGCTGGTCAGCACGGCGCGGGCGCCGCTGGTCGCGACCGGCGCGCCCGCACCGGGAACGCAGCGCAGTCTTGCCGCCACTGCAGCGCCGGCCGGGGGCACGCGGTGAACTCGCGCGAAGTGCTTACCGCCATGCTGCCGGAGCACCTGTTGCTGGCCGGGATCGTGGCGCTGATCGTCCTGGAAATCGCGATGCATCGCACGCGTGGCGCGTTCACTCTGTCGCTGCTCGTCACCCTCGCCGCGGCGGTCGCGGCCGCCGGGCTTGCGTCGGCCGCGTACGCGGGGGCGCCGTTCCCCGGGCAGTACTCGGTCACGCCGGAGGACCTCATCGCCAAGGCGGTCGTCCTCGCCCTCGCGGTACCGGTGCTGCTGGTCTCCCGCGACGACTTTCGCGGCGCGCGCTTCCACATCCTGCTCCTGTCGTCGCTCTACGGTGTCTGCCTGCTTCTGTCCGCCGACAGCTTCCTCACGCTGTTCCTCGGGCTCGAACTCATGTCCCTCCCGGTCTACGTGCTGGTGCTGCTGGCCTACGGGCGCGCGCAGAGCGCGGAAGCGGCGCTCAAGTACCTCGTGCTCGGCGGCACCGCATCGGCCGTCTTCCTGATGGGCGCGTCTCTTCTCTTTGGAAGCAGCGGGTCGCTTGACGTTACAGCGTTTGGCGATGCGCTCCGCGCGCCCGACCCGATGGCGACCACCGGCGTCGTCCTCGTCGTGATCGCATTCCTGGTCAAGGCGGCCGTGGTGCCCTTCCATACGTGGGCGCCGGATGCCTACGAGGGCGCCAGCGTCCCGGTGACCGCGTACATGGCGACGATCGTCAAGGCCGGCGTTCTGTTGGCGATCGTCCGGTTGTTCGGCGTCGTGCCGCTGCCGCGGGCGCTGGTCGACATGATCGCGATCCTGCCGCTGATCTCGATCGTCTGGGGCAACCTCGCGGCGATCCGACAGACGAGCTTCCGCCGGTTGATTGCGTACTCGTCGATAGCCCACGCAGGCTACCTGTTCTATGCCTTGCTGGGCGAGGGACCGGGACGGTTTCAGGCGGTGCTCTTCTATCTCATCGCCTACGGCGTGATGAACATCCTCGCGTTCGCGTCGCTGCCGCGCGGGTCCGACGACGCGACGCTGGACCGGCTCGACGACCTGCGCGGGCTGTTCGCGCGCAACCCCTATGCTGCCGTGATGATCGCGATCGCGATGCTCTCGCTGGCCGGCATCCCGCCGCTGCCCGGATTCGTTGCGAAGTTCCTGATCTTCAAGAACGTGATCGCGGCCGGCCATGTCGCTTACGGGGTCCTGGGTCTTGTTGGAAGCTACCTCGGGATCTACTTCTACCTGCGCGTCATTCAATACATGTTCATGAGCACGGAGGAGACCGTCGGCGCCCGCGTGACCTCGCGCAGTCTGGCGATGGGCGCGGGCCTGCTGTGTCTCGCTCCGGCCATCGTTCTCGCCGTATTCCCCGGCTGGGTGATGGGCCGAATCTGAACGCGAACTCGCGGCGGGCCGTGATCGGAGGTTGCGCGCTGGCATTGACTTGCCTCAACACCGCGATCGTCGCGACGTGCTATTCGGAGAACCATGAGGAGCGATCGATTCCACAATGGCATGCGGGCACGCGTTGCAGCGACGCTCCTGCTCGCCGCGGCCGTGCCGATCGCGCTCGCGCAGCCGGGCCCCGGCGGCAGCGCGCGCAGCGGCAAGGCGGTCGTCGAGACGGTGTGCGCCGCCTGCCATGCCACCGGCGCCAACGGCGCGCCCAGGATCGGCGACGTTCAGGCGTGGAAGCCCCTCGCGGCGCAGGGTTTGAGCCGCCTCACTCAGGAAGCGCTCCAGGGCATCCGACAGATGCCCCCGCACGGCGGCAACCCAGGGCTCAGCGACCTCGAGATCCGGCGCGCCGTCACCTACATGGTCAACCAATCCGGCGGAAACTGGAGCGAGCCCATCGACAAGTCGATGCCGTCGCAGCCGCGCAGCGCGCAGCAGATCGTGCGCGCTCAATGTGCGCGATGTCACGAGGCCGGCGTCGGCGGCGCGCCGAAGATCGGTGATCGCGATGCATGGATCCCGCGCCTGAAGACGGGTTTCGACACCGTGGTCCGCTCGGCGATCAACGGACATGGCGGCATGCCGGCCCGCGGCGGCATGGCCGACCTCACCGACGCCGAACTTCGCAGCGCAATCACCTACATGATCAACCCGGCCGCCGCAGCGCCGAAGTAGTCCGCGGGCACCGCTGTTGCGGCTGCCGCCCGGTCAGCGGGGAATCCGGGCCTCGCGTGCGATCTGTTCACGCAGTGCCGCGTAGCGTTGCTCGGCGCTGCTGCCGAACAGCGGGTCCGTGATGTGCGCGATGGCGGCATCGACCGCGGACCAGTCGTCCTGGTTCAGCAGTCTGGCCGCCAGCGGCAGGATTTCGTGCTCTTCGGTTCGCATGTGGCTGCGAAGCTGCGTGACGTAGTCCCGCGCCATCCCCTCGACCTGCGCGCGCGACGCTATCGTGCCGTTGACGATGCCGTCGAGCGCTTCGACAAGGCTGTCGCCCGCTTCCTTCAGCAGCGCGTGCTGCCGCGCCAACTCGTCGACTTTCGGCGCCAGCGGCTTTCTCGCGCTCCTTCACCATGGCGTAGACCAGGTCCTCCTTCGGATGATGGACGACATCCGAGTAGTGCGTCATGTAATACATGACGTCGAGCATCAGGTCGTAGTCGGGCGAACCGTCGTCGTGGAACAGCGCCAGCTGCTTTTCCAGAAGGGTAAGCAGCCAGGCGAAGTTGACGTGATCGGCGTGCCAAAGGGCGAGAGTATCGGCCACGTGATTACCTTGATCTGCGTTCAGCGCGCGAAAGGCTTGGCGATCATGCGCCTGCCCGCGCCGCGGCGGGCGAGTACATGTCGAGCAACTGCAACCGGGTCGCCTGCAGGCGCTCGGCAACGACGCCCAGCAGGCGCTGCATGACGACAAAGCCGAACTGCGTATCCTCCCTGCAGGCCTCCAGGACCTCCGCGCCTTCGAGCGCCAGCGCGTCGACGCGCTCGAGCGTGCGTGCCTGGAAGTGCTTGCCTCTTCCCATCAGCAGCGCCGACCACCCGAGCTCGTCGCCGGGGAAGAGCGTCTGGATCCGGAACGTGTGTCCCGGCGCGGCGATCTCGAGCGAAACGAGACCCGTCACGATCAGGTAGAACTCCGAGCATTCGTCGCCCTCGCGGAAAATGATCTGATCGCGCTCGAAGCGAATCTGCTTCGCCATCGTGGCCAGCTTTTCCACGTGTCGCGGCTCGAACTCCGCCACGAACGGATGGTGGCGAAGCGTTGCCAGGATCGTTTCCTTCATCATGCATAACCTCTGCTGCGCGTCGCCGTCGCTCAGGTCGATTCCGGCACCATCTTGATGGCGCCGCACGGGCATTCCGAAACGCAGATGCCGCATCCCTTGCAATAGTCGAGGTTGAATTCGAAGCGCTTGCCCGGCCCGAGCTTGATCACCGCGTTGTCGGGGCAGACCCCGTAGCAGTTGTCGCATTCGAAGCAATTGCCGCAGGACAGGCAGCGACGCGCCTCGAACAGCGCGTTCGTGGCATCGAGGCCGTGCACGACTTCGTCGAATGTCGAGGTCCGTCGCGCGAGATCGAGCAGCGGGCGCACGGTCTTCGGCGCATCGGCGTAATACCAGGCGTTGAGCTTGTCGAACGCGGCCATTTCGTGCTTCGGCGCCGGGACATACGCGGTTCCGCGCAGCCATGCGTCGATGTGGCGGGCGGCCTTCTTGCCGTGGCCGACGCCGACCGTCACCGTCCGTTCGGAAGGAACCATGTCGCCGCCGGCGAAAATGCCCGCATAGCCCGTCATCATGTTGGGCCCGACCACCACGGTGCCGTCCTTGATCGCGAGTCCCGGCACGCCTTCGAGCAGCGACAGGTCGACGTCCTGGCCGAGGGCCAGCACCAGCGAGTCGGCCTCGAGCGTCTCGAATTCACCGGTGGGCTGCGGAAAGCCCTTGGCATCCAGCGCCATCTTCTCGACCGTGAGCGTGCCCTCGTTCGCCATGTTCTTGATCGTCGACAGCCACTTGATCAGCACGCCTTCCTGCAGCGCCTCCTCGACCTCGAAGTCGTGCGCCGGCATCTTCTCGCGCGTGCGACGGTAGACGATGATCGCTTCGCTCGCACCCAGCCGCTTGGCCGTCCGCGCCACGTCGAGCGCCGTGTTGCCGCCGCCGTAGACGACCACGCGGCGGCCGAGCATCGGCTTCTCGTCGCCCTCCATGCTTCGCAGCACCGCCACCGCATCGAGCATCTTCGCGGCTTCCCCCGCAGGGATGTACGCGCGCTTGGCGATGTGCGCGCCGACCGCGAGGAACGCCGCGTCGTAACGGCCCGCACGCATCGTCTCGAGGATATCCGTGACCTTGGTGTTGAGTTGCAGGCCGACGCCGAGATCGACGATGCGCGCGACCTCGGCATCGAGCACGTCGCGCGGCAGCCGATACTTCGGAATGCCGAAGCGCATCATGCCGCCGGCAAGCGGGCCGGCCTCCACGATCGTCACGCCGTGGCCGACGCCGGCGCAGGTGGTACGCCGCGGACAGCCCCGAGGGTCCTGCGCCGACGACGAGCACGCGCTTTCCGCGTCTCCGCTTCGGGCGATGCGAACTTCCAGCCCTGCTTCAGCGCCTCGTCGCCGAGGAAGCGCTCCACCGAATTGATCCCGACCGCCTCGTCGATCTGGCCGCGATTGCACGCGCCCTCGCACGGGTGGTAGCAGACGCGACCCATGATCGCGGGCAGCGGATTGTCCTCGGTGAGCGCCCGCCACGCGGCTTGGTAGTCGCCCGACTCGGCGTGATACAGCCAGCCCTGGATGTTCTCGCCGGCCGGGCAGGCGTGGTTGCAGGGCGGCAGCCGATCGACATACAACGGTCGCTCCGTGCGCCACGCGCCCGTCTTGTTGGCGAGGCTCGAGCCGACGTCGAGCGTTATCGCAAACGGCTTGTCCATGAACGCGCTCCTCGCTGCCTCAATCCAGCAGGCCGTATTCGGCGATGTTGCGGTCGGCGATCTGCCTGGATCAGCGCGAGGCGTCGCCAGGTCGGGAGGATTGCCGAACAGATGGGCATAGCGCTTCTGCAGCTTCAGATACTCAGTCACCGGAACCTTGTGCCGGATCGGCGTGCTGCGCCGTGACCTTGCCGTCGTGCGCCTCGAACAGCGGAAACAGGCCGGTCTCGACGGCGAGCCGCGCGAGCTTGATCGTGTCTGCAGGGGCGGATCCCCAGCCGAGCGGACACGGCACGAAGATGTGGATGTAGCGCGCGCCGTGAGGCTCCATCGCGTAGGTCACCTTGCGCTCCAGATCGCGCAGGTTGGACACGCTCGCCGTCGCGACGTAGGGAATCTGATGCGCCATCGCGATCCGCGGCACGTTCTTGCCGGTGCCGAAGACGTTGCCCGGGCGAGGGCCCGACGGCCGGCGTGGTGGCCGTGCGCGCGGCCGGCGGCGTGGCGCTCGAGCGCTGCACGCCGGTGTTCATGTACGCCTCGTTGTCGTAGCAGATGTAGAGACGTCGTCGTTGCGCTCGAACATGCCGGACAGGCAGCCGAAGCCGATGTCGGTCGTGCCGCCGTCGCCGCCCTGCGCGATGACGCGGACGTCGGGGCGTCCCTTGGCGCGCTGCGCGGCGGCGACGCCGGCAGCGACGGCCGCCGCATTGCCGAACAGCGAGTGGATCCACGGAAGCTGCCACGAGGTTTCCGGATAGGGCGTGGAAAAGACTTCCAGGCAGCCGGTGGCGTTGACGGCGACGAGCTGGTTGGCGGTCGCGCGCATCGCCGCGTCGATCGCATAGCGCGCGCCGAGCGCTTCGCCGCAGCCCTGGCAGGCGCGGTGCCCCGAATTGAGCGAATTGGTGCGCTGCATGTCGGCCTGCACCGAGCGCTCGTCCGGCGCGAGCAGCCGGTTGCCGACCGTGAACGTTCCGGTCTGGTAGAACTTGACGGTTTGCTCTTCCACGCCGCGTCCTCCGGTTCATCCGATGCGCGACGCGACGGTGCCCAGATCCGCCGCAGGATCGCTTCGGCCGTAGGCCCGGTGCGGCGCTGCTTGCGCTTCGCGTTCGAGCTCGTGGCTGATCACGTCGGCGTTCAGGTCGAGGAAGGTGACCTGTTCGAGCTCGTCGCGACCGGCGTCCTCGAACAGGCGCCGCAGCGACGCGCGCGTGATGGCGCGGCCGCCGAGCCCTGCGATGACCGTGTAGCCGTTGAGCACGATGCCCGACAGCGATTTGCGCACGCCGTCGGAGACGATGCCGCCCAAGCCGACAGCCAGGCACTTTTCCAGCACGACGACGCGCTTTGCGTGCCTGCAGCGCCTCGCGCAGCGTGGCGAGCGGGAACGGGCGGAACGAGCAGATGGAGACCGAGCCGATCCGTGCGCCGTCGGCGCGCATCTCGTCGACGACTTCCTGGATCGTGCCGTTCACCGAACCGAGCGCGACGACGATCGTTTCCGCGTCGTCGGTGCGGTACGTGCGCAGGAGGCCGCCCGACTCGCGCCCGAACTGGCTCGTGAAGTCGGCGGCCAGCTGCGGAATCAGCCGTGAGCGCCCGCAACTGCTTGTGATGCGACAGATATCGTACTTCGGTGAACGCTTCCGGCCCCACCATCGCGCCGATGCTGACCGGATCGTCGGGATCGAGCACCTGCCGCGGCTCGTACGGCGGCAGGAACGCATCGACCTGCTCCTGCGTCGGCACGTCGACACGGTCATAGGCGTGGGTGAGGATGAAGCCGTCCATGCACACCATCACCGGGCACGAAAGCTCCTCGGCGAGGCGGAACGCCTGGATGTGCAGATCGAGCGCCTCCTGGTTGGTTTCGGCGTAGAGCTGGATCCAGCCGGCGTCGCGCATCGACATGCTGTCCGAGTGATCGTTCCAGATGTTGATCGGGGCGCCGATCGCGCGGTTGCCGATCGTCATCACGATCGGCAGGCCGAGACCGGCGGCGTTGTAGACCGCCTCCGCCATGAACAGCAGCCCCTGGCTGCTGGTTGCCGTGTAGGTGCGCACGCCGGCGGCCGAGGCGCCGATCGCCACCGAAAGCGCGGCGAACTCGGATTCGACGTTGATGAACTCGCAGCGCGAGCTCGCCCGCCTTGACCATCTCGCCCAGCCCTTCGACGATGTGCGTCTGGGGCGTGATCGGATACGCGCAGATGACCTGCGGCCGGCAAAGCGCGATGGCTTCGGCGACCGCGTGCGACCCTTCGGCCTGTTTAAGCATCGACGGCTTCCCTGGTCTTGACCGCCGCGTCGAAGGCTTCCGTCGCCGCGGCGACGTTCTTTTCCGCGATGGCGGCCGGGAACTTCTCGCGGATCGCGGCGACGAGCGACGGCAGCGTGATCGCGCCGGTGATTGCGGCGAAAGCGCCGAGCAGCGGGACGTTGGGCACCGGCCGGCCGACATGTTTCATCGCGAGCTCCGTCGCCGCCACCGTGCACAGCCGGTATTGCTGGACGCCCCGTGCAAAGCCGCCGAGCCCCAGCTCGTCGAAACTCTTCGTCGAGTTGACGAGGATGTACCCGCGCTTCGGCACGCCATTGAACAGTTCCACCTGATGCAGCAGGGTCGGATCCTGGATGATCAAGCGCGTCCGGCGTCAGAACCGGTTCGCGCAGGCGGATTTCCTTGTCGTCGATCCGGCAGAACGCCATCACCGGCGCGCCCATCCGTTCCGACCCGAAGCTCGGAAATGCCTGCGCGTATCTGCCGTCGAGAAAAGCGGCGACCGACAGCAGCTCGGCCCCGGAAACGACGCCCTGCCCGCCACGGCCGTGAATGCGAATCTGGAACATCGGGTGCCTCCTGCCGAACTGCGGTACGCCGCCGGCCAGCATTCAAGTCCGCTGCCCGGGAAGCTCGACGTCGACGCGTCGGTTCATTCTGAGGGCAGTACCGCAAGGCCCTTTGACGCAGGTCAACACTCGCTCCCAGCGTGCGGGATAGCTTGCGCGAAACCTGTGAAGCGCAGGGTCCCGCCGTCGCGCTGTCGCGCACCACGCAAAAACGCAGTGACCGGCGCGTGCTGCCGCCCGGAGCACCGAGGGATACTCCAAGCGATGAAACACGCAGATCCGATGATCGCCGGCGTGGGGCTCAGCGATCGCGTGCGTGCGAGTCGATGGCCGGCGCGGCTTGATCTGACGCAAAGCGCGACGGGTCTTGCGCTGGCGCTCTTCATGTGGGGCCACATGTTCTTCGTGTCCTCGATCCTGATCAGCAAGGACGCGATGTGGACCGTCACCAAGTTCTTCGAGGGCTACTTCTTCTTCGGCCGCCCGTATCCGGTCATCGTGTCCTTTGTCGTCGCCGGCGTGATCGCGCTGCTGGTTGTCCACGCGTTCCTCGCCATGCGAAAGTTCCCGATCAACTACCGGCAGTTCACCGCTTTCCGCGACCACATGAAGATGATGCGTCATTCGGACACGACGCTGTGGGCCTGGCAGGCGTTCACCGGATTCGCGCTGTTCTTCCTGGCCGCGCCGCACCTCTACGTCATGCTCACCCGTCCGGAGCTGATCGGTCCGTTCGAGTCGGCAGATCGGGTCTGGACCGGAAACTACTGGCCGCTCTACATCCTGCTGCTGCTGGCCGTCGAGCTGCACGGCGGCATCGGCCTGTATCGTCTCGCCGTCAAATGGGGCTGGTTCGAGGGTCGCGACCCCGCCGCGACGCGCAGACGTCTGAAGACGCTCAAGTGGGTGCTGACCGTGTTCTTCCTGGTCCTGGGCTTCGCAACGCTCGCCGCGTACATCAAGATCGGCATCGAGCATGCGGGCCGCTACGGCGAGCGCTATGTCCCGGCAAGCGTGACCGCGACGCAGCCGCCCGCCTCCATGCCGGCGCCGGCCAGGGGTACGAATCCGTGAAGGTCGTATACACGGACGTTCTCGTCATCGGCGGCGGCCTCGCCGGCCTGCGGTTGGCGATCGCCGCCAAG
This sequence comes from uncultured beta proteobacterium, assembly GCA_963851465.1. Classification (GTDB taxonomy): domain Bacteria; phylum Pseudomonadota; class Gammaproteobacteria; order Burkholderiales; family Casimicrobiaceae; genus VBCG01. Next base: position 202,224 of record CAWKPJ010000003.1, read on the forward strand.
CGGCGCGGCCACGAAGCGATCATCCTGTCGCTGGTGCCCGCAAAGCGCTCGCACTCGAAAGCCGCGCAGGGTGGCATGCAGGCCAGCCTGGGTAACGTAATCAAGGGCCAGGGCGACAACGAGGACGTGCACTTCGAAGACACGGTGCGCGGCAGCGACTGGGGCGCCGACCAGGAAGTCGTGCGCATGTTCGTCAACACGGCGCCCAAGGCGGTGCGCGAACTGGCGGCGTGGGGCGTGCCGTGGAGCCGCGTCCGCAAGGGTGACCGGACCGTCATCATCAACGGCCAGAAGGTCACGATCACCGAGCGCGACGCGGCGCACGGGCTGGTCGCGCAGCGCGATTTCGGCGGCACCAAGAAGTGGCGCACCTGCTATGTCTCGGACGGCACGGGCCACGCGATGCTCACGGCGGTCGCCGACCGCGCGATCGCCGAATCGATCCCGGTGCTCGAGCGGACCGAGGCGCTCGCGCTCATCCACGACGGCGGCCGCTGTTACGGCGCGGTCGTGCGCGACCTCGTCACCGGCGAGCTGGCCGCGTACGTCGCCAAGGCCACCGCGATCGCGACCGGCGGCGCGGGACGGCTGTACCAGGTGACGACCAACGCGGTCATCTGCGAAGGCATCGGGCACGCGATCGCGCTCGAGACCGGCGTGGCCGCGCTCGGCAACATGGAGGCGGTGCAGTTCCATCCGACCGGCATCTTTCCGGCCGGCATCCTCGTCACCGAGGGCTGCCGCGGCGACGGCGGCCTGCTGAAGGACGTCGACGGGCACCGCTTCATGCCCGATTACGAGCCCGAGAAGAAGGAGCTCGCGTCGCGGGACGTGGTCAGCCGCCGGATGGAGGAGCACATCAAGAAGGGCAAGGGCGTGAAATCGCGCTTCGGCGAGCACATCTGGCTCGACATCACGCTGCTCGGCGAGCACCACATCAAGCACAACCTGCGCGAGGTCTACGAGATCTGCCATCACTTCCTCGGCGTCGACCCGACCAGGGACATGATCGCGGTGCGTCCGGCGCAGCACTACACGATGGGCGGCGTGCGCACCAACCACACCGGCGAGAGCCCGACGCTCAAGGGCCTGTTCGCCGCCGGCGAGGCGGCGTGCTGGGACATGCACGGCTTCAACCGGCTCGGCGGCAATTCGGTCGCGGAGACCGTCGTCGCCGGGATGATCGTCGGCGAGTACATCGCCGACTTCTGCGACCGGTCCGACAACGACGCCGACATCCCGACCGGCGTGGTCCGCGACTTCGTGCGCACGCGAGCAGCGCGAAGCTGCAGCGCCTTCTTGCGGGCGCGGGCACCGAAGACGCGAGCGACGATCAAGGCGCGGATGCAGGAGATCATGACCGGCAAGGTCGGCATCTTCCGCACCGGCAAGGACCTCGAGCAGGCCGTCGACGAGCTGCAGACGCTTCTGGTCAGGAGCCGCAACATCGGTCTCCAGTCGAGCGCCGCGGGCGCGAATCCGGAGCTCGTCACCGCCTACCGCGTGCAGAGGATGCTGAAGCTCGCGCTGTGCGTCGCCTACGGCGCGCTGGTGCGCACCGAGAGCCGCGGCGCGCACTTCCGCGAGGACTTCCCGCGCCGCAACGACGCCGAATGGCTGAAGCGCACGCTCGCCACCTGGCATGGAGACGAGACGCTGCCGACGCTCGCCTACGAGGCGCTCGACGTCGAAGCGCGATGGAGCTGCCGCCGGGCTGGCGCGGCTACGGCGCGAAGGATTACACCGACCATCCGGACACTTCGGCGCGCCAGGCCGAAGTCGATGCGGTGAAGCAGAGGATCGGCGACCGCTTCGAACGGCAGCGCGCGCTGATGCCGTACGAGCACCTGCTGCCCGAGCCGCTCCGCGGCGAGGAACGAGAGAATCGACGATCTCTCTTCGGCGCAACCTGCGGGAGCGGCAGAACATGCCGATCGCCGGGTTCCAGTGGGAAAGCGAGTGAGGGTGCGCGGGTTGCGCGTTCGCGGAGCGAATCGATGAGCACATCGCAGAGTCAGCCGACGACCGGCCAGAAGATCCACCTGCGCATCCTGCGCTACAACCCGGCCGACCCGGCCAGCGTTCCGCACCTGCAGACCTACGAGCTCGAGCAGACGGAAGGCATGACGCTGTTCATCGCGCTGAGCGAGATCCGCGAGCAGGATCGACCCGTCGCTGCAGTTCGACTTCGTCTGCCGCGCCGGCATCTGCGGCAGCTGCGCGATGGTGATCAACGGCCGCCCGGGCCTCGCCTGCCGCACGCTCACGAAGAATGTCGGCCCCGAGATCACGCTGGCGCCGCTGCCGGTGTTCAAGCTGATCGGCGACCTGTCGGTCGACACCGGCAACTGGATGCGCGGCGATGAGCGAGCGGCTCGAGACGTGGGTGCACATGAAGCAGCAGGAGGTCGACCTGTCGCGCATCGAGGAGAAGATGGATCCGGACCTCGCCGAGAAGATCTACGAGCTCGACCGCTGCATCGAGTGCGGCTGCTGCGTGGCCGCCTGCGGCACCGCGCGCATGCGCGAGGACTTCGTCGGCGCGGTCGGCCTGAACAAGATCGCGCGCTTCCGCCTCGACCCGCGCGACGCGCGCACCGACGAGGACTACTACGAGGTGATCGGCGACGACGACGGCGTGTTCGGCTGCATGTCGCTGCTCGCCTGCCACGACGTCTGCCCGAAGGACCTGCCGCTGGCCACGCAGATCGCGTTCCTGCGCCGCAAGATGGTGGCGATCGGCTGGAAGAAGTAGGCTCGCAGCCGCGCGTTCAGCACGCGCGCCACCAGACAAAGGAGGGCGTGATGGCCTACCGCATCGAGAAGGACTTCCTCGGCGAGAAGCAGATTCCCGACGACGCGTACTACGGCGTGCAGACGCTGCGGGGCAAGGAGAACTTCCACATCACCGGCATCCCGATGTCGCTGGAGCCGAACTTCGTCAAGGCGTTCGGCTACGTGAAGAAGGCGGCAGCGCTTGCGAACCGCGACCTGGGCGTGCTCGACGCGAAGGATCGCCGACGCGATCGCCGGCGCCTGCGACAGGCTGATCGCCGGCGAGATGCGCGACCAGTTCGTCACCGACTTCATCCAGGGCGGCGCCGGCACCTCGACCAACATGAACGCGAACGAGGTGATCGCCAACCTCGCGCTGGAGGCGCTCGGCCACAAGAAGGGCGAGTACCAGTACGTCAACCCGAACGATCACGTGAACTTCGGGCAGTCGACGAACGACATCTATCCGACGGCGTTCCGGCTCGCGCTGATCCTCCGGCTCGCGAGCTACATGAGCGCGCTCGACGCGGCTGCAGGAAGCCTTCTACGCCAAGGCCAAGGAGTTCGACCGGGTGCTGAAGATGGGCCGCACGCACCTGCAGGACGCCGTGCCGATGTCGCTCGGCCAGGAGTTCCACGGCTGGGGCACGACGATCGGCGAGGAGGTGCAGCGCATCGCCGAAGTCCGCCAGTTCCTGCACGAGATCAACCTCGGCGCGACGGCGATCGGCACCACGGTGACCGCGGCGCCGGGCTACCCGGAGCTCGCGACGAAATATCTGTCCGAGCTGACCGGCACCCAGTTCATCCTCGCCGGCGACCTGATCGAGGCGACGTCCGACACCGGCGCCTACGTGCTGCTCTCCGGCGTGCTGAAGCGCACGTCGTCGAAGCTCACCAAGATCTGCAACGACATCCGGCTGCTCGCGTCCGGTCCGCGCTGCGGCTTCAACGAGATCAACCTGCCGCAGATGCAGCCGGGCAGCTCGATCATGCCGGGCAAGGTGAATCCGGTGATTCCCGAGGTCGTCAACCAGACCGGGTTCCTGGTGATCGGCCTCGACCTGACGGTGACGCTCGCGGCGTCGGCGGGGCAGCTGCAGCTGAACGTGATGGAGCCGGTGATCACGTTCGCGCTGTTCACGTCGATCGCGACGATGGAGCACGCGGTCGACAGCCTCACGCGTCCACTGCATCAACGGCATCACGGCCAACGCCGAGCGCTCGCGCGACATGGTGCTCAATTCGCTCGGCATCGTCACCGTGCTGAAGCCGTCGCTCGGCTACAAGCAGTGCGCGGAGATCGCGCGCGAGGGCTACGAGACCGGCAAGTCGCTGCACCAGATCGTGGTCGAGGAGAAGAAAACTTCTCACGCAGGAAAAGTGGGACGAGGTGTTCTCGTTCGAGAACCTGATCAGCCCGAAATTCGAGCAGTAGCGACGCGCGCAGGAGACCGTGCGCCACAGCGGCAGCGGAGAGGCCATGACAATTTCGATCGTGCTGCAGTTCGTCGTCGTGCTCGCCGCGATCTGGATGGGCGCGCGCTACAGCGGCGTCGGACTCGGCCTGTGGGGCGCGGTGGGACTGCTGGTGCTGGTCGTGGCGTTCGGGGTGAACCCGACCTCGCCGCCGATCGACGTGATGCTGATCATCCTGGCGGTCATCATGGCCGCTTCGGTGATGGATGCCGCCGGCGGCATCGACTTCCTGGTGCGCATCGCCGAGCGCATCATCCGCGCCAACCCGAAGTACGTGACGATCGTCGCGCCGCTCACGACGTGGAGCTTCACCTTCGTCGCCGGCACCGGCCACATCGTCTACCCGCTGCTGCCGGTGATCTACGAGACCGCCCACCAGAACGGCATACGGCCCGAGCGGCCAATGGCGGTGGCGACGATCGCCTCGCAACAGGCGATCACCGCGAGCCCGGTCGCCGCGGCAACCGCCGCGATGATCGGCCTGTTCGCGGAGAAGGGCATCACGGAGTGGGGGCTGCCCGCAGATCCTGATGATCTGCGTGCCGGCAACCCTCACCGGCGTCGTCGCGGCCGCGATCGTCTCGATGTTCGTCGGCAAGGACCTGAAGGACGATCCGGAGTACCAGGCGCGCCTCAAGGCCGGGGAAATTCCTGCGCCGAAGACCGCTGCCGACGCGTCCGCCGCTGAAGCCCGCGGCAAAGGCTTCAGCCTACCTCTTCCTCGCCGGCGTCGCGCTGGTCGTGCTGTTCGGGTTCTTCCCGGCGCTGCGCACGCTGCCCGGCGCCAAGAGCGCGCTGCAGATGCCGGTCGTGATCGAGATCGTGATGTTGTCGGTGGCGGCGATCATGCTGCTCGTCACCAAGGTCCACGTCGATGCGATCCCGAAAACGTCGACGCTGCGCGCCGGCGTGGTCGCGGTGATCGGCATCTTCGGCCTGGCGTGGCTCGGCGACAGCTTCATCGCCGCGAACAAGGACGTGATCGTCCCGGCGATCGGCGCGCAGGCGGATGCCGCATCCGTGGACGTTCGCGTTCGGACTGTTCTTCGCCTCGGTGCTGCTCTACAGCCAGGCGGCGACGACCCGCGCGCTGATGCCGCTCGGCATTGCGCTGGGAATCCCGCCGCAGTTCCTGATCGCGATGTTCCCGTCGGTCAACGGCTACTTCTTCATCCCGACCTACGGCTCGCTGATCGCGGCGATCAACTTCGACCTGTCGGGCACGACGAAGATCGGCAAGTACGTGCTCAACCACTCGTTCATGATTCCGGGACTGGTCGCCACGACGGTGGCGGTCGTCGTCGGCTTGATTCTCGCGAGGATCATGTTCGGATCGTGACGCGGAACCGACGAGGACCTTTTGTCATGCCAATCAATGGACATAGCGACGCCCGACTCCCCTTCATCTCAAGAGAGAAACCCATGAGAACGCTTTGGCACTCCCGTTTTCGGACCGTCGAAGCGACAATCGCCGTTGCCTTCGCCGCTGGAATCTTGCTGGCGCTGTCCGCAAGCCTGGCCACGGGTGATGCCTTTGCGCAGGCTGCAGTAATGAAGTCGACCAACGGTCAGCCGGCGAAAAAAGACGATCCCTGGCCGATCACCGACAGCACCGACGATCCGGCCATCTGGGGAAAGACTTTTCCCCTGCACTACGAGCTCTACAAGAAGTCCACTGACATGAAGCGCACGAAGCATGGCGGCAGCGAGGCGATGCCTCTCAAGCCGACCCACGCCGATCCGCGCTCGATCGTGTCGAGATCCAAGGTCGATGAGGATAGCGGGCCTGAAGACAATGTGGCAGGGCTATGCGTTTGCCACGGATTTTCGCGAGGAGCGCGGCCACGCCTACATGCTGGAGGACCAGAAGTACACGCTGCGCCAACAGGTCGTGCCGCAGCCCGGCGCTTGCCTCAACTGCCATGCCTCGACCTACATCGCGAATAAAAAGGCCGGCGAAGGAGACATCGTCAAGGGCTTCGAGAAGATCAACGCGATGCCCTACGGCGAGGCGGTCAAGCTCGTGCAGCACCCGGTCGCCTGCATCGACTGCCACGACGGCAGCAACGTTGTCTCTGCGCGTCACCCGTCCCGCTTTCATCGAAGGTATCCGCGCATACAAGGCTTCGCAGGGCATCCTGAACTACGACGTGAACAAGCAGGCGACGGCCAACGAGATGCGCGCCTACGTGTGCGGCCAATGCCACGTCGAGTACTACTTCAAGGGCCCCGAGAAGCGGCTCGTCTTTCCCTGGTCGAAGGGCCTCAAGGTCGATGCAGATCCAAGCCTACTACGACGAGATCGGTTTTCGCGACTGGACCCACAAGGACACCGGCGCCCCGACCCTGAAGGCGCAGCATCCCGAGTTCGAAATGTGGAGCCAGGGCATTCACGCCCGCGCAGGCGTGACCTGCGCCGACTGCCACATGCCGAAGACGGCCTACAAGGGATCGACGCTGACCGACCATTGGGTCCGCAGCCCGGTGCTCAACATGAAAGATGCCTGCCTCGGCTGCCACCAGAAACACGACGCCAAGATCACCGAGAACGAACTCAAGGCCCGGGTCGAGCAGATCCAGGACCGCCACTGGACGCTCCGCCAGCACGCCATGACCGCGCTCATGGGGCTCATCGCCGATCTCAAAGCGGCGAAGGAGGCCGGCAAGAAGCGACGCCGAACTCGCCACCGCCCGCTATCTCCATCGCCGCGCGCAGTTCTACCTCGACTTCGTCGAAGCCGAGAACTCGACGGGCTTCCACGCTCCGCAGGAGGCAGCCCGCATCCTCGGTGAGTCGCTCAATTACGCGCGCCAAGGGCAACTCGCCGTACGCGACCCGAACTTCAAGCCGACGGTACCCGTGGCCGTCATTCCGCTCGCCGCGGCCGCGCCGGCAGTGAACAAGTAGGCCGAACTCTTCGTTGCCTGTGGCAGTTGCAGGACCGAACCCGAACTGACTGCGGCACGCGAGCGAGACTTGGGCCATGTAGGGCAGCGTTACAAGGGAGATTGACCTCGATCAAGCGAGGCGCGGCGAAGAGCCGTCAGAATCCGGACATGGTGGCAAGTGCCCGCGAGCTCCGCGAGGGCACAGACCGTCACCGCGGATCGACGACTGCCTGAAGACGCCCTGGCTCAGGCACGATTGGTGGCCGCGCTTTGCGCGGCGGCGACCGCGCAGCCCGACGGCACGCGGGCCCGCGTGATCGAAACGCACATTTCCTATGTGCTGCTGACCGGGCCGGTTCGCCTACAAGATCAAGAAGGCGGTCGACCTCGGGTTTCTGGATTTCCGCACGCTGGCGGCGCGACGCTTCTATTGCGACGAGGAGCTGCGGCTCAACCGGCGCCTCGCGCCCGACGCTCTATCTCGACGTCGTCGCGATCACCGGCAGCGATCGACGCGCCGGTGCTCGGCGGCAACGGACCGGTCATCGAATACGCGGTGAGGATGCGCGAGTTTCCGCAGGCGGCGCTCGCGAGCCATGTGCTCGCCGCGGGCGAACTGTCGGCCGCGGCACATCGACGCGCTGGCGGCCAAGGTCGCGGCGTTTCACCGCGACGGCCGACGCGGCCCCGCCGCGCGGCCACTTCGGCGCCCCGGACGTCATCCTCGCGCATCGCGCTGCAGAACTTCGCGCAGCTGCGGCCGCTGCTCCGCGACCGACGGCGGACCTCGCGGACCTCGACGCGCTCGAGGCGTGGACGCGAGCGCAGCATGCCGCCTGCGCGTCCGCCGATGGCGCAGCGCCGCGACGACGGCTTCGTCCGCGAATGCCACGGCGACCTCCACCTCGGCAACATCGCCGTGGTCGACGGCAAGACCGACGATCTTCGATTGCATCGAGTTCAACGACGAGATGCGCTGGATCGACGTGATGAGCGAGGTCGCGTTCACGGCGATGGATCTGCGCGACCGCGGCCGCGCCGATCTCGCGCACCGCTTTCTCAACGCCTACCTCGAGATCACCGGCGACTACGACGGGCTTGCGCGTGCTGCGCTTCTACCTCGTCTATCGCGCGCATGGTGCGCGCCAAGATCGCGCGGCTGCGCGCCACCAGCTGCGCGCCCGGCGACGCCGCGGACGCGCTGCGATCGCCGAGTACGGCGGCTACATGCGCCTGGCCGAAGGCCTACGCGCAGCCGCGCCGGCCGGCGATCGTCATCACCCACGGCCTCGCCGGCAGCGGCAAGACGACGCTGTCGCAGGCGCTGCTGGAAGCTGGCGGCGCCGTCCGCATCCGCACCGACGTCGAGCGCAAACGCCTGCACGGCCTCGTCGCCACTGATCGCGCGATCGCGCCGAGCATCGACGCCGGCCTGTACGCGCCGGAGGCGACGCAGGCGACCTATCGGCGTGCGCTGGCGCTGGCGCAGAAGCGCGACGGCCGCCGGCTACGTCGCGATCGTCGACGGCGCATTCCTGAAGCGCTGGCAGCGCACGGCTGTTCCGGGAGCTGGCCGCCAAGTCCGGGCGTCCCGTTGGTCATCGTCGCACTGCGGCGCGAGCGAGACGACGTTGCGCGAGCGGATCGCGCGGCGGCATGCATGACGGCAACGACGCTTCGGATGCCGACCTCGCGGTACTCGAGCATCAGCTGCGGACGCAGGAGCCGCTGGCGCCCGACGAGACGGCTGACGCGATCGTCGTCGACACCGACGCGTTGCGTCAGAAACAGCCTACATCGCCGACGCTCGTGGCAAACGTTCGCGATCGGCTCGCACGCTCGCGCCGTCGCCGGGGCGTCGAGTCGCGTCGCCAGCATCGCTGCCCGTCGCGCCGTAGGCGCGCGTTCGATGAGTCCGTTCGGAACGACGCTTCTGCTCGTCGTCGCTGTCGCCGCCTTCGCGCTATCTCGCGTGCGCGCAAGCTCGCCATCCTCGCCCATCTGCAGCCGGACATGCGGTGGGATCACCCGGGATTGCGATTGAAGGCGCTGCTGGTCAACGGGTTCCTGCAGTCGCGCATGGTTCGCGGCGAATGGAAGCCCGGGCTGATGCATGCCGTCATCTTCCTCGGATTCATGTCGCTGCTGTTGCGCAAGCTGCAGCTGATCGCGATCGGCTACGACGAGTCGACGACGTTTCCCGGACTCGCGGGCGGCCTGTTCGCCGGGTTCAAGGACGGCGTCGAGATCGCGGTGCTCGCGGCCTGCGGCTATGCGCTCTATCGCCGCCTCGTGCAGAAGCCGCGGCGGTTGGAGCGCAACCGCGAGGCGCTGCTCATCCTCGGCGCTGATCATTTCGATCATGGTCACCGATTTTGCCTTCGACGGCTTTCGCTTCGCGGTGCTCTCGGCAAGCGATCCGCATGCGGCGCACGAGCGCGGCTTCGCGTTCGTCGGCAACGCGATCGCGTCCGGCACTCGCCGGCGCTGCCGCCGCCGGCGCTGCGCGCGGGCTACCAGTTCTTCTATTGGACGCAGCTCCTGATCGTGTTCGCGTTCCTGGTCATCCTGCCGACGGGCGAGCATTTCCACATCGTGACCGCGCTCCCGGCGCTCTTTTTTCGTCGCGGGCGGACCCGCCAACGCCGTGCCGGCCGTCGATCTCGAAAAGGCGATGGCCGAGCGACGACCGAGATGCGCATCGGCGCGCGCAGCGCTCGCGACCTCACGCTGGAAGGAAGGGCTCGACGCATTCACCTGCACCGAATGCGGCCGCTGCAAGGACGCGTGCCCGACCTACCTCACCGGCAAGCCGCTGGCGCTCAAGTGGGTGTTCGACAGCGTCAAGCACCATCTGCTGGATCAGCGCGACGCGCTGGCGTCGGAGAGCTGCGGACGACGCGCTGCCGCCCCTCGTGCCCGACGTGATCGGCGATGAAACGCTGTGGGCCTGCACCACCTGCGGCTATTGCGAAGCGGCGTGCCCGATCGAGCTCGAGCACCTGCCCAAGTTCTACCGGCTGCGCCAGCATCGCGTGATGATGGACGGTGAATTTCCGCACGCGCTGCGCGGCGTCTTCGCCGCGTACGAAGTGCAGAGCAATCCGTGGGGCCTTCCGGCCGATACGCGCGGCGATTGGGCGGCCGCGGCGGGCGTCCCGATCCTGCGCACCGCGGAGCGACGCCGCCGCCATCGACTACCTGTTCTACGTCGGTTCGGCCGAGTCCTTCGACTTGCGCGGGCAGAAGATCGCCGCCGCCTTCGCCAGCATCCTCAAGGCCGCGGGCGTGAAGTTCGCGATCCTGGGCGAGCGTGAAACCTCCACCGGCGAATGCGTGCGTCGTGCCGGCAACGAGATGCTGTTCCAGCAGCTCGCGGCAACGCTGATCGCGACGCTGACGGAGTTCGGCATCCGGCGCATCGTGACCTGCGACCCGCATGCCTTCAATACGCTGAAGAACGAGTACCCGGCCTTCGGCGGCCACTACGAGGTCGATCCATCACACCCAGCTGATCGCGCGGCTCGTCGCCGAGGGACGGATCCGGCTGCGCCGCGATTTCGAGCGCGTCATCTACCACGAGCCCTGCTATCTCGGCCGTCACAACGGCGAGTTCGAGGCCCCGCGCGCGATCATCAGGGCGCTCACTCGCGACGCGCCGCTCGAGTTCGATCTCGCCCGCAGCAAGGCGATGTGTTGCGGCGCCGGCGGCGGCCGCATGTGGATGGACGAGACGATCGGCAAGCGCATCAACATCCTGCGGGTCGAACAGGCGCTGCCGCAAGGCGCCGGAGATCATCGCGACGGCCTGCCCCTATTGCGCGGTGATGATGTCGGACGGCACGAAGGCGCTGGAGAAGGAAGCGGAGATCGCCACGCGCGACATCGCCGAGCTGGTGGCGGCCGCGATGATTCCGGCGGCGCCCGCGCACGACTCGCGCGGCGCCGCCGCCGTGCGATGACGCGTCCGATCACCCGTTCAAACGCACGAGTGGGCCATGGGAACGCCTTCAAGCGCTCAGGCTGTAAACGACCACGTCGGCATTGGCACAGGTTGCGGCACGCGCGAGCAGCTAGACGCCAATCTCATGGCAGATTCCGTTGCGGTCGTCGAGCAGTAGCGCAGCCGCGGCTGGCGGATGTTGTCATTCGGCCCGGATGTTCGCCGTCTTGATGAGTTTGCCGAAGCGGTCGTACTCGTCGCTGTTCAACTTGGCGAACTGCTCGGTGCGAGAGGTTGCCTGGCTCTCCGCCCATGCCTTCGAGCTTCGCCTGCACGTCGGGCAGCGCAAGCGCCTTCTTCAGCTCCGCCGCGAGCTTCTCGACGACCGGCTTCGGCGTGCCGCCGGTGACGAACAGCCCGTACCACGTCGTCATCTCTGCGGCGGGGTAGCCCGCTTCCGCGATCGTCGGCACGTTCGGGCAGCTCGGCCGAGCGCGTCGGCGACGTGACGGCGAGCGGCCGGAACTTGCCGGCTTTGATCTGACCCATCGCCGACGACGACGTGTCGAACATCATCTGCACTTCCCCGGACAGCACGTCGATGTGCGCCTGGCTGCTGCCCTTGTAGGGGATGTGCGTCGTCTTGACGCCGGCAGCGAGGTCGAACGCCTCGCCCGCGATGTGCTGCGTGCTGCCGATACCCGACGATGCGTACTTGAGATCGCCCGGCTTCGCCTTCGCGGCGGCGACCAGGTCCTTGACGCTCTGGTAGGGCGTCGTTGCGCCGACGACGAGCACGTTCGGCACGACCACGATGAGGCCCACCGCCTGCAACTGGGTCAGCGGATCGAAGTTGAGCTTCAGCATGTGCGGCGCGATCGCCTGGCCGGTATTCGTCGCGACGAGCAGCGTGTAGCCGTCGGGCGGGGCCTTCGCCGTGAAGTCGGCGGCGATCGTGTTCGACGCGCCGGGCTTGTTCTCGACGACGAACGGCTGGCCGGTCGACGCCTGGAATTTTTCCGCGAGCATGCGCGCGATGATGTCCGTGCCGCCGCCGGCATTGGCGCCGACTTCGATCTTGACGGGTCGCGCCGGATACGGCGCGTCAGCGGCGTGCGCGCCGGAAGCGATCAGCGCCGCGGCGGCCGCCGCGATCCATTTCCTCGTGCCGAGCATGGCAGTTCCTCCAGAAGGCGCCGGCAGCGTTTGGCCGGCGCACTGGAACGGAATCGTACTCCCGGTCGCGATGGCGGGCTAAGTTGAACTGACCCAATGCAATGGAAACCAATCGCCGTCACTGCAGCAGCGCCCAGGGAGCTCCTGAAATTGACATCGGCACGCCGAAAGTACAGCATTCACGCGGGGCGCTGACGGCGATGCACCGCTCGGCCCCGCGGTCGTTTTATCGATTCAAACCATCAGGAGGAATTCCATGGCAGGCAAGCTGCTACGCGTATTCATTGCGGCCACGTTCGCGGTCTTCACCGTCTGCGCACACGCCGACAACAAACCCGACAACAACTGGTTCTCGGCCTGGACCATTTCGATCGGACATCGCATGGGGCCGGCGTTTACCGGCGCCAACTTCGCACCCGACGTAAGCAATTCCGCACTGCGCATGGTGGTGCGGCCGACCATCGCCGGCAAGAAGGTGCGCGTGAAGCTCGAGAACACGATGGCGACCACGCCGGTGGTTTTCACCGGCGCCTACATCGGCAAGCTGGGCGACGGCGCAGCCATCGACGGGCGCAACCACCCGCTCACCTTCGGCGGTCGGCCGGGATTGACGCTCGCCGCCGGCGCGAGCGCCTTCAGCGACCCGATCAAGATGGACGTGGAGGCATTCGAGCGACTCGCCGTGAGCCTCGAGGTGAAGAGCGCCGTCGAGGTAAGCGGGCACCAGTTGGCGCTCGCGACAAACTATATCGGCGTGTCGGGCACGGCCAGCGGCACGTCCGCGGCGGGCTTCAGCCCGGTCCCGCAGAACGCCGGCAACTACCCGATCTATTACGTTGCCGCCGTGGATGTGCAGTCGAGCAAGGCGCCGGGGACCATCGTTGCACTCGGCGACTCGATCACCGACGGTCGCTGCAGCACGCGTGACCCGGCGACTGGAAACATTCCCGCGGATGAGTACAACCGCTGGACCGACGTGCTCTCCTATCGGCTGCAGGCGGCCTTCGGCGACCGTGCCCCGGCCGTCGCCAACCAGGGCATCGCCGGCAATCGCGTGGTGCTACCCGGCGGCAACGGCCCGGCGGCGGTGCTGCGGCTCGATAACGACGTGCTCGACCGCGCCGGCGTGAAGTGGGTACTGTTCTACGAAGGCACCAACGACATCACCGGCGGCGCCACTACCGCAGCAGCTGATTGACGGCACGCAGGAGATCATCGATCGCGTGCACGCCCGCGGGCTGCCCATCTACGTCGGCACGGTCGTTCCGCGCGGCCGGCCGACGCCGATGACCGGATGGACCGGCTCCATGGAGAAGGTGAAGCTCGAGTTCAACCACTGGCTGCATACGCAAGCGAACATCGACGGCATCATCGAGTTCGGCTCGCTCCTCGCCGGTCCGATCGTAGTCGGCAGCGACGGCGCACCCGCCGAATCACTATGGGACGCGTGGAACTGCTTCGATTACACGCATCCCGAACAAATTCGGACTCGACGCGATGGGCAAGCTGATCGATCTGTCGCTCTTCTGAGTCGTCGGCAGGATCTCGGGATCGGGGATGCGGTCGAAATCGATGTCCGCCCGCCCCCGGTCCCGCGCGCTTCAGCGAATTGCGGCTGCGCCGCGCGCCTTGGCCGCCGCCTCGTCGCCGCGCAAACGGCGTGCATAAACGCACACCTGGTTCCACGCGCGGGCGGTCACGTCGACAACCGCATCGGCGCGGCGGAGATACGCCTTGGCGCGCTCGCGTTCGACGGCGGACATCCCGACGCCGTCCAGTTGCTTCATTTGCCGCGCCAGCGAGGATTCGCAGGGCAGCGTGGCTTCGTTGTTCATGCCGGCTCCCGGGTCGTTAAGCGACGGATGTTGCATCGCACAACAACAATAGGGACCCTGGGGCGCGAATGCCAATCGGATTGCGCGATGGCGCCGATCGGCGCCTGCGATGACGCCGATTCGGTTCTCGAATCAGCGGCTTGCGAAGCGCCTACGCGTAACGCACCGCCAGGATTTCGTAGGAGCGCGTGCCGCCCGGCGCCACCACCTCGGCGGTGTCGCCCTCGGTCTTGCCGATCAGCGCCCGCGCGATCGGCGAGCTGACCGAGATCTTGCCGTGCTTGATGTCGGCTTCGTCGTCGCCGACGATCTGGTAGACGGCGCGCTCGTCGGTGTTGGCGTCGGCGAGCTCGACCGTCGCGCCGAACACCACGCGACCGCCGGCGTCCAGTGACGCGGGATCGATCACCTGCGCGTTGGCGAGCTTCTCCTCGACCGTGGCGATGCGGCCCTCGATGAAGCCCTGCCGCTCCTTCGCCGCGTCGTAGTCGGCGTTCTCGGAAATGTCGCCGTGCGAGCGCGCTTCGGCAATCGCCCGGATGATCTCGGGCCGGTCGACGGTCTTCAGCCGCTGCAGCTCGGCCTTGAGGCGCGTAGCACCTTCGACGGTCATCGGTACCTTGGCCATGTCAGTCCGCCTGTCCGCGCATGCTCATGCTTGCACGCAGGCGCTCGTGCAGCGCCTGGATCGAATACGGCACCATGCCGCGCATTCCCGACAGTCCGACGGCCGCCGCGCGTGCTCCGGCGAGCGTCGTGTAAGTCGGCACCTGGTCGGTGAGCGCCGCGCGGCGGATCTGGTAGCTGTCCTGGATCGCCGAGCGCTTTTCCTCGACCGTGTTGACCACCAGCGCAATCTCGTCGTTCTTCAGCATGTCGACGATGTGCGGGCGGCCTTCGGCGACCTTGTTGACCGCGGTGACCGCAACGCCCGCCGCCGTCAGCGCCGCCGCCGTGCCCTTGGTCGCCACGAGCTGATAGCCGAGCGCGACGAGCTGCTTCGCCGTCTCGATCGCCTTCGGCTTGTCGCTGTTCTTCAGGCTGATGAACACGCGGCCCGGCGTCGGGAAGCTTCACGCCCGCGGCGAGCTGGCTCTTCACGAATGCCTCGCCGAAGGTCTCGCCCACACCCATCACTTCGCCGGTCGACTTCATCTCCGGGCCGAGGATCGTGTCGACGCCGGGGAACTTGATGAACGGGAACACGGCTTCCTTCACCGAATAGTACGGCGGCACGATCTCGTGCGTGACGCCCTGCGATTTCAGCGACTGCCCGACCATGCAGCGCGCCGCGATCTTCGCCAGCGGGCGCCCCGTCGCCTTGGAGACGTAAGGAACCGTGCGCGACGCGCGCGGATTCACTTCGAGCACGTAGACCGTGCCCTTGCCGTCGTCGAACTGGATCGCGAACTGCACGTTCATCAGCCCGACGACGTTCAATCCCCGCGCCATCGCCTCGGTCTGCCGGCGCAACTCGTCCTGCAGCTCCGCCGACAGCGAGAACGGCGGCAGCGAGCACGCCGAGTCGCCCGAGTGAACGCCCGCCTGCTCGATGTGCTCCATGATGCCGCCGATGACGACATCGGTGCCGTCGCATACGGCGTCGACGTCGACTTCGATCGCGTCGTTGAGGAAGCGGTCGAGCAGCACCGGGCTGTCGTTGCTGACCTTGACCGCCTCGCGCATGTAGCGCTCGAGGTCGCGCGGCTCGTGCACGATCTCCATCGCGCGGCCGCCCAGCACGTACGACGGCCGCACGACCAGCGGGTAGCCGATGTCCTCCGCCGCCTTGATCGCGGCCGCCTCCGGTGCGCGCCGTGCGGTTCGGCGGCTGCAGGAGCTTCAACCGGTGCAGCATCTGCTGGAAGCGCTCGCGGTCCTCGGCCATGTCGATCATGTCGGGCGACGTGCCGACGATCGGCACGCCGTTCTTCTCGAGGTCGCGCGCAAGCTTCAGCGGCGTCTGGCCGCCGTACTGGACGATCACGCCCCACGGCTTCTCGACGTGGACGATCTCGAGCACGTCCTCGAGCGTCAGCGGCTCGAAGTACAGCCGGTCGGACGTGTCGTAGTCGGTCGACACCGTCTCCGGGTTGCAGTTGATCATGATCGTCTCGTAACCGTCGTCGCGCAGCGCCATCGCAGCGTGCACGCAGCAGTAGTCGAACTCGATCCCCTGCCCGATCCGGTTCGGGCCGCCGCCCAGCACGATCACCTTCTTCCGGTCCGTCGGCGCCGCCTCGCATTCCTCCTCGTACGTCGAGTACATGTACGCGGTCCTGGTTGCGAACTCCGCCGCGCAGGTGTCGACGCGCTTGAACACCGGCCGCAGGCCGAGCGCATGACGGCGCGCACGCACGTCGGTCTCGGTCACTTTCAGCAGGTACCCGAGGCGGCGGTCGGAGAAGCCCTTGCGCTTCAGCTGGCGCAGATCGTCGCGCGCGAGCGATTCCAGCGTGCGCTTCTCGACGGCAAGCTCCAGGTCGACGATCTCCTTGATCTGCGCCAGGAACCACGGGTCGATCTTGGTATGCGCGTGCGCTTCGGCGACCGTCATGCCGATGGCGAGCGCGTCGGCGACGTACCACAGCCGCTCGGCGCGCGGATACGCGAGCTCGTCGGCGATCGTGTCCGGGTCGACGGTCTTGAGATTGAAGCCGTCGACGCCGGTCTCGAGGCCGCGCAAAGCCTTTTGCAGCGACTCCTGGAACGTGCGGCCGATCGCCATGACTTCGCCGACCGACTTCATCTGCGTGGTCAGCCGGTCGTCGGCCTGCTTGAACTTCTCGAACGCGAAGCGCGGCACCTTGGTGACGACGTAGTCGATCGTCGGCTCGAACGATGCCGGTGTCTGTCCGCCGGTGATGTCGTTCTTCAGTTCGTCGAGCGTGTAGCCGACCGCGAGCTTCGCCGCGATCTTGGCGATGGGAAACCCCGTTGCCTTCGACGCGAGCGCCGAGGAGCGCGACACGCGCGGGTTCATCTCGATGACGATCATGCGGCCGTCGGCGGGATTGATCGCGAACTGCACGTTCGACCCGCCGGTGTCCACGCCGACCTCGCGCAGCACCGCGATCGAGGCGTCGCGCATGATCTGGTATTCCTTGTCCGTCAGCGTCTGCGCCGGCGCGACGGTGATCGAGTCGCCGGTGTGCACGCCCATCGGATCGAGGTTCTCGATCGAGCAGACGATGATGCAGTTGTCCTTCTTGTCGCGGACGACCTCCATCTCGAACTCTTTCCAGCCGAGCAGCGATTCCTCGATCAGCAACTCGTGCGTAGGCGAGAGGTCGAAGCCGCGCTTGCACAGGTCGATGAACTCGTCCTTGTTGTAGGCGATGCCGCCGCCGGTGCCGCCCAGGGTGAACGATGGGCGCAGGACGGCGGGAAAGCCGATATCCGCCTGCACTTCGAGCGCCTGCTCGAGGTTGTGCGCGATGCCGGAACGCGCCGA
This sequence comes from uncultured beta proteobacterium, assembly GCA_963851465.1. Classification (GTDB taxonomy): domain Bacteria; phylum Pseudomonadota; class Gammaproteobacteria; order Burkholderiales; family Casimicrobiaceae; genus VBCG01. The sequence goes on from CAWKPJ010000003.1 coordinate 219,775, forward strand.
GCCGAGCCCGATGCGGGTCATCGCCGCCTTGAACTTCTCGCGGTCCTCCGCCTTGTCGATCGCTTTCTTCGACGCGCCGATCAGCTCGACGTCGAACTTGTTGAGAACGCCTTCGCGCGCGAGGTCGAGTGCGCAGTTGAGCGCCGTCTGCCCGCCCATCGTCGGCAGCAGCGCGTCGGGCCGCTCCTTCTCGATGATCGACGCTACCATCGGCCACGTGATGGGCTCGATATAGGTGACGTCGGCCATCTCCGGATCGGTCATGATCGTCGCCGGATTGGAGTTGACGAGGATGACGCGGTAGCCCTCCTCCTTCAGCGCCTTGCACGCCTGCGCGCCCGAATAATCGAACTCGCACGCCTGCCCGATGATGATCGGGCCGGCGCCGATGATCAGGATGCTCTCGATGTCGGTGCGGCGGGGCATGTCAGTCGCGCCGGGCCGACCCAAGGGACTGACTGCGCCCCCTTTGGGGGCCGCGAGCACTGCGAGCGTGGGGGTCGTTCATCTACTTCTTTTCCATCAGCTTGATGAAGCGGTCGAAAAGGTACGCCACGTCGTGCGGACCGGGACTCGCTTCAGGATGGCCCTGGAAGCTGAACGCCGGACGGTCGGTGCGCGCAATGCCTTGCAGGCTCCCGTCGAACAGCGAGACGTGCGTCACGCGCACGTTGCCCGGCAGCGACGCGGGGTCGACGGCAAAGCCGTGGTTCTGGCTGGTGATCAGCACCTGGCCGGTGTCCTTGTCGAGCACCGGATGATTGGCGCCGTGATGGCCGAACTTCATCTTGATGGTGCGTCCGCCCGACGCGAGGCCGAGCAGCTGGTGGCCGAGACAGATGCCGAACGTTGGCGTGCCGCCGTCGACGATCTCGCGAATCGCGGCGATCGCGTAGTCGCAAGGCTCGGGGTCGCCGGGGCCGTTCGCCAGAAAAACGCCAGCAGGGTTGCGCGCCAGAACATCGCGCGCGGGCGTTTGCGCCGGCACAACGGTGATCCTGCAGCCGCGCGCGGCGAGCATCCGCAGGATGTTGTGCTTGACGCCGAAGTCGTAGGCCACGACATCGAACTTCGCCGGCCCCATCGGACGGTAGCCGGCGCCAAGCGCCCACGTGCTCGAAGTCCATTCATACGGCGCGGAGCAGGAGACGACCTTGGCCAGGTCGAGCCCGGCCATGGACGGCGCGCCGCGCGCCCGCGCGATGGCGTCGGCGACGTCCGATTCGGCGATCACGTCGCTGGCAGCGATGCAGCCGTTCTGCGCGCCCTTCTCGCGCAGGATGCGCGTGAGGCGCCGCGTGTCGAGATCGGCGATGCCGACGACGCTGGCATCGGTGAGATACGCCGACAAACCGCCGGTCGAGCGCCAGCTCGACGCGAGCGCGGGGAGGTCGCGGATCACGAGGCCCGCCGCGAAAACGCGGCGCGACTCGACGTCCTCGGCGTTGACGCCGGTGTTGCCGACGTGCGGATACGTCAGCGTGACGATCTGCCCCGCGTACGACGGATCGGTCAGGATCTCCTGATAGCCGGTCATAGCGGTGTTGAACACGACTTCGCCGACCGTGTGGCCGCGAGCGCCGATCGAACGGCCGCGAAACACCGTCCCGTCGGCGAGTGCCAACACGGCCGGCGTGTGCGGCGGGAATAGCGCGGGCGTGGTGGCGGCCGAAGTTTCCGGGGCGTTCATGGCGGACGATCGATCGGGCGAACCGTCGCGTGGGAGGATCCAGCGACGACGCCGGACGTGCAAACGGGGAAGGCCAAGCCTTCCCCGCTGTGAAGCGGCTAATTATACCGCAGCGGCGGACGCCGATCAATCGCGCCGCCGCAATCGGGGCCACGCTTTATCTTGGCAACGCGATCGGCACCGCAATCAACTAATTCGCGGAGGCCAACGATAATCTGGCCGCGGCCCTTGCGGACACGATGTCGGATTTTCTATCCTTCCGAAGATCGCGATTCCACGCCGCTCTCGACACCCTTGCCTCCCGGACGAAACGATCCCTGCCCCTGCGGCAGCGGCAAGAAATACAAGCGTTGCCACGGTCTCGTGCACGGGGCGATCGCGCCGCCGACGCCAACGATCCATGCGTCGACGGAGCTACGGGCCGGCCAGTCGCCCGCGCATGCACTCCTCGACGCCGCGCAAACGCACGTCGAGGCCGGTGATATCGAACGCGCCGAGTCGCTCTACCGCAAGTGTGTCGAACAGCACCCTGATGACGTCGAGGCTTCGACGGCGCTCGGTTCGCTGCTCGTCGAACTCGGCCGAGTGGGCGAGGCCGAGGCGATTTTCCGCCGGCAGACCGCCGCAGAGGCGCCGCCGGCATCGAGTGTCTGCAATCTCGGCGTCGCGGTGCTGATGCAGGGCCGCGCGGCAGAGGCCGCGGAGATCCTGCAGCGCGCGGTGTCGATGCGGCCCGGCTACGCGGCGGCCCTCCACAATCTCGGTGCGGCGCTGACCGAGCTCGAGCGCTTCGACGACGCGGAGCGGGTGACTCGCGAATCGCTGGCGCTCAACGATCGCGATCCCGCTGCACACAGCAACCTCGGCACGCTGCTGATGCGACGCCACGACGAGGCGGCGCTCGCCTGCTTCGACCGGGCGCTGGCGATCGATCCCACGTTCGTCGACGCGCACGTCCACCGCGCGACGCTGTTCACCAGCCAGGGCCTGCGCGCCGACGCAGTGATGGCGCTGCGGCGAGCGATCACTTTGGCGCCGGCGATGCTGCCGGTGTGGAGCAACCTGCTGCTCACCCTGCTCTATTCCGATCATGTTTCGGCGGAGGAGATTCTGGTCTGGCATCGGCGCTTCGATACGGCGCTCGGGATGACTTCGACCGGCAGCGCGCCGATGGTCGCGCCGCAGCGCCGCGCGTTGGCGCCCGCGGCTCGATTGCGCGTCGGGTTTCTGTCGCCCGACTTGCGACAGCACCCGGTGGGCATTTTCATCGAACAACTGCTCGAGCACCACGACCGCTCGCAGATCGAGGTCGTCTGTTATCACGACAGCGTGGTCGATGACGAAGTCAGCGCCAGGCTCGCCGCGCATGCGGCCAAGTGGGTCAAGACGTCGCGGTTGAACGAAAATGAGCTCGCGGAGCGGATCGCCGGCGACGGCCTCGACGTGCTGATCGAGCTCGCGGGGCATACCGGGCTGCGCCTGCGCGCGCTCGCTCGAAGGCTCGCGCCGGTGCAGGCGACCTGGATCGGCTACCCGAGCACGACCGGCTTGTCGGCGATCGACGTCCGCCTGACCGACGCGCGCGCCGATCCGCCGGCACACGAAGCCTTGCACTCCGAGCGACTGGTCAGGCTGCCGCACAGCTATTACTGCTACCGTCCGCCGGACGATGCGCCGCTGCCCGCGCCGCTGCCCGCGCTCGCGCGCGCTGGCGAGGTGACCTTCGGCTCCTTCAACATTGTCGCCAAGATCACGCCGACGACGCTCGACCTTTGGGCCGGCGTGCTGCGAGCGGCGCCGCGATCGCGACTTTTGCTGAAGGCGGCCGCGATTGCTTATCGCTCGGTGCGAGAGCGACTGCTGGCCGAGCTCGGCGCACGAGGCGTCGACGCCGGGCGCATCACGTTCCGCGAGTGGCAGACGCAGGGCCACCTGGAGGCTTACGGCGAAGTGGACATCGCCCTCGACACCTGGCCCTTCAACGGCGCGACGACGACGTGCGAAGCGCTATGGATGGGCGTTCCCGTGGTCACCGTCGCAGGCGACCGTCCGCAGGCGCGGATGGGCGCGAGCATCCTCACCGCGGCCGGTTGCGCGGACTGGATCGCGACGGAACCTGCCGGCCTTGTCGCGATCGCCGAACGCCTCGCAGGCGACCTCGACGCGCTGCAGGCCATCCGCGGCAGTCTCCGTGCGAAGTTGAGCGCATCGCCGCTACTGGACGGAAGGGGGTTCGCGCGCGCCTTCGAACAGGCGATGCGTGCGATCGTGAGCCACCCTGTCCCAGCGATCAGCGCCATGCCTTGAACACCCGGCGCAGCGTGCGTGTCGTGCTCACAGCACCCCGGTGAGGTCGGTGGCTCGCCCGGAAATAGTGTGAACAGGCCTTAGTACGAAGCGGAGAAACCACCGTCCACGTGCAGGATGTCGCCGGTGACGTAGTCTGCGGCGGGCGAGCACAGGAACACGGCGGCGCCGGCGATCTCCGGCGTCTCGCCCCAGCGTCCGGCGGGCGTCCGCTTTTCGACCCACGCGGAGAACTCGGCGTTGGAAATCAGCGGCGCGTTCATCTCGGTCTTGAAGAATCCCGGCGCGATGCCGTTGACCTGGATGTTGAACGGTGCGAGCTCGACGGCAAGCGCGCGGGTCAGCATCTTGAGCGCGCCCTTGCTCGTCGCGTAGGCGACGATGTTCGGGCGCCCGAGGTCGGACGCGATCGAGCAGATGTTCACGATCTTGCCGCGCCGTCGCGATTTCATGCCCGGCAGCACCGCGCGCGTGACGAGGAACGGGCCGTCGACGTTCGCGGCCTGCAGCGTGCGCCACTCGTTCAGCGAGAACGCCTCGAGCGCCTGCCGCTGGTTGACCGCCGCGTTGTTGACGACGATGTCGGCAGGCCCGAGATCGCGCTCGAGCGCGGCGACGCCCGCCGCGACGGCGGCTTCGTCCGTGACGTCGAATGGCAGCACGCGCACGTTGATGCTGTCGTTCGCCAGCGCGGCAGCGGCTGCGTCGAGCTTCGCGCGGTTGCGGCCGTTGATCGCCACGCGCGCGCCGGCGTCGGCGAGGCCGCGCGCGATCGCGAGGCCGAGGCCCGAGCCGCCGCCGGTGACGAGCGCGACTTTCCCGTCGAGCCTGAATGAATCGAAACTCATCGAATCCCCAGCACGTCCCGCATGTCGAAAAGGCCATTGCGCCGCTCGGCGCGCTTCGCCGCGACGAAGAGAGCTGCGCGCAACGCGCCGGCGGCGAAATTCTGCCGCGACGTCGCGCGGTGCGTCAGCTCGACGCGCTCGCCGATGCCGGCGAAGACGACCGTGTGCTCCCCGACGACGTCGCCGCCGCGCAGCGCGGCGAAACCGATCGTGCCGGCCTTGCGCTCGCCGGTGTGGCCCTCGCGCGCGTACACGGCACTCGCCGCGAAGTCGACACCAGCGCCCGCGGCGGCTGCCTGGCCGAGTTGCAGCGCGGTGCCGGATGGCGCGTCCACCTTGAGCTTGTGGTGCATCTCGACGACCTCGATGTCGAAGGCCGGGCCGAGCGCACGCGCCGCGCGCTCCACGAGATCGGCGAGCACGACGACGCCGACGCTCATGTTCGGCGCGAAGACGATCGGTACCGTGCGCGCATGGCCGGCGAGCGCATCCTTCTGCGCAGCGTCCAGCCCGGTGGTACCGATGACGGCGGCCACACCGTGGCGCGCGCAGGCCGCAGCGTGCGCGAGCGTACCGGTGGGCCGGGTGAAGTCGATCAGCACGTCGGCGGCGCGGAGCGCGGTATCGACGTCCGCGGCAACGATCGCACCGGTGACGCGGCCAAAGCGCTCGCCTGCGTCACGCCCGATCGCCGGACTGTCGGCGACGTCGAGCGCGGCGGCGAGCGTGCAATCGGGAGTGGCGAGCACGGCCTCGATCAGCGCCTGGCCCATGCGGCCGCCGGCGCCCGCGATCGCGAGCCGGATCCCCATGGCGCTACTTCTTAAACCACTCGATGATCTTGCCGAAGAAGCCCTGGTCGTCGGCGTCCGGCTGCTTCTTCAGCGCCTTCTCGCCGGCGGCGCGGTTCAGCTCCACGACCGACTGCGGCATCTCGTCGCCTTCCCAGCGCGCGAGCTTCTCGTCGGCGAAGTAGACGGTGAACTGCCGGTGCTCGCGGACTTTGCCCTGGCGGAGGAACTCGTAGACGTAGTCCCAGCGCGAATCGCGGAACGCGCTGGTCACGAGCGGCGTGCCGAGCGTCGCGCGCACCTGCGGGCGTGACATGCCGACCTGCAGCCGATCGACCATGTCCTGGGACAGGTAGTTGCCCTGGTTGACGTCGATCTTGTAGACGCCGAGCTGCTGCACGACCGGCATGTAGGTCTCGATCGTCTGGCACCCGGCGACGAGCGCCGTCGCGCAGCCGAGTGCGGCCGCGCGAAAAATGGCGGTCGAACGAGTCGAAGCGTGGGTCACCGGGGTCGCGGTGGGATTCACCGGGGCAAATGGTTATTATAGCTGTCGCCGGCTGCTCGAGCCGGCCTGCCCGCGGACGCCTCGACATGAATACGCCCCACGATCTCAAGAGCGCCGGCCTCAAGGCGACGTTGCCGCGGCTGAAGATCATCAACCTGTTCGAGACGTCGAAGGTGCGTCACCTGACCGCCGAAGACGTCTACAAGCTGCTGCTTGCCGAGGGACTCGACGTCGGCCTGGCCACGGTCTATCGCGTGCTGACGCAGTTCGAGCAGGCCGGCCTCCTGATCCGCCATCACTTCGAGTCGGGCAAGGCCGTGTTCGAGCTGAACGAAGGCAAGCACCACGACCATCTCGTCTGCATGCAGTGCGGACGCGTCGAGGAGTTCTACGACGCGGAGATCGAGAAGCGGCAGCTCAAGATCGCGCGCGAACGCGGCTTCGAGATCAGCGAGCACGCGCTCTACCTCTACGCCGAGTGCACCAAGCCGCGCTGCCCGTACAAGAAGGGGCCGGCGACTGCGTCAGCCGCCGCGCTCGGACTAACGCTCGTCGCCCAGGTCGAGCGCCGGGTCCGCGACCTCGCGCCGGTTGAAGTCGGCAAGGCGGAATCCCAGCAGATAGAGCGCGGCGAAGTACGCGACGCCGGCGGCCGCGATCACGCCCGAAAGGCGCCCGACCTTCTGCCAGAGCGTTGCCGCGAGCCAGAACGCCGGCGGCCCGGCAAGCGCCGCGACGACGGCGCCGAGGATCGCAAGCGCCACCAGCACCTTCGCGAGGAACTTCGCCCAGCCTTCCTGCGGCGCATAGAAGCCCTTCTTGCGCAGCATCCAGAACAACAGCGCCGCGTTCAGGCAGGCACCGAGGCTCGTCGCGAGCGTGAGCCCCGCGTGTCCCATCCCGAGCGGCCACGCCAGCGCGACGGCGAGGATCTGCGTCACGAAAATCGTGAAGAAGGCGATCCGCACCGGCGTCTTCAGCTGCTGCCGCGCGTAGAAGCCCGGCGCGAGGATCCGCACCAGGATCAGCGCGGTGAGGCCGACGCTGTAGCCCAGCAGCGCGGCACGGGTCTGCAGCGCGTCGGTGGCCGTGAACTTGCCGTATTGATAGAGCGTCGTCACGAGCGGCAGCGCGAGCAGCCACAGCGCGACGGCTGCGGGCAGCGCGAGCAGGAAAGCGAGCCGCAGCCCCCAGTCGAGCAGCGCCGAGTACTGCGCGTGGTTCGCGTCGCTGTGATGTTTCGACAGCGACGGCAGCAATATCGTGCCGAGCGCCACGCCAAGCAGCGCGCTGGGAAATTCCATCAAGCGGTCCGCGTAGGTGATCCACGAGATTGCGCCGTTGCCGAGCAGCGCCGCGAGCTGCGTGTTGATGAGTGCCGAAATCTGCGCGGCCGATACGCCGACCACCGCCGGCCCCATCGCTAACAGCACGCGGCGAACGCCGGCATCCTTGAGGTCGAGCGCGGGACGCGGAAGCATGCCGAGCCGAATCAGCGGCCGGATCTGGAACAGGAGCTGCGCGACGCCGCCGATGAGCACGCCCCAGGCCAGCGCCATGATCGGCGGATCCACGTGCGGCGCGAGAAACAGCGCGGCGCCGATGATCGCGACGTTGAGCAGCACCGGCGTGAACGCGGGGATCGCGAAGCGCCGGTAGACGTTGAGCACGCCGCCGGCCAGAGACACCAGCGACACGAACAGGATGTACGGAAACACGATGCGGATCATGTCCGCGGTGAGCTCCACCTTGCCCGGCGTTCGCGCGAAGCCTCCGGCCAGCAGGTACACGAGCCACGGCGCGGCCAGCACGCCGATCGCAGTCACCGCGAGCAGCACCAAGGCGAGGAGCGTGCCGACCTTGCCGACCAGCACGCGCGACGCCTCGGTGCCCTGCTGCCGATGGTATTCGGCGAGGATCGGCACGAAGGCCTGCGAGAACGCGCCTTCGGCGAACAGTCGCCGCAAGAGGTTCGGCAGACGGAACGCAGCCTCGAACGCGTCCATCTGCATCCCTGCGCCGAAGGCCGACGCCTTCAGGCTTTCGCGGACGAGCCCGGTCACACGCGACAGGAACGTCATCCCGCTGACGGTGGACAGGGCTTTGAGGAGGTTCAATCGGGCGGGGGCCGGGGCGCGCCGGCTGTGGCGAGACTAACGGGGCGAGGCCTAAGACATTGCCTCAGCACGAAAAATCCGGTATTATGCTGGGCTTTTCGCGATGCCTGCAACGTTGGTGATTGAAGCGCACGAATAGGCGCAGCCAGCGACGCACGATACCCGGCATCGCGAACGAACCGCAGCACAACCCTTCAGGAACGCACTCCATGGCCAACTCGGCTCAAGCGCGCAAGCGCGCCCGGCAAGCGGAAGCGACGCGCAAGCGCAACGCCAGCCTCAAGTCGGAAATTCGCACCGCGGTGAAGAAGGTCAAGAAAGCGATCGGCGCCGGCGACAAGGCGGCCGCAGCGAAGACGCTGCAGGAATCGCAGGGCGTCATCGACCGCATCTCGGAAAAGAAGATCGTTCACAAGAACACCGCGTCGCGCACCAAGTCGCGCCTCGCGCAGGCGATCAAGGCGATGGCCTGACGCGGAACGACTCCAAGGCAGGCGAAAGGCGCTCTCTCGGGGCGCCTTTGTTTTTTGTGCCTCCCGAAGGGCGTTGCCGCGTCAGACCGGCTCGCGCGGCTCGGCGGCTGTGCTTGCGCGCGGCGGCGACAGTGCGTGGGGTGCGGCCATCGCGCCGGCGATTTCCGCCGTGCTGCAGGTCGTTGTCACGCGCGAACCCGGCCATGAAGGCGTACAGGCGAGGCTCCAGCGCAGCAAGCGCGCCACCGACGACGACCGCGCGCACGCCGGCGACCGTCACCGGTCGCACGTACGGCGAGTAGGCGAGGCGCTGGTCGTCGCCGAATACCGAAACCAGTCCGGCGAGGCGCTCGGCCCAGTCGCTCGGCCGGAAAGGGCGCCCCGCGAGCGTCATGCCCCAGATCACCAGGTCGGCTTCTTTCGCGGACATCGGCGGGAGATTTTCCCTCGGCGAGCACCGCCGCTTTCCTGATGTTACCGCACCGCAGCAATTTCATCCTCACAGGCATGGCAATTGCTGACAAACCCTCAATCGCACGCGGATTGGAGTGCGGCCGCGATCGTATGTCGCGACCGTGCGGTCCCGCGGCGACGCCAGAGTCGCCATGCCGATAGCCGTTTTGCGTCAGTTCGATGCCGCTCCCACAGGAGCCTGGCACCGGATTCGCACCAGCGGCCTTGCGGCGGCGGCCGCGGTGCTGCTCGCCGTCGCGGCGCTCCCCATCGCCGGAGCGCAATCCGTTGAGTCCCGCGACGTGGAAGCCACGCTGGCCGGAGATCCGGACGGCGCCCTCGACGCGCTGCGCCAACTTGCCGCGCGTGACGACGAGATCCGGCCCGCGGAGCGCCGCCATCGACTGGGCCTCGAAGGACAGGCGCTGATCCAGACCGGACGGGTCGGCGAAGCACAGGCGCTAGCGCGGCGGATCGACGCCGAAGCGCAGGCGCGCAAAGACCCGCTGCTGGGCGCAGTGGCCATGCTGATCCAGAGCGGGACGCAATGGCGTGCCGGCGACGCTGCCACGGCGCAAGAGCTCGCGCTCAGCGCGCGCACAACGCTGAAGAACTCGGGCGACCTCTTCCTCGAGCACTGGGCCGCGCTCGCGGCCGCGACCGCGTCGCGAGCCCGCGGGCAGTTCGAGCAGGCGCTCGACAATCTGCATGCGGCGCTGGCCGCCGCCGACCTCGCGAACGACTCCAATCGTCGCGCGGCCGCGCATTACCAGATGTCGGTGCTGACGCTCGCGCTCAAGCAACCGCCGCGAGCGCTCGGCGAAAGCCGCGAAGCGTTTCGCCAGGCCGCGATGGCGCGCAACGCCTACCTGATGGCGAAGGCGAAGATGGCCGAGTCGGCGGCGATGGAGGTACTCGGCCACCCCGCCGAGGAGATCGCCGCGCTCGAAGACGCGCTGACGATCGCGCGCACCACCGGCTCGGCGACGACGGAGGCGCTGGCGCTGGTCAACCTCGCCGACATCTATCTCCGCCGCAAGGATTTCAAGACGGCGTACGAGCTCGCGCGTGCCGCGCTCGACATCGCGCGCCCCTTCGACGACATCTCGCTGATGGCCACGGCGAAGGCGAACATGGGATTCGCGCTGCTCGCCTCCGGCAGGATCGACGCCGGCAAGCGCCTCGCCGACGAGGCGGTCGCCGATTACGAGCGCGCCGGCGCGGCCGCGGAAACCGCCGGCCTGCTCGGCGAGTACGCGCAGTACCTCGAAGGCGCGGGTGATTTCAAGGCGGCACTCGCGCTCGTCCATCGCGAGCGCGCGCTGTACGACCTCATCTCGTCGGCGGCGCACAACCGGGCCGTTCTGGAGCTGCAGAGCCGCTACGAGGGCGAACGGCGGCGGCTCGAGATCGAACGCCTGAATCAGGAGAACACGATGAAGTCGGCGGAGCTCCGGGAGCGGCAGCTCACCGAGCGCATTCTCTGGCTGTTCGCCGCCGGACTCGCGGCGATGTTCACGGTCGTCGTCGTGCTCTACCGCAAGCTCCGCGTCACCAACACGCTGCTCGGGCAGAAGAACGAGGCGCTGCAATCGCTTTCGGGCATCGACCCGCTGACGTCGCTCTTCAACCGGCGGCACTTCCAGGATTTCATCGACGCGGAGCCGCTCGCCGGCGACCGGCGGCGCCAGGGCATGGGCGCCGAGGTGCAGGGCGTGCTCCTGATCGACCTCGACCACTTCAAGTCGATCAACGATCGCCACGGGCATGCGGCTGGCGACGTCGTGCTCGTCGCGATGTCCGAGCGATTGCGCCTGGCGCTGCGCGAGGAGGACATGATCGTGCGCTGGGGCGGCGAGGAGTTCCTCGTCTTCGTGCCGGCCGTGTCGATCGGCCGGCTCGACGACATCGCGCGGCGGATCATGGACACGATCTCGTCGCAGCCGGTGATGCATCGCGGCGCTGCGCTGCGTGTCACCGCGTCGATCGGCTATGCACCAATGCCGCTGCCGCCGCACGATTTCCCGCTCACCTGGGAACGCGCGCTGGCGCTGGTGGACAAGGCGCTCTACATGGCCAAGCTGCATGGCCGCAATCGCGCCTACGGTGTCGGCGCGCTGCATGCGCAGGAGCCCGAAGCACTCGACGCCGCCCTCGGCGATCTCGAGGCGGCATGGAAGGACGGCGTGGTCGACATGCGCGTGCTGATCAACGGCCCGCGCCCCGTGTCGACGGCGCTGCCGCCGGACTTCGACCTCGCCGCCTGAATTCGAGCGCGCGATCGCGTGCTAGTATCCTGATTTGACGCACGTTTCGCCGCTGCGGCGGCGAAAGCACATGCCGGCGCCGCCACCCAAGCACTTCCTGCAGTTCCGCGATTTCTCGCGCGACGAGTTCGCGTGGCTGTTCGAGCGCACGCGCTGGATCAAGGATCGGTTCAAGCGCTACGAGCTCTATCAGCCGCTGCGCGATCGCACGCTCGCGATGGTGTTCGAGAAGGCGTCGACGCGCACGCGCGTGTCGTTCGAGGCCGGCATGAATCAGTTGGGCGGCATCGCGATCAACCTGAACCGCGGCGACACGCAACTGTCGCGCGGCGAGCCGATCGAGGACGTTGCGCGCGTGATTTCGCGGATGGTGGACGTCGTGATGATCCGCACGTTCGAGCAGTCGATCATCGAGCGCTTCGCCGCGCATTCGCGCGTGCCGGTGATCAACGGGCTCACCAACGAATACCATCCGTGCCAGATCCTCGCGGACATCTTCACCTACGTCGAGCACCGAGGTGCAATCGCCGGCAAGACGGTGGCATGGATAGGCGACTCCAACAACGTCTGCAGCACGTGGCTGCAGGCCGCCGCCATTCTCGATTTCCGCGTGCACGTGTCGACGCCGCCGGGCTACGAGATCGGTCCGGCAGGCGTCGCAGGCGCGGGCGAGTTCCGCACGTTCGCGGATCCCAACGAAGCCTGTCGCGGCGCCGATCTGGTGACCACCGACGTGTGGACCAGCATGGGCTTCGAAGCGGAGAACGAGGCGCGCTGCCGCGCGTTCGAGGACTGGCAGGTCGACGCGCCGATGATGCGCGAAGCGAAGCCGGACGCGCTGTTCATGCACTGCCTGCCGGCGCATCGGGGCGAGGAAGTCGCTGCCGAGGTGATCGACGGTCCGCAGAGCGTCGTGTGGGACGAGGCGGAGAACCGGCTGCACGCACAGAAGGCGCTGCTCGAATACGTCGTCTGCGGCCGGGTCGCGGTCTGATCTCGGGCCGCTGTGCACCGGAGGAGACACCGATGATCGATCACACCGGCATTACCGTTCGCGATGTCGTCAAGGCGAAGCGCTTCTATGCCGCCGCGCTGGCGCCGCTCGGCTACACGCTGCTGATGGAGTTCGAGGAGTCCGCCGGCTTCGGCATCGCGCCGAAGCCGGATTTCTGGATCGGCGAAGGCACGCCGAACGTGCCGCCGATCCACATCGCCTTTCGCGCGGCGACGCGGGGCGAGGTCGACGACTTCCATCGTGCCGCGCTGGCGGCAGGCGGCCGCGACAATGGCGCGCCCGGGCTGCGGCCCCACTATCACGCCAATTATTACGGCGCGTTCGTGCTCGACCCGGACGGCCACAATGTCGAGGCGGTTTGTCATGCGCCGGCGTGACGAGCCCGCCGGGCAGTCCCGGAAGCAAATGCACCTGAGCGCGCTGCGCGACGGTGGTCCGATTACGAGGAGGATGTTCGAATGATTCATGCAATCCTGCGCCGCGCGCTGGTCGCAATGGCGCTCGTCGCCGTGGCGCCGCTCGCGGCCGCGCAAACGTGGCCCGATCGCCCGATCAAGTTCATCATGACCGCGCCGGCCGGCAGCTCGATCGACACGCTCGGCCGGGCGATCGCGGAGAAGCTGTCGCCGCGCCTCGGTCAGCCGGTGGTCGTCGAGAACAAGCCCGCGGCCGGCGGCACCGTCGCCACCGCGGAGGTCGCGCGTGCCGCGCCGGACGGCTACACGATGCTGCTCGGCTATCCCGGCCCGCTCGCGTTCTCGCCGCTGTTGCAGAAGCTGCCCTACGACGTGCAGAAAGATCTGGCGCCGGTGATCACCACGTCGAACCAGCCGTCGGTACTTGCGGTGAACGCGGAGCTTCCGGTGAAGAACATCGCCGAGCTCGTCGCGTACGCCAAGGCCAACCCGGGCAAGCTCAACTACGCGTCGGTCGGCAACGGCAGCTCGTCGCATCTCACGATGGAGCTGCTCAAGTCGGCGGCCGGATTCGATGCCGTGCACGTGCCGTTCAATGGCTCGCCGCCCGCAGTCACGTCGACGATCCAGGGCGAGACGCAGATGCTGTTCGCGGTGATGCAGCCGCTCAAGCCGCAGATCGAGGCGGGCAAGCTCCGCGCGATCGCGGTGACGACCGCGAAGCGATTCCCGTTGCTGCCCGACCTTCCGTCGATCGCCGAGTCCGGTTATCCGACGGTCGTGTCCGACGCGTGGAACGGCATCGTCGTCCCCGCCGGCACGCCGAAGGCCATCATCGACAAGCTCAACGCCGAGATCAACGCCGTGCTGAAGATGCCGGACGTCGTGCAGAAGATGCAGGCGCAGGGCTTCGATCTCGTCGGCGGGACGCCGGAGCAGTTCGGCGCGCTCCTGAAAGGCGAAGTCGACCGCTGGGCGCCCGTCATCAAGAAGGTCGGCGTGAAAGTCGACTGAGGGTCGACTGGGGGCGCCGCAGGAACATCGCCGTACGTCCGGCGTCAGCTGTCCCCGCTGGTCAGCCGCGGCAACGGCGACGTTTCGGTCGCGCCCAGCAGACCCGCCTTGGCGTAGGTCAGCAGCTTTTCGCGCGTGTCGGCGATATCGAGATCGCGCATCGTGAGCTGGCCGATGCGATCCTCCGGCGTGAACGCGCCCTCGCCCTTTTCCATCGTCAGCCGTTCGGGCTTGTAGGTGAGGTTGGGGCTGCGCGTGTCGACGATCGAATAGTCGTTGCCCCGGCGCAACTCCAGCGTCACCTCGCCGGTCACCGCGCGCGCGATCCAGCGCTGCGCGCTTTCCCGGAGCATCATCGCCTGCGGGTCGAACCAGCGGCCCTGGTAGAGCAGGCGGCCAAGGCGGCGCCCGTTCGACCGGTATTGCTCGATCGTGTCCTCGTTGTGGATGCCGGTGACGAGGCGCTCGTAAGCGGCGAACAGCAGCGCCATGCCCGGCGCCTCGTAGATGCCGCGGCTCTTCGCCTCGATGATGCGGTTCTCGATCTGGTCGCTCATGCCGATGCCGTGGCGCCCGCCGATGGCGTTGGCTTCCAGCATCAGCGCCACGTCGTCGGTGAACGAGGCCCCGTTGATCGCGACCGGGCGGCCCTCGTCGAAGCGCACGCTCACGCGCTCGGGCCGCACTGCCACGTCGTCGCGCCAGAACGCGACGCCCATGATCGGATCGACTATGGACAACCCCTTGTCGAGGAACTCGAGATCCTTGGCCTCGTGCGTGGCACCCAGCAGGTTCGCATCGGTCGAATAGGCTTTGGCCGCGCTCGTCTTGTAGTCGAAGCCGGCCTTCGCGAGAAACGCCGACATTTCGGTACGCCCGCCCAGTTCGTCGATGAACGCGCTGTCCAGCCAGGGCTTGTAGATGCGCAGCGACGGGTTGGCGAGCAGGCCGTAGCGGTAGAAACGCTCGATGTCATTGCCTTTGTACGTGCTGCCGTCGCCCCAGATGTGGACGTCGTCGTCGCGCATCGCGACGACCAGCATCGTCCCGGTGACCGCTCGACCCAGCGGCGTCGTGTTGAAGTAGGTGAGTCCGCCGGTCGAGATGTGAAAGGCGCCCGACTGCAGTGCGGCGATGCCTTCGGAGACCAGCGCGGCGCGGCAATCGACCAGCCTCGCCTGGGCGGCGCCATAGGCCTTGGCGCGCCGCGGAATGTCGTCGTAGTCCGGCTCGTCGGGCTGACCTAGATTGGCCGTGTAGCAATGGCAGATGGCTCCCTTTTCGCGCATCCAGACAAGCGCCGCGCTGGTGTCGAGACCGCCGGAGAAGGCGATGCCGACGCGTTGTCCGATCGGCAGGCTGCGAAGGATGTGCGACATGGAGGGTCGATTCGGCAGTGGAAGCCCACCATTCTAGCGATCCCGCCGCCTGCGGTCGTCCGAACCGAATTCGGCGCGGCTTGCGACGTGCGACGAAGCGTCGCGGACTAGAATGCCGGACGCGTTCGGCGTCCATGGGCGCGCCGATATCCTCGACGACGAAACTGCGCGCACGCATCGCTCGACGGCCGTCGCATGCCTGAACTGCCAGACCTTGCCGTCTATCGCGAAGCGCTCGAAGCGCGCATCGTCGGCCAACCGCTTGCGCGCATCCGGCTCACCAACCCGTTCGTGCTGCGCACGGCCGTACCGCCGATCGCGGACGCCGAAGGCAGACGGGTGCTGGAGGTCCGCCGGATGGGCAAGCGCATCGTCCTCGCACTCGACGGCGAACTGTTCCTGGTGCTCCACCTGATGATCGCGGGGCGACTGCGTTGGCTCGCCGCGAGCGCCAAGCCGCCGGCGCGCATCACGCTGGCGGTCTTCGAGTTCGCGACGGGACAGCTCGTGCTCACCGAGGCGGGGACGAAGCGGCGCGCGTCGCTGCACCTGGTGCACGGCAAGGTCGCCCTCACCCAATTCGACATGGGCGGCCTGGAGGTTGACGGCAGCTCGCCCGAAGAATTCGCCTCGCGCGTGACGCGCGAGAATCACACACTGAAGCGTGCGCTGACGGACCCGCACCTGTTCAGCGGCATCGGCAATGCGTACTCCGACGAGATACTCCACCGCGCCCGGCTGTCGCCGCTGGCGCTGACGCAGAAACTCTCCCGCGACGAGCTCGTCCGCTTGCATACGGCGGCGATCGGGACGTTGCGCGACTGGACCGCGCGCTTGCGCCACGAGGCGAATGGAGGCTTCCCGGAAAAGGTCACGGCGTTCCATCCGCAGATGGCCGTGCATGGACGCTTCGGTGAGCCTTGTCCCGTCTGCGGCGCGCCGGTGCAGCGCATCGTGTACGCGGAGAACGAGGCCAACTACTGCGCGCGTTGCCAGACCAGCGGGGTCGTCCTTGCCGATCGCGCGCTGTCGCGCCTGCTGCACAAATCCTTCCCGCGAAGGCTCGACGATACGTAGCAGCGGCGGCGCGGGTCGTTCGGACGTGTCAGCGTCGGGGCTACGACCGTTGCAAACGCGGCGTAGCGCGGCGCGTCAGAATCCCATACGTGCGCGGCGTCCGCACAACTTGCGCGCGTCGATGTCCTCGGGGACGAGGTGGTCGCGGCCGGCGAGCCGCGCCGTGCCGAACGCGTCGAGCAGCAGCTTGCGCATGTCGCGCGGGGGGATCGCCGCGAGGCGCTCGATGACCGACTCGGCCGGTTCCGCCGGAAATGGCCAGCGATGCGCTTCGAGGATCTCGCGATAAACGGCGAGGGCAATTCGGCGCGAGCCTTCGGCGTCGGGCCGCTCGATCTCGTAGACGTTCATCCGGTTCAGGATCGGCTCCGGAATGGCGCTCTCGTCGTTCGCGGTGGCGATCCAGAGAATGTGCGACGCGTCCATGTCGACGTCGATGAACTCGTCCTTGAAGTGGCTCGCCGTGTCGCGCTCGAGCAGCGAATAGAGCGCGCCCATCGGGTCGTAGCGTGCGTCGCCGCCCGCCTTGTCGACCTCGTCGAGGACCACCACCGGATTCGCGTACTCGCCTTCGATCAGCGTCTGCGCGACCTTGCCGGGGCGTGCGTTTTGCCATTGCGCCGACGCGCCGGTCAGCACCCATCCCGCCGTAAGAGAGCTCATCGACACGAACTCGAAGCCGGTCCCGAGCACGTGCGCGAGCTTTTTCGCGAAGTAGGTCTTGCCGAGTCCCGGCTCGCCGAGGAGCAGCATCGGCGTGAACTGGACGGCCTCGTTGCCGGAGAGGGCCAGTGCCAGAAACTTGCGGAGGTCTTCGATCACCGCACCGAAGTTCGGCGAGGTCTCGACCAGATCGTCGACGGCTGCCGAAGTCGAGGGCTTGATGATGTAGCGCGAGCCGCCCAGCTCGCGCATCCGGTCGTACCAGCTCTTCAGGCCCTCGTTACGGCGGGCGGCGCCGTCCTCGAGCGCGCGGCCGACCTCCGCCACCGAGTAGATGGATTGCAAATCGGCAATGGGAATGACCGTTTCCATGGCGATTTCGCACCTCCGTGCGGTGGCAAATGCATAGACCATGCCAAATTCGACGCACTCTGCCAAGAGGTCACGGCTGCCCGGCGAACGCCCGGGCGGCGGCGTGGCATTGCTGCCACAACGGCTCGCGGCCCCGTTCCGTGCACCGTGGCGGACCGCTTGCGCCCGGGTTTGCACCGAAGTAGGGTCAGGCCGTACTTTCCTGTAGGCTTCTCGCCTCGTCAAAATCCCATCTCGCCCCTACCGCCATGCCCAGTTTCGACATCGTCTCGGAAGTGAACGAAGTCGAGGTCCGCAACGCCCTCGACCAGGCCAACAAGGAAATCTCCACCCGCTTCGACTTCAAGGGCTCGGACGCGCGCGTCGAGTACAAGGACAAGGTGCTGACGCTCTATGCGGACGACGACTTCAAGCTGAAGCAGGTTACCGACGTCCTGACCGGCAAGCTCACGAAGCGGCAGGTCGACGTGCGCTCGCTGAAGTTCGCCGACGCCGAGAAGATCTCCGGCAACAAGGTGAAGCAGGCGGTGACCGTGCGTACCGGCGTCGAGCAGGAGCTGGCGAAGAAGATCCAGCGCCTGGTGAAGGACAGCAAGCTCAAGGTGCAGGCATCGATCCAGGGCGACGCCGTCCGCGTGTCGGGCGCAAAGCGCGACGACCTGCAGGATGCGATCGCGCTCGTGAAGAAGTCCATCACCGACTTTCCGCTGCAATACCAGAACTTCCGCGACTGATCGGGGCGTTGCGGTGTCCGCCGCTGCCACGCTATCGATCGTCACGCGCCGGCTCGTGCTGGAGCCGCTCGACGCCAGTCACGCCACGGCCATGTTTGCCGGGATGTCCGATCCGCAGCTCTTTCGCTGGCTCGATGACGTGCATCCGCCGACGGCCGCCGCGCTGGCGCTGCGCTACGCGCGGATCACCGCACCCGGCGCCGGCGCGCCGGACCGGTGGCTGAACTGGGCGATGCGCCTTCGCGAGGGCGGCGACTACGCCGGACATGTCGAGGTCACGCTGCACCCCGACGGCGTGGCCAACCTGGCCTATTTCACTTTCACGCAGTTCATGCAGCGGGGTCTCGCGCGCGAAGCCTGCGCCGCCGTGCTGGATGTGCTGCGCGACGACTTCGACGCGCACGAGGTCGTCGCGACGATGGACGTGCGCAACGTCGCGTCGTGGAAGCTGGTCGAATCGCTCGGCTTCGTTCGCGATCCGGATACCGAGCCGAGCTCGCTGCGCGGCGTGACGACCGAGGATTATCGATACCGCCGCCTGCTGTAGCGCGTTGGCGCGTGGGCGACGCGCGTCTACAATCGGCCGCTGCCGCTCACACCCCGGGATGACCTGACAACCATGCTCTGGCGCTTCGACGAGGTTACGCTTTTCCTCATTGCCGTCGTCATCTTCTTCGGGGTGATCGAGGCAGCCTATCGGTTGGGCGTGAGGCATCGCGACCCGGACGACGATACGCTGAAGACGCACATCACCGCGCTGCAATCCGCGCTGCTGGGGCTGCTGGCGTTGCTGCTCGGGTTCACGTTCGCGATGGCCATACAGCGCTTCGACACGCGCAAGTCGCTGGTGCTCGAAGAGTCGAACGCGATCGGCAAGGCGTATTGGCGCTCACAGCTCGCGGTGGCGTCGCAACGTGAACGGCTGGCGCGGCTGCTGAAGGAGTACGCGAGGGCGCGCGTCGATTTCCACGATGCGTCCGGTGATGCCACGCAGATCGAAGCGGCGAGCGCCGATGCGTTTCGCCTCGAACAGCAGATCTGGGGCGCCGCTGGCGCGGTGCAGGTCGAGGATCCCCACTCCACTGTCACGTCGCTGTTCATCCAGTCCGTCAACGACATGGTCGACGTCAACGAGAAGCGCCGCGTGGCGCTCGAGAATCACGTGCCCGAGCCGGTGCTCACGCTGCTGTTCATCGTGGCCATGGGCGCGATCGGCTTCATTGCCTACGGGTCCGGTCTCGCCGGCCGCCGGCGCTTCGTCTCCACCGCGATCTTTGCGACACTGATCGCGCTGGTGCTGACGTTCATCCGCGACGTCGACCAGCCGCGCAGCGGCGTCATCCAGGTGAGCCAGGAGAGCATGATCCGGCTGAAGGACACGCTCGAGAAGAACGCACCGTGACGCGACGCGGCTGACTCCCCACGCCGACGAGCCGGCCGCGCCGGCTATGCGGGTCAGGCGAGATCGGCGATCAGCGCGCTGCGCGTCGCATCGCTGACCGCCGGAATCTCGGCCTTGTAGTTCGGATGGTCTACGCCGATGCCGAGCGCAACCCCGTAACGGAGCGCGGCGACCATCTCCTTCGACATCTCGAAGCGCACGAAATGCACCGCCGAGGTCTTGTCGGCATTTTCCCGTTCCAGATCCTCGTCGGCGATGGCGAAGACCTTCGCGCAGCCTTCGACCTGCATCCACACGCGATCCTCGATGCCCTTCAGCTTCGCCGAGCGCGTGCGCGACGCTCGTCGGCGTCCTCGTACTCGATCAGCATCGTCGCCTTGAAGTTGCTGCCGTCGGGGATCAGCGGGTTGTATGCGGCAAGCTCGCCCTCGATGCCGTCCTCCTCGAAGATCTTCTCGATCCGCAGCATCTCCTGCACCTGGTAGCGGATCGTGAGCTCGTCCTCGAAGATCAGCGTCACGTGCTCGCCGAGATGGATCGTGCGCGCCTTCTTGTGCGCGATCACCCTGGCGCGGAAGTCCTTGCGCGCCTTGGCGTAGGTTTCGAGCGACATCAGCGTGTCGCGGTCGATGTGCGGCATGGCGTTCACCTCGAGGTTCAGTCGAGCCCGTAGGCGATTCGCAGCAGCGTCAGCGGATGCGCCTTGCGCGCGCTCGACGGCCCCTTCGCCTCGATGCCCTGCTGGATCCGCCGTCCCGCGATCGGGCAATCGGAGCTGATGTAGTCGGGCTCGGTCTCCGCCATCCGGTTGAACACCGGCTTGCCGATCTTCATCGACTCGGCGAAGAACTCGCTTTTCACGCCCCACGTGCCGTCGTGGCCGGCACAACGCTCGACCGTGTTGACCGATGTGTCCGGCACCCACTGCAGCACCTCGCGCGTCTTCTGCCCGACGTTCTGGACGCGCGAGTGGCAGGGAATGTGATAGCTGACCTTGCCGAGCGGCTGCGTGAAACCCTTCTTGAGCAGCCCGTCCTTGTCGCGCAGCACGAAATACTCGAACGGGTCGAACATTGCGTCGCCGACCGCCTGGACATCGGGATCGTCGGGAAACAGCAGCGGCAACTCCTGCTTGAACATCAGCGTGCAGGACGGCACCGGCGTCAGGATCGCGTAGCCGGCGCGCGCCAGCGGCGCAAGCAGCGGAATGTTGACGTCCTTCAGCTTCTCGACCGACGCCAGATCGCCGAGCTCGAGCTTCGGCATGCCGCAGCACGCCTCCTTCTCGACCAGCGCGTACGGAATCTCGTTGTGCTCGAGCAGCTTGACGAGGTCGCGCCCGATGCCCGGCTCGTTATAGTTGACGTAACAGGTCGCGAAGATCGCGACCTTGCCCGGCGTGCGCTGCCCGGCCTGCACCGGCCATTGCAACGACGCGGGGGCGTCCTTCAGGAACGGTGTCGCGGCATACGGCGGCAGCGCCGCCTCCGCCGCGATGCCGAGCGTGCGGTCCATCATCCGGCGCACCGACGGCGTGTTGTTGGCCTTGTTCACCATCTGCACGACCACCGGAATCGTCGCCAGCTTGCCCAGCCTGTCGGTGCCGGTGAGGAGGCGATCGCGAAACGACGTATGCCCGTTGACGAACTTCTGCGCCTTGCCGCGCAGCATCAGGTGCGGGAAGTCGACGTTCCACGGATGCGGCGGAACGTACGGACACTTCGTCATGTAGCAGACGTCGCACAGATAGCACTGGTCGACGACCTTCCAGTAGTCGGCCTTGGCGACGCCGTCGACCTCCATCGTCTTGCTCTCGTCGACCAGGTCGAACAGCGTCGGAAACGCGCCGCACAGCGACACGCAGCGCCGGCAACCGTGGCAGATGTCGAAGACGCGCTCCATCT
Organism: uncultured beta proteobacterium; assembly: GCA_963851465.1. GTDB lineage: Bacteria > Pseudomonadota > Gammaproteobacteria > Burkholderiales > Casimicrobiaceae > VBCG01. The sequence goes on from CAWKPJ010000003.1 coordinate 241,205, forward strand.
CCTGGAACAGCGCACCCTCGTCGTAGAACTCGGGATTGCGCCAGTCGATCGGATGCCGCGTCGGTGCCTCGAGGTTGCCTTCGCGCAGCGTCATGGGTGACCCGGGTCAGGTTCGGAGGAAGAGCGTGCGGACGTCGGTCTGGCGTACACGGCAATCCGGCGGCGGCATCGACGCCGCCGGGTTGCCGCTGTTGCTGGGGCATCCGTCGCGGGCAGCGGCAACGGCTGCGCCGCGGACTGCGCTCTCAATCGGCCAGCGAGTCCAGCGCCTTCTGAAAGCGATTCGCGTGCGAACGCTCGGCCTTCGCGAGCGTCTCGAACCAGTCGGCGATTTCGTCGAAGCCTTCGCCGCGCGCGGACTTCGCCATGCCCGGGTACATGTCGGTGTACTCGTGCGTTTCGCCGGCGACCGCGGCCTTCAGGTTGTCGCGGCTCGAGCCGATCGGCAGATCCGTCGCGGGATCGCCGACCGCCGCCAGGTAGTCGAGATGGCCGTGCGCGTGGCCCGTCTCGCCTTCCGCCGTCGAGCGGAACAACGCGGCGACGTCGTTCTGACCTTCGACGTCCGCCTTGCTTGCGAAATAGAGGTAGCGGCGGTTCGCCTGCGACTCGCCGGCAAACGCGGCCTTCAGGTTGTCGTGCGTCTTGGTGCCCTTCAGCGGTTTCATCGTGCTTCTCCTCTCGAGGTGGACCGCTTCCGGGGCGACGGAAGCGGAGAAACTACCGCGCGCAAGCGACAGGCTGCCGCGCGCGACGCACCAATTCTGCGCGCCGCATGCTCATGCGTCCAATTGAATGTGCCAATCCGATCTATAGTCCCACCTTATCGTGGAACGTCGAGTTGGCACGGCGGATCAGTCGATCCGCTCGTACGCCGGCAGCGTCAGGAACTCGACGAACGTGTCGTTGTTGACGAGGTCGGCGAAGATCTTCGCCGCGTCGTCGTATTTGCCATCGGCGAAAGCCGCGCCCAGGTATTCGCGGATCTTCGCCATCTCTTCGGGGATCATCGCGGCGACCATCTCCTTCGTCACCTTGCGGCCGTCGTCGAGCACGCCCTTCGGCGAGCGGATCCACTGCCACACCTGCGAGCGCGAGATCTCGGCGGTCGCCGCGTCTTCCATCAGGTTGAAGATCGGCACCGCACCCTGCCCTGCCAGCCACGCGCCGACGTACTGGATCGCCACGTTGATGTTGAGCCGAACGCCTTTCTCGGTGATCGGCGTCTCGGGCACGAAGCGGATCAGATCCGCAGCACCGGCAACGACGTCGTCGCGCTTTTTGGTCTGGATCTGGTTGGCGCCGGGCATCAGACGGTCGAACACGTCCTTCGCCACTGCCAACGAGACCCGGGTGCGCGACCCACGTGCCGTCGTGGCCGATCGTCGCCTCGCGCTCCTTGTCGGCCTTCACCTTCGCGAACGCCTCGTCGTTCGCGGCGGGATCGTTCTTGACGGGAATCTGCGCGGCCATGCCGCCCATCGCGTGGATGTTGCGGCGGTGGCAGGTCTTGACCAGCAACTCCGCGTAGCTCTTCATGAAGTGCGTCGTCATCGTGACGAGCGCGCGATCGGCGAGGCAGAAGTCGCGGTTGGTGCGGAACTTCTTGATGCACGAGAAGATGTAGTCCCAGCGGCCGCAGTTGAGACCGGCGGAGTGCTCGCGCAGCTCGAACAGGATCTCGTCCATCTCGAACGCGGCGAGGATCGTCTCGATCAGCACCGTCGCCTTGATCGTGCCGCGCGGCACGCCGAGCTCGTCCTGCGCCATCACGAAGATGTCGTTCCACAGCCGCGCCTCGAGGTGGCTCTCGAGCTTCGGCAGATAGAAGTACGGACCGCTGCCGCGCGCGACGAGCTCCTTCGCGTTGTGGAAGAAGTACATCGCGAAGTCGAAGATGCCGCCGGAGATCGGCTGCGCCGTCGATCAGCACGTGCTTCTCGGGCAGGTGCCAGCCGCGCGGCCGGACGAACAGCACCGCGGTCTTTTCGTTGAGCTTGTAGGCCTTGCCTTCGGGCGAGACGTAGTCGATGCGGCGCCGGATCGCGTCGCGCAGGTTGAGGTGGCCCTGGATGTTGTTGTCCCAGCGCGGCGTGTTGGCGTCCTCGAAGTCGGCCATGAACACGCTGGCGCCGGAGTTGAGCGCGTTGATGATCATCTTGCGGTCGACGGGGCCGGTGATCTCGACGCGGCGGTCGGCGATGTCGGCCGGATACGGCGCGCAGGTCCATTCGCTGTCGCGGACGCCGCGCGTCTCCGGCAGGAAGTCGGGGAGCTTGCCGGCGTCGAGCTCGGCCTGGCGGGCGGCGCGCTGCGCCAGCAGCTCGTTGCGCCGCCCGCCGAAAGCGCGCTGCAGCCGCGCCGCGAACGCCATCGCGTCGGGCGTCAGGATCTGCGCGTATTCGGGGGTGATCCGGCCCGTGACGGCGATGCCGGGGCCAAAGCTCAGGTCACTCATTGCGTACCTCGCTGCAGTCGGTGTGCGGCGCGAGCAGAAACCAGCGTCCGCGGGGACGGGCAAGCCGTACGCCGCGAATGATACCGGAGGATGGTGCAGTGCGGTAAAACCGCCTCGCCGGGGCGCCCGCTGTGACAGGGCCGGGGGCGCATGTAGAGGCCGGCTGCCGGTAGTCCTGCGCGGGCTTCAGTGTTCAGGCGCCCGCGCAGAGCTACCGGCATCCGTCCTCGGGGTCCGAGCAATTCGCCGCGCCCGGCATGCGACGTTCAGTCGAAGCCTGCGCCGGTCTACGGCACCAGCAGGGCCGGCTGCGGGCCCTTGCGAGGCGCCGCACAATGCGAGCCCGCAGCCGGACTGCGCGCTCGCTAAGCGCCGCAGCCAGCTAACGCCTGAGGAGCGCATTCGGCGTTCGCGCTGGCGCACCGGCCGCAGCGACAGCAGCCCGTGCGCGACGGCGCGGTTCACGCCGCTGATCACGGCCTTCAGCGTCGCGGTGACGATGTTCGGATCGAGGCCGACGCCGTAGACCGTGCAATCGCCGCCGATGCGCAACTGCACGTAGGCGACGGCCGTGGCGTCCTCGCCCGCCCCCACGCCATGCTCGTGGTAGTGGTGGACGTGGATATCGACGTTCATGCCGTCGCGCACCGCCTGCACGAACGCGTCCACCGGCCCGTTGCCGCGGCCCTCGATGCGCGTCTCGCGCCCGTCGACGGCAAGACGCGCGGTGAGCTGCTCGATCGTGCCTTGCGGCGCGTGCTGCGCGCGATGGTCGAGATAGGTGATCGGCAGCGACGCCATCACGTATTCGCGATCGAACGCCGCGCGGATCTCGGCGGCGGACAGCTCCTTGCCGGTCGCGTCGGTGATCCGCTGGATCACCTGGCTGAACTCGATCTGCAGCAGGCGCGGCAGCGCGAGTCCGTAATCGCGCTCCAGCAGGAACGCGATGCCGCCCTTGCCCGACTGGCTGTTGACGCGGATGACCGCCTCGTAGGTGCGGCCGACGTCGGCGGGATCGATCGGCAGGTACGGCACTTCCCACAGTTCGCGACCTGCGGCTTCCGCCTCGCGCTGCGCCGCAAGCCCTTTCTTGATCGCGTCCTGGTGCGAGCCGGAGAACGCCGTGAACACGAGCTCGCCGGCGTACGGATGGCGCGGATGCACGGGAAGGTCGGTGCAGTACTCGGCGGTGCGGATGATCTCGCCCATGTCCGAGAAATCGAGGTTCGGCCAGATGCCCTGCGAGTACAGGTTCATGCCGAGCGTGACGAGGCAGACGTTGCCCGTGCGCTCGCCGTTGCCGAACAGGCAGCCTTCGATGCGGTCGGCGCCCGCCATCAGCGCCAGTTCCGCGGCGGCGATGCCGGTGCCGCGATCGTTGTGCGGATGCAGGCGAGAGCACGACGCTGTCGCGGCGCGTGAGGTTCGTGTGCATCCACTCGATCTGGTCGGCGTAGATGTTCGGCGTCGCCACTTCGACGGTCGCCGGCAGGTTGAGGATCACCGGCCGCTGCGGCGTCGGCTGCCAGACGTCCATCACCGCCTCGCAGATCTCCTTCGCGAACGGCAGCTCGGTCATCGTGAACGTCTCGGGCGAATACTCGTAGCGCCAGTCGGTGCCCGGCTGCTCGGCCGCGCATTCGGCGAACCACTTCGCACCCTGCACGGCGATGTCGACGATCCCCGGCTTGTCCTTGCCGTAGACGACGCGGCGGAACAGCGGCGCCGTCGGGTTGTAGAGATGCACGATCGCGCGCTTCGCCCCGCGCAGCGATTCGAACGTGCGGCGGATCAGCTCCTCGCGCGACTGCGTCAGCACCTGGATCGTGACGTCGTCCGGGACGAGGTCGTCCTCGATCAGCTTGCGCACGAAGTCGAAGTCGGTCTGCGACGCCGACGGGAATCCGACCTCGATCTCCTTCAGGCCGATCTTCACGAGCTGCAGAAACATCCGCAGCTTGCGCTCCGCGTCCATCGGCTCGATCAGCGCCTGGTTGCCGTCGCGCAGGTCGGTCGACAGCCAGATCGGCGGCTTCACGATGGTCTTCGACGGCCACGTGCGGCTGGGCAAGTCGATCGGCGGAAACGGGCGGTACTTCTGCGACGGATCGGATTTCATCGGTGAACCTCGAACCAGGGACGACCAAGGTGCGGGACCGCCGCCCTTGCTTCTGGCGGCGCGTTCACTGCTCTACGGGAGGGGTATGAGTTATCTGCGCGCGGGGCGCAGCAGCAGCAGGCCGCCCAGGACGAGCGCGATCGCGGACGGGGGCGTCCGGAGGCTCGTGGCGGCGCGTGGAAAGCTGCTCATGGATGAAACAGTAGCCTGTTTTTCAGGCAGTTGCAAGCGCCGGCGCGGAAGCGCCGAAAGGAGGCGATGGGATAATCGCCCGCGATGAACGACGCGCTTCGCTCCATCGACGACCCCCCGCATGCGCAGCGCGGTGGCTCGGCGCGCGATGCCGCGCTGCTGATCGGCGCGATGCTGGTCGCCGGCACCCTCGCCGCGATTGTCCGCCAGGACGCGAACTGGGACCTCAAGAACTACCACTTCTACAACGCGTGGGCGTTCGTGCACGAACGGATGTCGATCGACGTCGCGCCGGCCCAGCTGCAGACGTATCTCAACCCGCTGCTCGATCTCCCGTTCTACGCGATGGTCGCTGCGGGCTGGCCGCCGCGCGCGATCGCGTTCGCGATGGGGCTTTTTGCCGGCGCCGGCGCGTTCTTCCTCGTCAAGGCGCTGCTGATCCTGTTCGGCGACCTGCCGCCGCGCGAACGCCGCAACTACGTCGTGTTCGCCGCGGCGCTCGGATTGCTCGCCGCCAATCCCGTGGCGCTGCTCGCGTCGACGATGAACGAATGGCAGGGCGCGGCGCTGACGATGCTGGCGCTCTGGCTGATCCTGCGGCGTGTTGCACTGCCGGCGATCGGCCTCGGCACGCTTGCGCTCGCCGGTTTCGTGTCGGGTGCCGCAAGCGGATTGAAGCTGACCGCTGCGCCGTTTGCCGTCGGACTGTGCGCGGCGTTGCTCGCGCGGCGGCCGGTCCTGCGGCGGGGCCTGCCCGATGCGTTCGCCTTCGGCGCTCGCGGTACTCGCGGGCATCGCCGTCACCGCGGGCTTCTGGTTCCACACGCTCCACGATCACTTCGACAGCCCGGTCTTCCCGTACTACAACGCGTGGATCCGCTCGCCATGGTGGGACGCGCGGCCGGTGCTCGACAGCCGCTTCGGACCCCAGTCCGCGCTCGAATGGCTGTACTTTCCGCTGCTGCTTCTGCGGCAGTACCGCCGGACTGGTCGCGACGAGCGGCTTTCGCGACTGGCGCCTGCCGGTCCTGTACGTCGCCGCAGTCGCCGCCTTCGTCGCGTGGATCGTCCGCCGCGGCGATCGCGCGCGCACCCAGCCGGCGTCGCCGGGCACTGCCGGCGCCTGGCGCTTCGTCGCGGTCTTCTGGGTCGCGTCCTATGTCGTGTGGCTTGCCGTCTATGCGATCTATCGCTACATCATTCCGCTCGAATTGCTTTCGGGCGCGTTGCTGCTGTTCTGCCTGCGCCGGATCTTCACCGCACGCGCGCTCAATCCCGCGATCGTCGTGGTGACGATCATCCTCATCGCCTTCACGCGCTATCCGTACATCGAGCGCGTCGACTACGGCGAGAAGTACATTCGCGTCGACGTTCCGCCCGTTGCGCCGGGCGCGGCGATCCTGCTCGTCGCCGACGAGCCGATGTCGCACGTGCTGCCGTTCTTTCCGCGCGACGCACGCTTTGTCGGCGTGAAGAACAACCTGATCGATCCCGCGATGACCAACCGCCTCGCAGCGGAAGTCGCGCGCATCGTGCGGCGAGCACGACGGCCCGCTCTACGCGCTCGCGTCCCCGCCGGGAGCGAACGAGGGCGCGCTCGCCGCGCATCGGCTGCGCCGCGATCGCCGAAAGCTGCGCGCCCGTCGTGTCCAACCTCACCCGAGCGTCCGCTCGAGCTGTGCCGGCTCGAGCGGATCGATGCCGCGCGCGCCCGATGACCGCGAGCTGCGTCCCACACGCGCGGCGTCTTCGACCGCACGCCGCACGCGGCGATGGCTGGACGCCGCGTTCCTCGTCGCGTGCGTGGCCGTGTCGTCCGCCGTCTCGATCGCGCTGGGCCAGGACGCGAACTGGGACCTGCAGAACTACCACTTCTACGGCCCGTGGGCGTTGCTCGAGGGCCGCGCTTTCGGCTGCGACATCGCCGCCGCGCAGCTGCAGACGTACCTCAATCCGCTGCTCGACCTCCCGTTCTACGCGATGGTCGCCGCCGATTGGGATCCGCGCGCTGATCTCTGCCGTGCTCGCGTTGCCGGCCGGCATCAGCGCGTGGCTGCTCGCCAAGCTCGCCTGGGCGCTGTTCGGCGGCATCGATACGCCGTCGCGGCTGGTGGCGGTGGTCGCGTCGCTCGCGATCGGACTCACCGCGGCGATGGCGGTGGGCACGCTCGGCATGACGATGAACGACTGGCCCGGGACGGCGCTCACGCTCGCCGCCCTGTGGCTGATCGTGCGCGCGATCGTGTCCGGTCGCGGCGCGGCGGTTGCCTGTTCGCACGCTCGTCGCGGCGGGCGCGCTGATCGGCGCCGCCAGCGGCCTGAAGCTTACGGTGGCGACGTTCGCCGTGGCGATGTGCATCGGCCTGTTGCTCCGGCCGCCGCTTGCGGTCGCCAGGCTGCGCGAAGCCTTGGTCTTCGGCGTCGCGGTCCTCGCGGGGTTTGCGGTCACCTACGCCTACTGGGGATGGCAGCTGTGGACGTCATTTCGGCAATCCGGTCTTCCCTTTCGCGAACCAGTGGTTCGGCTCGCCCTGGTGGGAACAGCGGCCGGTCTACGAACGCGTCTACGGCCCTCACGGCCTGCGTGCATGGCTGCGTTTTCCGTTCGCCCTGTATTCGCCGCAGCCGGGCTTCGTCAGCGAAATTCAGTATGCGGACCCGCGCATTCCACTGACCTATGCGCTCGCCCTGATCGCTGTGGTCAGCCTCGCCGTACAACGGGTGGCAAGGATCCATGCGGCCGAGCCGGCCGAGCAGCCGGCGCAGGTGACGCAGGCCCGGGCGCTGGTCGCGCTGTTCTGGGCGGCCTCGTTCATCCTTTGGACGGCGCAGCACTCGATCCTTCGCTATATCGTCGTGCTGGAGATCACCACGGGCCTGCTGATCGTCGGCATGCTGCGCTGGATGCTGCGCCCGGCCTACGCCAACGCCGTCATCGTCACCGTCGCGGCCGCGCTGATCGTGGCCACGCAATGGCCCGACTGGTGGCGGATCGATCATGGCAAGCGATGGTTCGACGTCAGCGTCCCGGCCGTGGAGTCCGACGCGTTGATCCTGATGACCCTGGATGCGCCAATGGCCTACGTTCTGCCTTTTTTTCCGAAGGATGCCCGGCACGTCGGCGTGCGCAACAACATCAACTCGCCCGACCGGAATACGCTGCTCCAGCGCAGCGTGGAAGAGTCGATTCGCAACCATCGCGGACCCATGTACGCGCTGTCGTTTCCCGCGAACCAGGGGGAGGCGGATCTTGCCGGATACGGCCTGCGGCGCATCCCCGGCACTTGCGCCGACGTGAAGACCGCGATGCGGACGAGTCCGATTCAGCTGTGTCGATTGGAGCGGGTCGGGATCGCGCCGCGCTGACGCGCCGCTAGTCGTCGCGATCGCGGGCGCCCATCGCCAGATAAGCCAGCCGCTTCGTCTCGCGGCGTCCGCGCACGACGTGATTGAGGATGAGGCCGCATCCGAGCGCGAGGAACGCCAGCAGCATCAATCCGGTCGCGAGGATCGCCGTCGGCAGGCGCGGCACCAGGCGCGTCTCCATGTATTCGACGACGACGCCGCCGCCGAGGATCATTCCCGCCGCGGCGAACAGGCCGGCGAACACGCCGAACAACACGAGCGGCCGCTCGTCGCGGAACAGCGTCGCCGTCTTCCACAGGATGCGCATGCCGTCGCGCCACGTCGACAGCTTGCTCGTCGAGCCGCCCGGGCGCTCGACGTACGCGGTGCGGATCTCGCCGGTGGGCAATCGCTGCTCGAGCGCATGCACCGTGAGCTCCGTCTCGATCTCGAATCCGCGCGACGTTCCGGGGAACGACTTCACGAACCGTCGCGAGAACACGCGATAGCCGGAAAGCATGTCGGCCGGGCGCACCCCGAACAGCATGCCCAGCAGATTGTTGAAGACGCGGTTGCCCAATCGATGCCCGCGCCGATAGGCCGCCACGCCGGCCGCCTCGCGCACCGCCGTGACCATGTCGAGATCGTCGGCGACGAGCGCGGCGACAAGATCGGGAGCGCGCGCCGCGTCGTACGTGGCATCGCCGTCGACCAGCACGTAGATGTCCGCGTCGACTTCCGCGAACATCCGCCGCACGACGACCGCCTTTGCCGGGCTGCGGCTCGCGGCGGACGATCGCGCCGGCGTCGCGCGCGATCGCGGACGTGCCGTCGCTCGAGCCGTTGTCGTAGACGTACACGCGGCAACCCGGCAGCGCGGCACGAAAATCGGCGACGACTCGCGCGACGGTCGGCGCCTCGTTGCGGCACGGGACGAGCACGGCGATCGAACGCGGCGCCGGCGGCGGACGACGTCCGCGCCGCGGCCGCGAGCATACGCTCTGCGCTCATGAGACTGACCGGCCCGCCTAGCCCGCCGTCGCCCGTCGCTTGCGCAACACGAGCCACGCCGACACCAGGTAGCCCGAGACCGCGTACACGACGAAACCGGCGAACAGCACGAGGGGCGGCTGCCACGAGACGAGCGCGACGGCCATCACGATCAGGAAGATCATCACGAACGGCACGCTTTTCTTGAGATTGAAGGTCTTGAAGCTCCAGTACTTCAGGTTGCTCACCATCGTGAGTCCCGCGAACATCGTCACCGCCCATGCCACCCAGCGCAGCGGCTCGGGGTCGTAGCCGAGATCGTCGACGACCCAGACGAGCCCGACGACGACGGCCCCCGCAGACGGGCTGGGCAAGCCCATGAACCAGCGCTTGTCGGCGACTTCGAGCAGCGTATTGAAGCGCGCAAGGCGCAGCGCCGCGCCCGCGACGTAGACGAACGCGGCGATCCAGCCCAGCTTGCCGAGGTCGCGCAGCACCCACTCGTACATGATGAGCGCCGGCGCGGCGCCGAAGCACACCATGTCGGAGAGGCTGTCGTACTCGGCGCCGAACGCGCTCTGCGTGTGCGTCATGCGCGCGACGCGACCGTCGAGGCCGTCCAGCACCATCGCGACGAAGATGGCGATGGCCGCGTAGTCGAAGTTCACGTTCATCGCCTGCACGATCGCGTAGAAGCCCGCGAACAGCGCGGCGGTCGTGAACAGGTTCGGCAGCAGGAAGATGCCGCGGCGACGGACGCGGTTCTTCAGCGCGACGCGGCGGGTCTGATAGTCATCGTCCATGAGCGGCCAAGCGTAGCAGCAACCCCGTTGCCGGACAACGACGCCGAAAGCAGGATCAGTGCGCGAGGTCTGCCAGGATCGTCTCGGTCGCGTAGACCTTGTCGCCGACCGCGGCACGCGGCTTCGCGTCGGGCGGCAGATAGACGTCGACGCGCGAGCCGAAGCGGATGAAGCCGTAGCGCTCGCCGCGCGCAAGCTTGTCGCCCGGCTTCGCGTAGCAGAGGATGCGCCGTGCGATCAGCCCGGCGATCTGTACGCAGGTCACGTCGACGCCCGTCGGCGTGCGCAGTTGCAGCGCGTTGCGCTCGTTCTCGAGCGACGCCTTGTCGAGCGCGGCATTGACGAAGCTGCCGGCGTTGTACCAGGCGTTCGCGACCTCGGCATCGACCGGGCTGCGGTTGGAGTGGACGTTGAAGACGTTCATGAACACGCTGATCTTCAGCGCTTCGCGATCGAGGTACGGGTCGCGTGTCTTCTCGACGACGACGATCTTGCCATCGGCGGGCGACAGGACGGCCTTCGCGTCGGCCGGCACGCGTCGCGGCGGATCGCGAAAGAACTGCGCGATGAACAGAACCGCGAGCCACGCCAGCGCCGCCAGCGGCCACCAGGTCGTGAAGGAAAGCGCGACCGCAATCACGAGCGCGATCGCCAGGAACGGCCAACCCTCGCGGGCAAGAATCGGATGCGGATAGTTCGTCACGAGGGGAAGGCGGCGAAGCGAAGGACGGCGGAGTTTAGCACCGCGCTACGACGCGGCAGGCCGAGCGTGGCGCACGGCGATCGAGGGCGGATGAACCGTCCGGTCGGCGGCCGCTGCAACCGTAAACGCGGCGGCGGCCGTCGGTCCCTTGTAGCTGCGAAACGCGATCACCGCGACGCGACCCATGAGCAGCACGCCACCGACGACCGCGACCACCAGCAGCGCCCAGCGAGCCAGCCGCCACCAGTCCATCGGCGTGCTATTTCACCTTGCTGGCTTCGTCGATGCGTTTCGACAAGTCGTTGGCCTGCTGCTGCACGCTTTGCTCCAGCCCGCGCGCGCGCTCCATCGCTTCGCGCGGCGCCGGCACGGTGGTGGTGACGTCGTGCGATGCCTGGCCGACGGGCGTCGTCCGCGACGCCGGCGTGGCACTGCCCGTCAGACCATAGGTCTGCAGCACGGTCTTCGCCAGCATTCCCACGATCACCAGCGCGATGACGAGCACGATCAGCCCGACCCAGCCACGCTGGCGGATGGGCGGATTGCGTTCGCGCGATCGACTCATCATGCCTCCTTCTTCCAGGCCGGCACATCGCGGCCGGCTGAAGCCGGCCCCACGACCTCAACTTCAGTTCCGCGCCTGGTCGACCAGCTTGTTCTTCTTGATCCACGGCATCATCGAGCGCAGCTTCTCGCCTACCTGCTCGATCGAATGCTCGGAGGTGAGGCGGCGGCGCGACTTCAGCGTCGGCGCGCCCGCGCGGTTCTCGAGGATGAAGTCTTTCGCGTACTCGCCCGTCTGGATGCGCAGCAGCGCGTCGCGCATCGCCTGCTTGGTCTCGGCCGTGACGATCTTCGGGCCCGTCACGTACTCGCCGTACTCGGCGTTGTTCGAGATCGAGTAGTTCATGTTGGCGATGCCGCCCTCGTAGATCAGGTCGACGATCAGCTTCACCTCGTGCAGGCACTCGAAGTACGCCATCTCGGGCGCGTATCCCGCCTCGATCAGCGTCTCGTAGCCGGCCTTGATCAGCTCGACCAGGCCGCCGCACAGCACGGTCTGCTCGCCGAAAAGGTCGGTCTCCGTCTCCTCGCGGAAATTCGTCTCGATCACGCCGGCGCGCGCGCCGCCGATCGCCGCCGCGTAGGAGAGCGCGATGTCGCGCGCCTTCTTCGACGCGTCCTGGTGGACCGCGATCAGCATCGGCACGCCGCCGCCGGCTGCGTACGTCGAGCGCACGGTGTGGCCGGGCGCCTTCGGCGCGATCATCACGACGTCGAGATCGCCGCGCGGCACGACCTGCGAATAGTGGATGTTGAAGCCGTGCGCGAATGCGAGCACCGCGCCCTTCTTGATGTTCGGCTCGACGTCGCTGACGTAAGTCGCGGCGATGCTCTCGTCGGGCATCAGCATCATGACGACGTCGGCGCCCTTCACCGCCTCGCCGACTTCGGCGACCTTGAGGCCGGCCTTCTTCGCCTTGTCCCACGACGCGCCGCCCTTGCGCAGACCGACGACCACCTTGACGCCCGAGTCGTTCAGGTTCTGCGCGTGCGCGTGCCCCTGCGAACCGTAGCCGACGATCGTCACCTTCTTGCCCTTGATCAGCGACAGGTCCGCGTCCTTCTCGTAGTACACCTTCATCTAGCAGCTCCCTTGCTTCAGTTATATGTGGGTCGGGCTTCAGCCTGACGCGGCGTCGCGGCCGGCTGAAGCCGGCCCCACATGGACAGGTATGTTTTCAGATTCGCAGTATCCGTTCGCCGCGACCGATGCCGGACGCGCCGGTCCGAACCGTCTCGAGAATCACGCCGGGCTCGATCGCGCCGATGAACGCGTCGAGCTTCTCGCCGGGCCCGGTCAGCTCGATCGTGTAGCTCTTGTCGGTGACGTCGAGTATGCGGCCGCGAAAGATGTCGGCGAGACGCTTCATCTCGTCGCGGTCCTTGCCCGCCGCCCGCACCTTGACGAGCATCAGCTCGCGTTCGATGTGGTTCCCTTCGGTCAAGTCGACGACCTTGACGACTTCGACCAGCTTGTTCAACTGCTTGGTGATCTGCTCGATGACGTCGTCGGACCCCGTGGTGACGATCGTCATCCGCGACATCGTCGCGTCTTCCGTGGGCGCCACCGTCAGCGATTCGATGTTGTAGCCGCGCGCGGAGAACAGTCCCGAGATGCGCGACAGCGCGCCCGCCTCGTTCTCGACGAGGATGGACAGGATATGTCTCATCACAGCTCCTCGGCGAGGATCATTTCCGTCAGCCCCTTGCCGCCCGGGATCATCGGAAACACATTCTCCGACTGGTCGGTGATGAAGTCGAGGAAGACCAGCCGTTCCTTCTGCGCGAACGCCTCCTTGAGCGCGCCCTCGACGTCGCCCGGCTTCTCGATCTTGAGGCCGACGTGGCCGTAGGCTTCGGCGAGCTTCACGAAATCCGGCAGCGCGTCCATGTACGACTCGGCGTAGCGGTTGCCGTAGAAGAACTCCTGCCACTGCCGCACCATGCCCATGTAGCGGTTGTTGAGGTTCACGATCTTGATGGGCAGGTGGTACTGCTTGCAGGTCGACAGCTCCTGGATGCACATCTGGATCGACGCCTCGCCGGTCACGCAGGCGACCGTCGCGTCGGGATTGACCATCTGCACGCCCATCGCCGCCGGCAGGCCGAAGCCCATCGTCCCGAGGCCGCCGGAATTGATCCACCGGCGAGGCTTGTCGAACTTGTAGTACTGCGCGGCCCACATCTGATGCTGGCCGACGTCGGACGTGATGAATGCGTCGCCCTTGGTCAGTTCGTAGAGCTTCTCGATCACGAACTGCGGCTTGATCAGCTTGCTCGCGCGGTCGTACTTGAGGCAATCCTTGCGCTGCCACTCCTTGATCTGCGACCACCACGCCTTCAGCGCCGTGGCGTCAGGCCGTTGCGGCGACGACTCCAGGATCTTCAGCATCTCCTCCAGCACGTCGCCGACGTAGCCGACGATCGGCACGTCGACTTTCACGCGCTTGCTGATCGACGAAGGGTCGATGTCGATATGGATGATCTTGCGGTCGGCGCGATAGAAATGCTTCGGATCGCCGATCACGCGATCGTCGAAGCGCGCGCCCACGGCGAACAGCACGTCGCATTCCTGCATCGCCATGTTGGTCTCGTACGTGCCGTGCATGCCCGGCATGCCGGTGAACTGCGGGTCGGTGCCCGGAAACGCGCCCAGCCCCATCAGCGTGTTCGTGCACGGAAAGCCCAGCAGGCGCACGAGCCGCGTCAGCTGTGACGACGCGTTGTTCAGGATGACGCCGCCGCCGGTGTAGATCATCGGCTTCTTCGCGTCGAGCAGGAGCTGCACGGCCTTCTTGATCTGGCCGGCATGGCCCTTGGTCACCGGGTTGTACGAGCGCAGCGACACGGTCTTCGGATAGACGAACTCCGCCGAAGCCTGGGTAACGTCCTTCGGGATGTCGACCAGCACCGGCCCGGGCCTGCCGGTCGCCGCCAGATAAAACGCCTTCTTGATCGTCAACGCGAGCTCGTTGACGTCCTTCACGAGGAAGTTGTGCTTGACGCACGGCCGCGTGATGCCGACCGTGTCACATTCCTGGAAAGCGTCCTGTCCGATGGCGTGCGTCGGCACCTGGCCGGTGATCACGACCATCGGAATCGAATCCATGTACGCCGTCGCGATGCCGGTGACGGCGTTGGTGACGCCGGGTCCGGAGGTGACCAGCGCGACACCGATCTTGTGCGACGAGCGTGAATAGCCGTCGGCCGCGTGGACCGCGCCTTGTTCATGCCGGACGAGGACGTGCTTGACCTTTTCCTGCTTGAAGAGCTCGTCGTAGATGTTGAGGACCGCGCCGCCCGGATAGCCGAAGACGTACTCGACGCCTTCTTCCTGGAGGCAGCGGATCGTGATTTCCGCACCCGTTAGTTGCATGATTCGTAGCCTCTTGACGATGAAAGTTTGCCCGGCCGCGTCGCGCGTGCCGGGGGCTGCAAACTCAAGGGACGCGAGAGCTTTGTTGCGCGTCCACCAAGGCTTGATCGGGTAGAAAGCCGGTTCCGCCGCGTCCCGAGGGAAGCTCCGCCAACGCTTGTGGCACCGTCGGAGGGGATGCAAACGGCCGTTTTTGCAGTACAACATCCGCGCCTCGCGGCCCGGAAACAAGACACTAGCGGCAAAGGTGCCGGCGGGTCAAGTGCGCGGATGCTTCACTGCACCATGACCGCGCGCAGTTGCAGCGCCCGGAAAAGGTATCGTTCCGCCTATAATCGGTCGGCATTCCCTTCCAACGACACACCCCTGGCCACCCACCAAGAAATCGCGGCCTTTCTCGCGGGCGTCGAGCGGCGCGCGTTCAAGCAGGCGATGTTCGCGGTCCGTGACGAGGACGCCGCGCTCGACATCGCGCAGGACGCCATGCTCAAGCTTACGGAAAAATACGCCGAAAAGCCGCCGGGTGAGCTGCCGATGCTGTTTCAGCGCATCTTGCAGAACACCATCCACGACCATTTCCGGCGGCAAAAGGTGCGTTCCACCTGGACGGTCCTGCTCTCGGCGTTCGGTGATAAAGGCGATAAAGACGAGGATTATGACCCGCTCGAAACTTTATCGGCAAAGTCGGCCTCGAACGCGACCATCGATCCCGCGGTGCAGGTCGAACAAAGTCAAATCGTCGGAATCATCGAGCAGGCGCTGGCGAGGCTGCCGGCACGTCAACGCGAGGCATTCCTGCTACGTTACTGGGAGGAATTGGACGTCGCGGAGACCGCGGCGGCGATGGGCTGCTCGGAGGGCAGCGTCAAAACCCATTGCTCGCGGGCCGTTCATGCGCTGTCCGAGATGCTGAAAGTCAAAGGGGTGAGGCTATGAGTGCGCCCGTCCGTCCGAAGCGCGAAGGTGAGAGTCCCATGAACACGCGCGAATCCGAAACCGCCAAGAAAATAACCACTTACCTCGACTCCGGCACCGCGACGCTCAAGGCCGGCACCGCCTATCGGCTGCAACAGGCGCGGGTGGCCGCGCTCGCGCGGCTGGGCGAGCCGGCGCCGGCCGCGGGCCGGCAGATGGCGCACGCGCTTGCCGGCACCGGAGGAACGGGCACAGGCGGGCGGCGGCCGGCGCTGGGAACGCTTCGGCTGTGGCTCGCCATGGCTGCGCTGGTCGCGCTCGCAGCCTTCGGCTGGCAGCAGTGGAGAGCCGTCCAGCAGGTCCGCGAGTTCGAAGAACTCGACGCGCAGCTCCTGTCGTCCGACCTGCCCATCGACGCCTACCTGGATCGGGGATTCCAGAATTGGCTCAAGACTTCATTCGAACCCTGACGGCCGTTGTCGCGGCCGGCGTCCTG
Source organism: uncultured beta proteobacterium (assembly GCA_963851465.1). GTDB lineage: Bacteria > Pseudomonadota > Gammaproteobacteria > Burkholderiales > Casimicrobiaceae > VBCG01. Next base: position 257,169 of record CAWKPJ010000003.1, read on the forward strand.
CTGGCGGCGGCACCGGTCACCCATGCGCAGATCGCGCTCAAATCGCCGATGTGGCTGGAGCTGTCTCCGCAGGAACGGGAGACGTTGGCGCCGCTTGCGTCCGATTGGGACAAGCTCGACGCCGCGCGCAAGTCCAAGTGGCGCGGCATCGCCCAGCGGTACCCGAAGATGCAGCCCGACGAGCAGCAGCGCGTCCACGAACAGATGCGCTCGTGGTCGTCACTCACGCCGGAGCAGCGCCAGGCGGCGCGCGAGCAGTACAAGAACCTGAAGAAGCTGCCGCCCGACAAGAAAGAAGAAGTGCGGCAGAAGTGGATGGAGTACCAGCAGCTTCCCACGGAAACCAAGCGTGAACTCGCGGCCAAGCAACCGCCCGCCAGCAGCCCTGCGCGCGTCACCGCACCCCTGCGCGCGCCGGCGCCGCCCGTGACGCCACCGCCGCCGGCGCCACAGGGCCCCACGCCCGCGAGCGTGCCGCCGCGCTGAACGCACCCACGTTGCTTCCTGTTGCCGGCCTGACACGCCGCCTCGCAAGCCTCGCATACGAAGCGCTGCTGCTGACGGCGCTCCTCTTCATCGCGAGCTTCCTTCTGCTGCCGCTCGTTTCGCACGGGCGCGCGGCGAGCGCTGCGTCTCTGGCGGTGCCCGACCTGCCGTCCCGCGCGATCCTCTTCTGCGCGCTGTTCGCGATCGCCGCGGCCTATTTCATCTGGTTCTGGACCGGCGGGCGGCGCACGCTGCCGCAAAAGACGTGGCGACTGCGGGTCGTGACGCTCGAGGGTCGACCGCCCGCCTATCGACGTGCATTGATCCGCTATCTCGGCGGCTGGATCGGGCCGGTCCTGGCGCTTTTCACCTACGTGACGATGAAGCCCTACGGGCTCGCCGGCGTCGCGCTCGTCCCCCTCGCGTTGAACTACCTCGCAGCGTTCGTCGATGCAGAGCGTCAGTTCCTGCACGACCGCATCGCGGGAACGCGGATCGTGCAGGACAGCTGAGCGGCGCTACACTGGCAACCCATGCAAGGGAGCCTCCGATGTCGAACCTGAGCGACCTCGACCACGATCCCCGTTTCGATGCGTCCCGCGTGATCCGCGCGCCGCGAGGCGCGCAGCGCGCCTGCAAGAGCTGGCTCACCGAAGCGGCATACCGGATGATCCAGAACAACCTCGATCCCGACGTCGCCGAGAATCCGCAGCATCTCGTCGTCTACGGCGGCATCGGCCGCGCCGCGCGCGACTGGGCGTGCTTCGATCGCATCCTCGAGGTGCTGAAGGACCTCGGCGACGACGAGTCGCTGCTGATCCAGTCCGGCAAGCCGGTCGGCGTGTTCAAGACGCATGCCGACGCGCCGCGCGTGCTGCTCGCCAACTCCAACCTCGTGCCGCGCTGGGCGACGTGGGAACACTTCAACGAGCTCGACCGCAAGGGCCTGTTCATGTACGGCCAGATGACCGCGGGAAGCTGGATCTACATCGGCAGCCAGGGCATCGTGCAGGGGACGTATGAAACGTTCGCGGAGGCCGGTCGCCAGCACTTCGGCGGCTCATGGGCGGGACGCTGGATCCTGACGGCGGGACTGGGCGGCATGGGCGGTGCGCAGCCGCTCGCGGCGACCTTTGCCGGTGCGGTGTCGCTCACCGTCGAGTGCCAGCAGTCGAGCCTCGACTTCCGGTTGCGTACCCGTTATCTCGACAAGATTGCCGCGAACCTCGACGATGCGCTGGCGCTCGTTCGCCAGCATTGCGAGCGCAAGGAGGCCGTGTCGATCGGCGTACTCGGCAATGCAGCGGACGTGCTGCCCGAGCTCGCGAACCGCGCGAAGGCCGGCGGCATGAAGCCCGACCTCGTCACCGACCAGACGTCCGCGCACGATCTCGTCAACGGCTATCTGCCGATCGGCTGGACGGTCGAGCGCTGGAAGGCGGCGCAGCGCGACCATGCGATGCACGCGTCGCTGACGTCCGCCGCCGCGCAGTCCTGTGCCGTGCACGTGCGCGCGATGCTCGACTTCCACGCGATGGGCATTCCCGTCGTCGACTACGGCAACAACCTGCGGCAGGTCGCGTTCGACCAGGGTGTGGCGAACGCGTTCGATTTTCCGGGCTTCGTTCCGGCGTACATCCGGCCGCTGTTCTGCGAAGGCAAGGGACCGTTCCGCTGGGTGGCGCTGTCAGGCGACCCGGAGGATATCTACAAGACCGACGCGAAGATCAAGCAGCTGTTCCCGCAGAATGCGCACGTGCACCGGTGGCTCGACATGGCGCGCGCGCGAATTGCGTTCCAGGGCCTGCCCGCGCGCATCTGCTGGCTGGGACTCGGCGAGCGGCATCGCGCAGGTCTCGCGTTCAACGAAATGGTGAAGTCGGGCGAGCTGAAAGCACCGATCGTCATCGGTCGCGATCATCTGGACACCGGCTCGGTCGCGAGCCCCAATCGCGAGACGGAGAGCATGCGTGACGGCACCGACGCGGTGTCCGACTGGCCGCTTCTGAACGCGCTCCTCAACACCGCCGGCGGCGCGACGTGGGTGTCGTTCCATCACGGCGGCGGCGTCGGCATGGGCTATTCGCAACATGCGGGCGTGGTGATCGTTGCCGACGGGACCGACGCCGCGGCGAAGCGGCTCGCACGCGTGCTGTTCAACGATCCGGCGTCCGGCGTGATGCGCCACGCCGACGCGGGCTACGAGGCGGCCATTCGCACCGCGCACGAGCAGAACCTGCGCCTGCCGATGATCGGCTGACGAAGGGCACGCGATGGCCGGCAGCGACGCGCACGATTTCGATGCGCTGTGGATCGACGTTCATCTCGCCACGCTCGCGCCGGGTGCCGAGGAATACGGCAGGATTCGCGACGGCGCGATCGCCGTCAAGGACGGACGCATCGCCTGGCTCGGCAGGCGCGGCGACATTCCGGCCGGCTCGACAGCGCGCGTCACCGAGGACGGTCGCGGCTGCTGGCTGTTGCCGGGCCTGATCGACTGTCATACGCACATCGTCTACGCCGGCAATCGCAGCGACGAGTTCGAGGCGCGGCTGAACGGCGCGACGTACGAAGAAATCGCGCGGCGCGGGGGCGGGATCGCCTCGACGGTGAAGGCGACGCGCGCGGCGACGGAAGCCGATCTGGTGGCGGCGAGTGCGCCGCGCGTCGAGAGCCTTCTCGCCGAGGGCGTGACGACGATCGAGATCAAATCCGGTTACGGGCTGGAACGCGAAGCCGAAGCGAAGATGCTGCGCGCCGCGCGCACGATCGCCCGGATGCTGCCGGTGCGGGTGCGGACGAGCTTTCTCGGCGCGCACGCGCTGCCGCCGGAGTTCGCCGGACGTCCCGACGACTACATCGGTGCAGTCTGCGACGACATGCTGCCTGCGCTCGCCGCGGAAGGGCTGGTCGACGCCGTCGATGCGTTCTGCGACACGATCGGGTTCACGCCCGCGCAGACCGAGCGCGTATTCCGCGCGGCGCGCGCGCTGAATCTGCCGGTGAAGCTGCATGCCGAGCAACTGTCGGATCAGCACGGCGCTGCGCTTGCCGCGCGTTACGCCGCGTTGTCGGCCGACCATCTCGAATGGCTCGGTGCCGATGGAATCGCGGCGATGGCGACAGCCGGCACCGTCGCCGTCCTGCTGCCCGGCGCCTTCTACTACCTGCGTGAAACGCGGGTGCCGCCGATTCAGGCGTTACGGGACGCGAACGTGCCGATCGCGATATCGACCGACTGCAATCCGGGCTCGTCGCCGGTCATGTCGCTGCTCACCACGATGAACATGGCATGCACGCTGTTCCGCCTGACACCGCAGGAGGCGGTCATGGGCGTCACGCTCCAGGCCGCACGCGCGCTTGGCCTGGCCGATACGCTCGGCAGTCTCGAAGTCGGCAAGATCGCCGATTTCGCGCTGTTCGACATCGAGCGGCCTGCCGACCTCGCATATGCGGTCGGCTGGAATCCGTGCGTGGCGGTGGTCAACGGCGGCGTGCAACGGCCACCGCGATCTTGACGACTCGCGGGGAGATTGCTCCCGCGTGCGCCGGCCCGCGCGCGGGATCGCCGCGGCGAGCCGGGCCACATGTACGCTTCAGTGATCGTCGTGGCTCAGGCGCTTCAGCGTGCAGGACAGCACCTGCCCGGGATCGGTCGGAAGACCGTTGATCGAGTCGCCGTTGTCGCGGACGACGTAGTGCGCGTTGAGTTGTCCGGCGGGTTGGCCGTTGATCTTCTGGTCGTAGTGCACGTCGCCAGTGCAATCCGCTTCGGTCTGCGAGTTCCCGACGAGGTCCTGGATCAGGATCGTTCCGTTGAGGTTGACACGCCCTTCGCAGGTGACGAATCCTGCCTTGTTCGACTTGCACGTACCGAGCGACCTCGTCGGCAGCAGCGGCGCCCCTGGCGCCGGAGAGAGCAAGCCTTCGCAGGTGAACATGTAAGTGCCGCGTATCGTGGCGTTGCTGCACGACGGCCCGGCAATGGCCGGCATCGAAGCTGCGAAGGCGACAGCGAACGTCGACATCGTGGTGAGTGCACGAGTATTCATGTCGATCCTCCTGTTTGCGGGTTTGCGCCGCAGCCGGCGATGCGGCGCGGGGGCAAGTACGCCACTGCGAGGCGCGAGCTGCGCGTCGCGGGCGGCGCCGGACGGGGAGCGTCGCCGTCGTCCAGCACGCGATCAGAATACGCCGCGCGACCGGCGCTTTCCCGCCCCGTTCGGGTTGGAGCCCGCCCGCCGCGAAACGCTATGCGCGCGGTCGCGCCATGGCCACGCCCATTGCGATCAGCGCCATGCCGGCGAGCGCCAGCGCGTCCAGCCGTTCGCCGAACAGCGCGAACGCCATTGCGGCCGTCACCGGCGGCACGAGGTAGAAAAGGCGCGCGACGTCGGCCGCGGCGCCGTGGCGCAGCAACCAGTACAGCAGGCTGATCGCGCCGACCGACAGCACCAGCACCGACCAGCCGAGCGCGAAGACGAACTGCGGCGTCCAGTCGACGGCACGTTCACCGGCAAGCAGGACGATCGGCACGTAGACGAGCGCGCAGGCCCAGAACTGGATCACCGCGCCGCTGCGCAGGTCGACCTTCGCGCAGAAGCGCTTCTGGTAGAGCGTGCCTACGCTGATCGCGACCAGCGCAAGCGAGATGGGGACGAGGCCCGCGAGGTCGCCGCTGAAGTCCACCTTGTGGCGCACGACGAAGTACACACCCGCCAGGCCGAGCAACAGCCCCAGCCATTGCAGCGGCACGACACGCTCATCGAGCCACAGCCGCGCGATCACGACGGTGAGCAGCGGCTGCAGGCCGACCAGCATGGCGCTCGTCCCCGCCGGCATGCCGTGCGAAATCGCGACGAACACGCCGCCCAGATAGCACGCATGGACGAGCCAGGCGGCAATGGCGACGTGCAGCACCTGCAGCGCGGATTTCGGCCACACGGCACGCGTGGCGAGCGCGACGACGGTCATCAGCGCGGCGACGCACGCGAAGCGGATCAGCAGGAACTTGTAGGGCGGCGCGTAGGGCAGGCCGTACTTCGCCGCGATGAAGCCGGTGCTCCACAGCAATACGAACAGCGCGGGAAACAGCGCCTGCACGCCAACTGACGGCGCCGCCGCGCCAACCTGCCCGCGACCGGCGCGTGTCAACTCGCCCGGCTGCGCGCCGCGATTTCGTAGCGCGTCGCGCTGTCGAGGATTTCCTTCTTCGCCTCGTCCGGCCCGACCCAGTCGGCGAGCCGAACCCACTTCTTCGGCTCGAGGTCCTTGTAGTGCTGGAAGAAGTGGGCGATCTGCGAGAGCTGGATCTCGGGCAGGTCGCGGTGCGTCTCGATCGCGAGATACAGCGACGACAGCTTGTCGATCGGCACGGCGAGGATCTTCTCGTCGCCGCCTGCCTCGTCCTCCATCTTCAGCATGCCGATCGGCCGGCAGCGGACGACGACGCCGGTGATGAGCGGCACCGGCGACAGCACGAGCACGTCGCAGGGATCGCCGTCGTCGGACAACGTGCGCGGAATGTAGCCGTAGTTGCACGGATAGTGCATCGCCGTCGACATGAAGCGGTCGACGAAGACGGCGCCCGTCTCCTTGTCCACCTCGTACTTGATCGGGTCCGCGCGCATCGGGATCTCGATGATCACGTTGCAGTCGTTCGGAATGTCCTTGCCGGCGGGAACGCGATCGAGGCTCATGACGAGAAGGTGACCGGACCAAAAAGGGTACGTTATCATGCCGCACGCCCGCCAGCGGGACGCCATGCCGCCGGCATGACTCGCGCGGGGGTCTCTCGCGAGCTTGCCGCCATGCGCCCACGAATCGCCGTGCTCTGTGTCGCGTTTGCCGTCGTGCCCTGTGCAGCCGCATTCGCGCAATCGATGACCGCGACACCGCTGGTGACGCCGTTCTCTGCGGCGAAGCCGGGAACCGCGCTGCCCGAAGGCTGGGCGCCGATCAAGATCAACGATCAGAAAAAGCCCACCGTCTACGACTTCGTCGACGTTGGCGGCACGATAGTCCTGCACGCCACGGCCGACGGCGCGGCCAGCCTGGTCGGCTACAAGACGACGTTCGATCTCAACGCCGCGCCGCTCATCAGCTGGCGCTGGAAGATCAGCCGACTCATCGACACCGCCGACAACAGCGCCGCGACCAAGGAGGACTCGCCGGTGCGCGTCGTGCTGGAGTTCGACGGGGACAAGTCGAAGCTGTCGTTCTCCGACCGCAGCACGATCGCCGCGGGCAAGCTCCTGTCCGGGCGCGAGCTTCCCTATGCGACGCTGATGTACATCTGGTCGAACAAGGAGCCGGTGGGGAAGATCGTGCCGAATCCCCGCAGCGCGCGGATACAGATGGTCGTCGCGTCGAGCGGCGCCGCGGGCGTCGGCGCGTGGCAGAACCTGGCGCGCAACGCCGTCGAGGACTACAAGAAGGCGTTCAACGAAGAGCCCGGCAAACTGACCGGCGTGGCGGTGCTGACCGACACCGACAACACAGGCGAGAGCGTCGAAGCGTGGTACGGCGACATCGTGTTCCGCGCGAAGTGACGGCCGGCGCGCGCTAGCCGCCGCGATAGGCCCGCGTGTAGCGGACGTACACCTCTGCGGCGCGCGCGAAGCCCGCGCGATCGTCCGGCCGGATCTCGCGAAACGCCCGCGCCGGCCGGCCCGCCCAGATCCAGCCCGATTTCACCACGGTGCCCGGCAGGACGAGCGCGCGGCCGCCGACACAGGCGCCCGCTTCGACGATGACGCCGTCGCCAAGCTGCGCGCCCATGCCGATCAGTGCGTCGTCGCCGATCGCGCCGGCCCCCATCCGTACGTTGTGTCCGATCGTGACGCGGCGGCCGATGGCAAGGTCGCCGCGCGCGGCGTCGGTGACCAGCAGCGCGTTGTCCTGCACGTTGGTCCCTTCGCCGATGGTGATCATCGCGCCGCCGGCGACCACCGCGCACGCGAAGTAGATCCCGGCATCGTCGCCGAGAGCGACGTCGCCGTGGACGGCCGCGGTCGCGGCGACGAACGCCTTCGCGTTCGCGCCCGCCCGCGCAAGCGCGCCGGCGCTGCCCGCCGGTGGCTCATAGGCCCGATTGTCGAGCGGCGGCAGGTCGCTTTCGCGGACGAGCGGCGCCCCCGCGCTGCCGTCGCGAATGGCGTTGGCCGCCATCGCGAGCTCGTCCGGCGCAATGTCGCGAACCCGGACCGCGGGATTGCCGGCATAGAGCGCGCCGCCGTCCAGCTGTTTGCGGGGCGCCACCAGCGCGCCGGGCGCGACCAGCGCCCCGGCGCCGACATGTGCGCCGTCCATGACGACCGCGGCGTCGCCGACGACCACACCGTCGCCCAGTGTGCACGCATGGACCAGCGCGTAGCGCCCGACGGTCACGCGATCGCCGATGACCGCCGGCAGCCGGCCGTCGACGATGTGCACGGTGGAGCGCTCGGCGAAGAAGACGCCGGCGCCGATGCGGATCTCCTCGCCGTCGGCGCGCAGCGTCGCACAGTCCCGCAGGACGAGTCCGGGACCTGCGGATACACGGCCGGCAACGGCGGCTGTCGCGGCCAGCTCGAACGGGGGCTGGAGCGCAGGGGCGTAGTGCAGGTACGGCAGGAGCATCCAGCGCATACTACCTTGCGAGCTTGCGGGTGAATCCGCCGCGCAGGTTCGCCGCATCCAAGCGGATAGACGCCTCACGCGAGATCCCCTCATGCACCGCGCCACCCTGCCCCTTCTCGTCCTCGGCTGCATCGCTGCCGCCGCCGCACTCGCCTGGTGGACGCTCCATCGCGTCGGGAACGCGGGCGCCGGAGAGGTCGTCACCGAGACTCGCGCGGTCGCACCGTTCCGCAAGCTCGACGTGACGGGGAATGTCGACGTCACGCTCGTACCGTCGGGCCGGGAGGAAGTGGTCGTCGAGGCGGTACCCGGCGTGCAATCGCGGGTCCGCGCGCGGGTCGAAGGCAGCACGCTGGAGATCAGCGCCGGCGAGACGAAGCGCTGGTGGAGCGCCATCATCGGCGGCAGCCGGGGCACGGCCACGCCCAAGGTCACGGTGAGGTATCGGACGCTGGAAGCCATTGCGCTCGCGGGGTCGGTCAAGGTGTCCGCAGCGCGGCTCGACGCGGATGCGCTGCGCATCGCCGCGGCAGGCGGCAGCTCGCTGCGCATCGACGATCTGCAGGCGCGCGCGCTCAGGCTGTCGGGCGCCGGCGCGCTCAAGGCGACGCTCGGCGGCAAGGTCGTCGACCAGGAAATCTCGATCTCCGGCGCCGGGGAAGTCCATGCGGGGGAGCTTGCGAGCCAGAACGCCAAGGTATCGGTCAGCGGCGCCGGCAGCATCGTGCTGCGGGTGGAGAAGACGCTGCGCGCATCGATTTCGGGCGCGGGCAGCGTCGAGTATTACGGCGATCCCGAGGTCCGCCAGCAGGTCAGCGGCATCGGCCGGGTCAAGCGGCGCGAGGGCACGCAGGCCACGGGAATTCGTGTCGCCGCATATCAAGCGGTCCCCCGAGCGACGCTTCGTGCCGCTTCCGCCAAAGGGATCGAGCGCCTTTGGGTGGCCGGGCTACGCCCCGTTCAGTGCAGCGCGTCGGCGCGAAACAGCAGCGGCACACCGGTGGCGGCATCGAGGTCCGCGTGGACGCCCGCGAGTACGCGGACGTCGGTCACGCGGCAATCGCGCAACAACGCGGTCAACGTCTGCACGACGTCCGCGGTGCGATCCGCAGCGTAGAGCGGACAGCGAAAGCCCTCGGCGTCGCGCGGCGCGAACGGCGACGACAGCGACAGTCGCAGTTCGCCTCCGGACGGCGTGCCCGGAACGCGGTGTGCGCTGATCACCGCCGACGGCTCACCGGTGGCGCCCCGCATCCGCCGCAGCGCGTTGCTCAGGAACACCTGCGCCGCCACCTCGCGCTGGAGCGCACGCCCGGTCTGCAACGCGGGGACGAGCCGCAGCGGCGCATGCGGCAGCGCCAGCACCGACACGCCGGGAACCGCGAGCTGCACGCCGATTGCGCGCGCAAGCTGCATGCCCCACTTGTCGCCATCGCGAGCAGCCACGAGGTCGGCCCCCGCCGCCGCGAGCGCGATCCCCACGATGAAACGCACGTGTACGCTCTCGTGTCCTTCCGCCAGCGCGATGGGCGCCGGCGCGAGGTCGACCGGCGCGTGCAGAACGTGCGCACTCGTGGCGGCGAGCGAGCGCGGCGCCAGCAGGCGAGGCAGGTGCGCGAGGTCGATCGTCTCTGCAGCCGCCAGCGCGGTGGCGAGGGCGAAGGTCTGGTTGCCGGCGAGCGCGCCGTGCTCGCGCAGGATCGACGCCAGCCCGGCCGCGTCCGAAAGCATGCCGGGCAGCGTCGCGCTCGTGCCGGTCCCGTCCGCGAGACCCGCGACAATCACGACCGGCAGTGCGAACACCGTCGCCTGCACATCGCTCTCCGGCGCAATTGCCTCGGCATCGACCAGCGCACGCCACAGGTGGCGATAGATGGCCGCGCCGGGCGCGGTCGCGAACGTCTCCGCAAGCGCCGCCCCGTCGCCGCACAACTGCGCCGCGAGAGCGGAGCGAAGCATGTCGTCGGCGCGGTCGCCGTCCTGGCGCGTGGCGGCGTCGAGGCTGGCGCGGGCGAGCGCATGCATCCGCGCGGCGCCCGGTGGCGCCGCGGCGGCCCAGGCGCGCGGATCGTCGGGCTCGTGCATCGCTTGCGGTTGATGCTAGGGCGGAATGGGCGCGAGTGTACCGTGCGTGCCGAACGGCACGATGCAGTAGACGCCCGAGCGTCGACGCGGTCATGGACCTAAGTGTGCGCGCTCCGCTTGGGTTGACGTGGGTCAATCCACTCGACGCTCGCGGGTCTATGATGGAGAGGTCAACTTCACGGGAGGGCCCATGTACAAGCACATGCTCGTCGCGACCGACGGTTCCAAGCTGTCGGGCAAGGCTGTCACGCAGGCCATCGCGCTCGCGCAGGCGCTGTCGGCGAAGCTGACCGCGTTCTACGCGTCGCCCGACTATCCGATGCCCGCCTTTTCCGACGGCGTCGTCTACGATCCGGTCTCGCGCAAGGACTACGCGGCGATGGCGCTCAAGGAAGCTGAGCGAATCCTGGGGCCGGTGAAGACGAAGGCCGAGGCCGGCGGCATCGAATGCGCGACCATGCATGCGATCTCGCCGGCGCCGTGGGAGGCGATCCTGGCCGCGGCGAAGAAGACCAAATGCGACGCCATCGTGATGGCCTCCCACGGCCGCCGCGGCCTCACCGCGTTGCTGCTGGGCAGCGAGACGCAGAAGGTGCTGACGCACTCGAAGGTGCCGGTACTCGTCGTCCGCTAGCGTTTTCCCCCTCGGCCCGCGCAGCGGGGAAGGTCCGGGGTGAGGGGCGACCATGCGAAGCCTCACGCCATCAGCGCCTCGATCGGCGCCGAGCAGGCGGGCTCGACGTGGCCGGCATCGAGCTTCGCCTGCGCATCGCGCAGCGCGGTGCGCAAACCCTCTTCGATGACCGGGTGATAGAACGGCAGCGTGAGCATTTCGCTCACCGTCAGGTCGAGCTGCCGCGCCCACGCGAGCAAATGGCCGATATGTTCCGCCGCGGGCCCGAGCATCTCGGCACCGAGGAACTTCCCCGAGGCGGGCTCCGCGTACACGTGCAGTCGTCCGCGATTCTGCAGCATGACCCGCGAACGCCCCTGGTTCTCGAAGGAAACGTGGCCCGTCACGTACGGCGAATCGCACACGGCGGCGTGACCCCCGCCGACGATCGCGATCTGCGGATCGGTGAACACGATTGCGAGGCCCGCATGACGCGGGCTCGGACGGACGTCCGGCAGGCGTGCGGCGTTGTCGCCGGCGATCCGGCCTTCGTCCGCTGCTTCATGCAGCAGCGGCATGTCGTCGGCTGCATCGCCGGCGATGAAGATCGTCGAGGCGCCGCAGCGCAGTGTCGCGCGGTCGAAGCGCGGCACGCCCGCAGCGTCAAGCGCGAGCGTCGTCGCTTCCAGGTTCAGGCCGGCGACGTTGGGCCGTCGTCCGGTCGCGGCCAGCAAGCAGGCATAGCGCTCCACGCGTGTCGCGCCGTCGGCGTCATGGTGTGTCACCACGACCTCGTCGCCCACACGCGCCACGTCGGCGCGGGCATTGGTATCGAGCGGAAACTCCGCGCCGAAGATGCGCCGGGCTTCGGCGACGATCAGCGGGTCGCGCAGCGGCGCCACGCCGCCGCTGCGCCCGCATACCTTGACGCGCACGCCGAGCCGATGCAACGCCTGACCGAGCTCCAAGCCGATGGCGCCCGCTCCGAACACCGCGGCGCTCGAAGGCAGGTCGTCCCATTCGAACATTTCGTCAGTGGTGACGACGCGATCGCCGAGATCGCGCCACGCCGCGGGAAACGCCGGCGACGATCCCGTCGCGATCACGATCGCCCCCGCGCGCACCGTCGTGTGGTCGCCGACCGCGAGCGTGCGGTCGTCGACGAAGCGCGCGTCGCCCCGCAGCTTGTCCGCCGCCGGGATCATGTCGACGCCGTCGGTGACGAAGCCGACGAAGCGGTCCCGCTCGCGGCGCACGCGCGCCATCACTGCGCGCCCGTCGACGCGCACGGGACCATCGACGGCGAGGCCGAATGCGGGCAGGCGCTCCACCGCGTGCGCGGCTTCGGCGGGCGCAATCAGCAGCTTGCTCGGCATGCAGCCGACGCGCGCGCACGTCGTGCCGTAGGGTCCGCGCTCGATCAGCAGCGCGCGCTTCCCCTGTGCCATGACGGCGCGATAGGCGGACAGCCCCGCCGTGCCTGCGCCGATGATCGCGACATCGGTGTCGAACGCCTGCATGTCCACTCCTTCCGCGCGCTCGGACCCGCGCGCTTGGTCGCCGCGCCGGAGGCGCGCCTCAAGGGTCGTCAGTCTTTCACGCTGTGGGCGGTGTGCGCCATGGACGCGATGATCGGCCCGAAGCTAACTCCGGCGGGGTACAATGCTGGTTTTCCCAAGAAAAACAGCACGATGCGCGCTTCGCACTACTTCATTTCGACGCTCAAGGAAGCCCCCGCCGAGGCGGAGACCGCCAGCCACCGGCTGATGCTGCGCGCCGGCCTCATCAAGCGCCTCGCCGCCGGCAGCTACACGTGGATGCCGCTCGGTGTGCGCGTGCTGCACAAGGTCGAGAACATCATCCGCGAGGAGATGGACGGCAGCGGCGCGATCGAGCTGCTGATGCCGGTGATCCAGCCGGCCGAGCTGTGGCAGGAATCCGGACGCTGGGCGAAGTACGGGCCTGAGCTCCTGCGCCTCAAGGATCGGCACGACCGCGACTTCGTCGTGCAGCCGACGTCCGAGGAAGTGATCACCGACATCGCGCGCAAGGAGCTCAAGAGCTACAAGCAGCTGCCGATCAATTTCTATCACATCCAGACCAAGTTCCGCGACGAAGTGCGGCCGCGGTTCGGCGTGATGCGCTCGCGCGAGTTCATCATGAAGGATGCGTACTCGTTCGACGCGGACAAGGAGTCGCTGAAGAAGTCGTACCAGATCATGTATGACGCCTACGCGCGCATCTTCACGCGGATGGGGCTCGAGTTTCGCGCCGTGCAGGCGGACACCGGCAACATCGGCGGCTTCGCGTCGCATGAGTTCCAGGTGCTTGCGGACTCGGGCGAGGACGCGATTGCGTACAACCCCGCGACCGACTACGCCGCGAACGTCGAGCTCGCCGAAGCGCTCGCCCCCGCGAACGCGCGGCCTGCAGCTGCGGAAGCGATGGCCAAAGTGCCCACCCCCGGCAAGTCGACGTGCGAGGATGTCGCCGCGCTTCTCGGCCTGCCGCTTGCGCGCACGGTGAAATGCCTGATGATCTTTGCCGCAGACAAGGTGCAGATGCTGCTCGTGCGCGGCGATCACACCGGCAATGAGGTCAAGATCGGCAAGCTTCCAGGCCTCGATCCTTGGCGCTGGGCGAGCGATGCCGAGATCGTCGCCGCGACGGGCTGCAAGCCCGGCTATCTCGGCCCGGTCGGCATTCCGTCAACGATGCCTCTCTACGCCGATCGCAGCGTCGCCGCGATGGCCGATTTTGTCTGCGGTGCGAACGAACCTGATTTCCACCTGCGGGGCGTGAATTTCGGCCGCGATTGCCGCGAGCCGGACGCGGTGGCCGACCTTCGCAACGTCGTCAAGGGCGACCCGTCACCCGACGGCAAGGGCACGCTCGACATCCTGCGCGGCATCGAAGTGGGCCACGTGTTCGCCCTCGGCAACGTCTATTCGGCGGCGCTGGGTGCAACTTATCTTGACGCTGGCGGTCAGTCGCAGGTCATGGAAATGGGCTGCTACGGCATCGGGGTCACCCGGGTCGTGGCGGCCGCGATCGAGCAGAACCACGACACCCGCGGCATCATCTGGCCCGACGCGCTCGCCCCCTTCACGGTGGCAATCGCCGCCGTCGGCTATGACCGCAACGCGGCCGTCAAGGCGTTCGCCGACGGGCTCCACGACGATCTCGCCGCGGCGGGCGTCGACGTCCTGCTGGACGACCGCGGCGAGCGCCCTGGCGTGATGTTTGCTGATCTGGAGCTGATCGGGATTCCGCATCGGATCACCGTCGGCGATCGCGGCCTCACGGCCGGCCATGTCGAGTACCAGGGACGCCGGGATACCTCGGCGACGCCGGTGCCCGTGGGCGAGATCGCCGCGTGGATTCGCGCGCGGGTCGCCGGCTGACGCAATCGGACACAAAGGACTGGATGCAGCACAGGAATCAGCGTCATCGGGGTGCCCGCCGCTTCGCGTTGCGCGTCGCAGCGCTGGCGTGGCTTGCGCTCGCGCCGGTGGCGGCGAACGCCGGGACGCAGGCCGAGGAGCGGCTCGCGCCGTCGGTGGTCGCGGGGCTTCAGCGCGCGATCGCCGACAACCCCGTGCCCGCCGACTACGCCAACCGGCGTGACGTCATCGCCTGGGTGGCCGAGATGTCGCGGCGCCTCGCGAACCGCCTCGACGATCCGCTCTATCGCGGCGAGTTCCTCTCCACCGTTCACTACGAGGCGACGCGCGCCGGGCTCGACCCGACGCTCGTGCTCGGCGTGATCCATCACGAGAGCGGCTTCAAGAAGTACGCGGTGTCCGTCGCCAGCGCGCGCGGCTACATGCAGGTGATGCCGTTCTGGTCCCGACTCATCGGCAGCACCGACCACAACCTCTTCAATCTGCGCACCAACCTTCGCTACGGCTGCGTGATCCTGCGCCACTATCTCGACACCGAGAAAGGCGACTACTTCCGCGCGCTTGGCCGCTACAACGGCAGCCTCGGGCGCGCCGAATATCCGAATGCGGTGCTCGGTGCGGCGGGCCGCTATCGTTTCGACGCGCCCACCCTCAACGCACCTGTCGTGATGACCACCAGCGGGGCGATGCCGCGCTGAGCGTGTATCGCGGCCGGTTCGCGCCCTCCCCGACGGGCCCGCTGCATTTCGGCTCGCTGGTCGCCGCGCTTGCGAGCCATGCCGAGGCGCGCGCGCGGCGCGGCCACTGGCTGTTGCGCATCGAGGACGTCGACCTTCCGCGCGCGCAGCCCGACGCCGAGCGCGACATCGTCGCCACGCTGACGCGCTATGGCTTCGCCTGGGACGAGCCGATCCTGCGGCAATCGGAGCGCAGCGCACGTTACGCCGAGGCACTCGCACGCCTGGTCGAGCGCGGCCTCGCCTATCCGTGCGCATGCTCGCGCCGCGACGTTCAAGCGGCGCCGGTTGGCGCCGGCGGCGAGCACGTCTACGCGGGCACGTGCCGCGACGGCATACCGCAGTCGCGCGCGGCGCGCAGCGAGCGCGCGTGGCGGATTCGCGTCGGCAATGCCTCCATCGCGTTCGACGACCGCCTGCAAGGCGCGCAGGCACAGGATCTCGCGCGCGACGTGGGCGACTTCGTGATCAAGCGCGCCGACGGACTGTTCGCGTATCAACTCGCAGTGGTCGTCGACGACGCCGAGCAGTCGATCACCGACATCGTGCGCGGCGCCGACCTGCTCGCGTCGACGCCGCGGCAGATCCACCTGCAGCGATTGCTCGATCTCCCGCTACCGTCGTACCTGCACGTGCCGGTCGCGCTCGACGGCGCCGGCGAGAAGCTGTCGAAGCAGACGCGCGCCAGGGCGCTGCCGGACGATCCGCTGCCTGCGCTCGCCGCCGCATGGACGTTTCTCGATCAGCCGATGCCCATGTCCGCGCCGCGCAGCGTTGCGGAGTTCTGGGACTTTGCGGCGCGTGCCTGGACACCGCGCCACCTGCCGCCGGTGCCGATGCTGCCCGCGCCCGCCGGGGTATAATTGCGCGCTCTTTCCGCACGTTCCGGCCCGCGTCTCGCGGCGGAATCATCCCATGACCACGCTCGTCGTCGTCCGCAAGGACGACACCATCGCCATCGCGGCGGACTCGCTCACGACGTTCGGCGACACGCGCCTCGCCGCCGAGCACGATCGCTCGTATGACAAGATCGTGCGTTACAAGGACACGTACATCGGCCTGTGCGGCTCGGCCGCGCACCAGCTCGTGTTCCAGAGCCTGCTCGCGAAGCACGACGACCTCGACTTCTCGAATCGCCATTCGATCTTCGAGACGTTCCGCATGCTGCATCCGATCCTGAAGGAGCAGCACTTCCTGAATCCCAAGGAAGAGGACGACGATCCGTACGAGTCCACGCAGGTCACTGCGCTGATCGCGAACGCGCGCGGCATCTTCGGCGTCTTCTCGATGCGCGAGGTGTTCGAGTACACGCGTTTCTGGGCGGCCGGTTCGGGCCACGAGTTCGCGCTGGGCGCGATGAATGCGCTGTACGGCCGGCTGAAGAGCGCCGACGCCGTCGCGAAAGCCGGCGTCGAGGCCGGCGCGCTGTTCGACAAGAACTCGGCGCTGCCACTCACGCTCTACACGCTCACGACGATCGCGTGAAGCTGGCGCAGGCGAGCGACGCGCTCGTTCCGTTCGTGTTCGAAGGCGCTGCCGTGCGCGGGGCGCTGGTGCGCCTTCCCGCCGCAGCGACGACGATCGTCGCGGCGCATCCATATCCGCCGGCGCTTGCGCGTGCGCTCGCCGAGCTTGCCGCCGCCTCGGTGCTGCTCGCATCGACGCTGAAGCTCGACGGCAGCCTGCTGCTGCAGATCGCCGGCGATGGCCCCGTGCGGCTCGCGGTGGTCGAATGCACCGGCAAGCTCGACCTGCGCGCAACCGCCCAGTGGGACGAAGCGCGCGTGCGCACGCAGGGCGACGCAGCGACCCTTGTCGCGCTGTCCGGCGGAGCGCGCGGACGCATGACGATCACGCTCGATCCGCGCGACGCGGGAACGCTCTACCAGGGCATCGTCGCGCTCGAAGCGGACACGGTCGCGGGTTTGATGGAGCACTACCTCGCGACGTCCGAGCAGTTGGCGAGCCGCCTCCTGCTGTCCGCGAACGAGGGCCGCGCCGCCGGCCTGCTGCTTCAGCGGCTGCCGGGATCCGGTGCGGCCGAGGACGCAACATGGGAACGCATCACACGCACATTCGACGCAGTCGCGCCCGCCGACCTGGATGCGGGGATGGCCCGGTTGGAATCGCTCGCGCGCTGGTTCCCCGACGACGATCTGCGCGTGTTCGACGCGCGCCCGGTCCGCGCGCGCTGCTCCTGCACACGCCGGCGCGTCGAGAATGCGCTCGTCATCGCCGGCCGCGACGAGATCGAGGCCGCGCTTGCCGAGCGCGGCAACGTCGAGGTCACCTGCGAATTCTGCAACCGCCGCTATTCCTTCACGCCGGACGAGGCGCGCGCCGTCTTCACGCAACGTGCCTCCGGCGAGCCAGCCCAGTGAGCGCATGAGCGTCCAATGACCGAGCCGCGCGAGCGCGTGCGTTTCGACAAGTGGCTGTGGGCCGCGCGCTTCTACAAGACGCGCACGCTCGCGGCGCAAGCGATCGATGCCGGCCAGGCGCGCGTCGACGATGAGCGCGTCAAGCCCGCGCACGCGGTGCGCGTCGGCCTGCGCGTGACGGTGCGCCGGCAGGGCCTCGTGTGGGATGCGGAAGTGATCGCGCTGTCCGACCGGCGTGGGTCGGCCGCGGACGCCGCGCTGCTTTATCGCGAGTCGGCCGAGAGCGTCGCGGCGCGCGGGCGGGCGATCGCCGAACGCCAGGCGGCACTCGCCGCCCAAACTCGCTTCACCGGCCGGCCAACGAAGCGCGACCGGCGCAAGCTCGAGGACTTCCTGAACGAGCCGTAGACGTCCCGCGGCCGCACGGTCGTGCGATCGTCAGCACAGCCGCATGTTCGCGAGGTCGAGAAGAAGCTCGGGCTGTCGGTAGCCGCGGAAGATCAGCCACGCGACAAGCGCGGCGGCGATCAGTCCGAGCGTGTGACCGACGAGGCGGCGGGCGAACGGCCCGCGAACGCGAGGCGACATGCCTCGCATTGTACGCGCCCGGCCGGGCGCGCTAGAACGGAGACGCTGCTTCCGAAGGCGCCGCGGAACGCTGTCCGCCGCCGGACGGCAGGACGCCTGCGGCGCGCATTCTGGACAGCACCGAATTGAAATCCGCAGCGGTATGCGCGTTGTCGATCGGCTTCGCGAGCAGGTTCACCGCGCGTCCGCTGACGATCAACGGCATGTCGGCGGGAAGCGCATGACGCAGGCCGCGGATCTCCTGACCCGCGATCTTGCCCGAGATGCCGCGATCGAACAGCAGCACGACGAGTGCCGCGTCGTACGCCTTGGCAGCACCCGCGATTTCCTGTGCCGGGGTGCCTGCGCCGAGCGTCATCGATATCACGCCTTCCGTATGCAGCAGCAGCTCGAGAATCGCCAGGCCGAGCTGATTGGGATCGTTCGGTGGCGTCGCAAGCAGCACCTGGCGCGCGTCGCGCGATCCGCGCAACGGCCCGCGAACATCGCGCAACAATCGCTGCGCGAGATCGGCGAAGCGGAGCTCCTGGAACGTGTGCATCTCGCCGCGCACCACCTGCTCGTGCACGGCCTCGTTCAAAGGGATCAGCGTCTGCTCGAGGAACCGGCGCAGCCCCTGGCTCGCCAGCAACTTGGAAAGATGGTTCTGCAGCTCGGCCATCCGGTGCGACGACAGGAGGCGTATCGCCGTTTCGATTTCCACCGGCAGCGGCATCGGCTCTTCGACGGTGAGCCCGAGCATCGACTGCAACGCCGTATCGGCGAGCGGCACGACCGCGCCGGCGCGCCAGCCTTCGGACAGCAACTGCTTGATCAGGCGCAAGCGCGCGACCTGGTCGGGTGGATATACGCGATCGCCGAACGCGTCGCGGAGCGGCGCGGGAAAGCCGTAGCGGCGCTGCCACATGTACAGCTGCTCGCGCCGCAGTCCCGTGATGCGGACGACTTCGCGGATGTGCAGGGCATCGACGGACTCACCGCTGTCGTCCAGCGTCGCGATAGCGGCGTCCGGGCCTTCGCGGCGGCGCGCAGGTGTCTTTATCAGAATGCCCATTTCTGTCGTCCTTAAGCGTCTTTCGTCAGGTGTCGCGATAGGGGGGACGATACGGGCCCGCCGGCGGCACCGGAGGTGACGACCGTTGATCCCGCGGAATCGACCGCTTGTTTCACACTGTTCTCCACGACAAGTGTCATGCACGATGTGTGCCAATCGCCGGGCATTGTCTTGCCAAGGCATCGGCGTTTAGGCCATCATGGCAGCGCAACATCGCAGGCATTTCTCGGGCGATTCGATGGCCGGCAACCGTGCCCTGAAGCTGCGGCGTCGCGAGCTGGTCAAGGCCAGGGCTCGGTTCTTGCACGACGAACCGCGTTGAAGAGGACCGCGGATGTTCGGATTTGGCAGCTCCCGCAGCGACCCGTTGGCGGACGCCCGGTCGGCCGAGCGCTGGATCGCCGCGGGCGTGACCTCGGACGCGCTGACGATGCACGAGCGCATCCGCAGCGTGCTCGCCGAGGTCACGGCACCCGGCGTCACGCTTACGCCCAAGCGGCTGGCCGCCCTCTTCGTGATCGATGCGCACGCCCTTGCGCTGTTCAAGGCGCTGACGGTGCAGTACATCGGTCACGCCGGGCGCAGCGTGAAGATCGAGCGCCAGATCTGGTCGGCGATCTTCGACCTCACGCAGGCGTTCCAGTCGGCGTACCAGAACTTCGGCCGCGTCGCGTTCGAGAATGAGTCGAATGCGAAATGGCGAGGAATGATTCCCGAGTTGCTCTGCCGCCACGTCGTGCATCTCGGCCGCGACGCCAAAGCGCGGCTCTATCGTTACGAAGCGTGGATTCCCGGCAAATGGGCGGAGCTCCACGGGCTGCTCACGCGCGCAACGTCAATGCAGATCGAGCGGCAGGCGGTGGTGCTGACGCCTGAACGTCCGTCGACGACGATCGAGCATCAGTACCTGATGACGCTCGTGCTGCAGATCATGGATTCGGGCAACATGACCGCCCCGCAGATCGAGCAGCTCTGGGAAGAGCTCGATGGCTGGTGCGCGTCGCTGCGGCTTTCGCTGTCCGTGCGCGCGCCGAACGCGTTCTATGTCGATCTCGCGAGCCGCGAGGGCCTGAAGCGCCGCCCGTCGAAGCCGATCGAAGGCAGCGTGCTGTTCATCGACACGCAGCCGCTGCACGCGCTGCTGACGCAGCAACAGGTGATGCTCGGCGAGGTCGCGCGCGACAAGCCGCGCTCCGACGATTCGAAGCGCGCGTCCGCGAAGCTCGCGCTGCTCGCGCGATTCGCCGCGAAGGTCGATCCCGAGTTCAAGCCGCTTCCGCGCAGCGGCGATCGCACGCCAATGAAGGACAACGTCGATGCGATCGCCGGCCTCGCGAAGATCGCCGGGTTCCTGCGCGAGGAGGATCGCGATCCCAACTTCGAGGCATACGCCGGCAAGAGCTTCGGGGGAACGCTCGAACTGGCGGTGTTCGGGCGGGTGCGCAACGAGTCGGACCGCCGCGTCGAGCTCGCGCGCCATCGCCTCGCGCAGTATGCGGCGCCCGGCGGGCCGTGGGAGGTGAAGGACGTGTCGTCGACCGGCTTCAAGCTGATTGCGCCCGCCGCATCCGCAGGAGCCTTCTCGATCGGCACGCTGGTGGCGATCCGGCCTTTCGGCAAGAAGGACTGGACTCTTGGCGTGGTGCGCCGGCTGAAGCGGCCCACTGCCGACAACACCGAAGTCGGCTTCCAGCGGATCGCGAGCGAAATCTCCGGCGTCGACCTGGTCGAGCAGCGGCGCAGCGCCGAAACCGACTATTCGGTCGACGGCGATGGCGGGATGATCAGCGGCCGCAGCTTTGTCGCGCTGTTCCTCGTGTTGCGCAAGCGCGACGGCACTGCGGCTGCGCAATCGCTGATGCTTCCCGTCATCGAGTATCACGCCGGCAAGCGGCTGACGCTCGTCATGTCGAAGGGCATCTTTCGCGTCGTGCTGGGCGGTGCGATCGAGCAGCAATCCGACTGGGTGTGGACCGCCGTCGAAGCGCAGGAGCTCGGCGCGACGCTGTCGACCGCGACCGGCGATTCGCAGCGCTGACGACGCGGCTACAGACAGTGACGCCTTTGCCGCGTCGCCGCATGACGCTGGTGTAGGCTCTGTCGCGCCATGGCAGTCGACCGCTACGCCGAATTGCACGCCGGCCACCGCTGGAATGTTCCCGCGGACTTCAATATCGCGCATGCGTGCTGCGGCCGTCACGCCGGCGACCGTGCGCGCTTCGCAATGTACTGGGAAGACGAAGGCGGCGAGCGGCGAGCGCTGACGTTCTGGGACCTGCAGGAACAGGCGAACCGCCTGTCCAACGCGCTCGCCGCGCTCGGCGTGGCACGCGGCGACAAGGTTGCGCTGATGCTGCCGCAGCGGCCGGAGACTGCAGTTGCGCACATCGCGGTCAACCAGATGGGCGCGGTCGCCGTGCCACTCTCATTCCTGTTCGGTCCCGATGCGCTCGAATACCGCCTCGCGCACTCGCAGGCGAAAGTCGCGATCGTCGATCCGCAATCGCTGCCTAACCTCGCGCCCGTTCGCGACCGATTGCCGGGTTTGGCGCAGGTGATCGGCGTCGCCGGTGCGCGCGAGGCATGGGTCACGTCGTGGGAATCGCTGCAGGAAAAAGGCGCACGCCGTTACGCGCCGGTCGCGACGCGCGCGACCGATCCGGCGCTCCTCGTCTATACCAGCGGCACGACGGGGCCGCCCAAAGGCGCGCTGATGCCGCAATCCTGCCTGCTCGGGAATCTTCCGGGCTTCACCTATTCGCACGACGACTATCCGCAAGCCGGCGATCTGTTCTGGTCGCCGGCCGACTGGGCGTGGACCGGCGGTCTCATGGATGCGCTGCTGCCGACGCTCTACTTCGGCCAGCCGATCGTCGGCTATCGCGGGCGCTTCGATCCGGAGCGCGCGTTTCGCCTGATCGAGCGCTATCAGATCCGCAACACGTTCCTGTTTCCGACCGCGCTCAAGCTGATGATGAAGGCGTACCCGCGCCCGCGCGAGACCTTCGACGTGTCGCTGCGCTCGATCATGAGCGCCGGCGAGGCGGTGGGCACCACCGTGTTCGAATGGGCGAAGGACGCGCTCGGCGTGACGATCAACGAGATGTTCGGCCAGACCGAGATGAACTACATCGTCGGCAATTCGCACCGGCACTGGCCGGCGAAGCCCGGCTCGATGGGTCGCCCGTATCCGGGTCATCGGATCGCTGTCATCGACGACGCAGGCGAGCCGATGCCCGCCGGCGAGCCGGGCGAGGTCGCGGTTCATCGCGTCGCGCCCGACGGTACGCCGGATCCGGTGTTCTTCCTCGAATACTTCGGCAATCCCGACGGCACGCGAAGCAAATACACCGGCGACTGGTGCCGCACCGGCGACGTCGCGAGCGTCGACGCCGACGGCTACCTCTGGTACCAGGGCCGCGCCGACGACATGTTCAAGGCGGCGGGGTACCGGATCGGCCCGTCGGAGATCGAGAACTGCCTCGTCAAGCACGCCGCCGTCGCGAACGCCGCCGTGGTGCCCTCGCCCGACGAGATGCGCGGCAACGTCGTCAAGGCATTCATCGTCCTCGCGGCGGGACATGCACCGTCGCCCGGCCTCGAGGAGGAGATCCGGACGCACGTGCGCAAGTATCTGGCGTCCTACGAGTATCCGAAGGAGATCGAGTTCATCGACGCGCTGCCGATGACGACCACCGGCAAGGTGCAGCGCAAGGTGCTGCGCGAGCGCGAAGCCGCGCGCAAGGCGAAGGCACGATGAGCGACGCCGGCGAGATCGTGCTCTCGACGGCGCGGCTCTTCTTCACCCGTTTCGTTCCGGACGACGCGCCGTTCGTCGTGCGCCTTGTCACCGATCCCGACTGGATCCGATACATCGGCGATCGCGGCGTGCGTACGGACGACGACGCGCGCGGGTACCTCGAGCGCGGGCCGATCGCGATGTACGCGCGCCACGGCTTCGGCTTGTGGCGTGTCGCCCGGCGCGAGGATGGACTGCCGGTGGGCATGTGCGGGCTCATCAAGCGCGACACGCTGCCGGATGTCGACGTCGGCTTCGCGTTCCTGCCCGAGTATCGCGGCCTGGGCTACGCCGCCGAGGCCGCGGCGGCGACGTTGGCCCTCGCGTCGGAGCGCTACGGCCTTCGCCGCGTCGTCGCGATCGCGTCACCGGACAACGTGCGCTCGCTGCGGCTGCTCGAAAAGCTCGGCATGACGCCGGAGGGGACGACGCCGAACGCGGACCCCGACGACCCGACCGTCCTCTACGCGCGCGCCCTCTGACGATGACGCTGTTCAAGGCGCTGGGCGTCGTCCTCGCGCTTTACTCCGCGTATGCCGCGTTTCGCGGCGAGGTGTACGCGCGCGCCGGCTGGAAGGGCCGCACGATCGAGCGCACGGACGAGCCGCGCTACTTCTGGGTGGTGATCGCGATCTACTTCGGACTGTCCGTCGCGCTGCTGACGGTGTTCTGAGCCACGACGCTCAAGCCTTCGCGGTATCGCGTTCCTTCAGCGTCTTCACCAGTGCGACGTATTCGCGCATCGCGTCGTCGCGCGTCACGCCCTTGCGCCTGGCCCACGCGTCGTATTTCGCCCGGCCCACCATGTCGAGCGCGCCGGGACGCTCGCCCGTCACGTCGCCGGCGCTCGCCTGCTTGTATAGCGAATACAGCGCCAGCAGCTCGTCGTTGCCCGGGGCGGCCTTGAGCGTCCGCGATTCGGCGGTTGCCGTCTCGAACGATTGCTCGAGCTCGGAGGGACCGCTCGTCACCGGATCCGGCGGACCGAAGAACGAATCCTCGCGCTCGACATCGTCGGCGAACCAGCGCACTTCGAGCAGCTTGCCGCCGTGCCATGCGCAAAGCAGTGCGCCCTGCGACTCGAGCATCTCGGTATCGCGCTGCGCGATCAGCGTCGCGGGCACGAGCGCGACCCCCCGGTTGAACACCGTCGTGCCGAACGCCGTGAAGCGCGGCACACCCGCATCCGCATGCGCCATCCGGCCCGCGAACGCGCCCATCGACTTGCCGGCGTGGGCTCCGGCGACGCGGTTGGTGCCCGGCTGCACCCACGCGAGGTCCGGGATGCCGAGTGCGCGCACGCCTTCGAAGTCGCCGCGCTCGAGGCACGCCGTCAGCGCCGCGACCGCCGCGGCGAGCTCGTCGGCCGTCATCCGCGGCTCGTTGGCGAGGATCGACGTCGCGCCCGGCATCGCCGCGCCGAAGAATTCCAGCACGTTGCGCGCGACGATCTCCTTGTCGTTGTCGACGCATACCATGTGATAGCTGTCCTCGAGCACGACCATCCGTGCGCGCCCGCCGCCGATCTTCTCGACGAGGAAATTCGCCGAGCGCAGGCTCGTGAGCTCGTCCTCGCGTGCGTGCACGACGAGCGTCGGGCACGCGATCTTCGGCGCCGCCTTCATCACGACGGCGCGCAGCCGGTCGACCTGGCGCAGGCATTCGAGCGGCACCCAGCGATAGTGGAAGTTCTCGCCGCGCTCGAACTTGGCCTTCACGATCGCGCGGAGCTGCTCGTTCTTGATGCCGTACGGCTCTTCCTCCTCGATCTTCATCCGCTTGCGCAGCCCCGGCACCGCATAGAGCAGCGGGCGCAGCTCGCGATACCACGGCGTCGCCCAGCCGTCGATGAACACCGGCGGCGCGAGCAGCACGAGACGGCCTTTGGCGTGGCGCTCCCGCTCGGCCAGCACGGCGGCCAGGAGCGCACCCATGCACATGCCCATCAGATGCAGCGTCGGATGCGCGTCGCGCACCTCGCGATATTTCGCCACGACCGCATCGATCCAGTCCTCAGCCGTGACGTTGGCAAGATCCTCCGGTTGCGTGCCGTGGCCGGGCAGCGTCAGCGAATGCGTGACGAAGCCCGCGTTCTTCAACCGCTTGTGCATCGACCCCAGGTCGTACTGCGTGCCGCCGAGGCCGTGAATCAGAAAGACCGCATCGGGCGCGGCCGGGGGAGCTGTTTCGGCTGTCATGACACGCGCGCGATGCCGGTGATCCGGTGGAGGCTGCCGTCATGGTCGCGAATCGCCTGCGCTTCGTCGGTCAGCGCAACGGGCGTGCCGTCGGCGCGCTGCACGCGGTAGCTAAGCGTCGTCATCGCGCCGCCGTCGGCGCGCAGCGCGAACGCCGTCTGCATCGCATCGCGTTCGTCGGTCGCCACGTGCGACAGCCAGTCGGCGAGCGTCGCAATGCGCGCGGGCGGCACGCCAACGAGGCTCGCCGTGTCGCCGGTGACCGCGAACGCGCCGGTCACGGGATCCCATTCGTACGCGACCATGCGATGCGCGCCGATCGCCGCCTCGAACCGCGTGCGCCAGTCGCGCGCCTCCCGCCACAGCGTGCGCTGGCGCGCCGCGAGCCCGGCGATGAGAAGCCCAGTGAGCGCGATGACCGCCGCATAACCCTGGACCTCGAGATTGGCCTCGCCGGCGAAACCCTCGGCCGCGGCGAACGGGCCGTCGCCATGCGCAGTGTTGAGGAGCGCGATCAACGCCCCGGCGAACGCAGCGAGCGCAGCACCGCGCGTGCCCCAGGTCAGCGCGATCACGGCGATGAAGAGGATCGGCGGATACGTGAGCGTCATGCCGATGGACCCGCTCAGCCGTCCGGTGGTGTTGGCGCCGAACAACAGCTGCAGCGAACCGAGGAACAACACGCAGGCGACCGCGCCCGCGATGAACTGCGGCATCGTCAGTCCGCCGGAGCGCTTGGCGCGGAAGCCTGCCCAGGTGACGACGACCGGCGCGATGATCAGCGCGCCGACGAAGTTCGCGAGCGCCCAGACGTAGAAGGTGAAGAAGACATCGGCACCCCCGCTCACGGCCGTCCATCCGGCACCGAGCGCGCCGCCGACGAGGGCGATCACCGCCGCGCCGACGACGAGCGCCGTGACCTCGCGCGGCCGTTCCAGCGAAAGCGGGATCGATGCCACCTGATGCGCAGCCCAGGCGCCGGCAATCGCGGAGGCCACCTCGATCACCGCGTAGCCACCGGCCCACGCGATCCGGCCCGGATCGAGCACCCACGAGAAGATGGCGGCACCGATCGCAGCCCCTGCGAGCACGGGCAGCCAGCGTGCGCGTGCGACGACGAGCAGCGCGCCGAGGGTGAGCGGCGTGGCGAGCCACACGCTCCATGCATCGGTCGCCTCGTGCGTGAGCATGGCCGACAGCTTGGCGAGCGCGATGTACGCGACGGCGACGATGGCAGCGATCAGTGCTGAGGGCAAGGTTCGGCTCCGGGAGGGTGAGCGCTGCAGGGCTGCCCCAAAGCGCTCGCCCCCTGTGGGGGAAGCGGCGCGCAGCGGCGCACGGGAGAGACCATATTAGCGGGTCGGAGCTTGCCGCAGGCGCAAGCGTTGGTCAATCGCGACGACAGCGGGACGCTGCACTACGCCGCCACGCGCCGTATGCGCTCGAGAAAACCGCGATGCATGAGTACCCACACGATTGCCGGGGCGACGGTGGGCAGGATCAGCGAGCCGAACTGGAACGCGAAAACGATCAGCTCGCGCTGGATGGGCGAGAAGCCCGCCTGCGACGCCACCTGCGGCGCAGCGGTGATCGCGATGTTCTTCAGAAAGTCGGCGAGCACACCCCACGCGATCGCGGGCACCAGCGCGGCGTAGCCGATGGCGAGCGCGCGCAGCCAGTGCGGCTCGTGTGCTGCGAGCGTCAGCGCCGCGAACATCGGCAGGCCGAACGAGTAGAGCAGCGCGTTGACCTCGACTGCGACGACGCCGCCCGCGATCGCCTGTCCGGCCTTGAGCGAAGTTGCGAAAGTGACGACGGCGGCGTTCTGCTCGACGGCCGTTACGAGATCGCCGAACCCGGCACGCGCGACCAGATCGGTCAGCAGCGTCGCGGGCCACAGGATGAGCGGCGCCGCGAAGTACCAGACGGCGAACGTCACCGGCAGCCACGCAAGCACCGCCAGCACGAATCGCGCGAGGGGCGAACGCCCGGACGAACTTTTCACGCCGCTGCAGATGCGCTCGCCGGCGGGGGACCGGGGCCGGCATCGCGTTCCACAGGCGGCAGCGTGCGCACCCATACAAGCCAGACGATGAGCACGTCGAGCATGATCAGCGCCTGCCACACGTACAGGTGCGCCCACTCGAACACGTCGCGGTTCCACTGCCCGAGATAGAACAGGCTGATCACGCGAAGCACGTTGAGCCCCTGCACGGCGACGATGCCGGCTGCGACGCCGACGAGTTTGTGCTTCCACGGCGCGGGAAACGCGAGAATCGCGGCGAGGAGGACGATCGTAGCCTCGATTCCGTTGCAGCCGGCTTCGATCGATACCGCGAAGCCGTTCGACGTTGACGCGATCACCTTGCCCGTCGCCTGCACTCCCGAATCGAACAGCGTCACCAGCGACGTCGAGATCCGCGCCAGCGCCGTCGTCCACGGCTCGACGAACCAGCGCTGCGCCCACGGCGTGAGCTCGAGGCCGAAGAGGAGCGCCAGCAGCAGGAGGAACAGGACGAAGAACCGGATCACGCGGCCATCCTAGCAGGGGCGCGGCAGAAGCCGTGTGGGGCCGGCTTCGGCCAACCGAAGCGCCGCGTCAGGCTGAAGCCTGACCCACAAGGCAATGTCGCGACATCCTTGTGCCTTACGCCCGCGACAGCGGCGGATTGCGCGCGAAGTAGCGGCGCACACCGAGGGCGATCGCCTCCGCGAAGCGCTGTTGATAGCGCTCGCTGCGCAACATCCGCTCCTCGTCGGGATTCGAGATGAACGCCGTCTCGACGAGGATCGACGGAATGTCGGGCGCCTTCAGCACAGCGAATCCCGCCTGCTCGACGGACGCCTTGTGCAGCGTGTTCTGCGTCGCGATGCCCTGCAGCACCTGGCGTCCCACTTTCAGGCTGTCGTTGATCTGCGCCGTCTGCGACAGGTCTAGCAAGGTGCGCGCAAGCACGGGGTCCTTCGTGTCCAGATTGACGCCGCCGATGAGGTCGGACTCGTTTTCCTTCTGCGCGAGCCAGCGTGCGGCGGCACTCGTCGCGCCGTGCTCGGAAAGCGCGAACACCGACGAGCCGCGCGCGTGGGGCTCGCGAAACGCGTCGGCATGGATCGAGATGAACAGATCGGCCTGCACGCGCCGCGCCTTCTGCACGCGCGCGCGCAGCGGCACGAAATAATCGTCGTCGCGCGTCAGCATCGCGCGCATGTTCGGCTCGGCGTCGAGGATCGCCTTCAGCCTGCGCGAGATCGCCAGCGTCACGTGCTTTTCGTAGGTGCCGCGAGGCCCGACGGCGCCGGGATCCTCGCCGCCGTGGCCGGGGTCGATCGCGATCGTGATGCGTCGCGCGGCGGCCACCTGCGCCGGCTTGCGTGCCGCGCTTGCCGGCGGCGCGGGCGCTGCTGCCGGCGGCGCAACCGGCGGCGCTTTCGCGTCCGCGACGGGCGCAGTCGGCGCCTTCGCTTCCGCAGGCGGCGGTGCTGCCTTCGATTCGACGGGCTGCGTCGCGGCCTTCGATTCGGCGGGCTGCGTCGCGGCCTTCGCTTCCGCGGGAAGCGGGAGCGGCGCGGGCGTGGACCCCGCCGCCCCCCTGCGCGATTCGCTCTCGAGCAGCGCCATCAACGGATCGAGCGGCACTGGCGGATAGAGATCGACGACCAGGCGATGGCCGAACTCGGCCACCGGCTTCAACGCGAACACTTGCGGATTCACTTCGCTCTTGACGTCGAGCACGACGCGCAGGAACCCGCCCGACGGGGTGCCGACGCGAATCGACGCGATGTACGGATCGCTGCCCTGCACGCGCGACCCGAGCTTGCCGAGCTCGGGCGTCGCATCGACACGTGCGAGATCGAGCACGACGCGGTTCGGCTGCTTCAGCAGCACGAGCTGGTACTCGATCGGCGCCGCCGACTCGAGAATGAGCCGCGTGTATTCCTGCGCCGGCCACAGGCGCGCGGACGCGATCTGCAACGCGGCGCCATGCGCGACGCCGGCGGACAGCGGCATCGCGGGAACGACGAGCCACGACAGCGCGCGTCGACGCTCGAGAGAAACGCCGGTCAGTCCGGCGCGTTCACGGCGCCAGGGACGCGCAGGATTGCGTCGACGCATCGGCTACCGCGCTCCGTGTGCGCGCGTGCGCGGAGCGTTCGCCCGGCGTCCTGCGGCGCGAGCGCCAGCGTCAACGCGACATCCACGGACGGCAGCAGCGCCGCTACGCGCTCCGGCCATTCGATCAGACATACCGCGTCGTCGCGAAAGCATTCGGTGAGGCCTGCGGTTTCCCATTCCTCGGGATCGGCGAAGCGATAAAAATCAATGTGATAGAAGTATATGCTCGACGCGCGATAATGTTCAACCAGCGCGTACGTAGGACTCTTGATCGCGCCTTCGATCCCCCGCGCGCGCAACAGCCCGCGCACGAGCGTCGTCTTGCCCGCGCCGAGATCGCCTGACAGCGTCACGACCATGCCGCCTTCGAGCGCGGACGCGAGCGCGGCGCCTGCACGCGCGGTCGCGTCAGCATCGGGAAGGTGAACGATCGATGTGCGCGACGGAATCGCTTCGCGCGGCTGCGCTACGCTAGCGCCCATGAGCGCATCGTCCGACAAGCCGCAGCTCGCCGCATCGGCGCGCGACTGGGACGCACTCGCGCGCGACATCGGCCGCTGGGGCCGCGAGATCGGCTTTCGCGAGATCGGAATCGCCGGCGTCGATCTCGCGTCCGAGGAAGCGCGCTTGATGAACTGGCTGGCTGCGGGGCGTCATGGCGAAATGGATTATATGGCGCGCCACGGCACGGCCCGCGCCCGGCCGGCCGACCTCGTCCCGGGCACGGTGCGCGTGATCAGCGCGCGCATGGACTACTGGCCCGGCCGTGCGCGCCGTGCGGACGACGTGCTCGCGGCCCCGCACAAGGCTTACGTCGCGCGCTACGCGCTCGGCCGTGACTACCACAAGGTGATGCGCCGCCGGCTCGCGAAGCTCGCTTCGCGGATCTCCGCCGAGGTGGGGCCGTTCGGACATCGCGTGTTCACCGACAGCGCACCGGTGCTCGAAGTGGCGCTCGCCGCGCGCGCGGGCCTCGGCTGGCGCGGCAAGCACACGCTGTTGCTCACGCGCGAGACCGGCTCGTACTTCTTTCTCGGCGAGATCTACACCGACCTGCCGCTGCCGATGAGCGAACCGGTGGACGACCATTGCGGCACCTGCACCCGCTGCATCGACGCGTGTCCCACCGGCGCCATCGTCGCGCCCTACGAGCTCGACGCGCGGCGGTGCATCTCCTACCTCACCATCGAGCTCGCCGGCAGCATTCCCGAGCCGCTGCGCCCGCTCGTCGGCAATCGCGTCTACGGCTGCGACGACTGCCAGCTCGCGTGTCCGTGGAACCGCTTTGCTCAACCCGCGAGCGAAGAAGATTTCGCTGCGGTGCGCCACGGCCTCGACGATGCCGATCTGGTCGCGCTGTTCGCGTGGACGGCGGCGGAGTTCGACGAGCGGATGCGCGGGAGCGCAATCCGGCGCATCGGCTACGAGCGCTGGCTGCGCAACCTTGCCGTGGGCCTCGGCAACGCGCCGCGCGACCCCGCCATCATCGCGGCACTGCGCGCGCGCGCCGCGGACCCGTCGCCGCTCGTGCGCGAACACGTCGCGTGGGCGCTTCGTCGGCACGAAAGCGCCGATGCAACGTAGTCGCCACGCGTCGTCCGCAGCGTCAGCGCACGAGTTGGTTCATCGACACGATCGGCAACATCACCGCCAGCACCAGCACCAGAACGATCGCGCCCATCAGCACGATCAGCACGGGCTGAATCAGCGCCGTGACCCACACCAGGCGGCGCTCCGCCTCGCGCTCGAGCTCGCCGGCAGCGCGCTCCAGCATCGGCGCCAGCGCCCCGCTCTGCTCGCCGTTGGCGACAAGATGAATCAGCACCGGGGGAAACACTTTCTGTTCCTTGAGCGCGCGGGACAGCGTGACCCCTTCGCGCACCAGCGCGCTCGCGGCGTGCGCGGCACGCGCGAGCGGCACCATGCGCACGACGTCGCCGGCGGCTTCGAGCGAGCGCAGGATCGGCGTGCCGCTGCCAACGAGGATCGCGAGCGTGCTCGCGAAGCGCGCGGTGTCGAGGCTGCGCAGCAGCCGCCCGACGCCCGGCAGCCGCAGCGCCCACGCGTGCCAGCGCGCGCGAAACGCCGGCCGGCGATCGGCGACGAAGAACGCGACGATCGCCGCGGCAAAGGCGGCGATCCAGAACCATCCGGTCGCGCGAAAGAAATCGGACGTTGCGATCAGCGCACGCGTCAGCCATGGCAGCGTCTGCCGGCTCTGCTGGTAGACGGCCACGACCTGCGGGACCACGTAGGTCAGCAACACGACGATGACGCCGAGCGCGATCGCCGTGACGAGCATCGGATAGATGAGCGCCGTCGTGAACTTCTGGCGCAGCGCTGCGCGCGCTTCGAGATAGTCGGCAAGACGGGCCAGTACTTCGGGCAAGCGTCCCGACTCGCTGCCGGCCGCAACCAGGCCGCGATACAACGGCGGGAAGGTCCGCGGGAAGCGGGCAAGCGCCGCGGGCAGCGATTCGCCGGTCGCGATGTGGTTGCGCAGTGCGCCGACGATCTTCTCGGCGCGCGTATCGTCCGCCTGCTCCGCGACGGCGGCGAGCGCCTGGTCGAGCGGCATGCCCGATTGCGCGAGCGTCGCGAGTTGCCGCGTCAGCAGCGACACCTGCTCGGGCGGCAGGCGAAGATGCGCGAGCGGATCGCCGCGATCCGGCGCGGATTCGACGGCCGTGGGCGTGAGCCCGTCCGCGCGCAGCCGATCGCGCGCAGCGCGCGCCGACGCGGCGTCGAGATCGCCGCGCCGCAGCCTGCCCTGCGCGTCGACCGCTTCCCAGCGATACGCCGTCATCGTCGCGCGGCTCACTGGTCGCGCGTGACCCGCATCAGCTCGGCGAGCGACGTGGTTCCCTGCGCGATCCAGCGGCCGCCGTCGGCGCGCAGCGACCGCATGCCGGCGCGCAGCGCTGCGTCGCGCAGCGCGGGCTCGCTCGCGCCGTCGTGGATCATCCGGCGCATCGCTTCGTCGATCACCAGCAGTTCGTAGACGCCCGTGCGGCCGCGATGGCCCGTGTCGTTGCACTGCGCGCAGCCCGGCGCAGACCACAGCGGCGTGCCCGCGCGAAGGCCGAGGCCTTCCACCATCGTCGCCTCGCCCGCACTCGGCGGCGCCGCGACGCGGCACGCCGGGCACAGCGTGCGCACCAGCCGCTGCGCCAGCACGCCGAGCAGGCTCGACGCGAGCAGGTACGGCTCGACGCCCATGTCAGCGAGGCGCGTGACCGCACTCGCCGCGTCGTTCGTGTGCAGCGTCGCGAGCACGAGGTGGCCGGTGAGCGATGCCTGCACGGCGATCTGCGCCGTCTCGAGGTCCCGGATCTCGCCGATCATGATGACGTCGGGGTCCTGGCGCAGGATCGCGCGGAGCGCGCGGGCGAAGTTCAGGTCGATGCGCGGATTCACCTGCGTCTGCGCGACGCCGTCCAGCGCATACTCGATCGGGTCCTCGACCGTCATCATGTTGGTCGCCCCGCGCGGCAGGCGCGACAGCGCGGCGTAGAGCGTCGTCGTCTTGCCGGAGCCGGTCGGCCCCGTCACGAGGACGATGCCGTGCGGCTCGCGGATCAGGCGGTCGATCGCGACCAGCGTCGCATCGCTCATGCCGAGTGCGGCCAGGTCGAGCCGCGCCGAGTCCTGATCGAGGAGGCGCAGCACCACGCGCTCGCCGGCGCCGGTGGGCAGCGTCGACACACGCACATCGACCTGCTTGTCACCGAGTTTCAACGCGATGCGTCCATCCTGCGGCAGGCGCTTTTCCGCGATGTCGAGGCTCGCCATGATCTTGAGGCGCGACACGATCGCGGCGTGCAGCGCGCGTGGCGGCTCGATCACGTCGCGCAGCACGCCGTCGACGCGGAAGCGCACGACCGAGCGCTGTTCGTAAGGCTCGAAGTGCAGGTCCGACGCGCGCTCGCGCAGCGCCTGCAGCAGGAGCGCGTTGATCATGCGGATGACCGGCGCCTGTTTGGCCGAGTCGAGCAGGTCCTCGGTCTGCGGCAGTTCCTGCAGCAGACGTGCGAGGTCGCCCGCGCGCGCGCCGTCGTCGTTCCAGACGATCGCGCCGGCATTGCCCTGGTTGTAGGCGCGCGCCAGCTCGGCCGCGAACGCGTCCGCGGCCACCGCGCGCGTGACGAGCGGCCCCGCCAGCAGACGCTTCACTTCGGCGATGCCATCGACCGTGGCGTCGGGCCGCAGCAGCACGACGATCGCGTCGCCATCGCGCGCGTAGGCGAGCACGCCGTGCGCCTGCGCGAAGCCGTACGGGATGCGCGCCGCCAGCGCGGGGTCGAGCGTGGCCACCGGCGGGCGGGCAGTCATCGCAGCTTGGATGCGACGCGGATCATCCGCAGCGCGCTAGGGTGACGGAGGCCGAGGCGGCGGCACCAGCCAGGGCCATGGCATCGGCACCGGCACGGGACCCTGCACGGGCTGCGGCGCTCCGGGCGAGCCGGGAATCGTCGGCGCCGGAGCCAGCTCGGGCGACGTCGTGTCCGGCCAGAACGGCCGTGCCTCGGGACGGTCGGTCAGCTGTTCGCCGCGCAGGTAGTCGTAGCGCTCGGACGTGATCTCGCGCCCCGCCGCGGAGGTGCGAATCACGGTCGGCTTGAGGAATACGAGGAGATTCGTTTTCGTGCGCGTGCGGGTGTCGTAGCGGAACAGCCCGCCGAAAGCCTGGACGTCGCCCAGGCCGGGTACCTTGTCGGTCGTGTCGGTGAACGTGTCCTGGATGAGGCCGCCGAGCACGATGATCTGCTGGTCGTCGACGACCACCGACGATTCGAGCGAGCGCTTCGACAGCGTCGGCCCGAGCGAGTTGGTCCCGCTCGTACCACTGCCGGCGCTCGTCACCGTGTCCTGCACGCGCGACACTTCCTGATAGAGCCCCATCCGCACGGTGCCGCCCTCGGTGATCATCGGCTTCACGCGCAGCAGGATGCCGACGTCGCGGCGCTCGATCGTCTGGAACGGCGTCACCGTCGCCGACGAGCCCGTCGTCGAGTACTGGCCGGTGACGAGCGGCACGTTCTGACCGACCATGATGCGTGCCTCCTCGTTGTCGAGCGTGAGGAGTGTGGGCGTCGACAGGATGTTGGCCTTCGCGTCGCTCGACAACGCGCGGATCAGCAGGCCCAGGTTGCTGATGATGCCGAGTCCGGGGATGGTGATCGAGCCGTTGATGATGCCGAGATTGAGCCCTTGCCCGAGGCTGCCGAGGTTGATCGACGCGTCGACGATGTTGCTGCCGCCGCCGCGCACGCCGAAATTGGTGCCACCGATGCCCTGGATCCCGGTGCGGCGCGGATCGGCGCCCGTCAGCACCTGCCATTGAATGCCGAATTCCGCGGCACGGTCGGCGGTGACTTCGACGATCAGCGCCTCGACGTAGACCTGCGCGCGGCGCACGTCGAGCTTCTCGATGATCGCGCGCAGGTTGTTGTAGACGGGCTCGGGCGCCATGATGATCAGCGCGTTGTTGGCGACGTCGGCCTGGATCGTCGCGAGTCCTGCCTGCACAGCCCCGGACCCCGCCGGCGAGGAGGCCGTGGTGGACAGCGGCGTCGTGGCGGCCGCCGACGCGGTGGACAAGGCGCTCGTCGCGCCGGCCGTGGTCATCGGCAGCGCCGCGGCGAGGGCGGCCGGTACGCGGTCGCCGCCGCTGCTGCCGCCGCCGAACAGGCCACGCAGCGTCTCGGCGATCCGCGCCGCGTCGGCATTCTTCAGGTACACGATGAACATGTTGCCGCCGACGCGCTGCGGCGTGTCGAGCTGCTCGATCAGCGCCTTGACGCGCGCGGCGCGCGTCGGGCTGTCCGAGCGGATCAGCACGCTGTTCGAGCGCGGGTCCGCGACCAGCGACACGCGCTGCGACGTGTCCGGCGCGCCCGGGGTCCCCGTCGCGCTTTCGGCGAACGAGCGGTTGACCAGCGCGACAATGTCCAGCGCCGACGCGTTCTTCAGCGTCACCAGCGCGGGCTCGCCTGCCGGCGCCCGGTCGAGCGACGCGACGATCCGCTCGATCCGCCGCAGGTTGTCGGCGTAGTCGGTGATGACGAGCGCGTTGGCCGCGGGGAATGCGGCGATCGTGTTGTTGGGCGAGATCAGCGGCCGCAGCACGTTGACGAGCTGCGCCGCCGACTCGTTGTTCAGGGTGATGACCTGGGTGACGAGCCGGTCGCCGCCGCCGGCCACCGGGCCGCGGCCCACCGGCCCGCCCTGCAGCTTGGCGTCCGCCTCCGGCACGATCTTGACGATGCCGTCGCCCTCGACCGCGGTGAACCCCTGCAGCCGCAGCGCCGACAGCAGCGTCGGGTAGACCAGGCTCTTGGGCACCGGCCGCGCCGACACGATGTTGATCGTGCCCTTGACCTTCGGGTCGAGCACGAAGTTGCGCCCGGTGATCTCGGCCACCGCCTTGACGACCGCCTCGATGTCCGCGTTGAC
Organism: uncultured beta proteobacterium; assembly: GCA_963851465.1. Classification (GTDB taxonomy): domain Bacteria; phylum Pseudomonadota; class Gammaproteobacteria; order Burkholderiales; family Casimicrobiaceae; genus VBCG01. The sequence goes on from CAWKPJ010000003.1 coordinate 292,704, forward strand.
GAAGTTCAGCGTGACCGTGTCGGCGTCCTGTGCGAGCGCGGTCCGCGTCAGCGCCGCGGCGGCCAGAACGGCGAAGACGAGCCCGAAAACAAACCAGCGGATGCGAGAAACGGGTCCCGTTCGAGTCCCGGCGGGAGCGCGGCGATGGCGGGAGGCGGGGGACGGTTCTGCGCGGACGACGGCGATCTCCAGAAGGTCGCGGAAGCGAGGTCCCGCGGGTCGGAAAAGTCGTCGTCGATGGTAGCATGGGGTCGGGTCGAGACCGCCGCGCGCGCCCATGGGCGCCGACCGGAGTGTTGCGGCGGTGCCACGACCGAATCCAAACCCGGTTTCCGGCGCATCAAAGGGGTATGAAAACCGAGGGAGACCCCATGAATCGCCGTATTTCCGCCGGCACTCGGCGCCTCGTGCTTGGGACCGCGCTGGCCGCCGCGATGGCGGCGTGGCTGTTCCCGCATTCGACGCTGGTGCGCGCTGCCGCGATCCAGGAACAAGTTCAGCTCGCGCAGGCGGCCGACCCGAAGGCCGCCGATGCCCGGCCCGACGCCAAAGCAGCCGCGCCGAAGGCCGGCGACGCCAAGGCGGCCGCCAAGCCCGCTACGCCGAAGTCGCCGTCCAAGGCTGCCGATGCCGCGGCGGATGGTGCCAAGTCCGCCGCCGACACGACCGACGCCGACGCCGACGAGGCCAAGGAACCGGGCACCGGCACCGACATCAGGATCGACCGCCACGGCATCCGCGTCGAAAAGGGTCGCAAGCACGTCACGGTCCAGGGACTCGGAACCGATCGCGAGTACGACTCGTTCGAGAGCTTCGTCCAGGATTCACCGTGGCTCGCCGGCCTGGTCTTCATGGTGGTGCTGCTGGTGTTCCTCGTGCCGCTGCTCATCATCGTGCTGCTGATCTGGTACAAGGTCCGCAAGAACCGGATGCTGAACGAGACGATGCTGAAGCTCGCCGAACGGGGCGTCGTCCCGCCCGCCGAGGCGATGGCCGCGCTCGATGCCAATCGCGTGGCGACCGGGCCCACGACGACCCCGTTGTACGAGCAGGCGAAGCAGTTCCGGCAGCGTGCGGTCGCCTCCGACCTGCGCAAGGGCGTGATCCTGATCGCGGTCGGCCTCTCCTTCGCGTTCTATTCGGTGCTGGACGACGGTACGCCGAACTGGATCGGGCTGATCCTGCTGTTCCTCGGGGTCGGCTACTGCGTGCTGTGGTTCCTCGAGGACCGCACGCCGGCGCCCCGCACGGGCGGTACGCCGCCGCCAGGTGGAGCATGACGGTTGAGCGCGGATGTCCGCACCGCAGGTAACCGACGCGCAACTGATCGCCCGCTGCGTCGTCGGAGACGATCGCCACGCGTTTGCCGAGCTCGTGAAACGCAATCAGTCGGCAGTGCGCGCCTGCCTGCGCAAGCTGACCACCGGCGACGCCGCACTGGCGGACGACCTTGCGCAGGAGACCTTCGTGCTCGCGTGGCGGAACCTGAAGTCGTTTCGGCAGGATGCGAAGTTTTCGACGTGGCTCTACCGGATCGCGACCAACTGCTGGCTGATGCATGCGCGCAAGCGCAAGGAAGAATTGCTCGGTGACCGCGACGACGCGATCGCCGACGAGGACAACGACGACATGCCGCACCTCAACGAAAGCACCGGCGACCACGCGCGCTCCTCGTCGCTCAAGCTCGACCTCGAGCGGGCGATGCGCGTGCTGTCGGAGCCGGAGCGCGCGGCGATCGTCCAGTGCTACCATAATGACCTGTCGCACGAGGAAGCCGCGTACGTTCTCGGCATCCCGGTAGGAACGGTGAAGACCCACGTGCTGCGCGCCAAGCAGAAGCTCAAGCTGGCGATGGCCGCGTGGGATCCGCAGGAAGGAACGGCGATCCAATGAGCGAATTCGGCACACCGGGCAGCAGCGCCGCGACTGCGGACTGGCTCGATCGCGTGCTCGCCGACGACGCGCGCGATCACGCCGGCGACTACATCCCCGACGACGGCTTCACGGCACGCGTGATGACCGCGCTGCCCGCACCGATGGTGGCGCCGGCGTGGCGCAAGCCCGCGGTGACGGCGCTGTGGGGCATCGCGGCGGTCGGCCTCGCGTTCGCCCTCCCCGGCGCCGCGGTCGACGTCGCGCGCGAAGCGTTCAAGCTGTTCTCCGCCAAGCCCTTCGCGCTGTCCGAGATCGCCGCCGTTCTGGCGGTTGCGGGACTCGGGACCTGGTCAACGGCTTACTACGCCTGGCGGCGGTCGTAGCGGCCGAAAGTATCGTGCTTGGCCAAGCCGCGCGCTGCGCACTTGGCTAAGCGAAAACTTCGGACGTAGCTGCTCTCACTGCTCCTTCAGAGTGAAGTTGATCTCGACCGACGCCTGATACTTCGTCCCGTCCGCCGAGCACTTCCACGTCGCCAGCGTTTCCTTGACCACGCGGTCGAACATGTTGCGTGGTTCCGAGTTGGTGATGCGCACGTCGGTGACGTTGCCACTCTCGTCGATGCTGAGGATCGCATCGACCTTGCCCTTTTCGACGCGGGCGCGGATCGCCTCGCGCGGGAACGTTGGCTTGTCGGCACCCGGGCACGACACGCCTTGTCGCAGCGCAGGCTTCGGCGGCGGTGCAGGTGGAGCGGGCGCGGCCACGACCGGAGGCGGGGGCGGCGCAATCACCGCGGGCTCGGTGGGCACGACGGTGGTCGGCGCGGAAATCACCGGCTCGGTCGGTGCGACCGGCGGCGGGATGTCCGGCGGCGGTACGTAGGGCTGCACCGGCGCCTGCACCTTCGGCGGCTCGATCTTCTTCGGTGGTGGTGGTGGTGGTGGCGGCGGCGGGGTCTTGATTTCCTCGATGATCGTCGCGTTGAGCGGCTTCTTGATCACCTGGATCGCCTTGCTGGCGAGCCCGGTCAGCAGCGCCCAGATGACAAGCGCGTGCACGAGGATCACGAACGCGATCCCGATCAGGTGCCGCGTCGGGTCTCTCTGTCGTTTTGCGAAATCCATTGCGTTTCGACTCCGATGCCGCGCTTCGACCGCCGCGGGCAAGGTCAGCGCGCGCTATGCGCTACTCGATGAACTGCTCGCTGCCGACGATGCCGATCTTGGTGAGGCCGAGCCGCTGCGAAGCCGCCAGCACGAAGGCGACGATGTCGTACTTCGCCGACTTGTCCGGGCGCAGGTGCAACTCGGGCTGGGGCTCGGTCTGCGACGCAGTCTTCAGCTTGTCCTCGATCTCGGCCTTGGTCTGCAGCCATTCGCCGTTCCAGTAGACGCGGCTTTGCGGATCGACGTCGATCTTCACCACCTGCGGCAGCACCAGCGGCGGCGGCGGATTGCCCACGGGCATGTTCAGGTTGACCGAGTGCAGCTGGATGGGAATCGTGATGATCAGCATCACGAGCAGCACCAGCATGACGTCGATCAGCGGCGTCGTGTTGATGTCCATCAGGACGTCCGGATCGCCCGATCCTCCCGAACCCACGTTCATTGCCATGACGAATTCCTTTGAGCGCGCGAGACAGCGTCAGCCGCCGCGCGGCGGAGGTTCGGTGATGAAGCCGACTTTGGCGATGCCCGCGCGCTGCACCGCGTAGATGACCTTGCCGACGCCTTCGTAGTTCGCGCCGCCGTCTCCGCGGATCTGGACTTCGGGCTGCGGGTTCAGCACCGCGATCTTCTTCAGCCGGTCGATCAGCGACTGCGTCGACCTCATTTCCAGGTCGTTCCAGTAGATCCTCGCGTTGGCATCGACGGAAATGATGATGTTTTCCGGCTTGGACTCGCGGACCTCGTTGCGCTCCTTGGGCAGCTGGACGGGGACGCTGTTGCGGACGATCGGCACCGTGATCAGGAAGATGATCAGCAGCACCAGCATCACGTCCACCAGCGGGGTCGTGTTGATCGCCGACAACGTTTCGGGCTCGTCGTCAGCGCTCGACATGCCGACGTTCATCGCCATGGCCTAGGCCTTCGCAGCGGTATGCGGCGACGACAGCAGCACGGCGTGGAGCTCGGCGCCAAAGCCGCGGACCGTCTCCATGACCGACTTGTTGCGCCGGATGAGCCAGTTGTAGCCCAGCACCGCAGGGACGGCAACTGCCAGGCCGATGGCGGTCATGATCAGCGCTTCACCCACCGGACCCGCGACCTTGTCGATCGACGCCTGGCCGGCGACGCCGATGGCGGTCAGCGCATGGTAGATCCCCCACACCGTGCCGAACAGGCCGACGAAGGGCGCCGTGGAACCGACGGTGGCGAGGAACGCCAGGCCGTCCTGCGTGCGGCTGTTGACGTTGTCGATGGCGCGCTGGATCGACATGCTGATCCAGGTGTTGAGGTCCACCGCGCCCAGCAGGCCGTCGTGCTTCTGCGTCGCCTCCAGCCCCGATTCGGCGATGAACCGGAACGGGCTTCCGGTCTTGAGCGACTCGGCGCCCTCGCGCACCGACGGCGCGCTCCAGAACTTCTTCTCGGCCAGTTTGGCCTGGCGCGACATGCGCGACTGCTCGTAGACCTTGGTGATGATGATGTACCAGCTGCCCATCGACATGATGACGAGGATCGCCAGCGTCGTCTTGGCGACCCAGTCTCCGCCCTTCCAGAGGGCCTCCAGCCCGTACGGGTTGTCGACGATCTCCGGGGCTGCCTTGGCCGTCGCCGCAGGCGCCGCTGCGGCCACAGGCGCCGGAGCGGCCGCAGGCGCGGCCGGCGCGGCGGGTGCGGCCGCGGGGGCCGGCGTTTGTGCCAGCGCCGCCGGCGCCACGATGGCCACGGGGGTCGCGAACAGCAGGACCGCCGCCAGCGTGGCCAGACGGGTCATATTCAGCATGATGTCTCCAGACAATGGTTACTCATCGGAATGAGGGATTTCGGACCGACGCGTTCGGGCGCCTCGAGCGGCAGCGAGACGGACCGCGCCGGCAGCCAGACAAGCTGCCGGTCATCGACCGCCTTCTCGGATTCGGTGGCACGTGCCTCCGGACGCCGGCGGAACCAACGCCGGAACCCTGCGATTGCGGTGCCGACCGCCGGTTGACGCACACGCCAAACACATTGGCCCCACTTCGGGTGGGGCCGGTTCGTCGGAAAACCGCGGGATTCTACACAAAAGCACCGAAAAATCCACCCCGAAATTAGAGGGAACGCTCTACGGCGGTGCGGACTTCCGTCCCGCGTTGCAGCAGCAGACAGTACACCCGAGGGCCGGCCGGCGATATGCCGCCTAGCTTTATACCGCTTCGCTTTATCGCCTCCAGCGCACGCCTGCGCCACGGATCGGCGGTTTCGTCGCTTCCCGGTTGAGCGGGTATCGCCCGCCGCCTACGATCCGTTCCGTCAGCAGCGAACATCGAATCGACAAAATTCCGGCGCACCGAATCCGAACCACGCGCCGGCCGCATCCAAGAGCTGAGATCGACAAACACACGACAGGAGACGCACATGAACCGCTACCAACCGACGATGCCCCGCGCCGCCATTGGACTGTTCGCCACCGCGATGACCGCATTCACCATCGCGCTCGCCGTCGTCGTCCCCGCTAACATGGACGTCAGCGCGCAACAGGAACGCGTGCTCGCGCGGCCGAGCGCGCCCGCCGCGCAGATCGTGCGCGACGACGCGACGACGCACTCGAAGCAGCAAGGCTGATCGCCGCCTCCATTCACCATTCCCCCAACGCGGATCACCGGCTCGCGTCGAGCCTGTGGTCCGTTTTTTTTCCGTGTCGCGGCGCGCACAAAAGCATTCGTCGTTGCGCGCAATCCGCTCCCTGCGTTTGGTCGCGTCTGCCGCGCGTTCGTACCGCGAATCGGCGGGTCTGTCGCTTGTGCCTTGTCGCTGTCATCGCGCGCACCTACGATGCTTCGACACGCCGGCAATGGAACGCACGCGTCGCGACGACGACGACGAATCCGGACATACGGTTGACCGCATCCAATCGACACGCACCCCCTCGACAGCCATGGAGAACGCCATGAATAGCTATGACAACCCGACGCCGCGCGCCGTGTCCGGCGTCATCGCCGTCGCGCTGACGGCGCTCACGATCGGACTGTTCGCGGTGCTGCCGGCCGAAACGGGCCCGAGCGAGCGCACGCAGGAAATCGCGACCGCCGCTGCCCTCCCGCCCGCAACGCGGGCGTCAGACGCAACCGTGGAGATCCGCTACATGGAGCCGATCGAAGTCGTCGGCGTGCGCGCGCCGAAGGTTCTCACGTCGCAGGAACGCGACGCGCCCGCCAAGCGCGGCGACCAGGGCTGACGCCTACTTGATCAGCGGAAACGCCGCGGCCATGTCGTAGCTCTGGACCGCGCGCACTTTGTTCTCCAGCTGGAGGTAACGCGTGGCTTTCTTCGGCGGAAGCGCGCGCATCACACTCTTGTACAGCGTGCGGCGCGCTTTCACCTCCGCCTCGTCCGCCTCGATGAGCTCGCCGGCGAGCTGTTTCGCGTAAAGATCGGTCATCGGGCTTGTCGCGCGAAAGCAATCCCTCGATCGCAACCGCGCGAATGCGATTCGCCGCCTCGAGCCCGCGTTGGTACGTGTCGTAAATCGGCCAGAATTTCTTTGCCTCCGCATCGGTGAGTGTGAGCGTCGCGGCCACGAAGGCGCGCTTGTCCGCCTTGACCGCAGTTCGCAGCGCCTGCATGTCCGTCACGTCCGCGGCGGGATTCTGCGCCATGGCAGTCGTCGGCAAGGTCAGGATGCACGTCAACAGCATTGCGGCCAGCAAGTTCTTCTTCATCACGCCCCCAAAAAAAACGGGGAGGCAAGCCTCCCCGCGACATAGAAGTCAAACCAAACAGGATTTCAACGGCAATGATGCACTCGACCGGCGGGGGCCCGAAGGCCCCGCCGTCATGCTCAGAAGAACTTGTAGTTGATGCTGCCGTATACGAACCGCGAGCGCGGATCGTACAGCGACACGTCGTAGCCCGCCTGGAACTGGTTGCCTGCCGGAATGTAGATCGGCGGATCGCGGTCGAAGATGTTCTTCACGCCGAGCGCCAGCCGCAGGTTCTTGATTCCGGTATACGACATGTAGGCGTCGAAGATCGACTGATCCTTGATGTAGTTGGGTTCGCCGTCGAGCTGCCGGTCTCCCGTCCTGTACCCGGTGTAGAAGTTCTGGATAAACGCGAAGTTCCACGCGCCGTACCCGTAGCTCAACGTGGCGATGTGCTTCCAGCGCAGCACCACGCCGCCGGTAACGTCCGCGCCGATCACGGGTCGCCGGTCGTCGGTGACCATCGTGCCGACCTTGTGGAACAGGATGCCGCCCGGGCTCACCTGGTCGAACTTGTTGACGTAGGTGCCCTGCAGGTTGGCACCGACCCGACCCCACGCCGAACGTGTCCTTGTAGTCCAGCGTGACGTCGAAGCCGTCGGTTTCCGCGACGCCGGCGTTCACCGTCTGGGTGCTGATGGTTTGAATCTGCCCCGAGGAGTTGAGCACCACCGAGTTCGCGTACGACGGGTCGCCGTTGACGAAGCCGGTGACGACTTCCTGCGCACCCGGTGTGCTGATGATGTCTTCGATCTTGATGTTGTACCAGTCCATGCTGAAGCTGAACTGCGCCACCGGCTGGATCACGAAGCCGACGCTCCACTGCTTCGACGTTTCCGGCTGGAGGGCCGGATTGCCGCCGGAGAACGCGTTCACCTGAAGGTTCGGGTCGCCGGAGATCGGATCGTTGAACTGCTCGGAGCTGCCCAGCATGATCGGTTGCCACAGGTCGATCAGCGTCGGCGCGCGGAAGCCCGTGCCGTACGAGCCGCGCAGCAGCACTTCCTTGATCGGCTGGTAACGCAGGTTCAGGAAGTAGTTCGTCGTGTTGCCGAAATCGCTGTAGTCGTCGAAGCGGATCGCCGCGGAGGCTTCAAGGCCCTTGATGATCGGGATGTTGAGCTCACCGAAGATCGCCGTGACGTCGCGGCTCTCGTTGACCGGCGGCACCGAACCGCCGAGGCCGGCAATGTCGCCGGTCCCGAGCGCGGCGCTCGGCTGCGCGTCGACCGATTCCTTGCGCCACTGCGCGCCCAGCGCGTAGGCCAGCGGGCCCGCGGGCATTTGCATGATGTCGCCGGTGATCTTGGCGTCGACGGTGTCGGTCTTGATGGTCGAATTCAGCGTCGGGCCGACGTAATTCGCGGCGACGATGCTCTGGTTGAACGCGTCCGACTGCTGCAGCGACCACGGGTTGTAGTCGTTGCTCTGCTGGATCGCCCGCGCATACGCGGTCTGCGAGAAGTACCCCGCCGTGGTCTTGCCTTCGACCTTGCTCTCGTTGTGCGTATACGCGATCTCCCAATCGTTGTTCCGCCAGTTGCCGCGCAGGCCGACCACGGCGCGCCACTGCGTCGCTTCGTCTTCGGTCGTCCGCAGGCCGAAGTCGAACACCCGTCCGGTCACCGCAAGCGGCTGTCCGATGAGCTGGGATTGCCCGATCGAATTCAGGTAGTTCGCGGCGATCTGGTAGCTGGGATTGTTCGGATAGATCAGATTCACGCGATCGATGCCGAGCGTGTCGAACGCCCCGTCCGTCGCGTAGAAGCTGTTGCGAACCGGGCTGGGCTGGATGGCGTTCGTGACCTTCTGGTTCGCGTAGAGCCCGTCGGCGAAGAACTGGAGGTCCTTGGTGATATCGAACAGGAAGCTCACGCTGCCGTTGATGGCCTCGCGCTCCGGCAGCAGGTTCAGGAACGCCGAGCTGTCGAACGCGCAGAACGGCAGATTGAACGGGCGGACATTGGTGGGATTCCTGAACATGTTGATCTGCTCGCAGTTGTTCGCCGCTGCGAGCGGATTGCCGTAGGTGTTGTTTCCGGAAGTTCCTATGAAACTGCCTTCTTGCCAGGTGCCATTCGCCGCCGATCCGGTTCCCGGCCTCCACGCGCCCTGGATGTTGCCTTGCCCGGTCGCGCCTGACACGAGATAGGGATACTGGTTGCCGGTCTTCGCGAAATCGCGGTCCTTGGCCCACAGGGTTTCGTCCTTCACGTAACGCCGCGGACAGCGTGACGTTGTAGCGGTCCTTGGCCCAGCTCGCCCCAACCGGCCACCGCGTGCACATCCCAGCTCTCCCCGCCGCCGCTGCGGGTGGGGGCACCGTACTGGCCGCCAACCTCGACGCCGGTATAGTCCTTGGTCAGGATGAAGTTGACCACGCCCGCCATCGCGTCCGAGCCGTAGATCGCCGACGCGCCGTCGCGCAGGACCTCGATGCGCTCGATGGCCGAGACGGGAATGGAATTGACGTTGACGGCAGCGCCGTCGTCGCCCGCGAACGGCGCCAGGCGCCGACCGTTGACGAGGACCAGCGTGCGTTCCGGGCCGAGGCCGCGGAGCGACACCGACGTCTGGCCGTAGGTGGACAATCCGGCGCCGGTCGCCAGGTTCGATGCCCTGAATCGTGGAAAGTGCCGATACCGTCTGCTGGAGCAGCTGCTCGGTGTTCAGCGCGCCCGTGCGCGCGATTTCCTCGCGCGTGACCACCGTCACCGGCAGCGCGCCTTCCGCCTCGACGCGGCGAATCGACGAACCGGTAATGTCCATCTTGATGTCGGCCGCTTGGGCCGGCACCGCGTTCAGCGCCACCACGCCACCGGCGCCTAGCATGTAGGCAAGCGCCGACGCGACCTTTCTGCGTTGGAAGACCATTGAAACCCCCAGAGAAGAATTACTTAAATCGGACCAATGTCCGCCTTACCCGCGTCACAGTACCGCAGCACCGTTTTGGGGAGCAACCAATTCCCCGATAACCCGGACGACCGGTCGCCTGTTTGTTGCAAATTGGCGAATTTTGCCCGGGTCGGCGACCCGCGCTTCCGGAGCCGGTGGCAGGAGCAGCGCAACATCGTGGCGCGCGGTCACGGAAGCGGGTAACGTCCTCTGATGAGCGAGACCCAACCCGCGCTTGCCGCGTCCATCCGCGTCGAGCCCGCGCGACCGGAAGACGTTGCGGAAATCCACGCGCTCATTCGCGCGCTTGCGGAGTACGAGCGACTAGGCGACGCCTGTCAGGCGACGGAAGCCGACATCGCAGAAGGGCTGTTCGGCGCCGCACCGGCGGCCGAGGTGCTGATTGCTCGTCTTGAGGCAAATCCTCAGCAAGCAGCAGGTTTCGCGTTGTTTTTCCAAACTTACTCGACGTTCCTGGGTCGCCGCGGCGTATGGCTCGAAGACCTTTTCGTGCGGGCCGAATGCCGGGGACAGGGGGTCGGGCGCGCCCTGCTGCGGGCTCTGGCGAAACGCGCCCGTGCCGGCGGCGGCCGCTTCGAATGGGCCGTCCTCGACTGGAACCGGCCGTCGATCGGATTCTACGAATCGCTGGGAGCAACAATCCTTCCGGACTGGCGGATCGTGCGCGTCACCGGGAACGCGCTGGCCCGCCTCGCCGAAGGGGAAGGGGAACGCGAAGGCGGGTGACGGGACAACGCCCGCGCCGACGCAGCGGCCGGCGCGGGCGTACCTCAGACTAGCGTCGACGCCGCTTGCACCCGGGGATCGTCTCCACGTAGTCGATCACCGGCGTCCAACGGGGCTGTACCGGGTTCTCGAACTGGGAGTTGAGGTAGTAGCGCTTGCAGGGCTCCAGCGTCAGCGCCAGCGTCTGGTCCGGGAACGTCGACGGCCAACCCGGCAGGACACCCTGCATCCTGATATCACGGGGACCCGGATCGACCTTGATCGGATAGAGCGCGCGCGAGTAGCTCGTGCCGTCGACGTTGATGATCAGGGCGGGATAGCGGTTCATGATCGACCGGGTGTACCGATCGCCCGAGACCTCGCTCCACGTGGGCGCGTACGTCGCGCAGCCGCTGCCCGCCAGCAGCGAAACCAGCGCCAGTGGCAGGAATTTCTTTGCATTCATCACTCGCCTCCTTGAATTGCGACACGGGAGTAAACATCCCGGAGCGCGGTCAACTTCCAGAGCGTGAAAATGCCGACGACAGGCACGCCGCAGGGTGAGCGGACGCTCACTGTTCCCGGCTTGCAAGTAATAACGGACGGGCCCCGGCGGGGTTTACATGCGGATCTCGCCCTGGCGCCGGTGCCCGCCGCGCGCGCGTCCTCCGCCGAGTTGACGCTGGCAAGCCTTTACGTCCACCCGCGCGGGACCGACGCCAGCAGCCTCTGCGTGTAGGGCATCTTGGGGTCGCGGTAGATCTCGTCGGAGTTGGCGATCTCGACGATCTCGCCTTCGTTCATCACCATCACCTGGTCGGAGATGTACTTGACCACGGCGAGGTCGTGCGAGATGAAGATGTAGGAAAGCCCGATATTCGTCCTGCAGGTCCTGCAGCAGGTTCAGCACCTGCGCCTGCACCGACACGTCGAGCGCCGACACCGACTCGTCGCAGATCAGGATGTCGGGCTTCATGGTCAGGCAGCGCGCGACGGCGATCCGCTGGCGCTGACCCCCCGAGAACTCGTGCGGGTACTTGTAGAACGAGACTTCCGGCAGGCCGACCTTGTTCAGCAGCTCGAACGCGAGATCCGTGCGGTCCTGCGCGCTGGTGCCGATGCCGTGGATCTGCATCGGCTCGGTGAGGATCTGGCCGACGGTGAAGCGCGGGTTCAGCGACGCGTACGGATTCTGGAAGATGATCTGGATGCGCCGCTTGTACGGCATGAAGTCCTTCGGCGACATCGACAGGAGATCGCGGCCCTCGAAGATCGCCTCGCCGGTGGTGGCCTCGTGCAGGCGCATCAGCGTCAGTCCGACCGTCGTCTTGCCGGAGCCGGATTCGCCGACGAGCCCCAGCGTCTTGCCCTTGCGCAGCTCGAACGACACGTTCTTCACCGCCTTGAACTCGCGCTGGCCGAAGAGGCCCTCGCGCGAATAGAAGCTCTTGCCGAGGTCCTTCACGGTGAGCACGATCGGATCGCCGGGCTCGACGCCGCGCGTGCGGTCGGGGAGGTTCGTCGCGGCGCGCGGGCTGCCGTTCATGAAGTCGTCGATGACGGGCAGGCGCATCGGCCGGTGCGCGAGCGGCGGGCGGCACTTCAGCAACGCCTTCGTGTAGGCGTCCTGCGGCGTCTCGAAGATCTGCTTCGCCGTGCCCTTCTCGCGGATCTCGCCGTTCCTCATGACGACGACGTGGTCGGCGATCTCGCCGACGACGGCGAGATCGTGCGTGATGAACAGCACCGACATCTGGTGCTTCTTCTGCAGCTCCGCGATGAGGTCGAGGATCTGCTTCTGGATCGTGACGTCGAGCGCAGTTGTCGGCTCGTCGGCGATCAGCAGCTTCGGCTCGCAGGCGATCGCCATCGCAATCATCACGCGCTGCTGCTGGCCGCCCGAAAGCTGCGACGGGAAGAAATTGATGCGACGGCGCGGATCGGGGATGCCGACTTCCTTCAGGAGGTCGATCGAGCGCGCCCGCGCCTTGCGGCCGGTCATGCCCATGTGCAGCCGCAGCACTTCCTCGAGCTGGAAGCCGACGGTGAACACCGGGTTGAGCGACGTCATCGGCTCCTGGAAGATCATCGAGATGTCGCCGCCGCGCAGTGCCCGCAGATCGCGGATGGGAATGTCGACGAGGTTCTTGCCGCCGTAGACGATCTCGCTGCCGGGATGGACGATCGAGTTTTCCGGCGGCAGCAGGCCGAGGATCGCGAGCGACGTCACCGACTTGCCGCGAGCCCGATTCGCCGACCAGCGCGATCGTGCTGTTGTGCGGGATGTCGAACGAGATGCCCTTGACGGCGTCGAACGTGTTCTCGCGGTCGAGGCGGAAGGAGACGCGCAGGTTGCGCACGCCGAACCAGCGGATCCGTGCGACGTCGTCGATGTCAATGCCCACGGCGGCCCTTCAGCTTCGGATCGAGCGCGTCGCGCAGCGCATCGGTGAACAGGCAGAACGCGGTGACGAGCGTCGCCATCGCGATGCGTCGCTGCGGCGAGCTGCCACCACTTGCCGAGGATCAGCTCGTTCTGCGCCTCGTTCAGCATCGAGCCCCACGACACGACGTCGACCGGCACGCCGAAGCCGAGGAACGACAGGATGACCTCGGCCTTGATGAAGCCGACGGTCAGGATCGAGAGCTGCACGAGCACGACGTGCGCAGACGTTCGGGAAGATGTGGACGAACATCCGGCGCGCGTTCGATGCGCCGATCGCGTCGGCCGCCTGCACGTATTCGCGCGCCTTGTGCTTCAGGTACTCGGCGCGGATCAGCCGGAACACGCCGGTCCAGCCGGTGAGGCCGAGGATCAGGATGATCGTCAGCATGCCCTTCTGCTGCAGCACCGCCGCCACGGCGAGCATCGAGCAGCAGGTAGGGGATCGAGCTGAAGACGCTGTAGAACCAGTTGAAGAAATCGTCGACCCACTTGCCGTAGTAGCCGGCCAGCGCGCCGAATACGCGTGCCGAGGAACGTCGCGACGATCGCCGACATGATGCCGACGAAGATCGACGTCTCGGAGCCCTTGATCGTCTTCTTGAGGACGTCGCGTCCCCACTTGTCACCGCCGAAAGGGAGCGTGGCGGCCCGCACCTCCGCAGGCGTCGCGTCCGCCTTCGCGCCCTTGCCCGCCTTGATGTCGGCCATCACGTCCGCGAGCGGGTCGACCGACTTCTCCTCCGCGCCCGGCGTCACGCCCGGCGCCGCGGGAGCCGCCGGCTTGCCGCCCCGGAGCTCGGCGATGACGTCGCCGATCGGGTCGACGATCGACGACTTGTATTCGGACGCCGGCGGTTCCGCTGCCGGCGGCGCGCCGGGTGCGGCGGGCGTGCCGGCCTCGATGTCCGCACCGATGAACGTCGGCGGCGCGTAGTTGGTGCCGACCTCGCGCGACCAGTCCTTGGCGATGAGGCCCAAGGCGGACAGCAGCATCATGACCAAGAACACGCCCACGATCGCGAGCGACACCATGCCGACGTAATCGGAGTTGAGCCGGCGCCACGCGAGCGTCCACAGGCCCGGCGACACCGTGTGCGGGATCTCGCGCGGACCGAGCGCGCGAGCGGGCGACTTCGAGCGGAACGTCGTGCGGCATCGTCGCTCTACTTGAGCTGGACCCGCGGATCGACGGCCTTGTACGTCAGGTCGGCGAGCAGGTTGGTGGCGATGGTCGCGAACGCGACGTAGACGGTGATCGCCTTGATCACCGGGAAGTCCGAGCGCTCGACGGCGAGGATCACCTCGCGGCCGATGCCGGGGATCGAGAAGAATCGCTCGATCAGAAACGAGCCGAGCAGCAGCCCCGGGAGCGCTGCCATCAGGTTGGTGATGATCGGGATCGACGCGTTGCGCAGAACGTGGATCCACATGATCCGGTTCTCCGACACGCCCTTGGCGCGCGCGGTGCGAACGTAATCCTGGTTGATCTCGTCGAGCACGAACGTGCGGTAGAGCCGCAGGCTGGGCGCGATGCTCACGACGAGCGCGATCAGGATCGGCAGGCTCGCGTACCTGAACAGGTTCTCGGTGAAGCTGTCACCCCAGCCCTGGACGGGGAACCAGCCGAGCTTGTAGGCGAAGAAATACTGGAAGACGATGATGTAGACGAGGATGGAGATCGAGAGCCCGACCGTGCAGACGATCATCACCATGCGGTCGGTCAGCGAGCCGCGGACGTACGCGACGGCGAGCGCCAGTCCGATCGAGATCAGCGTATCCAGGATGGTGAACGGGACGAGCACCGTCAGCGACGGCCCGAGGCGCGTCGCGAGGATCTGCGAGACTTTTTCGTTCGTGCTCCAGCTCGCGCCGAAATCGGCGGTGAGGATCTGCTTGACGAAGATCCCGAGCTGCACGTAATACGGCTGGTCGACGCCGAGCTGGCGCCGGATGTTGTCGATCTGCTCCTGGTTCGAGATCTTGCCGGCCAGCACGTACGCGGGGTCGCCGCCGACGGTGTTGAACAGCAGGAACACGAGCAGCACGACCCCCATCATCGTCGGGATCATCTGCCAGAGGCGTCTTGCAATGTAGCCGGTCATGGTCGCTGCGCCCTCCTCCGCACGGATCGCATGCGGAACGGGTTATGAATGCTCGAGCATCCGGACCGCGTCATAAGCGCGGCCCGGACGCCCTCGCAGTATCGCTCGCCGCCGGGCGCCCTCGCCAGCTCTCATGAAGCGAGGCGGCGCGCCCTTGTAGCGCCGGCGAACCCGTCCCCGCCTTCCGCGGGCGGCCCGCCTTTCTTCGAATCTCCTCGGTAACACCCGGCAAACTGCACCGCCGGCCCTGCCCTCCTCCACCTCCTCCTGCTATTCGTTGCCGTGCGCTCCAACCCGTCGATCAACACTACTTGGTTTTGGCAGCGACGTCGATGTACGCCCATTCGTTGTGCAGGATCGGATGCTTCTTGAAGCCCTGCACCTGCGGCTGCACCAGCATGTTCCGGTAGCGGGCGATGTTGAGCCGCCACGGCGCGTACGCCTCGATGATTTTCGCCATCTCGCGATAGAGCTTGTTGCGCTCCGGCGAGTCGGGCATCCGCAGCGTCTGCTCGTAGAGCCTGTCGTATTCCGGGATCTTCGCGCAGGCGTTGTTGCTCTGGCCGATGTTCTTGCCGTACAGGAGCTGCATGAAGTTGTCGCCATCGGGATAGTCCGCGATCCACGAGGCGCTGCGCATCATCAGCTTGCACTGTTTCTCGAGCTTGAGCAGCTCCGGAAACTTGTCCTTCTGCACTTCCATGCGGATGCCGATCGAGTCGAACGACTTCTTCCACGCTTCGTCCTGCTGGCGGCCGAGCGAATCGGGCCGGCTCGCGTAGCGGATTGCGAACGGCTTGCCGTCGGGAAGATTGCGCCAGCCGTCGGCGCCCTTCTTGTACCCGAACCGGTCGAGCAGCGCGTTGGCGCCCGCCGGGTCGAACTTGATGGAGCTCTTGTAGCCGGGGTCGTAGCCGTTGACGCCCGGCGGCACGGGGAACTCGACCTCGACCGCCTGGCCGTTGCGCACGACCTTGATCTCGTCGGCAGTGTTGTACGCCATCGCCATCGCGCGGCGCAGCGCCACCTTCTCCTTCTCGAAGCCGCCGACGATCGGATCCTGCATGTTCCAGTAGTGGTAGGAGATCTCCGGATCGACGAAGCGCGACAGCTTGACGCCCTTGCTCGCGAGCTCCGGCTTCAGCGTGCCGCCGTCGAGCACGTTCGGCGCGAGCGGGCCCTCCATGTTCATGATGTCGAGCTCGCCGTTCTGGAAGGCGAGCAGGCGCGACTGGTCTTCCTCCATGATCGACACTTCGATGCGGCCGACCTGGGGCATCTTCTTGCCCTTCATCTCGGCGACGAGCTTCGCGTCGGCGGCATCGGCCGGCTTGAAATCCCAGACGAAGCCGCGGTAGTCGGGGTTGGCCTCGAGCACGATCTTGGAGCTCCGCACCCACTGCTTCAGGACGTACGCGCCGGTGCCGACGGGGTTCGCCATCACGCGCCCCGCCTCGTCGGCGTACGCCTCGACCACCTCGCGGGCCAGCGCCGACGTCGGCTCGTGCGCGAGCACGTACGGCATGTTGTAGTCGGTGTCCTTGAGACGGATGCGCAGCGTGTACTTGTCCGGCGTCTCGAGGCCGGCGATCTTCGCGTCGTAATCGAACTTGCCGGTCTTCTTCGCGGCCTCGGCGGCCTCGTCGAGCCCGACGATCTTGCCTTCGACCAGCCAGGCCCACGGGCTGCGCAGCCGCGGATCGACCAGGCGCTTGATCGAGTAGGCGTAGTCCTCGGCGACGAGCTCGCGCTTCCTGCCCTTGAACGCCGGATCGGGCGTGAAGTAGATGCCCTTCTTCAGCTTGATCGTGTACGTCTTGCCGTTGTCGGAGACGACCGGCAGCGCTTCGGCGGTGAGCGGCACGAGCTTCGCCGGCCGCGCGAGATAGTCGTAAGTGAGCAGCGTCTCGAAGATCGCCTGCTCGATGGTCGCCGAGTAGAGGTCATGCGCAGCGGCGGGGTCGAAGCCCGACTCGGCCGCGGGAAACACCTGGCGGACGACTTTCGACATGTCGGCCGCGGCGGCGCCCTGCGCCATGAAGAGCGCCAGCGCGAGCACGGCAGCGCGACGAAGGGTCGTGGAGAAGCGCATCGGGAGTCGCACGTCCGCGTCAGTTGCGCGGCTCGAGATCCATGTAGATGAACTCGGCGTTCAGGATCGGGTGCTTCTTGTAGCCCTTGACCCACGGGCGGATCAGCTGGTTGCGCTCGCGCGAGATGTGGAGGCTCCAGGCGCCGTCGACTTCCATCTGGCGCGTCATCTCGAGGAACAGCAGATTGCGCTCGGGCGAGTCGGTCGGCAGCGCGCGCGACTTCACGTACAGCGCGTCGAACGACTTGGATTCGTAGCAGCCATTGTTGCTCTGTCCGGTGTTGGGGCCGTACAGGAGCTGCATGAAGTTGTCGCCGTCCGGATAGTCGGCGATCCACGCCGCGCCCCACATCTGCAACTGGCACGCCTTGGTCGCCTTCAGGTTGTCGGCGAACTTGGATATGTCGAACTCCATGCGCAGGCCGATGGCATCCATCGACTTGCGCCATAGCTCGTTGAACGAGCGGTCGATCGCCGACCCCTGTGTCGCCAGGCGCAGCACGAGCGGCTTGCCGTCCGGAAGCGTACGGTAGCCGTCGGCACCCTTCTTGTAGCCGAAGTAGTCGAGAAGCTTGTTCGCGAGGGGGGGATCGTACTGGTTGATGCTCCTGTAGCGCGGGTCGTGCCCGACGACGCCGACCGGAACGGGCATCTGCGCCTGCACCGCCTGGTGCTTGCGGATGACGGCGATCTCGTCCTCGAGCTTGTAGCCCATGATGATCGCGCGGCGCAGCGCGATCTTTTCCTTCGAGAAGCCGCCGACCACGGGGTCGCGGAAGTTGAAGAACGTGTAGCCGATGTCCGGATCGATCGCGCGGAAGAGCGACACGTTCTGCGCCGTCCACTCCGGCTTCAGCTTGTTGCCCGCATCGAACACCTGGTCGCGAAACGTCGCGGGCAGCGCGAGGTAGTCGAGCTCCTTCTGGTTGAACGCAAGCCAGCGCGACTGGTCTTCCTCGATGATGCTGAACTCGACGCGGCCGATCTGCGGCATCCGCTTGCCGCGCATGTCCTTGACGACGGCCTTGTCCCACGCGTCGTCCGTCGGCTGGAAATCCCACGTGAAGCCGCGGTAGTCGGGATTCGCTTCGAGCGTGATCTTCGTGCCGCGCTTCCATTCCTTCAGCATGTACGGGCCCGTGCCGACGGGATGCGCCTGGGCGTCGTCGCCATAGGCCTCGACGACTTCGCGCGACATCGCGCCGAAGTGCGAGTGCGCGAGCGTGTACAGGAACAGGAAATCCGGCTGCTTCAGCTTGAAGCGCAGCGTGTACTTGTCGAGCGCCACGGCACCGGGCACGACGGCGTTGTAGTTGAACTTGCCGGTCTTCTTCGCCGCCTCGGTGAGCTCGTCGAGCCCCTCGATCTTGCCCTCGACCATGAAGAACCACGGCGAGCGGTTCACCGGGTCGGCGTGGCGCTTGAAGGTGTAGACGAAGTCCTCGGCGGTGAGCTCGCGCTTCTGGCCCTTGAAGGCGGGATCGGGCGTGAAATAGATGCCGCGCCGGAGCTTGAACAGGTAGGTTTTGCCGTTGTCGGTGACTTCCGGCATCGTTTCGGCGACCATCGGAACCACCTTGGCCGGCCGCGCCAGGTAGTCGTAGGTCAGCAGGCGCTCGAAAATCGCCTCGTTGATCGTCGCCGAATAGAGATCGGACACCCGGACCGGGTCGAAGCCCGTCTCCTGGACCGGAAACGCGACCCGAAGGACCTTGTTCGGATCGGCGGCGGCAAAGGCGCAGGCGGCGGCAAAAAGCCCGAAAATACCGACGATTACCCTGGCCCTGCGATGCATCGCGACCCCGAAAAAATAAAAGCGGCGAAATGTACCACAAACGGGCGCTTGCCGACCGCCCTTTTGACCGGCGGGAGAACACACCCGTTTCGGTCAAAAATTGTCGGTCCGGCGGCCTTACCGGCGCCTTAAGGAACCCCGAGCTTGAAACCCCACTATTGGGACACCGCGATCGTAGCGCTGGGCGCCAGCGACGGCGTCATGAAGCGGTTGATCGCCGCCTACCCGGATATCCACATCACCCGCCGTGGGGACGCCTTCACGACGCTGGCGCGCGCCATCGTCGGCCAGCAGATCTCGGTGAAGGCCGCGCAGACGATCTGGAACCGGCTCGTCGTCGCCACCCGCGGGGGCGGCGAGCCGCTCACGCTCTCCGCGCCCCGCCTCAGCCGGACGCGCCAGGCGACGCTGCGCAAGGTGGGGCTGTCCGAGCGCAAGGCCGAATACCTGCGCGACCTCGCCCGGCACTTCGTCTCCGGCCGGCTCGACCCCACCGCGTGGCCGGCGATGGACGACGAGGCGCTGATCGTCGCGCTGACCGATGTCAAGGGCGTCGGCCGCTGGACGGCGGAGATGTTCCTGATGTTCCACGAGCTTCGCACCGACGTCCTGCCCGTCGACGACATCGGCCTGCAGAACGCGATGGCGCGGCACTATTTCGACGGTGTCCGGCCGGTCGTCGCGCAGATGCGCGCGCACGCCGAGCGCTGGCAGCCGTACCGCAGCGTCGCAACGTGGTATCTGTGGCGCTCCCTCGATCCGATTCCGGTGGAATACTGAGTCGGTCGACCGACGTGGCGAATGTGTTGCACTGCACATTGACCGTCCTCGCGGCGGCAAGTGAGACTCGCCCACCCGTTTTGGATCATCGATGACCGAATCGTCCCCTGCCCGCTACGACGGCCCGCTGGAGCTGGCCCGATCGCTGTCCGCATTCGCCCTCTCGTCGGCAGCGAGTGCCGAGTTCACGCGCGACGGACCGCGTGCCGACGTCGAGTACCGCGACCTCGGCCTTGCCGCGGCAACGAACGGCCGCATCGGGATCAAGCACATCCGCGCGATCATGCCGCTGCCGCATGCCACCGGCTGGCACTGGCATGACATGACGGCGCACTTCGTCTACGTGCTGAAAGGCTCGCTGACGTTCCGCTTCGCCGGCGTCGACGGCGACATCGTGGTCACTGCCGGATCCGGGTTGTCGCAGCCCGCCGGCGTGGCGCACAACGTGGTCGCGCGTTCCGACGACCTCGAAGTGCTGGAGATCAACGTCCCCGCGCAGTACGGCACGTACGACCTCGCCGAACCGCCCAAGGGCGCGGCGTGACCGTCGCGGCCGTCGCGCAACCGCCGCTCGCGGGGCGCGGTGCCGCACTCGGCGCGTGGCTGCGCAAGCGCGGCGGCGCGATCGTCGTCTTCGTGCTGCTGCTGCTGGCGTGGGAGTTCGCAGTCCGGCTCACCGGCATCAAGGAATACCTGCTGCCGCCGCCGTCGAAGGTGTGGACCGAGTTCTGGAAGCGCCACGACACGGTGATGGCGAGCGCGTGGGTGACCACGACCGAGATCATCGCCGGCTACCTGCTGGCGGTCGCCGTCAGCATTCCGCTCGCGCTGTGGATCGCGTACTCGCGGTTCATGGAGGACGCCGTCTACCCCGTCATCGTGTTCCTGCAGATCATCCCGAAGATCGCGATCGCGCCGCTGTTCATCATCTGGTTCGGCTTCGGCTTCACGCCGAAGCTCCTCGTCGTGTTCCTGCTGTCGTTCTTCCCGATCGTCGTCGCCGGCATCGCGGGGTTCAAGTCCGTCGACCCGGACATCATGGATTTCGCGCGCACGACCGGGGCCAGCGGCTGGAAGATGTTCCTGAAGATCCGGCTGCCGCAGGCGCTGCCGCAGATCTTCACCGGGCTCAAGGTTGGCGCAGCCATTGCCGCGACGGCAGCGGTGGTCGCCGAGTTCGTCGCGTCGGACAAGGGACTCGGATACCTGCTGCTGCAGTACAACGGCAATCTCGACACGCCGATGGTGTTCGCGGTCATCATCCTGCTGTCGCTGATCGGCCTCGTCGTCTATTACGCCGTGGAGCTGATCGAGCGCTTCACGATCCCGTGGCACGTGTCGCATCGGCAAACCGCCGAAGAGGCGCTGGCATGAGCCCGCCGGGCCGACCCAAGGGCGAATTGCCCCGTAGCGCGAAGCGCGAAGACGCGTCTCCTGCAGAGGCGCCGGTGCGACGATGACAACTCCTGGAGGAAGACCCATGCGCATGCTGAAACTGCTGATCCTGTCACTGACCCTTGCCGCGTCCGGCGCCGTGCTGGCCGCCGACGCGGTGACGTTCCGCCTCAACTGGTACCTGGGCGGCCTCCACGTGCCGTTCTATTACGGCAAGGAAAAGGGCATCTACGCCGCGGAGGGCATCGACCTCACGATCAACGAAGGCCGCGGCTCCGCGAACACCGTGCAGGTCGTCGCCGCGGGCTCGGACACGTTCGGCCTGGCCGATTCGTCGTCGGTGGTGCTGACCGCGGCGAAGGGCGCCGACATCAAGTCGGTCATGTCGCTGCTCAATTCGACGGGCTTTTCGGTCGTTTCGCTCGCCGAGACCGGCATCAAGACGCCGAAGGACCTCGAAGGCAAGCGGCTCGCGGTGTCTCCCGGCGATCCGCTCGGGCAACTGTTCCAGGCGCTCGCCGCGCACAACAAGCTCGACATGAGCAAGATCTCGATGGTGCAGGTCGATCCGGCAGCGAAAGTCGTCGCGGTGCTCGAAAAGCGCGCGGACGGCCTGCTCGGCGGCGCCGACGACCAGTACTTCCTGATCAAGCAGCGCGGCATTGCGCCAGCGGCGCTGCGCTTCTCCGAGAACGGCGCAAACATCGTCGGCATGACGATCGTCACCAAGACCGATCTCATCAAGACCAATCCGGATTTGATCCGCCGCTTCGTCCGCGCGACGGCAAAGTCGTGGGAGGAGGCCAAGAAGAACCCCGGCGCGGCCGTCGATGCCGCGCTGAAGGCGAAGCCCGACCTCAATCGCCAGTCGACGCTCGAGCAGCTGATGGTCGACATCGAGCTCCTCGACTCGGCGAACTCCAAGGGCCGCATCGGCTGGGGCGCGCAGGCGGACTGGGACCAGACGATCGACCTCCTGAAGAAATACCGCGACCTCAAGACCGACCAGCCGTGGACGACGTTCCACACGAATGACTTCGTCGCGGCGAAGTGATCGTTGCGAATGAGGCGCCGGGTCGCGCGCCGAGCGTGGCCGGCGCGTCCGGCGCGTCCCCGCCCGACCCGGCGATCGCCCTCGCGGGTGTCGCGAAGACCTTTCGTCGTGGCGACAAGGAAACGCGCGCGCTCGACCCCATCGACCTGACGATCGGCGCGGGCGAGTTCGTCGCGATCGTCGGGCCTTCGGGATGCGGCAAGAGCACGCTGCTGCGGCTCGTCGCGGGGTTGATTCCGGCCACCGCCGGCAGCGTCGCGCTGTCCGGCAACGTGGTGACGCGTCCGCAGACCGCGCTCGGCATCGTGTTCCAGAGCCCGGTGCTGCTCGAATGGCGGACCATCCTCGACAACGTGCTGCTGCAGCTCGAGCTGCGCGGCGTCGACCCGCGGCCGCAGCGCGAGCGCGCGATGACGCTGCTCGCGAGCGTGGGCCTCGGCGAATTCGCCGACCGCTATCCGCGCGAGCTGTCGGGTGGCATGCGGCAGCGCGCCGCAATCGTTCGCGCGCTGATCCACGACCCGCCGCTGCTCCTGATGGACGAGCCGTTCGGCGCGCTCGACGCGCTGACGCGCGAGCAGATGCGCATCGACCTCGAGGCGCTGTGGCTGTCCACGCGCAAGACGGTCGTGTTCATCACCCACAGCATCGACGAGGCGGTGCTGCTCGCCGACCGCGTCGTCGTGATGTCGGCGCGGCCCGGGCCGGATCGAGCGCGTGCTCGCGGTGAACCTGCCGCGCCCGCGCGGCCTCGAAGGCCGCAAGGCGCCGGAGTTCATCGCCACGTCCGAGCTCATCACGTCGATCTTCCTCGCGCGCGGCGTGCTCCACGGTGCCGCGGCGTCCCGTTCATAGGAGTTGCCATGTCCCGCTTCGAATTCTCCGGCATCGTCGCCGCGCCGTTCCTGCCGATGCTCCCCGACGAGTCGATCGACTGGGCGTCGCTGCGTTCGTACATCGCGTGGATCGCCGCGCAGAGACCGACGGCGATCGCGATGAACATGGACGCGAGCGAAGGCCCGTCGCTCGATCGCGACGAGCAGATTGCGATCCTGCGCGCATGCAAGGAGGCGATCGGCGACGCCTGTCCGCTGTTCTCCGGCCTGATCGCCGGGTCGACGCGCGACGCCGTGCGCTGGGGTCGCGAACTGAAGGCTGCCGGCGCCGAAGGCCTCGCGGTCTTTCCGCCGTTCCCGACATTCCTCGGCAATCCAGTGCCCGCCGAGATGATCTACCGCTATCACAAGGCGATCGCCGACGGCGTCGACCTGCCGCTTGTCGCGTTCCAGTTTCCGAAAGCGTTCGGCCCGGACTTTCCGCCGGAGACGCTCGAACGGCTGGCGACGATCCCGCAGATCGTCGGCCTCAAGGAAGCGTCGTTCGACACGACGAAGACCGTCGAGACGATCGCGACAGCGAAGACGCTGCCGCGCAAGCTCGGCATCCTGACCGGCAGCGACACGTTCATCTGCGAGGCGATGGTGATGGGCTGCGACGGCGCGCTGATCGGCTTCGCTGGCACCGCGACGCGCGAGCTGATCGACATGCATCGCGCCGTCGTCGCGAAGGACTTCACGCGCGCGTTCGCGATCTGGGAGCGCCTCGGCCCGCTCGCGCGCTACTGCTGGCGCGCGCCGATCCGCGACTATCGGCCGCGGATGAAGGAAGTGCTGAAGATGCAGGGCCTCATCCGTCACGCCACGGTGCGCGCCCCGCAACTGCCGGTCGACGACGCCGAGCGCGCCGAGCTCGCGCGCCTCGCCTCGTTCGCCGGCCTGCTCGACGATTCGCCGCTGCGCGCGGTCGGGGACTGTTCAGAACCCCGTGCGGCGGGGTCTGTGGGGGTGCGCGGCTTCAGTGTTCAGGCGGCCTCGCACCCCTACCCCCACAGACCTCGACGCATCGGCGTCGTCGCGTGAACCCAATCGGATTCGCGAACGGCTGTGGGCGGGGGCGCCGCGCGGCCGCCTGAACACTGAAGGCCGCGCGGCGCCACCGCCCGCAGTCGTCGCGCGTCAGAACGCGATCAGCTCAGGCGCCCGTCGACCAGATGCAGCGTGCGATCGGTGCGCGCGCGAGCTCCACGTCGTGCGTGACGATGATGAGCGACGTCCCCGCGGATCGATTCAGGTCGAGCAAGAGGTCGAACACCGCGGCCGCCGTCTTGCGGTCGAGGTTGCCGGTCGGCTCGTCGGCGAGCACGCAGCGCGGCTACGTGACCAGCGCGCGCGCGAGCGCGACGCGCTGGCGCTCGCCGCCGGACAGCTCGCCCGGCAGGTGCTTGAGGCGATGCCCGAGGCCGACCCGCTCGAGCATCGCCGCGGCCTGCGCGCGCGCCTCGCCCGGCGCATGCCGCGGATCGCAGCGGCATGCGACGTTCTCCACGGCGGTGAACTCCGGCAGCAGATGATGGAACTGGTAGATGAAGCCGAGCGCGCGGTTGCGCACGCGGCCGCGCTCCGCCTCGCGACAGCGTCGCGAACGGCCGCGCCTTCGACGCGACCTCGCCCGCCGTCGGCGCGTCGAGCCCGCCGAGCAGGTGCAGCAGCGTGCTCTTGCCCGAGCCCGACTGCGCCGACGATCGCGATGCGCTCGCCGATGCGCGACGTCGAGATCGACGCCCATGCAGCACGGGAACGTCGGCCGGGCCGCTGCGATAGGTCTTGCGCGAGGCCGCGGCATGCGAGCACCGGCGCCGCGTCATTCATAGCGCAGCGCGTCGGCGGGGTTGACGCGCGCCGCGCGCCAGCTCGGATAGATCGTCGCGATCAGCGCCAGCGCGAGCGCGATCAGCGCGATCGTGATGACGTCGGCGCTCTGCAGGTCGGACGGCAGGTCGCTGATGTAGTAGATGCTCTTGTCGAGGAACTGGAAGCCGAACGTGCGCTCGATCGCGGGGATGACGGTGTCGACGTTGAGTGCGAGCAGCGATGCCGCCCACGACGCCGATCAGCGTGCCGATGATGCCGATCAGCGCGCCCTGGATCATGAAGATCGACATGATCGACGCGGCGACGCGCCGAGCGTGCGCAGGATCGCGATGTCGGCGCGCTTGTCGGTCACCACCATCACCTGCGCCGAAACGATGTTGAACGCCGCGACCGCGACGATCAGCGTCAGGATGATGAACATCACGCGCTTCTCGATCGCCACGGCGCGGAAGAAGTTCGCGTGGTTGCG
The DNA here is from genome assembly GCA_963851465.1 of uncultured beta proteobacterium. GTDB lineage: Bacteria > Pseudomonadota > Gammaproteobacteria > Burkholderiales > Casimicrobiaceae > VBCG01. The sequence continues at coordinate 317,953 of CAWKPJ010000003.1, forward strand.
CGTCCAGTCGCGCGACGTCGGCGTCGGCGGGCAGCTGGCGAGAAGCTCCATCGCGACGCGCGGCGCCGCGAACATGTCGTCGAGCTTCAACCGGACGCCGCTGGGATTGGTCCAACCGGTACAGCTTCTGCGCGTCCTCGATGTTGATGAGCGCCAGCCCGCTGTCGAACTCGTACATGCCGACTTCGAAAATGCCGCGGACGGTGAACTGCTTGAGCCGCGGCAGCGTGCCCGCCGGCGTGACCAGGCCCTGCGGCGTGATCGCCACCACCGGATCGCCGACGCGCAGGCCGAGCGCGCGCGCGAGCTCCGCGCCAAGCACGATGTTGAGCTGCCCGGCGTCAGCGAGGCGAGCGTGCCGCGCCGCATGTGGCTGCCGATGTCGGCGACAGCGTCTTCCTGCGACGGCACGACGCCGCGGATGAGCGCGCCGCGGTTCACTGCGGGAGATTGCGCGGGGGCTGCTTCACCAAGATCATCCACTGATCGTTTGTAGAAGCTGCTGAAGACACCGAGCGCCTCGGAGTCTTGGCGCATAAACTGCGGATCTCCATCTATACCGCTCGTCCGCAAGACCTCGGTTAAGTCCCAAGCCTAAGAGTTAGTCGGCATGCATGAGGTGCAGTTGGGCGAGCATCAGGTGCAATTTTAGGTAACCATGCGCAACGGAACCGGCGTAGACTGACGATCTCCTCCTGAAGGGTTCACTGCACGGATCGCAGCGCCCCACTCCTCGGTTCACGGCTAAGGCGGCCCTGAATGTCCACCTGCCTCTTCATGCGCACTTTGGCAAGCGGCCGAAAGGGCGTGTTTACAGCAGCCCTGTTCTCGAGCCTGGCGTATCAATGGCCTCTAAGCTCATTCTTTTCCCGATGTTGCCGCCCGTGGAAAAACCGGCGAGCCTGGCGACGATTCGGCCAACGGCACTGGGAGAAAGTGGAGGCGTGACGGCCATGTACGCGGCCGCGTATGTCCCGGTTGGCCGCGGCGCGTCAAACAAGCAGCCATCCCTGGGCGACAACGCCCGCCGCTCGCATCGCCGTCAAGCTCGCACGCCTGGACTACATACACGCCGAAGCCGTGGGCGATGTCGAAGGTCTGGTGGACAACCTCCTCGCAGCGTTCAATCCGGATTACGGGAAAGGCTCGTGATGGATGTGCGCATGGGGGCTATCGGCTTGGCCGCTGAGGAAGGGGGGGCGTGATGGCGCAACCGAGCAAGACGGGCTACGTGAAGAAAGTCTGCGGGTGCGTAAAGTGGAAGGACTGTGCGCATCCGTGGTATGTAAGGAACTATCGCGAGGGCAAAGAGACCGGGGCTGGCGGCAAGGTCCGAGAGCGCGGGCGGCTGCAGTGTAAGCTCGCACCGCTCGTCGGCCGCGAGCCCGGGGCGCGGACGCGAATTGGAGGCCCGGCGGGCGATTGCCGCTTGGAAGGACGGCCGCGATGCACGGGAATTGCTGGCCGGGGACGCGCCAACCTGGCTATCCACCAAGACCTCACACAACAAGAGGCCAACGAAGCGCGCGGGCACAACATGTGAGACGGGAAGGGCATGATCGTTTCGAGGCCCAACGGGACGCGTTCCCGGGGAGGTCTCTGCAGTATCTCGAGTGGCCCGCCGATTGACCTTTTCGCCGCGTTTCGACTACGATTCACCCGCCCAACTCGGCCCACCACAGGTTCTGACCCTATCGGTGCAAGGAGCGTCGAATGCAGATCGAGGAACGTCCAGTCGGAAGCGTTAAAGTGCTGGATGTGAAAGGTCAGATCACTCAAGGTGACCTTCTGCTCAAGGACAAGATCAATAGCGTAATCAATCAGGGCCACAAGCAGATTCTGGTCGATCTGGCCGGGGTGAGCTACGTCGACAGCGCGGGGCTCGGCGAGCTGGTGGGCGCCTATACGACGGTGACGCGAGGTGGCGGCAAGTTGAAGCTCTCGAACGTGACCAAGAAGACGCACGACCTGCTGACGATCACGAAACTGGTTACCGTGTTCGAGACATTCGACTCGGAGCAGGACGCGGTCAAGAGCTTCGCCTGAGGGCGCCGTTCGCCGCGATGAAACTCCCTTCCTTCTAGCGGACGTTCGCCTCGGGTTGCCCGGGGCGAATACGCTTCGTCATCCGCACCTCCATCCCGCCCTCGCTGGTTCGCCGGATTGACACCTCGTCCATGAACTGCCGCATGAGGAAAATGCCTCGCCCGCTGGTCCGCAGGATGTTCTCGGGGGCGAGCGGGTCGGGGAGCTGGCTCGGATCGAAACCCTGGCCCTGATCGCGTATGCAGACGGCGAGCTCGGAGGGGTCCGCCGGGGGTGTGGTCGTGGAACTCAATCGAGACCGCCCTCGACGCGGGTCGCAGTTGCCGTGAACGATTGCGTTGGTGACGCATCTCGCGTACGGCCATGCCGAACCAGTGCACCGCTTCCTCATCGAGCCCGGACGTCTGTCCAACGTGATCGGTCACGAGCTTTACCGAGATACGGGGCATCTCAACAGCGCTGGGAATTCTCCAGGCGAATCGTGCGGGCACCAGCAGTGGGCATGGACGGGGCAACCAGGAATGGGCGCTATTCTCGTTACGTAACGCAGCACGAGCGCCGTCACGTCGTCGTGTTGGGCGGCGGCTGCGGCGAAGGCACGGACCTCCGAAAGCAGGCAATCGAGCAATTCGACAGGCGGGCGGTGCCGGTTCGCGTCCACGCAGCTCCGCACGCGCCCCTCGCCAAATTCCTCGCCGGCGGGATTGAGCGCTTCGGTGACGCCATCGGTGTACATGACGAGCAGATCCCCGGGATCGAGCACGAGCGTCTCCTGTTCGTAGACCGCTTCGGGGGAACATTCCGAGAATCGATCCCCGGTTTCCAGCAGCTTCACGCCTTTGCGCCCGATGAGTATCGGTGGATTGTGGCCCGCGTTGCAATACGTCAGGCGTCCGTCCTCCGCCAGCGCCGCGTAAGCACAGGTGGCAAACCGCGAACGC
>CAWKPJ010000004.1:0-334840 GCA_963851465.1 uncultured beta proteobacterium
CAATGGCTGGATAAGCGCTGAGGCGTCATCAAGGGCCCGGCGCTGTTCTAGCAAGCGTGCGTGTCCACCTTAACGTGCATACGGAGCGACGTTGCCCGCTATCGTGTTGAGCTCCTCCTTCGTGAGTGGAACTTCCTTTTGGAACGCGGCCCAAGCATCCTTGGGTGGTAGATGATCGTCCGACCCGAAGAGGATACGACCCAGACCGATCCGCCGGATATGCGTCGCGATGGTTTCGCGCGCTGCGTCCGCCTCCGCCTCATCCCTGATCAGGAGGATCATTCGAGCGACCTCGGCTACGTCGAAATAGAGGTTCTTGGTCGCAGGGTTGCTAGACGATACGGCATCCGAGTAGGCCGCAAGGGCCGAGGGAGAATATTCCTGACCGCCCCACAGATGTGCGATCTGGACGATTATTTCAGGCGCAGCCGCGGCGATTTCATTGATAAGGGTTTCGACATTGTGACGATTGTCGGAGGATGATCCCTGGTTGTTGCCAACGTGCACTACGATAGGCAATCGCAGTCTGTTGGCTGCGGCAAATACCTCTCTAACCTTGGCCACATGTCCCCTGTTCTTAAGATCTACGCGCGACTCGTCGAGATGCAATTTCAGACCTTTGAAGCCCCTCGCCGCGCAATATTCCAGTTCAGCCAAGGCGTAATCCTCAAGTGGACTGAAGCTGCAAAACGGAATCAGACGATCAAGGAAGGGGCGCACCTGCTGCAGGACCCATTCATTTTCGGCTCGAACATCCGCCTGCCGCCTCGTCGCCGTTTCACCAAAGGCGGACGGAAGGGAACGGGATGGATAAAAGAACGCGTCAGAGAGAACGACCGCCCGCTGGACGCCTGCGGAATCGAGGGCGGCCACCAGTTCACTTCCCGATCGGGGCGCCAGATCTCTGATGGGACCGGGAAATGAAGGGATCTCCGCCAGGATCCGCCAGCTGCCTGCTTTGTCACGCGCCAGGCTCAGATAGAAGTTGCCGAAGTGCTGAGGCGAAGCATCGTCGCCGCGGGTGAGATAGCCAACAATGTGCCCGTGAGAGCCCTTGGTCGAATATTCTACTGGCGTGAAACGATAGGGCCGGCTGAATCGGCTGCTCAAATAGTCTGCGATCGCGTCCCGGCCGCGCAGCCAACCCGGGCTCTGGGTGCTCAGCACGATACTGTCCGGCCGATAAAGCTTCGTCAGGCCTGACTTGTCGTTCCAGTATTGCTCACGCGCCGCCAGCAGGCGCGCGAGGCCTGTGGGCAACGAAATGGCTTTCAGCGGCGGCGGTGCCACTTGGTCGGCAGTAGCCGAGCTTAGCAAGTGCTGGTGGTGATCGACCAGCGGCGCGACGATGGCGCTAGCCGTGGGTGGAACGGTGCCGTCACGCGGCTCGTGACCGGCCGCGGCGCAATGGGCGAAGCCGCCGGCCAGCACTCCGAGAGCCAGAAGAGGCAGCCAGAGTTTCATCTTTGTTTCTCATTGCCACGTCCGCAGCAGGTCATCATGTCGTTGGAACTGGCCTCGCGTCCGTCCAGCCATGTACCAGAGGCGAGATCTGAACGAGGTCGGACGCCGTACGCGCACCATGCATTATCGATGGCGCTTCCAGCTCATGATGCTGCGAAGTCATGGAAGACGACGAAGAACGGAATACTTTGCAGTTAGAAGAGAGGCGCAATTCGACTCCGGAATCCTGGTCGCATTCGATTCCGTTGAGATCGGCGAGTTCAGGGACGCCAGGCGCAGGTCGCCTCGCTAATGGCAGCTTACCGGAAGCTTCCGCGGCGAGCCCGAACCGCAGCAGTTGGCCGCGAGCAGACGCCGCTTGACGGCCGCTTCCGACCGAGGCTGTGTGAAAACGCGGCGAGACGCGAGCGGGGCTGGCGACCTGAGGGCGGGTTTGGTGCGGTGATGATCGTGAACCGACTGTCGCGAGATGGGCGCGGGGTTACGCCCTCATGAACGCAACCAGAAGTTGCGTTCCGAAGAGGTTCAGCGCCCGCTTCAGGTTGTACGCCAGGACATGCAGGCTCATTTCCGTTCGAACCCGAGGCAAGGTCTTGGTCAGGAAGTGAGTGGCCCCCATCCATGCCTTCAGCGTCCCGAAGGGATGCTCCACGGTCTGCCGACGCAAGCGTGACGCTTGTGGCACGCGATCCAGGTGGTGCTGCATGTCGTCCAGCACCTGCTCGTGTTCCCAGCGCGCGATTCGGCGGTAATCGCTGGGTGTGCATCGCGACTTGATCGGGCAGCGCGGGCAGGCCGACGGCCAGTACCGGTGCATCTTTCGGCCATTCTCGACCGTGGTCATGCGCCAGATTGCCCGTTCGCCAGCCGGGCAACGGTACTCGTCGCGGTCCGCGATGTAGATGAAGTCGCGCTTGTCGAAACGCCCATCGGCTCGGCTGTTTGAAGTTATCGGCTTGGGCACCAGCGGCGTGATTCTCTCCTCGCCGCACTTGCAGGATCTCCTCGCCATCGAAATAGCCACGATCAGCCAGCACCGTCAGCTGCTCTCCACCGATCGCGTCTCGCGCCAGTTTCGACATGGCGGTGAGTTGCGCCCGGTCGTGACCGACGTTAGTGACCTCGTGCGCGACGATCATGTGGTGCTCGGTATCCACGGCGGCCTGAACGTTGTAACCCACGATCCCTGTCCCACGACCGCTGGTCGCCATCGAGCGAGCATCAGGATCGGTGAGCGAGACTTGCTGATCGGGCGCCGCTTGTAGCTGCTGTTCGATGCGGCGCAACTTGCGAACCTGCTCCTTCACCGCTGGCGATCTTCTCGTTCAGATGCGCCACGCGGTCGGCCGGCACTGAACTCGGCTCCCGATCCGCCCGGTCGAGGTCGTTCAGATAGCGCGCAATGCTCTCCTCCAGTTGCTGCATCCGCGCCTTCAACTTGTGCGGCGTGAAGTTCTTGTCGCGGTTGTTGACCGCCTTGAACTTGCTGCCGTCGATCGGCCACCACGGCGTCGCCAAACAGCCCGATCTGCCGACTCAGCTCGACAAACTCGCGGCAGACCTTGCCGGATCGCTTCGCCGTTGTCCCGACGGAAGTCGGCAATGGTCTTGAAGTCGGGCGCCAGCCGGCCAGTCAGCCACATCAGCTCGACGTTGCGCTGCGCCTCCCGCTCCAGCCGGCGACTGGACGGGATGCGGTTCAGATAGCCGTAAATGTAGATCTTGAGCAGCATCGCCGGGTGGTACGCCGGGCGTCCGGTCTCGCGCGGCTCTGCCCGCTCGAATCCCAACTGCACCAGATCGAGCTCTTCCACAAACGCATCCACCGCCCGGACCGGATTGTCCTCGGCAATCCAGTCCTCAAGCCGCTCAGGAAACAACACCGACTGCGACCGTGCCTCTCCTTCGATGAATCGGCTCATGGGCGGCTCCGTCAACAAGCTCCGCCCACTCTGACCACCAATCCCTCAAAGAGTTTTCACACAGCCTCGACCCACAGCAGCAATAGCCCGCTTGCGTAAGCAGACATTGCCGCGGTTACTATGCCGGCGGGAAGCTTTGCGCAGGGCCGAACGTGTTGTTGGTCCCGGTAAAGGTCTTCGCAGCGACGAGCCCGAAGCACATCGCTGCAACGACAAGTGCACGACCTGCTTGCGACCGCATGTCTTTACAACGATTCAAGGCCGCCTCCGTGGTATCGTTTTGGACGAGGTGGCGGCCGACAGGCGGCCGCCCGGGAGCATAGCTTCGTGCTGGCTGGGTTTCGGGCTGGACGAGCATATCGTGCGGCGCGCGAGGATGCATGATGGATCGTCGCAGGTTCCTGACCGTATCGACTGCCGGTGTCGTCGCCAGCACGCTCGGGGGCGTCGGCGCCGCGCGTGCGGCCGCCTCGCCGGCCGCACCGCCGATGAAGGACGCGCCGTGGCGCACATTCGAGATCGTCACCGACGTTGAAATCCGGCCGCAGGATACGCCGGCCAAGCTTTGGCTTCCCTTGCCGTTGTACCGCGACACCGACTACCAGCGAACGCTCGACATCCGGTGGTCCGGCAATCCGGCTACGGCAGGCATCCATCGCGATCCGAAATTCGGAGCACCGGCGTTTCACGCCACGTGGAACGACAGGAGCGACGCACCGAAACTGCAACTGGTGACGGTGGTCACCGCGCGCAACCGCAGCGTGGACCTGTCGAAGCCGGGGCAGGTGCAACGCGTTGCGCGCGAGGAGCTCGAACTGTATTTGCAGCCGACAACGCACATTCCCACTGACGGTATCGTGCGCGCCACGGCAAGCAGGCTTCTTCCGGCTTGGTGGAACACATTGGATCGGGCACATGCGATCTACGAATGGATCGTCGAAAACACGTACCGCGATCCGAAGGTGGTCGGCTGCGGAACCGGCGACATCCGCTTCATGCTCGAATCAGGCGATCTGGGAGGCAAGTGCGCCGACCTGAACTCGTTGTTCGTGGGCCTGTCGCGCTGTGCCGGGATTCCGGCGCGCAACGTCTACGGCGTGCGCGTTGCCGACTCGGCGACATGGACAAGCCTCGGCAAGAGCGGCGACATCACGCGGGCGCAGCATTGTCGCGCCGAGTTCTATCACCCCAACTTCGGTTGGGTTCCGGTCGACCCTGCCGACGTGCGCAAGGTGATCCTCGACGAGGAAAAGGATCAGCTCCTGCCGCTCTCCGATCCGCGCGTCGTGCTGGCGCGGAAGACGCTGTTCGGCGCGTGGGAGATGAACTGGATGGCGTACAACACCGCGAACGATACCCGGCTTGCCCCGCAGGCCAACAAGGCGCTCGGTCACTTCATGTATCCGTACGCGGAAGGGGCGAAAGGCGTACTCGACTACTACACGCCGCAGGGCTTCAAGTATCAGATGAATGCCCGCGAGGCGAAGAGCTAGTGGGGTGGTGGACGGCGGGCGTCGCGTGACACCTGTCGACGCCATCGGCACAAAGACCGACACCGCTAATGCTCAAGGGGACACTAGCGCGGATGGGACCACAACATCAGGTCCAGCTGTAGCGCGGTTTGTTCAACGACCGCGTTCGACCCAACGCTCGTTCGGGCTTATTCGATGAAGAGCGGTAGCACGAAGGCGAAGAGGAAGCCGACACCGAAAATAGCAACCGAAACGACGTAGATCGCTTTCGAAACGCGACGCATGCGCGCGCACGCTGCCGCCAGCGCCGGGTCGAAAAGCGAAACTGCCGTTGTAGTTTCGAGCGCTGCTTTTTCACTGTTTCGCTGCGAGCGTCGCAGAAGGACCAATGCGGACGTTCATGCGGTGCCAAATGTGGAAGGCGGCCGGGGAGTTGCCTGGATAGTGGACGTCCAGGGGCCGGACACAAATTCGACTTCATCACTTCCCGGCCAGCGCGGGACCGTGACCGCCAAAAACGTCAATGGGTCAGCTTGAGAGGCGCGAAATTGAAAGTGTGTGCCTTGAGGCAGCGTTAGACAAATACCGGGCTCAAGGTCGACGACCTCTTCCCGCGCGGCTTGCTTGCGCCACAACTGTCCGCGACCAGAGAGGACAAACCAAACTTCGTCAACGCTTCGATGTGCCACCGCACGAGAGACTTGGCCGGACAGAAGTTCGAAATGTGCCATCGACCCGCCAGCCAAACTCACTAAAAGGCGAACAGCGGAACCATCGGGTGCGATTTCGCTCGGGTCCGCCGGTAGGCGCGTGGTGGCGAACTCTCCGACGTTGGCCATCCGCGTGGTCAATCCGGGCCCAAGCGGACGGTATGAATCACCTCGTCCGCGCGTTGCAGGCTTTCAATGCAAACGCCTCGGCATTGCTTCACCCGCAGCATCCACGTTCCTGCTGAACGGGCGGGCACTTCACTGAGCCGAACGAGCAGAACACGCAGCAGTCGCCCGGCTTCGGACGCAACAGCTTCGTGCAGTTGCGGCATTCGTAGAAGAACTGGCAAGAGTCAGTAGACATCGTTTCGTGCGCGGCGAACCCGCAGTGTGGACAGGTCAGCACGGATTCGAGCACGACAGCGTTCATGGTTCCGTTGAGTCAGCGATTAATTGCAGAACCGGGGTGGGTGTCTCATCGACTGTTGAACGGTTGAATCCGCCACCCAGAGCGGCCTTCGCGTCCTACCAGGAGCGGACGGTGCCCTAGCACCCGCAAGCGGACGTTCAGCGTCTGCGCCAAAGCGCACCGCGTCTAGGCCAACTTTCCGGCACGACGCTTCTACTTCACGTTGCACATCCGCGATGCCGCGATCGCGCCGTCGCTCGCAGGAATCGGAAGGCCAGAGCACTGACATTCGTACGGGATGTCAGCAGAGATCCATTCGCGCCACTCCTTCTCGCTCAGGTTTCGGGTGACCTTGCCGCAGAGTAAGCTTGCCCACGCCTTGGGTGCGGGCCATCGTCGCACGGTCTTGTCGAGCGACGTCGACACAATGCTGAGACCGTCCGGGCTGAAGGCCACCGCCGTTAAAGGTCCCGTATGCCCTTCGAGTGGCAGGCCAAGGGGCCGACCGCTCACAACATCCCATAGTCGAAGTGTGCCGTCAGCGCTGCCTGACACGAGCTGTCGTCCATCTGGACTGAAGGCGATCTTGTCGACCGAGGCACGGTGTCCTTGGAGCGGAGAACCGATGGCCCTCCCGGTCCCGCTATCCCATAACCGAATGGTCTTGTCCCAGCCGCCCGAGGCGATGAGGCGTCCGTCAGGGCTGAAGGCAACGCTCATCACGAACTCCTTGTGGCCCTCTAACGGCTCGCTCAGGGACTCGCCAGACCTCGCGTCCCACAGCCTCAGTGTTCCGTCCTCACCGCCGCTCACGATCTGACGATTGTCGGGGCTGAATGCGACACTGACAACGTCCGGTTCCGAGATGACCGCACTGCCCGTTGCAACGTCCCACAACTGAAGCTCTTTGTGCTCGCGATATAGTTGCCCGATTCGCACGTTCCGCTTGATCGCTGGCGCGCTCACAGAGGCGAGGCGTTGTCCATCCGGGCTGAACTCCACGCTGTCGACTTCGCGGCGAGATAGGATCGAGGTCGAGTCATTTACGACGATTTGACTGACCGCGCGGCCAGTCTTGATGTCCCAGATCCGAATGGTGTCATCTCGGCTACCTGATGCGACACGTTCACCGTCCGGGCTGAAGGCGATGCTCTCAATCGTATCCAGGTGACCCTCCATGGGCACGCCCAACGAGTCGCCCGTTGCCGCGTCCCATAAGCGCAACTTCTTGTCAACATCGCTCGTCGCGATCCGACTTGCATCGGGACTGAGCACAATCAGCTGCCCGGCAGAGCGATCCATCAACTGACGTAACAGTTTCGACTCACCGAGCATGCTGTCAGAGGTCGTGGTCCTCACGACGTCAGGAAGTGTCCTTATCACTTTGCTTAACGACCCGGCAGACAAAGGCATCCAGAAGCGGATACGTGCGCCATCCGAATCGGGCGAAGAATCGGTGTCGCGACTCTCCCCGCTACCGGATACAACAGATCCATCCGGCGCAAAAGCGACGCTGCTCACTCTGGCGTCATGCCCTTCGAGTGGCCCGCCAAGGGGGCGGCCACTCTCGGCATCCCACAGACGAACCGTGCGGTCAAGGCTGCCCGACGCGATCAATCCCCCATCCGGACTGAATGCAACACTTAGAACCCCGGCCGTGTGTCCCTCAAGAGGTGCTCCCCGCGGCATGGCGCTTCCAAAATCCCAAAGCCGGAGCGTGTCACCGCTTCCTGTCACTATCGATCGTCCGTCCGGGCTGAACGCAACGGCCGAAACTGCTCCCTCAATCGGCGCACCATTGGGCTTCATGCTGCCTGCATCCCAGTACAGCATTCCCGAGCCAGCCGAAACCATTTTTCGTCCATCGGGACTGAAGGCTAAGGCCCCCATGCCCTCAGAAAATCTTTCCGTCGGCTGGTTGAGCGCTCGACCCGTCGCGTGGTCCCATATCTTGAGCTCACTCCAGTTTCCACTGGAGACGATTCGGCGACCGTCGGGGCTAATCGCGAGGCCATTAAGCGAGGCGTCGTGCGCCTTGAGCGGCAGGCCACGTGCTTCGCCGGTTTCGGTATCCCACAGTTGAACCATTCCATCCGGGCTCCCCGAGACCAGTAGTCGGCCATCGGGACTATATGCAACGATCATCACTGGTTGCGAGTGTCCCTTGAGCGGCCGGCCCAACGGTTGGCCTGTCGCCGCGTCCCAGAACCGAATGGTGTGGTCGTGGTGCCCCGAGGCGATACGCCGCCCGTCGGGGCTGATCGAGACGCTTTCGACGGGCACGTCAATGGCCAGTAGCTTGCGTACATTTCGGGTCGCCAGCAGCGCATCGAGCAGAGCGCCCGCCGCCTCCTGGGTTGTCGAGATCCTGCTCGCGACGAGCACCTGGAGAATTCCACGCAGATCCCCGCCGGGTTGCGAGCCGTTCAGCATCTGCTGGCCTTGAATGACAAGGCGAGACGCCACCGCTTCGCGTAGCTCGGCTCGAGCACGCCGCGCGTTGTCGAGCGCGGTCTTCGTGGAAATCGCCAACCCGAAAACGAGCGCGCACAGTATCGTGAGAGCTCCGCCCACGATCCAGCGCCATTTACGTTTCGCTCTCGCGCTCTTCGGAACGACCGCGAGTCGATCGACGACCTGCCTGACTCGCGATTCCTTCGGCGGCGGCCTCTTCGGTGTCATCAACCCAGACTCGGCCCGCGAAGTCGAGCCATGGTTGCGCCGAGTCTGCGAGCGACGGATCCTGCAGCGCACCGCCGATGTTCACGGGTATCACCGGCCGGCCAGGCCGGCCACGACGGAATTCTTCCACCTCCTTCCGAACCCAACGCGGGTCCTGCAAGCGTGCCACGATTCGAGATGACTACCAATGCCCTCGAACGCAGCAGCGCCTTCCGCAGCCCGCCGTCGAGTTGCTCGCCCGGCGGCATTTCCTCTTCGCTGAAGAAGACGGTGAAGTCTCGTTGTTCCAGGCGACGGGCGAGGTCTGAGGCGTAGCTGTGGCTGCCGCGCGGTGGCGGGCCCAAGGCAAAAGACAGAAAGACGTCATACCCGAACAGGCGGGACGCAAAGCTGCGCTTCTGTGCTGCCGGGGAGAGCGGCTTGGTCCTGTCCATCGAAGGTATCTTGGCCTACGCGAGCCAGGCGATGAGCGGCACATTGAAGACGGCGAGAAGGAACCGGCCGATGACTGATAGGTCGAGCATCTGTTGTCGCGAGCACGACCTAAGAGAGACTGCGGTTCGCGTCAGCTTTCCTGCGCTTGTCGCGTCGAAGCGGGGACATGAAGCGCTCCCTTGCTCCTTTGTACTTGTCCGTTCTGAGGCAATTCTGCGGCCAGACGGCAAATGACTGCAACTGGGCCGTTCAGCGACCATGGAGTCGGAACACGAGCGGTTTGATGGTCGACGGTCGCAGTTCGACCCGAAGCGGTAGTTCACGACCGTCCGCTGTCGGGCAACTCCAACTCTTGCTGAAGTGACTCCACATGCCCGGGCCCATGTTCCGCTATCAGAGCAAGCGCCCCCAAGCGCAGGATGGTGCCGCGCTTCCTTGCGTTTCGTCTATCGGTCTTGATCTGCTGCTACCCTCCGCTGACGCGAAGAGACCGGCGTGCGCACGGCGACATCGCGCACCAGTGGCCTGTGTTCGGCGGCTACGCCTATCTCCACGGACACATCACCGACACGAAGAGGGTGCGGACGCTGCGGCACATGACGTCACGGCGCGGCGAGATGCCGCGCGCAAGGCGCCGCAGGCGCCCTGCAATGACTCGGAAGCTGGTGCCCGGAGATGATCTGCGCGCTGCAGAAGCTGATCTCAGCCGCACTCGCGGCGTTTGCCGACGAACTTGTTGGGATGATGAACGTCGGCGAGCATCGGCAGGCAAACGAGATCGTCGCCACGCTGGAAGCGCGCTTCGTTATCGAGGCGGCACGCTTATAGATTACTCGATCGCAGATGCCACAAACAACAAAGCCCCACCGAAGCGGGCCAGTGTATGCGCTGATACAACTACTGATTGCGGCGCGCGAATCCGAGTGCGGCGATGGCGAGGCCTAGCAGCGCGAGCGTCGCGGGTTCGGGGACTGCAAGTTGACCTCGTATTTCGCCGCCGGGGAAATTGACCGTGTGAATGTTCAGGTAGGTATTGCCAGCTAAAAGCCCCGCAATCAGCGCGGCGGCTGCTTGTGCGAGTCCGCCATTGTTCGTGACGAAGGCGGGGTTGTATATCAGCGGCTGCGTCAAGTCGAAAACTGGGACGAGTAGACCCCACTCGTTACCCCGAGCGGAAATCCCGGAAATGCCGGTATCGTGGTCGCAACGCCAGCATTCGCGCCAGGCGCGGCGCAGCAATGGATATGCGCTGCCTGGACGTTAGACGTCAAGCCAGAAAATGTAATTGCCAGTTGAAGCGTTTGCGCAGTCGGGTCTAGCGTAACTGTTGCGACGCCGGTTTCAGGCGAAGGAACGGGGTTCGGCAGTTCGTTTGCGCCGCTAAGCGTGGTGGTCAAGATTATGGGAGCAGCCTGCGTCGCAACAGCGATGGTCAACAGTGCTGCGGCCAGAGCAAACTTGGCAAACCTGGCGTTAGATTCATGGTCCCCCCGAACTGGCCGATAGCCAAGGCGATGAGTCTGGCGAGCATGTTTCGAGCCGCTAGCCAAAAATTGCAGCAAAGTCAGTAGCCTGTGGTCGCATCCGTACGCGCCTCTTGGACGAAGTGTAACTTTCACGCCGACAGTTCGCGACCGCGCGCAAATGGGTTCGACGCGAAGAGTTATTGCGCTGCGGAACCGCACCACGGATGCCGCTGTACTCAACTTCTGGAGGATTTGCTCGTCGCGATCTAGCGTCACCGCCGGCAGGCGATGCTACCGATGCCGCGACCAGCCGAGAAGTGCGGGATCGCCGAGTACAGGCGAACCGGGCGGCGTCACTTGTGGGTTACGTTCCAGATGACGGCCGCAACACCGAACGCCGCGCCTATCCCTGCACCTATCTGACGTTGTCTCACCGAGAGCGGACGCCACTGCAACACCGATCGCGATGCCGGCGGCGACGAAAAGGATGAGTCTAAGCAAGCGACCGCCGACGCACGTCGTCCAGCAGCTCGTCGAGACTGTAGCGACCGGTTTGCCAAGGTCACTTGTGCGTTACGTTCCAGATGACGGCCGCAACACCGAACGCCGCGCCTATCCCCGCACCTATTGACGTTGTCTCACCGAGAGCGGACGCCACTGCAACACCGATCGCGAGGCCGGCGGCGACGAAGAGGAGGAGTCTAAGCATGCGACCGCCGACGCACGTCGTCCAGCTGCTCGTCGAGCCTGTAGCGACCGGTTTGCCAAGTTTCAGCGCAATCAGCCACGCCGCCAACAAGGGCTGTCGTAATGGCTGTGCCAGCGAGAAGAGGGGCCGGAGTCTTCATCGCGCTGCCGCGGCCTCGGGTCGACCCCGCATCACCGCCGCGAAGTGCTCGAGGAACTTCTCGGCGTCGCCAGGCGCGAAGTGGTAGCCGACCCACCCGAACCCAGGGTGTCTCAGCACCACCGCGACTACTCCCGTGCCTTGTTCGACTTGAACGACCGCATCTTCGATTCGCACCGTCTCTACCGGCACGCCCGCCGTCGGCTCGTGCGAAACCTCGGGAAGCATCTCCATCCTTGCGCTCGCGAAGTGCTGGGCCATCGTCATGAGCCCGGCTGTATCGACGATCCCGTACTTTCCGAACAGGTCGATCCGGGCGCGGGTTCGCGTCGCATCGACCTGGACGCGGAACTGGTTTGGCGGAACGTTCGACGACTTCGGCGCTGTAGATTCGCTTCCCGCATCGGCCGCTTCGGGCGCAGATCCCGTTTCCTTCGACATGGCACTCTCCCGTGACGTAGACGCACCCCACGCAGCCGCCATGACAACGGCATCGAGGGTGATGCGGTTGTGATTGTCACAACGCCGCGCGACGGTTATTGAAAGGAATTCCCAAGCGGCGCTAAGACTCGACGGCAAACTTTACATCGTGGATGAACGCAGCCATCTAGCCGACCTGTCAACTACTTGTATTCTCGGGAGATTCCAGCTTGGCGCGCAAAGTGCTTGGGCCTGCTTGTCCTTCGCATTCTGTGGTGTGCAGAAATGATGACGTGGCAAGGCGAGGTTTGCCGGCGGTGGGCGCTCGGCGCCGAGCTCAGCGCTGCCCGCGTTGGAAGCCATTTCGTCGCATCCGCGTTGATCGCACTTGTCGTCGTCGCGTTGCCGACGCAAGCCGCGATCATCATCAATGTTGATCGAGGCGCCTTCCAGTCGGCGGTCGCCGCCGGAAAAGTCAGCGAGCAAAACTTTGACTCGATTCCGGCAGGAACGATTTTGGGAGTGACTCCGGACGTGACGTACAGCGCGTCCGCGGGATCACCGATCGTAACGAACCAGTTCCTCACCAGCACCCCTCCCAATGGCCTCGGGGAGACGGATCTCGAGTTCTTTCCGCCGGGCGATACCGCGACCTTCACATTCAGCACGCCGATCACTGCCTTTGCCATCGACGTGAATACGTTCGCCGGCAACGAATGGCGCCTATCGAGCCACGCTCAGCACTGGCGACATCGTTACGAGCCTGTTCAGCGTGTTTCCCGGCTTCGCCACAGGGCAGTTCATCGGGTTCATTTCCGATACGCCATTCACCAGCGTAACCATCAGCGACGTCACCGGATTCTCGTACACGCTCGATACCCTGGTCTACGGTGAAGCGAGCGCCGTGCCCGAACCCGCCACACTCGCGCTGTTGGGACTCGGGCTGCTTGGAATGGCGCTGGCGCGACGCACGAGCTGAAGCGCCACCTGCGAGCGCAGGGCGCTGACACCTGGAAAGTCGAGGCCGGCGGTAAAGCGCCGGCCTCGGGACGACGGAACGATCGGCGGCGTCAGCGCCGCATGCCGGGCATCGAGCCCTGGGCGAGCTTGGCGAAATCTCCCATCACGCGCTGCATCGTCTCGAACGCGGAACTGCCGGACGAGACCACGCCCTGCATCGCGGACACGACGTTCTGCATCTGCCGCAGGTCCGGCATCATCGCCATCGCCGCCTTCGCCTCCTTGACGCCGGGGACGCCGGACATCTGCTCCTCGATCAGCGAGAACAGTCGCTTCTGCATCTCGACGATCAGCTCGAACATCTCGCCCCAGTAGTGCATCGACTTCTCCATGGCCTCCTGCGCGGCGCCCTGCGAAGCGACCATCAGCGACTGCGCATCCTTCGCTTCCCCCACGTTGCGTGCGTGCTTCTTCTGGAATGCCCGCGCTTCCTCCTCGGCCTCGAACTGCTTCTTGCGCAGGCGCGCGGTGTTGTCGATCGCCGCATTGATGACGTCGAGCGCGATCTTGGCATTCGCCTTGTAGAGGTCGATCGCCTGCTCGGGCGTCATCATCTTGGCCATCTTGCCCATGTCCGGAAAATCCGGCATCTGCGGCGCCTTGAAGCCGGTGAATGCGCTTGCTGCGGCGGCCTTGGGCGCGGCCTTGGGCGACGACGTGCGCTTGCGCGCGGGGCGCTTCTTTGCAGTCTTGGCGGCGGGTGCGGGGGCTTTGCGTGCCATGTTCGCTGCTCCTTGCGCAAGGGGTCGGACCGCCATCAGACGCCAAGAGCGGGACGCTCGTCAAGTCGGGAGGCACGACGGCAGCCTCGTCGCCGGAGCAGATGCCGGACGCCGCGCATCGTAGATAATGGCGGCCGCGCTGACCGCCGAGGAAAGTCATGCAGCGATTCGCTTTGCGGGTCAGGATTCCGGATACCGTGCTTCCGTCATCTCTGCCTGCACGTTGCGATGATGGCTTCCGCCATGGTCGCCACCGCGCAGACGCCCGCGCCGGCCCCGCCATCCGTACCGGCGCCGACCACGCCGGCATCTGCGCCCGCCCCGCCGTTCGCCACCACGAAAGTGGCCGACAACGTCTACGTCTTCCGCTACGGCGGGCATCAATCCATGTTCGTCGTAACCCCGGCCGGCGTGCTCGCCACCGACCCGATCGCCTACCTGCGGCCGCAGGCCGCGCAGGCGTACATCGACGAGATCCGCAAGATCACGGCGGCGCCGATCAAGTATCTCGTCTACAGCCATCATCACTATGACCACATCGCCGGCGGAAAGCCGTTCAAGGACGCGGGTGCCGCCGTGGTGGCGCACAGAAATGCGCGAACGCGGCTCGAGGCGCTGAAGTATCCCGACGTCGTGCTGCCTGACATGGTCGTCGACGAACGCAGCACGCTCGACCTCGGCGGCACGCGAATCGACCTCATCTTCGTCGGCCGCAATCACTCCGACAATTCGCTCGTGGTGTTCCTGCCCCGGGAGAAGATTCTCTTCGCCGTCGATTTCATTCCCATCCAGGCGGTGATGTTCCGCGACATGGCCGATGGCTACCTGCCCGATTGGTTCGATTCGATCGACCGTGTGCTGGCGCTCGACTGGACTACGTTGATCGCCGGGCATCCCGGGCCCGGCGGACGAATGGGAACGAAGGACGACGCGCGCGCGGCCAAGGAATATCTGACCGACCTGTCGAACGCGACGCGCGAGCTCGCCAATCAGGGCAAGTGCTACGACGAAGCGATGCGCTCGCTGAAGCTCCCGAAGTACGAGAGCTGGAGCGGCTACGCGCAGTTCCTGCCCGGCAACGTCGAGCGCTTCTGCGAATACTGGGCGCGCGGCATCTGACGCGGCGCGCTTCGACCTCACCCACGCGAAGGATGGCAATGAACGAATTGCGACAACGCTTCGGACGCCCGCTGCGTCTTGGAATCATCGGCGGCGGGCCAGGCGTCTGGATCGGCGAGACCCATCGCACGGCGGCGGAGCTCGACGGCTGGTGGCGTGTGACGGCCGGCGTCTTCTCCAGCGACCCGGCACGCTCGCGCGCCGCAGGCCCGCAGGTGGGCGTCGCCGCGGAGCGCAGCTACGGCGACGTGGCGGAGATGCTCGCGAAGGAGAAGCAACGCCCCGACGGCATCGACGCTGTCGCGATCATGGGTCCCAACGACACGCACTATGCGCACGCCGCGTTGGCGCTCGACGCCGGACTCGACGTAATCGGCGACAAGCCGGTGACGAACACGTTCAAGGAAGCGTGCGACCTTGTGGCCCGCGCGAAGGCGAAGGGTCGCCTGTTCGCGGTGGCGCACGGCTACGCCGCGTACCCGATGACGCGGCATGCGCGCGGGCTCGTGCGCGCAGGCGTGCTCGGCGACGTGCGGCTGGTGCAGGTCGAGTACATCCAGAGCGGGCTCGCGACGAAACTGGAAGATGCCCCGCAGAACAACCGGCTGCGCTGGCTGCTCGACCCGGAGCGCAGCGGCCTCGCGCTGGTGATGAGCGCGATCGGCTGCCACGCGCAGCATCTTGCGTGCTTCGCCGCCGACCGGACGATCGCGCGCGTGTGCGCGGACGTCGGTGCGCTGATGCCGGGTCGCCGGGTCGTCGATTACACGTCAGCGCTGATCGAGTTCGACGGCGGCGCGCGCGGCACGTTCACGGTCACGCAGGCGGCGGCCGGCGGCGAGAACGACATCCGCCTTCGCGTCTACGGCGAAAAAGGCATGCTCGACTGGTGGCATCGCGAGCCGGGCTATCTGCGGCTGTCGCTGCAGGGCGAGGCCACGCGCGTGATCGGCCGCGGCGATCCGGGGCTGCCCGCGGACATCGTCGCGTCGGGTCGCACGCCCCGCGGCCATCCCGAGGGCCTGCGCGAGGCGTTCGCGAACATCTACGCTGACCTCGCGCACGAGCGCGTCGCACGCGCGCTCGGCGTGCCGGCGCCGGCGCTCGCATATCCGCGCATCGAGGACGGCGCGCACACGATGGCGTTCATCGAGGCCTGCATCGCGTCACAGGCCGAAGGACGTTGGGTGCCAGTCGCGGGCATGCCGGCTGGTTGACCCGCGGGCAAGAAAAAAGGCGCGAAGCCTTACGGCCTCGCGCCTTTAACGAGCACGATCCGCGTCTAAGGATCGACGCGGACGATCGTCGGCGCCGGCAGTCCTGCCGAGCCGGAGTAAACGACCGAACCCAGATACTTGGTTCCAGCCGTTAACCCGCTGAATCCTAGCGCAATCGTACCGTGCCACCGATCGTCGCGATCGGAGGCGCCGAGACGGTCATGTTGCCAGCCGCTGTGGAGCCCAACGCCCAGCTGAACAACGTGAACGTGGGGGTGGGGGGGATTGGCGGTCGCGAAGCCCACCACGCGCACCGTGTACGTTCCCGGCCGCGGGATTCACCAAATTGACCTCTTCGTCCGATGTGCCACTCCCGCTGGCGCCAACGAGGGTGCCGGTTTCAAGTACACCTCAAGGTCCAAATCGCTGGCAGGCGCCGTTGTTGGCGTCGAACAACGAGAAGCGCTGCGTACGTCGCGCCCGCGGGGACGGTGACCGGAAAGTCCACGACCGCATTTGTGTTCACCGACCGCCCGTGGGGTAGCCGGCACAAGGCCTCGCGCGGCAGCGCTCGAACGGGCCTGTCGTAGCCGAACTTCACGCTGTAACTACCGGACACCTGCGCTGGTGCGGCCAAGGCGACCGGGGGGACGCACCACGATCGAGGATCACGAACGCTGTCGAGTCCGGCGTGACAGAGGTCCACGTTAGCTGTCCCGCCGCGTACGCGTTCAGCGCCGCAGTTGGTTCGCGTGAACGTGACCCTGAACGTCCCGGATTCTCCCGGGATTCAGCGTCAGGGTCTTGTCGGCGGGGCGATGACCGGCGTTTTCAGGCCAGTCGCGGGGTGGACCGATGCCGTAAGTACGTCGCGGCGGCCCTTGCCGACGTTGGTGACCGTGCGCGTCACGGTCTGCGCACCCGTAAGGTCGCCGATCGCGATCGACGCCACGTTGAGGTCGCTCGGGTCGAGCGAGTACCCGGCACTGGCGAGCGCCTTGCACGTGACCTGTCGACGCCGGCCGTCGCACCGCAGAGGAAGCGCCAGCCAGTCGTTCGACGCCCGTGTCGTAGACCAGCCCGGGGTCGGCGGATGTTCGGTGCACGTGGCCCGCACCCTGCCGGAAGAGCGCCGCCGGATCGGTGATCGGCCGTCGAGCACATCGGTAGCCGGTCGTCATCAGCGCCGACTTGATCGCCATCGGCGACCAGTCCGGATGCAGCTGGCCAGCAATGCCGCCAGGCCGGCGACGTGCGGGCCGACATGGACGTGCCGCTGAGGAGGTTGAACGCGGCCGTCGTTCCCGGGAGGCGCGACCGCGGCCAGGATGTCCTGGCCGGGTGCGAGGAGGTCGGGCTTGAGCAGGTCGCCACCCGCGGCGCGCGCGGGCCGCGTGAGGAGAACGCTGCGCCGTGAGCGGGGCCGGAGTGTCGAAGGCTGACCTCGCCTTGGCGATCGTCGCCGTCGCACCAGCGGTGGCGGCGTACGCCTTGAGGGCGCTGCGTTCGGTGTCCGCCAGGTGCACGGTCGGCACGGAATGGAAGTCGGCTTCACCGAGTTGTCGGCGTCCACGTTGACCAGCACCATGCCGATGCCGCCGGCCTCGGCGACCGCGAGGCTCTTGTTGACGCGCGCGTTCGCCGCGGTCGCAGAGCACGATCTTGCCCGCGACTTGCGCCGGGTCGAGCACCGGAGTGCCGCCGTTGTCGGCCGCCGCGTAGCACTGCGCCAGCTGTCGTCGGCCGCGCCCGGGAAGCCCCGCGTCGAATCGATGGAGGGAGCCGGCCCGGCCGCGGCTGCGCAGCGACGCGCCGGTGTAGTGTGCCGTTGCCCAGCGTGACCGAGCCGTCGCCGTTGCGGTTGTGCGTACCGGCGGCCACGGTGGTGATCCACGGTGATGGATGCGCGACGGTGCACGCCGTCGGGCCGCTGTTGCCGGCCGAGGCCGCCACGAAGATTCCGGCCTCGGCCGCGAAAAGGAAGGCCACCTCCGCGGGTCGAGGAAGTCGTCTTCGTTACCGACGGATCGAATAGTTGATCACGTCCACGCCGTCGGCGACCGCCTGGTCGATGGCGGCCACGAGGTCGGAGTTGAAGCCGTTCGCGGTGGACCGATCCTCGGTGGACCACAGGGCCTTGTACACAGCCATGCGAGCCCGCGGCGCGATGCCGCTGATCTGCCCGAATGTGGCGGACGGTCCGTTCCGGCCACGCCGCTGTTGCCGGCCGCCGTCGACGCCGTGTGCGTGCCGTGGCCGTTGTAGTCGCGCGGCGAGAGGAACTCCCACGGCAAGTTCGGCGTTGGCCTGGTCGCCGCCCCACCCGGCGTTGAAGAACCGCGCGCGCCGATCAGCTTCTGGTTGCACATTCGACGCGTTGAATGCTCGCCCGGCGACACATTGCCGTGCCAGCCGGAAGCTGCCGGTAGCGAGCTTGCCGGCCTGCGACCGTTGCCGTTCTTGCCGGTACGGTCCGAGAAGCTCGGGCTCTCGGGCCAGATTCCCGAATCGATCACGCCGATGATGATGTCGTCGCCGGAGTTGCCCTTGCCGCCGAGCTGCTCCCAGAGGCCACCAGGCGCGTCCAGGCCGAGGAACCTCGGGGTGAACGACGTATCCATCACGACGATGGTGTCCTTCTCGACCGAGAGCACCCCCGGAAGCTTCTTCAGCGCTTCCGCTTGCTCGGGGGTCAACTCGGCGGAAAATCCGTTCAACGAATAGCTGTAGTCGTACACCTTGCGTCCACCAACCCGGCTGACCGCATCGTTGTGCTTGCCTTCGAGATAACCCGCATAGCGCACAACGTTGGGGGCATTGGGGTCGACCTTCTTGCCCTTGGCCGGTTTGGTTGCCGTGTAACCGGGAACATGCCGGTATAGGCGACGACCGGGTCGTCGATCATGCGTACGACGTAAAGCTTGTTCGACTTCGTGTGGGCCGGTTTGGCCGATTGTTGCGGAGCATCCCACTCGCCGGCAGCTGTGACTGCCGGCGCGATGCCCAAGCACAACACGAGCACGCCGGTATGTACGGCGCGCAAGGTTCCTCTGCGCATAATAAAATCCCCCAGATCAGTTCCGAAAATTTGACGAGCGAGCGCTCGTCCGTTGAGCTTCCATCGCGCTGCGCGTCACGTCCAGTGCCCGTACAAACGCGGCGCGAAGATTACCAGAATTGATCTTGGAAAGGTGGCGGCTTTGCCCCCACCGCGTGTGCGTGTTTCCCGGCTCGGGATGAAGCGCGATCGGCGCTTGCCGCGTGGGCGATCATCCCTGGCCTCGCCCCGCCTTCGCGTCGGAAGGGTTGTTTGAGCAAGGCTTGACCGGCGGCCCGCGCCGGCTATAATCCGTATACCGCATATTCATACGGTATACCGATGTCCCCCCGTTCCCACCTGCCTTTCCGCTTCCAGGATCAGGGCGTTCCGGAAACGCCGCCCGTGCTCACGGCGCGGCAGCAGCAGATCCTCGACTGGATCCGCGGCCATCTGGAAGCCACCGGGCGGCCGCCCACGCGGGCGGAAATCGCCACCGGCCTGGGCTTTTCCACGCCGAGCTCGGCCGAGGACCACCTGCGCGCGCTGGAGAAGAAAGGCGTGCTGGAGATCCAGGCGGGCGCGTCGCGCGGCCTGCGCCTGAAGGATGTGCCGGGCATGCCCGTGCAGGGGCTGCTGCCGCTGGTGGGGCGCGTCGCCGCGGGCGCACCGCTGCTCGCCGCATCGAACATCGAGGCGCATTACCGCGTCGACCCCGATCTCTTCTCGCCGCGCGCCGATTACCTGCTGCGCGTCGCGGGCCTGTCGATGCGCGACGCCGGCATCCTGGACGGCGATCTCCTCGCCGTGCACCGGACGGCCGAAGCGCGCTCGGGCCAGATCGTCGTCGCGCGTCTTTCGGGGTTGTCCGGCGACGAGGTCACCGTCAAGCGATTGAAGCGGCGCGGCCGCGACGTGCTGCTCGTCGCCGAGAACCCCGATTTCGAACCGATCGTCGTCGATCCGCGCCGCACGGCGTTCGCGATCGAAGGCGTGGCCGTCGGCATCGTCCGGCGCAATTCAGGGTGGTGAACATGAAGGCCACTGACCGCACGCGCGCTGCTGCGCTCGAAGACCTGCCCAACGTCGGCACGCTGATCGCCGGCGATCTGCGGCGCATCGGCATCCGTGCGCCGCAGGCGCTCGCTGGACGCGATCCCTACGCGCTGTACGACGCGCTGAACCGCGTCACTGGCGTGCGCCACGATCCCTGCGTGCTCGACACGTTCATCGCGGCGGTGCGCTTCATGGAAGGCGCGCCGGCCGTGCCGTGGTGGCACTACACGGCCGAGCGCAAGGCGACGCTCGCGGCGCGGCAAGGAGGCCGAGCGGCGCACAAGGACTCCGCATGACCGCCACCGCCTCTTCCACCGCGCGTCCCCACGTCGACGTCGACATCCGCCCGCTCACGCCGGCGTCCTCCGCCGACTACTTCGCATTCTTCGACGGCGACGCGTTCGCCGACAACCCGCGCTGGGGCTCGTGCTATTGCCATTTCCTGTGGGCGCCGGCCGACGTCAAGCCGTGGAACCGCTGGACCGGCGAGGAGAATCGCGCCGCTGTCACCGACCTGATCGCCGCACGCGAGCTCCAGGGCTATCTCGCCTACGCCGGCGGCAAGCCCATCGGCTGGTGCAACGCCACGCCGAAAGTGAAGATCCCCGCGTTGCGCGAGGAGCGCGATCCCGACGCCGCCGCGGTGGGCGCCATCGCCTGCTTCGTGATCGCCAAGCCGTATCGTCACCAGGGCATCGCACGGCGCCTGCTCGCGGCCGCGTGCGAGGGCTTCGAGCGTGACGGGTTGAAAGCCGTCGAAGCCTACGCGCGGTGCGGCGAAACGGGCGAGGCGGAGAACCATACCGGTCCGCTGCCGCTCTACCTTTCCGCCGGCTTCGCGATCATCCGCGAAGACGGCGACGGCGGTGCCGTGGTGCGCAAGACGCTCGCACGGCGCTGATTTTCATCATCGTTGTCTTTTCAAGGAGCTCTCCATGGCCGTCAATCCCATTCCCGCCGGTTATCCCGGCGTCACGTCGTACCTGGTCGTCCGCGGCGCCGCCAAGGCGATCGAGTTCTACAAGCGGGCGTTCGGCGCCACCGAGCTCTTCCGCCTGCCGATGGGCGGCATCATCGGCCACGCCGAGATCAAGATCGGCGGCGGCATGGTGATGCTCGCCGACGAAATGCCCGACATGGGGCACAAGAGCCCGCGAGGCGTCGGCGGCACGCCGGTCAGCCTGATGGTCTACGTGCCGGACGTCGACGCAGTGTTCGCGCGCGCGCTCGCCGCCGGCGGCAAGGAGGTGAGGCCGTCGCAGAACCAGTTCTACGGCGATCGCAGCGGCACGTCGACCGATCCGTTCGGCCACGTGTGGACGTGGCCACGCACGTCGAGGACGTCGCGCCCGACGAAATGGATCGCCGGATGAAGAAGATGCAGGAAGGCAGCCCCGCCTGACGGATGGGCGAGGGATGAGCAACCACGCCCTCGCCGCGCTGCTCGCGCATCCCGCGATCTGGCGCGGCGACGACTGCGCGCCCGAGCCCGCGGCGCTGCCGTCGGGCTTCGCGGCGCTCGACGCCGCGCTGCCGGGCCGCGGCTGGCCGCAGGGCGCGCTGACCGAGATCCTGCTCGAGCGCGAAGGCATCGGCGAGCTGCGCCTCACGCTGCCGGCGCTCGCGCGCGTGCAGGCGCAGGGACGCGACGTCGTGTGGATCGCGCCGCCGCATCGTGCCCTACGCGCCCGCGCTCGCGGCGGCGGGGCTCGATCTCGCGCGCTTCTACGTCGTGCGCTGCCGCGACGCCGCAGGACGCGCTGTGGGCCTACGAGCA
The DNA here is from genome assembly GCA_963851465.1 of uncultured beta proteobacterium. Lineage (GTDB taxonomy): Bacteria > Pseudomonadota > Gammaproteobacteria > Burkholderiales > Casimicrobiaceae > VBCG01. The sequence goes on from CAWKPJ010000004.1 coordinate 21,776, forward strand.
GGCGCTGCGCGCGCCCGAATGCGGCGCCGCGTTCGCGTGGCTCAGCGCGCACGACGAGCGCCTGCTGCGCCGCTTGCAGGTGGCCGCGCGCGAAGGCCGCACGTGGGGCGTGCTGTGGCGGCGTCCCGGGCAGCGCGGCGGCGCCACGGCGGCGCCGCTGCGGCTCGGCCTCGCCGCCGCGGACGGAGGGCAGGCTCGCGGTGCGCGTGCTGAAGCGCCGCGGCGCCGAACTGGCGCAACCGGTGATGATCGATGTTGCGCGGCTGCCGGCTCCTGTCGCGGCCGGCTTCAGCCGGCCGCTGGCAGCGCCGCGCCGTGCGCGCGCCGGCCACGCACTGACACGAGGATTCCATGTCCCGCGGCCTCTCGCCATCACTTCTCCACGATGGCCGTACAACAACGCGTGGGCGAACCACCGGCTGCTCGCCGCGTGCGGCACGCTGTCGCAGGCCGAATTCGTCGCGACGCGCGACGAGCTTCTTCCCCTCGCTCAAGGCGACGCTCAACCACATCGTCACCGTCGACTGGTACTACGTCGACGCGCTCGAGCGCGCGCTTGCGCGGCCAGCGCGCCCAATCACGAGGCCGTGGCGCTTCTTCGACCCGGAAGAGCCGTTCGACACCTGCGCGGCGCTCGCGGCGGCGCAGCACGCAGTCGACCGGCGGCTCGTCGTCGCGTGCACGGCGCTCACCGACGACGCGCTCGAGCTGCCGGTGCCCGTCATGCGCCGCGCGGGCGTCGCAGACGGAACGCGCCACGCGCCTGCTCGCGCATCTGTTCCAGCACCAGATCCACCATCGCGGGCAGGCGCACGCGATGCTCGCGGGCACGAGCGTCAAGCCGCCGCAGCTCGACGAGTTCTTCTGCGCGAACGAGGCGCATCTGCGCGCCGCGGAGCTGGCCGAGCTCGGCTAGACCGAAGCGATGATCTGGAACGGCGCCGATCGTCCGCGCGCCTGATGCGACTTTGGCGATTTACAGGGAAGCGACCATGACGCAGCATGCCAAGGGAACCTTCGAGGTCACGCTCGCGCCGCTGGGTGACAACCCGAGTGGAAACGACGCCGCGGACGGCGCCACGCTCGGCCGGATGTCGCTCGACAAGCGCTTCACCGGCGATCTCGCGGGCATGGGCCAGGGCCAGATGCTGACGGCGATGACCGCCGTCGCGGGGTCCGCCGGCTATGTCGCGATCGAGCGCGTCACCGGCACGTTGCATGGCCGCGCCGGCAGCTTCGTGCTCCAGCACACCGGCACGATGAACCGCGGCGCACCGCAGCTTGCGATCACCGTCGTGCCGGATTCCGGCACCGGCGCGCTGGCCGGCATTGCGGGAACGTTCGTCATCGACATCGTCGACGGCAAGCACTTCTACCGCTTCGAGTACACGCTGCCGCAATAGCGGCGGCGCTCGCCGAGTCGACCCACCGATGCTGTGGGCTGCCTGCTCTTCCCGTCGCTGCCGCTCGACGTCTTCGCCCGCGGCTTCGACGACGCCGACGCCGCGCGCCGCTTCGTCGTCGCCAGCGGCGGCCGCGTACCGCGGGTCGTCGCGGCCAACGCGCGCCGCACGCGCCGCGGGCATCCGCCGCAACCTCGCGATCTCCGCCGCGCTGGCGCTGGCGCCCGACCTCGTGCTGCGCGACCGCGACGATGCCGCCGAAGCCGAGGCGCTCGCCGAGCTCGCGACGTGGGTGCTGCAGTTCACGCCGCAGGTGTGCCTCGCGCCGCCGGACGCGCTCGTCGCCGAGATCGGCACGAGCGTGCGGCTGTTCGGCGGCCTGCCGCGGCTCGTCGCGCGGCTGACCGGCGGCCTGCGCGAGCTGGGCTACGCGCTGGCGACGTCGCTCGCCCCCACGCCCACCGCTGCGCTCCTCCTCGCGCGTGCCGGCCGCGATGCGCTCCTGCGCGATCCGCATGCGCTGCCCGACGCGCTCGCGCCGCTGCCGCTCGCGCTCTGCGACGTCGATCCCGTCGCGCTGGCGACGCTCGCGCCGCCGGCGTCACGACGTTCGGCGAAGCCGCCGCGCTGCCGCGCGACGCGCTGGCGCGCCGCTTCGGCGGCGCGACTGGTGGCGATGCTCGATCGCGCGCTCGCGCGCAGTGCCGATCCGCGCCTGCCGTTCGTGCCGCCGCCCGATGTTCGCGCGCCGCCTCGACCTGCCGGCGCCCGTCGCACGACGTCGAAGCGCTCGCGTTCGGCGCAGAACGCCTGGTGCACGAGCTCGCGGATTGGCTCACCGCGCGCGGACTGGGTGCCGTGCGGCTCACGCTCACGCTCGCGCACGAGCGTTACCTGCGCGACGCGGCGTGCACGCCCACCGAAGTTGCCGTTCGCGCTCGGCGCGCCGGCGCGCGCGCGTCGCCCATCTGAACGGCGTGCTGCGCGAGCGGCTGGCGCGCGTCGCGCTGCCCGCACCGGTCGAAGCGATGACGCTCGCGCAGCGACGAAACCGCGCCGCTCGCCGGCCGCAACCTCGGACTGCTGCCCGGCGACGAAGCCGACGCCGCGAGGTGCCGCTCGTCGATCGCCTGCGCGCGCGGCTCGGCGAGGACGCGGTGATGCGTCGTCGCGCCGCATGCCGAGCATCGGCCCGAGCTCGCGACTGCGCGAAGCGATCGCATCGCGCAAGTCGGCGCACCGCCTCCCAGTCTGCCGCGAGCGCGCCGCGGCCGCTATGGCTCGCTGCCGTCCGAACGCGCCAGCCGCTCGGCGCGCCGTGGGCTGCGAGACCGGAACGCTCGTGGGATCGCTGAAGGCACTGGTGCCGCGCGACGGGCCACCGCATCGAATCGGGGTGGTGGGACGGCGAACGATTCTGCGCGCGCGACTACTTCGTCGCCGAAACGCCGCGCGGCGAAACGGTCTGGATCTATCGCGATCACCGCTACGGCGCGGACGACGGCGAATGGTTCCTGCACGGCGTTGTTTGCTTGAGCGCGCACTCGCCGGCCCGGCGAAGCGCTACCCGCGTGCGCGAATGCGAGCGCGGCCGGGCGTCAGATGCCGGCGTACCACTGGTAGCCCTGGTCTTCCCAGTAGCCGCCCTTGCCGCCGCCGATCTTCGCGAAGCTCTCGACGAACTCGATCGCGCATGACGTACTTCGCGTGCTTGTAGCCCAGCTGCCGCTCGACGCGCAGCCGGAGCGGCGCGCCGTTGGCGCACCGGCAGCGGCGCGTCGTTCAGGTCGTAGGCGAGGATCGTCTGCGGGTGGCACGCGTCGTCGAAGTCGATGCTCTCGTAGTAGAGGTCGGTGCCGTCGTCGGCCATCGGATCGGCGCAGTAGAACACGACGAAGCGCGCCTCGGGCTTCGGGCCGTGACGGCGTCGAGCAGCGCCGACAGCCGCGCGCCCTTCCACTTGCCGATCGCGCTCCAGCCTTCGACGCAATCGTGGCGCGTGATCTGCGTGCGCGACGGCAGCGCGCGCAGCTCGGCGAGCGAGAAGCTTGCGCGGCGCGTCGACGAGGCCGCCGACGTCGAGCGCGTAGTCGGCGAAGCCGTTGGCCAGCCAGCGCGTCGTACTGCGTCGGTGTCCGGCTGCGTCGGTGCCGTTGCTGCGAAACGTCGGCGACGATCGGCCTCGGCGAACTCCTGCGCCATCGCGTTGCGCGCCGCGACGAGCGTTCGCGGCAGCGCCTCGTTCAGCGGCTCGACCGAGTCGAGCACCTTGGGGAACCACTCGGTCTGCGACAGCTGCTCGCAGCCGGCGAGCGCAAGCGTCGCCGCCGCCGCCGCAGCGCGCGCGCGAGGAAGCGCCGCCGCGGCAGTCGCGCTGCACGGTCAGTCATGGCGTGCCTCCGCGGAACGCGGTAGCGGCCGGTGATCATCGAGCGCAGGTTGTTCCAGAGGCCGGTGACGATCACCTGGAACACGTGGATCAGCACGAACGCGACCAGCAGCCACGCGACGATGAAATGGATCGTGCGCGCCGACTGCCGGCCGCCGACGAGGTCGACCCAGCCGGTGAGCACCGCGTCGAGCCACGGCGACATCGCCGAAGCCCATCAGCACGATCAGCGGCAGCAGCACGAAGATCACGACGAGATAGGCGAGCTTCTGCAGCACGTTGTAGCGCTTGGCCGCCTCGCCGGTCGGATGCCGGAAGCGCAGGTGATCGCGGATCGACGCGCCGATCGCCGCGCAGCTCGTCGCCGCGTCGGCGCGAGATCGCGCGCCAGGTGCCGGCTCGCGATCGCATAGACGAGGTAGCGCGAGGCCGTTGAGCACGAAGACCCACGCGAAGAAGAAGTGCCACGAGCGCGCCATCGACAGCCACTGCGTGCCCGGGCAGCATCATCCACGGCGGGAAACGCGAGCGCGACGTAGTCGCCGTCGCGTCGCGCGTCACGCCCGAGGCACGCCGGTCGTGTCGAACTCCGTGCCGAAGATCGCGCGTGACGCCCATGCGGCTCGCCGTTCGCCGCCATCGCGCGCGCCGATCTCGAGCACGGGCGGCGTGCCGTTGTACGACGACTTGCCGAAGTTGAGCGCCGGATGCGCGTTGAAGATCTGCAGGCCGCTCATGAACAGGATCGTCAGCGCGACGACGTTGATCCAGTGCATGACGCGCACCGGCAGCGTGTGCCGGTAGTAGAGCGCGCCGCGTGCGCGACGGCGCGGCGGCAACAATCGACGTGGCCTCGTTCATCGCGACAACTCCATGAAAGCGGACGGCCCGACCGCCGCCGTTCGCGTTGGTCGTGGCGGGCGGCTACGATCTTACGCGCGGCCCGCGAGCTTACCGACGTCCCCGCCGCGGAACATCAACACCGCCAGCGCTGCCGCGGTGAGTGCCGCGCCCGCATAGAACGTCATCGCGGGGCCGAAGGCATCCCAAAGCCAGCCCGCGAGCGCGCTCGCGATCAGCAGCGCGATGCCGCAGACGAGATTGAATACACCGAACGCGGTGCCGCGCAGGTCGGCGGGCGCCGCCGCGGCCACCAGCGCCGCGAGCAGTCCCTGCGTCAGCCCCATATGCAGCCCCCACACGGCCGCACCCGCGAAGACCGTCAACGGCCCGCGCGCGTTCGCAAGTATCAGGTCCGCGACGATCAGCGCGACGAAGCCGCACCAGAGAAGGCGCGGCCCCCGTCCCCGGTCTGCGGCCGCGCCGGCAGGGTAGGCCACGATCGCATAAACCAAGGACATCGCGACCATCACCCACGGCACCGACGCGACGGGAATGCCGACGTTCTGCGCGCGCAGCACGAGGAACGCCTCGGAAAAGCGCGCGAGCGTCAACACGGCGGCGACGCCGACGATGACGGCATAGCGCCTTCCCAGCCGCCCGATGTCGCGCCATGCAATTGCGTGGAGCGCGACCGCTCCCTGCGTCGGGGCGATCGGGCTCGTGGACGCCGAATACGAGTAATGACGACGCAGATCGCCGCGGGTATCACGGCGACCCAGAACGCCGCCTGGAAATCGCCGGCGAAGTACGCCATCGCCCACAGCGCCAGCAGCGGACCGCCAACGCCGCCCACGAGTATCGAGCGCCTGGCGCAGCCCGAACCCGGCCCCGCGAACGTCGGTCGGCGTGATGTCCGCGATCAGCGCATCGCGCGGTGCGCCGCGGATGCCCTTGCCGATGCGGTCGGCGAAACGCGCCGAGACGATCCATCCCAGCGTGGGCGCCAGAGGGAAGGCGAGCTTGGTGACAGCGGCGAGCCCATAACCCAGCAGCACGAGCGGCTTGCGCCGCCGAAAGCGGTCCGAGAGCACGCCCGAGACCACCTTGACGATCAGCGCCAGCGCTTCGGCAATGCCTTCGACGATGCCGATCACGAACGCGCTCGCGCCGAGCCCCACCGCCATGTACAGCGGAAGCAGCGAATGGATCAGCTCCGACGAGAGATCCATGCACATGCTGACGAGACCGAGCGCCCAGACGCCGCGCGGGACGGCCGCCAGCCCGCGGCGCCCGGGTGCGTTGGTTGTCGTCATGGACCGTGAACGAAGCCCTCGGAGTGTCACGGTGCGACCGACGGCGCGTCAAGTCGTCGCGTCGCGCAGCGCGCGGCACGGAACCCCAGCGGTGCCCGGCCGGTCGTAGAATGATCGGGCGATCCCGTTCCCTCGCGATCGCCGGCCGCAAAGGTCGTCCGCGGCACAGCGCGATCCCCGTGGGCGGGACTTCCGTCTCGCACAAGGAGGCCTCATGCTGCGCCGACTGTACTGGCTGCTCCCCGACGTCGAAAGCGCCCGCCGCACCGCCGACGATCTGCTGCTCGCGCGGGTCGAGCATGGCCACATGCACTTCCTCGCCCGCCGTGGCACCGATCTCGGCGCGCTGCACGAGGCTTCTGTACTGCAGAAGACCGACGTACGCCACGCCGCGGGCCGCGGATCTGTTCCTCGGCGGCCTGCTCGGCGCGCTTGCCGCGTGGCTGCTGACGCAGTTTCCGATCGAAGGGCTGGCGTTTGAGCGCGGCGGCGTGCTCATGATGATCGCCTTCGGCGCGATCTTCGGCGTGTTCGCGTCCACGCTCGTGGGATCGTCGGTGCCCAACTCCAAACTGACGAAGTTTGCCGACGAGATCGAGCGCGGCAAGATCCTGCTGATGGTCGACGTGCCTTCGGCGCGGGTCGAGGAGGTTCAGGCGCTGCTCGGGCAGCGGCATCCCGAGGCCGACAACCGCGGGATCGAGCCGACAGTGCCGGCGTTTCCGTAGCTGGGAACGGCGTGAACCTTGCAGGGCGGCTCGCCGCCTTGTGTGGGCCGGCTTCAGCCGGCTGCAGCGCGCCGCGCGTCAGGCTGAAGCCTGACCTGCAAGGAGCATGCTAGGATACCGTATATTTATACGGTATACCGCCGCGATGCTCCCCGCCTACGCCGAGCTCCATTGCCTGTCGAACTTCTCGTTCCTGCGCGGCGCGTCGCATCCGGAGGAGCTGGTCGAGCGCGCGCAGGCGCTCGGCTACGCGGCGCTCGCCCTCACCGACGAATGCTCGGTCGCCGGCGTCGTCCGCGCGCATCTCGCGGCGAAGGACGCCGGGCTGCCGCTCGTCATCGGCAGCGAGTTCACGCTCGCCGACGGCACGAAGCTCGTGCTGCTACGCCACCGACCGCGCGACGCTACGGCGACCTGTCGCAGCTGATCACGCGCGGGCGGCGCAGCGCGGCGAAGGGCACGCTACGCGCTGACGCGCGACGACGTCGCGGCGCTCGCGCCGCGCTGCCTCGCGCTGTGGCTGCCGCCCGATCCGCCGCGGCAGGCGACTCGCGACGACGACGCGCCGTCGCATCGCCGCACGGCGCGCTGGGTCGCCGACGTGTTTCGCCGGCCGCGCGTGGATCGCCGTCGAGCTCTTCGCGCGCGCCGGCGACGCGCGCGGCTCGACGCGCTGCGCGGCGCTCGCGCGCGCGACGCGGCCTGCCGCTGGTCGCCGCCGGCGACGTGCACATGCACGTGCGCGCGCGGCGCGCGCTGCAGGACACGCTGACCGCGATCCGCCTGCGCACGCCGCTCGCCGAATGCGGCTACGCGCTGCATCCCCAACGGCGAGCGGCACCTGCGCTCGCGCGCGCGGCTCGCGCACGCTCTATCCGCGCGAGCTGCTCGACGCGACGCTCGACGCTCGTCGCAGCGCTGCACGTTCTCGCTCGACGAGCTGCGCTACGAGTATCCGGAGGAGATCGTGCCGCCGGGCAGACGCCGGCGTCGCATCTGCGCAAGCTGATCGAAGCCGGGCTCGTGCGCCGCTACGGCATCGGCCAGGCTGCCCGCCCGACGTGCGCGAGCTGATCGAGCACGAGCTCGCGCTGATCGCCGAGCTCGCGCTACGAGCCCTACTTCCTCACCGTCGCACGACATCGTCGCCTTCGCGCGCTCGCAAGGACATCCTCTGCCAGGGCCGCGGCTCGGCGGCCAACTCGGCCGTCTGCTACGCCTCGGCATCACCGAGGTCGATCCCGCGCGCATGAGCGATGCTGTTCGAGCGCTTCATCAGCAAGGAGCGCAACGAGCCGCCCGACATCGACGTCGACTTCGAGCACCAGCGGCGCGAGGAGGTGATGCAGTACGTCTACGCGCAAGTACGGCCGCGACCGCGCGGCGCTCGCCGCCACGCTCATCACCTACCGGCCGAAGAGCGCGGTGCGCGACGTCGGCAAGGCGCTCGGCCTCGACCTCGCGCAGGTCGACCGCCTCGACCGGCATGTTCGCGTGGTGGGACGGCCGCGCGATCGATCCCGAGCGCATCCGCGAAGCGGGCTTCGATCCCGACAATCCGCTGATCGCGCGGCTCGATCACGCTCGTCGGGCGAGCTGATGGGCTTTCCGCGCCACCTGTCGCAGCACGTCGGCGGCTTCGTGATCGCGCGCGGCCTGCTCGAGCGCATGGTGCCGGTCGAGAACGCCGCGATGGCCGACCGCACCGTCATCCAGTGGGACAAGGACGACCTCGATGCGCTGGGCCTGCTCAAGGTCGACTGCCTGGCGCTCGGCATGCTGTCCGCCATCCGCCGCGCGCTCGACATGGTGTCGCGCTATCGCGGCGCGCGCGCTGCGCATGCAGGACATCCCGGCCGAGGATCCCGCGGTCTACGCGATGATGCCAGCGCGCCGACACCGATCGGCGTGTTCCAGATCGAGTCGCGCGCGCAGAAGTCGATGCTGCCGCGCCTGAAGCCCGCGTGCTTCTACGACCTCGTGATCGAGGTCGCGATCGTGCGGCCCGGGCCCGATCCAGGGCGGCATGGTGCATCCGTATCTGCAGCGCCGGCAGGGGCTGGAGCCCGTCACGTATCCGAGCGACGCGGTGAAGAGCGTGCTCGAGCGCACGCTCGGCGTGCCGATCTTCCAGGAGCAGGTGATGCAGCTCGCGATCGTCGCCGCGGGCTTCACGCCGGGCGAAGCCGACCAGCTGCGCCGCTCGATGGCCGCGTGGCGGCGCAAGGGCGGCCTCGAGAAGTTCGAGCAGCGCCTGATCGACGGCATGGCGCAGCGCGGCTACGCCGGAGGCGTTCGCGCGGCAGATCTACCAGCAGATCCTGGGCTTCGGCGAATACGGCTTTCCCGAATCGCATTCGGCGTCGTTCGCGCTGCTCGTCTACGTCTCGGCGTGGCTCAAGCGCTACGAGCCGGCGGCGTTCCCGCGCGCGCTGCTCAACTCGCAGCCGATGGGCTTCTACGCGCCCGCGCAGCTCGTCGCCGACGCGCGGCGGCACGGCGTCGAGGTGCGGCCGGTCGACGTGACGGTGAGCGACTGGGATTGCACGCTGGAGCCGCCGTCGCCCCGAGGCGAAGTCGATGACGCGCTGCTCCCGCGCTGCGCCTCGGCCTGCGCATGATCGGCGGGCTCACGGAAGCCGGCGCGCAGCGCATCGTGGCGCGCGCGCGGCAGCGCGCCGTTCGCCGACGTCGCCGATCTCGCGCATCGCGCGCAGCTCGACCGCCGCGATCTCGCCGCGCTCGCCGCCGCCGACGCGCTCGCGGCGCTCGCCGGCCATCGCCACGGCGCGGTGTGGGACGTCGCGGGCGTCGAGAAGCTGCCGCCGCTGCTCGCCGGGCGCGACGTTCGACGGACGCCGATCCCGCGCTGCCCGCGCCCACCGAAGGCCAGGACATCGTCGCCGACTACCGCGCGCTCGGCCTCACGCTGCGGCCGCCATCCGCTCGCGCTGCTGCGCCGCAAGCTGCGCGAGCGGCGGCTCGTCGACGGCCGCCGAGATCGCGCGCACGCCGCACGGCCGCATCGTGCGCACCGCCGGCATCGTCATCGGCCGCCAGCGGCCCGACACCGCGAGCGGCGTCGATCTTCGTCACGCTCGAGGACGAGACCGGCGCGACCAACGTGATCGTCTGGCGCGACCTGTCCGACCGCCAGCGCCGCGAGCTGCTGGGCTCGCGGCTGCTGGCCGTGTACGGCAAGGTCGAGCGCGAAGGCGACGTCGTGCACGTGATCGCCGGACGGCTCGTCGACCTCACGCCGATGCTCGGGACGCTGCCGACGCGGTCGCGCGATTTTCACTGAATCGGACGCGACGGGCGCGCTGTAAGATGACCGCCATTCCCCGCGACGATTCACGGAGGCGGCATATGGCGAAGCCTGAGTTCGACCTGGTGGTGATCGGCGGCGGCTCCGGCGGACTCGTCGTCGCCGCCGGCGGCGCCGCGCTCGGCGCAAAGGTCGCGCTGGTCGAGAAGCACAAGCTGGGCGGCGACTGCCTGTGGTACGGCTGCGTGCCGTCGAAGACGCTGATCAAGTCGGCGCGCATCGCCCACGAGATGCGCCATGCCGATCGCTGGGCGCTCTCGCCCGCCGCACCCGCGTCCCGATCTCGCGCGCGTCATGGAGCGCGTCGCGCGCGTCATCAAGCGGGATCGAGCCGCACGACAGCCCCGAGCGGTTCCGCGGGCTCGGCGTCGACGTGATCTTCGGCAGCGGACGCTTCGTCGCGCCCGACGCATTCGAGGTCGACGGCCGCCGCCTGACCGCGAAGAACTTCGTCATCGCCACCGGCTCGCGACCCGCGGTGCCGCCGATCCCGGGCCTCGCGGACGTCCCCTACCTCACCAACGAGACGCGTGTTCGACCTGCGCGAGCCCGTGCCGCATCTCGTCGTCATCGGCGGCGGCCCGATCGGCAGCGAGATGGCGCAGGCGTTCCGCCGCCTCGGCAGCGAAGTCACCGTCGTCGACATCGCGCCGCAGATCCTGCCGCGCGAGGACGCCGATCTCGCGGCGGTCGTCGACGAAGCAGTTGCGCGCCGAGGGCATCCGCTTTCACTTCGGGGTCGACGGTCGCGCGGTGTCGACCGGCGATCCGCCGCGGGCGACATCCGCGTCACCGTCACGTGGCAAGCGACGGCACGAGTCACGCAGATCGCGGCGACGCACCTGCTCGTCGCCGCCGGGCGGCAGGCGAACATCGACGGCCTCGGCCTCGACGCGGCCGGCGTGCGCGTCGAGCAAGGGCCGCATCGTCGTCGACGAGCGTGCTGCGCACGACCAATCCGCGCATCTACGTCGTCGGCGACGTCGCCGGCGGCTACCAGTTCACGCACGTCGCCGAGCATCATGCCGGCATCGTGCTGCGCCAGGCGATCTTCCAGCTGCAAATGGGCGAAGCCGTCGCGCGTCGTGCCGTGGTGCACGTACACCGATCCCGAGCTCGCGCGCGTCGGCGCTGTCCGAGACCGAAGCGAAGCAAGCAGGGCCTCGCGCACCGCGTCTACCGGTTTCCGTTCGACGAGATCGATCGCGCGCGCGCCGAGGGCGAGACGGAGGGCTTCGCCAAGCTCGTCACCGATCCGCGCGGCAAGCTCCTCGGCGCGGCGATCGTCGGCGCCGCACGCCGGCGAGCTGATCGCCGAGTGCGTGCTGGCGATGACGCAAGGGCATGAAGGCCGGGGACATCTCGGCGTCGATCCACACCTATCCGACGCTGGCGTCGATCAGCCGCCGCGTCGCCGACCAGCGGCAGAAGGAAGGCCTCACGCCGACGTCGAAGACGTGGATCAAGCGCATCTTCGGCTTGCGCGGCGCCTGAGTCCTCGCGCAGCGACGTATCGGCCACTGCCGCGCCAACGCGACGCGGTATCGCGCTACGTATCGCGCTCCTCGTGCTGTTCGTCGGCGTCGATCGTCGCGTTCTTCGCGCTCGGCGGCCAGGACTACCTGACGCTCGACGACGATCAAGGCGCACCGCGACGCGCTGCTGGCGTTCACCGAGCGCGCATTTCGCCGCCGCGCTGGCGCATCGCGTTCCTCGATCTACGTCGGCGCCGGTCGCGTTCAGCCTGCCCGGGCGGCCTCGTCCTGTCGCTGACGATGGGATTCGTCTTCGGCCGCTGGGTCGGCACGGTGCTGGTCGTGGTCGCGGCGACGGTCGGCGCGACGCTCGTGTTCCTCGCCGCGCGCTACATCTTCGCCGACGCCGCGCGCAAGCGCGCTGGGCGCGCTCGGCGAGAAGATCAACGCCGGCTTCACCGAGAACGCGTTCAGCTACCTGCTGTTCCTGCGCCTCGTCCCGGTGTTTCCGTTCTTCCTCGTCAACCTGGCGCCCGCGTTCACGTCGATACCGCTGCGCACGTACGTGCTGGCCACGTTCATCGGCATCATCCCGGGCACGTTCGTGTTCGTGAACCTGGGCCAGACGCTCGGCCGCATCGACTCGCTGCAGGGCCTGGTCTCGCTCGACGTCCTCGCAGGCCTGGGATTCCTCGCGTTGCTCGCCCTCGTCCCGGTCGTCGTGCAGCGGATGAGATCCAAACGTGCGCGCGCTGCGTAGATGTCCAACGCGAGACCTCTTGTTTTGGCCGGAACCACGCCCCACGTCCAATGTCGGAACCCTGTCGGCTCCCGTGTTGATCATGAATTTCGCCCGCCTGAAGCCCTTCCTGACCGGCGTGATCGTCGGGCTCGCGCTGCTCGCCGCCGTCGGCCTCGCGCTGGCCACGCCCTGATCCCCGCCGCGCCCCGGCAGCGCTGACGATGCGCCTCTCGATCGTCGTCCCGGCGCTGAACGAGGCTCCGGGGATTGCCGCGTCGCTCGACGCGCTCGCGCCGCTGCGCACCGGCGGTCACGAGGTCATCGTCGTCGACGGCGGCAGCACCGACGCGACCGTGGCGATCGCGCAGGCGCGCGCCGACCGCGTGATCGCGGCGCCGCGCGGGCGGGCCGTGCAGATGAACGCCGGCGCTGTGCAGGCGCAGGGCGACGTGCTGCTGTTCCTGCACGCCGACACGCGGCTGCCGGACGACGCGGCCGACGCGATCGCCGGCGCCCTCGCGCAGGGCGCGCGATGGGGGCGCTTCGACGTGTCGATCGACGGCCGCTCACCGTTGTTGCCGCTGGTCGCGACGATGATGAACGCACGCTCGCGTCTGACCGGCATCGCGACCGGCGATCAGGCGATGTTCGTGTCGCGCAGCGCCTTCGACCTCGCCGGCGGCTTCCCGGCGATTCCGCTGATGGAGGACGTGGCGCTCTCCAAGGCACTGAAGCGCGTCGCGGGCGCACCCGCATGCCTTCGGCAGCGCGTCGTCACCTCGGGCCGGCGCTGGGACGAGAACGGCACGCTCTCGACGATCGCGACGATGTGGCGGTTGCGCTTCGCCTTCTGGCGCGGCGCTGACCCCGCGACCCTCGCGGCGCGATACCGACGGGCCGCGCCGCAGCGCGTTCCGGCGCTGCTGATCTTCGCCAAGGAACCGGTGCCCGGCAGGGTCAAGACACGACTCGCCGCGACCGTCGGCGACGACGAGGCAGCGTCCGTCTATCGCGAGCTTGCGGAGCGAACGCTCCGTGTCGCCGCGGCCGCGCGCGATGCAGGCATCGTGGGCGAGGTCGAGCTGTGGTGCGATCCTGGCATTGATCGGCCCGCATTTGCGCGCTGGCGCGATCGCTATGGCGTGACGCTGCGCGTGCAGGAGGGCACCGACCTCGGCACGCGCATGCGGCACGCGCTCGCACGTGCATTGACGCGCGGCGCGCCGGCCGTGGTCATCGGCACCGATTGTCCCGCCCTCGACGAAGCGTACCTCGCACAAGCCACGGCCGCGCTGCAGACGCACGACGCCGTGTTCGGCCCGGCGGCGGATGGCGGCTACGTGCTGGTGGGACTCGCGCGCGATCTCGACGTGTTCACCGGCATGCCATGGAGCGCGCCCCAACTGATGGCGGCGACTCGCAGCGCGTGTCGCCTCGCTCGGCGCTTCGTCAGTCGAGCTCCCGGTGCTGTGGGATGTCGACACCGCCGCGGACCTGACGCGCTACCGCGAAGCGTCGCTGCCAGATCAGCGCTTCGCGCGGTAGTGCTTGGCGAGACCGCGCCAGCAGTCCTGGTAGTTCTTCTGCAGTTCGCGCGCATCGAGGGCCAGCCGCGTCGGCTGGATCACGTAGCGGCTCTCGAACATGAACGCGAGCGTGCCGTCGATGCGGTGGGGCGTGAGGTCGGCCGCGGACGCCTTGTCGAACGTCGCGGCGTCGGGGCCGTGACCCGACATGCAGTTGTGCAGGCTGCCGCCGCCCGGCACGAAGCCCTCGGCCTTGGCGTCGTACGCGCCGTACACGAGACCCATGTACTCGCTCATCACGTTGCGGTGGAACCACGGCGGCCGGAACGTGTCCTCGGCAACCATCCAGCGCGGCGGAAAGATGACGAAGTCGACGTTGGCCACGCCCGGCGTGTCCGACGGTGACGTCAGCACGGTGAAGATCGACGGGTCCGGATGATCGTGGCTGACGGTGTTGATCGCGTTGAAGCGCGTGAGGTCGTACTTGTACGGCGTCAGGTTGCCGTGCCACGCGACGACGTCGAGCGGCGAGTGATCCGATCGGCGCCCGCCACAGCCGCCCGCCGAATTTCGCGACGAGCTCGAAGTCGCCTTCGACGTCCTCGAACGCGGCCACCGGCGCAAGGAAGTCGCGCGCGTTGGCGAGGCCGTTCGCGCCGATCGGGCCGAGCTCGGGCAGCCGGAGGTGCGCGCCATGGTTCTCGCAGATATAGCCCCGCGCCGTCCCTGCGACGACGTCGACGCGAAAGCGCAGGCCGCGCGGAATGACGACAACCTCGCCGGGCGACGCGTCGAGCGTGCCCAGCTCCGTCGCGAACGTGACTGCGCCCTGCTGCGGCACGATCAGCAGCTCGCCGTCGGCATCGTAGAAGTAGCGTCCGCGCATCGACCGATTGCAAGCGTACTGATGGATGCCGATGCCCGTCTGCGCGGCGACGTCGCCGTTGCCCGCGATCGTGAACAGCCCGTCGACGAAATCCGCGGGCGCCTTCGGCAGCGGAAACGGATCCCAGCGCAACTGGTCCGGCGGCGTCTCGACATCGGTGAACGGCGGACTGCGCAGCTTCGCGTGACGCAGAGCCTTGAACGGGCCGTGCACGGCCGCGGGACGCAGGCGATAGAGCCAGGAGCGCCGGTTCTGTGCGCGCGGCGCGGTGAACGCGGTGCCCGACAGCTGCTCCGCGTACAAACCATACGCAACGCGCTGCGGCGAATTGCGGCCCGCGGGCAATGCACCGGGCAGCGCTTCGGTGGCGAACTCGTTGCCGAAGCCGCTTTGATAGTCGAGCGTCGCGCCCGCGGGCGCCGATTTCGTCTTCGCGGCCCGCGCCTTGCGCTGGACCGGACGATCCACGATGGCCACGATCCTAGCCTCCCGCCGGGCCGCCCCAAGGGAGGCTTGCTCCCCCTCCGGGGGCAGCGAACGAAGTGAGCGTGGGGGTCGTCATCTAGCCTTCCAGCGCCTGCCACATGTCCTTGTCGCGCTGCGCCGTCCAGATGCGCGGGTCGCGATGATCCGTCGCTTCGTCGTAGGCGCGCGACACGTCGAACGGCAGGCAATGATCGAAGATGACCCAGTGTCCGAAGCGCGGCTTCAGCGTCGCATACGTGTCGTGATAGATCGTGCGCAGGTCGTTGCCCATCGCCACGCCTTTACGCACCGAGTCGAACATCGCCTCGACGAACGCGCGCGTGCCGTTCAGCCCGGCGCGCACGGCGTCCGGCGACATCAGCGCGGCGCCGCGGCCGGGCACGAGCTTCGCGGGATTCAGCGCCTCGATCGCGTCGAGCGTCGCCGGCCAGTCCGACAGGTAGGCGTCGCCCGTATACGGCGTCGCCTCGTACTCGACCAGATCGCCGGAAAAGAGCACGCGGTCCTGCGGCAGCCACACGACGGTATCGCCCTTGGTGTGACCGCGGCCGAGCTGCAGCAATTCGACCTGCAGGTTGCCCATCCACAGCGTGAGACGCTTTTCGAACACGACCGTCGGCCACGTGAGACCGGGCACCGACTCGACGGCGCGAAACAGGCGCGGAAAGCGCTCGATCTCGCTCTTCATGTCGGCTTCGCCGCGCTCGACGATGAGGTCGTAGGTGTCGCGGCTGGCGAAGATCTGCTGCGGCTTGTAGCCGGCGGCGCCAAGCACGCGCACCGCGTGGTAATGCGACAGCGTGACGTATTTGATCGGCTTGTCGGTAACGCTTCGAATGCGCGCGATGACATCCTGCGCCATCACCGGCGTGGCCTGCGTGTCGATCACCATCACGGCGTCGTCGCCGATCACGATGCCCGTGTTGGGGTCGCCCTGCGCCGTGTAGGCGTACGCATGATCGGACAGCTTGTCGAAGCTGACCTTCTTCTCTTCGAGGTCGGCCTGCGAGGCGAATTTCTTGTCCATGGCGCCCTCGTCGTCGGACGATCAGGACGTCGCGCAGGCGACGGACGGTCCGAGCTTCTCCTTCGCGGACGCCACCGATTCGATCGCTTCCGGCGCCACGCCGTTCTTGACCGCGGTGATCTCGGCGAGGATCGAGATCGCGATCTCCGGCGGCGTGCGGCTGCCGATGTACAGGCCGATCGGCCCGTGCAGCCGCGCGATCTGCGTCGTCGGTGACGTCGAACTCCAGCAGCCGCTCGCGGCGCTTCGCGTTGTTGGCGCGCGAGCCGAGCGCGCCGACGTAGAACGCCGGCGACTTCAGCGCCTCCATCAGCGCGAGGTCGTCGAGCTTGGGATCGTGCGTCAGCGCGACGACCGCGCAGCGCTCGTCGAGCTTCATCGCGAGCACCGTGTCGTCGGGCATCGTGCGCACCAGCGTCACGCCCGGAATGTCCCACGTCTCGGTGTATTCCTCGCGCGGGTCGCAGATCGTCACCTGGTAGTCGAGGCCGACCGCGATCTGCGCGAGGTACTTCGACAGCTGCGACGCGCCGATCACGAGCATCCGGTAGCGCGGCCCGTGGATCGTGCGTCAGCGTCTTGCCGTCGAACGCGAGGCCGTCGGTCGCGCGCGCCGGATGCAGCGTCGCGAATCCCGCTCGCGAGGTCGAGCCGCCGCGCGACCAGATGCCCGGCCTCGATCTCGCGCAGCAGCGCGCGCATGCCGGACTCGCGCGTCAGCGGCTCGAGCACGAGCTGGATCGTGCCGCCGCACGGCAGGCCGAAGCGGCGCGCCTCGTCGGCGGACACGCCGTAGGTCACCGCCTCGGCCTTGCGTCGCCGTCATGCCCTCGCGGCGCGTGCGGTCGATGATGTCGTCCTCGATGCAGCCGCCGGACACCGAGCCGACGACGAGGCCGTCGTCGCGCACGGCGAGCATCGCGCCTTCGGGCCGCGGCGAGCTGCCCCAGGTCTTGACGACCGTGACGAGCAGCACGCGGCGGCCCGCGTCGAGCCACTCCGCGCTGCGCTTCAGCACTTCGAGATCGACGCTGTCCATTGCCGCTCCCGATGCTTCGTTTCACCACCGACCGCCCTTGAACGCCAGCCATGCCAGCAACGACCGCGATCGCGACGATCGCCACGTAGCGGATCGATGCGATTGCCGTCGGCCGGCGGCCGCGTCGCGGTCATCGGCGCCGCGGCGGCCGCTTCCGGCATGACCTCCGCCGGCGCGAGCCGTTCGCGCAAAGCGCGCGAAGAAATCGTCGGCGAGCTTGGCCGCCGCGCCGTCGATGAGCCGCGAGCCGATCTGCGCGAGCTTGCCGCCGACCTGCGCCTTCGCCGTATAGCTCAGCGCGGTCTTGCCCGCCTCCGCCGGTGCGAGCGCGACCTTGGCCTCGCCCGTTGGCGAATCCGGCGGCGCCGCCCTGCCCTTCGAACTTCAGCGTATAGCCGTTCGGCGGATCGAGGTCCGCGAGCAGCATCTTGCCGGTGAAGCGCGCCGACACCGGGCCCACCTTCGCCGCCACCACGGCGCGCCATTCGTTGTCGGTCACGCGCTCGAGCGTTTCGCAGCCCGGCACAGCCTCCTTGAGCACCTCCGGATCGTTGAGCGCCGCCCAGACTTGTTCGAGCGGCGCGGCGACGATGCGCGTGCTGGTGAGCTCCATCCGTTGCGTCCTCCGTTCGTGCCGATCCCTATGCTACCCTAGCTTCGGAGCATGCTGCCGTTCCCCCCTCATGAGCACACCGCTGCAATCGCCCGTCGCGCGCACCGCACTCGCGCTGATCAGCGCGAGCGGGCACGTCGTCCTTGACGCCGGGCTTCCGGTCGACCGACCTGGTCGGCCTCGCCGAAGCCGCCGCCAAATGGGGCGCGTCGATCACCGTGCGGCGCGCGAGCGCGCGCGGTACCGCGGACCTGGAGCGCATCGCGCGCGCCGGCCGCGGTCGCGTCACGTTCGATCTGTCGGCCTGATCCCGCAGCGGGACCGGACGCGCGAACGCGCCGATGCCGCTCATCCGCGCGATCAAGGCACTGCTGGTCGCCTGCATCGGCGCCTTCGGCGTGCTCGTCGCCTACGACAACGTCGTTGACTACGGCTCGAACTGGGCGTTCGTCCAGCACGTGCTGTCGATGGACACGGTGTTTCCCGACAACGCACTCCGCGCGAGCCGCGCGATCACCGATCCGGGCATTCAGCGCATCGCCTATTGGGCCATCATCGCCACCGAAGCCGTGTTCGGGCTCCTGTGCCTCGCCGGCGCCTGGCGGCTCTATCGAGCCAGGCACGACGCTCGCGCGTTCGTCGCCGCAAAGCCGCTCGCCGTAGCGGGGCTCGCACTCATGTTCGTGCTCTACTTCGCCGGTTTCATGCTGGTCGGCGGCGAATGGCTGTCGATGTGGCAATCGACCGTCTGGAACGGCCAGGCCGCGGCCGTGCGCTTCCTCACTTGCGGGATGCTCGTGCTGATCGTGCTGCTCCTGCCTGACGACGACACAGGCCACTGACCACCGCTTACGCCGCAAACGCGAACTTGATGCTCCCCCGCTGCGGCCGCGCCGCCAGCGCCTTCGCGACGTCGGTCAGCGACTGCAGGTTGTGGACCGGCAGGAAATCGTCGACGTAGCGGCAGCATCGCGCGGATGCCCGCGGGCCGCGCCTCGAAGCCCCGAATAGCGCAGCAGCGGATTGAGCCAGACCAGCCGCGGGCAGGATTTGGCGAGGCGCTCCATCTGCGAACTCGAGGCCTGCGCCGGCGTCGGCGTCGAGGCCGTCGCTGATCAGCAGCACGACGGCGTTCTGGCCGAGGAGCCGCCGCGACCAGCGGCGATTGAATTCGGCGAGCGACGCGCCGATCCGCGTGCCGCCGGCCCAGTCGGCGACCGCGCCGCCACGCGCGCGAGCGCGACGTCGACGTCGCGATGCTTCAAGTGGCGCGTGATGTTGGTGAGCCGCGTGCCGAACAGTCAGCACGTGCACGCGATGGCGGTCGTTGGTGATCGCGTGCAGGAAATGCAGCAGCATCCGCGCGTAGCGGTCCATCGAGCCGGAGATGTCGCACAGCACGACGAGCGGCGGCGTCTCGCCGCTGCCGCGCGCGGAACGCGAGCGGCGCCACCGCGCCGGCCGCGCCGGTCATGCCGCGCAGCGTCGCGCGAAGGTCGATCCGTGCGCCCGCGCGGCGCCGGCACGGTGCGCCGCACCGGCAGTCTCGGGCAGCGGCAGCTGCAGCCGCGCGAGCATCGCGCGGACCTGCGGCCAGCTCGTCGGCGGTCATCGTCGCGAAAGTCCTTCTTCTGCAGGACCTCGCGCGGCGAGAACGTGAACGCCGCGTCGAGCTCGATCTCGTCGCTCGTCGGGCGCGTCGCTTCGGCTTCTCCGGCGGCAGCATCGCCTGCGCGAGCCGCGCGGGCATCTCCGGTCGCCGCTCCGGTTCGCCGGTGCGCGCGATGCGCCGTCGGCAGCAGCGCCGCGATCATCTTCTCCAGCAGCTTCGGATTGCGCCAGAAGAGATCGAACGCCTGCTCGAACAGCGGCAGGTGCTCGCGCCGCGACACGAGCACCGCGGCGAGCGCCGCGCGGAAGTCGTCGCGGTTGGTCGAGGCCGACGGCTTCGACCGCGTCGAGCGCGTCGAGCGACTTTGGCCGGGCCGACCGGAATGCCCGGCGCCGCGCAGCACGCGGACGAAGTGCAGGACGTTCTCGGCGAGGCGTCCCGCGGGACCAGCGGCGGCGCACCGGCGCCCTGACGAGCTTGCCCTCGCGCGCGCTGTCCGCCGCGCGGCGGCTCACAAGACGGATGCCTTCCGTCTGCGACTTCGGCGACGAGCCGCGCCGTGACCTCGGGACTCAGCGCGCCGACGTCGTCCTGGTATTTGAGCAGCACGCCCAGCGTGTCGGCGACCGTCTGCGGATCGAGCGCGATGCTTGTCGAGCGCGATCAGCGCCTCGGCCCAGTCGAGCGTTTCGGCGATGCCCGGCGCCTTGAAGAGGTCCATCGCGCGCAGCCGCTGCGTGAAAGCGACGATCTCGCGCGCGAGCGACTCGGCGCGCCTTCGGCGCACTTGCGCCGGACGATCTCGAGCTCGCGCCGCGCGTCGGGATAGTCGACCCAGTGATAGAGGCAGCGACGCTTGATCGCGTCGTGGATCTCGCGCGTGCGGTTCGACGTGATGACGACGATCGGCGGCTCCGCGGCGCGAATCGGACCGAGCTCCGGAATCGTCACCTGGATACTCGGCCAGCACTTCGAGCAGATACGCTTCGAACGGCTCGTCGGTGCGGTCGAGCTCGTCGATCAGCAGCACCGGCGCCACGCCGCCCTCGGGCGCCAGCGCCTGCAGCAGCGGACGCTTGAGCAGGAAGCGCGTCGTGAAGATGTCGTGCGCGAGCTCGCCGCGTTCGACGTTGCCGCCCGCCTCCGCCAGCCGGATCTCGATCATCTGGCGCGGGTAGTTCCACTCGTAGACCGCGGCCGCCGTGTCGAGGCCTTCGTAACACTGGAGTCGGATCAACTTGCGGCGAAGCCCCGCCGCAAGCACCTTGGCGATCTCCGTCTTGCCGACGCCCGCCTCGCCTTCGAGGAACAGCGGCCGCTGCAGCTTGAGCGCAAGGAAAACGGCCGTGGCAAGGCGACGGTCCGCGACGTAGTCCTGCGCGGTCAGCAAGGCGAGCGTCGCGTCGACGTTCGCGGGGAAAGGATGAGGGGCGAGCATTGAGGATCAGGAGGATGAGCCGGCGACAGGATATCAAGAGCGAACGTGGGGCGCATTCCGATCACCGTTAGAATGCGCCGATGCCCGAGCCGGACGAGGACGGTCTGCCTGCGCCTCGCGCACCGATTTCTTTCTTCGGTGGCGCGTTACTGGTGTTTGCGACCACCGCTTCCCTGCTCGCCGGCAACGAGCTCAACGCGGCGGTCATCGGTCACCACGACGGCACCACCGCTTCCGCCACCTGGGGCTGGGCGTGCGATACGGCAAATCCAGAGCATCGTGTGACCGTCGTACTTACGGCGCTCGTCGATGGCGTCCTGACGGAAATCGGTACCGCGACGGCCGATCGGTCGCGGTCGGACGTCGCCCATGCGAAGGCGTGCGGCGCCGCGGCCGACGCCAACCACGGCTTCGTCTTCACGCACTATCCGCAGAGCGTCGTGGACGGTCGATCGCACGACATCTACGCGTACGCGCGGATGCCCGACGGCAGCCTTCGGCTGCTCAGCGCATCGCCGCAGAACCTTTCGCTGGTACCCAGGGGCATCTGGGATCAGGGGCTCATCGACGGTCGCTGGCGGACCGACTATTTTGACCCGGCAACGGCGAGTGCCCGCGAGCCCTTGCTGCTCGACGCCGGGCCGGACGCGCAATGCTGGTTGTCCGTCCCACCATTTGTCGGTGGCGGCGCAAGCCCGTTCGGAGCCGGATGCCTGACGTCCCCGACCACATATTCCGTCTCGAACGCGGCAAGCTCGGATGGGAGCTTCGACGCGCCGAACTTCTGGGTCATCACGGCGAATTCCGAGCCTGCTTATCTCACGCCGCACAACACGGGGCCGCCGAATCAGACCGACCCGATTTCAGCGCCCGGCGCGGGCCTGTACGCGATCGCCGTCCTTCCTGACAACGAAAGCGCAGCGCCGTCGCCCAAGACTGCGCATCTGATCATCAACAAGCGGCTCGACCCGCATGTCCACCATGACAAGGGGCCGTTCCTGTCGTACGGCGTACAGAGCGATTGGGGCAACGGAAAGGGCGCCGTTACGGTGCTCAGAGCGGGGGCGCCGAAAATGCTTCGCTTTGCCGCGACCCTGTACGACATTGCACCCGATCCAGTCGCCGACCACGTCAATCTCGCCTTCGTCATTGTCGAGGCGCAGTGGGGGGGTATCAAGCGATGGTCCTATCTCCGCCTGCTGGACCGCAACTACCCGATCAATGGGCGCTACAGCTTCAACTGGAACATTCTGCAAAGCTTTTTGTTTCCCGGCGCCGACATCGTGTTCCGCGACGCCCACAGTGTCGATTCGGCATGCCGCGAGAAAATTCCTGGATGGAATGCCGTCGTGCCGATGATGGCGCCGGCGCAGACTTTCCTGACCCACGGAAACGCGGCCCGGCGCTCCTATTCCCTCGACCTCGAGCAACTCTTCGACTGCCTGAGCGACGAGTTCCTCTCTCCGATGCCGCCGTCCGGCCCGATCCAGATCACCGGAATCCACTTCGCGATCGAGCAGGACTATCGCCACGACAACTACACGTGGGTGGCGTTCGACAGCATCCGCCTGGATTGACGCGCGCCACCTGCGGCGGGCGCCAGGCCCACGACCGCCGCATCGGCGTCTCTGGCGCTAGCTAGGTCGCCGCAACCGCGCGCGACGCCATCACCGCCACCAGGTGCGCGCGATACGCGGCGGAGCCGTGCAGATCGTTGTTGAGCCCGCTGGCGTCCACTTTCACCGCCTTCGCGGCGTCGGCCGTAAACGTCTTCGCGAGCGCCGACTCGATCCCGGCCGCGCGGAACACGGACGGCCCCGCGCCGGTCACCGCGACGCGCACGCTGCCATCGGCCAGCTGCGCGACGAACACGCCGACCAGCGCGAAGCGCGACGCCGGATTCGGAAACTTGGCGTACGCCGCTTTTTTCGGAACGGGGAACGACACTGCCGTGACGATCTCGTCGGCGGCAAGCGCGGTCTCGTACATGCCCTTGAAGAAATCGCCGGCGGAGAGCTTGCGCTTGTTCGTGACGACGGTCGCGTTGAGACCCACAAGGGCAGCCGGCCAATCGGCAGCCGGATCGTTGTTGGCGATCGAGCCGCCCAGCGTACCCATGTTGCGCACCTGGCGGTCGCCAATGCCCTCGGCGACGGCGGCGAGCGCGGGAATCGTGCGCTTCACCTCAGCGGACGACGCGACGTCGGCGTGCCGCGTCATCGCACCGATCACGAGCGCGCCGCCGTCGGTCTTCACGCCCGTGAGCTCGGGAATTCCCGCGAGATCGACGACAGTACCGGGTTGCGCGAGGCGCAGCTTCATCGCCGCCACGAGGCTCTGTCCGCCGGCCAACGCCTTGCCGCCGGTCTTGGCGAGGAGCGCCGCGGCGTCCGCGACAGTCTTTGGTTGCTGGTATTCGACTGCATACATGGTTCGTTTCTCCCGGTTCTCGTCAGGCGGCCTTGGCCGCTTGCAGCGCCTGCCACACGCGATGCGGCGACGCGGGCATGTCGAAGTGTTTGACGCCCGATGCAGCCATGGCGTCGAGCACGGCGTTCATCAGCGCCGCCGGCGCGCCGATGGCGCCCGCTTCGCCGCAGCCCTTTGCGCCCAGCGGATTGTGGGTGCATGGCGTGACCTTGGTGCTCACCTTGTACGACGGCACGTCGTCGGCGCGCGGCAGCGCGTAGTCCATCAGGCTGCCGGTCAGGAGCTGGCCGCTTTCCGCGTCGTAGACGCAGTTCTCGAGCAATGCCTGGCCGAGGCCTTGCGTGAGGCCGCCGTGAACCTGGCCCTCGACGATCATCGGATTGATGATGTTGCCGAAATCGTCGCAGGCGCTGAAGTTGACCACCTGCACGACACCGGTGTCAGGATCGATCTCGACCTCGCAGATGTGCGTGCCTGCCGGGAACGTGAAGTTCGTCGGATCGTAGAACGCTGTCTCGTTGAGCCCCGGCTCCAGCTTGTCGAGCGGATAGTTGTGCGGCACGTACGCGGTCAGGGCGATCTCGCCGAACGTCTTGCTGCGATCGGTGCCGGCGACGGTGAACTTGCCGTCCTTGAACTCGATGTCGGCCTCCGCCGCCTCGAGCAGGTGCGCCGCGATCTTCTTGCCCTTGGCGACGATCTTGTCGAGCGCCTTCATGATGGCCGTGCCGCCGACCGAGAGCGAGCGCGAGCCGTACGTGCCCATGCCGAACAGCACGCGGCCGGTGTCGCCGTGGACGACGTCGACGTTCTCGACCGGGATGTCGAGCACCGTCGCGACGACCTGCGCGAACGTCGTCTCGTGTCCCTGGCCGTGGCTGTGCGAGCCGGTGAAGACCGTCACGCTGCCCGTCGGATGCACGCGTACCTCGCCCGCCTCGAACAGGCCCGCGCGCGCGCCGAGCGCGCCCGCGATGTTCGAGGGCGCGATGCCGCAGGCCTCGATGTACGAGGCATAGCCGAGCCCGCGCAGCTTGCCGCGCTTCGCGGCCTCGGCTCTGCGCGCCGGGAACCCCTTCACGTCGGCCATCTTCATCGCCTCGTCGAGCGTCGCGTCGTAGCCCCCGATGTCGTAAAGCAGCGCAACCGGCGTCTGATGCGGGAACGTGCGGATGAAGTTGCGGCGGCGCAGCTCGTCCTGCGCGATGCCGGTTTCCGCGGCGGCCTGATGGACGATGCGCTCCACCACGTACGTCGCTTCGGGCCGCCCGGCGCCGCGATACGCATCCACGGGCGCGGTGTTGGTGAACGCCGCCGTCACTTCGCAGTAGATGACCGGCGTCGTGTACTGCCCCGCAAGCAGCGTCGCGTAGAGGATCGTCGGAATGCACGATGCGAACGTCGACAGGTATGCGCCCATCGCGGCGATCGTGTGCACGCGAAGCGCGAGGAACTTGCCATCCTTGTCGAGCGCCAGCTCCGCATGCGTCACGTGGTCGCGCCCGTGCGCGTCCGACAGGAACGACTCGCTGCGCTCGCACGCCCACTTGATCGGGCGGTTGACGCGCTTCGACGCCCACACCATCGCCGTCTCTTCGGCGTACAGGTAGATCTTCGAGCCGAATCCGCCGCCGACGTCGGGCGCGATCACGCGCAGCTTGTGCTCGGGCAAGCCGAGGACGAACGCCGCCATCAGCAGCCGCTCGACGTGCGGATTCTGGCTGGTGACGTAGAGCGTGTACGCGTCCTCGGTCCGGCTGTAGGACGCCACCGCGGCGCGCGGCTCGATCGCGTTGGGGATCAGCCGGTTGTTGACGATGTCGATTTTCGTGACATGCGCCGCCTTGGCGAACGCGGCGTCCACCGCTGCCTTGTCGCCGATCGCCCACGTGTAGCACTTGTTACCCGGCGCTTCGTCGTGGATCTGTGGCGCGCCCGGCTTGAGTGCGGCGGCGGGATCCACCACCGCCGGGAGCACTTCGTAGTCGACTTCGATCAGCTCGGCGGCGTCCTTCGCCTGCTCGCGCGTCTCGGCAATGACCAGCGCGATCTGATCGCCGACGTGACGGACCTTGCCCTTCGCCAGCACGTGATGCGGCGGCTCCTTCATCGGCGTGCCGTCGACGCTGGTGATGAGCCAGCCGCAGGGCAGGCCGTTGACGCCTTCGAGATCCGCACCCGTGTAGATGGCGACCACGCCCGGTGCCTTCTTCGCCTTGGATGTATCGATGTTGCGCAGCTTCGCGTGCGCGTGCGGCGAGCGCAGGAAGTACGCGTGCGTCTGGTTGGCCATCGTCACGTCGTCGGTGTACTGCCCGGCGCCGGTCAGGAAGCGCGCATCTTCCTTGCGCTTGACCGATTGGCCGATGAAGCCGCTGTCGTTTGCACCCATCGTCGTCCTCCCTACTTCGCCATCGCGGCGGCGCCCTGCTGCACCGCCTTGACGATGTTGTGATAGCCGGTGCAACGGCACAGATTGCCTTCGAGCTGCTCACGGATCGTCTTTTCGTCGGCGCCCGGATGCCGCGCGACGAGATCGACGGCGCTCATCACCATCCCCGGCGTGCAGAACCCGCATTGCAGGCCGTGGCAGTCCTTGAACGCCTGTTGCATCGGATGCATCGTCCCGTCGGGTGCGGCAAGGCCTTCGATGGTCATGATCGTCGCGCCCTGCGCCTGCACGGCGAGGATGTTGCACGCCTTCACCGCGCGGCCGTCGAGGTGGACCGTGCACGCGCCACACTGCGCAGTGTCGCAACCGACGTGCGTCCCGGTGAGTCCGAGGTTCATGCGCAGGTAATCGACGAGCAGCATCCGCGGTTCGACGTCCGCCTTCGTGGCCTTGCCGTTGACAGTCATTGAAAGTGAGACGGACACGACGCTCCTCCTTCGGATAATGGGCCTGCGGCGGCGCGCTCGGACGGCGCGCCTCTTCAGGGACGCCAAGAATACTGCGCCGCGCGGTGACCGGCAATGCGACGACGATGGGCGGACGCGCGAACGGCATCCGGCGCGCCCGGACGAGCGCTAGGTCAGGACCTTCTTCAGCGTATCGGGATTCTTGATGACCGCTTTCTGCCGTGACGGCGGCGCGCCGTAAAGGCTCGCCGGCGGGTTCGTGTCGAGACGACCCATCACGCCCGGGTCGGCGCATTGGGCGTCGAGCGTGAGCGTGACCTGATCGCCCGCGGTCGCGCCGAGACCGAAGCACGCGGCTCCGAGCTTGGCGTTCAGCGGCTTGACGATCGCGGCCGCGACCACGTCGCTGGCCGGCCCGGATTCCGCGAGCTGCACGTCGTACGTGCGCGGCGTCGCCGGCGCCCGCGATGCGGCGGCGATCACGCCCGGCAGCCCGATCAGCTCGCGCAGCAGCGGATCGTCGGCCCCGTCGGGCAGCCCGTCGACCTTGAGCGTTACCTTCTGGCCGCCGGCCACGACATGCTGCAGGAAGAAGTTGCGCGAGAATTCGTCGGCCATCTTTTCCCCGACGGCGCGCAGCGCCTCTTCATAGGTGGCCCAGCTGCCGAGGCCCTTGGGCAACGCCGTGTTGTAGTAGATCTCCTCACCCGTCGCGCGATCGATGCACTTGATCGTCCACGACGTCAGCGTGTACTTGGTCGCGACGAGGCCTGACGTCGGCAGCTGCATCGACAACCGCTTCAGTTTGGCTTCGCCTACGATGGCGAAGTCGGCGCCTTTCGGATCGGCGTCGGCGCGTGCTCCGTCTTCCGACCACGTGCGGAATCCGAACGACTTGATCCGCTCCTTCAGCAGGTTCTCCGCGACGACCGACGGCACCGGCGGTGCGCCCGGCTGATCGGCGTCGGTCGCGCCGATGCGCACCGAAACTTTCGGGTCGCCCTTCGCGCGGATCAGCTCGATGCGCTGGTCCCGCGACATCTGGTTGAGCGACTTCTGCAGCGCCCGGACGTCGACGACAGCCTGCGTCGTCATCGACATGAGGCCGTCCTTGCCGAGGCGCGGCTCGCTTTCCTTCACCACGGCGGTCACGAAGTCGCCGCTTTTCGACAGCAGGTTGTCGCGGACGACGTCGTAGTTCTTCGCGAGCGAGCCGCGGTCGACCATCATCCCGACCGCTTTCTCGACCAGCTGGCTCTTGGTATCGGCACGCAGATCGCTCTGCTGCAGTGACTTGTCGGACTGGTAGCGCGGATCGCTGGGGTCGACCAGGCCGACCGCAGTGATCACGACCGAGCCCGGTGCGGCGGGCGCGGCGCAGGCGCCGCGGCGATGGTCGGCGGGGACGTTGGCGTCGACGCCGGTGGAGGAGCCGAGGCTCCCGCGCGTCGCCGGCGCTGGCGCGGGCGCACTCCCCGTGCCGGCAGCCGTGGGCGCCGGCACACTTGCCTGCGTCACCGCGGGCGCGCCGCCCGACATCTTCGTGTAGCCGTACCACGCCGCCACGCCGATCGCAGCCGCTATCGCGACGCCCACGATCGCCATCGCGGTCGACTGCGAGCGCTTCGCGGGCACTGCATACGCCGGCACTGCGGCGGGCGCCGCAGCCCGATTGACCAGCGTCGGATCGGCGGCGGCGTTCAGCACCGTCGCGTCCGCCGTGCCGGCAGGCGATCCGCCTGCAGCAGCAATCGTCCCGGCACCAGCCGCCGCGGCGGTCAGCGCGGCGGTGAACTCGCGCGCCGACTGGAAGCGATCGTCGGCGCGCTTGGCCAGCGCGCGCCGCACGACGGCATCCATCGCGGCCGGCACTTGCACGTTGAAGCGCGACGGCGGCAGCGGATCTTCCTCCAGCACCTTGCGCATCGTCGTCGTCGACGAGCCGCCGAACGGACGCTCGCCGGTCAGGAACTGGTAGAGGATGACGCCGGCCGAGAAGAGATCCGAGCGGCCGTCGATCGGCATGCCCTGGATCTGCTCCGGCGACATGTACGCCGGCGTGCCGATCGCCGTGCCCACCTGCGTCATGTTCGACGTCTCGATGTGCGCGATGCCGAAATCGGCGACCTTCACCGTCCCGTCTTCCTGCAGGAAGATGTTCGCCGGCTTGATGTCGCGGTGAACGACGCCCTGCTTGTGCGCGTAGTCGAGCGCGCTCAGGATCTGCGTCATGATCCGCACGACGTCGGCGTTGGTGAAACGCTCGTTCGACTGGAAATAGTCCTTGAGCTCGCGGCCCTTCACGTACTCCATCGCGATGTACGAGACGCCGGCCTCCTCGCCGAAGTCGTAGATCGACACGATGTTCGGATGGTTGAGGCGCCCCGCCGCCTGCGCCTCGCGCCGGAAGCGTGCGACGATGTTCTCCGACGTGTCGCCGGTGAGCTGGTCGGCGCGGATCGTCTTCAGCGCGACAACGCGCTTGATCAGCGTGTCGTAAGCCTCGTAGACGACGCCCATCGCGCCGCGGCCCAGCTCGCGGCGGATCTCGTACTTGCCGATCAGGTTGAGTTCCGCCACTACTTATTTGTACTTGTTGTCGATTTCCCAGACGCTCTTTTGCACGAGGCGTTGCACCATGGTGTCGAGGCCCACGCCGCCCTGCTGCGACTGCGACACGCCGAGCACCGATTGGGACGTGGCCCCGACCTCCATCTTCTCCTCGGTGTAGCCCTGCGCGACCTGCTCGGTCGTCTCGGCGTCGATGATCTTGTAGCGCATGCCGATCAGCCAGACGCCGGTCGATTCGCTCGTGTGCACCGAGCCGACCGCCGTGCCGCCGACCGCGCCCGCGCGGGCACCGCCGAGCGAGCCGGAGAATGCGCCCAGCAGGCCGGCCATCTGGCCGAGCGTGCGGCCGTCGAAGCCCTGTTGCGCCTGCGCGATCTGCTCGGCCTTCAGGATGTCGAACTTCACGACGTACTTCGTCGTCTTGAGCTTGCCCATGCCGAGGAACTTGCGCGCCGCCTGCGGATCGCCGAGGTTGTAGGCGAGCGTGAATTCATTGAGCAGCCCGCCCAGATTCGCGCGCTCCAGCACCGGGAAGTTCGCCGCGGAGAGCTCGAGCTCGCCGAAGTCCGCGATGTTGTTCGGCGTGAACTTCTGCAGGAACGTTGCATTGTTGCTCTTGACGTCGCCAGGCAGCACGATGAGCGCGGGGCCCTTCTTGTTGACGTTCGTGTACGTGACCGCCTGATAGGCGGCCTGGTCGGCCGCGGCATTGGCCTTCTGCGACGTTTCCTTGCCCGCGGTCGGCGAGGGGTTGCCGAATGTCGGCTGCGCGGTTGCGACCGCCACCCATCCGGCAAGCGCGACGCCGACGGCGAACTGCCCGAGCCTGCATGCACGTAGAGAATTCATCTTCATCTCCTGTCGATTTTCCTGATCCGTCCGGCGCGTCGTCATTGCTTCTTCGGCGCGGCCCGCGGCGCCGGCGCCGGTGCCGCGTTGCGACAATAGTCGCCGTAGAGTTGCGCGACGACCTCGTCGGCTTTTTCGTTCACGAGTGTCAGCGACATTCTGGACACGTCCATGCCCGAATACGATGCGTTGCTCGCATCCACGTCCGACACCACGCGCCCACCGCTCGTGGTCAGCGTGAACGCCATGTTCATCATCACCTGATTGACCGGCATCAGCGGATTCATGCCCGACTGCATCGTGATCAATCCGCGGAGGATGAAGCTTGCGCCGAGGCGGCGCGACGCGGAGAGCATCGCGTCGGGGTCGTTCTTGAAATACGCGTCGATCTCCGCCTGCTTGATCTGGGCGCGGATTTCCTCGGGTGTGTACGTTCGGAGCCCGAGCGCCTGCAGCCGCTTGTTGATTGCCTGGTAATGCGGGCCGTAGTTCTGCTGCTGCGCGGCGATGAAGCCGTTGCTCTCGACCTGACCGATGATGACCATGATCTTCTTGCCGCGCAGCTCGGCGCGGCAGGGTGTCGACAGCTGGTCGGCGATCATCGCCTGGCGCGCTGCCTCCGCGGCGGCGTCCTGCTTGGCCGCTTCGTCGGGCTGCGAGAACTTGAAGCCCTGCGCGGCCACCGGCGCGACGGGCAACACCGCTACCGCCGCGGCGAACATGCACGCACGCAGAAACACGCGAGGAAACATCGTGATCGTTGCTATGGTAGTGCCCGCATGGTGCCGAGCGAATCCGGAAAGATTAGCCGAACCACAAGTGAACGTCCACAGGAATAATCCCGACTCAACCGCTTGAATCGATGCGGGATTGCGAAGACGCGCGCCCCAACCTGCTGCGCCGGCCACGTGCCGTGGCCAGCCGCTTCAATTCAGGTTCGCGATGTACTGCGCAAGATTCTCGATGTCGGCGTCGGAGAGGGTACCGGCGACGCTCGTCATGTTGCCGGCATCGTTCGTGCGGCGCCTCGCCTTGAAATCCGCGAGCTGCTTCTTGATGTAGTCGTATTGCTGCCCGGCGACGCGCGGTATCTCGTTCTGCCCGACGAACTCGCCCTGGTGGCACATCGGGCACAGCACCTCGTCGGCCTTCTTCCGGCCCGCGACCACCTTGGTGCCGTCAGCGACGAAGCCGTTCGGCGTCTGCTTCTGCTTCGAGAAATAGTCGGCGATCGCCAGCATGTCCGCCTGCGTGAGCGGCGCGGCGATCGGATCCATCGACGGGTCCTTGCGCCGCCCTTCCTTGAAGTCACGCAACTGCAGGTAGATGTAGCGTGCGTTCTGCCCCGCCAGGACCGGAAACGCCCCGCTGGCGGAATTGCCGCCGGGACCGTGGCACGCGACGCAGGTTTCGACTTTGTCCTTGATCGAGGCAGCAGGCGGCGGCACGGTTTGCGCGGCTGCGCCGAACGAGGCGAACGAAAATGCAACGAAAAGGATGCGGCGAAATGGCATGAGGGGCTCGCTTTCGCCCCGCATGATACGGCACTCGCGCGCCGCGGCAGCGCGCCGCACGAACGACTGCACGCTCACTACGCGTCCGCCGCCGATGCTTCGCGGCCGTTGACGCGTGCGAGCACGCGCGCATAGTCAGTCGCCCCGCGTGTCCTCGTCTGGCGGTTCCCAATCGTCGAGCGACGACAGGGACCGTCGAACGCAGCGCAATGCGCATGTCATGCTTAGGTCCTGCGGGCCGCGCCGATGGCGCGCCGTGACCCGCCGACTTGCTCCAGCGAAAACGGCCACGCTGTTTCCAGCGTGGCCGCTTCGATTCAGCGAAGCCTGTTCAGTTCAGCGAGAACACAAACACGCTGTTGCCGCGCTTCGCATCGATCTGATTGTTGCCGCCCGCCGCGACCGCGACGTACTGCTTGCCATTGACCATGTACGACACCGCCGGCGCGTTGACGCCCGCGCCCGCGTTGTACTTCCACAGCTCCTTGCCGTTCCTCGCGTCGAACGCCTTGAACCAGCCGTTCGCCTCGCCGTTGAACACGAGATCGCCCGCGGTGGCGAGCACGCCGCCGATCAGCGGCTGCGGCGTCTTGTGCGCCCCACGCGACCTTGCCGGTGTCGATGTTGACGGCCACCAGCCGCCCCCACTGCTCCTCGCCCGGGATCGTCTTGAACGCGCCGCCCAGCCAGAGCTTGCCACCCGGGTACGGCGCCTCCTCGACGTGATAGGTCATCGGCTGATGGAGGTTCGCCGCGTAGGCCAGCCGCAGCTTCGGATTGACAGCCATCGGCGACCACTCGACGCCGCCGTTCGCGCCGGGCAGCATCCGCGCGCCCGTCTTCGTCGGCAGCACCCACATGTTCTCCTGCGGGATCATCGCTTCCGAGAAGCGGATCAGCTCGCCGGTCGCGCGGTCGTGCACGTACACGTGACCGGTCTTGCCGCCGTGAATCGCGACGTCGACCATCTTGCCGCTCTTGTCCTTCGCCTGCGTCAGGATGACCGGGCTCACGGCGTCGAGGTCCCAAACGTCGTGCGCGATGTACTGCGAATGCCACTTGTACGTG
This sequence comes from uncultured beta proteobacterium, assembly GCA_963851465.1. Lineage (GTDB taxonomy): Bacteria > Pseudomonadota > Gammaproteobacteria > Burkholderiales > Casimicrobiaceae > VBCG01. The sequence goes on from CAWKPJ010000004.1 coordinate 53,915, forward strand.
CCCTTGTCCAGATCGACCGCCACCATCGAGTTGGTGTACAGGTTGTCGCCCGGCCGGATCGCGCCGTACAGGTCAGGCGACGGATTGCCGACGACGAAGAACACCGTGCGCGTCTTCAGGTCGACCGCCGGCGTCATCCATACGCCGCCGCCGAGCGTCTGATAGAACGACGAATCCTTGGCGAACGCAGCCTTTTCCGCCGCGAATGTCGCGCAGCATGTTGCGGCCGGTCGCGTCGTTCACCGCCCACACGCCCTCGTGCCCCTTTTCCGGGATCGAGAAGAACGTCCACAGCAGCTTGCCGTCCTTGGCGTCGAACGCCTTGACGAAACCGCGCACGCCGTACTCGCCGCCGTTCGTGCCGATCAGCACCTTGCCGTCGACGACCGCGGGTGCCATCGTTTCCGAGTAGCCCTTGTCGGGATCGGCGATCTGCGTTTCCCACAGCACCTTGCCGGTCTTGGCGTCGAGCGCGACGAGCTTCGCGTCGAGCGTGCCCATGAACAGCCGGTCGCCCTCGACCGCGACGCCGCGATTGTTCGGGCCGCAGCAGTACGTCGTGATCGGCCCCATCTTGTGCTTGTAGTGCCAGAACTCCTCGCCCGTCGCCGCGTCGATCGCGTAGACGTGGTTGAACGACGTGGTCAGGAACATCACGCCGTTGATCACGATCGGCGCGGTTTCCATCGACTCGAGCACCGCCGTCTGGAACACGAATGCCGGCTTGAGCTTGCCGACGTTGCCTGCATTGATCTGCGCGCCGGGGTAGTAGCGCATCTGGTCGTAGCTGCCGTTCGGATGGATCCAGTTCTTCGGGTCCGCCGCCGCCTTCTGCAGCATGTCGCCGGTGATCGGCACGAGGTTGGCGGACATGGGCTTGGCGACCGTCGTCGCCGCGCCGCCGGTGACCTCCTGCGACTGTGCCGTGTTGATGCCGAATGCGAGCGCCGCGACGACGACCGCGGCCGCGCGCGCGCAATTGACTGTGCTCATGTGACCCTCTCCCGTTGGTTTTTCTGAGTGCTTGTGTCCGCCCGGCACCCGCGCCGATGCGCCCTGCAATCTTCGTTTATAGTCAGTTTGCGCGCGCGGCGCAATCCGCCGGGCGCATTGCGCCGCAACATCCGCCCCTGCCTCGACGGAGATCCGCAATGAAATCGCTGTTTCCGATACCTGTCGACTTTGCGGCGCGTCACCGCTGCCGCCGGCGGATATTGCGATGCACCATCGGTGCCGCCGCGGTCGTCGGGCTTGGCCTCGTCCCGCCGGTATCCGCCGCGAACGACGAGGTGGTGCCGCTCAATGCGCGCTTTCTGGTCGCCGCGCGCAATCTCGACGGCCCGGCGATGGAGCGGATGCTGCGCGAGGGGGCTCACGTGAACGCGCGCAACCGTCTCGGCGAGACGGCGCTCGTGGTCGTGCTCAAGCAGGACCGCATCGACCTCGCACAGGTGCTCCTCGCGGCCGGCGCCGACGTCAACGTTGCGGCCGTGAACGGCATTACGCCGTTGATGGCGGCGGCGTACGGCGGCCACACGGACATGGTCAGGATCCTGCTCGACAAGGGTTCCGCGGTCGACGCGACCGACCGGCTCAAGAAGAACGCGATGACCTATGCGGCGGGCGAAGGACACACCGCCGTCGTCAAGCTGCTGCTGGCGCGCGGCGTCGATCCCAACGCAGCCTACGAGCACGGGCTGACCGCGCTGATGTGGGCAGCAGGGTACGGCCGCGTGGAGACGATGCGTGCGCTGCTCGACGCCGGCGCGCGTTCCGACCCGAAGGACGATCGCGGCAAGGCGGCCATCGACATCGCGCGCGAGAACAACCAGTCCGCGGCAGTCACGGTCCTGGAGAGCGCGTCGCGCGGGAAGGCGTCCTAGGTCGAGCCTGTCGGCGCCGGCGGACCGATGCCCATGCGCGCCAGCAGACCGTCGGCGGCGAAGCCGTGCTTCGCGGCGCCGGCGATGTGCAGCAGCGTCGCCGCCGCGAGTATCCAGCTCACCGTCAGGTGAATCGCGCTCATGAGGTCCTTGAGCGGCTCGCTCTTCGGCGCCCACGCCGGCAGCGTGACGCCGAAGAACTTCACCGGATAGCCGCTGAACACCGAACCCAGGTAGCCGGCAGACTGGCATCGCGATCAGCGCCACGTAGAGCGTGACATGGGTGGCATTGGCAAGCGTGGCTTGCCAGCGCGGCATCGCCGGCAGCGGCGGCGGCGGGTGCCCGATGCGCCAGCCGAGGCGAAACAGCATCAGCGCGAGAATCACGAGACCGCAGGACTTGTGCAGGTTGAACGCATCGACTCGCTGTCCCACGCGGCTGCTTCGGAATCTCCTGCATCCACCAGCCCCACGCGAACTGACCGACGACCAGGACCGCGATGCCCCAGTGCAGCGCGATCGCCGTCGTGGTGTAGCGCGGTGCGGCCGATTCAGAGCGCGACATCGACGTTCACGCCGACGAACCAGTTGCGCGGCGGCGCGGGCTCGAAGAAGCGGCCGTTGGTATCGCCGACGATCACCGATCCCGCGTACTTGCGGTCGAACACGTTGTTGACGCGCACGAACTCGCGCAGCGCCACGCGACCGACGGTCTGCGCCAATCCGACGCGCACGTTCGTCACCGTGTACGCCGGCGCCGAGTCGGTGTTGCGATCGTTGACGTAGAGCTGGCCGACGTACTGGACCTCGACCGCCGTATTGAAGCCGCCGTAGCCGCCCGGCGTCCACGCGAGCTCGCCGTACGCCTGCTTCGACGGGACGCCCGGCAGCTTCGATCCCGCCGGGACCGGCAGCGGCGGCGCGCCGGTGGTGAAGCTGTCGGTGAACTCGGCATTGAGGTACGTCAGCGCCACGTGCGCCCGCAGGTTCCACGGCAGCTCGCCGTCATACATCAGCTCGGCGCCCTTGCGCCGCGTATTGCCGGCGTTCTTGAACGTCGTGCGCCCGCCGGTCGCCGTGTTGATGACGATCTCGTCCTCGGTGTCGGTGTGGAACAGCGCCACGTTGAGGCGATGCTTCCCGGCGATGAGCGCCTTCGCGCCGATCTCGTAGGCAGTGGCTCGTCGCCGCGTTCAGCGCGAGGTTGAGCCCGGGCCGTCAGCGCGTTGTAGGCCATCTCGGCGAACGTCGGCGTCTCGAACCCCTGGCCGTAGCTCGCGTAGAGGTTGAGGTCGGGCAGCGCGTGCCACACGGCGCCGAAGATCGGGCTGGTGTTGTTGAACGTGCGCGAGCCGCTGTCGTCGGGATTGACCGCAGTGATGTAGTGGTCGTCGGAGGTATAGCGCACCTGGCTCGAACGCACGCCGGCGGTGAGCGTGAGGAACGGACCACGGCGACCACTCGGCCTCGGCGTAGCCGTCGCACGCTCTCTACCGTGTCGTCCTCGTCGCGGCGCAGGTCGCCAAGCGACCCGTTGTTGTTGACGAAGCCCTGCCGGTGCTCGTGCTGCCGATCGGCGTCGCCGCCGACGGTGAGCTTGACCGGCGTGCCCAGCACGTTGGTGCGCCACACGACGCGCGCGCCGATGCCGCCGAAATCGCGGTCGAGGTCCGCCACCCCGCCCGATGAGGTCGGCCCGATGCCGGACAGCGCCAGGTACTGCCGGATCATGCGCCGCCCGCCGTATCCCGCCACATGCAGCAGCGTATTGGCGTCGAAGTTGTGATCGACGGCAGCGCCGCCTTGCACCTGGTTGATCGTCTTGCGCGTATCGAACAACAGTGCCGACGGGATCGACCTGCCGCGGGTCGGCTTCCCACTGCGCGCGCGTCAGGCCGAGCGGATCCTGCGTCTCCGGCTGATACTGCGAGTTGCCGATCAGGATCAGCCGCGTCGCGTCGGTGAGGTCGACGCGCAGCTTGGCATTGACGACATCGCGGCGTGCCGACGAGTGATCGCGGTAGCCCTCGGTATCGAACGCGTTCGCCGCGACGACGTAGCCGGCGTTCGCCGTCGTGCCGCGCAGCTTCGCGCCAAGGCTGTACGTGTCGTAGTTGCCGCCGCCGGCGTTGAACGCCGCAATCGGCTCCGCGCTGCCGTCCTCGGTGAACACCGAGATCACGCCACCCGACGCATTGCCGTACAGCGTGGAGAACGGCCCGCGCAGCACTTCGATCCGCTGCGCCGAAAACAGGCTGAAGCTGCCGGTCTGCCCCTGCCCGTCCGGCATCGTCGCCGGAATCCCGTCCTGGTACAGCCGCACGCCACGCACGCCGAACGTGGCGCGCGCGCCGAAGCCGCGCGAGCTGATCTGCAGGTCCTGCGCGTAGTTCTGCCGATTGGCCGCGAACATGCCGGGCACGCGAGGCAGCGTCTCGGACAGGTTGATCATCGGCTGGCCGTCGCGGATCACGCTGCCCTCGATGATGTCCACCGACGCCGGTACGTCGAATGCGCGCGCCGCGCTGCGCGTGGCCGTCACCACGATCGGGTCGAGCGCCGCAGGCGCCGGATCCGCCTGCGCGAACGCCGTCGTGCTGACCCCCGTGAGCAGCGGCAGTGCGACGACAGCGACAATTCGACGCGTTGAGCAAATCACGCTGACCTCGAGTGGAGAGAAGCCGGGGCAGAAGCTTCGAGTGTCGACAGGTGTCCTGTCTTTATCCAGGCGACCGTTTCATGCTCGACGAACGGGTGGAACTCCGTCATCGGCGGATTGCGGAGCCAGGTGCCTCGGGGATAGGAGCCTTGCTCATCCTTGAGTTCACCTGACAACACAAAAATCTCCATGCCACCAGAGTGACTGAAGGATTGGGCGCTTTCGCCTGCGGCCCATTTCATCAGCGCCACACGTTCGCCGGCAAATTCATGCAGTGGCATGACCGACAGAGTGCCTGATCCTGGCAGCCAGCGGGTCTGTGACGTATCGATGCATACCTGCGCCGAGTCATTGGGCAGAAACTGATGCAATTTGACCAGAAGCACGCAACCCTCCTGGCTGAAAGGCGCATGGCTCGATCCGGGCGGATTGCGGAAGTACGTACCTGGACCGAAATCGCCATGCTCGTCGGAGAACGTGCCTTCCAGTACCAGAATTTCCTCCCCAAGCGGATGTCCGTGACGGGGAAACGAAGCCCCCGCAGCATAGCGAACAAGACTGGTGGCGTGACCTCGTTCGGCTTCTTCGCGCGCCAGTGGCTTGCGCAAGACCCCGGACACCGGGCTCGGCTGCCAGGGACGATCATTGGTATTGATCGTCACTCGCTGGTCGAATTGCATATTCAGCATCATCGGCGGCCGTCGCTGGCATCCAATCTAGAGATGGCGCGCATGAAACCGCAGGTGGTCCTCGATGAAGCTCGAAATGAAGAAGTAGCTGTGGTCGTAGCCATCCTGCATTCGCAAATCGAGCGCCACATTCCGCGCGTTGCATGCCGCTCTCAACAGATCAGGCTTGAGCTGGCTTTCCAGGAACTGGTCCTTGGTTCCCTGGTCGACGAGGAACGGCGGTCCGTCCCAACCGCGGTCCTCGATGAGCGCAGTCGCGTCGTATTCACGCCAGCGCGTGCGGTCGGCGCCAAGATATCCGGCAAGCGCCTTTTCGCCCCAGGGACACCGCATCGGTGAACATATCGGCGCAAACGCCGAGGCCGACTTGTACGAGCGAGGGTTCTTGAGCGCGATGGTGAGGGCACCATGACCGCCCATGGAATGCCCGAAGATTCCGCTGCGAGCAGGTTCGACCGGAAAGGATGCGGCAACGACCTCGCGCAACTCCTTCACGATATACGAGTACATCCGATAGCCCTGTGACCACGGCGCCTCGGTTGCGTCGACATAGAAACCGGCGCCAAGGCCAAAATCGTAGCTCGCCGCTTCGCCAGGGATGTTCAGCCCGCGCGGACTTGTATCCGGCACGACAAGCGCGATGCCAAGCTCGGCGGCAACGCGCTGCGCGCCCGCCTTGACGATGAAATTCTCTTCGGTGCAGGTCAGTCCCGAAAGCCAATACAGCACGGGCACCGGGCGCGATTGCGCCTGCGGTGGCAGGTAAACGCCAAAGCGCATCGCGCATCCGGCCTCGGTCGATACATGCGAATAGGTTCCCTGCATGCCGCCGAAACATCGATTCTGAGACAGGGTCGTGATCGTCATGGCGCCGGCCGGCCGGGTCGCCTCGACCCGGCTCAGGAGGAAAATCGTAGCGTACTGGCCTCGATCGCAATGCGGCCCGATGCGGGCCGCATTGTGCCTTGCACTACCAGACCGTTACGCGCGAGCGACAACGCCCTTTGCCTTCGCCGCGTGCGTGGCGATGAGATCCATGATCGCCGGCGACAGGCAGTCATACGGCTCGAGGCCAATCTCCTTCAGCCTGGCCCTGACTGCACCCATGTTGGCGGGATTGGCTCCGGATTCGATGATGGAGGAGACAAAAGCCGCAAACTCCGCCGGCGCCCAGCCCGGATCGGATGACAGTTCGGTATGGAAGAAGTCGAAGCCGTAGAGCGGATGACCTGTGTTCTCGATGCGTCCGTACATGTGCACGCCGCAGTCCTTGCACGCGTACCGCTGGATCGTCGCGCTCGGATCGACGATCTTCAGCTTGTCACCGTTGGCGGTTACGCTGACATTGGCGCGCGGAGTGACGGCAATCTGCGAGAACAGCGCGTTGCCAGGCTTCCAGCACTTCGTGCAGCCGCAAACGTGGTTGAAGGCCGCCTGGCCCTTGATCGAGACCGAAACCTTGTTGCTTGCACACTTGCATTGCAGCGTACCGCCGGCGAAGTTCGCAGCCGCGGGCTTGAGGCCCCCATCGACCGCAGGATGGATTGATACGTTAGCCATGTTCAATTTCCTCCTCTTTTGAGATCTTCCGCCGGATTGCCGGCGCCATCACTTGCGTCGCGCATCGTGAACCTAACGCAACGCAGACGCAATAGTCGAAACTGGGACGGGTAGATCCGCCCGACCTTCGCTTTCAGTAGGTCACGACTGCCCGGATCGATTTGCCGGCATGCATGAGGTCGAATCCCTCGTTGATCCGATCGAGCGGCAAGACATGGGTAATCAGGTCGTCGATGTTGATCTTGCCCTCCATGTACCAATCGACGATCTTGGGTACGTCGGTGCGACCCCGCGCGCCGCCGAAAGCCGTCCCCTTCCAGACGCGACCGGTGACCAGCTGGAACGGCCGGGTGCGAATCTCCTGGCCGGCGCCAGCGACACCGATGATCACGGACACGCCCCAGCCGCGATGGCAGCACTCGAGCGCCTGCCGCATCAGGTCGACGTTGCCAATGCACTCGAAGCTGTAGTCGGCGCCGCCCTTGGTCAACTCCACCAGGTGAGCGACGATATCGCCCTTGACGTCCTTCGGATTGACGAAGTGCGTCAGGCCGAATTTGCGTGCGAGCGTCTCGCGCGCGGGATTGATGTCGACGCCCACGATCATGTTGGCTCCCGCCATGCGGGCGCCCTGCACCACATTGAGCCCGATGCCGCCGAGACCGAAAACGACGACGTTCGCGCCCACCTCGACCTTGGCCGTATTGATCACTGCGCCGATGCCGGTGGTGACGCCGCAACCGATGTAGCAGACCTTGTCGAACGGTGCGTCTTCGCGAATCTTCGCCACGGCGATTTCCGGCAGCACGGTGAAGTTCGCGAACGTCGAGCATCCCATGTAGTGATACAGCGGCTTGCCGTTGAGTGAAAAGCGGCTGCTCCCGTCGGGCATCACGCCCTTCCCCTGCGTGGCCCGAATGGCGGTGCAGAGATTCGTCTTGCGCGACAGGCACGACTTGCACTGCCGGCATTCAGGCGTGTAGAGCGGAATGACGTGATCGCCCTTCTTGACGCTTGTCACTCCGGGACCCACGTCCACGACGATGCCGGCGCCCTCGTGACCCAGGATCGCCGGAAACAGGCCTTCGGGATCGCCGCCGGAACGCGTGAATTCGTCGGTGTGGCAAATGCCGGTCGCCTTGATCTCGACCAGCACCTCGCCCGCCTTCGGTCCGTCGAGTTGCACCGTCTCCACCACCAACGGCGCCCCTGCGCTATGCGCGACTGCAGCACGAACGTCCACTATGTCCTCCCTTGATGACACATGACAATAACGATTGACCGTTTGCGCACGCGAGCGCGACTACCCTTTCGGGCCATGCTAGCGCAGCGTCGAGGCGCCGATCGTACGCGCTGAATCGAGCTTCGTGTGCGCGGTAAATTCAAGATCCTGGTTATCGACCACCCGGGCTTCCAGCTCGCCCTCGCCCGTCGGAACGAAGTAGAAACGAAAGTTGGGATTCTCGCTGATCGAAAAGTCCACATCGGCGTTCATCACCAGCTTCCCGCCGTATCGGACTTCGACGCGACGCACGAAATGCGGCGTCGCATAGCTGCGCGTCACCTGGTCCATGGCAAGCCCCGAATCGTTCGGATGGCTGATCATCAGCTGCGCGAGCGCGGGTTGGCCCGCTTCGACGGCATCGCCTACTCGCAATCGCATCTTGCCGAGGTTGGCCTTGGCGGCGATCGCGTCCTTGCCCGCCGGTGCCGAGCAGCCCCCTGCCGCCTTGACGTAGTTCGCTGCCATGTACATCTTGCCATCGTTGGTGAGCGCCACTACGCGGACGTGGGTGTACTCCTCGATCCGGATCCGTGTCTCGATGTCGGCGCGGCCGCTTTCCTGCGTGAACTCGAATACGGCTGCAATCGGCGACGGGTTGTTGTCGATGATGAGCCAGATCTTCTCGATATAGCGTTCCCTGGTCTGCGGGAACTGCGCATGGATCGCGAGCGGTACGATGGCTGCGTCCACCGCGCGCTTGGGGGTTTCGAGCGTGACCACGTTGTCGGCGGCCTCGAGGGAGGCATTGCCGAACACGCTCGCGTGCACTTTCTTCCAGACCACGCTATCGGCGGGGTTGACTTCCTGCCCGCGCGCCGCACCCGCGGCCGCGATTCCCAACGCCAGAATCATGCAGATGACGCGACGAGTCATGTCGTTCTCCAGCCGCGGGCTCCGGACTCCGCGCCGTTGGGCGCCAGGCGGGCGACCCTGCCGCCAATATACGCCTTGGCTCGTGCATGTCCCCCCGCAGCGGCGCTTCGCGCCGCTTCCCCCGGTGGGGGCGAGCGCCTTGGGACGGCCCGGCGGCGCTCACTCGTCCCACTCGAGCTCGGCGTAGGCCGCCGTGACGTTGCGGCGGTGAAACTGGTCGGCCAACAACCATTGCTCGCGCCCCGCATCGACGATCGCGAGGGTCTCCACCAGCGTACGTTTCGCCTTGATCGCGGCGCGCACTTCGGCCAGCAGCCGGCTCAGGTAGCGCTCTTCGGGGGCGATCGCCTCCGGCCAGGCGGGCGCACGACCATGCCCGGGAATGGCGAGATTGGCGCGGATCGCCTTCACGTCTTCGAGCGTGGCGAGGAAGCCGCGCAAGCTGCCATCGAGAACCGGTATGTGACCGACGAACAACAGGTCACCCAGCCACAGCGTTCCGCTCGCCTGATCGAAGACCGTGAGGTCGGTATCGGTGTGCGCCGTCGGCCAGGCACGCAGGCTCAGCACCCGCCCGCCCAGGTCGAGGTCCTCGGTGGCCGCGATCAACCGCGTCGGGATGACGATCGCAGTGGATTCCGCCGTTTCGCCGAGATCACGCCGCAGTGCGTTGAGGTAGTTCGGGCCGCGACGGCGCATCGCATCGGCAAGCCGGGCGTGGCCGATGAATTCGGGACGATCGTCGGCGAACGCTGCATTGCCGAAGACATGATCCGGATGAGCATGGGTGTTGATCACGTAGCACACCGGAACCGTCGCAACGCGCCGGATCGCGAGCCGCAGCGCCCGGCCGACCGCATACGTTCCGCCCGTGTCGATGACAGCCACGCAGCGCGTGCCGACGACAAAGCTGAGGTTGGCGACGTCGCCGAAATTGGCGCGGGTCATTTCGGCTTGCTGGCCGTAGTGGACGTACACGCCGGGCGCCGGGTTTTCCACCGCGAATTCGGGCAGGTCCGGCGCCGTCCCGATGGCGGAATGCGACCACATCATCGCGGCGCTGGACAGCATGCACATGCGCAGATACCGGTACAGCAGCCGCGGCACAACTGAGAAGCGCCCGCGGTTCCCGCCCACCTACTCGGTCCTGATGAAGCAGGTCTTCTTGGCGCTGTCCTGCAGTTCGCGGTACGAAGCAGCCAGCTTTCGACCGTCCTTCATGTCGCGCATGACGCCCCCGCGCTCCCCCGCGATCGTGATGCCGTTGGCGATGGTCGAAAGATCGACCCATGCACTATAGGTGACCTTTGCGGCGATCGCGTCGATGGCGCAGGAGCACTTGTACATCGACTCCTGCTGCGGCGACTTGCTCTCGCTCATGCAGGTCAGCACGTACTCGACCCGGGCGCGGGTCGGAAAGTCGTTGGCGTATCCGAGCGGCGAGGCAAAGAGGCCTAGCAACAGCACATGGCGTATCCGCATGAGCGGTCTCCTTCATCAGCGTTCCGTCGGGCGTTCACTTTCGCTCCCGGACGAATCGCAGCGATTCAGCTATGACGATCTCGGGCGCCGTTCCGGGCGCACCAGGCGCAGCGGTCAATTCGCTGCGCAGTTCGACAACCTTGCCGGGGACGTCGTCGGACAGCGTGAATGTGTAGGTCTTTTCCGCGAATTTCGCGTACCGCGAGCGCGCCGGGTCGTCGCGATACGGCGCAAGGCGAATTTCGGTGGCGGTGACTCGCCGCGGGCCGATGTCGCGCGTCACAGTCTCGACTCGCCCGCCCTCGGCAAGCGCCATGCGGATTCGCTTGCGGTAGTAGTTAGCCGAGCCGCCGGTCAGGCGATGCATCTCGCGCACGTCGCGCTCGAGGAAAAACAGTATCACCGGATTGGCGTTGGCGGCATCGATGTCCGCCAACTCCAGCTTGCGAGTCTCGGTAAGGTACTCGACCTTGACCGACGGACCGGCTCCGGCTGACGACGGGCCCGACGATCACGCGCGCGGTGTCGTCGACGGCGCCTTCGAGCGTTCCCCGCTTCGAATAGACGTATTCCAGCGTTGCGGGCCCGCGCAGTCCGCGCAAGTGGTCGTCCACGAACAGCCGCTTCTCGGCAATCGAGAACTCGCTGGGATCGGCCGCGTGCACCGGCAATCCGATCGGCAGCGCCGCGATCGCGAGAGCGGCGACCACGCGCCAACGCATGGATTGCGCAACCATCACCTGGAGCCACGCAGCTGCGCGAGCTCGTCGTGCAGCTGGGCCGCAAGGCCTCGATCCAGGGCAGCAAGCCTGGACCCCGCACGCTCCGACGCTACGGCATCGCCGACGGCCGCATAGGCGAGTGCAAGTCCGTACCACGCCGCAGGAACATCGGGGCCGAGCGCCACGGCCTCGGTGTACGCGCCTACGGCTGCTGCGGGTCGTTCCAGCCGCTGCATGGCCTCCCCGCGAAAGCGCAGCGGTTCGGCATCACGCGGATCGGCCGCGGACCAGCGCTCGGTGAGCTCGATCAACTCGGCCCATCGGCCTTCGAAGTAAAGCGGCGCCGCGCGCATGAAATAAGGCAGGGTTTCGATGTCGCGCTGCCAGAATGGCATGGTCCCAGGCGACGCAGGGATGTCCGTCCACTGACCTTCCGCGGGCAGGTGGTCGCTGATCCAGCGCACCGGCAACGAGTAATAGTTGCCACCCGATCCCCGGAGACGAAACGTGAGCAGCCCGACAAGCGCTCCGGACGCATCGAAGAGGCCACCGCCGCTCGCGCCCGATGTGAACGCGGTGTCCGACTCGATGATCCGCCCACCGTCGAGCGCATGCAGCGCCTTCACCTGGCCGAACCGGAGCGTCTTGCCGATTCCGCCCGTGAAGCCGATGGCGGCAACCGCCTGTCCGAGGCGCGGCGATTCGCGCTCGCCCAGCGCCACCGGTCGACCGTTCCAGGCGGGCACGCGAAGAAAGCAGAGATCGCGGATTCCGTCCGCGTACTGTTCAGTGACCGGCCACAGACTGCCGCCGCCGGAAATGCGAATGGACGCGGCGTCCCGCGTGACATGGCAATTGGTTGCGATAACCGAGGGCGCGACAGTGACGCCGCTGCCGATGGAGAGCCCGCCCCGTTCGCGATCGGCCTCCACTCTTACGACGCTGGCCGATACCGACACGAACGTCGCCGGTTGCAGCCCCTGTGCGGCTGCGCCGGCGCTCTGAACCAGTGTTGCAACGAGCATTGCGCCAATGTGCCGCCATGCGGATCGGTGTCGCGCAGTCGATGCGCAACGCGTGCATCCGAGTCGTCCCGTTCCTGCGCCAACCCGCGTTGACGCGGCCGGTTCCGCGTTCGCTACTCAATGGGCTCGCCGCGTTCGTTCAGCAACGGAACACCATACTCGCGCAGGATCTCCGTGATCGCGCGTCTGATTCTCGCCGATGAGCTTCTGCACGGTCGCTTTCCATTCGGGCTCCCCATGGCGGACGCCCATGGCGATCTCGTAGTCGAATTTGACGCCGGGTTCCGACCTGAGCGGAATTACCGCCAGTTCCACGTTGCGAACGCGCTTGGCGAAATAGCCGGCTATCGGACCCCAGACGATCGCGGCGTCGATTTTGCCCTGCGCAAGGTCCCGCTCGATGATTTCGCCAGGATACTGCTCAGGGTCCGGCGACATCATGGCGTAAGGCTTTGCCTGCGCTTCCAATCCGTGCTTCACCAGCCAGGCCGATGCGGGTGACTTGTCATACATGCCGATCCTCAGCTTGCCTCGAAGCTCGGGCGGCAGCGCAGCCAGGTCGGCGCCGCTACGCACCTGATCGAGTCCCTTGCCCTTGGGATATACCAGCGCGTAGGTCGATCGGTAGTACGGGGTCGTCGCCGAAACCTGGTCGTAGCCGGCAGGCACGCTCATCACGATATCGCAGCGGAAATCCTCGCCGGGCAGCTTGTACCGCAGCGTGTTGCGGATGAAGTTCATCCGCTGCGGGAACGCATAGTTTTTAACCGGCAGCCCGAGCTTTTGTGCAAACAGGTCGGCGATCCGATTCTCGAATCCTTCGCCTTGGGTGTTCGCAAACGGCAGGTTGCCCGGGTCGATGCATGGACGAAACGCGGTCCGGGTCTCCTCGGCGCCGATGCTCGGGCTCGCCAACGTCATTGCCAGAACAAGCAGCGGCAATGCGGCGCGGCAAATCGTCATCGGCGACGTCGCCAGTCGCGCGGGGAAGATTTCAGGAAGCCCCGAGCCCGCGCCGGGGATTCCAGCATCGATCATGGCTTCAGCTCTTCGACCTTCGCACGCGTGATGGCTCCGTCGGACCGGCCCTTCAGGTACGCGTACAGATTGTCGATGTTGTCCATGACCATCTTGCTGGTGGAGAAACCGACCATGCCCTTGTCGAGTCGGCCATCGCGCACGGTTTTCACAAAGTCGTCCTTGCTGAGCGTCTTCATGCTCTCCAGAAGCGACGGCCCGACCATCCCCTCCTGATTGGCACCATGGCAGCGGTCGCACGCTCCAGCACGCCATGCCCGAAAGCCATTCATGGTGTTGGGATCCACCTTGTAGCCGTCCGCCACGGTGTACAACTTGGCGCTGCCGGCCGCGGCTGATTTGTCCTGCGCCGCAGGTCCGCTTGCCGCGATGAGCGTCGCGCCAAGCACCAACACGACGGCGCTCACAGTCTCGATATTTCGCATGGTTTTCGAACGGAACAATCGCAAGGGGGACAACGAGTGTCAGAGTCCCAATTGTGCCGCAAGTTGCAACGGCCCTTTGACAAACGGCAAATCACCGGCGTGACTCGCGTCACGCCGGTGATGCTTGAGGCCGTCTAAAAGACTGCTACTTCGGAAGCGCGAATATGGTCAGCGAGCCGCCCAACTCGGTGTAGTCGCGCAGTTCCTTGTAGCCGCCGACCGCGCCCAGGCCATCCTGATCTTTCTCGAGCCCTGCGGCCATGCCGATGCCGGCCCACCCGCCGATGCCCGAAAAGACGCCGAGGTACTGTTTGCCTTTGTGCACATAGGTGAACACGTTGCCGATGATGCCCGACGGCGTCTTGAACTTGAACAGCTCCTTGTTGATGTCGTTGGCGTCAACGCACTTGAGATAGCCTTCCAGGCCCCCGTAGCATGCGATTCCGCCCGCCGTGACGAGTGCGCCGCTCCAGACCGAGAACTTTTCGGCCTTGGACTGGACGATCTTGCCGGTGCCCGCGTCCCAAACGATGAAGTTGCCCATGTTGGTGCCGCCCGGCGCCGGGAACATCGACAACGTTGCCCCGACGTACGGCTGCCCGGCGACGTAGTCGACCTTGAACGGCTCGTAATCCATGCAGACGTGATTCGTCGGCACGTAGAACCTGCCATTCTTGGGGTTGAACGCCGCAGGTTGCTGGTCCTTGGAGCCGAGCGCGGCGGGGCAAACGCCCTTCGTGTTGACGTCCGCGCCGTTCCTGGCGGTCGAGTATTTGGCTACCGTGATCGGACGGCCGGTCTTCATGTCAACGCCGGACGCCCAGTTCACCGTCGGATCGAACTTTTCGGCGACCAGCAACGCGCCCGAGGTGCGATCGAGCGTGTAGCCGAAGCCGTTGCGGTCGAAATGCACCAGCGCCTTGGTCGGCTTGCCCTTGACGTTGATGTCGGCCAGGATCATCTCGTTGATGCCGTCGAAATCCCACTCGTCGTACGGCGTCATCTGATAGGCCCATTTGGCCATGCCGGTGTCGACGTCGCGCGCGAAGATGGTCATCGACCACTTGTTGTCGCCGGGACGCTGCGCCGGATTCCAGGTCGACGGATTGCCGGTTCCGTAATAGAGCAGATTCAGCGCCTTGTCGTAGCTGTACCAGCCCCAGGTGGTGCCGCCGCCGGTCTTCCACTGGTCGCCCTGCCACGTCTTCAGTGACGAGTCCTTGCCAACCGGCTTGAGGGCCCCGTCCGTCCACGTCACCGTCTTGTCGGGATCAATCAGCATCTCGGCATCCGGCCCGGTGCTGTACGCTTTCCAGACCTGTTTGCCCGTGTTGATGTCATAGGCGACGAGGAAGCCGCGCACACCCCACTCCCCACCCGAAATGCCGGTGATCACCTTGTCCTTGAAGACGTGCGGCGCATTGGTATTGACCGCCCCGATTTTCGGATCCCCGTTCTTCACCGACCAGATCACCTTCCCGGTACCGGCGTCGAGTGCGAGCAGCGTGCTGTCTGCCTGTTGCAGGAAGATCTTGTTCTCTGCATAGGCGAGACCGCGGTACACCGTGTCGCAGCACATCTGGGGTATCACCGCCACGTCCTGCTTCGGCTCGTAGCGCCACTTGATCTTCTGTGTGTCCAGATCAATCGCGAATACCTTGTTGGGGAACGGCGTATGGACGTACATCATGCCGTTCACCACCAGCGGCGATCCCTCGTGGCCGCGAAGTACGCCGGTGGAGAACATCCAGGCCACCTGCATCTTGCCGACGTTCTGGGCGTTGATCTGGCTCAGCTTGCTGTAACGCTGGTTGTACATGTCTCCGGCCTGCATCGCCCAATTGTTGGGGTCCGCAAGGAGTTTCTCGAGATCGGCATTCGCGGCCGCGACGCCAGGAAGCATCAGCGCCAAACTCATAGCCGACACTGCTAACTGCCTTACAGCGCTCGTCATTGTTTCCTCCGTTGGCCTGGTGAATCGAAAGCGATGCACGACTCTGATCGCTTGCGCCGAAGTGTCGGCTTGCAACCGAGCCAAAGTCAATTTTGCTTACTACAGATTCCCGAGCCATCGCGCAACCGACCCACGCTGTACGAGATGCTGCATCGCAACAACACCCAAGTAACTTCGCGCCGACCCGTCGAATGCAGAGCCGTTTTTGCCCTTGGCGGACGCGATGAATCGCCGCGACGCACTGCAACATCCGCCATCCCGAGCCCCGCGTTCGCATCAGCTACACTCCCTCATACCCCCGGCAGCAATGAAGTCCGTTTCGAGAAAGGCCGAATGCTTCTTCCGGTCCGCGCCGAGAACTTCAACGATGGCTCTGGAGCCCAGCCGGAACTCCGATGCGACCTGGCCACCGCGTTGCCGGAAACGCGCGCGCCGACATCGGGTGGAAACGCTTATCGCGGGTACGGCAAGGTCGCCGCGGTCACCGCGCGCGGACGCACCGCCGCCGAAAAATTCCTGTGCAAGGCGGTCATCGGGATCCTGGCCGCGTCGTGTGTCCCCCTAAGCGTTCGCGCTGCGCAACCGACTCCCGTCGTCGTTGCTTCGGGCGTGTACGCCCTGTTGGGAAGCGGCGGCGAGATCGACCTGAAAAATGCGGGACGGACCGCAAACGTCGCCTTCGTTGTCGGACCACGTGGCGTCGTCGTCGTCGATACCGGGATTTCATACCGCGAAGGCGAGGAAATCATCGCGGCGGTGAAGCGCATCACGAATCGACCGATCCGTCTGGCGATCCTCACGCATCCCAGCCAGGAAGCCATCTTCGGCGCTGCCGCATTCCAGGCACGCGGCATTCCCGTGTTGGCACATCGACGCAGCGCGGAGTTGATTGCCGCGCGCTGCGAGACATGCCTGCGCAATCTGCGCTCGGTGCTCGGCGAGGAGGCCATGGCGGCGACTCGCGTGGTGCAGCCGGACCGCCTGATCGACGGCGACGAAAGACTCGAGCTGATCGGACGTCCGCTGCGCCTGATTGCGCCACCGTGGTCGAGCGCACCCGGCGCGATTGCGGTGTTCGATGAATCGACTTCCACTCTGATCGCCGGCAATTTGGTTGCGATCCACCGAATTCCCGATATGCGAGATGCGGACCCGAGCGCGTGGCGCGATGCTCTCGTGCAACTCGCGTCACTGCGATGTCGGCACCTCATCCCGGGATATGGACCGATCGGCAAATGCGCCGACATCCGCGCCTTCACGGATTACTTCGCGGCGCTCGATAGCCGTGTCGAGGCCCTGATGAAAAGCGGAGTGAGCCTGGCGGAGTTGCGTGATCGCAGTGACCTTCCGGAATTTGCGCGCTGGGATCAATACGGACTGCTGCATCCGCAGAATGCCAATTACACCTACCTCCGGCTCGAACGATTGCAGTTCGAGTGCCCCGCCGGATTGGTTTGTGATGCGAAAGTTGATGGCGCGGGCAAACCGCGTTAGCTCGACACGGTCGCGAAGAACTTCATTCATTTCGTGACGGTCGCGGCTGCCGGAATAGTGGCGTATCCTGCGCGACCGGAGGAACGCCATGTACCAGATCATTCGCAATATTCTCGTCCTCGTCACTTCCCTTGCGATATTCCCGTACGCGGCGGCCGCGCCACTCGCGTACGTGCCGAACGAGGGGTCCGAGTCGATTTCCGTCATCGACACTGCAACCGACAAGGTCGTCTCGACGCTCAAGTTCGGCAAGAAGCCGCGCGGCATTGCGGTGTCCCCCGACGGCAAGCGGCTCTACATCAGCGACCAGACGGCCAACGCGCTGGTCGTCATCGATGTCGAGCGCAACACCGAGATCGCGCGTGTGCCGCTCGGTGATTCGCCGGAGGCGATCTACCTGTCGGCCGACGGCAAGTGGCTGTCCGCGGCGATCGAGGAGAACGATCAGGTGCTGCTGATCGACACGGCGACCAACGCCATCGCGAAGCGCATCAAGATGAAAGGCAAGAACCCCGAGCACGCGGTGTTCAGTCCCGACGGCAAGTGGCTGTACGTCAGCGCCGAAGAGGCCGACATGGTCGACGTCGTCGACCTGGCGAGCGGCACCGTCGTGAAGTCGGTGAAGGTCGGTGACCGGCCGCGTGGCATCGGCTTTCTGCCGGACGGCAGCCGCGCTTACGTCGCGGCGGAGAACGCCGACACCGTCAACGTGTTCGACACGAAGACGCACGACGTGATCGCGCGCATCAAGGCAGGCAAGCGGAGCAACGGCGTCACGGTGCACCCTGACGGCAAGCGTGTCTACGTATCGTCGGGAGGCGACGGCACCGTGCAGGTGATCGACGTGGCGAGCAACGCAATCGTGGCGACGATTCCGGTCGGCAAGCGGCCGTGGAACATGGCGCTAACGCCGGATGGCGGGAAGCTCTATGTGGCCTGCGGGCGCTCCGACGCCGTAGCCGTCATCGATACCGCCACCAACAGGAAAATCGCCGAGGTGCCGGTCGGCAAACTGCCCTGGGGCGTGGCGATCCGCTGAGCGCCAACGGGCCGCTCCCACGCTGCCGAATTGCACCGGAGCGCGAGGCGCGAAGCTCAACGCGCCATCGCGACGCGCTTCAGGCGAGGTCGTTCAGCAGCCCGTGCTGCGCGGCGAGCCGCATGAACTTCGTCGGCGTGTCAGCGTCGAGCTTCTGGCGGATGATCGTCTGGTAGTTGGCGACGGTCTTGTAGTTGAGGCATAGCAACTCCGCCACCGCGCGCACCGAATGCCCCTTGGCCAGCAGCCGGGCGATCTCGAATTCGCGATCGGTCAGCCGCTGCATCACGTCCGCTTCGCCCGAGACCTGCTGGAGCGCAAGCGTGCGCGCCACGTCGGGACTGAGATACCGCTCGCCCTTCGACACGGCACGTACCGCGTCGACCAGCACGTCTGGCGCGCTTGCCTTGGTGACGTAGCCCATCGCCCCGGCCTGCAGCGCGCGGTTGGCGAAGATCGGCTCGTCGTGGATGCTGAAGATCAGCACGCGCGCAGCGGGCTCGCGCAGCAGCAGGCGGCGCATCGCCTCGATGCCGCTTACGTCCGGCAGCGAGATGTCCATGACCACGACGTCCGGCGGCGTCTGGCAGAACGCCTGGTAGGCGGAAGCCGCGTTGCCCGCTTCCGCAAGCACGTGGATGTTCTCGGCGCGCTCCAGCAGCCGGCGATAGCCGACGCGGACCACCGCGTGATCGTCGACGAGCAGGACGGAAATCGATTCGCTCATGGTTTGGCTCCGTGACGTGAATGCGCAGGCAGGAATGCGGAGAGGCGGAAGCCGCCTCCGGGTTCGACAGTGGCGTCGAGGCGCCCGCCGAGTGATTCGACACGCTCGCGCATGCCGACGATGCCGAGCCCGGACCCGGCGCTCGCCGAACCGCGCCCGCCGCCGTCGTTGCGCACGACGAGCTTGATGTTGCCGGTGGCAACGCCCGCCGGCGGTGCTTCGAGGCGGATCTCCACGAGTGTGGCGTCGGCGTGTTTGGCGACGTTGGTGAGCGCCTCCTGCACGACGCGGTACAGCGTGATGTTGACCGCCTCGTCCCACTGCGCGTCGACATTGGCCGGCGTGAAGTCGAACCTGACCGCCGGCAACCGCTTGCGCCAGCCGTCGACGCAGTGCTCGAGCGCCGCGGTGAGGCCGAGCTCGTCGAGCCCGGCGGGGCGCAGCCGCGCAATCGTCTCGCGCATCACCGTTTGCACATGATCGGCGATACCGATGATCGACGTCGCGCCGTCGCGCGCGGCCCCTGCATCGCTGGCGGCGTCGCGGATCGTGACGGCGTCGACCTTGATGGCGTTCAGGTACTGACCGAACTCGTCATGGAGCTCGCGCGCGAGGCTGCGCCGCTCGTCCTCCTGGATACGCACGTTCTCGCGCGCGAGACGCCGGTTGGCGTCGAGCGCCGCGGTGAGCTCGCGCTCGGCTTCGCGGCGGCCCGCGAGCTCGGTGCGTACCTCGGCCATGCGACGCCATGCGAAGAGCGCGATCGCCAGCGCGACGAACACCAGCACGCCGGGCAGCTCGTCGATCTCGTAGTGCTCGTTCGGCAGCGCCACCGAAAGGAGCAGCTCGCCCAGGTCCAGCCAGACGCTGACCATAGTGAAGGCGACCGTCGCGACGATGACGATGACGAGGTCGCGCGCAGCCGCATTACCATTCGCGCCGCTGCCGCCGCTCAACGGGACACCCCGGCGCAGCGCCAGATCGATCGCGTACCGAGGAGACTCATGCAGGAAAAATTCCCGAAACGTGCTGGCGAGGACAACGTCATTATGACTGTGCGAAATCGATGTCATGCTTCGCGATGCTCGGTGATGGCCGCCGCCTGTTCCGTACCACTCTCGCACAACGACAATTCGGAGGAGCCTTGATTCGTCGTGCCGATCTGCGTTCGGAAGCAAGATTTATGCTTGTGCTATCGATAGCGTGCGTGAGCGCGACACCGTCGCGCGCCGCGGACAATCCTGCCGAGGTAATGGAGCTTCCGTCGGTGCAAGTCGTCGGCACGACGCCGCTGCCCGGCCTCGGCGTGCCGCTCGCCGAGGTGCCGGGCAACGTCCAGTTGTTCGGAAATCGGGCACTCGCCACGCAGCGCCCGCCGACGCTCACCCAGTTTCTCGACCAGAACGCGAACAGTGTCAGCGCGACGTCGGGCCAGGGCAATCTCTTCCAGCAGTCGATCACGTTCCGCGGGTTCGCCGCATCGCCGCTGCTTGGCACGCCGCAAGGCATGTCGGTCTTCCAGGACGGCGTGCGCGTCAACGAGTCGTTCGGCGACGTGGTCAACTGGGATTTACTCCCGCCGATGGCAATCTCGTCGATCCAGCTCATCCCGGGATCGGTGCCGGCGTTCGGCCTCAACACGCTCGGCGGCGCGCTCGCCATCTACACGAAGAGTGGCGCACAGTATCCGGGCGCGAATGTCGAGATCTCCGGCGGCTCGTTTCGCCGCTTCGAGGCGCAGGCAGAAGCGGGCGGTTCCAGCGACAAGCTCGACTGGTACGCCACCGGCCGCTACCTCGATGACGGCGGCTGGGCCGAACACAACTCAAGCCTTATCAAGCAGTTCTTCGGCAAGGTCGGGTACCAGGACGCCATCACCGACTTCGACGTCAGCGCGACGCTCGCCGACAACACCCTCGAAGGTTCGCAGACGCTGCCGCTGTCGATGCTCAGCAACCCTCGCCAGGCGTACACCTACCCCGACCGCAACCAGAACCAGCTCGCGTTCTTCACGGCGAAGGGGAGCCGCTTCCTCGACGAGACCTTGCTGCTCGGCGGCAACGCTTACTACCGGCAGTACAAGAACACGAACTTCAGCAGCAACGTCAACGACGACTACGGCGACCCCGATGACGACCCGCCGCAGACCAACGAGGCGTTCAACGACCGCTCGACGATCGATCAGCAAAGCTGGGGGGCGGCCTGCAACTCACCAAGAATGCCAAGACCGGTGCGATCGCGCACCAGATCGTCGGCGGCGTCACCGGCGATTTCGGCCGTACGCGCTACACGCAGGATGCGCAGACGGCCAACTTCACCTCCGACCGCGGGACCGTGGCGACGGGGCCGTTCGTCGTCGACACCGATGCCGACCTCAGCAACGACTATTTCGGCGCCTACGTCGCCGACACGATCACGCTGGATCCGCAATGGACGCTGACGCTCGCGGGACGCTACAACTGGGCGAAGATCTCGATTGCAGATCGCACCGGCGAGGACCCCGCGCTCGATGGCACGCACACGTACTCGCGGTTCTCGCCCGCGATCGGCGTCAACTACAACCCGACGCCCGCGCTCACCACATACGCGAGCTACAACGAAGGCATGCGGGCGCCCACGCCGATCGAGCTCACCTGCGCCGATCCGGACGCGCCGTGCAAGCTGCCGAACCAGTTCCTTGCGGACCCTCCACTCAACAAGGTCGTCGCCAAGACGTTCGAGTTCGGCGGACGCGGCAAGCTCGGGACGGCATGGTCGTGGGCCGCCGCCGCATATCGCACCGAGCTTGACGACGACATCCAGTTCATCGCTGCCGGCAGCGGCGCGACGAACGCGGGCTACTTCCAGAACGTCGGCAAGACGCGCCGCCAGGGCATCGAGCTGAACGCCGCCACGCGCGTGGGCGACTGGTCGTTCGACCTGCGTTACAGCTTCATCGACGCGACTTTCCAGTCGACGTTCGTCGAGTCGAGCCCGAACAACTCGAGCGCGGACGCGGACGGCGCGATCGTCGTGCAGCCGGGCGACAGAATCCCCGGTATTCCGCGCAATTCGGTGAAACTTCGAGTCGAGTTCGCGCCAGACGAGCGCTTCGCGATCGGCGTCAACATGGTCTACGCGTCGTCGCAGTATCCGCTGGGCGACGAAAACAATCAGGACATCAACGGGCGCTTGCCTGCCTACACGGTGTTCAACCTCGACGCGCGCTACGACGTCACGCGCGACCTTCAGTTGTTCATGAACGTCAGCAACCTGTTCGACCAAACCTATCAGACGTTCGCGCTCCTCGGCGCCAACGTCTTCACCGGGCCCGACAACACATTCGGCCCGGCGCAGGGCATCGCGCCCGTCTCCGAGCAGTTCCGTGCGCCGGCGGCACCGCGCGGGATCTGGGTCGGCGTTCGTTATGCGTTCGGCCGTCCCACGGTGGCCAACTGATCGCCGGTAGAATCTGCGGATGGCTGTTCGGTCCCGCGGCTCATCCACGTTTCGACCCGCGCGCAGGCGCGCGCTCAGCGGACTCGCCGGACTCGCCGCGCTGCCCTTGACCGCGCTGGCGCCGTCGACCGGTGCGGATGCCGCGGACGGCGGCGCAACCTGCACCGTCGCCGGATCGGTATCGCGGAAGTTGTTCGTCCCGGGCGATTCCGGCTTCCTCGGACGGTTGGCGCCGCGCGGCGCTCCCCTTACGCTCGTAGCAACGACCCGCGGCAAGCTGGCCGGCGCCATGGTTCATGGCCCACTCGTGTACCGCGTACGTCACGGCGGACGCGACTATCTCAATCCCACGCTGGCGTTGGCGCCCGGCGAGCGCGTGCGCCTGACGCTCGACAACCGGCTCGACGCGCCGACCATCGCGCATTGGCACGGTCTTTCCGTCGATACCGCCAACGACGGCAACGGCCTCACGCTGGCTGCGCCCGGCGAGCGCTACGCCTACGACTTCGAGGTCCGCGATCGCGGCGCGCTCTACTGGTACCACCCGCATCCGCACGGCAGCACGGGGCGCCAGATGTACGACGGCCTGTTCGGCCTGATCGACGTCGACGACGACGATCACGCGGCGCTGCGCCGCGCGCTCGACCTCGTCCCGGGCAGGACCGAACTGACGCTGGTGCTTGCCGACCGCCGCCACGATGCCGCGTATCGCCCGACCGCCGCCGACATGATCCACGGCTTCTTCGGCGACGACGCGATCGTGAACGGGACGTCCTGCGCGTACGTGGATGTCGCGTCGCGGCTCTATCGTCTGCGAATGCTGAACGCGTGCAATGCACGCACGCTGCGGCTCGCGTTTCGAACGGCGTCCGGCACGCAGGTTCCGTTCACCATCGTCGGCAACGATGCTGGCCTGCTGCCTGCGCCGATCGTCGTCAAGGAGGCGTTCTTCGCAACCGCCGAGCGTCTCGACGTGCTCGTCGACCTCTCCGCGGCGTCGGTCGGGGAGACGATCCTGCTCGAAACGCTCGCGTTCGATCCGATGCACGGCGAAATGCGGGCAGACACTGCGGCGGCGCCGGTCGATCATGCGGCGATGGGTCACGGCAGCGCCAGCGGGACTGCGGCATCGTCTTCGTCCGGGCAAGACCACGCGCATGCGACAGCGTGGCCCGAAGGCGCGCCGCGCCGTCTGCTCGCGCTGCGCGTGCGCGAGCGCGTCCGCTACGATCGCAAGGTGCCGTCGGCGCTCGCGAAGATCGCCCCGATCGACATCGCCGGCGCGCGCGAGCGCCCGTTTCGCTTCGGCTACAACAAGGGGCGCTGGCGTATCAACGATCGCGTCTTCGTGATGGGCGAGACGCCGGTCGAAGTGGCGCGCGACACGACCGAAGTGTGGCTGCTGCGCAACTATCACACCAGCATGCCGCACGCGATGCACCTGCACGGTTTCCACTTCGAAGTGCTGGAGCGTGAGACCTCGCCCGATTTCGTCGCCGCGCTCGCCGTCGACGAGCGCGCGCGGCTTCCGAGCGATCTCGGCCGCAAGGACACGTTGCTCGTCTGGCCGGGTGAGAGTGTGCGCGTGGCGATCCGCTTCGCGCTGCCGTGGCCTGGCGCGCAGACGTACATGTTCCACTGCCACAACCTCGAGCACGAGGACGGCGGAATGATGGTGGGCGTCCGCGTCGCGTGACGCGCCTGCTGCTCGCCGGCGGCGGTCACGCGCACGTCGAGGTGTTGCGGCGATTTGCGCGGCGTACGCTGCCGGCGGTCGAGGCGGTCGTCGTCGTGCCGGATACCGCTCTGCTCTATTCCGGCATGGTCCCGGGCGTCATCGCGGGCTGGTACGCAATCGGCGACGCGACGATCGACCTCGTGTCACTCGCGCAAGCCGCCGGCGCGCGGTTGATCGTCGGTGCCGTGGCGGCCTTCGACGCCAACCGCCGGCGCGCGACGCTCGCGGACGGCACGGCGATCGACTTCGACGTCGCGTCGCTCAATGTCGGTGCAACGACGCATGTCGCCATGGCGAACGCGGATGCGCGCGTCGTTCCCGTGCGCCCGCTCACCGGCCTGCTCGCGGCATGGGCGCGCATGCGCGACGAGGCTGCGCGCGGTGTGATCGGCGCGCTCGCCGTCGTCGGCGGCGGCGCTGCCGGCGTCGAGATCGCGTTCGCGATGGCGCATCGATTGCGCGCGGACTTTGGTGCACGCGCGCCCCACGTTACGATCGTGACCGACGAGGCCGAGATCGCCGCGCAGCAACCCGCGGGCGTGCGCCGGCGGCTCGCGCGGCTGCTTGCGGCGCGCGGCATCGCGGTCGTCGCGGGCAGCGCGGCGCAGGCGATTGACGCCGCGGGAATCGTCCTCGCGGACCGCCGGCACGTGCCCGCGGATCGCGTCATCATCGCGACGCCGGCCGTTGCGGCGCCGTGGCTGCGCGCGTCGGGGCTCGCGTGCGACCACGACGGCTTCGTCTGCGTCGACGCCTTCCTGCGTTCCCCATCGCATCCGGCGGTGTTCGCTGCAGGCGACTGTGCGACGCAGATCGACGCACCGCGCCCGCGATCGGGCGTGTACGCGGTGCGCGCCGGTCCGGCGCTCGCGGAGAACCTGCGGCGCGCCGTCGGCGGCGAGCCGCTGGTAACCTATCGCCCCCAACGGACCGCGCTGGCGCTGATTTCCACTGGCGATCGTTACGCGGTCGCATCGCGGCCGCCATGGTCGGCGGAAGGCAAGTGGGTATGGTGGTGGAAGGACCGCGTCGATCGCCGTTTCGTCGCCCGCTATCGCGTCGCCGCGCTAAGCGCGCGCGCATTGTTATCATTGCCCGATGCGTGTGCATTCGACACTTCCCGCGAGGCTGCTGTGGGCGCTGGCGCTCGCCATGGCGACCTCCACGTCATCGGCTCGCGCGGCCAGTACGCCGGAACTCGCGCTGACGCCGCAACAGGTGTCGCCGCACGGGTGGTTCTTCCAGGGCGATTCAGGCGCGGCGGCGCAAGCCAACCGCGGCTTCATGTCGAACGCGGGCTTTGTCGTCACGAGCGACGCGGTGGTCGTGTTCGACGCGCTCGGCACGCCCCCGCTCGGGCGCGCGATGATCGCGGCGATCCGCAAGGTGACGCCGCTGCCGATCCGCCGCGTGATCGTCTCGCACTACCACGCCGATCATGTCTACGGACTGCAGGAATTCAAGCGCGACGGCGCCGAGATCTGGGCGTTCCGGAAAGGCGAAGTCTATTTCACGTCGGGACAGGCCGCCGAGCGCCTCGCGCAGCGCCGTGCGGACCTCTTTCCGTGGGTCGACGAGACGACGCGCGTCGTTCGGCCCGACCTCTGGCTCGACGGCGACACCGATTTCCGCCAGGGAGGTATCACGTTTCGCCTGATCTGGTCGGGTGGCAGCCACTCGCCCGAGGACCTGATGATGTACGTCGTCGAGGACCGCCTGCTGTTCTGCGGCGACCTGCTGTTCGCGGGGCGCGTTCCGTTCGTGGGCAACGCCGACAGCAAAGGCTGGTTGAACGCGATGGACAGGATGCTGGCGCTCGATCCCGCTGTCGTGGTTCCCGGCCACGGCGGCGTGTCGCGCGACGTGCGTCGCGACCTCATCACCACGCGCGACTATCTCGTCTATCTCCGCGCAACGATGGGCCGCGCCGTGCAGGACCTCGAGCCGTTCGACGAGGCCTATGCGAAAGTCGACTGGTCGCGCTTCAAGGGGATGCCCGCTTTCGACGCCGCCAACCGCGTCAACGCCTACGGTACGTACCTGCTGATGGAGCAGGAAGAACTGAGCGCAACCAAGCCGTGAGCACCCGATGAATACTTCCAGCGACCCCGTGCTGGCGGTAGCGGTACGCGCGGCGCGCCGGGCGGCGAGCGTCATCATCGACGCGTCGCGCGATCTGCGCCGGCTGCCGACGTTCTCCAAGGAGCACGGCGACATCGTGTCGTCGGCCGATACCGAAGCGGAGAGCGCGATCGCCGCGACCATCGCTGCGGCGTTTCCGGAGCACGCCGTGCTGTCCGAGGAATCCGGCGAGATCCGCAAGGGTAACGAGCAGACGCCGTTTCGCTGGGTCGTCGATCCGATCGACGGCAGTCTCAACTTCGTCCACGGCTTTCCCTACTACGCGATCTCGATCGCGCTCGCCAAGAACGACGACATCACGCATGCAGTGGTGCTCGACCCGGTGCACGACGAGCTCTTCACGGCGGTGAAGGGCAAGGGGGCGCAGCGCAACGGCGCGCAGATCCATGTGTCCGCGTGCACACGCTTGTCCGACGCGCTCGTGGGCACGGTGTTTCCGACGCGACGCAGCCCGAAGCTGCCGGGCTACCTCCCGGTGTTCAACACGCTCGCCGGTCAGTGCGCGGGCATCCGGCGCGCGGGCGCCTGTGCACTTGACCTGGCGCACGTCGCGTCGGGACGACTGGACGGCTTCTGGGTGATGAGCCTCAAGGCGTGGAACGTCGCCGCGGGCAGCCTGCTCGTCAGCGAGGCGGGCGGCCGCGTCGGGGATTTCGCCGGCGGCGGCGAGTACCTGCGCACCAACGAGGTGATCGCCGCGGCTCCGGGCCTCTTCAATCCGCTGCGCGAGGCGATCGTGGTGGCGCGTCCGGCGTCGTGACGACGGATATCGCCCGCGGATCGCGCCGCGGCAGCCACAGCACTGCGAGGAACGTCACGACAGCGATCGCCGCCATCGCCAACAGCAGCGTGCGGAAGCCCGCGGCCTTTACCACCGGCCCGAGCAGCCAGACCGCGAGCGAGCTCACGCCGAACGCCACGGTGAGGCGCATCCCGGAGACGCGCGAGCGCATCCGGTCGTCGACGTAGCGGACGATCATCGCGTCGGTGAACGGGATCGCGCCGAACACCACGACCATGAATGCGATCATCAGCGCGTACAGTGCCCAGCCCTGCGCGCTCGCGGCGAGCGCGAACAGCGGCACCTGGAGCGCGACGATCCCCGCATACAGGTACTTGAGCGGAACACGGTCGATCATCAGCCCCACGGCGACCTGCGCGAACGATCCGATCACGTAGACCAGCGCAAGCAGCAGGCCGAGCGTTGCCGGGTCCTCGACGATGCCCGCGAAGCGCTCGCGCAGCAGCTCGCCGTTGCCGTTGGTCGTGAAGTTGAACAGCAGGCTCGCGGTCACCGAAGCCACGGTCATCACGACGAACACGCGCGCGAACGACGCTTCCAGGGGCACGCGCGGCGCCCATGCTGCGCCGCGCGGGCGCGACGTGCTCGGCCGGCGCGACGTGCGCGAACGCGAATCCGCAGGCGATCGAGAGCAGCGCCGGCACGGCGAACGCCGCGCGCCACCCCACGTACTTGACGAGCAGGCCGGTGACCACCGCGGACAGTGCGACGCCGAGATTTCCTGCGAGCCCGTTCACGCCGATGGTGAGCCCTGGCCGCAGCGAATCGCGCACCAGCATCGGAATGCCGACCGGATGGTAAATCGACGCGAAGGCGCCGAGCAGCGTCAACGCCGCGGCAAGCTGCCAGGCATTTTGCGTCAGCGCCGCGATGAGCGCCGCGGCACCCATGCCGAAGAAGAAGACGAGCATCATGCGGCGGCGGCCCCACAGGTCGCCCAGCCGTCCCGACGGCAGCGAGCCCAGCCCGAACAGCGCGAACGCGCCTACGCCGTAGGGCATCAGGTCTTCCCAGCGCGCGATGCCGAAGTCGGTGGCGATCGTCGTCACCGCCGTCGCGAAGATCAGCAGGAACATGTGATCGATCGCATGCGCGACGTTGAGGAGCAGCGTGGTCGGGCGATGCCGTGGTTCGGTCACGTGTATTCCTTCATCCGCTGAGGTCGCGCAGCTGTTGCATCAGCGCGGCAGGAATTTCGATGCCGTGCGTCGCCGCGCGCGCGGCGAGATCATTGCGACGCGCGCCGGGCAGGCGGACATCGTCGTCCTTCAGCATCTCGGCGATCAGCGTCTCCACACGCGCATCGTAGATCGTCGCGTCCGGCGAGCGCACCGGGATCGACGACAAGAAACGCCTGGCCGATCCGCGGCCGGTTGCCGTCGTCGACGAAGAACGTGTCGGCCTCGAAGCCGAACGCCGCGCCGGTGAGCGCGCAGGCGAGCAGCTCGACGACGAGCGCCAGCATTGCGCCCTTCGCGCCGCCCATCGGCAGCATCGATCCGGTCAGCGCGGCCTTCGCGTCGGTGGTCGGGCGTCCATCGCCGTCGAGCGCCCAGCCGAGCGGAATGGGTCTGGCCCTCCTTCGCCGCGACCATCACTTTGCCGCGTGCGACCTCGGAAAGTGAGAGGTCGATCACAAGCGGCGCGCCCTGCGCGCGCGGAAACACCGCGGCGACGGGTTGGTGCCGAAGATCGGATGCCGGCCGCCGGCGGTAGGCATCGCTGCCGGCGAGTTGCCGAACGCGAGTCCGACCATGTGCGCGTCCGCCACCGGTCTCAGGTGATAGGCGGCGACGCCGAAATGGTGGCTGCGCGCGACGCCGGCGAAGCGCGACGCCGTGAATGCGGGCACGTTCGATCGCCTCGCCGACGGCCATCGCGCAGGCGGGAAACGCGAGGCCGTCACACGCGTCGACGAGCACCGCGCCGCCGCGCTCGGCGACGACGACAGGTATCGCGTCGCCGTCGGCGCGGCCGTTGCGCAGGTGCGTCGCGTATTGCGGATGCGCGACAAGCCGTGCGATGCGAGGCCCTGCGCACTCCGCGTCGACGAGCGCCGCTGCGGTCGCCTCGGCCATTGCGGGATTCGCGCCCGGCGACGCGACAGCGCGCGCGTCGCCAGCGACTCGAGCTCGGTCAGCGTCAGCGCGGCATGGCCGTCATCGCGATCGCCTGCAAGCGCGGCGAGCGACGCTTGCTCGGCGATCATCGTCGACACGCGGACGTTCGACTCGCGCGTCACGCCGGCGATATGCGGCGTGAGGATGAGGTTCGGGCAGCCGGCAAGCGGCGAGCCCGCAGGCAGCGGCTCGGCTTCGAACACGTCGAGCGCCGCGCCGCCCAGGCGCCCTTCGCGCAGTGCCGCCGCGACAGCGAACTCGTCGACGACGCCTCCGCGCGCGGTGTTGATCAGGATCGCGTCGCGCTTCATCGTCCGCGATCCGTGCGGCGTCGATCAGGCTGCGCGTCGCCGAGGTGAGCGGCACATGCAGCGATGACGACGTCGGCCTCCGTCACCAGCTCGGCGAACGGCCGCCGCGCCGTACGCTCCGCAGTCCAGACGGGCGAGTCGGCGCCGATGTTCGCGTCGAAACCGATCGTCCGCATGCCGAGCGCGCGCCCAAGCCCGCCAGTCAGTCGCCCGATGCCGCCGAAACCGATCAGGCCGAGCGTCTTGCCGGCGAGCTCGCGCCCGTTGCCCAGCGGCGCACGCGGCCAGCGACCGCCGGCGACGTCGTCGGTCGCCGCATACGCGCCGCGCAGCAGCAGCATCGCGGTGCCGATCACGTACTCGGCGACCGCGAGCGCGTTGGCGCCGGTGGCGGGAATCACCTGCGATGCCGCGCGTCTCGCAGGCGGCGACGTCGATATTGTCGAGTCCGACGCCGAGGCGCCCGACGACCCGGACTGTGGGCGCCGATTCGAGCAGCGCCGCGTTCACCTGCGTGCGGTTGCGCACGATCAGCGCGTCCGCGTTGGCGAGCGACGCCTTCAGCTTGATCGGGTGGTCGACCAGATCCTTGTCGTAGTACACGTCGAACGCCGCCGCCAGCGAAGCGACGGCCGCGGCGTCGATGAACTCGGAAATGACGATTTTCACTTCGCGCTCATTTGGCGCTTACTGGGTGCTCATTTGGCACTTATTTCGCAAACAGCGCATTCATGTCGGCGAACGCCTTGAACTCCAGCGCGTTGCCGAACGGGTCGAGGAAGAACATCGTCGCCTGCTCGCCCGGTTCGCCCTTGAAGCGCGCGTACGGCTCGATGACGAATTTCGTCGCCTGCAGCGCGGAAGCGGTCGGCGAGCGTCTGCCAGGTCGCGAGGTCGGTCACCACGCCGAAGTGACGCACGGGTACGTTCTGCCCGTCGACCAGGCTCGTCGCGTCGCTCATGCCGCCGGCGTCCACCTTGTGCGCGACGATCTGGTGGCCGAAGAAATCGAAGTCGACCCAGTCGTCGCTGCTGCGGCCTTCCGCGCAACCGAGGAATTCGCCATAGAAGCGGCGTGCCGCCGCGAGGTCGGTGACGGGAAACGCGAGGTGGAAGCGCGGGTAGTTCGGTGTCGGCAGGTGCGTGGTCATCGATGAGCCTTGAGTGAATGGCGATCGCTCACGTCTGCCAGGGCAGCCGGTCGAGATCGACGTTGCCGCCGCTGACGATGACGCCGACGCGCGGTCGGCCAGGTCGAGCGATCGCTCCAGCAGGCATGCGAGCGGCACCGCGGCGGAGGGCTCGACGACGATCTTCATCCGCTCCCACGTCATGCGCATCGCGCGCACGATCGCGTCTTCGCTGCAGGTTCCGAACGCCGTCGACGTGCGCGCGGATCGCGCCGAGCGTGCGCGGCGACAGCGTGGTGCGCAGCCCGTCCGCGATCGTCGTCGTGGGCGGCAGCGGCTCGACGCGCCCGGAAGCGAAGCTGGCCGCGGCGTCGCCCGCGTTGGCTGGCTCGGCGCCGAAGACTTCGATGCCCGCACGCGACGATGTCGCCGCGATCGCGGTGCCGGACAACAGGCCACCCCCGCCGCACGGCGCGATCACCGCATCGAGTCTCGGGCGCCTGCTCGACAAGCTCGAGCGCGGCCGTGCCCTGCCCCGCGATGACGCGCGCGTCGTCGAAGGGATGGATCAGCGTCGCGCCGGTCTCGCGCTGTATCTCGGCGCACGCGGTCTCGCGTGCCGCGACATTGGCGGCGCAGAAGCGAATCGTCGCGCCGAAGCGCGCGGACGTTCTCCTGCTTGACCTTCGGCGCGTTGTCGGGCATCACCACCCACGCCGCGATGCCGCGGCGGCGCGCGGCATACGCGAGCGCCGCGCCGTGATTGCCGGACGAATGCGTGACCACACCGCGCGCCGCCACGTCGTCGGTGAGCGAGAACACCGCGTTGCACGCGCCGCGCGCCTTGAAGGCGCCGACGCGCTGGAAATTCTCGCACTTGAAGAAGAGCTCGGCGCCCACCTCCGCGTCGATCGCCGCACAGGTCAGCACCGGCGTGCGATGCACGTGCGGGCCGATGCGTACGTGCGCCGCACGGATCGCCGCGAGGTCAGGCAGGGCGGGCGCCGCAGCGGCGCCGGTGTCGTCCGGCATCATGCGGATTATAGCCGCAGCGTGGTGTCATCCCGGGCACAGCGCGGGATGACAAACGGCCTACGCGCTCTCGTACAGCCGCGTCAGCACGAACTCGCGGTGGCCGAGCGCCTCCGCAGCCGTGAGCCGGCCGTTGGCCGTGCGGAACATCATGTCGAGCAGCTTGTCGCCGGCGTCGCTCATCGTGATCTCGCGCTGGAGCAGGCCCGACGTGTCGACGTCGATGTGCTCGCTCATCGTGCGGACCGTGCGCGGGTTCGCGCAGATCTTGATGACCGGCAGGATCGGGTTGCCGATGACGTTGCCCTGCCCGGTCGGGAAGAAATGGACGACGTAGCCCGATGCGGCGCACAGCGTGACCATCTCGGCGGCGGCGGACGAGCTGTCCATGAACCACAGTCCCGGGTGCGTGGGCATCTCGGCCTTGTCGAGCACGCCGTCGACCACGCACTTCTTCCCGATCTTCTGGATGTTGCCGAGCGCCTTTTCCTCGATCGTGGTGAGGCCGCCGGCGATGTTGCCCTTCGTGGGCTGCGAGTCGGACAGGTCGGACGTCTTGTGGCGGTTGATCATCTCCTGGTAGCGGTCGAACACGCGCATGAAATCGGCGCGGACCTTGTCGTCGCGGCAGCGCGCGGCGACGATCTTCTCGCCGCCGGTCAGCTCGGACGTTTCGCCGAACACCAGCGTGCAGCCGGCGGCGTAGAGCTTGTCGAACGCGTCGCCGACGGTCGGGTTCGCGCCGCAACCGGACGTCGTGTCCGACTCGCCGCACTTCGTCGACACCCAGAGCTCGTTGAGCGGACATTCGACGCGATGCTTCTCGCTCGCCCACTGCAGGAGCTCGCGCGCGGCCTTCGACGCCCGCATGATCGTGTCGTGATCGCCGTGCAGCTCGATGCCGAAGTGCTGCACCGGCTTGCCGGTGGCCGCGATGCCGTCGGCGACCTTCTTCGACCAGCCGTCCTCGATGCCGATGACGACGACCGCCGCGACATTCGGGTTGCTGCCGGCGCCGATCAGCGTGCGGAAGTGGAGATCGAGGTCGGCGCCGAATTGCAGCCGCCCGTACGGATGCGGGATCGCGAGCGTTCCCTTGATGTTGTTCGCGACGGCCTCCGCCGCGGCGTTCGACAGGTCGTCGACCGGCAGGACGATGACGTGGTTGCGCACGCCCACGCGCCCGTTCTCGCGGCGATAACCCCAGATCGTTTCGTGCAGCATGGCTACCACCGCTTCGTCTTGATGTTGTGGACGTGGGCGTGCTCGCCCTTCCTGATCGGCTTCACGACCTTGCCGATGTCGACGCCGTACTTGATCACCGTGTCGCCGACCGCCATGTCCTTCAGCGCGACCTTGTGGCCGATCGGGATGTCCTGCAGCGCGGCCAGCGAGATCGTGCGGTCCTCGTCGAGGATGAGGCCGGTGAGCGTCGTGCCGGCCTCGAGGCCCTCGACGACGACGACCGCGACCGAATCGTTCGGGTCGTGCAGCACGCAATGGATCATCGGAAACTCCGGAGGCGACGGCTGTCGCGCCGTCGAGCCGAAATGCATCGGCGGATAGGAAAAACCTGCGGGGAATCGTAGCGCCGGCGCTGGTCGAAGTCAACTAGATCATCTATATCATTTGCATCAGTTGGCGCAGGCGGCTACACTGGATTTGGGTGCCGGTGTGCGATGGCGCCCGATCCCAGATGAACGACGCCACCACTCCGTCCGTCCCGCTGGCGGCCCCGCTGTACAAGGAGGTCAAGCGGCAGATGATGGGCGGGCTCACCCGCGGCGACTGGAAGCCCGGCGAGGCGATTCCGTCCGAACGCAGGCTGTCGGAACAGTTCGGCATCAGCATCGGCACCGTCAGGAAAGCGATCGACGAGCTCTGCGCCGAGAACATCCTGATCCGCCAGCAGGGCCGCGGCACCTACGTGGCGAGCCACAACCGCGACCGGATGCTGTTCTACTTCTTCCACGTCGTCCCGGAAGCGGGGCCGAAGGCGTATCCGGACGTGCGCCTGCTCGCGTTCGCGCGCGGCAAGGCCGACCGGACCGAAGCGGAGCGCCTTGCGATCGGCGCCGGCGACGCCGTGCTGCGCATCCGCAATCTGCTGACGCTCGCTGATGCGCCGATCATCATCGACGACATCGCGCTGGCCGTCGCGCGCTTTCCCGGGCTCACGGAGCGGCAGTTCCGCGCGCGAACGTCGACGATCTACAACCTCTACCAGGAAGCGTTCGGCGTGTCGGTCGTCAAGACCAGCGAGCGGCTGCGCGCGACGCTCGCCGACGCGGAAGCCGCCTCGCTGCTCGCCCTCGCGCCCGGCGCGCCGCTGCTGCAGATCCGCCGCGTCGCTTTCACCTATCATGACGATCCGGTGGAATACCGCGTCTCGCGCGTGAACACCGCGCATCACGAGTACTGGGCCGACATAGGAGCTGCATGAGCTCTCAGATCTCTCTCACCTGCGCCGCAATCCTCGCCGGACGTGCGCCCGCCGACACGCCGATCACCGTCAAGGGGTGGGTGCGCACGCGCCGCGACTCGAAGGCCGGCATCTCGTTCGTCAACGTCTCCGACGGCTCCGGATTCCATCCGGTGCAGGTGGTCGCGCCGAACACGCTGCCGAACTACGCCGACGAGATCCAGCGGCTGACGGCGGGCTGCGCGGTCGAAGCCACGGGCACGATCGTGCCCTCGCCGGCGAAGGGGCAGCCGTTCGAGATGCAGGCGACGAGCATCAAGGTCGTCGGCTGGGTCGACGATCCCGACACCTATCCGATCCAGCCGAAGCCCCACACGCTGGAATATCTGCGCGAGGTCGCGCATCTGCGGGCGCGCACGAACGTGATCGGCGCCGTCACGCGCGTGCGCCACACCGTCGCGCAGGCGATCCATCGCTTCTTCGGCGACAACGGTTTCGTGTGGGTCAACACGCCGATCATCACCGCGTCCGACGCCGAAGGCGCTGGCGCTCTCTTCCGCGTGTCGACGCTCGATCTCCTGAACCTGCCGCGCCGTCCTGACGGCAAGGTCGATTTCGCGCAGGACTTCTTCGGCACCGAGACGTTCCTCACCGTGTCGGGCCAGCTCAACGTCGAGACCTATTGCATGGCGCTGTCGAAGGTCTACACGTTCGGACCGACGTTTCGCGCCGAGAATTCCAACACCAGCCGCCATCTGGCGGAGTTCTGGATGATCGAGCCCGAGATCGCGTTCGCCGATCTCGCCGACAACGCCACGCTCGCCGAGGCGCTGCTGAAGCATGTGTTCAGGACCGTCCTGGCCGAGCGGCCGGACGACATGGCGTTCTTCGAGGAGCGCATCGAGAAAGGCGTGATCGCCAAGCTCGCGGGCATCGTCGATGCCGAGTTCGTCCGCATGGACTACACCGAGGCGATCGGCATTCTCGAGCGCGCGAAGCAGAAGTTCGAGTTCCCCGTGAAATGGGGCGTCGACCTGCAGTCCGAGCACGAGCGCTACCTCACCGAGCAGCACGCGAAAAAGCCCGTGATCCTGATGAACTACCCGAAGGAGATCAAGGCGTTCTACATGCGCGGCAACGAGGACGGCAAGACCGTCGCTGCGATGGACGTGCTCGCGCCCGGCATCGGCGAGATCATCGGCGGCAGCCAGCGCGAGGAGCGGCTGGACAGGCTCGACGCGCGCATGGACGAGATGGGCATCGACCGCGCGCATTACGGCTGGTACCGCGACCTGCGCCGCTACGGCAGCGTGCCGCACGCCGGCTTCGGGCTGGGGTTCGAGCGCACGATCGCCTACGTCACCGGCCTCGCCAACGTCCGCGACGTGATCCCGTTCCCGCGCACGCCCGGCAGCGCGCACTACTGATGGGCGCCCAGGCCAAGCGCGTCCGCTGGGGCATCCTCTCGACCGCGCTGATCGGCACGCAGCGCGTGATCCCGGGCATGCTGAAGAGCCGCGAGTTCGACGTCGCGGCGATCGCATCGCGCGACCTTTCCCGCGCGAAGGCAACGGCCGCGGCGCTGGGCATTCCCGTCGCGTACGGTTCGTACGACGAGCTCCTCGCCGATGCTTCGATCGACGCGATCTACAACCCCTTGCCGAATCACCTTCACGTGCCGATGACGCTCGCCGCGGCGCGCGCCGGCAAGCACGTGCTGTGCGAGAAGCCGATGGCGCTGACAGCGCCCGAGCTCGAAGTACTGCGGCCGTACACGTCGAAGGTGCACATCCGCGAAGCGTTCATGGTGCGGCACCACCCGCAGTGGCGCGAGGCGCGCGAGCATCTGCGCGCAGGCGCGATCGGCGAGCTGCGCTTCGTCCATGCGCCCTTTTGCTACCACAACGACAATCCGCAGAACATCAGGAATCGCGCCGACATCGGCGGCGGCGGGCTCTACGACATCGGCTGCTATGCGATCGTCGCGGGCCGCTGGTTCTTCGAGCGCGAGCCTGCGCGCGTCGTCGCGACGTTCGATCGCGATCCCGTTTTCGGCACCGATCGCGTCACGAGCGGCCTGCTGGACTTCGAGGTGGGCCAGCTCGCCTTCACCGTGTCAACGCAGGCGGCGCGCTACCAGCGGTTGCAGCTGGTCGGCACGAAGGGACGGCTGGAGGTCGAGATCCCGTTCAATGCGCCGCCCGACGTGCCGTGCCGTTACCTGATCGACGATGCGCGTTCGCTCGACGGCGCTGGCATCCGCACGTACACCGTGCCAATCGCCGATCAGTACCAGCTCCAGGCCGAGGCGTTCGCGCGGGCGATCGGCAGCGAGCAGCCTGACGCCACGTGGCTCGACGACGCGATCGCCAACATGCGGATCATCGACGCGCTGTTCGCGTCGGAAAAGAGCGGCCGCTTCGAACGGCCCTGAGCTCGCCGCGGCGCGCTGCGCCGTCCGTTCCCGTCAGCGCCGCTTGACCACCAGCTGGAACGACTTCGTCACGCCGCCGTAGCTGGCGGAGATCGTTGGGGTCCGGTTCTTCTTCGTCGCGAA
The DNA here is from genome assembly GCA_963851465.1 of uncultured beta proteobacterium. GTDB lineage: Bacteria > Pseudomonadota > Gammaproteobacteria > Burkholderiales > Casimicrobiaceae > VBCG01. The sequence goes on from CAWKPJ010000004.1 coordinate 90,462, forward strand.
CGTCGTCACGACGAACGTCGCCGTGGTCGCGCCGGAAGGGACCTTGACGCTCGCCGGCACCGCGGCGACTGACGCGGCGTCGCTGGTGAGGGTCACGGTCGCGCCGCCTGTGGGTGCCGCGCGGTCCAGCGTCACCGTCCCGATCGCGTTGGCACCGCCGATGACGGAGGTCGGCGCGATTGCGAGGCCCGACAGCACCGGTGCGGCCGGCGCTGCCGGCGCGTTCACGGTGAACGCCACCGTCTTGGTGACGCCGGCGTACATCGCGGCGATCGACGTCGCGGTCGTCGTCGCGACGGCCGTGGTGGCGATCGCGAACGTCGCCGCCGTCGCGCCCTGCGCGACCGTCACCGACGCGGGCACGGCAACCGCGGGGCTCGGGCTCGACAGCGCGACCACTGCGCCGCCCGCCGGCGCCGCCGCGGTCAGCGCGACGTTGCCCGTCGCGCCGCTCCCGCCGGTCACTGCAGCCGGATTCGCGCCGATGGACGCCAGCGCGGCCGTCGGCGCGGAGGTCGGGCTTCCAGCCGAGCTCGATCACCTCGAAGTCGCTCGCCGAGAGCGTCGCGAACGCCGGGTTGAGGATGTCGTTGTTCCAGCGCGTGTCGAACGTGCCGGTGACGTACATGTCGGAGCCGTTGTCCGCGACGATGAGTCCGTGCTTCTGCATCGCGCGAAAGATCTTGCGCATGTTCGGATCGCTCGTCCGCAACGCCGGGTCCGCGCCGTTCACGTTCGTCTTGAGCCGCAGCCGCGCGCCCATCGGCAGGGCGCCAGGTGTCGAGCCGGCGCGGTGCGACGCCGGATACACGTAACCGTTGGTCGAGCGCACGGTGACGCGGAGCGCATGGCCGATGTCGGTGAGCGCCGCGTTCCACGCCTCGTCGTAGCGGACGAGCCCCGGGAGGATCGCGAGGCCGGCCGCGTCGGCCGACGTCCACGTGTCGGGACGCCGGTTGTTCGTCTTCAGGTCGAAGAACGCGCCGGAACCGGCGTACCACTTCGCCTGCGCGGCGTTGTAATAGACGTTGTAGAGCTCGTAGAGATGGCGGTTGGTGCAGTCGACGATCAGCAGATGACGATCGCTCTGGCTGCGCTGGTCGACGTTCGCGGGCGCGCCGCCTTCGACCCAGTGCGCTTTGCGCGATCGCCTGCGACGGAATCGGATAGAACGGGATGCCCTGGCCCGTCGACATGTTGACGCCGTCGCTCTCGTCCCAGTAGTCGAACGTCACCGCCAGCTTCGGCTGCGCGCCGTCGACGACGGCGTACGGCATGCCGTAGATGGCAACGCTGCCCGGCGACGCTTCGCCGCCGAAATCGGGATGCAGCTTGCGCGTGCCGCCGTTGTTGACGAACGCGATGAAGCTCGACGAGTTGGCGTCGACCGGCGCGGCCGAGATGTCGGCGTTCCACCAGTTGTCGGCCGGAAACAGCGGCAGCGGCGCGGGCAACGCAGCGCCCTGCGCGGGGACAACCGCAGGACATTGGGCGACGGCGCCGGTCGCGGCGAACAGTCCAAGACTCGCCGCAAGGAGAAGCCGACCCCACCGTGCGCGCATCGCAGGAATCCGAGAATATGCCATTGGCATAGTATAGGCTGCGCTCGCGAATGCACAAGCCGCCGCGCCGCCCAGCCCGACGAACGGCATCGCGTCGGCGGCAGGGGTTCCCCACCCGATGCGGATGCTCCCGGCGTTCGGATTACGTCCCGATGCAGCGTTTGCGCGAGCTCAGAACGCGAACGAGATCTGCACGACCGGCGCAAACGATCGCCGGTGTGCCGGGCACGGCCCGTGGCGATTCAGCGCCGCGATGTGCTCCGCAGTGGCATACCCTTTGTGCTGCGCGAAGCCGTACAGCGGATACGTCCGGTCGAGCTCCACCAGCATCGCGTCACGCACGGTCTTCGCGAGGATCGACGCCGCCGAGATCGACGGGATGTCGCGGTCGCCCTTGACGACGGCGCGCGAGGGACAGTCGAGCTCGGGACAGCGGTTGCCGTCGATCAGCGCTTCCGACGGCCGCACCGCCAGCGCGGCGATCGCGCGCCGCATCGCGAGCAGCGACGCCTGCAGGATGTTGATCGTGTCGATCTCCAGCACGTCCGCCGACGCGACGGCCCACGCGATGGCGCTCGCGCGGATCTCGATGGCGAGGCGATCGCGCGCCGCGCCGGTCAGCACCTTGGAATCGCGCAACCCTTCCACCGGTCGCGCCGGATCGAGGATCACGGCCGCCGCGACGACCGGACCCGCGAGCGGTCCGCGCCCCGCCTCGTCGACGCCGGCGACGAGCAGCCTCACGGTCCCGTCCCGCGCGGCGCTCGTGCGTTCATCTCCAGAGCGCTCCCACCGCTCATCGCGAGCGCGCCGCCATGAGCTCGTCGATCACGGCGTCGGCGGCTCGCGCGCCGGTGTCGACGCACAGCGCGGCCGCAAATCCCGCGAACAGCGCCTCCAGCCGCTGTCGCGTGACCGTGTCGTCGTAGAGATTGACCGCCGCCTGCGTCAGATTGGCGACCGTCGCGTCGTCCTGCAGAAATTCCGGCACCACGAAGCGTCCCGCGAGCACATTGGGCAACCCGACATAGGGCAACAGGAATTTGCGCCGCACGTACCACTCCGTCAATGCCTTGACGCGATAAAAGACGAGATGCGGGCAGCGCGCGAGCGCCGCCTCGAGCGTCGCGGTGCCCGACGCGACGATGCCCACGTCGGCGGCCATCAGCGCATCGCGTGCGTGTCCGTAGAGCAGCGTCAGCGGCAGCGCCTCGAGCTTCAGCCGGAACAGCGCCGCTTCGAAGCGCTCGCGCGTTGGTCGCGTGGCCAGCGGCACGAGGAAGCGCGCGTCGGGCTTCTGCGCGTGGATCGCAGCCGCCGTCTGCAGCACGAGGTCGCCGTGCATGTCGAGCTCGGATTGGCGGCTGCCGGGCAGGAGCGCGAACACCGGTTGCGCGTGCGGTATCCGGAGGTAGTCGCGCGCCTCGCGCCGCGAAGCGGCCGTCGCCGCGTCCTGCGCGAGCGGATGGCCGACGTACGTCACCGGTACCCGCGCGGGCTCGTAGAGCGGCGGCTCGAACGGGAAGAGCGCGAGCAGCCGATTCACCGAGCGGCCGATCGTATGGATGCGCTCGCGGCGCCACGCCCACACCGACGGGCTCACGAAATGAACCGTGCGCACGCCCCGCCGCTTGAGTTTGCGCTCGAGACCGAGATTGAAGTCGGGCGCGTCGACGCCGACGAAGACATCGATCCGCTCGTCCAGGAACCGCCGCAGGAGTGTGCGTCGCACGCGGACGAGCTCCGGCAGATGATCGAGCACCTCGACGAGTCCGCGCACCGACAGCGTCTCGAGCGGCACCCACGCATCGCAGCCGGCGGCCTCCATCTTCGGGCCTGCGACGCCGACGAAACGCGCGTTGGGTAGCCGCGCCCGCACGGCGGCGATCAGCGTGGCGGCAAGGGCGTCGCCGGACGCCTCGCCCGCCACGATGCCGATGGTGACGCTCATCGCGCCGCGCAGCGTCGCTTCGCCCGAAGCGTCGCGCATCACAGTAGCCACCGCGCGCTACCGGACGATGCCGCGGGTCGACCGCGAGAGAAACGCGACGAGCGGATCGAGCACCGGCGTCGCCTTCGCTGCCTCGGCGAGCGCGGCCTTCGCATCGTCGAGCGAAAGCCCCTCCCGGTAGAGCGTCTTGTATGCGCGGCGCACCGACGCGACATCGGCCGCGGCGAAACCGCGGCGGCGCAGCCCTTCGTTGTTCGTGCCGACGGGCTGGGCGGGATAGCCCTGCACGGTGACGAACGGCGGCACGTCCTGCAGGACGATCGCGCCGGCGGCGACCATCGCGTGCACGCCCACGCGGCAGAACTGATGCACGCCCGTGAAGCCGCCCATGGTCACGAAATCGTCGATGACGACATGCCCGGCGAGCTGCGAATTGTTCGAGAACGTCGTGTGATTGCCCACGCTGCAATCGTGAGCGATGTGCACGTACGCGAGCAGCCAGTTGCCGTTGCCGACGCTCGTGACCCCGCGATCCTGTACGGTCCCGGTGTTGATCGAGACGAACTCGCGGATCACGTTGTCGTCGCCGATCGTGAGCGCCGTCGGCTCGCCACCGTACTTGCGGTCCTGCGGGATGTCGCCGATCGAGGCGAACTGGAAGATGCGGTTGCGCGCGCCGATCGTCGTGCGCCCCGTGACGACGACATGCGGACCGATGCGCGTGCCTGCGCCGATGCGCACGTCCGGCCCGACGACCGAGTACGCGCCGACCTCGACGTCGGCCGCCAGCTCGGCGCGGGCGTCGACCTGCGCAGTCGGGTGAACGCTGGCCATCAGGGCACGGGCCGGTCGCGAATCGCCGCGATCAGCTCGGCTTCGCATGCGAGCTCGCCGTCGACCGACGCCCGCGTGCGGAACTTGCCGATGCCGCGGATCACGCGCACCACCTCGGCTTCGAGAATGAGCTGATCGCCCGGCACCACCTGCTTCTTGAACCGCGCGTTGTCGATTCCGGCGAAGTAGATCAGCGAGTTGCCGCCCGTCTTGGCGTCCCCCGACACGAACGCAAGCAGCCCCGACACCTGCGCCAGCGCCTCGATGACGAGCACGCCCGGCATCAGCGGAAAGCCGGGGAAATGGCCCTGGAAGAACGGCTCGTTGATGGTGACGTTCTTGAGACCGCGGATCGACTTGCCCGGCGTGCATTCGAGAATGCGGTCGACGAGCAGGAACGGATAGCGGTGCGGCAGGTGCTTGAAGATCTCGACGATGTCGAACTGCATGCGATTCCCCCTTTTCGCTGCGGACGTTCACCGTCCGTTGTTCGCATCCTTGAGCGCGCGCTCGAGCGCGGCGACGCGGTCGGCAAGATCGGTGAGCCGCCGCATTTCCGACATCACGCGGCGCCAGCGCTTGTGCGGCAACGCCGGAAACGCGCTCGTGTACACGCCCGCCTCGCGGATCGAATCGTAGACGCCGGTGCTGCCCGAGATCACCGTGTTGTCCGGGATGTCGAGGTGACCCGAGATCATCGCCGCGCCGCCGATCCTGCAGTTGCGCCCGATCTTCGTCGAGCCTGCGATTCCGACGCAGCCCGCGATCGCCGTGTGCGCGCCGATGACGCAGTTGTGCCCGATCTGGATCTGGTTGTCGAGCTTGACGTCGTCCTCGATCACCGTGTCGTCGATCGCCCCGCGGTCGATCGTCGTGTTCGCGCCGATCTCGACGTCGGCGCCGACGACGACGCGGCCCACCTGCGCGATCTTGATCCAGCGGCCGCCCTCCTCGGCCATGCCGAAGCCGTCGGCGCCGAGGACTGCGCCACTATGGACGATCGTGCGCGCGCCGATGACGCAGTTCGCGGATACAGCGTGACGCCCGCGTGAAGGAGCACGTCGTCGCCGAGCGATGCGCCGGCGCCGATCGCGCACAGCGCGCCGATCGAAGCGCGCTCGCCGATCGTCACGCGCTTCGCCGACCACCGCGCCGGCGCCGATCGAAGCGCTCGGCCGCGATCGCGCGCCGTGGGCGCGACGGTCGCGGACGGATGCACGCCCGGCACGGCCGGATCGGCCGGATGCAGCGCTGCCGCAGCCTTCGCGTAGACCGCGTACGGATTGGCGGCGACGAGCCGGGGCAGATGCGTCGCGCCGGCATCCTCCGGCCGGACGATCACGGCCGACGCGCGCGTCGACGCGAGCTGGCTGCGATAGCGTGGATTGGCGAGAAAGGCGATCGCGCCGGCCTCGGCGCGCTCGAGCGTCGCGACGCGGGTGACGACGACGGCGCCGTCGCCGTCGAGCCGTGCGCCGGTGAGCGCCGCGAGGTCGGCGAGGCGAAGGCCGGAGTTCGATGAGGTCGGCGCCATCGCGGGATGCGGGTGATGACCGACAGCGGCGCCGCGGCGCGCCGCGCTACTTGTCGGCGAGCGCCTTGATCACCTTCTCGGTGATGTCGATGCGCTGGCTCGCGTACACGACCGGGTCCTGCAGGATGAGGTCGTACTTCTCGGCCTCGGCGATCTGCAGGATGACCTTGTTCGCGCGCTCCTGGAGGCCGGCCAGCTCCTCGTTGCGGCGCAGGTTGAGGTCTTCGCGGAACTCGCGCTGCGAGCGCTGAGGTCGCGCGACATGTTGGCGAGATCGCGCTCCTTGTTGCGCCGCTCGGCTTCGGCCATCGTCGCGCCGTCCTTGTCGAGCGACGTCTGCAGGTCGCGCACCTGCTTGGTCAGCTTCTGGATCTCGGCGTCACGCGTGGCGAACTCCTTCTCGAGCTTCTGCTGCGCGCGCTTCGCGGGCGTCGCCTCGCGGAACAGGCGCTCGGTATTGACGAAGCCGATCTTGTAGTCGGCCGCCTGGGCGTTGGCCCCGCCGCAGAAGGCGAGCGCGACGAACGCGAGGGTGACGATGCGTTTCAAGGTCTTCTCCGTCATCAAAACGCCGTGCCGGCCGAAAACTGGAACTTCTGCAGTTTGTCGTAGGGCTGCGTGCCGAACGGGAACGCGTAGCTGAACTTGAGCGGCCCCAGCGGCGAGTTCCACGACACGCCGACGCCGACCGAATAGCGGAAGTCCTGCGAACGCGGGAACGCCTGGTCCTGCGCCGCAGAGTTCTGGGCCCACACCTGGCCAGCGTCGAAGAACACGCTCGCGCGCACCGCCTTGTCGCCCTTGAGGACCGGATAGAACGCTTCCGCCGTCCCCGTGATGAGCAGCCGGCCGCCCAGCGTGTTGCCGAAGATGTCCTTCGGACCGATCGAGCTGTTCTCGTAGCCGCGCACCGAGCCCGGGCCGCCGGCGTAGAACGCCTTGAAAAACGGCAGCGGCTTCTCGTCCATTCCGTCTGCCCAGCCGAGATTCGTCCGGAGGTTGAGGACAAGGTCGCCCCATACCGGCGTATACCACGAGTGCAGGTACTGGATCTTGTAATACGCGAGGTCGCCGAGCGGCAGGCCGGTTTCGAACAGGAAGCTCTGCAGGCGTCCGCGGGTAGGAAAGAGAATGTCGTCGCGAGTGTCACGCGACCAGCCGGCCGACACGATGAAGGAGTTCGACACGGACCCGAACTCGTCGACGAAGTTACGGTACACCGGCGGGCTGTCCGCGAACAGCGTTATGTCTGTCTGTTCGATGCGCATGCCGTAGTTGATCGTGTCGGATTCGGTGACCGGCACGCCGAAGCCCATCGCGGCGCCGGCCGTCTTCGACGAGTACTGCGCGATCGCGAGCCCCGACGGGTCCAGGCGTCTTGTAGTAGGCTTCCATCGTCCGCGATACGCCGTCAATCGTCCAGTACGGCTCGAAGAACGAGACCGAGTAGTTGCGATTGAACTCGCTGGTGTTGACGGCGACCGACAACGCGTTGCCCGAGCCGAAGATGTTCTGCTGTGATATCGACGCCGACAGCACGATGCCTTCCGCGCTCGAATAGCCGATACCGGCCAGCAGGTTGCCCGTCGACTTCTCGATGACGGTCACCTCGATGTCGACCTGGTCGGGCGTTCCGGGCACCGGCGGCGTCTCGACGTTCACGTCCTCGAAATAGCCGAGGCGCTTCACCCGCACCTTCGAGCGCTCGATCCGCGGTCCGTCGTACCACGCGCCTTCGAGCTGGCGGAACTCGCGGCGGATCACTTCGTCGCGCGTCTTCGGATTGCCGGAGATGTTGATCTTGCGCACATAGGCGCGCCGGCCCGGGTCGACGAAAAACGTGAAGCTCGCGGTGGTCGTAGTCGCGGGCGAGCTCGGGTACGGCGTTCACGTTCGCGAATGCGTAGCCTTCGGCGCCGAGACGATCGCTGATGCCCTTGGCCGAAGCCTGCAGCCGCTCGCGCGAGTACGTCTCGCCGGGCTTGATGCGGATCAGCGCGGCGAGCTCCGGCTCCGGGACGACGAGATCGCCGGCGATGCGCACGTCGCCCACCGTGTAGCGCGGACCTTCGGTGACGTTGACCGTGATGTAGATGTTCTGCTTGTCGGGCGAGATCGACACCTGCGTGGAGTCGATCGCGAACTCCAGGTAGCCGCGGTTCTGGTAGTAGCTGCGGATCGTCTCGAGGTCGGCCCTGCAGCTTCTGCTTCGAGTACTGGTCGTTCTTGGTGTACCAGGTGAACCAGCCGGGCGTGGTCAGGTTCATTTCCGACAGCAGCGTCTTCTCGGTGAATGCCTTGTTGCCGACGATGTTGATGCGCGCGATCTTCGACGGGTCGCCTTCGGTGATCGAGAAGTTCAGCGCCACGCGGTTGCGATCCTGCGGCGTCACCGTCGTCTGCACCGTCGCGCCGTAGAGGCCGCGGGTGACGTACTGGCGCTTCAGCTCCTGCTCGGCGCGCTCGAGGGCGGAACGGTCGAAGATGCGCGCGTCGGCGATGCCGATGTCCTTCAGCGCCTTCTTGATCGTGTCGGTATCGAATTCCTTGTTGCCGACGAACGTCAGCGAACTGATCGTCGGGCGTTCCTGCACGGTGACGATCAGCACCTCGCCCTGCGCTTCGAGGCGCACGTCGCGGAAGAAGCCGGTGGCGTAGAGCGCCTTCACCGCCTGCGCGAGCTTCTCGTCGTCGACGCGCTCACCGACCTTGATCGGCAGGTAGCTGAAGATCGTTCCCGCTTCGGTGCGTTGCACGCCCTCGACGCGAATGTCCCGCACGACGAACGGATCGGCCGCGAACGCCTGGCCGGGGGCGAGCAGCGCTGCGACGAGCGTGGCGGCAGCGCGGCGCGCGAAACGATGCCGCCGGGAAGGATGCAAGCGCGGCACGCGATCAGAACAAACGGGAAACGTCATTGAAAAGCGCCAGGGCCATCAACATGGCGAGCACCGCCATGCCGATGCGCTGCCCGACCTCGAATGCGCGGTCGGAGACGGGACTGCCTTTGATCAATTCGGCGAAATAATACAGTAAATGCCCCCCATCCAACAGCGGAACAGGCAGCAGATTCAACACGCCGAGGCTGATCGAGATGAGTGCCAGATAGCCGACGAAGACGAGCGTTCCCTGCTGCGCGGATTGACCGGCGAAATCGGCCATCGTCAGCGGTCCGCTGATGTTTTTCACCGACGCGTCGCCCGTGACGATGCGACCGAGCATCCGCAGCGTGAACGCCGAAAGCTCCCACGTCTTGCGTGCGCCCTCGACGAGCGCTTCGATCGGGCCGTAGCGAACGGTGACGTACGGCTCTCGGCGATGGCGGGGTCCACGCGCAGCCGCACGCCGGCGATGCCGACGGTGCGTCCACCCTGCTCGATCGCCTCCGCCGTCAGCGTCGCGTCGAGCTGCGCGCCGTCGCGCGAGACCCGGAACACGAGCTCGCCTCCGGGCTTGGCGTTGGTCAGCATCGCGACGTCGGACGGCGAGCGCACCGGCGCACCGTCGATGGCGACAATGCGATCGCCTGACTTCAAGCCCGCGCGATCGGCGGGCTTGCCCGGCATGACCTGGTCGATGAGCGGCGGCCCGAGGTCGTACTTGAGCCCGAGCAACGACATCGCGTTGCCTTCCCAGTCGGCCGGCTTCATCGCCGCGAGCGACAGCACGTGCGAGGTGCGCGCCCCGCGCGACTCGGGCCGCTCGACAGCCAGCTTGGCGCTCTCCTGACCCTGCGCGCGCACGAGTCGCCAGCGCAGGTCCTGCCAGCTCCGGACCGGATCGTCGTCGACGGCAACGACGAGGTCGCCCGCGCGCAACCCGGCGCGGGCTGCGGCGCTGTCGTCCGGTGGCGCCGACAGCAGCGCCTGCTGCCCCGGGATGCCGGCGATGTAGGTGCCGGCGAAGATCAGGACGGCGAGAAGCAGATTGGCGATCGGCCCGGCGGCGACGATCGCGATGCGCTTCCACACACTCTGACGATTGAACGCGCGCGGCAGGTCGCGTGCGGAAACATCGCCCTCGCGCTCGTCCGCCATCTTCACGTAGCCGCCGAGCGGGATCGCCGACAGCGCCCACTCGGTGTTGTCCGGCCCGAACGGGCGCGACCAGAGAATGCGGCCGAAGCCGACGGAAAAGCGCAGCACCTTGACGCCGGCGAGGCGCGCGACCCAGAAGTGGCCGAGCTCATGGATCACCACCAGCACGCCGAGCGTGATGAGGAACGCGACGACCTTGTACGCGACGTCGATCATTGGACGACCCCCACGCTTGCGACTTCATTGGCCAGTGCGGCCGCGGCGCTGCCCTCAAAGGGGGAACGATTCGCGCCTTGGGGCGACCCGGCGGCGCTCATGCAGCGAGCGTCAGCGACGCATCCGCCGGCAGCGCGAGCCGTTCGCGCGCGGCGCGGCGCGCCTGCCCGTCGATCGCGAGCGCGTCGTCGAGGTCGGCAACCGGGCGCGCCGCCATGCCCGACAGCACGGCGGCGCAAGTGGCGGGAATGTCGGCGTAGCGCGCCTGTCCGCCGAGAAAGGCGGCGACGGCGATTTCGTTCGCTGCATTCAGCACGATGGGCGCGCTTCCCCCCGCACGCAGTGCGTCGTACGCGAGCGCGAGGCACGGAAAGCGCATGTGATCGGGCCGCTCGAACGTCAGCCCGGCAAGCGCCGTCAGGTCGAGCCGCGCCACGCCGGCGTCGATGCGCTCGGGGGCCGCCAACGCCTGCGCGATCGGCGTGCGCATATCGGGCAGACCGAGCTGCGCCAGCACCGAGCCGTCGACGTACTCGACCAGCGAATGAATGACGCTCTCGGGATGGATGACGACCTCGATCGCTTCGCGTGGCACGCCGAACAGCCAGTGCGCTTCGATCACTTCGAGGCCCTTGTTCATCATCGTCGCCGAGTCGACCGAGATCTTGCGCCCCATTCGCCACTTCGGGTGAGCGCACGCCTCGTCGGGGGTCACGTCGGCGAGCTCGGCTACGGGACGCGTGCGAAACGGGCCGCCGGACGCCGTCAACAGCAGCCGGCGAACGCCTGCATCGGACGGCCTGCGCGCATATCCGAGCGGCAGGCACTGATGGATCGCGTTGTGCTCGCTGTCGATCGGCACGATCACCGCGCCGCCCGCCTCCGCCGCTGCCATGAAGAGCGCGCCGCCGATGACGAGCGTTTCCTTGTTGGCGAGCAGGATGCGCCGCCCCGCGCGTGCTGCCGCGAGCGTCGGCGCGAGTCCCGCCGCCCCGACGATCGCCGCGATCACCGTGTCCGCGCCCTCCCACACTGCCGCTTCGACCAGCGCCGCCGGGCCACCGCCGACCCGCGTCGGCAGTCCTTCGGCCTCCACCGCCGCAGCGAGCGAGCGCGCCGCGACGGGATCGAGCATCGCCGCGAACGCGGGCCGGAAGCGCCGGCAAACGTCGAGCATCTTGTCCGCGCTGTGATTCGCCGCCACCGTGACCACCGCGAAACGATCAGGATGACGCGCCACGACATCGAGCGTCGATTCCGCGATCGAGCCGGTGGCGCCGAGCAGCGCCAGGCGTCGCATGGGCGTCGCGCTCACCGATCTCCCTTCGCTGCGCGCTCCGGGGCAATTCGCGCTTGGGAGCGGCCCTGCGCGCTCATGCGCGATGCAGGAAGAACGTCGCGGCCAGCGCGGCCGGCGGCATCGCCGCGAGCAGCGCGTCGGTGCGATCGAGCACGCCGCCGTGTCCCGGCAGCAGGGAACCGCTGTCCTTCACCCCCGCCTGCCGCTTCAGCAGCGACTCGAACAGATCGCCGATGACCGAGATCCCCGCGAGCGCGAGCGCGAACGCGATCCACAGCGCGATCACGCTGGCGTCGACGCGCCCAGCGAAACCGGCGGCCCCGGCCAGCGGAACGAGCGCGACCGCGTAGACCGCAACGGCGGCGAGCGCGCCGTACACGCCTTCCCATGTCTTGCCCGGACTGACCTCGGGTGCAAGCTTGCGGCGGCCGAACGCGCGGCCGGAGAAGTACGCTGCGGTGTCAGCGATCCATACGATCGCCATCGCGGCGAGCACGAGCCACGGCGAGCGTGCCTGCAGCTCGACCAGCGCGACGAACACGCCGGCGAGAACGATCCACCCGACGAGCGCCATCGCGAGCGGCGAGCGCAGTCCCCAGCGGTGGACGACCCACGGCGTCGCGACGAGCAGCCAGAACGCAGTCGCCGCGCCGCAGACCGCGACGATCACGCCGCGCGGCCAGCCGTGATCGAATCCGGCCGGACCGACCAGCAGCCAGGCGCCGAGCAGGACTACACCCCCCAGGAAAAGCGCCGCGCGTCCACGCCCGAATCCCGCCAGCCGGCCCCATTCATGTGCAGCGGCCAGCACGACGGCCAGCAGCACGACACCGAAGGCGCGCGGCGGCAGCAGGAACAGCGCCGCCAGCGTGAGCGGGATCAGCACTGCGGCAGTGAGGATGCGCGTCGCGAGCATGCGGGACTAGCCTCCCGCCGGGCCGACCCAAGGGAGGCTTCTCCCCCATGGGGGCAGCGAACATAGTGAGCGTGGGGCCCTCATCTAGTCGCCCGCGGCGGCCTCGAGCTGCTCGCTCGTGCGGCCGAACCGGCGCTCCCGCTCACCGTACGAGCGGATGGCGGCATCGAGCGTTGTTGCGTCGAAATCCGGCCACAGCGTATCGGTGAAGTACAGCTCGGTGTAGGCGAGCTGCCAGAGGAGAAAGTTCGACACGCGCCGCTCGCCGCCGGTACGGATGAACAGATCAGGCTCCGGCGCGTAGCTCATCGAAAGATACTGCGTCAGCGCATCGGGGTCGATTGCCGCTCCGGGTGCGAGCGCGCCGGGGTTCGCCGCGAAGTACGCCTGCGCTGCCTGCGCGATGTCCCAGCGCCCGCCGTAGTTGGCGGCGACGGTGAGCGTCAGACGCCCGTTGCCCGCCGTCAGCGTCTCGGCGGCGCTCATCAGCTCGCGGATCCGCGGCGCGAAGCGCGAGCGATCGCCCACCACCTTGAAGCGGATGTCGTTGTCGTGGAGCTTCGCGACTTCCTGCTCGAGCGCGCGCAGGAACAGCTCCATGAGGATCGAGACCTCGTCCGCGGGGCGCCGCCAGTTCTCGCTCGAGAATGCGAACAGCGTCAGGTATTCGACACCGCGCTGGATCGCCGCCTTGACGGTGCTGCGCACTGCGTCGACGCCGCGGCGGTGGCCAGCGACGCGCGGCAGGTGCCGGTTGTGCGCCCAGCGGCCGTTGCCATCCATGATGATGGCGACGTGACGGGGGATCGCCGTCGTCCGCGGGACGTCGCGGGTCGAGCTCGTATGGGCGGGACCGTTTCGCAAGGCCGTGGCGCAGAGTCGGTCGGCGGCCGTCAGACCGCCATGAGGTCCGCTTCCTTCGCGTGAAGGAGCTTGTCGATCTCGGCGATGTAGCGGTCGGTGAGCTTCTGCACGTCGGTCTGCGCGTGCCGCTCGTCGTCCTCCGAGCATTCCTTGTCCTTCAGGAGCTTCTTCAGGTGCTCGTTCGCGTCGCGGCGCACGTTGCGCACCGCGATCTTCGCCGCTTCGGCCTCCTTGTGGACGACCTTGGTCAGTTCGCGGCGGCGCTCTTCGGTCAGCGCGGGCATCGGCACGCGGATCATTTCCCCTGACGTCGCCGGATTGAGTCCGAGGTCGGAATCGCGGATCGCCTTCTCGACCACCTGGATCATCTTCTTCTCGAACGGCTGCACACCGATCGTCCGCGGGTCGGCGAGCGTCACGTTCGCGACGTTGCTGAGCGGCACCGACGACCCGTAGTAGTCGACGTGGATGTGATCGAGCAATCCGGTGTGCGCACGGCCGGTGCGCACTTTGGCGAGGTCGTGCTTCAGCGCCTCGATGGACTTCTGCATCTTCCCTTCGGCCGTTTTCTTGACGTCGTTGATCATGTGGACTCCGTCGTCAGCAATGCACGAGCGTGCCCTCGTCTTCGCCAGTCACGACACGCTTCAGCGCGCCGGGAACGAAGATCGAGAACACCTTGAGCAGCATGTTCTGGTCGCGGCACAGCGCAAGCGCTGTCGCGTCCATCACCTTGAGGTTCTTGACGATCGCCTCGTCGAAGGTCAGCGTGGAATAGCGCTTCGCCGTCGGGTCCTTCATCGGGTCGGCCGTATAGACGCCGTCGACCTTGGTCGCCTTGAGGACCACGTCGACGCCCATCTCGCGGCCGCGCAGCGCGGCGGCAGTGTCGGTGGTGAAGAACGGGTTGCCGGTGCCCGCGGCGAAGATGACGACGCGGTGCTCTTCGAGGTGACGCAGCGCCCGTCCGCGGATGTACGGCTCGGCGACCTGGTCGATCCGCAGCGCCGACTGCACGCGCGATTCGACCCCGGCGCGGCGCAGCGCGTCCTGGAGCGCAAGCGCGTTCATCAGCGTGGCGAGCATGCCCATGTAGTCGGCAGTCGCACGATCCATGCCCGCCGCGCCCGGCGCGACGCCGCGGAAGATGTTGCCCCCGCCGATCACCACGGCCACCTGCACGCCGAGGCGCACGACCTCGCCGATCTCGGCGACGATGCGGTCGATCGTCTCCCGCTTGATGCCGTACGCCTCGTCGCCCATCAGCGCCTCGCCCGACAGCTTGAGCAGGATGCGCCGGTAGGCGGGTTGCGGCGCTGGCTGGACGGCGGTAAGCGGGACCGCGGTCGCTGCCGGCGCGCTGTTCGGTGGACTCATCGGCGGCTCCCCGACAAAGGCGGTTGGATGGATGCAGGCGACCCTGGACGTTGCCCTCAGCTGGCCGTCAAACCTTGGCCATCGCCGCAACTTCCGCGGCAAAATCGTCCTTCTTCTTCTCGATGCCTTCGCCGACGACGTAGAGCACGAAGTCGTTGACCGTCGCGCCCTGCGCCTTCAGGAGATCGGCAACCGACTGCTTGCCGTCGCCCTTTACGAATGGCTGCGGCAGCAGCGTCACTTCCGCAAGGTACTTGGCGACGGCGCCGTCGATCATCTTCTCGACGATGTTCGCGGGCTTGCCTGATTCGGCGGCGCGCGCTGCGGCGATCGTACGCTCCTTCGCGACCACGTCGGCCGGAACGCCGTCCTTGGACACCGCCATCGGCTTCGACGCCGCGATGTGCATCGCGAGGTCCTTGCCGAGCGTTTCGTCGCCGCCGGTGACGTCGACGATCACGCCGATCTTCACGCCGTGGACATACGACGCGATGCGGCCCTTGGCGACGCGCCGCGCGAAGCGGCGGATCGAGAGGTTCTCGCCGATCTTCTGCACGAGAGCGACGCGCCGCGCTTCAACCGTGTCGCCCGAAGGCAGGCTCATCGCCGACAGCGCCGCAACGTCCGCCGGATCGTTCTGCATCGCGATTTTCGCGACCTCGGCTGCGAACGCCTTGAAATCGTCGTTCTTCGCGACGAAGTCGGTCTCACAGTTGACTTCGACCATCGCGGCGCTCTTCGCGTCCGGTGCGACGGCGAGGCCGATCACGCCTTCGGCCGCGATGCGGTCGGCGGCCTTGCTCGCCTTCGCGCCACTCTTGATGCGCAGAAGCTCCTCGGCCTTCGTCATGTCGCCGGCCGACTCCGTCAGCGCCTTCTTGCACTCCATCATGCCGAGCCCGGTGCGCTGGCGCAGTTCCATCACCCTGCTCGCGGAAATTTCCGCCATTCGTTGCTCCATTCGTCGTTGCGTCGTTACGTCGTAGTGTCGTTGCGGCGGCCGAGCGCTGACCCAGGTCGCCTTCGATCCACGAGGGCGCGGCGCACGCGCCCTCGCGTCATGCGTTCAGAGCCTACGCAGGCGCGCCTTCCGCGACTTCGACGAACTCGTCGCCGCTCTGGACGATCTCCTGCACCGACTGGCTCTTGCCCTCGAGCACCGCATCGGCGACACCGCGCGCGTAGAGGCGGATGGCGCGGCTCGAGTCGTCGTTGCCCGGGATCACGTACGCGATGCCTTCGGGATTGTGATTCGTGTCCACGACCGCGACGATCGGAATGCCCAGTTTCTTGGCCTCCGTCACGGCGATCTTGTGGTAGCCGACGTCGATCACGAAGATCGCGTCGGGCAGCGCGTTCATGTCCTTGATGCCACCGAGGCTCTTTTCGAGCTTGTCGAGCTCACGCGAGAGCGACAGCGCCTCGCGCTTGGACATCCGCTCGAACGTGCCGTCGGTCTTCATCGCATCGAGGTCCTTCAACCGCTTGATCGACCCCTTGACGGTCTTGAAGTTCGACAGCATGCCGCCCAGCCAGCGGTGATCGACGAACGGCATGCCGCAGCGCAGCGCTTCTTCCTTGACGATCTCGCGCGCCTGGCGCTTGGTGCCGACGAAGAGCACGGTACCGCGATTCTGTGCGAGCTGGCGCACGTACTTCATCGCGTCGTTGTAGAGCGTGAGCGTCTTCTCGAGGTTGACGATGTGAATCTTGTTGCGCTGGCCGAAGATGTAATCCGCCATCTTCGGGTTCCAGTAACGGGTCTGGTGGCCGAAGTGGACGCCGGCTTCCAGCATTTGACGAATCGTGACCGACATTTGACTGCTCCTTATCAGGGTTGAGCCTCCACCTGCGGGTTGCCGCCTCGCGTCGCCCGGTGTTGCGATTGCCGGCGTTCGCGGGCACCCTGAAACCGCGGGTGTGCGTGATGGTTGACGATCGGCGCGCTTATGTTGCTCTGCAGCTCCGGCGTCCCGCTTGCGCGGAACCGGCGGTGGCTCCATCTGGCCGATATCGATGGCGCCCCCGGCCGCACGGGTCCTGGCGGGAAAGCCGATCACTTTTCGGCGTCCCTGCCGGCCGCTTGGCCGAGTTAACTTGTTATTCTAGCACGTTTTCGTACTCGTTTTACACCCCTACAGGATCCTCTGCACCGCGGATCGATGCCCTGCCCTCGCATGACTTCCCACCCCATTCCCGACGCGTTTCTCTGCCCGATCGACGACTTCGGCCTCCTCGATTTCGAGGGACCGGATGCCCGCGCGTTCCTGCAGGGACAGCTGTCCAACGATGTGGGGGCGCTGTCGCACGGCCACGGTCAATGGTCGAGTTACAACTCGCCCAAGGGACGCGTGCTCGCCAATTTCTGGCTCTGGCAGGCGCCGGGCGGGCTCGGACTCGAGCGCTACGACGCGCTGGTGGCGGCCGACCTTGCTGCCGCGATGCAAAAGCGTCTGTCGATGTTCGTGTTGCGGGCCAAGGTTCATGTGACCGACCGCACGCCGGGGCGCCGGTTTTTTGGCGTTGCGGGTACCGGCGCATCGGCAGCGCTGACCGCGGTCTACGGGCGCGCGCCGGCGGCGGGAGAAGCCCTCGAACTCGCCGGCGTCCATGTGCAGATCGTCGCACTGCCCGACGGGCGCTTCGTCGTCATCGTCCCGGCGGAGTCCGCCGGTGCCGTCGACGAGGCGCTCTCGCGCCATGCCATGCGCACCGACGCCGAGCGCTGGCGCGCGTTCGGGGTCGCCGCGGGCATCCCATGGATCACTGCCGCCACGAGCGATCTGTTCGTCGCGCAGATGATCAATTGGGACGCGCTGGCCGGCGTCAACTTCCAGAAGGGCTGCTACCCCGGCCAGGAGGTCGTCGCGCGGATGCGCTATCTCGGGCGGCTCAAGGAGCGGCTGTTCCTCCTCCACGCGGACGCGCCGCCGCCGGCAGCCGGCACGCGCCTGTTCAGCCCGGCCTTCGGCGAGCAGCCCTGCGGAACCGTCGTGAACGCTGCGCCCGACCAGCGCGGCGGCACCGAACTCCTCGCCGTCGTGCAACTTGCGGCGATCGACGCGCCGGAACTTGACGTTGGCCGCGCCCGGCGGGGTGGTGCTGGAGCCCCGAACGCTGCCGTACCCGCTGCCGGAAATCGTCGCGCCACGGGGCCGCATCGCGTGATGGCCGGCGCGACGCACTTCTACGTCTGGTACGCGGTGACGTCCGACCGTAGCGACGCCGCACGCGCAGTCGCCGCCCTGATCGCGGCGGTCGAGGACACGACGGGCGTCGCGGGCCGCGTGCTGGCGCGGCGGGACGACGCGTCGACGTGGATGGAGATCTACGAGAACGTCGGCGACGCGGCCGCGTTCGAGCGCGCGCTCGACGCCCTTGCCCGGCGCCACGATGTAGCGCGATTCAGCGGCGGTGTCCGCCACGTCGAGCGATTTGCCGCGCTCGCCGACGCGCTGCGCGGTGACGCCGCGGCATAGCGCAATGTGCCTCGCCGTCGTCGCGCTCGAAGCGCATCCGCGTTATGCGCTGGTCGTCGCCGCCAATCGCGACGAGTACCACGCGCGAGCGACCGCGCCGGCGCGCTGGTGGACCTCCCCGCCGGTACGGCCGTGCTCGCGGGGCGCGACCTCGCCGCCGGCGGCACGTGGCTCGGCATGACGCGGCGCGGCCGCTGGGCGTTTGTCACCAACGTGCGCGAGCCGGGGCGGCACGACCCGCAGGCGCCTTCGCGCGGCGCGCTCGTTGTCCGCGTGCTCGACGATCGCCGCGACGCGGCGCTTGCGCTGTCCGACGCGCAGCGCGTCGCCGGTTACAACGGCTTCAACCTGATTGCGGGCGACGTCGCCAGCGCAAGCTGGGGATCGAATCGAGTGGCGGGGACGCTTGCGCTGACGTCCGGAATTCACGGCGTTTCCAACGCGCGCCTCGACACGCCATGGCCCAAGCTGGAACGCGTCAAGGCAGGCGTGGCGGCCTGGGCGCGTGAGGGGCACGACGACGTCACCGCGCTGCTCGACCTGCTCGCCGACCGCGAACGCGCGCCGGACGACGCGCTTCCCGCGACCGGCGTGACGCTCGAATGGGAACGGCTGCTGTCGGCGCCGTTCATTGTCAGCGAGGGTTACGGCACGCGCTGCTCGACGGTGCTCGCGATCGCCCGCGACGGCACTGCAATCTTCCATGAGCGCAGCTACGATGCGACGGGCGCGCCGACCGGGGACGCCGTCGAAAAGTTCGCGCTCGACGTCATGGCCCCAGCAGCGGCGGCGCTCCGCTGACGCAGGGACGCTGGACGACGCTCGCTACTGCGCGCCCATCATCCGATCCGGCAGGCATCGTTGTCAAGCGCTTCCAGCCGATTCGCGAAGCGACAGCTGCATCACCCGGTGGTCGATGCCGGCTTCGTCGAACGCTTCGCCGGTGGCGACGAATCCATGGCGCGCGTAGAACGGGACGGCCGTCACCTGTGCATTGAGGATCGCGCGCGCATGCCCGCGTTCGCGCGCGAGGTCGACTAGCGCCCGCAGCAGCGCGGCGCCCACGCCGCGTCCCCGCCAGCCTTGCAGCACAGCCATGCGGCCGATGTAGCCATCGGGCAACAGCCGGCCGCAGCCGATGGGCGCGCCGTCGGCAAGCTTGGCGAGCGCGTGCGTCGAGCGCGCGTCCATGTCGTCCCATTCGAGCGCCTCCGGCACGTGCTGCTCGACGACGAACACCGCGAGGCGGATCGCGCGGAGTTCGGCCTTTGCTTCATTCCACTCCGTCAGGCGAATCGTGTAGACGGGGTCGCTCATCGATAGCGGGACAACGAAACGCGCGCGTGCCCGTCGCGCGCTTCCAGACGGCACCATCCTCCGACGGGCAGCGTCAGCTTGTCGGGAATGTGACCGAACGGCAGCCCGGTGTAGATCGGCACGCGCACGCGTGCGCGTAGATGCGCAACCGCGCCCGCGAGATCGTAGCCACCGTCGTTGCCGTTGAGCGCGTAATCGGTGAATGCGCCGAGCAGCACTGCGCGCTGCCGCTCGAGAATCCCGGCGTGGTGGAGTTGATACAGCAGGCGCTCGATCCGATACGGGTGCTCCGCGACGTCCTCGACGAACAACACGCCACCCTCGACGTCCGGCAGGAAGCGGGTGCCCGCGAGGTGCGCGACCATCGACAGGTTACCGCCCCACAATGTGCCTTCGGCGGTGACGCCCGAGGGCCCGTCGAGTGCGCATTCGACGTCCCAGGTCGCGTTCGTCAGCACACCGAAGCATTGCGTGAGCGTGAATTCGGATGCGACCTCGGCGCCGAAATCGTACGCCGCCATCGGCCCGGCGTAGGTGACGAGGCCGCCGCGAGCGAGCGCGGCCAGCGCGAACGCGGTGAAATCGGAGTGACCCATCCAGCGCTTGCGCGCGGTCGCGAGCGCCGCGTAGTCGATCCGATCGAGGAGCCTCGACCAGCCGTACCCGCCGCGAACCGCCATCGCGACGTCGACGTCGGGCGCCGCCGCCATCCGCGCGATCGCCGCGAGCCGCTCGTCGTCGTCCGCGGAGAAGCGTTGCGTGCGGCCCCGGGCGGTGGGATCGATGACGACGCGATGGCCGAGCGCGGTCAGGCGCGCGACCGCGCGATCGATCGACGCTGGATCGGTCGCGAAGCCTGCCGGCGCAAAGATACCGAAATCGATCATCGCCGCCGCGCCGCGAAGAACGTCGACAGGAGCGCGGCGCACTCCGCCGCGCGCACGCCCGCGGTGACCGCGGCGTGGTGATTGAGACGCGGCTCCGCGAAGAGATCGACGATGGAGCCGCAGGCGCCGGTCTTCGGATCGGCCGCGCCGTAGACCAGGCGCGCGATCCGCGCGTGCATGATGGCGCCGGCGCACATCGCGCACGGCTCGAGCGTGACGTACAGCGCGCAATCGACCAGACGGTAATTGCCCAGCGCTGCGCCGGCCTCGCGCAACGCGGCGATCTCGGCGTGCGCCGTCGGGTCGCTGTGCGCGATCGGCGCGTTCCCGCCACGCCCGATGACCCGGCCGCCGTGCACGACGACCGCGCCCACCGGAACCTCGCCGCGCGCGCCGGCCTCGCGGGCGTGCGCGAGCGCTGCCTCCATCCAGGCGCCGTCAGTTTCCGCCGGTGTCTTCGACATGGAACTTGTGCAGCAACCGGTGGATGATCGGGGCGAACAGCAGGCCCGTCGATCCCAGCAGCACGACCCCGCAGAACAGCGCGTAGATGCTCTCGAAAATGCGTCCCGGCGTCTCCAGCTGGGTTTCGACCGGTCCCATGCCGGACAGCAGCAAGGCAGCCTGATGGAATGACACTACCCACGACAGGTGCGCGATATGGCGGTAGCCAAGCGTGCCGACGAGCAGCGTCGAGCCGACGAGCGACAGCGCGATCATGGCGACGAAGCCGATGCGCGACAGGAACCGGGACCGCGGTGCGAGCTGCGACGACACCGCCGCTGCGGCTTTCGCGCTTCCGGTCGCCTTCACGCCGGCGCGCCTGCGCCGATCACGGCGTCGGCCTCGATCTCGACCAGGATCTCCGGCGCGATCAACCGCGACACCTCGACCATCGTGCACGCGGGGCGGATCGCCGCGAACGCCTCGCCGTGCGCACGACCGATCGCCTCCCACGTCGTGATGTCGGTGACGTAGATGCGCGTGCGCACGACGTCGCCGAGCGACGCGCCGGCGCGGGTCAGCGCAGCCGCGATGTTGGCGATCGCCTGCTGCGCCTGCGCGTACGGGTCGCCGATGCCGACGATCGCGCCGCTTGCGTCGGTTGCCGTGGTACCCGACACGTGCACGACGTCGCCGACGCGCACCGCGCGCGAATAGCCGACCTGCGGTTCCCAGACCGTTCCCGATGCGATGTTCCTGCGCATGCAACTACCTCCGAGGTCACTCCCACTCGATCGTCGCCGGCGGCTTGCTCGAAATGTCGTAGACGACGCGGTTGATCCCGCGCACCTCGTTGGTGATGCGCGTCGAGATGCGTGCGAGGAGATCGTGCGGCAGCGGCGCCCAGTGTGCGGTCATGAAGTCGGTCGTCTGCACGGCGCGCAGCGCCACCGCATGCTCGTACGTGCGGCCATCGCCCATCACGCCCACCGAGCGCACGGGCAGGAACACGGCGAACGCCTGCGATGTGAGGTCGTACCAAGACTTGCCGTGCGCGTCGCGCGCGGCGCGCAGCTCGTCGATGAAGATCGCGTCGGCGCGGCGCAGCAGATCGGCCCATTCGCGCTTCACTTCGCCGAGGATGCGCACGCCGAGGCCCGGGCCGGGGAACGGATGGCGATAGACCATCTCGCGTGGCAAGCCGAGCTCCAGCCCGAGCTCGCGCACCTCGTCCTTGAAGAGCTCGCGCAGCGGCTCGAGCAGCTTCAGATGCAGCGTGTCGGGCAGGCCGCCCACGTTATGGTGCGACTTGATGTTGTGCGCCTTGCCCGTCTTCGCTCCCGCCGACTCGATCACGTCCGGGTAGATCGTTCCCTGCGCGAGCCATTTCACCTGCGCCAGCTTGGACGCTTCGCGCTGGAAGACGTCGACGAACAGCTTGCCGATGATCTTGCGCTTGCGTTCGGGATCGTCGACGCCGGCGAGCGCGGCGAGAAATTCCGCGCCGGCATCGACATGGATCACGCGCACGCCTAGATTGCGCGCGAACGTGTCCATCACCTGCTCGGCTTCGTTCTGGCGCAGCAGGCCATGGTCGACGAACACGCAGGTCAGCCGGTCGCCGATCGCTTTGTGGATCAGCGCTGCGGCCACCGACGAATCGACGCCGCCCGACAGGCCGAGCAGCACGTCGTCGCTGCCGACCTGCGCGCGGATCGACCGCACGGCCTCGCCGGCGTAATCGTGCATGTTCCAGTCGTCGCCGCAGCCGCAGATGTCGTGCGCAAAGCGCGAAAGGATCGCGGCGCCCTGCTTCGTGTGCGTGACCTCCGGATGGAATTGCACCGCGTAGTAGCCGCGCGACTCGTCGGCCATCGCCGCGATGGCGCACGCCGTGGACGAGCCGATCAGCTTGAAGCCCGGCGGCAGCGCGGTCACCTTGTCGCCGTGGCTCATCCAGACGTCGAGCAAGCCGTGGCCTTCCGCGTTCGTGCGGTCCGCGAGATCGCGCAGCA
Organism: uncultured beta proteobacterium; assembly: GCA_963851465.1. Taxonomy (GTDB): domain Bacteria; phylum Pseudomonadota; class Gammaproteobacteria; order Burkholderiales; family Casimicrobiaceae; genus VBCG01. Next base: position 113,195 of record CAWKPJ010000004.1, read on the forward strand.
GCGTCGAATGTCCGCGCGCGCGGACCTCGGCGTAGCCGAACTCGCGCACCTTGCCGGGCTCGACGCTGCCGCCCAGCTGCGCGGCCATCGTCTGCATGCCGTAGCAGATGCCGAGCACCGGCACGCCCAGCGACCACACCGCCGCGGGTGCGCGCGGCGTGTCGCCTTCCGTCACGCTCTCCGGGCCGCCCGAAAGGACGATGCCCTTAGGCGCGAACGCGCGCACGAAGTCGTCACCGACATCGAACGGATGGATCTCGCAGTAGACGTGGGTTTCGCGCAGGCGGCGCGCGATCAGCTGTGTGTACTGCGCGCCGAAATCGAGGATGAGAATGCGGGAATGCGACGGTGCCGCCATCTATGCGCGGGTTCCGGTTGTGTTCATGGGCGTGACGCTCATCCCTCGACCTGATAGTTCGGCGCTTCCTTGACGATCTGCACGTCGTGGACGTGCGATTCGCGGATGCCGGCGGAAGTGATCTCGACGAACTCGGAGCGCGTGCGCAGTTCGTCGATCGTGCGCGCGCCGCAGTAGCCCATCGCGGCGCGCAGGCCGCCCATCAGTTGATGGATCACATTCGACAGCGCGCCCTTGAACGGAACACGCCCCTCGATCCCTTCGGGCACGAGCTTCTCCGCTGCGGCGATCGGATCTTCCTTCTCGAGCTCCTGGAAGTACCGGTCGGAACTGCCCTGCTGCATCGCGGCGATGCTGCCCATGCCGCGGTAGCTCTTGTACGAGCGGCCCTGATAGAGCTCGATGTCGCCCGGCGATTCGTCGGTACCCGCGAACAGGCTGCCGAGCATCACCGTGTGCGCGCCGGCGGCGATCGCCTTCGCGATGTCCCCGGAGTAGCGGATGCCGCCGTCCGCGATCGCCGGCACGCCGGCCTTGTCCGCGCCTTCGAGCGCCGACTGGATCGCCGAGATCTGCGGCACGCCCACGCCGGCGACGATCCGCGTCGTGCAGATCGAGCCGGGACCGATGCCGACCTTGATGCCGTCGGCGCCGTGGTCCGCCAGCGCCTGCGCGCCGGCCGCGGTGGCGACATTGCCGCCGATCACCTGGACCTGCGGGTAGCGCTTCTTGATCCACGCGATGCGGTCGAGGACGCCTTGCGAATGCCCGTGCGCGGTGTCGACTACGACCACGTCCGCTCCGGCGGCGACGAGCGCTTCGACGCGCTGGTCCGTGTCGGAGGCGACGCCGACCGCAGCGCCCACGCGCAACCGGCCAAGCTCGTCCTTGCACGCATGCGGGTGCTCGGTCGACTTGAAGATGTCCTTGACGGTGATGAGGCCGCGCAGCTCCATTTCGTCGTTGACGACCAGCACGCGCTCGAGACGGTGCCGGTGCATCAGCGCCTTGGCGGCGTCGAGATCGGTGCCCTCGGGGACGGTCACGAGCCGCTCGCGCGGCGTCATGATGTCGGCGACCGGCTGGTCGAGATTCGTCTCGAAGCGCAGGTCGCGATTGGTGACGATGCCGACGACGCGCCGGCCTTCGACGACCGGCAGCCCGGAGATCCGGTATTGCGACGTCAGTGCCAGCACCTGGCGGACCGACATCGAGGGGGGAATGGTGATCGGGTCCTTGACGACGCCGCTTTCGAAGCGCTTGACCTTCGCGACTTCGGCCGCCTGCTTGGCCGGCGGCATGTTCTTGTGGACGATGCCGAGGCCGCCTTCCTGCGCGATGGCAATCGCGAGCCGCGACTCGGTGACGGTGTCCATCGCCGCCGACAGGAGCGGAATGTCGAGCGCAATCGACCGCGTGAGGCGGGTCTTCAGGGAGACTTCGCGGGGTACGACCGTCGAATATGCGGGAACCAGCAGGACGTCGTCAAAAGTCAGCGCTTTGCGGACGACTCGCATCGAAACTTCTCCTTGCGCAAAAATCGATTATACCCTTGTCGATTTCTGCCCTCCCCACGTATTCAACAGCTTGGCGCGAGACCGCGCGGTTCGCTGCGGTGGAATTCGTGTCGATTGCTGCGGACCAACGAGGGGGTCCGCGATGCCGGGTGAATCGTCGATCGGCGCAGACCGTCGACTTCGCCAACTGCGCGATCGATGAACGCGCCGGAACGTTGCTGCCCGGGGAGTGCCGATGGCTTCGCATCGGCGAAGCGAAGCGATCCTAGATTTGTCTCCAGACGACCATCGCCACCGCGACGGCGACGATGCTGGCAAACACCAACACGCGACCCACCATGACGCCATCGCCGTCGCACGCGACCACGGCGCGTCGCTCCAGCTCGTAGCGATCCGGGAGCGTTGCGTCGACGCCGTCGCGTGACGGCATCTCGATTTCATTGTATGGACTCCGACCGTCCATTGCCGCCCCGCGTCCGCAGCCCGAAACCGTGGCCTAAGCAACCGCCGCGCCAGCGGCTCAAGCCATTGAATGGGAACGATTATCCTATTGGCATCACGGCGAGTTGTAAGTGTCTTCGACAATGTAGTCGACAACTCAAACAAAGTTGGCGCGCCGCTGACGTCGCGGTCGGCTGCAAATGGATTCGTCTTGCGCGCGCGAGCCGCGGAGTCGAACGAACGCCCGAAAAGGTCGTTATGTTTGCGTCACAGCGCACGCGCCGCTGGACCGCGTGTTTCGACACGTTTGCCACAGCGGAAGACCGGCTGTCCTCCTGCGGCGTCGCGACGATTGACGCGGTGGGGAGCGGGGCGTAGTTTTGCCAATGTCATACGATGGCGTGGAGTGTGCAATGACCTGTGTTTACCGTGGCGTCCGGGCCGCAGCGTTCTGCGCGCTGGCGCTCGTTGCGACCGCGGGGCCGGCGACAGCCGGACTCTACAAGTGGACCGACGCCAACGGCCGGATCGTCTATTCCGACCAGCCCCCCGCCGGCAACCAGAAGGTGGAGACGCTGCAGGGACCGCCACCCGTCGCCAACCCCGCCGCGGTGAAGGAGCTTGCCAACAAGGAGCTCGAGTTCAAGCAGCGTCAACTCGACAAAGTCGAGGGTCAGAAACTCGCGCAAGGCAAGGATGTGGCGGCGAAGGAAAAACAGGAGAACTGCGCGCTGGTCCAGGGGCAGCTGAAGCAGCTCGGGGAAGAGAACCTCGTGTTGTGGCGCGTCAACGCCGCCGGCGAGCGCGTCGAGATGAGCAACGCCGACCGGCGCGCGGAGCGCGACCGGCTGGCGAAATGGTTCAGGGACAGCAAGTGCCCGGGGTGATCCCCCGACAGGTCACTTCTTCTCCAGCGCCGACGGATTGATCTTCACGTCGGCCCCCGCTTTCAGGCTTGCCAGGTACGCGGTGAAAAGCTCGCGACCGATCTGTTCGGAGACGCGCGTCGTTGCCGCCGCGAGCTTCGCAGGCTCCGGTGCCGGCGGTTCGATCACCTTGGCGACCTTGAAGATCGAGTAGCCGCCCGACTCGTTGACGGCACCCGCGTAGGCAGGAAGCTTGGTCGCGCCCAGCTGAAAGATCTTCGTCACGGCGTCCGGCGGCAGACCCGCCTGCGGCTGATTGCGCGCGACGAGCAGGGGCTTGCCGAAGGCGACGCCGGCGTCCTGCCTTGCCGGCTTCGAGCGCGGCGAGCTTTTCTGCACCAGCGCGCTGCGCCATTTCCGACGCCGCGCGGTGCGTCAGCTGGCGTTTGATCTCGGCCTGCACTTCGGCGAAGGGGCGCGGCGTCGCCGGCTTGTATTCGACGATCCGCCCCGCCATCAGCGTATTGGGGGCGGTTTCGACAGCCTCGGTGTTGCGCTTGCTCTGCAGCGACTCGGGCGAGAACAGCGCCTGCGTGAACTTCGCGTTCCCCTGCGCCAGCGCCTGCACCTGCGAGCGCGTCACCAGCGGCGTGGTCTCCACCTTGAGGTCGAGCGCCTTCGCGACCGGCGCCAGCGAGTCGGCCTGCTCGTAGACCATGTTCTGGAACTTTTCGGCGTCGGCGGCGAACGTCTGCGCGGCCTTCTGCTTGCGCAGGTCGCTTTCGATCTGCGCCTTGACGTCGTCGAACGACTGGACGCGCGACGGCGCGACGGCGTTCACCTTGATGACGTGGTAGCCGAAATCGGTCTGTACCGGCCCGACGATGTCGCCCGCCTTCGCTTCGAAAACGGCGTCCTCGAACGGCTTCACCATCGCGCCGCGTGCAAAGGCACCGAGATCGCCGCCTTGCGGCGCTGAGCCGGGGTCCTGCGAATTCGCTTTCGCGAGCTCGGCGAACTTCGCGGGATTGGCCTTCGCCTGCGCGAGCAGCGCCTCCGCCTTCTTCTTCGCCGCTGCTTTTTCGTCGTCCTTCGCGTCCGGCTTCACGGTGATGAGGATATGCGCCGCCTGCCGCTCCTCCTGCGTCGTGTACTGCTTCGAGCTGGCCTCGTACGCGGCTTTCACGTCTGCGGGTTCGACCTTGACACGCCCGGCGAGCGCTTCCTGCGTGAGCATGACGTACTCGACCTTCGCCTGCTCGGGGATCTGGAACGCGGCGAGATTCTGGTCGTAGTACGCCTTGACCGCGGCGTCGTCGACCTTGACGTCCTTCAGGAACGGCTCGGCGTCGATCGTCGCGACCACGACCTCGCGCTGCTGCTCGAGCAGCGAGAGGTAGCGCTCCGCCGACGCGCGCGCGACGATGTTCGCGCTGACGATCGGCTCCTGCATTGGAGCAAGCAGCATCTCGTTGCGCACGCGCTGCTCGAACTGCAGCGGTGACATGCCCTGCGCCGCGAGCACCAGCTTGTAGCGATCCGGCGAGAACTTGCCGTCCTCCTGGAACGGCGGCAGTTGCGCGATGAACTCCGCGAGCTGCGTGTCGCTGATGCGAAAGCGACCGACCCGCGCCTGGTTCTCGAGGAGGCGCTGGTTGACGAGCTGGTCGACGAGCGCGTAACGCACCTCGGCGTTGTCGAACATCGCCGGGTCGTAGCTGCGGCCGAGCTGCTGGCGCATCCGGTCCTGCTGCTCGCGCATCACCTCGTCGAACTCCTGCTGCGTGACCTTGTCGGAGCCGACCGTCGCGATCGACGCCGTGCCCGAGTCGCCGCGGAAGTAGTAGTCGACGCCGAAGAACGCGAACGGCAGCGCGATCAGCGCCAGGATGAACTGCGAGAGTCGCTTGTGCTTGCTGAGAAAATCGTACATGGTCCCTGGGCTGCCGAACGCGGAGAGCGTTGCGGCGATCGGCAATGTCCACGCGATGCTCGCGCGATTGCGATTCGGACAACGCTGCTCACGCGATGTTCACACGATGTTCACAAACGCAAATTCGGCGAACCGAGGTTCGCCGATATTTTTTGCCCCGGACGTTCCGACCGAAGCGGTTGCTGGCGGAGTGGACGGGACTCGAACCCGCGACCCCCGGCGTGACAGGCCGGTATTCTAACCAACTGAACTACCACTCCCGTGATGCGCTCCGCGCGACGCGATCCACGTTGCTGCGCCCACTCCTGCGGTTCCTGCTTCCGCGCCTTCGCTGGTGGGTGCTGACGGGCTCGAACCGCCGACATTCGCCTTGTAAGGGCGACGCTCTACCAACTGAGCTAAGCACCCCTGACCCTGCGGCAACGCCGTCCATCGTGCGGATGAAAGCCCGTTATTCTAGCGCATCCTTCAGCGCCTTTCCAGCGCGGAATTTGGGCACCTTCGCGCCCTGGATGCGGATCGCGGCGCCCGTGCGTGGATTGCGGCCCGCGCGCGGCATGCGCTTGCCGACATAGAACGATCCGAACCCCACCAGCGTCACGATGTCGCCCTTTTTCAGCGACGTCGTGATCTCGCTGATCGTCGCGTCGAGCGCGCGGCCGGCGGCCGCCTTGGAAATGTCGGCATGACGCGCGATCGCGTCGATCATCTCGGCTTTGTTCACGGAAACTCCTCGCGGCGCGGTTCGCGCCCGGCCTGAGACGGCAGCGGACGGCGGATCACGCCGGCCGCCGCCCGTCGGCGTTGCTCAGTGCTTGATGACCGCGGCCTCGCCGTCGGGCACGGCCGGGGGCACCGCCGATTCGGCTTCCTTGTCGTCCGGCAGAGGGGTGGGCAACCGCTCGAGCGCCTGCGACAGCACCTGCTCGATCCAGCGCACCGGATGGATGTCGAGGCGGTTCTTGATCTCGTCCGGGATCTCCGTGAGGTCCTTCACGTTCTCCTCCGGGATCAGCACGGTCTTGATTCCGCCGCGACCCGCTGCCAGCAGCTTCTCTTTCAGCCCGCCGATCGGCAGCACTTCGCCGCGCAGCGTGATTTCGCCGGTCATCGCGACGTCGCAGCGCACCGGAATTCCGGTGAGGATCGACACCATCGACGTGACGATCGCGCCGCCGGCCGACGGGCCGTCCTTCGGCGTGGCGCCCTCGGGCAGGTGGATGTGCAGGTCGGTCTTGGTGTAGAAGTCCGGTGCGATGCCGAGCTGCTTCGCGCGGCTGCGCACGACCGACAGCGCCGCCGCGATCGACTCGTTCATCACGTCGCCGAGCTTGCCCGTCGTCGTCGTCTTGCCCTTGCCCGGCAGCGCCACCGCTTCGACGGTGAGGAGATCGCCGCCGACCTCGGTCCACGCGAGGCCGGTCACCTGGCCGATCTGGTTCTTGCGCTCCGCGATGCCGTACGTGAAGCGGCGCACGCCGAGGTACTTGTCGAGGTTCTTCGAATTGACCTCGACCGGACCCTTGCCGCGCCGCGCCTTGCCCTGGCTCTCGTTGAGCAGCAGCGTCTTCACCACCTTGCGGCAGATCTTGCTGATGTCGCGCTCGAGGTTGCGCACGCCGGCTTCGCGCGTGTAGTAGCGGACGATGTCGCGCAGCGCGCTCTCGGCGATGTGGAACTCGTCCTGCTTGATGCCGTTGTTCTTCATCTGCTTCGGCAGCAGGTACTGCTTCGCGATCGCGATCTTCTCGTCCTCGGTGTAGCCGGAGAGACGGATCACTTCCATCCGGTCGAGCAGCGGCGCCGGGATGTTCATCGTGTTCGCCGTCGCGACGAACATCACGTCGGACAGGTCGTATTCGACCTCGACGTAGTGATCGACGAACGTGTTGTTCTGCTCGGGGTCGAGCACCTCCAGCAGCGCGGACGACGGATCGCCGCGGAAGTCCATGCCCATCTTGTCGACTTCGTCGAGCAGGAACAGCGGATTGCGCACGCCGACCTTGGTCATGTTCTGCAGGATCTTGCCGGGCATCGACCCGATGTACGTGCGGCGGTGGCCGCGCACTTCGGCTTCGTCGCGGACGCCGCCCAGGCTCATCCGGACGAACTTGCGGTTGGTCGCGCGCGCGATCGACTGGCCGAGCGAGGTCTTGCCGACGCCGGGCGGCCCGACGAGGCAGAGGATCGGTCCCTTGAGACGCTCGACGCGCTGCTGCACGGCGAGATACTCGACGATGCGCTCCTTGACCTTCTCGAGGCCGTAGTGGTCGGCGTCGAGCACCTTGACCGCATTGGCGAGGTCCTTGCTGATCTTGCTCTTCTTGCGCCACGGCAAGCCGAGCAGCGTGTCGATGAAGTTGCGCACGACCGTCGCCTCGGCCGACATCGGCGACATCATGCGCAGCTTCTTCATCTCGGCCATCGCCTTGCCCTCGGCTTCCTTGGACATGCGCGCGGCCTTGATCTTCTTTTCCATCTCGTCCAGATCGGCGTTCTCGTCGCCCTCGCCCAATTCCTTCTGGATCGCCTTGACCTGCTCGTTCAGGTAGTACTCGCGCTGGCTCTTCTCCATCTGGCGCTTGACGCGGCCGCGGATGCGCTTTTCCACCTGCAGGATGTCGACCTCGCCTTCGAGCACGCCGAGCAGGTGCTCGAGGCGCTTGCCGACCTCGCTCATCTCGAGGATCTGCTGCTTTTGCTCCAGCTTGAGCGGCAGATGCGCGGCAATCGCGTCGGCGAGACGGCCGCCGTCGTCGATGCCGGACATCGAGGTAAGGATCTCCGGCGGGATCTTCTTGTTGAGCTTGACGTACTGGTCGAACTGCGCGAGCAGTGCGCGGCGCATCGCTTCGACTTCATGGGCCTGGCCCGGATCGCCGGCGATCGGCTGGGCCGTGGCGGCCAGATACTCGCCGTGCTCCTCGATCTGCAGGATGCGCGCGCGCTGCGTGCCCTCGACCAGCACCTTCACGGTGCCGTCGGGCAGCTTCAGCATCTGCAGCACGGTGGCCACGCTGCCGATGTCGTAGAGATCCTCGGCGACAGGATCGTCCTTCGCCGCGAGCTTCTGCGCGACGAGCAGGATGTGCTTGCCGGCGTCCATCGCGACGTCGAGCGCCTTGATCGACTTCGGGCGGCCGACGAACAGCGGGATCACCATGTGGGGGAACACGACGACATCCCGCAGCGGCAGCAGCGGCAGGGCCGTTACATCATTCGAGGGGGTCGGATCGGTGGGCATTCGGCTCTCGGGTGGGGGTACTCGTGCGAAAACATGGGGTCGTCCACCGGTCGCGACAAGGGAAGCGCAGGGGAAACCGAGGCCGCGCGCCGGGTTTTCGCCAAAACCTGATTATACGCGCGGGGTTACGACGGGCCGGCCGAAGCGGCAACCGGCGGCGGCCGCGGGCTGCCGGACGGCAGTCCATTGTGGCCCGCAAACGACAGTCGATCCGACGCCGGGTGTGGCCGGCGCGGCGCCCGGCCGGAGATCAGTGGGCGGCGGCGACCTTGGGCGTGTCGGCAAACATCAGCAGCGGCTTGCCGTCGTTCGCGATCGTCGATTCGTCGACGATCACGCGCGAAAGGTTCGACAGCGACGGCAGGTCGTACATCACGTCGAGCAGCACCTGCTCGAGGATGGAGCGCAGGCCGCGCGCTCCCGTCTTGCGCGCCAGCGCCTTGCGCGCGATGGCGCGCAACGCCTGCTCGCGGATCTCGAGCTCGACATTCTCCATCCGGAACATCTTCTGGTACTGCTTGAGCAGCGCATTCTTGGGCTCGACCAGAATCTGGATCAGCGCCATCTCGTCCAGCTCGTCGAGCGTCGCGACCACCGGCAGGCGACCGACGAACTCCGGAATCAGCCCGAACTTGATCAGGTCTTCCGGCTCCGTTTCGCGCAGCAGCGCGGTGATGTTCTTGCGGTCGTCAGGACTCGCCACTTCGGCGCCGAACCCGATGCCCGTCTTGGCGGTACGCTGGCGAATGATCTTCTCGAGGCCGTCGAACGCGCCGCCGCAGACGAACAGGATGTTCGTCGTGTCGACCTGCACGAATTCCTGGTTCGGGTGCTTGCGGCCGCCTTGCGGCGGGACGCTGGCGATCGTCCCTTCGATCAGCTTGAGCAGCGCCTGCTGCACGCCCTCGCCCGACACGTCGCGCGTGATGGACGGGTTGTCGCTCTTGCGCGAGATCTTGTCGATCTCGTCGATGTAGACGATGCCGCGCTGCGCCTTCTCGATGTCGTAGTCGCACTTCTGCAGCAGCTTCTGGATGATGTTCTCGACGTCCTCGCCGACGTAGCCGGCTTCGGTGAGCGTCGTCGCGTCCGCGATCACGAACGGCACGTCGAGGAGCCGCGCCAGCGTCTGCGCCAGCAGCGTCTTGCCGGAGCCCGTCGGGCCGATCAGCAGGATGTTCGACTTCGCGAGCTCGACGTCGTCTTCCTTGGCGCCGGACTCGAGCCGCTTGTAATGGTTGTAAACGGCGACCGAGAGGATCTTCTTCGCCGGCTCCTGACCGATCACGTACTGGTCGAGGATGTTGCGGATCTCGTGCGGGGTGGGCAGCTTGCTGCGATCGGCGCGCGCCGCCTCGCCCGAGCCGCCCTCTTCGCGAATGATGTCGTTGCAAAGCTCGATGCACTCGTCGCAGATGAACACCGACGGGCCGGCGATGAGCTTGCGCACCTCGTGCTGGCTCTTCCCGCAGAACGAGCAGTAAAGGAGCTTGTCGCCGGAGGACTTGTCAGCCATTCAGGTTCACGCGTGGCGGAATCGGATATCTGTGAAATGAAACAAGCGGGTGCACCGCATACCTAGTGGACAACTTTACGCGCCCTGCGCCCGACTTTGCAAGACCTGGTCGACGATACCGTATTCCTTGGCTGCTTCGGCCCACAGAAAGTTGTCCCGATCGTGGTCCCGCTCGACCTGTTCGACGCTGCGGCCGGTGAATTTGGCCATCAGCGTGATGAAGCGCTTCTTGAGGTCGATCACGAACTGGGCGTGCCGCTCGATATCGGATACCTGCCCCTGGAAGCCGCCCGACGGCTGGTGAATCATCACGGTGGAGTTGGGCAGCGCGAAGCGCTTGCCCTTCGCGCCGGCGGCGAGCAGGAACGCGCCCATCGAGGCGGCCATGCCCACGCAAAGCGTCGAGACGTCGGGCTTGATGAACTGCATCGTGTCGAAGACCGCCATGCCGGCCGAAACCGATCCGCCCGGCGAGTTGATGTAGAAGTGGATGTCCTTGTCGGGATTCTCCGATTCCAGGAACAGCATCTGCGCAACGATCAGGTTCGCCGCGTTGTCGTTGACCGGGCCGACCAGGAAGACCACGCGCTCCTTGAGGAGACGGGAATAGATGTCGTACGCGCGCTCGCCGCGTCCGCTCTGCTCGATGACCATCGGGACCAGGCCCAGCGCTCTCGTTTCGTCCATTGCTTTCCTCGGTGATGTAGCAGCCACGGCCCAGGACTGATCGCCGGCCGCGCCGCTGGTGCGCTAAAGATGGGTCCGCCGCACCGGGGCGTCAAGGGTGGGGCTCGAACGGCCGGCCGGCCGATTGATTGAACCGGCCCGGTCCGCTCAACCGTACGCGACCGGCCCGGCCGTCACGCGCCGCCTGTGGACGGCGTCATCAGCGCCTCGAACGTCATCGGCACGTCGGTCACGCTGGCGCGCGCAAGCAGCCAGTCGACGATGTTCTGTTCGACGGTGAGCGCCTCGAAGTCGGCCAGGCGCTCGCGCTTCTCGTAATGCCAGCGGACCACGGCGTCGGGTTGCTCGTATGTTTGCGCGATTTCCTCGACGCGCGCCTTCACCTGCTCGGGCTTCGCCTGCAGCCCTTCCTTGCGCACCAGCTCGCCGATGATGAGGCCCAGCGCGACACGGTCGGTCGCCTGCTGCCGGAACATCTCGGGCGTGAGATTCGCATCCTCGACCTTCATCCCCTGCTCGCGCATGCGCCCGGCCGTGCGCTCCATCAGGCCCTGCGTTTCGATATCCACCAGCGCGCGCGGCAGCGCAATCTGCGTCTGCTCGCGCAAGCCGGACAGCGCCTGCTCCTTGACCGTCGCCTCGACCTTGCGCTTGAGCTCGAGCTTGAGGTTGCCTTCGACCTCCGCGCGCAACTCGTCGACCTTGCCGCTCTTGATGCCGAACGCGCGCGCGAACTCCTCGTCGAGCGCGGGAATGGTCGGTTCGGCAACTTCCTTCACCGTCAACTCGAACTGCGGCCTCCCGCCCCGCAACTTCCTTGCCGTGGTAGTCGGCGGGAAAGGTCAGCGGGAATGATCGCGTTTCGCCCGTCTTGAGCCCGGTCACCACCGCTTCGAACTCCGGCAGCATCCGGCCCTCGCCGACCTGGATCGCGAAGTCCTTCGCCTGCCCGCCGGGGAACGCGACGCCGTCGATCGTGCCGGTGAAGTCCACCGTTACGCGATCACCCGGCTTCGCATCGCGGGCGACCGGCGCGTACGTCGTGCGCTGCTTGCGCAGCACGTCGAGCGTGCGGTCGACGTCGGCCGGCGTCACCTCGACCTGCGGCCGCTGGATGGCGATCGACGCCACATTGCCGAGCGTAACCTCGGGGTAGACCTCGAAGATCGCCGAGAACTCGAGCGCGTCGGCCGCGACGGGATCGTCCTGCTGCTTGCGCTCGATCCGCGGATAGCCGGCAACGCGCAGGTTCTGCGCGCGCACCGCCTCGTTGAAGGTCTCGTTGACCTTGTCGGCGATGACGTCGGAGCGCACCTGCGGTCCATATTGCTGCGCGACCATCTTGAGCGGCACCTTGCCGGGCCGGAAGCCCGAGATGCGCACAGTCTTCGCCAGGTTTGCCAGGCGCTTCTGCACCTCGCCTTCGATCTGCGCAACGGGAACCGCGACGTTCAGGCGCCGCTCCAGTTGGCCTAGATTCTCCAGGGTGGTCTGCATGCGTTCGGAATTCCGTGAGTCGAAAAGATGAGGTCCGGTCCCTGCGGGATCCGATGGTGCGAAAGGGGGGACTCGAACCCCCACGGGGTGTCCCGCCAGCTCCTAAGGCTGGTGCGTCTACCAATTCCGCCACTTTCGCGGGCGCCGGCGTCACGCCGTCGCGCGGTCACGAATTATAGCCGATCCGCCTGCGGGTTCCGGCGCACCGCGGAACGCGCGCGACGCATCCTTATAATGGTCCGGGTCGTCATCGAGCTCCGGCGCCCACGTGGCGGTCGACCACTACGAAAACTTCCCTGTCGCCTCACGGCTCGTGCCCGCGCGGCTGCGCCCCGCCGTCATCGCGATCTACCGCTTCGCGCGCGCAGCAGACGACCTTGCCGATGAAGGGGACGTGCCCGCGCCCGCGCGGCTCGCTGCGCTCGCGGCGTTCGACGACGCGCTCGCCGCGATCGCGCGCGGCGAGACGCCGCCCGCGCCGCCTTTCCCCGAGCTGGCGGCGGCGGTGCGACGGCATCGTCTGCCGCTCGCGCCCATGCACGACCTCGTCTCCGCGTTCAGACAGGACGTGACGAAGACGCGCTACCCGCGTTATACGGACCTTCTGGACTACTGCAGGCGTTCCGCGAACCCGGTCGGCCGGTTGCTGCTGGCGCTGTATGAGCGCGAATCGCCGGACAACCTTGCGGCCAGCGACGCGGTCTGCACCGGCCTGCAGCTCACCAATTTCTGGCAGGACGTCGCCGGCGACTGGCAGCGCGGACGCGTCTATCTTCCGCTCGAAGACCTCGCGCACTTCGGCGTGGCGGAAGCGCAATTCGACCGCCGTGACGTCGATGCGCGATGGCGTGCGCTGCTGGCGTTCGAGACTGCGCGCGCCCGGGCGCTTCTGGCCGCCGGCCGGCCGCTGGTACGCGCGCTGCCGGCGCGGCTCGGCCTCGAGCTCTCCGCGGTGATCGCCGGCGGCACGCGCATCCTCGATCGCATCGACGCCGTCGGCGGCGACGTGTTTCGTCACCGCCCGATGCTCGGGCCGCGTGACTGGATCGCCGTCGGCTTCCGCGCACTCGTGCCTCCCCGCATCGCGGAAGTCCTTCGATGACGCCGGACGAATACGCGCGACAGAAGACGGCGCAGAGCGGGTCGAGCTTCTACTACAGCTTCATGTTCCTGCCGCCGCCGCGGCGGCGCGCGATCACCGCGCTCTACGCGTTCTGCCGCGAGGTCGACGACGTCGTCGATGCCGTCAGCGATCCCGGCGTCGCGCGCATCAAGCTCGCGTGGTGGCGTAACGAAGTCGCCGCGACGTATGCGGGCAGCCCGCAGCATCCGGTGGCGCAGGCGCTGGTGCCGGTGGTGCGCGAATTCGACCTGCCCGAGGCGCAGCTGCAGACGATCATCGACGGCATGACGATGGACCTCGACCACTCGCGCTACCTCGATTTCGCGGCGCTCGAGACCTACTGCCACCGCGTCGCCGGCGTCGTCGGCATCCTGTCGGCGAAGATCTTCGGCTACGCGCACGCGACGACGCTCGGCTACGCACGCGACCTCGGCATCGCGTTCCAGCTGACGAACATCGTGCGCGACGTCGGCGAGGACGCGCGCCGCGGACGCATCTACCTGCCGCAGGAAGACCTCGCGAAGTTCGGCGTCGCGCCGTCCTCGCTCGCCGCCGGAACCGTCACGGAACCGTTCCGCGCCCTCATGCAGTTCGAGGCGGCGCGGGCGCGATCATGGTACGACCGCGCCTACGCGCAGCTCGATCCCGCCGACCGCCGCGCGCAGCGACCCGGCCTCATCATGGCGGCGATCTACCGCACGTTGCTGACCGAGATAGAGCGCGACGGCTACCGCGTTCTGGATCGCCGGATCGCACTCACGCCGCTGCGCAAGCTCTGGATCGCGTGGAAGACCGCACGCGCGGATTGACGCTGCCCGTTGCGATCGTCGGCGGCGGCTGGGCGGGATGCGCCGCGGCAGTGACGCTCGCCGACGCCGGCGTGCCGGTGTTGCTGTTCGAGGCCGGACCGGTGCTCGGCGGGCGCGCGCGGCGCGTCGAAATCGACGGCCTGCCGCTCGACAACGGCCAGCACCTGATGCTCGGCGCTTACCGCGAGACGCTTTCGCTGCTGCGGCGCGTGCACGGTCCGGCGACGACGCCCGTGATCCGGCGCCCGCTCGAGATCGTGCCGCTCGCCGGCGTTCGCTCGCATTCGGTGACGATCGTCGCACGGCGTGCGCCCGGGCGGCTCGGCCTCGCGATCGGCCTCCTGGCCGCGCGCGGCCTCACCTGGCACGAGCGCGTTGCCAACATCGGCTGGATGCGTGCGCTGGAGCGCGACGGCTACGCGCGGCCGCCGCGGGAGACGGTGGCGAAGATGCTCGCGCCGTTGCCACCGCGCGTCGTGCGCGAGCTGTGGACGCCGCTCTGCCTCGCCGCTCTCAACACGCCGGTGCGGGCCGCGTCGGCGTCGGTGTTCGCGAACGTGTTGCGCAGCGCGTTCGGCGGCGACGGTACCGCGAGTGACTTCATCGTTCCGACGACCGACCTGAGCGCGCTGCTACCCGAGCGCGCGGCAGCATACGTCCGCATGCGCAACGGCGACATCCGCACCGGCACGAATGCCAAGGTGGTGGCCGCGGCTCGCGACGGCGCAACGCTCGCGGCGGGAAACACCGCGGTGCCGGCACGCGCGGCGATCGTCGCCGTCGGACCCCACCAGCTCGCGCATGCGTTCGCGGACGAAATGCTGGCGGCGCGTCCCGCGCTCGCCGCCGCGATCGGTGCAATCGAGGCGCTCGAGTACGAGCCGATCGTTACGGTCTGGCTCGGATACGCCACGCGCGCGCCGCTGCCCGCGCCGATCGCGCGGCTCGACGACCAGCCGGGTCAATGGGTGCTCGACCGGCCGGACGTGCTTGCCCGTGCGCGACCCGGCGAGCGGGCGCCACTGGCTCAGCTGGTCGCCGTCGTGATCAGTGCGTCGGGTCCGCACATGGCGCTGCCTCACGATACCCTCGCGCGCGCAGCCGACGCACAGTTGCGGCGCCTGCGCCCCGACTGGCCCGCGTGCGTGTGGTCGAAGGTGATCGCCGAGAAGCGCGCGACCTACGCCTGCACGCCGGGCCGCGTCAGACCCGCGGCATCTCGGCTCGCGCCAGGGCTCTATCTGTGTGGGGACTACTGCGACGCCGAATATCCGGCGACGCTCGAAGCTGCGGTGCGTAGCGGCATCGCGGCCGCGCAGGCGTTGCTCGCCGATGGCGTGTCGGACAAACGCTGACGCCGGCGGCCGCCGTCGCTGACCGCACGGCGGGCCGCCTGTCGTGTAAGTTGACGGTCCTCCCCCGCGACGCCACAGGAATGGAGGTCGCCATGCACGCCAGTCCCTCGCCTCGTCCCCCCCAGTCCGCGCGTCGCCCGCCGGCCACCGCCGCGGTGGAAGGAGCGCGTTTCGACGCGGTGCGGGGCGCGTCACTCGCGCTCGCTGCGCCGCTTTCGGACGAGGATTGCGCGCTGCAATCGATGCCCGACGCGAGCCCGGTCAAGTGGCATCTCGCGCACACGAGCTGGTTCTTCGAGACGTTCCTGCTCGCGCCTTCGCTGCCCGGGTATGCGGCCGTTCGACGCCGCGTTCCGCGTGCTCTTCAATTCGTATTACAACGCCGTCGGCGACGCGCCATCCGCGGCCGCGAGCGCGGGCTGCTCTCGCGGCCCGACCTCGCGACCGTGCTCGCATATCGCGCGCACGTCGACCGCGCGATGCACGACGCTCCTCGACCGCCCGATCCGCCGCCGCGACGCGCGATCTCGATCGAGCTCGGCATCCATCACGAACAGCAGCATCAGGAGCTGATCCTGACCGACGTCAAGCACCTGCTGTCGCGCAACCCGCAGCAGCCCGTCATACCGCGCGGGCTGGCCGCTGGCCGCCGGTCGCGGCCGCGGGCGCTCGCGTGGCATCGGCACCACGGCGGCGTCGCGACCATCGGTCACGCCGGTGACGGCTTTGCGTTCGACAACGAAGCACCGCGCCACCGCGTCATTCGTCGAGCCTTTCGAGCTCGCGTCGCGGCCGGTCACGCATGGCGAGTTCGCCGATTTCATCGCGGACGGCGGCTATCGCCGTCCGGAGCTGTGGCTGTCGCTCGGCTGGGACGCCGTGCGTACGCACGGGCTGGGAGGCGCCGCTCTACTGGACAGCGCAACGACGGCGCGTGGCGGACGTTCACGCTGCACGGCATGGCAGAGATCGATCCACATGCGCCGGTCTGTCACGTGAGCTTACTTCGAGGCGGACGCGTATGCGCGCTGGGCCGGCGCGCGGCTGCCGACCGAGTTCGAGTGGGAAGTCGCGGCGCGCGACGTGCCCATCGCGGGCAACTTCGTCGAGAGCGGCGCGTTGCATCCGGTGGCGTCGGCGGACGAGGCGCAGCGCGATGCGCCGGCACAGCTGTTCGGCGACGTGTGGGAATGGACGTGCAGTCGAGCTACGGCGCCTACCCCGGCTACCGACCCGCTGCGGGCGCGGTCGGCGAGTACAACGGCAAGTTCATGTGCAACCAGTACGTGCTGCGCGGCGGCTCGCTGCGCCACGCCGCGCGTCGCACATCCGTGCGACCTATCGCAATTTCTTCCCGCCGGACGCGCGCTGGCAGTTCTCGGGGCTGCGCCTCGCACGCGACGCCGCGTAGGCACCGGTCGCACGGCGACACCCGCTTCAGGCGGCGTAGTAGACGGCAAAGTCGCGCGCGTCGTCCTGCCAGCAGCGCACGCGCGCGAATCCGGCTGACTGCAGCAGCGCCGTGAAGTCCGCGGGCGTGTACTTGTACGAGTTCTCCGTGTGGATCGCGCTCGCCCTCGTCGAACGCGCGGTCGACGTCACCGACGCGCACCGTCTGCCGGCGACTGGCCACGAGATGCATCTCGATGCGGCCGGCGCGCTCGTCGAAGAACGCGAGGTGGTCGAAGCCGCCGGGTCGAAGTCGGTGCCGATGACGCGGTTGACGTGGTCGCAGCACGTTGCGATTGAACGCGGCCGTCACGCCGGGCGCGTCGTCGTACGCCGCCTGCAGCCGGCGCGGATCCTTCTTGCGTATCCGACGCCGATCAGAAGGCCGCTGCCTTCGGCTGCGAGGCAGTGCAGTTGCACATCGGACAGGAACGCGCAGCGCGTCGTCCGGCGCGAAGTTGCCGATCGACGAGCCGGGGTAGAAGAACGTGGCAGGCGCATCGCCCAGATCGCTGCGCAGATCGAGACCGTCGCTGAAGTCGGCGACGATGCCCGTGAGCGCCAGTTCGGGAAACTCCGGCGCGAGGCGCGCGAGGGCTCGTGCGAGCGCGTCACCGGCGATGTCGACGGCGACATAGCGCGTCGGCTCGAGGAACGGCAGCCAGCTCTCTGCCTTGCAGCAGTCGCCCGCGCCCAGGTCGACGAACTGCCGGCCGTGGCCGGCGGCCTCGGCGATCTCGTCGCGATACCGGGTGAAGATCGCTCGCTCGGTACGCGTCGGGTAGTATTCGGGCAACTCGCAGATCGCGCCGAAAAGCGCGCAGCCGACGCGTCGTAGAAGTACTTGGGCGCGATCGACGCGCGGGCGTCGAGCAGACTGCGGGCGAGCGCCCCGCGTTCGGCGGCGGGATTGCGCGTCAGGCGATCGATGAACCGGTAATCCGTCATGGTGGCACCATGCTCCTGCGACAGGTTCGATGAAAGTCGGGTTTGCGGACACGCGGTGTCGGGGTTCGTCCTACATGCCCGCTTCGCACGCGATGCACAGGCGAGCACTCCATTCGTCGCTCCGGACACCCTGATCCTTTCGCCGATCGCACGCCACTCTTGCGCATGCTGGCCGCGATGACCGCGGCCGCCGCTCTTGCCGCCGGCGCGATCGCGCCGGCGAATGCACGCGGCACCTTCGGCCTCTATCCCGCGGATGATTTCCGCCTCACCGACGGTCGGTGCACCGACTGCGGGGTGCATCCTGCGGCGCTCTGGTATTTCGAGCACGAGACGATTGCGGTTCCGCTGCCGGGGCGCCCCATCGCGGGTTTCTCGACCAGCGTGCGTCCGTTCGACGACATCCGCGCGTGGCAATCGCAGCGCTCGTCGAGCGCTCCGATCGATTACCCGCCGCTGGTGTGGATCGAGAGTCCGCTGTCGGTGCGCAACGCGACCATCGCGCTCGACGCCCACTCCTTTTCCGCGGACGGCGCGACGACGCCGCTGCGCCTCGCCGACAAGATCCCGCTGAATCGCTCGTACTTCGATGCGAGCTCGGCGCGCTATTTCGCTGCGCGTCCGGTCGCGCTGCGCGGGACGAAGGCGCAGGACGGCGGCCTCATCGCGCGCACGTGGTGGCCCGAGGATTTCGTCCTGCGCGCGCTGCCGCCGGCGCGAGCGCTGCGCGACGGCGTCACGCCGGGGCTCACGCTGCGCGAATGGATGCGCGAGGAGCCGGGCGGCGGCGCGCAAAGCCCATACGCCGCGTGGACCGCGTGGCGGAACGTGCGCGCACCGCAGGACCTAAGTGGACGCACGGTACTGGCCTTCATGGTGAACGGCGCGCAGGGCGACGACGACGAGGCGCATGGCGGCCATTTCGCGATCGTCACCGGCCGCGTCGCCGCCGACGGCTCGATCGGGGACTGGCTGGTCAACAACTTCTACACGCTCGACTCGGAAAGCGAGAAAGGCATCATCGCCGCGCCGTTGCCGCTCGACAACTATCTCGGCGATCTCAACAGCGGCCAGGCCTGGTACCGGCCCTCGTACATGCTGGTCGCGGTGCTGTCCGACGAGCGCGCCGCGGCGCTCGTGCAATCGGCGCTGGGTCGCGTCTACAACCAGTTCTACCGGCACCAGCTCGTCTATTACCATCCGACGCAGAACTGCACGAGCATCAGCGTCGACACGTTGCGCGCGCTCGGCTGGGACGTCCCCGCGCGCGGCCCGTCGAGCCGCGCGCTGGCGTGGGCGGGCTTTCCGTTCATCGCGGCGAAGGAGATGTCGGTCGCGAAGGCCAAGCTCGCCTTCGACTACCTGCATACGGACCAGACGCGGCTCTTGCCCGCCGCCGCGCTCGAGGAGATCTTCACCGACCTGCTTGCGCTGGGAAGCAACGGCGCCAACGGCAGTCCGGGCGGCCCGCTTGCGCAGATGCTCGCGCAGGATCTCGATGCGCTCGTGTTCCTGCGCTTTCCCCAGTTTCCGTCGAGCCGCGTCTTGGGAGACGCGCCGGCGGTGACGACATGGGAGTACAAGACGCGCGTCCCGAGCGATCCGGCGCTCGCGCAGATCGTTCCGGTGCCGCCGCGGCCGTTTCCCGAACGCCTGCGCGATCCCGACCTGCTGCCGGCGCCGCGGCATGCGTCCGACGCTGCCGCGTGGCTATGGCTGATCGTTCCGGTGATGGTCGCGTTCGCGGCGATCGCGTGGTGGCGCCGCCGAAACGCCGGCGGCTGAAGCGCTACCGCGCGCGGACCGCGCGCTGGTACGCCCAGAGCGCGAGCACGCCGCAGGCGACCAGCGTCGCGAAGGTCAGCACACGCGATGCGTCGATGGTGAACACGAGCGTCAGCGCGAGTGGCGCGGCCGCTTTCGCGACGAACTGCGGCTGCGCGAGGCGGCCGAGCAGCGCGCCGTAGCCGCGATGGCCGAACAGCTCCGCCGGAACGGTGCCGCGAACGATCGTCATCACGCCGTTGCTCCAGCCGTAGCAGATCGCGAACGCGAGCGCGACGATCCACACGCCGTGCACCTGCGAGAGGATCGCGAGCGACAGCGCGAGCAGCGCGAACGCCAGCGTGCCCACCGCGATCGCACGAATGTGCCGGTTGAACGCGAACTCCATGATGCGCCCGGCGACCTGCATCGGCCCGATCAGCGAGCCGATCAGCACGGCGTCGCGTGCCGCGAGACCCGAGAAGGTCAAAAGGCCGATCAGGTGCGCGGACAGCGCGGAACTGATGAACGTCGCCAGCGCGAGCGCGATGGCGAGCCACGCGAACGCGTGACGCGACACGGCACGCCGCGAGTCGTCGCCCTGATCTGCCTGCGCGCGCGGCTCGGCCGGCGTCGCGACGTGCACATCGCCACCCGGTGCGAACGCCAGATGCAGCGGCAGGCAGACGAACGCATGCAGCGCCGCGTAGATCGCGAACGCGGCGCGCCATCCGACGGTATCGAGCAGGAATTGCGACAGCGGCCAGAACACCGTGCTCGCGAAGCCGCCGAACAACGTCAGCGCGGTGACGGCCCGACGATACGATCCGCCGGCGACGCGATGCAGCGTCGCGAACGCCGGGTCGTACAGGCACGCCGCCATCGCGACGCCAGCCGCGAGCCATCCCGTGAACATCACGGCGGCGTTGGGAGCGAGCGCGAGCATGGCGCAGGCGAGCGCACCCAGCAGCGACCCCCACGCGAGGACGCCGCGGCCGCCGTGGGCGTCGATGCGCCGGCCGACCCACGGCGACACGATGCCCGATGCGAACAAACCGCAGGTGAAGCTGCCAAAGAGGATGACGTCGCTCGTGTGCAGCGTGTCGCGCATGGGCGCGCCGAGCACGCCGATCCCGTAGAACAGCGTGCCCCACGATATGATCTGCGCGACGCCGAGCGCCGGCACCATGCGGCGCAGGTTCGGTGCGCCCGCGCCACCCGTCATGCCGAAAGCAAAGCCATGCTGCTACGTCTTCCCGCCTTCGCGATCGCCGTCGCGACGATTGCCGTCGCTGCCTGCAGCGCGCCGACTCCGTCCAAGTCGGCGCTGCCGCCGGTCGTCCCGATCATGATTCCGCCCGCGATCGCCGCTGCCGAAGGTGGCGACGCGCTCGCCGGGCGTGTCTGGGCGTGGCAAAGAACGCAGGTCTCCAGCGACAAGGCGGTTGTCCCCGACGTGCCCGAGCGCTACACGCTCGAGTTCATGCCGGACGGCCGCGTCCAGCTCCGCGCCGATTGTAATCGCGGCGGCGCGCGCTACGACGCGGGCGCGGGCCGCACGCTGACGCTCTCGTCCGCCGCCACCACCAAGATGGGCTGCCCGCACGGCTCTCAGGGAACCGAATTCCTCCGCCAGCTGGCGGAAGTCGGCACCTACCGCTTTGCGGACGGCAGTCTCGTGCTGACGCTGCGCCTCGACGCGGGCTCGATGTACTTCGCGCCGCTGGCGCGCTGATCGATTCGTCAGGACTTTGCGGGCAGCAGTCCGCGGGCCTGAAGCTGGCCGAGGATCAGATTGGCGAAGCCCGGCAGCTCCTGGCGGACCGACCTCGGATTGAACGTCTCCGTCGACCCCGCCCAGACGACGCGTCGTGCGGCCACGTCGAAGAGCGTGGTTTCGACGCTCGCGATGCTGTATTGCGATATTTCGGGGACCGCCACCATCGAGGCGCCCCAGCCGCCGCCACCCCATCCCGGCCCCCAGCCCGGGCCCCAGGCGGGGCCCGGCACCATCGTCGTCGTGACCTGCGTGCGCGTATCGACACCGAGCAGGCGAACGATCATCACGCCGTCGGCGCCCGATGCGGCGACGCCGGCGTTCCAGCCCGGCTCGTTCTGGCGTGCATCGTCGGCGAGAAACTGGTAGCCCGGAATGCCCTGCGCTCCAGCCGCCGTGAGCTGCTGCGCGAAGACGTCCTCGAACGTGCGGCGCGTGTCGAGCGTGCTGCCGACGCCTACGACGAGGATCTTGCGGAACGGCCCGCCCTTGAACGTCGGGTCGTACCACGCGTTGCGCAGCGTGGTCGACGCGCAGCCCGCGAGCAGCAGCGCCGCAAGGGCGAGAAGGGTGATGCGACGCGTCGCTTGCATGGGAGAACTCCTTCGGGTGGACTAGCGGTGCTTGAACGCGGGCTTGCGCTTCTCGACGAACGCGCGCATGCCTTCCTTCTGGTCGTCGAGCGCGAACGTCGCGTGGAACTCGCGCCGCTCGAACAGCAGGCCCTCCGCGAGCGACGATTCGTACGCGCGATTGACCGCTTCCTTGATCTTCAGCACGACCGGCAGCGAGAACGACGCGATCTTGCGCCGCCATCGCGAGCGCCTCGTCGACCAGCTTGTCGGCCGGCACGACGCGCGCGACGAGGCCCGCGCGCTCGGCTTCCGCGGCGTCGATCATCCGGCCGGTCAGGCACCAGTCCATCGCCTTCGCCTTGCCCACGGCGCGCGGCAGCCGCTGCGTGC
This sequence comes from uncultured beta proteobacterium, assembly GCA_963851465.1. Lineage (GTDB taxonomy): Bacteria > Pseudomonadota > Gammaproteobacteria > Burkholderiales > Casimicrobiaceae > VBCG01. Next base: position 135,444 of record CAWKPJ010000004.1, read on the forward strand.
CGCCGAACCCGGGCATCGTGCCGATCGTGATCTCGGGCTGGCCGAACTTCGCGGTGTCGGCGGCGATGATGATGTCGCAGGCCATCGCGAGCTCGCAGCCGCCGCCGAGCGCATAGCCCGCGACGGCGGCGATCACCGGCTTGCGCGTGTGGCGGATCGTGCTCCCAGTTGCGCGTGATGTAGTTGTCGTCGTAGACCTTCGGCGTAGCTCCATTCCGCCATCGCGCCGATGTCGGCGCCGGCGGCGAACGCCTTCTCGTTGCCGGTGATGACGATGCAGCCGAATCGCGGCGTCGGCGTCGAGCTTGCCGAGCGCGTCCTTCAACTCGTCGGCGAGCGCGTCGTTCAGCGCGTTCATGCGCTGCGGCCGATTGAGGCGGATCATTGCGACCCGGTCGCGCGTTTCGAGCGAGGATGTTCTCGTAGGTCATTGGTCGAGCCCGCGTTGGAACCGAGCGGCTATTCTACTGCGCCCCGCGCGCGATCCGCATCGCCTCGTCGAGCGCTTCGGCGTCGCCGATGTGGTTGGCGAGAAGCAGGATCAGCTTCGCGTTGACGCGCGCGCTCGCCTCTTCCGAAAGGTCGCGGTGCATGTCGATCAGCCGCTCGTAGAAATCGTCGGGCGCGGCGAGGTTGGGCTCGGTGTTGAGGTGCGCCATCGTGGATCCTTCACTCGTTGCACGTCGCGCGCGCGATTGCCGCTTCGACGGCGCGACGGTCGAACGCCCGCCAGCGCGCACAGACGTGCTGGTCGGGGCGCAGCAGGTAGCAGGTGCCCGCGCGCGCGTCGTAGCGCGACGCCGCGAGGCCGTCGACATCCTCCACGTGCACCGAATGCGCCACCGGCGCACCGCCGACCTGCACGATGCCGCAGGGAATCGGCGCGCGGGCAAGCCTCGCCGCGTCTTCAGCCGGCACGACCGCGCCGAACGCAAGCAGCGTGAACGCACCCGGAAAGTTCGCGAGCAGCCATTCGCCTTGCACGCTTCGCACCGGCGCGTCCACCGCGGGGCGCCGGGTACCATCGCGCTCTCGCCGCGCGCGAAATCGTCGTCGCGGTCCGGCGTGTTGAGCGGCGAGCTCGCCAGCACGGTGGGTGTCGACAGCCGTCCGCTGTTGACGAGCTTGCGCGCGAACGGATGGTCGCGGGCCAGCTCCAGCACCGCGTCGCGAAACGTCCGCGAGACGGCGCTCTTCGGCGTGATGAAATCGGTGGCGCGCGTCGAGTGGCGGATGTTCTCGTCGGCGGCGAACAGGCGCTCCTCGTCGTAGCTGTCGAGCAGCCGATCCGGCGCCAGTCCGCGGACGACAAGGTCGATTTTCCAAGCGAGGTTCTCCGCGTCCTGCACGCCGCTGTTCGCGCCACGGGCGCCGAACGGCGACACCAGATGCGCGGCATCGCCCGCGAAAAGCACGCGACCGTGCCGGAAGCGCTTCATGCGACGGCACTGGAACGTGTAGACGCTCGCCCATTCGATCTCGAAGCGCGCGTCGGGGCCGAGCATCGCGCGAAGGCGCGGCACGATGTTCTCGGGCTTCCTTTCCTCGTCGGGGTCGGCCTCCCAGCCGAGCTGGAAATCGATGCGCCACACATCGTCCGATTGGCGATGCAGCAGTACCGATTGCCCGGGGTGGAACGGCGGGTCGAACCAGAACCAGCGCTCGGTGGGAAACTCCGACGTCATGTGCAGGTCGGCGATCAGGAAGCGGTCGCGGAAGACCTGGCCTTCGCTTTCCAGTCCCATCAGCTTGCGCACCGTGCTGCGCGCGCCGTCGGCAACGATCAGCCAATCGGCGTCGATCGCGTAATCGCCGTCGGGCGTTTGCACCGAAACCCGCGCGCCGTCGACGGAAGGCGCGACACCGGTGACGCGATTGTGCCAGCGCAGCTCGACGCCGAGCGCGCGCGCCCGGTCGACCAGGCATTCCTCGAAGTGATACTGCTGCAGATTGACGAACGCCGGCCGGCGGTGCCCGGGTTCCGGCAGGAGGTCGAACTGAAACGCGAGCGAGTCGCGGAAGAATACCTTGCCGACATTCCAGCGCACGCCGCGTGCCGTGACGCGCTCGCCGCAGCCCAGCCGATCGAGGATCTCGAGCGTTCGCTTGGCGTAACAGATCGCGCGCGAGCCGACGCTGACGGTGCTGTCGTCGTCCAGCACCACCACCGGCTCGCCGCGCTGCGCAAGGTCGATTGCCGCGACGAGCCCCACCGGCCCGGCGCCGACGATCACGATCGGCCGCCGCGTCGACGCGCCATCCAACTCCGGCGGGCGCCGGAAGGCATAGACCGGATTTGTATACGTCTTCACGATACTGCGGCAGCGCGCTACGGCATCCTCAGACAACCGTCACGAGTCGCTGGAGTGCATCAGTATCCTCGAGCAGCGCGGCGCTGTCGCCACGATGCACGATGCGACCCCGGTCGAGCACCAGCACGCGCCGGGTGAGCTCCAGCGCCAGCTTGGCGTGCTGCTCGACCAGGATCAGCGTCAGGCCGCCCTCGTCGACCAGGTTGCGGATCACGCGCATCAGTTCCTGCACGATGATCGGCGCCAGGCCTTCCATCGGCTCGTCGAGCAGCAGCAGGCGCGGGTTGACCATCAGCGCTCGCGCGATCGCGAGCATCTGCTGCTCGCCGCCGGACAACTGGTTGCCGTAGTTGCCGCGCCGCTCGGCCAGGCGCGGAAACATCGTCCAGATGCGCTCGAGCGTCCAGTGACCGGGTCGCGCGACCACGCTCAGGTGTTCTTCGACGGTAAGCGAAGGAAACACGAAGCGCTCCTGCGGCACCCAGCCGAACCCGGCCTGCGCGCGGCGAAACGTCGGCACCGCAGTCACGTCCTGGCCGCCGAAGCGGACGCGCCCGCGATGGACGCGCGTCAATCCCATCAGCGTGATCAGCAGCGTCGTCTTGCCGACGCCGTTGCGGCCGAGCAGCGCGAGGCTGTCCTGCGCGTCGAGCGCGAGCGAAATGTCGTCCAGCACGACGGCATTGCCGTAGCCGGCCGACACGCCATCGACGGCGATGAGCTCAGTCATGCCGGGCCTCGCCCAGATAGACCTCCTTCACGCGCGGGTCGGCGGCGATCTCCGTCGGCGTGCCTTCGGTCAGCACCTTGCCCGCCGACCAGCACGGTGATGCGCTCCGCGAAGCGGAACACGAGGTTCATGTCGTGCTCGATGAACACGATCGTCACGTCGCGCGGCAAATCCGCGATCACGCTCGAACAGCTCGGCCGATTCGCCGGCGGGAATGCCGGCCGCCGGCTCGTCGAGCAGCAGGATCGACGGCCGCGTGGCGAGCGCCAGCGCGATCTCGACCAGCCGCTGCTTGCCGTACGCGAGATTGCGCGTCAGCGTTCCGCGTCGGCGGCGAGATGCAGCCGTTCGAGCAGCGCGCGGCCCTCGGTCGCTGCGTCGCGCTCCTGCGCCACGGTTCGATGCCATACGCCCGCACGGCCGTCGCGCTCGCCGATGGCAAGCACCACCGACTCCAGCACGGTCAGGCCCGGGAAACAGCGTATTGATCTGGAACGTCCGCGTCATGCCGCGCTTCACCCGCGCGTGCTGCGCGAGGCCGGTGATGTTCTCGTCGCCCAGGAACACGTCGCCCGCCGTCGGCGGAAACACGCCGGTGAGCAGGTTGATGAACGTCGTCTTGCCCGCGCCATTGGGGCCGATCAGCGCGTGCCGCGCGCCGGGCGCGAAGCTCAGCGTGACGTCGCTGTTCGCCTTGAACGCGCCCCATGCCTTGGACAGGCCGCGGGTGCGCAGCGCGGCCGTCATCGCTTGCCTCGCGCGAAGTACGTCGCGCAACGACGCGAGCCCGCCGAGGACGCCGCCGCGCGCGAACAGCACCACCACGATCAGCAGGATGCCGATGCCGAACTGCCAGTACACCGGCGAGAGGCCGGACAGGTAGTCCTGCGCGAGCATGAAGATCGCGGCGCCGACCAGGCCGCCGTACAGTCGTCCGACGCCGCCCAGCACCAGCATGATCAGGAGCTCGGCCGAGCGCGGAAAGCCGAGCGTATCGATGCCGACGAACTGCGTCGTCTGCGCGAGCAGCGCGCCGGCGACGCCGGCCACGGCGGCGCGACGGTGAAGATCGTGCGCAGCCGTCGCGCCACCGGCGCGCCGATCGCCGGCATCCGCTTGCCGCCTTCGCGTATGCCGCGCAGGCTCAACCCGAGCGGCGAGTTCACGAGGCGGCGCATGAGCACGAACAGGACGAACAGCACGGCAAGGCTGTACAGGTACGCCGTGCGGCCGCCGATGTCGAAGCTCCACACACCGAAGAGCTTCCACATCGTGACACCGGAAAGACCGTCGACGCCGCCGGTGATCGAACGCCGCCTTGTTCGCCGCCTCGTACAGCATCAGCCCGATGCCGAGCGTCACCATGAGCCGGGTCAGGTCGCTGCCGCGCACGACCAGGAAGCTGACGACGAAGCCCGCCGCCGCCGCGGCGATCGCCGCGGCGAGCAAGCCGGTGAGCGGCTCGCCCCAGCCATGCACGGCGAGCAGGCCCGCCGTATACGCGCCGATGCCGAAGAACGCCGCATGGCCGAGCGAGACGATGCCGGCGTAGCCGAGGATCAGGTCGAGCGACAGCGCGAACAGCCCGACGATCAGGATCTGGCTGCCGAGCACGCGATAGTCGGGCAGCAGGAAGAACGCCGCGACCGGCATCAGCCAGAACGCGATCTCGAGCGGCCGCCAGCGGCCGTCGGGCAGCGCGACGCCGGCGACGCACGCGGCAGGCGTCGTCGCGCGTTCATGCGTGCGGCGGCCGTACAGGCCGGACGGGAACAGGAGCAGCAGCACGACCATCAGCGCGTAGATGACGAAGCCGCCGATCTGCGGGACGTAGTACTTGCCGGCGACGTCGAACACGCCGAGGATCAGCGCCGCGATGAGCGGGCCCTTGATCGTGCCGGCGCCGCCGACCGCGACGACCAGCAGGAAATACACCATGTACTTGAGCGGGAACGTCGGGTCGAGGCCCAGCACGTCGATGCCGAGCGCGCCGCCCAGTCCCGCCAGGCCCGAGCCCAGCGCGAAGGTCAGCGCGAACACGCGGTTGACGTTGATGCCGAGGCCCGCCGCGGCACCGCGTTGTCGACGCTCGCGCGCACCTGGCGCCGAAGCGCGTCCGCTCGAGCAGGAAGTGCAAGCGCCACCGTCAGCACGGCGACCGACGGCGATCAGGAACAGGCGGTAGGCGCCGAAGTCCGCGCCCGCCGACGTCGATCTGCCCGCGCAGGAACGACGGCAGCTCGACCGGCTGCTGCGCCGGGCCGAAGACGTATGTCGCCACCGCGATCGACATGAAGACCAGGCCGATCGAGAACAGCACCTGGTCGAGATGGCTCGCCCTGTAAAGCCGCTGGTAGAGCGTGCGCTCGAGCACGATGCCGGCGACCGCGGCGGCGATGAACGCGAGCGGCAGCGCGGCCAGGAACGGCACGCCGAGCCGTGTCATCGCCATGACGCAGACATAGCCGCCGAGCATCGCGAACGCGCCGTGCGCGAGGTTGACGAAGTTCATCAGCCCCAGCGTCACCGACAGCCCGATCGCGATGATGAACAGCAGGCTGCCGTAGGCGATGCCGTCGAACAGGACGCCGACGAAGTTGCCCAGCATCCCCTTCCCGCTACCCGTCATCGCGTCAGCTTACTTGGCCGGCTCACTTGCCGGGATCCTTGACGTTCGTCGATCTTGTCGAACTCGACGTTGGCGAGCTTGCCGTCCTTCTTCTCGACCTTGCGGATGTACACCGTCTGCACGATGTCGCGCGTCTCCGGATCGATCATCACCGGCCCGCGCGGGCTCATCCACTTGAAGCCCTTCAGCGCCGCCATCGCCTTGTCGGCGTCGATGTCGCCGCCGACTTGCTGCACCGCCTCGTAGATCGCCGCCATGGTGTCGTAGCCGGCGGCGGCCATGAAGTTCGGCCCGTCCGACCTTCGGATCGTTGGCCGCGGCGTAAGCCTTGCCAGGAACGCCTCGTTCTCCGGCGAGTCGTGCGCCGCCGAATAGTGGAACGACGTGATCAGTCCCGAGCGTCGGATCGCCCATCGCGTCGAGCACGTGGTCGTCGGTGATGTCGCCGGTGGCGATCAGCTTGATGCCCGCCTTCGCCAGTCCGCGCTCGTTGAAGCCCTTGACGAAGGCGATGCCCTGCTCGCCCGCCGGCAGGAACACGAACACCGCCTGCCGGCTTGGCATCCTTCACCCGCTGGATCGCCGCCGAGAAGTCGGGGTTCTGCAGCGGCGTGCGCAAGCTGCCCACCACCTCGCCGCCGCCGGCCTTGAAGCGTCTTCGTGAACTGCGTCTCCGCGTCGATGCCGGGACCGTAGTCGGCCACCACCGTGTACACCTGCTTGATGCCGTTCTTCAGCGCCCACTCCGCCATCGGCGCGCTGACCTGCGGAATCGTCATCGACACGCGCGCGATGTACGGCGAGCTGGTGGTGATCGCCGACGTCGCCGCGTTGATGATGATCATCGGCACCTTGGCCTCGGTCGCGACCGGCGCCACCGCCATCGCGTTCGGCGTCAGGCCGAAGCCGGCGAGGAACTGCACCTTGTCGCGCGTGATCAGCTCCTGCGCGAAGCGCTTCGCCACGTCCGGCGCCGGCCCTCCGGTGTCGCGGGTGATGAGCTCGATCTTCTTGCCCGCGACCGTGTCGCCGTGCTGCTTCATGTAGGCCTTCATCCCGGCCTCGATCTGCTGCCCGTAGGCCGCAAACGGACCCGAGAACTCGGCGATCACCCCCACCTTGACCGTCGCCTGTGCCATGGCAGTCGACGACCACAGCACATACGTCACGGCCCCGACAATCGCTCGCAACAATACTGACGTGTTCATTTATTCCTCCATAAGAGTGTTAGCTGATTCTGACCCCGACTTCCTGATTACCGTGGCGTCCCCGTAGCTCGCATCGCGGCCCATCGTTTGCGCGGAGTTTCATACATATCCTACGGCAAAATCGGGCTCCGGCATGGCCGGTGAAACAGCGCGCCCGAGGGAATGGGCATCCGGAACAGCGTGCATCGGTCCCTCCGCGCGGCACAACCCCGGACCCTGCGCGCCTTTATCAGCGTAGAGCATGCCCTATGTGGAATCGTCGGACATCGCCGGGCGGTTATTCGAGCCGCGATGCCGTCCACGCGCGGGCGAGGCCTTTCGATAGCCGGCAGTGCCCCGAAGCGGCACCCCGACGTACTGTTCGGCGAGCGCGGCCTGCAACGCGCTCGAACCCACGACCTTCCTGAGCTCCGCGAGCTGCATTCGGCTTCCGAATGGGTCGTCATCGGAAAACCGGTGCAGCATGGACGTCATCCACCACGAGAAGTGCTCCGCCGCCCACACACGTTCGAGCGCGGTCGAGGAATAGTGATCAAGCGCGTCGACCTTCCCAGTCGTATATCGTTCGGCGAGCGCTTCGGCGAGAATCTGCACGTCCGCGACCGCAAGGTTCATTCCCTTCGCGCCGGTCGGCGGCACGATGTGCGCGGCGTCGCCCGCGAGGAACAGCGTCCCGAAGGCCATCGGCTCCACGACGAAGCTGCGCATTGCGATTACGCCCTTCTGAAAGATCTCGCCGCGCGGCAGCGTCCAGCCCTCGCGCGTAGAGAGCCGCTCGTCCAGTTCCGCCCAGATCCGCTCGTCGCCCCAGGCATCCGCGTGGTCCGTTGGATCGCACTGCAGATACAGGCGCTGGACCGTCGAAGATCGCGTACTGACGAGGGAGAATCCTCGATCGTGGTGGGCGTAGACGAGCTCCTTCGAATACGGTGCCGCGCGCACGAGGATTCCAAACCAGCCGAACGGATAGCTTCGCGTGTACTCGGAACGCGCGGCGGCCGGAACCGCCTGGCGGCACACACCATGGAAGCCGTCGCAGCCTGCCAAATAATCGCAGGGCAGCTCATGCGAGGCGCCTGCCATCGCGAAGCGCAGTCTAGGGTGCGGCGTATCGAAATCCAGTGCTTCGACATTGCGGACCTCGAACAAGATGCTTCCGCCCGCGTCCAGGCGCGCCTTCACGAGGTCGCGTATCACTTCGTGCTGCGGATAAATCGTGATGGCTCTTCCGCCGGTAAGCTCTGCGAGATCGATGCGATGCCGCGCGCCGTCGAACAGCAGCTCTATACCCTGGTGGAGGAAGCCCTCGCGCATCATGCGTTCACCGAGACCGCACTCGCGCAGCAAGTCGACCGTTCCTTGTTCCAGTACGCCAGCGCGGAGCGTGGCCTCGATCTCGGCGCGACTCCGTGTTTCGAGAACCACGGAATCCACACCCGCGAGATGGAGGAGATGCGAGAGCAGCAAGCCGGCCGGCCCGGCACCGACGATGCCTACCTGAGTTCGCCGCGGAGCCTTAGTAGCGCATTCGTCGCTTGTCATCGATGGAGCTCGCGTCATGGCCACCGGCCACAGCGCGGCGATGGCGCGAAAGTTGCCTTCGGCACCAGGATTTTCCTTCCAGAACCTTATCGATGCGGGAACAACCGTTGGGACGTCACGGCGTCCATTCGAAGCCGTGACGTCCGCGGTGTTGTCAGTTGTCGCCAGCTTCGTCGTCTTCTTGCGGACCACCCTCGCAATCGTGCTTCTTGACGTTGGTGTCCTTGTAGTCCGGCTTGCCGTCGGCCTCGTCCTTGTACTTGGTGAGCACGTCCGCGCAGACGGTCGCAGTCGTCTCGAGATTGCCGCCGCAGTGGTAAGTTGGCAGCGTTGTTGGTGTCGCCGGTGCCGTTGTAGATGGCGGTCTGCGGGTACGCGCAAAGCAGACGCGTGCGAGGAACGCCGCCGACCGTGGTCGAATTGATGATCTGCTCCGGCGCGACGCCATTCTCGACCCAGTCGACCAGCTGCGGAAACGCATTCGGTACGCTGCAATGCCCGGCGCCCGGGGTGCGGAACAGACGATAGTATTCCTGCTGCTTCTCGAAATTCGACTTGTGCCCGTGAGTAGCCAGCTCGCGGTAGTACTTGATCACTCCGCGCGGCATGATGAGCTGGTCGTTGCGCCCCGACCAGGGTGAGCAGCTTGCCGCCGCTCTTCTCGTACTCCTTGAGATCGCCGAAGGTATCCGTTACGTCCGCGATATTGCGGGAGCCGTCCTCGGCGACATCGGGATACTCGTCGATCGAAACGGTCTTCCAGTCGAACGTGCGGTCATGCTCGTCCCAGTGAAACTGCGTGACGCCGAGAGCGAACGGGTTCGTACCATTGAGGCCGGGAAGACTCGTGCCGCGATCGAGGCCGAACCAGACCTTGGTTCCGTTGGCATTGCGCGGCCCGTCCCAGATCTTGTCGATGGCGAGGGCTTCGGGGCGGTCAGGCAGTTGGCCGCCGGTGCCGTCGGTGTGCCGCAGACGTTGGCCATCGCGCTGAAACTGCATGTGCGCGGATCGTCGATCACGCCGTCGGTGACACCGTCCGCCGCGTCGCACGCGGCAACGGCCGAGGCTGTGGCCTGGTTCAGCTTGGCCGCCGCAATCGGGCCGCCGACGAGGTCCTTCATCACGATCTGACCCCACATCTGCGCGGTCTGGAATCGCGTCCAATAGATCGCCGGCGCATTGGCGAGAATCCCGTCGAGCTCCTTGGGCAGCTCCTGCGCGAGCACGTAGCCCTGCCTTCCGCCGGTCGAGCAGCCGTTCCAATAGTTGTACGCGGGCTTCATCGCGTAGTAGGTCTCGGTGACCGCCTTGGAAAGCAGGATCTGTTGCTTCATTCCGTTACGAATGAAATCGTTGATGAACTGCAGGTTGTAAGTGCCGTCCAGATTGACGCCGGGTTCGCAGTCGCCGCCGCTGTGGCCGGCGTCGCTGCCCGACCCCACATAGCGCGTATTGACGGGACCGTTGACGGCAAGACTTCCCGAGCAGCCGCCGCCGCCGATTCCCTGCGTCCTGCCGTTCCAGGCACCCTTGCACGCCGCCGGTGCCGCCGTCCACGGAGTTGAGCGGCAATCCCACGCGGACGTTGATGTTCTGGTCGGGATTTTCACCGTACAGGATGTTCACCTGGCAGTACGCGGCGTTCGCTCCGGCGGCCGCGACGAGGTGGCTCTCCGCCGACTTGATCCCCGGTCCACCCGTCAGACCGCTACCAAGAGCTGCACAGGTCACCGGAACCGGCGCAGGCGGCGCGGGCTTCTTGGCGATGGAAATCGCGGGCGCGAGCAGCGCGGAACCAAAAAGACTGACGGTCACAAATCGCAGTGATGCGGAACGCATGGAATCCTCCATTGATGATCAAACTTCTCTTCTGGATGGCAGCGATGGTCACACCTGAAAGATACGTTGAGTTCGCATCGCCGCACGACGATGCTTCGAGCATGAACGTCGTCTGCGGTCGCGCTCCTCTCGTTCTACGCGATCGCGTTGCGGATTGCGGTCATGGTGCAACGCGTCATAGCGAGTCGCCAGGCCATCCTCGCCACCGCCATCGAACAAGGGAATAATTCCGGAAGCGGCGCTCGGCTACAAGCGACAATCGCAAATAACATCTATTCGAATTTCGAATAAGCCGTCATGAACAAGATCGATCTCAATCTCTTGCCCATCGCCGTCGCGCTTTATGACGAGGCCAGCGTCAGCCGTGCCGCTCAAGTGCTCGGAATGAGCCAGCCCGCCGTCAGCATGGCGCTGCGCAAGCTTCGCGCTGCATACCACGATCCGCTGTTCGTGCGTGCGCGCAACGGCGTCACGCCAACGCCGAGAGCGCACGCGCTCGTCCGCGCTGCACGGCCACTTCTGACCGAACTGCATGCAAGCGTTCTGGCCGAGGAAGCCTTCAACCCGGGTGTCAGCGACAGGCCCTTCACGTTTGCCATGTCCGATGTCGGCGAGATGGTGTTTCTTCCGCGATTACTCGAGCGGCTGCGCGCGCAAGCGCCGAACGCGGCCATTCGGTCCGTTTCCATGCCCCCTCACGAAATTGCCAAGGGATTGGAAAACGGGGACATCGATCTCGCAATTGGATACTTTCCGGATCTCACACGCAGCAGTTTTTTCCAGCAGCGATTGTTCACGCATGCATTTGGATGCCTGCTGCGAGCGAAGCATCCGCGCCGTTCTCGCCGACTGTCGCTCGACGACTTTCTCGCGATGGAGCATGCGGTCGTCCGGGCGGAGGGCCGCAGTCAGGAGATTTTTGAGAGGTTCCTCGAGCGCAAAGGCATCCGGCGAAAAATCGTGCTGCTTACGCCGCACTTCCTGAGTCTGCCAATGATCGTCGCGCGCTCCAACCTCGTCACGACGGTCCCGCACGCCCTCGGCGTCTACTTCTCGCGGCTGTCCCCCGACCTCTGCCTGGTGCGTCTTCCTTTTGAGATCGCCGGCTTCGATCTGAAGCAGCACTGGCATCGGAAATACCACAGCGACTCGCGGAACCAATGGCTCCGCCGCCAGGTGACGCAGCTTTTCAACGACGAGAACGATGAGTATCGCGTGGATTGGAAGCTTCCGCCCCGCTCTCCCTCGTCGCGAATGCGTCAGGTCACCGAGTAGGGGTGCGCGGTCTGGCGCGCGTGGCCATCGCGGCTCTGCGGCGGCAGGCTGTGACAGGCTCCGACGGAATCGCTACGCCGGAGGCGCGTCGGGATAGAGGCCATGCGTGCGCGCGTGCAGCCGCGCAAGGCCGAGCAGCGCGTCGAGCCGCGGCGTCGGCGCGCCGACGCGCGCGCCGATCTCGCGCACCGTCGATAGCAGCGCGTCGATCTCGACCGGCTTCCCCGCTTCGACGTCCTGCAGCATCGATGTCCGGAACGCGCCAAGCTGGCGCGTCACCGCCATGCGGTCCTCGCCGCTTTGCGCAATCGGGCAGCCGATCGCCGCGCCGATCGCTGCCGCTTCCGCCATCACGTCGAGGCAGAAGCGGTTGACGAGCGGGTCGTCGAGCACGCGATCAGCGGTCGCGCCGGTGAACGCCGAGATCGGGTTCATCGTCATGTTGCCCCAGAGCTTGTACCAGATGTCCGCCTGGATCTTCGGCGAGACTTCGACGTCGAACTTCGCGGCGCGCAGCATGCCGGCGAGCGCCTCGAGCCTCGGCGTCGACGCGCCCGCGGGTTCGCCAACGATAAGCCGGTTGCCGACGTCATGACGGACCACGCCGGGCTGCGGCGTCGAGCACGCGAGGTGGACGACGGAACCGACGATCCGCGCCGAAGGAATGGCGCGGGCAATCGCGCCGTCGGGATCGACCGAGTGCAAGGGCATTCCGGCGAGCGCGCCGGGGAGCCCGTGGAAGAACCACCACGGCACGCCGTTCATCGCGGTGACGACGGCCGTGTCAGGACCGGCCAGCGCGCCGACGATCGGCGCCACGCTCGCCATCGCCGGTTCCTTGACCGCGACGACGACGACGCTCGGCTTCGGCTCGCGTGCGGCGTCGTCGACCACGCGCACCGGCACGCGGATTTCGCCGTCCTTCGCGATCAGGCGCAAGCCTTGCGCGCGCAGCGCCTCCGCGGTCTTGCCGCGCGCCACCACGCTGACGTCTGCACCCGACAGCGCAAGGCGCGCACCGATCAGCCCGCCGACTGCACCCGCGCCGACGATGCAGACGCTTGCCGTCACGTCCGGAACGACGGGTCGATCGCGTCGACCACCCGCGTCAGCGCGTCGAACACGTTCTGCCCCGCGCCGAAGCGTGCGCTGAACTGCAGGGAGTCGCGCGTGCATTTCTTCTGGATGTCTTCGGGAACGTCGATCACCGGTCCCATCGCCGTCGACGCCACCTGGATCTCGCATGCGCGGTTGAGGAGCCACAGGATCGAGAACGCCCGGGGAACGGAATCTGCCCATGCAAGCAAGCCGTGGTTGCGCAGAATCACCGCCGGCTTGTCGCCGATCGCGCGGATCAGCCGCGGCCCTTCGTCCGCATGGACGGTGATGCCCTCGAAGTCGTGGTATGCGAGCTTGCCGTGAAGCTGTGCCGAATAGAAATTCGACATCGACAGCCCGCGCTGCGCGCAGGCGACCGCCATTCCCGCGGTGGTGTGCGTATGCATCACACAGTGCGCGTCGGGAATGGCGTCGTGAATCGCCGCATGGACGGTGAAGCCGGCGGGATTCACCGGCCAGTCCGACTTGCCGACCACCTCGCCGGCGAGATCGATCTTCACCAGGTTCGACGCCTTCACCTCCGTGTAGAGCAGGCCGAACGGATTGATGAGGAAGTGCGTCTCGGGACCCGGCAGCCGCAGCGTGATGTGGTTGTAGATGAGCTCTGTCCAGCCGAGATGCGCGAAGATCCGGTAGCACGCGGCGAGCTGGATGCGAGCCTCCCATTCCGCGGACGTCGTGTCCGCGGGTCGGATGGTGCGTTTCGTCGTCGTGCTCATCGTGGTCATCGTTCGCCTCCGGTCAGCGTTGCGTCGGCAGATTCCGGATGATGCAGTCGAACGCCGCGTCGTTGGACGAACCGGGGCCTAGCTGCCCGGTGACCGCCGATCGATAGGTGGCGGGCCCGATGCGGCCATAGTAGAGGCGCGACGTCATGTCGAGCCAGTAGGTGTAGTTGTCGGTCACGCCGCCGTACTGCAGCCAGAGGCCGATGTCGTTTGCGCCGATCTGGAGATTGGGGCACGCCGTTTTCAGCGTGTTGAGGTATCCGTTGAAGCCCGTGGCCTGGTAGTTCTGCATCGCATCCGGTGCGCACCCGCCGAGGCCGACGAAGGCCGCAGCGGCAAACGTCGACAGGGCTGTCCGGCCAACGCGGCGCTGGATCGAAGGTCCGACTCGGTTCTTCATGCTTGTTTCTCCTTGAGATGGCGATGAGCCGTTGCTATAGCATAGCGCTGCTGCATCGCGCGCGACGAGATCGGCGCAAAAGCTCCGACCAACGTCCATGCGAGAATTGCGCCGTGCTCGATCCGGCTCTCGTCCGCCAACTCGACAATCCCATGTGGTCGTGCCTGACGACGCGCCATGCGCATCTCGCGCTCGGCAATGCGCTGGCGCGCCGCTATCCGGTCGACATCTCGCCGATCGCCGGCCTGCCGAACGCCGGCGCCGCGAACATCGCCGCGCTCGAAGCGCTGGTCGACGTCGGCGACACCATGGCAACCGCGGGGCCGTACGTGCCGAGCCTGCCGTCGAACTGGGAGGTGCTGCACCTGTCGCGCGTAACCCAGATGATCCGCACGGAGCGCGCGACGCTTCCCGAGGCCGACGTCGATGCTTCGCCGCTTGGCTCGGAGGACGTCCCCGAGATGCTCGCGCTCGTGGAGCTCACGCAGCCCGGTCCTTTTCGTCCGCGCACGATCGAGCTTGGCCGATTCCTCGGCATACGCGAGAACGGCAAGCTGGTCGCGATGGCCGGCGAGCGCATGTGGATCGGCGACTGCCATGAAGTGAGCGGCGTCTGCACGCATCCCGGCGTTCAGGGACGCGGCTACGCAAAGGCGCTGATGGCACGCGTCATCAACCGGATGCTGCGTAGCGGCGAGACGCCATTCCTGCACGTCGAGAGCCCGAATGCGCGCGCGATCGCCGTTTACCGGGCGCTCGGCTTCGTCACGCGCGCGGAGTTTCCGCTGCTCTACGCGAAGCGCCTGGCGTAGCGACACCGAATCGACCCGCATGCTCCCTGTGCCAACTACATGAAGCGAATACTGAAATGGTCGGGGCTGGCGCTGCTCGCACTGCTGCTCGCCGCGTCTGCCGTGCTCCTGCACACGTGGTACTTCAAGCCCGTTTCGATCGACTGGTTCTACACGCGCGTCTTCCTGCGGATTGCGCTGGAAAGCCCGGAGATGCTGACGCAGCTGCGGATTCTCGAGCCGTTCGGAATCCGCTCGCACAACGGCCGGCTGGACGACGCGTCGCCCGCGCAGCAGGAAATGCTACTGGCGCGGCTCGACGACGACTACGCGACGCTGCACCGTTACGACGCGAGTCGACACACCGGCCAGGACCGCCTGTCGTACGAGATCTTCGACTACTTCGTCGGAATGCAGGTGCGCGGCGGACGTTGGCGTTACCACAACTATCCGGTCAACCAGCTCTTCGGCGTGCAGAGCATGCTGCCGAACCTGATGACACAGGAGCAGCAGGTCAACGACGCCACGGATGCCGAGCACTACATCGCAAGGCTTGCAGCGTATCCCCACAAGATGCAGCAGGTAATCGAGGGCATGCGGCTGCGCGAAAGCAAAGGCATCGTGCCGCCGCGGTTCGTCGTGGAGAAAGTGCAGGAACAGATCAAGCGGTTCCTCGCCCCGGGCCCGAAGGGAAACACGCTGAGCGTCGCCTTCGCCGAAAAGCTGGGCAGGATACCGGCGGACAAGATGGGTCCGGCCACGCGCGCGGACTTGACGCGCCGCGTCGAGCAAGCCGTCGGCGCAAGCGTGTTCCCGGCGTACGAAGCGCTGGCGGCGCATCTCGAGTCGTTGCGGTCCAAGGCGACGCGCAACGATGGTGTCTGGGCGCTGCCGGACGGCGACGCGTTCTATCAGTTCGCGATCGAGTCCAACACGACGACGACGATGACCGCGGAGCAGATTCACGCGCTCGGCCTCTCCGAAGTTGCGCGTGTCGGCGCCGCGATGGATCGCCTTCTCGTTGCTG
Organism: uncultured beta proteobacterium; assembly: GCA_963851465.1. GTDB lineage: Bacteria > Pseudomonadota > Gammaproteobacteria > Burkholderiales > Casimicrobiaceae > VBCG01. The sequence goes on from CAWKPJ010000004.1 coordinate 151,047, forward strand.
CCGGCCATACAAACGGCACGGTCGGCGCGCGGATGCGCGCGCTGGCCACTTCACCGGCGCAGCTCTACCCGGATACCGACGCGGGACGCGCGCAGATTCTCGTCGACTACGAGGCGATCATCCGCGAGATGACGGCGGGCCTCGAGCCCTTGTTTGGACTCAAGCCCAAGGCGAACGTGGTCGTGAAGCGGGTTCCGCCGTTCACGGAAAAGTCCGCGCCGGCCGCGTATTACACGCCGCCGCCCCTCGACGGCTCGCGGCCGGGGACGTTCTTCGCGAACCTGGGCAACGTCAGTGCAACGCCCCGATTCGGCATGCGTACGCTGGCCTATCACGAGGCCGTTCCGGGTCATCATTTGCAGGCTGCGATCGCGCAGGAAATCCAGGGACTGCCGATGTTCCGCAGCATCATTCCGTTCACCGCCTATGGCGAAGGCTGGGGGTTGTACGCGGAGCAGCTCGCGTGGGAAGCCGGCTTCGAGAAGGATCCGCTCGACAACCTCGGCCGGCTGCAAGCGGAGATGTTCCGGTCGGTGCGGCTGGTCGTGGACACCGGCCTCCATGCCAAGCGCTGGACGCGCGAGGAAGCCATCGCCTACATGATGGCCAATGCAGGCATGACCGAAGCCGACGCCGTCGTCGAGGTCGAACGCTACCTCGTGATGCCCGGCCAGGCATTGGCGTACAAGGTGGGCATGCTCAAGATTCTCGAGCTGCGCGCGCGCGCCAAGGCCGCGCTGGGCGACAAGTTCGACCTGCGCGACTTTCACGACGCGGTGCTTGGGAACGGCCCGATGCCGCTCGCCGTGCTGGAGCGCGTCATCGACGACTTTGTAGCGCGCAAGAAGGCGGGGTAACCGCCGCGGATCGCAAGACGCAGCCGCAGGCTTGTCGGCAGTCAGATGATCTGCTCGCTCCCGACCGTGGACTGCTCCTCCTGGAGGCACGTGACGAGCTTCCTGAGGGCGCGCGAAAGGTGCGCATCCATCTCGGCCGCTGCACGATCGGTGTCGCGTGCGTCGATCATCGCGAGGATTTGCGCGTGTTCGTCGGCGATCACCTGAGGATGCAGCAGATGACGCACCTGAACCTGAGCCATGCACAGATGCGCCTCGCCGATGACCACCTCGTGAAGCCGGCGAAGTCTCGGGCTTTGCGACGCGGCCACCAACGCACGGTGGAACTCGATGTCGCCCTCGACGAGCTCGGTCAGCTTGCCGCCGTTCGCAATCGCAGCGCGGAAGCGGTCCAATGCGTCGGCCGCTCGGGGAGGCACCTCACCGCGTGAGGCCAGCAAACGCACCACGGCGCGCTCGATGACACCACGCGACAGATACAGGTCGGCGACGTCGGCCGCATCGAGAAGAGGTACACGCGCCGTCTTGTTTCGCAGTCGCCTGAGCAGTCCGATGTGTACCAGCTGCTCGATCGCTGCCTTGGCGGTCGGGCGGGCGACATCGAATTTCTGCGCCACCGACAGCTCGGTGAGCGCCGCCCCGCATGGAATGAAGCCTCTCAGGATCTGGCTTTGCATCTCCGAGCGCAACGCGTCGATGACAGAACGAGTTTCCAGAATCACGCTGGTCCTCATCGTAATGATCGAAACGATCGAGGGCGTCAAGAATGCGGCCAGAATCGCCAAGGTACCAGGGATTTCTGGCGTGTTCGCGGCTTCCGGCGACCTCGGGAACTTTTCCGGTTACGCCGAGGGCGACGCGGATTACGAGAAGCTGATAACGGCCGTCCGCAATGCAGCGATTGGCGCAGGGAAACGCCTGTGCGGTCCGTTCCGTTGGGTCGACCGTCCGGATTTCACCTGCTTCCAGGATTGATCGCACTCGTTTGGTCAGACCCGGCGCCTCGGCGAAGGAGACGTCCGGTAACGAAGCGGGCTGCAAACGGCGCGATGCCGAATGCAGCCCTCCCTACTTCGGCCGCTTGTCGACGACGCGCCTGGCCTTGCCGAGCGAGCGCTCGATGCCGCCGACCTGAAGGACGTTGACGGCGGCGGTGACGCCGATCAGGTTCTTGATCAGGTTTGCGAGCGCGGCGCCTGCCCTTTCGCCGTCGCCCGCGCCGGCGGCGGGCGCACGCTCGACCAGCACGGTCAGCTCGTCGAGGTTCTTCGGCCGCGTGATCTCGAGCTGGTAGTGCGGCGCCAGCGCGGGATGCTTCAGGATCAGCTCCTCGATCTGCGTGGGGAACACGTTCACGCCGCGGATGATCATCATGTCGTCCGAGCGGCCGGTGATCTTCTCCATCCGCCGCATCGCACGCGCGGTGGGCGGCAGCAGGCGCGTCAGGTCGCGCGTGCGGTAGCGGATGATCGGCAGCGCCTCCTTGGTGAGCGACGTGAACACGAGCTCGCCCTTCTCTCCGTCGGGCAACACCTCGCCGGTCTGCGGGTCGATGACTTCAGGGTAGAAGTGATCTTCCCAGACGGTGAGGCCGTCTTTCGTCTCGATGCACTCCTGCGCCACACCCGGGCCCATCACCTCGGAGAGGCCGTAGATGTCGATCGCGTCCATGTCGAGCTTCGCTTCGATCGCGGCGCGCATCGTCGGCGTCCACGGCTCGGCGCCGAAGATGCCGATCGACAGCGAGCACGTCTTCGGATCGATGCTCTGCCGCTCCATCTCCTCCGCGATCGCCAGCATGTACGACGGCGTCACCATGATGATGTCGGGCTTGAAGTCGGTGATGAGCTGCACCTGCTTTTCGGTCTGTCCGCCCGACATGGGGATGACCGTCGCGCCGAGCTTCTCGGCGCCGTAGTGCGCGCCGAGCCCGCCGGTGAAGAGGCCATAGCCATACGCCACATGGATGATGTCGCCCGCGCGTCCGCCCGCGGCGCGGATCGAGCGCGCCATCACTGTCGCCCAGGTGTCGATGTCCCTGCGCGTATAGCCGACGACCGTCGGCTTGCCGGTGGTGCCCGACGACGCATGGATGCGCACGACCTGCTCGCGCGGCACCGCGAACATCCCGAACGGGTAGTTGTCGCGCAGGTCGGTCTTGACCGTGAACGGAAACTTCGCGAGGTCCGCGAGCGATTTGCAGTCGTCGGGGCGCACCCCCGCTTTGTCGAACGCCTTCCTGTAATGCGCGACGTTGTCGTAGGCATGCTGCAACGACCACTGGAGTCGCGAGAGCTGCAGCGCCGCGAGCTCGTCGCGGCTTGCGGTTTCGATGGGCTCCAGGTCGCCCGGGCGCGGAACTTTGACGGGCATCGCGCTTCCTCCTTTCAGCCTGACGCTTCTACCCCGGCGGCGGCTCGATCACGTGCCCCTTGATCCGGTAGCTCTTGCCGCGGAACAGCGCGATCTTCTCGCCGCGCTGGTTGATCACTTCGATGTCGTAGACGCCGGTGCGCCCCGCGAGACTGCGCTCGGTCGCGCGTGCGGTCAGCACGTCACCTTCATGCGATGGTGCGAGGAACTCGATCGCGCAGCCCTGCGCCACCGTGTTGAAATTGTAGCTGTTGCAGGCGAACGCGAAGGCGCTGTCGGAGAGCGTGAACACATAGCCGCCGTGGCAGATCGCGTGGCCGTTCAGCATGTCGGGCCGCACGGTCATGGTCAGTTCGGCGTACCCCGGACGCACGGCGACGATCGCCATGCCGAGCGCACGCGACGCGCGATCGTTGGCGAACATGCGGTCGGCCACCGCGCGGGCGAGTGCGTCAGCGTCTTGCATCGGAATCGCGCACGTGCGTCAGCCTGCCAGAGGGCGGCCGCTCGCACACCGCCGCTCGATCAGCGGCGACACGCGATAGCGGTCTTCGCCGTAGTGGTCGCGCAGGTTGGCGAGAACCTCGCGGACGCGCGCGACGCCGATCGCGTCTGCCCACGCGATCGGCCCGCGCGGATAGTTGACGCCCTTGCGCATCGCCACGTCGACGTCACCCGCCGACGCCACGCCCTGCGTGACGGCGTCCGCAGCTTCGTTGGCGAGCATGGCCACGGTGCGCATCACCGCCAAGCCGCCGACATCGTCGAATCGGGATGCCGCGATTCCCGCAGCCTGGAGCATTCCCACCACGCGGTCACGCGCCGTTTCGGCGCAGGTGTCGGCGCAGGCGAGCGCAAGACGCGTACACGTGGCGTAATCGCCCGCGAGATCGAAGGCGACGAAGTCGTCGACGCCCGCGGCCCGTGCGCGCGCGGTTGCGGTGCGTCCGTCGGTGAGCGCTGCGAGCGCACCGTCGACATCGAGCACGCCGCCGGGAAACGCGGGATGCGCGGGCGCGCGCTCGACTGCCCCGCCCGCCTTTGCGACGCGCTCGACCAGCCCCGCCGTCAGTCCGGCGTCGCCGCGGACGACGACGCGCGGCGGCGCGCGACGCGATGGCTCCGTCGCGGCGGCGGGACGCTCCGCGCCCTCCGCGTAGTCGTAGATCCCGCGCCGGGTCTTGCGGCCGTGATAGCCCGCGTCGACGAGCTCGCGCTGCGCGACCGACGGCGTGTACCGCGGATCATAGTGATACGCCTGCCAGACGCTTGTCGTGACGGCAAGATTGACGTCATGGCCGATGAGGTCCATCAGCTCGAACGGACCCATCCTGAAGCCGCCCGCTTCGCGCATCACTGCGTCGATCGTCGCCGGCGACGCGGCGCGCTCGTTCAGCAGGCGCCAGGCTTCGCCGTAGAACGGCCGCGCGCAGCGGTTGACGATGAATCCCGGCGTCGACGTCGCGTGCACCGGCTCCTTGCCCCACGCCGCGGCAGTGGCATATATCGTCTGGGCGACGTCCGCCTGCGTGGCGAGCCCGCTCACCACTTCGACCAGCGGCAGCACCGGCGCCGGGTTGAAGAAGTGCATGCCGACGATACGCCCTGCATGCTTCATTCCGGCCGCAAGCGAGGTCACCGACAGCGACGACGTGTTGGTCGCGAGAATCGCGCCCGCGCCGACAATGCTTTCGAGCTCGGCGAACAGTTTGCGCTTGACGTCCAGGTCCTCGACGATCGCCTCCACGACGAGCGCCGCGCTGACCAGTTCGCCGATCGCATGGACCGGCGTCACCCGCCGGGCCGCCGCCTTCGCAGCGTCCGCGCCCAGCTTGCCTTTCGCCGCCAGCGTGTCGAATGTTGTGGCGATCGACGTGCAGGCCGCGTCGACGGCGCCGGGGCGCGCGTCGAAAAGCAGCACGCGATGACCTGCCGCAGCGGCGACCTGCGCGATGCCCGCGCCCATCGTTCCCGCACCGATGACCGCGACCGTCGCGTCGCGAGAAAGCGGTGTCGCCATCCGGGTCAGCGGCCGGTGAAGTTCGGCGGGCGCTTGCCGAGAAACGCCGCGACGCCTTCGCGGTAGTCTTCGCTGTACCCGAGCTCGCGCTGCAGGTCGCGCTCGACGTCGAGTTGCGCGGCGAGCGTGTTGTCTTCCGCAGCGTGGAGCGCGCGCTTGATCGCCGCAAGACCGCGTGTCGGCGCGCGCGCGAGCTCGCCGACCAGCGCTTCGACGGCACCCGCAAACTCGGCGTCATCGAAGCATTTCCAGATCAGGCCCCACGCCGCCGCCTGCTCCGCGGAAAGCTTGTCGCCGAGCATGGCGAGGCCCATCGCGCGCGCCGTGCCGGCAAGCCGCGGCAGGAACCAGGTGCCGCCGGAATCCGGGATCAGCCCGATCTTGCAGAACGCCTGGATGAAGCTCGCCGATTTCGTTGCGACGACGATGTCGCACGCCAGCGCGATGTTCGCACCCGCGCCTGCCGCGACGCCATTCACGGCGCAGACGACGGGCAGCGGAAGGGCGCGCAGCGTCAGCACCAGCGGCCGGTAGTACGTCTCGATCGAGTGGCCGAGGTCGACCGGCGCTCCACCCGGGGTCACGGCGCGATCGGCGAGGTCCTGTCCCGCGCAGAACCCGCGACCCGCGCCCGTCAGCAGCAGCACGCGCACCGAGGCATCGCCTTTTACGCGCTCGAGCGCGGCGCGCAGCTCGTCGTGCATCGCGACGGTGAAGCTGTTGAGCCGGTCAGGCCGGTTCAGCGTGACGCGCGCGACGCCGTCGCGCACGTCGAGCAAGATGGAAGGAGCGTCAGACATGCCGACGGTGCTGCACGACGCGGAAGCGATTGGCGACGAACGCAGCGTCGGTCAGCGCGGCGTTCGCCGCGGGGTTCGCGCCGGTACCGTGGAAATCCGAGAACGCCGCCGACTGGTTGACGAACACGCCGCCGGTCAGGTTGATCGACAGCGCGACGCCCGCATCTTCGGCAACGTCGATTGCACTGTCGATCACGTCCTCGCTCGTCGAATAGACCGAAAGCGTCAGCGCGCCGTGGCCGACGATCGCGTCGCGCGCGATCGCAAGGCTCTGGTCGGTCGAGTCGGTCGCGATGAGGAACGCAATCGGGCCGAACCATTCATTGAGATACGTAGCGCGGTCGGCAGCGGAAAGCTGCACGATCAACGGCGTGCGCACCGCCGCCTGCGGGAAGGCCGGATGCGTGACGGTGCGCGTGTCGAGCACGACCTTGCCGAGCGAGCGCGCGGCATCGAGGCGACGCAGCGTGGCGTCGTTCTGCACGGCGCCAAGCACTTCAACCGCACGCGCGGGATCGCCGAGGAGCTTTTCGACGCCTTCCGCGAGCCCCGCTGCAACCTGATCGAACGACAGGTGCCCGCCGGCGGTGTCGATGCCGTCGCGCGGCACGTAGATGTTCTGCGGCGCCGTGCACATCTGTCCGGCATACAGCGACAGCGAGAACGCGACGTTGCGCGCAACCGCGGTGAAGTCGGCGGCCGAGTCGACGACGATCTGGTTGACGCCCGCTTTTTCGGTGTACACCTGCGCCTGGCGTGCGTGCTCCTCGAGCCAGCGTCCGTTGGCCGTGCTGCCGGTGAAGTCGACGATCTTCACTTCGGGGCGCAGCGCAAGCGTTTGCGCTGTGGTGTCGCCGGCGCCGTGCGCGACCAGCGTGACGACGTTGGGATCGAAGCCTGCTTCGGCCAGCACCTCGCGCGCGATCTTCACCGACAAGGCGAGCGGCAGGATCGCGCCCGGATGCGGCTTGACGACGACGGCGTTGCCGGTCGCGAGGCTCGCGAAGATCCCCGGGTAGCCGTTCCACGTGGGAAAGGTGCTGCAGCCGATGACGAGACCCACGCCGCGCGGCACGATGCGAAAGTTCTTGCGCATCCTGATCGGCTCGTTCTTGCCCTGCGGCTTCTCCCACTGCGCCTCGGCCGGCACGCGCCGCATCTCGTCCCATGCGTACGCGACTGCTTCGAGCCCGCGATCCTGCGCGTGCGGGCCACCCGCCTGGAACGCCATCATGAACGCCTGGCCGGTCGTGTGCATGACCGCGCTGGCCATCAGGAAGCTCTGCTTGTTGATGCGATCGAGAATCTCCAGACAGACGCCGACCCACGCTTCGGGTCCCGCCTTGCGCCACTGCGCGTGCGCCTTGTCGATGGCCGCGAACAGGGCGTCGAGATCGGCGCGCGGGTAGGTCACGCCGAGCGTCATGCCGAATGGCGACTTCTCGGCGCCGATCTGGCCCGTCGTCGCCGGCTGGGTCAGTGCAAACGGCTTGCCGAGCAGCGCGTCGAACGCGGCCTTGCCGGCCTCGGCCGCGCCTTCGCCGTAGTTGCGCGGGCTCGCCGACTCGGGATACGGCGACCAGTAGCCACGCTCGGCGATCGCGGCGAGCGCGCGGTCGAGCGTCGCGCGGTGCTTGTCGAACAGGGGATGGGACACACAGACCTCTATTGGATACGAGTTAAAAACTCTAGCATGGCAGAACCGCGTCAGGCTGAAGCCCGACCTACAGCACTCAACCGGTGCCGGTCTGGTCGAAATCGATCACGACCTTGTCGGTCGCGGGATAGCTCTGGCACGACAGGATGAATCCGCGCGCCACCTCGTAGTCCTCCAACGCGAAATTGACATCCATGTCGACCTCGCCTTCCAGCAGGCGGCAACGGCATGTGGAGCACACGCCGCCCTTGCAGGAATACGGCAGCTCGACGCCGTTGCGCAGCCCGGCCTCGAGAATGCTCTCCTTCTCGCGCTCGAGCAGGAACGACTTGCGCGAGCCATCGATGATTACCGTGACTTCGCATTCGCTCGCCGCCGCCTGCGGCAGCGGCCGCGCGACGTGCTGATGCTTCGGGATGCTGGCGGCGAAGCGCTCGATCTTGATCTTCGTCTCGGGGTAGCCGCGCGCTTTCAGCGCGGCGCCGACCGCGTCCATCATGCCTTCCGGGCCGCAGACGAAAACGGCGTCGACGTCGGCGAGCCTGACCCAATGGTCGAGCAGCGCCCCGGCTTTCATCTCGTCGATGCGTCCGTGCAGAAGATCGATGTCCTGCGCTTCGCGCGACAGCACGTGCGCCAGGTTGAAGCGTTCGAGATAGGTGTCCTTCAGCGCCGCGAGCTCCTCGCGGAACATTACCGTTCCCGATGCACGGTTGCCGTAGAACAGCGTGAAGCGCGACTTCGGCTCGCGGGCAAGTGTCGTCTTCACGATCGACAACAGGGGCGTGATCCCGCTGCCTGCGGCAAAGCCGACGTAGTGCCGCCGCGCCGCCGCGTCGAGCGGCACGTTGAAGTGCCCCATCGGCGGCATCACGTCGATCGTCGCGCCCGCGGCGAGCCCCTCGTTCGCCCACGTCGAGAAGATGCCGCCCGGAGTTTTCTTGACGGCGATTCGCAGCGCGCCGTCGTGCACCCCCGAGCAGATCGAATAGGACCGGCGCACGTCGTGACCGTCGATGTCGGTCCGCAGCGTCAGGTGCTGGCCCTGCTCGAAGCGGAACTGGTCGGCGAGCGCGTCGGGCACCGTGAACGTGATCGCGACGGCGTCGCGTGTCTCGCGCTCGATGCGCGCGATCGGCAGCGGATGGAACTTGCTCACTGTACGACCCCCACGCTCGCCGCTTTCGCGGCGGCGCTGCCCTCGGAGGGGGCGCAATTCGCATCTTGGGATGGCCCGGCGATGCTCATCAGTGCGGCTTGAAGTAGTCGAACGGCTCGAGGCACGCTTCGCATCGGTAGTGCGCCTTGCACGCGGTCGAGCCGAACTGCGAGACGAGGCGCGTGCGCGTCGACGCGCAGCGGGGGCACGGCACGGCGACGCCCGTGCGACGCAGCGGGCTGATCCCCGCGACGTCGATTCGCGGCGCGGCCGCGCCTGGCGGCGCGATGCCGAACGCGGTCAGCTTGCGCCTGCCTTCCGGCGCCATCCAGTCGGTCGTCCAGGGTGGCGACAGTCGAGTGACGACGCGCGGCGATGCGAACCCGGCCGCCGTTAGCGCTTCGACGATCGAGCCCATGATCACGTCCGTGGCGGGACAGCCGGAGTACGTGGGCGTCACGACCACCTCCACGCCATCGGCATCGACGTGCACGTCGCGGACGATGCCGAGCTCGACTATCGACACCATCGGGATCTCGGGATCGGGGACTTCGGCAAGCGCTGCCCATGCGCGCGCGAGGTCCGGCTCGAGCTCGGTCCGCTGCGCCGCGTCGGCCGCGAGGCCCGTCGCGGCGATCGCCCGCTGTTCGGCGGTCGCCATCACCAGGCCGCACCCGGATACGCGCGTTGCAGGAACTGCATCTCGGCGAGCAGCCGCCCGAGGTGCTCGGTGTGCACGCCCTGCTTGCCGCCGCGGTCGCCGCTGCCCTGCATCCATTCGCCCGACGGCATCGTCAGCGTCGCTTCCGCACACACGGCGGCCACGGCGTCGCGCCACGGCCCCTGCAGTGCGCGCGAATCCGCTGCAATGCCGGCGTCGATCAACGGTTGCTCGATGGCATCGATCGCGAACATCTCGCCGGTGTACGGCCACAGGTCGTCGAGCGCCGCCTGCATGCGCGCGTGCGAAACGTCGGTGCCGTCGCCCAGGCGCACGATCCAGTCCGTCGAGCGCTCGACGTGGTACGCGACTTCCTTCACCGCCTTGGCCGCGATCTCGGCGATTCGCGCATCGCGCGACGTCGTCAGCGCGTGCAGGACGCGCAGGTGCCATTGGTCGTAGTAGAACTGCCGCGCCATCGTATCCGCGTAGTTGCCGTTCGGCTGCTCGACGAGCTGCAGATTGCGATAAGCCGCGCCATCGCGCAGGAATGCGAGCTGGTCTTCGCTGCGCACCGCGCCGGCGTAGCGGCCCTCGACCTCGCCCGCGTACGTGAACCACAGCCGTGCCTGGCCGATCAGGTCGAGGCCGACGTTGGTGAGCGCGATGTCCTCCTCGAGCACCGGCCCCTTCCCCACCCACTCGCCGAGCCGCTGCGCGAGCACGAGATCGCTGTCGGCGAGCCGCAGCAGGTATTCGAACAGCGCCGGGTCCCGGGTCATCGCCGTCGCCTCGCTTACAAGTGCTTCACTTCGTCGGGCATGGGGAAAAAAGTCGGATGGCGATAGACCTTGTCGTTCGCCGGCTCGAACAGCGGCTCCTTGTCGCCCGGCGCCGAGGCGTGGACGTCCGCCGAGCGCACCGCCCAGATCGATACGCCCTCGTTGCGGCGCGTGTAGACGTCACGCGCGTTCTTGATGGCCATTTCCGCGTCCGGCGCGTGCAGGCTGCCCACGTGCTTGTGCGCAAGGCCGTGCAGCGAGCGAATGAAGATTTCCCACAGGGGCCATTCGTTGCTCATTGATCCTCCGTCGATCCTGGTGGGCCGGCTGCAGCCGGCCGCGATTCACCCGTCAGGCTTAAGCCTGACCTGCAAGCAATTCACGCGGCCTTCTTCGTCGCGCGCTTGTTCGCATGCGCCAGCGCGGCCTCGCGCACCCACTCGCCGTCGTCCCACGCCTTCACCCGGGTGCGCAGGCGCTCGCGGTTGCACGGTCCGTTGCCCTTGAGCACGTTGTGAAACTCGCTCCAGTCGATCGGCCCGAAATCGTAGTGACCCGTGTCGGCGTTCAACTTCAACAGCGGATCGGGCATGGTGATGCCGAGATAGTCGGCCTGCGGCACCGTCTGGTCGACGAAGCGCTGGCGCAGCTCGTCGTTCGACAGGAGCTTGATCTTCCATTTCGCCGATTGCGCGCTGTGCACGCTCTCGGCATCCGGCGGCCCGAACATCATCAGCGACGGCCACCACCAGCGGTTGAGCGCGTCCTGCGCCATCGCCTTCTGCTCCGGCGTGCCGCGGCAAAGCGTCATCATGATGTCGAAGCCCTGCCGCTGATGGAACGACTCCTCCTTGCAGATGCGGATCATCGCGCGCGCGTACGGACCGTACGAGCAGCGGCACAGCGGAATCTGGTTCATGATCGCCGCGCCGTCGACGAGCCAGCCGATCGCGCCGATGTCGGCCCAGGTCAGCGTCGGGTAGTTGAAGATCGACGAGTATTTGACCTTGCCGGCGTGCAGGTCCTCGATCAGCTGGTCGCGCGAGACGCCGAGCGTCTCCGCGGCCGAGTACAGGTAGAGACCGTGCCCCGCCTCGTCCTGCACCTTGGCCATCAGGATCGCCTTGCGCTTGAGCGTCGGCGCGCGGCCGATCCAGTTGCCTTCCGGCAGCATGCCGACGATCTCCGAATGCGCATGCTGCTGGATCTGGCGGACGAGCGTGCGGCGGTAGGCGTCGGGCATCCAGTCCTTCGCCTCGATCTTCACGTCGGCGTCGACGCGCGCCTGGAACGCCGACTCCTCGGGCGACATGTCGGTGGCGTCCTGTACTTTGCGGACGCCGGTATCGACCAGCTGGGCGTACATGCGGCTCCTCCTCCAGGCGGGGGCGCGGCGACTTACCTGCCAAGTTGCCACCTTACGCCAATTTTACGATACACTTTTTATATGCGTCAAGACGATTCTGTATCACTTCGCAGCGATCCCGGCAACGCGCGTCGCGCCGGCGCAGGCCACGATCGCCCAGTGGATCACCCGCACACTCGCGGCCGATCCGCCGCGCGCGCGCTCGCTGATCGTCACCGTCTGGGGCGATGCGCTCGCGCCGCATGACGGCCGCGTCTGGCTCGCAACGCTGATCCGGCTGATGGCGCCATTCGGCTTGAGCGAGCGCCTCGTCCGCACCAGCGTATTCCGGCTGGCGCGCGACGGCTGGATCGCAGGCGAAACGCAGGGCCGGCGCAGCCGTTACCGCCTGACGGGGGACGGCGCGCGACGCTTCGCGCAGGCGCACCAGCGGATCTACGCCCCCGCCGACACGCACTGGAACGGCGAATGGGAGATGGTGCTGGCGCCGCCGGATGCGGCGTCCCCGGCCCGGCGACGGGCGTTACGCGACGAGCTGGCGTGGGAAGGCTTCGCCGCGCTGGCCCCCGGCGCCTTCGCGCGACCCGCGCACGGTGACTCGACGGCACGGGAGATCGTCGCCGCGCTGGCGCTCGCCCGAAGCGTGATGGTGCTGCGCGTACGCGATGACCCCAATGCACCCGGCACGCTGGAGGCGCGCGCCGCCAGCGCGTGGCCGCTGCGCGAGCTCGCCGCCGACTACCGCCGCCTCATCGCGCGCTTCGGCACTGTGATCGACCGCTTCCGGGCGACGCCGCAGTCGCTCGACGCGGAGCAGTGCTTCGTCGTGCGCACGCTGCTGATCCATGCGTATCGCCGCGTGCTGCTGCGCGATCCGCAGCTTCCGTCGACGCTGCTTCCCGACGAATGGCCGGGCGCGGCAGCGTACGCGCTGGCGCGCGACTTCTACCGGCTGACGCACGCGGTCGCGGAGCGCCACCTTGCCGCGACGTTTGCCGCCGACGGCGACGCGCTGTCGCCTGCGGATGCGGCGTTCTACGCGCGCTTCGGCGGACTCGAGGCGTGACGCCGCGCGCTCCGGACGTTCACTTGCCCGGCGCAGCGACGGACTTTGCCGCGGCTGCACCACCTTGCAGGTGCTTCGACAGGAATCGATCGACGCGCTGGTAGAAATCGAAGACGCCCTCGTCCCGGTTGAATCCGTGGCCCTCGGTGGCGTATTGCACCCACTCGTACTCCTTGTCTGTACTTGTCGAGTGCAGATCGAAAGGCGGTCCAGAATCATTGCGCTACCGCCCCACCATCGCCAGTACGTCGGCCTTCAGGAAACGCTCGACGACGAGCATGAAGCCGATCGACGGGACGAGCAGCAGCAGCGCCGTGATCGACGCGATCTGGTAGTTGCCGCCCATGCTGGCGTTGAACATCAACAGCGGCAATGTCGTGACATCGGGCACGCCCACGAAATACGTGCCGGTGAATTCGTCGAGGGATTCGAGGAACACGAAGATTGCACTGGCGATGAGGCCGGGTGCAGCGAGCGGCAGCGTCACCGTGCGAAAGCACGTCCACGCCGATGCGCCGATGTTGCGCGCGGCCTCCTCCAGCGACACGTCGACCGACGCGAACGCCGCCGACGCGATCCACACCGCGAGCACGAGGCCGTGCGACGCGTGCACGAGCACCACGCCGGTGATGGTCCCCGCGAGTCCGATCTCGTAGAACACGCGCGCGATGTTCACGTAGACCGGCAGGTTCGGAATCGCCTGCGGCAGGAGGAACGCGAGCAGGATCAGTGCGCGCCAGCGCAACTTGAGGCGCGCCAGCGCATAGCCGGCGGGGATCGCAACGGCGAGGCTCACCGCGACGGTCAGGACGGCGATCCAGCAGCTGGTGCCCAGCGACGCCAGCGCGTTGCCGCGTGGCGCGAATACGCGGCCCCAGAACGTGAACCCGAACTCCTGCGGCAGCTTGTTGGGGAAGTACCACTTCTCGGCGAATGCCCACAGGAACAGGTTGGCGAGCGGGCCGAAGATCGCGAACGCAAGCAGCGCCAGCAGGACGCCGATCGCGATTGTCCGCGACCAGCGCATGAATGGCGCCTCGCGTATCACTTCGCCAGCGCCCTCGACGACTGCCGCAGATAGAACCAGGCGCCGAACGCCGCGACGACCAGCGACATCAGGCAAAGCGCGTTCGCCACTGCGTAGTCGCCATGCGTGTTGATCCGGTAGGCAATGTCGACGGTGATCATCGTCGGGGAGTTCGGGTTGATCATCAGCGGCACCGACAGCACGGACAGCATCGTGACGAACGACAGCACGAGGCCCACCAGCAGCGTGCCGCGCACCTGCGGCAGCACGATGTCGAGCAGCACGCGCCAGCGCGGCGCGCCGAGGTTGCGCGCGGCCTCGATGTGCTGCGCCTCCAGCGACGCCATCGCGCCGGCGAGAAGCAGCGTGACGAACGGCGCCTGCTTCCACACGAAGGCGACGACGATGCCGCGCCAGTCGAGCACGCTCTGTGCGGCCAGCGGCTCGATCAGCCCGGAGCCGATCAGCACGTGGTTCAGCATCCCGTTCTTGGCCAGGAACGTCCGCATGATCTGGCCGGTGACGATGAACGGAATGAACAACGGCCAGCGGTAGAGCCAGCGCAGGATCGCCACGGCGCGCGGATTCTCGCCGAGCGTCAGGTAGCCGGCGATCAGGATCGCGACGAGACCGATCAGGACCGTCGACAGCACGACGATCCAGATCGTGAACCAGAGGTCGGTGCGATACAGGTCCCAGCTCTTCGCGAAGTGCTCGAGCGTGAAGGAGCCGTCCTTCGCGCGGAAGGCGAGCACCGCGGAGAGCGCCAGCGGCAGGACAAAGAACAGCGCGATGACGGCGAGCGCGGGCGCGACCAGCGCGTACCCGCGCCAGCCGGCGCCGGGCTCATCAGACTTCGATCGACACTGCCCCGCCGCTACTTCAGGACGACGCGCTCGTACCCTTCGACGATGTCGGTGAAGTATTCGGAGAGCGGGAACGGCCGTCCGTTCTTCGACAGGTCGGCGGGCGAGATGTCGGTGAACAGCTTGTTCCACGCCTTCGGGTCGAGCTTCGCCTGCACGTGCTGCGGGTCGATCCCCGGATACCAGTTGAACTGCTTGACGATGCCATCGGCCTGGATCTCGGGGCTCTCGGCGAAGTCGATGAACTTCTTCGCGATGCGCCGCGTTGGCGGCCTTCGCCGGGATCACGTAGTACATCGGCTGGCCCGGCAGGCCCGGCGACGGCAGCGACAGCTTGACCTTGGGATTCATCTTGCCGTCGGCCTGCCACGTGTAGAACATGTCGACCCACACCGGCCCCATCGCGATCTCGCCGCGGTTCAGCATGTCGAGCGTGCCGGCGTTGCCCGGCGTCATCACGACGCTCTGGTTGAAGTCCTTGAGGCTCACCAGCGCCTTGTCGATCTGCGCCTTGGCGGCCGGATCGTACGGGCCCTTCTCGAGCTTGTCGCCGAGGCCGCTGTTGGCGCTCACCCAGCCCATCACGAAGCCGACGCCCGACATGCCGCCCTTGACGCCGTTGTAGCCGAATTGCTTCGGGTTCTTCTTCGCCCAGTCGGCCAGCTCGGCGAAGTTCTTCGGCGGAGTCTTGACGACGTCCGGGTTGTACGCGAACGCGATCTGGCTGTGGAACATCGGCAGCACGAAGCCGTCGACGTTCGCGCCGAGCGCGTTCGTCGCCGTGTCGCGCGTCACCAGCTTGCCGGCGGCGACGTCGTTGCGATACGGCAGCAGCAGGTTTTCCTTCACCATCGTCGCCGCGCCGCGCTGATGGACCACCGCGACGTCGACGTCCCACGCGGCCGTGCCCGCCTTCTGCTGCGCGGACAGCTTCTCGTAGATCTTCTGCGAGCCGGAATCGCCGGGGCCGGTGCCGACGGCCTTGACCTTCACCCCCGGGTTCATCGCCTCGAACTTCGGGCCGAGATAGTTGTTCACGTAGTCGACCATGTTCTGGTCGCCCGCGGTGACGACGTTGATCGTCTGCGCGGCTATCGGTACGGCCGGCAGCGCGACGAGCGCGCCGATGGCGGCGGCCGTCAGCAGTCTGGACATTCTCATGGCTTTGCTCCTCCTCTTAGCGGGCGCGCAGTGCGCCCTGGTCGTGTGGGGTGACGGCGGCGCGCGGAAACACGAGCAGCGCCTCTCGGGGCACGGCGACGCTGACCGCCGCGCCCTCGTCGATTCTTGCGTCCGCATGCGCCCAGACGTCGGCGCCGTCGATGCGGACGCGATAGCGATAGCCCTGGCCGACATATAGCGCCTGTGCGATGTTGCCGGCGAAGCGCAGCTCGTCGCCATCCGCCGTTGCCGCGCCCGGCCGGACGCGCGCGACGTCGCTGCGGAAATGCACGGTGACCGGCTCGCCCGCGGGGGCCGCGGACGCCTTCACCAGCGCGCCGTCCGCGCTTCGCGCCATCGTCAACGCGTTGTCGGCGCCCATGAAGCCGGCGACGAACGCCGACGCGGGCCGGTGGAAGATCTCCTCGGGCGTTCCATATTGCGCCACGCGTCCCGCATCGAGTACCGCGATGCGGTCGGCGAGCGTCAGCGCCTCTTCGCGGTCGTGCGTGACGTAGACGGCAGTGATGCCGATGCGGCGCTGGAGCGCGCGCAATTCGTGGCGCAATTCGATGCGCACCTTGTAGTCGAGATTCGACATCGGCTCGTCGAGCAGCAGCAGTTGCGGGTCGACGGCAAGCGCCCGCCCGAGCGCAACACGCTGCCGCTGGCCGCCCGAAAGTTGCGTGACCGGGCGCGGGCCGAAGCCTTCGAGCTGCAGGAGGTCGAGCATCTCCAGCACGCGCTTCGCGATCGCATCCTTTTTCCAGCCGCGCATCCGCAGGCCGTAGCCGATGTTGTCGGCCACGCTCATGTGCGGCCACAGCGCGTACGATTGGAACATCATCGCGGTGCCGCGCTTCTCCGGCGGCAGGCCGAGGATGTCGCGGCCCTCGACGCGAATCGCGCCGGCGGTCGGCCTCACGAACCCCGCGATGGAGCGCAGCAGCGTCGTCTTGCCGCAGCCCGAGCTGCCGAGCAGCGCGCAAAGCTCGCCGCGCGCGACGTCGAGGTTCACGTCGTGCAGCACCGTCGTATCGCCATAGGCGACGGAGACGGCGTCGATCGCGAGATACGGATTCATTCGGAACCGCGGTTATACACGAGCCAGCATGACGCGAATGTTAAGCCCGGACGGCGCGCTCGTGGCGCCCTCTCGATGCTGCGATGCAATAATGCGTTGGGGCACGCGTGCTGCGCGACAATGCGGCCAAGCCTTCTCACCGTGAACGGAACCGACACCCTCGCCGAACGCGCGCCGCAACTTCCGTGGCTGCAGGGCACGCTGCTGCTCGTCGGCTACGTCGTCGCCTACATCGCGCTCGACTGGGTCAGCCTCATCGACCCGGTCGGCATCTTCGCGATCACGCCGTGGAATCCGCCGTCCGGGCTGTCGATCGCGCTTCTGCTCCGCTACGGCCTGCGCTACTGGCCGTGGCTGTTCGTCGCCGAGTTCCTGGCGAACCACATCGTCGGGGGCGCGCCGGCGTCCGTCGCGGTGAACGCCGCCGCGTCGCTGTTGCTCGCCGCGTCGTACACCGGCATGGTCGCGCTGCTCGTCGGGCCACTGCGCTTTCGCGCCGATTTCAGCCGGCTGCGCGACGCCGTCGTGTTCACGGTCACGCTGGCGATATCGACCGGCATCATCGCCGTAGCGTTCGTCGCGCTGTCGGTCGAGAGCGGCCTTGTCGCGAGCAACGAATTCGGGCCGAGCGTGGTCCAGTTCTGGATCGGCGACCTGATCGGCATCCTCGTGACTACGCCCGCGCTCCTCGTGCTGTCGCGCCCGGGCGCGCTCTCGGGGCTGCTGCGGCCGTCGCGCGAGTCGCTTGCCCAGGCGCTCGCGATCGGAATCGCGCTGTGGGTGATCTTCGGATGGGGTATCGGCCATCAGCTCAAGTTGTTCTTCATCCTGTTCCTGCCACTGATCTGGATCGCGACGCGCCGGGGAATCGAGGGGACGGTAATCGCGATCCTGGCGATCCAGGTCGCGCTGATCGTCGCCTTCGAGGTCGCCGGGCGCCAGGACGGCACGATCCTCGAGTTCCAGTTCCTGATGCTGGCGCTCGCCGTGACGGGGTTGCTGCTGTCAGTGGCGGTATCCGAGCGCACGGCCATCGAGCGCGCGCTGCACGACAAGCAGGCGGAGCTCGAGCGGAGCCTTCGCCTGGCGTCGGCGAGCGAGCTCGCGTCGGCGCTCGCACACGAGCTCAATCAGCCGCTGTCCGCGATCTCGGCTTACATCCGTGCCTGCCAGCTGATGCGCGATCAGGGGGGGGCGAGCGACCAGGTGATGGCGCAGACGATGGACAAGATCGTCGCGGAAGTGAACCGCGCGGGCACGGTCGTGCGGCGGCTGCGCGAGTTCTTTCGCACGGGGGCCGCACAGGTCGAGCGGGTCGCAGTGGGCACGCTGATCGACAACGCGCTCGCGACGACGCGCGAGCGCGCGCTGCGGCACAACGTCGCGGTGACCGGCCACGTCCCCGCTGGCGTGCCGGACGTTGCCGCCGACCGTGTGCAGGTCGGCGCCGTGCTGCATAATCTCCTCAACAACGCGATAGATGCGCTCGAGCATTCCGCGAAATCCACGCGCACGGTTCGCATCGCCGGCGCGCTCGACGAAAGCGGGCTCGTGCGCCTGACGGTTCAGGACAATGGCCCCGGAGTGAATGCCGACATGAGACCGACGCTGTTTCTCCCCTTTGCAACCTCCAAGCCGGACGGAACCGGCCTTGGCCTCGCGATCAGCCGCTCGATCGTCGAGGCACATGGCGGACGGCTCTGGTACGAGCCAGGCGCCGATGGCAGCACATTCGCCTTCACCGTGCCGGTCGCGCCGGCCGCTCCCGCGCGGGGCCTGCGATGAGCCCGCCGGGCCGCCCCAAGGGCGAATTGCACCGGAGCGCGAAGCGCGGAGGCCTCCTATGAGCCCGCGTCCCGAAGTCACGATCGTCGACGACGATGCCGGCGTCCGCGATTCGCTGTCGCTGCTCCTCGGCCTGCACGGCTACGCTGTTCGCGCGTACGCCTCGGGCGACGGGCTGCTCGACGCCGTGCGCGACGATTGGCGCGGCTGCCTGTTGATCGATCTGCGCATGCCCGGCATGGACGGCCTCGCGCTGCAGGCCGCGCTGGCGAAGCGCAGCATCGCGCTTCCCGTCATCATCCTGACGGCGCACGGCGACGCGGCCAATGCTCGCGCTGCACTCAAGGCCGGCGCGTTCGATTTCCTGGAAAAGCCCGTCGACGATGCGCTGCTGATCGAGATGATCGAAGCGGCGACGCGCGTCGAGGCCGAAAAGCATGCTGCGACGACTGAGCGTGTCCAGGTCGAGCGCCGCATGCAGCGGTTGACGCCGCGCGAGCGCCAGGTGTTCGACCTCGTCGTTGCCGGCCGCCACAACCGCGAGATCGCCGCTTCGCTGACGATCAGCCCGCGCACTGTCGAGGTCTACAAGGCGCGAATGATGGACAAGCTGCAGGTCGATCGCCTGCCGGACCTGATCCGCTTGTCGCTCAACGCGCCGAACGGCGCGGCTTCGGCGAGGGAAGCCCACACCGAGTGAGGTCGCGAGCCGGCGACCCGAGGATCGCCTTACGCTGACCGCGCGACACGGGCGAGCTGCATCGGCTCTTCCTCGTCGTCCTCGTCGTCGTCCTCGTCATCATCGAGGTCGTCGTCGTCCTCCCAGTCGTCGTCATCGGGATCGCCGATCGGCGTCTGGGCGCGCCGCGCGTTCCCGGGAAATGCCAGCCCCGGGATACGCGCGCAGAATGCAGCTGCACTACCGACCATTGCTGCTCAGAGTGGGGGAATGCGCAGCAACTGCCCTGGATAGATCTTGTTGGGGTCGGACAGCATCGGCTTGTTGGCCTCGAAGATGATCATGTACTTGTTTGCATCTCCGTAGTTGGTCTTGGCAATCTTCGACAGCGTGTCGCCGGATACCACGGTGTAATACGTCGCTTCGGGTTCGCTCTGGTCGACGGTCATCATGTTGTTGACCTTGGCGACGCCGGCGACGTTGCCGCAGCAAAGCGCGATCTTCTCCTTCGTCGCCTGGTCGGGCGCGACGCCGAATACCGATACGGTCGATGTCGCGCCGTCGTACGTCACCGTAAGGCCGGTGGCGTTCAGATTCTGCGACTTGATGTAATCCTGAATCGCATCGCCTGCCGCGGCATTGGCGGCGGCAATCTTTGCCGGGTCGGCCGGGGCGGCCTTGACCTCGGTCATCGCCGCCTGCGCCTTGCCCCGCCCGAACAGCTTCTCTCCCGCATCCTTCACAAAATCCATCAGTCCCATCGCTGCCCCCGTTCCGAAAGTTGTCGGCAAAACGCGCGACGTTGCACGACTTGCCGAAACGGCACGCCTGGAAAGCAACGCCACGTTGCGTCGAGCATACACCCGATGCGTCAACGTCGAAAATCGGACTGCGGGCCGAGATGTTAATGCCCCGCCACACGCCGCATGCGCGACAACGCATTGAGGCGCCGACGCACGCTGGGTCGACAGGACTGCGTTGCGACGGTTCACGGGGAGTCGACGTTCCGGCTGATTCGACCGCGGGTGCCATGAGTACATGCTCGAAGTTCGATTGCGATACGCACTCACGAATCACGCCGCAGCACGCAGTGCTGGCCCGCATGACTTACCACGATACGCAGGGAGCGGCGAATCCGTATTCGCCGCGCATGGCCCCAAAGGCCGCCACCGTCCCGCGGAAGGCCCCGGCCCGAATCCGTCGCTGTTGTACTGTACTTATTGTAGTCCTTTCTTGTTAGCTCAGCGCTCGAATTGGTCTGTCATTGGTATGGTTCTCCCGATTGTCATGGTCATAGGCGAAGATGCCATGGACAATTTTCAGTTTTATATCAATTATTTGTGATCAACTTGCCATCGTCTGATGGCGATGACGCGCGCAGACTTCATGCATATTTGTCTACCTAAAATCTGACTGTAGCGAACACCCAGCGATTCAGCCATGGTGGCTCGACCGCGCGAATGAAACGATGCCAGCGTTCGCCCACAGAGGGACGGCGCAGCACGCAGCGAGTCGGCAGCGAGAAAACCGCGCGTGTCGCATAAACGACATCGAAGCTGGGGAAAAGCACTACTTCGTTGCACTTCCCCACTTGCGGAGGACAAACTCCCGCGCGTATAATGCATTTGTCATAAGGGGTACCGGTCTGTTCAAGGCACACCCGGCGAAAGCCGGGGCCGCAAAGTCACCGGTCTAAGGGGCCTCGGCCCTACGACAGCGGGATTGCCGGACTGGCGCATGCCGCGGGCGCGCACGAACTCCAGCAATCCCGTTGCGCGTGTCCGTTTCGGGTCGCGTCAGATCACGCGCAATCCCGTCCGTTCGTAGGCCTTGGTAGAGTAAACAAGGCTTACGGAGCGTCAAATGCAATCGAACGTCCGACGTCGCACCGCAATCGCCGCGTTTCCGGCATCGTTCCCGTGTTTGTGCGCGATTCGCAAATCTTCGTTGGTTCCTTTTGGTGGCGCTGGCGATATCGATCGTGGTCGTCGGGACGCGTCCGGCGTTCGCCCAGAATCTCTCGCGTGCGTCGATGAAGCCAAAGCCTGTTGGACACCCCGGTCACCCCCCCGACCACCCCGGTCACCCCGGTCACACCCGGTCACCCCGGTCACCCCGGTCACCCCGGTCACCCGGGGCCACCCCCGCCGTTCCAGCTAAACCGGAAGTCCCCAGATACCTGACCCCCGAGTCGCCGAAGGGCGGCCCTTCGTCGACGGACACATACTCTTGCAAAGAAGTCCGAAAGCAAAGACTCCGACTTCCATGGCGCATTGAACGCGCACGGCGGCAATTCGCTGGGCGGCTGGGGAACCTCGACATACACGTGGTCAACGTTCCCCCAGGACGAGAAAAGGAGATCGTCGGCAGGCTCCGGGACAATCCGAACGTCGAATTTGCCGAAGTTGATGAATTGGTCGAGCCGCCGGTCGAGCCGGCGGAAATGGTAAACGACCCCGGCGCATCCTCGGAATGGCATCTCGCGACGATAGACGCACCGACAGCCTGGAATACCTCCATCGGAACCGGGATCACCATCGCCATTCTCGACACCGGTGTCGACGGAACCCACCCGGATCTCGCCTCACACATGGTCCCAGGGTGAAATTCTACGATAACAACAGTATACGAGCGACGTCTATGGGCATGGAACGGCCGTCGCCGGTGCCGCAGCGGCAATCATGAATAACGGAGTTGGCGTCGCCGGTGTCGCCGGAAACGCGAACATCATGCCGATGCGCATATCCGACCCCAACGGTTACATGCAGTACAGCACCGTTGCATCCGCGCTCAGCTGGGCCGCTGATAAAGGTGCGCGCGTCGCCAATATCAGCTACATCGTCGCCGGAAGCAGCACGGTCATCAATGCCGCCAATTACTTTCGCTCCAAGGGTGGCGTCGTCGCCGTATCCGCCGGGAATAGCGGGACACTCTACAACGCGGCGCCGAGCGACTCGATGATCGTTATTTTTCGCGACGGATTCCAACGACCAATTTGCGAGCTGGTCGAGCTACGGTTCATCTGTCGATATCGCGGCGCCCGGCGCCGGTATTTACACGACCGCGAACGGAGGCGACTACCGCTACGGATCGGGTACTTCGTTCGCCAGCCCGATCGTAGCTGGCGCGGCGGCGCTGATCCTGTCGCGCAGGCCGGACTTCAAGCCTTCTCAAGTGGATTCTGTTCTCAAGTCAACAGCTGTCGATTTGGGCGCCGCGGGAACCGACCCCTACTTTGGCGCGGGAAGGTTGAACGTCGCCGCGGCGGTCCAGGCCGCGGGCAGTTCCGCCAATGGCGACTCGTCTCCTCCCACGGTGGCAATTACTTCCCCGACCGGAGGAACGCTCGCAGGCACGGTTTCGATTGCCGTTAGTGCCACGGACAACGTCGGAGTTACACGCGTCGAATTGCGCATCAACGGCGCGACCGTCGCCTCGGATGCGGCTTCGCCCTACACCTTCACTTGGAATTCCACGACCGTTGGAAATGGTTCCCTGGTGCTGACGGCCGCTGCGTTTGATGCTGCAGGAAACTCATCGACCTCCGCACCCGTTTCGATCAACGTTTCAAATGCGACAGCGGTTGCAGATACAACGCCACCGAGCGTGTCGATCGCATCGCCGAATGGCGGGGATAGCGTCGTTTCAGGCACGACGATGGTGTCGGTCAATGCGACTGACAACGTGGGCGTAACGCGCGTTGACCTCAGAGTGAACGGGACAACCGTGGCCACGGGGAATGGTTCGCCATTCCAGCTTGCGTGGAACACCACGACGGTGCCCGATGGTGCCGCGTCATTGACGGCCGCTGCCTACGACGCCGCCGGAAACTCTTCGCGTTTCCTCGCCGGTTACCGTGACGGTTGCCAACAATGCCGTTCCAAGCACCGCACCGCCCGTCCTGGCCATCACGAGTCCGGCGAATGGCGGCAGCGTCTCGGGCCAGGTAACCATCAAGACGACCGCGAGCGACGATAACGGGACTGCGGGCATCACGCAGCGTCTGTACATCGACGGTGTGGCCAAGGCCGCGTTCAGCGGTGGATCGATCAATTACAAGTGGAACACACGTCCAGTGGCGTCCGGTACCCATACCATCGTGGTCACGGCGACGGACGCGGCGGGAAATTCGACCTCACAGCAGATTCAGGTCACCAAGAACGGCAAGTAGCGTTGGCGTGGGGTGGCTCCAGTCACCCATAAACAAATTGGGGCGACCTACCGTCGCCCCAATTCTCTTGCTGCTTGCGGAGCGCTGCGTGTACTGATCAGGCCCTTTGCTGCCGGCGGAAGCCTACGAACGCCAGCAGGCCCAAGCCAAGAAGCGCCAAGGGATGCGGTTCCGGAACCTCTTGCGGCCCACAAGCCGGGTCGCCCGGCGGACAGGTTTGGGGAAGCAGGAAGAACGACTCGCCACCGTCTGATGCATTGTTCCACACCGCGTGGAAGAGCACCGTGTCGGTGGCAGCGCGGCCGGCTGAGGCTGACGAGGCCCAGAGTCCAGTCCGCGTAGCCGTTACCGTTAGCATTGATGACACCGATATTGGTGGGCCCGACGTAGTTATACGCCACCACGCCATTGATGATTACCTCGAAAAGCTGCAGTGTCTCCCCCGCCGCCCCCGTCGTGTTGACGTCAATCGCAATATTGAACGTGTCCGAGCCGAGTGCCAAGAGCTGCGAGACCGTGTAGGGGTACCCTGGACGCCGTCGGCCACGGTGGCGGTCGGCGTGGTGCTGAACATATTGTAGGAAGAGATGCTCCCGTTCGAAGTAAACGTTGATCCAGCCAAACCCGGCGGGCTGTTGGCACTGCGTGGCAGCGATGATGCATGGGTTGCTCGAACTTTGCGGGCCAACGGTTTGCCCTGGTAATGGACCGTAAGGGTCAGCGGCAGTGCAGAAGCCCGCCTGCGCCACGCCCAATACGCACCCGTTCGCCACAATCAAAACTGTAGCTTCCATGTGCCATTTGTACCCCTGCTGCTTAGTAAGTTGACGAATTTGTGGCGATTCGCGGTGACCTGGCGATCAAGCTAACAATGCGCCGCCACGCATTCAACACACTGAAAAATAAAAAAGGATACAGCTTGCGTTGAGGTCAGGTGGTAAGGAAATTCGGCTTATGGGTATATGACTGGCATGTTGAGGAATGCCGGTGGCTTGGAGTGTTTGGAGTTCCGCTACCCCCCGAGCAGTTGCAGCAGCTCCAGGGCGACTTCCCCCGGCGCGCGCCACCGGCCGCGGTCAGCTTCAGGCATTGCGGCGCGGTTTTGCGGCGTGTCAATGATTGTGGGTAGCAGGCAAGATACCGAAATTGCGGCGTGTCGATGACCGTCGGCAGGATGCAGGTCACGGCGACCCCGTTCGGCCGCAGCTCGGCCGCCATGCTTTCGGTCAGCCGGACGACCGCGTTCTTGGCGACCGCGTAGGCCGCCATGTTGGCCTGGCCACGCACGCACGACGCCGCGGCGACGTTGACGATGTTGCCCGCGGCCCGCCGCGAGCATCCGCGGCACGACCGCCTTCGACGCATGCACGGCCGTCATCACGTTGAGATCGAACATCCGCCGCCACAGGTCATCGGACGTCTCGTGCACTGGCGTCCCCGCCGCAAAGCCGCCGGCGATGTTGCACAGCACGTCGATCCGGCCCCAGCGGTCGAAGACCGCGTCGGCCATGGCGCGCGTCGATGCCTCGTCCAGAAGGTCGGCTTGCACCGCAAAACGACGATCGAAAGCGTCGGGTGGCGCAGCCGCCCCGCTCGCTCCGCGCTCCACCGCGGCAACCCGTGCACCCGCAGCAACGAACGCATCGACGACCGCGCGCCCGAGATTGCCGCCCGCGCCGGTGACCACCGCAACCTTGTCGGCGAATTTCATCTCATTTGACCGTGTTGAGCAGATTGGACGGCGAATACTGATCGGTCAGCACACGCGCGCTGGCCGGCCATCCGCGCTCGACTTCGAAGAACGGCAGCACCCACGCCTTGTCGACGCCCAGGGGACGCAGCTTCGCGTCCAGCGCGGCCGCGTTGTGAGCGATCTCCGCCTTGCCCGGAAGGCCGCCCATTCGCGCCATGATCACGCGGTTGTTCGTCCGCAGGCCATAGAACTCGCCGAACGCCGCGAAATACGTCGCCGATTCGCTGTTGTAGAGCTTGCTCGACGTGAACGTGTTGCCGGCCACGACGCCGCGCTCGCTCAGCAGCGACTTCACCTCGAGCAGGAACTCGAGCGTCAGCATGTGCTCCGGGATGTAGTCATGGTCGTACGCGTCGAGCACGACCAGGTCGTACTTGACGCCGGCGCGCTGCATCCGCTTCACGAACACGCGGCCGTCCTCCTCGTGGACCTCGGTCTTCGGTCCCGGTGCGAAACCGAAGTACGTCCGGCCCATCTTCACGACGGCCGGGTCGATCTCGACGGTATCGATCGCGACGCCGGGAAATGCCTCCTGCATCGCCATCACCAGGGTGCCGCCGCCCATGCCGACGACGAGGATCCGCTGCGGCGACGGCACGAGGTAGAACGCGCCGAGCACGAGCTTCGCGTAGTTGAACACGAGCTGCGAGGGCTCGGTCAGCGACGTGCACGACTGGCGCATGCTGACGTTGCGCCCGAACGCCATGCAGCGCAGGCCGTTGTCCTCGTAGACGACGATGTTGCGGTAGAGCGAGCGCTCGCGATGGAGAATGTCCATCGCCGCCACGTCGCCGCCCAGTGCAGCGAGAAGCGCGCCGGCAACCGCGGCATTGCGGCGCGCCCGACGGCGCGCGTCGCCGTCACCGTGCATCGCGAAACGGCTGCGCCGCCAGACCGCAGACGAACGAGACGACGATCATGCCGATCAGGATCTGATTCACCTCGAACCACAGCACCATGTAGAACGACGTGAGGATCGTACCGGCGGCGCTG
This sequence comes from uncultured beta proteobacterium, assembly GCA_963851465.1. Classification (GTDB taxonomy): domain Bacteria; phylum Pseudomonadota; class Gammaproteobacteria; order Burkholderiales; family Casimicrobiaceae; genus VBCG01. Next base: position 177,307 of record CAWKPJ010000004.1, read on the forward strand.
CCGAACGTCGAGATGAAATAGAGGAGGCCCGCCGAGCGGCCGGTGGACTGCACGCTGGTGGCGACGAGCCGCACCGCGTACGGCGACACCATGCCGGAGATCGCCGTCGGCACGAAGAAGAGCGTCCCCGACGCGAGCAGCGACGCCCAGCGGGGATCGCGCACGTGGTCGAAGATCCAGTCCAGCACGCGATCGCCGACGAGCACGATCGGCAGCGACGCGACCCCCGCGGCGATCAGCACGAGGCCCAGGCGGCGCAGCGTCGGCGCGAACAGCGAGAGCTGGCCGCCGAGCAGATAGCCGACCGACAGCGCGAGCATGAACACCGTGATGATGCCGCCCCACACGTAGATGCTGTTGCCGAAGCTCGGCGCGAGGAGGCGGCCGGAGAGCAGCTCGACCGCCATGACGTAATAGCCGCTCCACGCGGCGATGAGAAAAACGACCAGCTTGCGTGCCATGTGCCTGCCTCGAATCGAACCGGAGGCAAGGCTAGCAGACGCCGTCAACTATGCACGTAACACTGGATCTTCTCGTAGACCCAGCCGAACGACCCCGCGCCGAGCTCGTTGTAGTTGGTCGTGTAGAAGTGGTCGCGACCGTGCGAGTTCCAGTAGCGGTAGAGCGGGACGAGGCCCGGGCCCGGCTGGTCGTGCACGTAGCCACGAGGGCCCTCGAACACCCAGCCGAACTTGCCGGCACCGAGTTCGCTGTAGTCGGTCGTGTAGAAGTGGTCGCCGAACGCCGCACTCCAATAGCGATAGAGCGGCACCGTCCCTGGCGCCGCTTGCGCATGCACGCGGCACGCGACTCCCTCGTACTGCCATACGGCCGTGCCCGCGCCGAGCTCGGCCCAGTTGGTCGTGTAGAAATGATCGGGGATCTGCGCATTCCAGTAGCGATGCAGCGGCACCGGCACGTCGGCCTCGACGACGCCGCCGATCATCTGGCGCAGGTCGGGGCGGCGACCGATCCGCTGTGTCGCCGGAAACGCCGGCGCGGCCTGTTGCGGCGAGCCGGTGGCACGCAGCAATGCACGCGCGGAGGCCGGCGTCAGCAACGGCACGCCCTGGGCCCGCTTCGCGCCCTGAATGCAACCGAGCACGCCCACGACGATCGCGCCCGCGCTGGACGTTCCGGCGAAGCGGTCCGTGTACCACGCGTTCGCGTCGGGGCCACCCTGGAGATCGCCATAGCCGGTGGTCGTGACTTCCTGTCCCCAGGCCTGCACGTCGAGCGCGTCGCCATAGTTGGAGAAATCCAGACGGGAGCGATCGGGGCCCCAGGTCGACCCGTGCGTGTTCGGCGGCGGCGCGCCCGCGCCGACCAGGATCGCGCCGGAATCGAAGAAGCCGCGGCGAAACGGATTGCTCCACGATGTCGGGAAGCCCAGCCCCGGCGCGTCGTAGAGCGGGCTGTCGATGTCCTCGCCGCCGTTGCCGGCGGTCTCGACGACGATGATCCCTTTGCCCGTTGCATAGCGGATCGCGTCGTAGTCGTCGGGCCACCACTCGATCGGCAGGTACCCCTGCTGGCCGGTGAACGTGCCGGTGTTCGAACGGGGACCGGGGCGGTGGAGCTCGATGAGGATCAGGTCCCCCGGTCCCAGCCGGTTCGCGGCGACGACGATGGCACTCGCGGTGGTGAGCGGAGCGGTCGCGGCGATCGCCGTCACTACTGCCTCCGGACAGATCCCCTTGACGCCCTTGCCGTCCCCGCTGAACACGCCGAGCACCGCAGTACCGTGGTTGACGAAGTCGATCGTCGTCACCGGTGTTCCGCCGACGACGCCGCCCTGGTTCTGCAGCAGATCCTCGTGTCCGAGATTCCACCCGTTCTCGATGTCGACGATCCGCACGCCGGCGCCGCGCCCGCCTGCGACCGTCCAGGCGTAGCGCGCGTCGACCCCGCCGGGCGCGGGATCCAGGTATCCCTGCCGTGCGCTGAAATCGGGCGTGATCGCCGGCGCGGCCATCGCCTTCGGTTGCATGTCGTTCAGCTTGGGCGGCTCCGCCGCCGGCTTGACGTAGGCCGCCTGAACGTGCGGCGACCTGCGGAGCTCGGCCGCCAGCGCGTCGAGCTTCGCATCGTCGGCGCGCACGTCGTAGTAGTGCGACAGCCGCGGGACTGTGACGCCCGCCGTGGCCAGCGTGTCCGCGGCGTGTTCGATCCGGTCTTCGGACGCGCCGAACATCGGCCGCATCGCCGCGCCCGCGGTTTCCACGAGACGATGCAGCGGTGCGACGTCGGCCCCGGCAAGCGATCTCAATCCGGCGGCCATCGCGCGCAGGCGCAACTCGGGCTTCACGACGACGACAAGCTCGCGTCCGTGATCAGACATACCAACCTCCTCGGCCCCCATGCGGGATCGATCGAGCATTGCATCGCACGCTCGCCGCGGTCAAGGGCAGAATTCGACTTAGAATCGGATGCTCTTGCGCTGCTCAAAGCCGGCCCCAAATGCCCATCTGCCGTGATCACGCCTGACCTCCTCACCAAGGTACCGCTGTTCGCCGGCATCGACGAAGCCGAGCTCGAAGAGATCGCCTCGCGCGCTGCCGACATCCATCTGCGTGCAGGCGACTGGCTGATACAGGAGGGCGAGACGCCGTCATTCTTCATGGTGCTGTCGGGCAGGCTCGCCGTGACCAAGCAGGTGGCGGGTCAGGAGCGCGAGCTGACGACGTACACCGCGGGGGAATTCGCCGGCGAAGTGCCGCTGTTGCTCGGGGCACCGGCGATCGCAAGTGTTCGCGCGCTCGAGCCGAGCCGCGTTGCGCGCCTGGCCGCGCACGATTTCCACGAGCTCTTCGGCGAGTGCCCGGAGCTCAACGCGAAGATCCTGAGCGTGATGACGACGCGCCTCGGGCGGCTGCAGCACATCGCGATGGCGACACCCCGCGAGCTGCTGACCCTCATCGGCCACCAGTACGATCTCGCTTGTCACTCGCTGCGCGATTTTCTCGCGCGAAACCACGTGCCGTTCCGCTTCAAGGATTTCCGCACGATCGGCAAAGGTGACGGCCGCCCGCCTCCACAACCCGACGAAGCGTTTCCGCAGCTCGAGTTTCCTGACGGGGGCCGCCTCGTCGCGCCGACGCTGCGCGAGGTCGCCGAAAAGCTCGGTCTGCAGACGGCACCGGCGAATGCCCGCTACGACGTCGCGATCGTCGGCGCCGGGCCTGCCGGCCTGGCCGCGGCGGTCTACGGCGCGTCGGAAGGCCTGCGGACGATCCTGATCGAGCGCGAAGCCCCCGGCGGGCAGGCCGGCACGTCGTCGCGGATCGAGAACTATCTCGGCTTTCCCACGGGGATCGCGGGCGAAGACCTCGGCAGCCGCGCTTTGCAGCAGGCGAAGCGCTTCGGCGCCGAGATCCTCGTCGCGCGCCTTGTCTGCGGGCTCGAGGCCGGCAAGGGACATCACGCGGTGATCCTCGACGGCGGCGAACGCGTGGAGACGCGAGCCGTCGTGATCGCGACGGGCGTCGCGTGGCGCCAGCTCGAAACACCGGGCGCCGAGCGTTTCATCGGCCGCGGCCTCTACTACGGCGCGTCGCGCGCCGAAGCGCCCGCCACTCGCGGCCGCGACATCTACCTGATCGGCGGCGGCAATTCAGCCGGCCAGGCCGCGATGTTCTTCGCTGGCTACGCGCGGAGCGTTACGCTGATCGTGCGCGGCCCGTCGCTCGCAGCGAGCATGTCGCATTACCTGATCCAGCAGCTCGCCACGCAGGCCAACGTGCGCCTCGAGACTCACGCGCAGGTCGTCGCCATCGACGGCGAGGCGCACGTCGAGGCGATCGAGATCGAAGACCGCCGTACCGGAGAGCGGCGGCGCGCGGAAACGGACGCCGTGTTCGTGTTCATCGGCGCCGACGCCGAAACCGATTGGGTGCCCGAGCAGATGATCCGCGACGACGACGGCTTCGTTTGCACCGGGCGCGACGTCATGGACCTGCTCGCGCTGCACGTCGGCATGTGGCCGCTCGGCCGCGATCCGTACCTGCTGGAGACGAGCATCCCCGGCGTGTTCGCCGCGGGCGACGTGCGCCATGGCTCGATCAAGCGCGTCGCGGCGGGCGTGGGCGAAGGCAGCATGGCGATCGCCTTCGTCCATCCGTTTCTCGCCGAGGACGCGGCGGCGGCGTAAGACCCAGCCTCCCGCCGGGCCGCCCCAAGGGAGGCTTGCGCCCCCTTGGGGCAGCGAACGAAGAGCGTGGGGGTAGTCACCTAGCCCGGTGACTTCATCGTGTTCAGGCGCTCCGTCAGCTTCATGTTCTCGCGGTAATCGACCGGACAGTCGACGATCGCGACCGTGTCGTCGGCAAGCGCCTTCCTCAGCGTCGGCACGAGATCTTGCGCGCGTTCGACGCGATAGCCCGTCGCACCGAAGCTCTCCGCGTACTTGACGAAATCGGGGTTGCGGAACGCGACATGGCTCGGGCGGCCGAAGTGGCGCAACTGATGCCACGTGATGAGACCGTATTCCGAGTCGTTCCAGATCAGGATCACGAACGGCGTCTTCATGCGGAGCGCCGTCTCGATCTCCTGCGAGTTCATCAGGAAGCCGGCGTCGCCGGTGACGGCGACGACCTTGCGGTCGGGAAACGCGAGCTTCGCGGCAACGGCGCCGGGCACCGCGATGCCCATCGACGCGAAACCATTGGAGATGATGCAGGTGTTGGGCCGCTCGGCGCGGTACATCCGCGCCATCCACATCTTGTGTGCCCCGACGTCCGAGATCGCGATGTCGTCAGGTGCCAGCACCTCGCGCAGGTCCCAGACGATCTTCTGCGGCTTCACCGGAAACCCGGTGTCATGAGCGAACGCGGCGCGGTCCTCGCAGATCGCGCGGCGCACCGCGGTGAACGGCGCGACCTTCTGCGGCTTTGCCGCGAGCGCAATGCCGCGCAGCGACGAGTTGAGATCGCCCAGCACCCCCACCTCGACGCGATAGTGCGCGTCGACCTCGGCGGGCAGCGCATCGATGTGAATGATCACCTTGTCGCCGCGCGGATTCCACGCGTCGGGGTGATACTCGACCATGTCATAGCCGACGCAGAGGACGACGTCCGCCTGGTCGAATGCGTACCAGGGCAAGTCGTGCGCCTTGAGGCCGATCGTGCCGAGCGACAGCGCATTGGAGAACGGCATCACGCCCTTCGCCATGAACGTGTTGGCGACGGGAATCTTCAGCACTCCGGCGAACGTGACGAGCTCGTCCGCGGCGCCCTGGCGGATCACGCCGTTGCCGGCGAGGATCACCGGCGCCTTCGCCTCCGAGATCACCTTCGCCGCCTGCGCGATCTTGCGCTCGGGCGCGACCGACGTGTACGCCGTCTGCACGACGATGGGCTCCGCCTCGACCTGCATCTGCGCGATGTTCTCGGGGAAGTCGATGAACGCACCGCCCGGCTTCTCCGTCTGCGCCACCTTGAATGCCTTGCGCACGACCTCGGGCACGATCGACGCCTCGAGGATCTGCGTCGCGTACTTGGAGATCGGCTGGAACAGGTTCACCAGGTGCAGTATCTGGTGGCTTTCCTTGTGCAGCCGCGTGGTCGCGCCCTGCCCCGCGATGCCGACGATCGGCGCGCGGTCCATGTTCGCGTCGGCGAAGCCGGTGATGAGGTTGGTCGCGCCGGGACCGAGCGTCGCCATGCACACGCCTGCGCGTCCGGTAAGGCGGCCGTAGACGTCGGCCATGAAGGCAGCGCCCTGCTCGTGGCGCGTGGTGACGAAGCGGATGCGACTGTCGAGCAGCGCATCCATGACGTCGATGTTCTCCTCGCCGGGAATGCCGAAGATGAACTCGACCCCCTCGTTCTCGAGGCAACGGACGAGAAGCTCGGCAGCCTTCATGCTTTTCCCCCCGGAGTCGCTTCGCGACCTCCCCCCGAAGGGGGGCGAGCGCCTTGGGACGGCCCGGCGGCGCTCATCGCAGCGTACGCCAGTCGACGCTCTTCGGCACCACGCCCTCGAACGAGCGGACCTCCGCGAGCGGAATGCGCGGCACCGTGGTGCCGATCGCCGGCTCGCCGCGGGCGACGCGCTCGGCCGCATCGACCATGATCTTGCGAAAGCGCACGATCGCCGTGTCGCTGGCGCCGAGTCGCTCGCGCGAGCGGTCGGTGATCGGGCCCATCGTCTCCCACATCGCCATGTCCTGCGTCGGGATGCCGGGAATGCCCGTGTGGTCGCCGCGCTTCATCGCGTCGCGGTCCTGCAGGTAGTTGTTGGCGAGCACGCGCAGGGGCCGGTAATTCGCGTCAAGCTCGACACCCACACGCGCGTGGCAGAACGCGCGCCAGGCGTCGCTGTCGATGCCCGGCCCGTCGTCGCTCCACGCGATGAAATAGAACATCGTGTTCGTGTCGTCCATCGGAACGTTGACGTTCGCCAGGCGGTAGACGTTGTTCGGCGGGATCAGCGCCGTCGATGGCGCGACGAAGCAGGTGATCCGCACGTAGTCGTGCGTTTCTGCATTCTTGATCGGGCGCCGGATCGCGGCGTAGCGCATGCCGTAGCTCGTCGTCTCGACTTCGAAGCGCGGCGCCTTGTCGTCGGAGGGGCGCGGCCAGACGCCGCCCTCCGCCAGCGCCCGATCGACGTAGGCCGCCGGCATGTCGGTCGAGTGCAGCGTCGAGCTGTGCGCCGAGTCGATCGCGCCTTCCAGGATCTGCGCCCAGTTGCACGCGACGTGCATCTTGACGATCGCGACCCTGGTGTCGGGCGTCGGTGCGAACGCGGGCGGCTCGAAATCGCACATCGTTTCCGGCGGGCCCATGTAGACCCAGACGAAACCGCCCGCCTCGCGCGTCGGATACGCCGGATGGCGCACGCGCTTGCCGAGCGTGGACGTCGGCGGCTCCGACGGCGTCTCGACGACGGTGCCCTGCACGTCGACTTTCCACCCGTGATAGAGGCAGCGCAGGCCGCACTCCTCGTTGCGGCCGAGCGCCAGCGACGCGCCGCGATGCGGACAGTGCTCGCCGACGACGCCGACGACGCCGCGCGTGTCGCGAAACGCGACCAGGTCCTCGCCGAGCAGGCGCACGCGCACCGGCGCGCCGTCGGGTGCCGCAACCTCCTCGCTCATGCATGCCGGCAGCCAGTGCCGCCGCATGATGACGCCCATCGGCGCATCGCCCTCGACGCGGCACAGGAGGTCATTCTCTTCCGCCGTCAGCATGTCGATCTCTCTCCGGCTTCGAATGCGGCGTCGCCGACGCCGATCTGCCGCGCGAGCGCGATCTCGCGACCTTCCTGCGACGACTGCAGGATCGCAAGGCAGACTTCCAGCGTGGCGCGGCCCCATTCGCCCGTATGCACCGGTTTGCGTACGCCCGCGACCGCGTCGCACAGCTCGTCGATCACTTCGGCGCGAGGAACGGCCGGCGGCGGCAGCGCATCGAAATGCTCGCTGCGATCGCCGTAGATCATCACGCCATTGGGGAGCGGCCGCAGGTCCGCATGCTCGCACGACGCGATCACGAGGCCGAACTGGTTGTGCGCGACCGGCGCAGGCGCCTTCGACGCCGCGTCCGGCGGCGCGCTGCCGTAGTTGCGCGCGGTCTTGAGCGCGAGCTCCGCGTCGGGTGTGGATGCGGAGGCCAGCGCGGCTCGTGCCGAGCCGTAACGCGCGCGGTCCACCTGCTGTCCCAGCTCGCCGATCCAGCCGCAGAACTCGTCGCTGTCGAAGTGCGCGTAGCCGCTGTAGGTCAGCGACGCAGCGACGCCGTCGTCGAACGTCATGAACGCCGTGTAGGCACCTTCGGTCGCCCGCGCCGGGTCCCATGCGCCGGAGGCCGCGCGAACGCTCCTGGCGCGGCTGCCGGCTAGCATGCGCACGACGTCCACCTGGTGCGCCGCCTGATTGTAGATGGCGCCGCCGCCGCGCGCGGTGTCGAGCTCCTCCGGCCGCCGCGGGCGGTAGAGGTAATCGGTGAAGTTGAGCGCAGTGATCATCCGCAGGCGGCCGTACGTGCCGCTGGCGATCAGCATGCGCGCGCGCAGCACCGGTGCGTCGAAGCTGTGGCTGTGCCCGACGATCAGGCACACGCCGGCCGCGCGCGCCGCGTCGACCATCGCGTCGCACTCGGCGAGCGTCAGCGCCATCGGCTTTTCGACCAGCACATGCTTGCCGGCGCGCGCCGCAGCGCGCGCATGCGCGACGTGGAAGTGGTGCGGCGACGCGACGTAGACCGCATCGACACGCGCGTCGGCGCACAGTTCGTCCACGGTCGCATACGCGGCGCCGCCGAAATCCGCGATGAACTGCCGCTGCGCCGCCTCCCGCGGGTCGGCGGCGGCGACGACCTCCACGCGCGGATGCGCGCGCAGCGTCGGCAGCATGATCGCGAACGCGCGGCCCAGTCCCGCCACACCGATCCGCAACGCGCGCTCGCCCATCGCTCAGATCCTGAACGACTCGAGCGCCAACCTCAACCGCGACATCGGTCACTCCGCATCGAAATTCTTTCCGGGGATGGTGATTGGCCGCCGATGGTATTGCACGCCGCAGGGCGCGCGCAACCACGCACGCGTACCCGTGCGCACGGTAACATCCGGGCTTGACTCCGAACAGGATGCGCCATGGCTGCCGCACGCTCGCCCGCCCGCGTCGTCTTCCTCGATCGCGCCACATTGCCCGAGGGCATCGTGCTGCGCGCGCCGGAATTCGCCCATGAGTGGATCGTGCACGAGCGCACGGCGCCCGCCGACGTCGCGGCGCGCATTGCCGACGCCGACATCGTCGTCACGAACAAGGCGCCCGTGCGCGCCGAAGCGCTGGATGGCGCGGCCGGCGTGCGCATGATCGCGATCGCGGCCACCGGCTACGACGTCGTCGACCTCGCCGCGTGCACGCGCCGCGGCATCGTCGTATCGAACATCCGCAACTACGCGGTCAACACGGTGCCCGAGCACACGTTCGCGCTGATCCTCGCGCTGCGCCGGAGCATCGGCGCCTATCGCGCGTCGGTCGCCGACGGCGCCTGGCAGCGCTCCGGACAGTTCTGCTACTTCGACTATCCGATCCGCGACCTCGCGGGCTCGACGCTCGGCGTCATCGGCGACGGTGCGCTGGGGCAGGCGGTCGCCGATCTCGGACGCGCGTTCGGCATGCGCGTGCTGTTTTCGAGCTACAAGGGTGTGCCCGGCATGGGCCCGCTCTACACGCCGTTCGAGGAAGTGCTGCGGACGAGCGACGTGATCACGCTGCACTGTCCGCTGATGCCCGCGACGCGCAACATGATCGCCGCGCCCGAGTTCGCGCAGATGCGCCGGCGCCCATTGCTGATCAACACGGCGCGCGGCGGCCTGGTCGACGAGCAGGCGCTGTGCGACGCGCTCACTTCCGGAATGATCGCCGGCGCCGCGTTCGACGTCGTCACCGTCGAGCCGCCGCCGCGCGATCATCCGTTCATGCGCTTGCTGTCGCGCCCGGATTTCATCCTGACGCCGCACGTCGCGTGGGCGAGCCACGAAGCGATCCAGGGACTGGCCGACCAGCTCGTCGAGAATATCGAAGCGTTCGCGCGCGGCGCGCCGCGCAACGTCGTCGGCGCGTGACGCGTCACGCGGCAGCGCATGTCGCGTTGCGTCGCAGAAGTCACTCGATTACGCTAGCAGTTCGCTCACGTTCGCCATTCGCGCCGGCGACAAGCCGCCGTCAATCGCAGGTGACGACGTTTTTCGATGACGAAGGTCGCCGATCAGGAAGGAGGGCGTGTGCGTGTGTCGCTGGCGCTGGCCGGCGCAGTGGAACGGCGCGGCGTGGAGCAACCGTCGGCGGCGCTGCTCGACGTCAACGCGATCGACTGGTGCACGGTGTTCAAGTTGGGACCGGAGCCGAAGCTGGGAATCGCGACGGTGCCCTGCACGGTGACTTGCCAACGGCTTTGCGCAACAACGATCCGATCGAGAAGTGGGCGGGCTGGATCAAGGGCCGTCGAGTCTGCGCACCGGCAAGATGGCATGGCGCGTGAAGTGGCCGACACCGATGTACGCGTCGATCACGCCCACCGCCGGCAACCTGCTGTTCACCGGCGATCTCAACGGCAACTTCCTGGCACTCGACGCGCGCAACGGCAGCACCCTGTACAGCTTCCCGACCGGTGGCCCGATCGCCGGCGGCGTCATCACCTACGAGACGGGCGGCAAGCAGTACGTCGCCGTGGCGTCGGGCCACAGCGGCGGGTCGATACCCCTGACGGGAGCGACCACCGTCGTGATCTTCGGGCAGTAGCCGGCGACCTATCGCCGCGGCGGCTCGATACGCGTCGGCTGGATACGCGGCGCATCGGTCCGCGGCGGGCGCGGCGGCTTGGCGCCGGACTGCGGCGGCCGCGGTTTCCCGGGCCCGATGGGCCTGGGTGACACGCCGTGGTGATGGCGCGGCCGAATCGGGCCGACGAAGCCCCCGTACACCGGCCAGTAGTCCGCCACCGGCGCGGGCTCCGGCGGCTGCGCTGCCAGCGCCGCTGCGCGCGACAACGCATACGCCTCGGCCCGCTCCGCTTCGCGCGCTTCGTCGGCGCGAAGCCTGGCCATGCCGGCGTCGAGCGTCGCCTGCGCCTGCTTGAGTCGCTGGGCGGCCGCCGGGTCGGCCGTGCCGGGATGCAGATCGACCACGACGGCGTTGCGGCAGGGAACGTCGGTGTAGAGCACGCGACCGCCTTGCTCGACGCAGCGGAAGACGGCGGTGTCCGCGCCGCGAGCGACGGGCGGCGCAACGAGGAGCACGGCGGCCGCCAGCGCGATGGCCGAAGGCGCGGTGAATCGTGACGTCATCGCGCAGCGGCCTTGCGCTTCGTATTGCGGGACGAGGTTGCGGCCTTCGCCGGCTCGCGGCGCGCCGCTTCCGGTTCGGCGGCGCGCGGCGGCGCAGGCGCCGCCGCCTTGATCGCTGCGACGAGGGCCGCCTCGCGCGAGTCGAACTCCCGCAACCGCGTCTCGAGCGTGCGAGCGGCGGCGGCCTGTGCCTGCGCGCCGTCGCCGATCGACTGGACGAGTGCCTGCTGCACGCGATCCATCTGACGCGCGTTCTCGCGCGCCTGCATGAGCGCAAGCGTGGACACGACGGCGGCGATGCCGGCCAGGCCGACCCCGGCGCCGACCGCTAACCAGCGCATCGGGCTGCGCTGCTCGGCGCCCTGGGTCGCTGCCGGAGACGCGGAAAGGCGTTGCGCGACGGCCGCCACTGCGTCGGTGAACTCGACGAGCAGCAGTGCGGACTGCGTCGTGATGCGCGCGAGTCCACGCGTCAGCTCGACCGTGTCGTCGCGGGCGCGTTGCTCGCGCGCAAGCGTGTCCAGCAAGGGTGTGTCGTCGGACTGCGCTGTGTCGGCCGGGCGCCCGGCAATCTCGAACCGCGCGACTGCCTCGCGCAACGCTGCGGCGTCGCGGGCCAACCCATCGATCGCCGCGTCGAGCGGCCCGACCTCGGGGGTAACGCTGTTTGCTGCAGCCATCGGACCCCAGGCAAGCGTGATCCCGAAATGCACTGTACCCCTGAGAGAGTCGCCATGACAGCGCCGCGCGCGATTTCCAACGCGCAGTAAGTCATCCGTAAGGCGAACTTGCCACAGGTGGAGATATTTTCCGCCGCGGCGCGTTTTGCGGCGTTTTTCAGGCTCGCGTACCGAAGCACCCAGAAAAGTTGTTTGTAATCAATTGTTTATTCGCCACGCCACGATCGATTCGCCCGACGGCGGCGCCGCGCGCAGCGCAGCGCCATCCGTCAGTCATCGGCAAGGGGTCTCGCTCGATAGTGTCGCCATGCCGCCGACCGAGACCTTCGGTATGCGGCCCGACGAACCAACAACGAGCGAACCTCAGGAGCTGCACCATGGACCGACTACACGAACTGGGCAGGCTGGCGCAAAAGGCCGGACCGTACCTGCTGCTCGAGTTGGTGCTGCCAGGAGGAACGCTCTTCGCGCTGCTCCTCTACCTGCACCAGAACGGGCACCTGCGCTTCCTCGGCGGTGCGCTGCGTTTCGCCGACGAGGTCGGGCGACGGATCGGCAACGATCTCGAGCGCACCAGCCTCGAATGGAAAACCGCGCCCGTGTGGCCGGTGACGATGAATCACTGAGGTCAGCTACCGCCGCTGGTGCTGCTTGCCGGCGGCGGTTGCTCCAGGCGCGGAATCGGCGGCGGCGTCGAAACGGTATCATTGCGGCGCCGTCCCCGGCTTCACGCATGTCCTGGATTTCCGTCACCTACCGGATCCGCGCGCCGCGCGAGCGCCTCGAAGAGATCGCGCACGCGCTTGCGCTCGAGCAAAGCGTCGAGTTGCCGGACGCGGCCGTCACCGACGCCTACGTGCGCGAGCAGGTGATGGGACGCGTCGCTGCGGTCACACCCGGGACGGAAGGCACGCACACGGCAGTGATCCGCCTCGCGTCCGCCACCACCGGCTACGACGTCGCGCAGACGCTCAACATGTTGTTCGGCAACAGCGCGCTGCATCCGCACGTCGAGCTCGTCGACGTCGACTTTCCCCCCGATTTCCTGACGCGCTTTGCCGGGCCGCGCTTCGGCATCGAAGGCATTCGCGCGCGCCTTGGCGCCGGACGCCGCCCGCTCGCCTGCGCCGCGCTCAAGCCGCAAGGCTTGTCGAGCGCCGCGCTCGCAGCGCTGTGCCACGAGCTCGCCGCGAACGGCGTCGACGTGGTGAAGGACGATCATGGGCTCGCCGACCAGGCGTACGCACCGTTCGCCGAGCGCGTGCAAGCGTGCCAGCGCGCGGTCGAGCGTGCGTCGCGCGACAGCGGTCGAGCGTGCCTCTACGCGCCGAGCCTCGTGGGTGCGCCGCGCGCCCTCGCTCTGCAGGCGCGCATCGCGCGCGATGCCGGCGCGGGCGCCGTGCTGATCGCACCTGCGCTGGTTGGCATGCCGGCGTTCCACGAGCTCGTCGACCGCGACCTCGACGTGCCCGTGCTCGCGCACCCTGCACTCGGCGGCGCCGCGAGGATCGCGCCGCCGCTATTGATCGGCAAGCTGTTCCGCTGGCTCGGCGCCGACGCCGTCATCTATCCGAACTTCGGCGGGCGCTTCGCGTACGACGAGGCGACGTGCGCAGCGATCGCCGGCAACGCGCGCACGCCGTGGGGAGCGTTTCGGCCGTCTCTGCCCGTCCCCGCCGGCGGACTCGCAGTCGAGCGCGTCGAGGAGCTCGTCGCGTTCTACGGTCCCGACGTCATGCTGCTGATCGGCGGCTCGCTGCTCGCGGCCGCCGACCGCGGCGCCCGCACGCGTGCGTTCGTCACTGCGCTCGAGAGCGCAGCGGTTGCCGCACAACCGGCGTGCGCGACATGAGCGATCAACCGGCGCGGCCGGTCCAGCGCGCGCACGCAGGCGCGATGCGCTGGGACGGCGTCGACGTGCTCGCGTACAAGCGCGACAGCGACGCGCCGTATCGCGACGTCACGCGGCAGATCCTGTTCGACGACCCGACGCTCGCCTGCCAGCTCCGCTATTTCGAAGTGGCGCCCGGCGGTCACACGACGCTCGAGCGACACGAGCACGCGCACGCGGTGATGGTGGCGCGCGGCCATGGGGAATGTCTGGTCGGCGATCGTGTTTACACGATCGCGGAGCGCGATCTGGTGCATGTCCCGCCCTTGACGTGGCACCAGTTTCGCGCCGGCGCGGACGCCCCGCTCGGCTTTCTGTGCATGGTCAACGGCGTGCGGGACCGGCCGCAGCTTCCCACCGCCGAGGACCTCGACATTGATGTCTCGCGACCCCAATATCGCTCGGTTTATCGCCCGCTAGCGCGCAAGCAACGCTGGCCAGCAGTCCACTCAAGACGGAGAATCGGCATGGCGAAGCTCAACATCAACGGCAAGACGCTCGACGTGGCCGTGGAGGCGGACACGCCGCTGTTGTGGGTCATCCGCGAGCAGGTCGGCCTGACCGGCACCAAGTACGGCTGCGGCGTGGCGCAATGCGGCGCGTGCTCGGTCCACTTCAACGGCGAGGTAGCGCGCTCCTGCGCGATTCCCGTCGGCAGCGTCAAGCCCACCGACCGCATCGTGACCATCGAAGGGCTCTCGGCGACCAGTTCGCATCCGGTGCAGAAGGCCTGGGCCGAAGTGGACGTTCCGCAGTGCGGCTACTGCCAGTCGGGGCAGATCATGGCCGCGGCAGCGCTGTTGCGCAAAACACCGGACCCCACCGACGCCGAGATCGACGTCGCCATGACCAACATCTGCCGGTGCGGGACTTATCAGCGCGTGCGGACGGCCGTGCACGCGGCGGCGCGCATCGCGGGCAAGCCGAAGTCGGCGTCCGCCGATGCGCGTATCACGGCCCATGACGCGGGAGAACCGGCATGAAGACCGCGCATCGCGCTTCGCCACGCAATCCGTCGCGCCGCCGCTTCATCGTCGGCACCGCCGCCGCGGGCGGCGGCCTGGCGCTCGGCTTCCATCTGCCGATCGGCGACGCCGCCGCGCAATCGCGCGCCGCGGCATCCGCCAACGAGATCAACGCATGGGTCGTCGTGCAGCCCGACGAGACCTGCGTCATCCGCATCGCCCGCTCCGAGATGGGACAGGGCACGCGCACGGGCCTGGCGCAGCTCGTCGCCGAGGAGCTCGAATGCGACTGGAAAAAGGTCGCGACCGATTCGATCACGCCCGGCGAGAACCTTGCGCGCAAACGCGCGTGGGGCGCGATGGGCACCGGCGGCAGCCGCGGGATTCGCGACTCGCAGGACTACGTGCGTCGCGGCGGCGCGGCCGCGCGGATCATGCTCGTGCAGGCGGCAGCGGATCAATGGAAGGTGCCGGCCTCCGAGCTCACGGTCGCGAACGGGGTCATCACGCACGCGGCGACGAACCGCAAGACGACGTACGGCAAGGTCGCTGCGGCGGCGGCGAAGCTGACGCCGCCCGATCCGAAGAGCATCACGCTCAAGGACCCGAAGACTTGGACCATCGCCGGCAAGGGGCTCAAGCGTCTCGACACCGCCGACAAGCTGAACGGCAGCAAGGTCTACGCGATCGACGTCAAGCTGCCGGGCATGCTGTGCGCGGCGATCAAGGCGTCACCGGTGTTCGGCGGCACGCTGGAGAGTTTCGACGAAGGCAGGATCGCGTCGATGCCCGGCGTGAAGCGCGCCGTCAAGGTCAATGCCTACACGGTCGCGGTCGTCGCCGACACATGGTGGCACGCGAAAAGCGCGCTTGCCGTGCTGCCGATCGTGTGGAACGAAGGCGAAGGCGCGACGCAGTCGAGCGCGACCATTGCCGAGCGGCTGAAGGAAGGCCTGACCGCCGATACCACCAACGGCTCGCGCCAGAACGGCGACGCGCTGAAGGCGATCGAAGGGGCGGCAAAGAAAGTCGAGGCGGTGTACAGCACGCCGTTCCTCGCGCACGCGACGATGGAGCCGATGAACTGCACGGCACGGGTCACGGCCGACAGGGCCGAAGCGTGGGTCGCGACGCAGAACTCCGAAGCGGCGCTCGCCGCGCTGTCGGAGGCGTCGGGAATTCCGCTCGCGCAATGCGAGGTCTACCGGCACGATCTCGGCGGCGGCTTCGGGCGCCGCGGCGGCGCGCAGGACTACGTCCATCAGGCGGTCGCGATCGCCAAGCAGTTTCCCGGCACGCCGGTCAAGATGATCTGGAGCCGCGAAGAGGACATGACGCATGACTTCTTCCGGCCGATCTCGCAAGCCAGGATGGCCGCCGGCCTCGACGCCGACGGCAAGCTGATCGGGCTGCACCTGCGCGTGTCGGGACAATCGATCAACGCGTTCTCGAACCCGGCCGGCATCGTCGGCGGCAAGGACATGCGCCAGCTTCAGGGCTACTACGAGGCGGCCGGCGACGCGCAACTGGGCTACACGGTGCCGAACCTGCTGATCGAATACGTGATGCGCAACACGCACGTGCCCGTCGGTCCATGGCGCGGCGTCAATACGAACCAGAACGGCGTCTACATGGAATGCTTCATCGACGAGGCCGCGCGCGCTGCGGGCAAGGACCCGCTCGAGTTTCGCCGCGCGCTGATGGGCAATCACCCGAAGCACCTCGCCGTGCTTAACGCCGCAGCCGACAAGGCCGGTTGGGGCACGCCGCTGCCCGCCGGGGTGCATCGAGGCATCGCGCAGTTCATGGGCTACGGCAGCTACTCGGCCGCGGTGGCCGAGGTGTCGCTGACGCCGCAGGGCAAGGTGAAGGTCCACCGGATGGTGCTGGCGCTGAACTGCGGCCACGCGGTGAATCCCGACCAGATCGCCGCGCAGGTCGAAGGCTCGGTGGCGTACGGCCTTTCCGCGACGTTCTACGGTGAAATGTCGGTGAAGGACGGGCGCATCGTCGAGCAGAACTTCGATACGTATCCGATCCTGCGTCTCGCCGAGATGCCGAAGGTGGAAACGGTCATCGTCCCGACGTACGACTTCTGGGGCGGCGTCGGCGAGCCGACGATCTGCGTCGTCGCGCCCTCGGTGCTCAACGCGATCCACGCGGCGACCGGAAAACCTGCGCGGACACTGCCGCTGCGGCATCTGGGCCTCGTTTGATGCGGGTCTGCTAGAACCGCGCTTCGTCCGTGGCAGACGACCACGGGCGCGGCGCGCCGGACGCGGCATGACACAATCCCGATTCGGCACGGCGCGAGACAGTCGTCCGAACACGACCATGTCCGCCGCCGCACGCTCCGAACCCGAATCGTCCGTTGCCTGGACACGCCTTGTCGTGTGCCTCGCGCTGTCGACCATCGGCGGCGTCGGCATGTGGTCGGTGGTGGTCGCATTGCCATCGGTGCAGCAGGATTTTGGCGTCGCGCGCGGCGACGCGTCGCTGCCCTACACGCTCACGATGATCGGCTTCGGCGCGGGCAGCATCCTGATGGGGCGGCTCGCCGATCGCTTCGGCATCGTCGTGCCGGTAGTCGTCGGAACGATCGCGCTCGCGCTCGGCTACGCCGCGGCTGCCCTGTCGCCCCATCTCGTTCCGTACGCGATCGCGCACGGCCTCCTCATCGGCTTTGGCAGCTCGGCGACCTTCGCACCGTTGCTCGCGCACACATCGTTGTGGTTCGACCGCCGCCGCGGCCTCGCGATCGGCATCTTCGCGAGCGGCAACTATCTCGCAGGCACCGTATGGCCGCCGATCGTCCAGCATTTCATCGAGACGGCGGGCTGGCGCGCGACGTATTACGGCATCGCTGCGTTCGTGCTCGTGGCCATGCTCCCGCTCGCGCTGTTGCTGCGGCGTCCCCCGCCCACGCACGACCCCACGCGTTCGGGCGGCAAGCGCCCCGGGCCGGGGACGCCGGCAGCGCTCGGGCTGTCGTCGCGCTCGCTGCAGACGCTTCTCGTGATCGCCGGCGTGTCGTGTTGCGTGGCGATGTCGATGCCGCAGGTGCACATCGTCGCGTATTGCAGCGACCTGGGCTACGGTCCCGCGCGCGGCGCGCAGATGCTTTCGCTGATGCTCGCGTGCGGGATCGTCAGCCGGCTCACGTTCGGCTACATCTGCGACCACATCGGCGGCCTGCGCACGCTGCTTCTCGGCGCGGGCCTGCAGTGCGTGGCGCTGGTCATGTTCCTGCCGTTCGACGGCCTCGTCTCGCTGTACCTCGTCTCCGCGATGTTCGGGCTGTTCCAGGGCGGCATCGTGCCGTCGTACGCGATCATCGTGCGCGAATACTTCCCGCCCGCGGAGGCTGCCACGCGGGTTGGCGTCGTCATCACGGCGACGCTGCTCGGCATGGCGCTCGGCGGCTGGATGTCGGGTGTGATCTTCGACGTGACGGGCTCGTACAAGGCCGCGTTCGTCAACGGCATCCTCTTCAACCTGGTCAACGTGTCGATCGCGGCATGGCTGCTGCGCCAGTCGTCGCTGCGCACGGCGCCGGCCTAGCGCGCAGCGTCCTTCGATCGGATCCGCCATGACCACCGCCGTCGACGACACGCACGACCCGGCGCTCGAGAGCTTTGTCGCGTCGGCGAACGATCCCGCCACCGATTTTCCGCTGCAGAACTTGCCGCTCGGCCGCTTCCGTCGCGGTTCCCGCGAGGAATGGCAGATCGGCGCAGCGATCGGCGATCAGGTGCTTCCGTTGCGTGAGTCCGGCTTCGTCGCCACGGACGACATGAATCGGCTGATGGCGGAAGGCGCCGCCGCGCGGAGGTCGTTGCGTCACGCCTTGTCGATGGCGCTGCGCAGCGACAGCCCTCGCGCCGCCGAGCTCCGGCGCCATCTGGTTGCGCAGGCGGACATCGAACTCGGACTGCCGTGCCGCATCGGCGATTACACGGACTTCTACACCGGCATCCACCATGCGACCAACGTCGGCAAGCTGTTCCGCCCCGACAATCCGCTGCTGCCGAACTACAAGTGGGTGCCGATCGGCTATCACGGCCGTGCGTCGTCGATCGTCGTGAGTGGCCATCCGATCCGTCGCCCGCACGGCCAGTCGAAGGATGCCGACGCTGCCACGCCCTCCTTCGGGCCGACGCGCCGCCTCGACTACGAGCTCGAGCTCGGCGCGTTCATCGGCGAGGGCAACGCGCTGGGCGAGCCGATCGCGATCGACGGCGCGGCGTCGCATGTATTCGGGTTCGTGTTGTTCAACGATTGGACGGCACGCGACGTGCAGGCGTGGGAATACCAGCCGCTCGGCCCGTTCCTGTCGAAGAACTTTGCTTCCACCGTCTCCCCGTGGATCGTCACGCTCGAAGCGCTGGCCCCGTTTCGCGCGCCGTTCGTCCGGCCCGCGGCGGACCCAGCGCCGCTGCCGTATCTCGATTCGGCGGTCGATCGCGCGATGGGCGCATTCGACATCACGCTCGAAGTCTGGCTGCAGACGGCAGCAATGCGCGACACCGGCGTCCCGGCGACGCGCTTGATGAGCTCCAATTTCCGCGACAGCTACTGGACGCTCGCGCAATTGGTCGCGCATCACACGATCACCGGCTGCAACCTGCAGCCGGGCGATCTCCTTGGCACCGGGACGCAATCGGGGCCCGGCCCCGGCCAGGGCGGCTCGATGCTCGAACTCTCGAACGGCGGGCGCGCACCGCTGCGATTGCCGAACGGCGAGACGCGCACGTTCCTGCAGGACGGCGATACCGTCATCCTGCGCGGTTACTGCGAGCGGCCGGGCGCCCGACGGATCGGTTTCGGCGACTGTGCCGGAACTGTGACGCCCGCGTAGGTTTCGATCGCGTTCTCGAATGGCGCAACTACGCGCCACGGTTCTCTTACTGAACAGAGGCAGGCTCCCATGTCATCAGCCCCGCTACGATTCGGCATCCTCGGCGCCGCGAACATCGCGCGCCTGTTCATCGAGGGCGTGCGGCCGTCGCGCAGCGTCGTCGTCACGACGGTCGCGAGCCGCGACGTCGAAAAAGGCAATCGTTTTGCCCGCGAGACGGGCATCGCGAACGTGCATCCGTCGTACGAGGCATTGCTGGCCGACCCCGCGATCGACGCCGTCTACAACCCGCTGCCCAATAACCTGCACGCCGAATGGTCGCAACGTGCGATCGCAGCAGGCAAGCACGTGCTCTGCGAAAAGCCGCTGGCCACGTCGGCTGCCGACGCGCGCGCGATGTTCGACGCGGCGCGCCGCAAAGGTGTCTATCTCGCCGAGGGCTATCCCTACCGGGCGCAGCCCCAGACGGTGAAGATGCGGGAGCTTCTCGATGAGCGAACGATCGGGCGTCTCCAGTACGTTCACGCGGCGTTCGGCTTCCCGCTCGCGGACACGAAGAACATCCGCTTCGACCCGGCGCTCGCAGGCGGCGCA
Organism: uncultured beta proteobacterium; assembly: GCA_963851465.1. Lineage (GTDB taxonomy): Bacteria > Pseudomonadota > Gammaproteobacteria > Burkholderiales > Casimicrobiaceae > VBCG01. The sequence continues at coordinate 197,089 of CAWKPJ010000004.1, forward strand.
CTGATGGACGCAGGCTGCTATCCGCTGAGTCTCGTGCGCACGATCGCGGGCGAGCGCGCGACGCGAGTGCAGGCGAGCGCACGATGGGCGCAGAGCGGCGTGGACCTGGCGCTGGTGGCGTCGCTGGAATTCGCGAGCGGCCTGCTGGCGCAGGTCTCCTGCAGCTTCGCAAGCGCGCGGCACCGTCGCGCGCTCATCGTCGGCGACGCCGGGACGATTGCCACGAATTATCTCAACGACACGTCGGCCGCGATGCCCGGCGTGCTGGACGTGACGCGCGGAACGGGTTGGGATGCAAAGCGCGAATCCTTCGAGAGCACGGCAGGCAGCGGCTTTCTCGCGGAAGCCGAGGCGTTCCAGCGTTTGGTCTCCGGCGGCTGGGACCACTGGAGCGGCGCGACGCCGGAGGAATCGATCGATATCGCGCTGATGCTCGAAGCCATCGCGGCCAGTGCGCGCAGCCGCGCGGCCGTCGACATCCCGGCCTAGGGCTTCAGGCGCGCCGCGACAGCTCCGCCCCGGCGTCGGCGGGCAGGCGCAGCGACCACAGGATGGCGAGCGCCATCACGGCAGCCGAGAGGAACAGCGCGCCCTGGAAATCGCGAAGCACCAGCTCGGTGTCGCCCCCGACTGTCTGGAAGATGCCGAGCGCCAGCGCTGCCGCCGCCACGCCCAGCGCATTCGCCGCCTGCTGTGCCATCGCTGCAAGCGTGCTGGCGCCGGGCCGCAGCGCTTCCGGCACGTCCGCGAAGGCGAGAGTGGTCATCGACGTGAAGTTCATCGAGCGCGTCATCCCGGCGACGAACAGCACGCCGTAGATCACGGCCGTCGGCACCGATGGCGACAGCAGTCCGCATGCGACGAGCGACAGGACGCAGAGCGCGCCGTTTACGCGGATGACATCGCGGAAGCCGAAGCGATGAAGGAGCGGCGTGGTGATGCTTTTCATCGAGAGATTTCCGCTCATGTACACCAGCACCATGATGCCCGCCTCGAGCGAGCTCATCCCGAAGCCGATCTGGAACATGAGCGGCAGCAGGAACGGCGTCATGCTGATCGCCACTCGTGTCGCCAGCCCCGCCGTCAGCGTGCTGATCGCATAGGTGGGAACGGCGGCAGCGGCGAGATCGAGCATCGGCGCCTGATGGCGCAAGGCGTGCCGGACGGCGGCAAATCCGCAGGCGAAGCCGAAGGCGACGAGCAAGCCGCCGGACACGAGGCTCCGCCCGCCTTGCGCCACCAGCGACAAGCCGTGGATCAGCGTCGCCAGCGCCGCGGCCGACAGCAGGAACCCCAGCCAATCGAAGCGCCCCCTGCGCACACCCGCGTGACTGGGAATGAAGCGCAATACGAGATACACGGCGATGATCCCGAGCGGAATGTTGACGAGAAAGATCCACCGCCACGACGTGAAGGTGGTGATGAGGCCACCGAGCGGCGGGCCGATCACCGGCGCAATGAGTCCCGGCCAGACGATCAGGCCGATCGCGGCGATGATCCGATGCTTGGGCGTTTCGCGCAGGACGATCAGCCGTCCTACGGGCGACATGAACGCCGCGGCGACGCCCTGCAGTGCGCGCGCCGCGATGAGCGCGGACAGCGAAGAAGCGATGCCGCACAACAGCGATGCGAACGTGAACACCGCGACGGCCGCAGCGAACACATTGCGCGAGCCGAACCGATCGCTGACCCAGCCGGCCGCCGGCACGAACATCGTCATCGCGACGAGATAGACCGTGACGCTCGCCGTGAGATCGAGCGTCGATTCGCCGAGGTCGCGCGCCATCGTCGGCAACGCGGTCGTGACGATCGTGGCGTCCAGCGTCTCCATGAAGAACGCCGCCGCCACGATCAGCGGGATCCGCCGCGCCGAGGACTTCACCCGCGGATCATTTCAGGCCTTGGCGCCTTTCACCGCCGACACGGCGGCGCGCAGTCCCAGCAGATAGCTGTCGACGCCGAAGCCGCAGATCTGGCCCTTCACCACTTCCGCGAACACCGACAGGTGCCGGAACGGCTCGCGCGCGTGCACGTTCGACATGTGGATCTCGACGACCGGCACCGTCAGGATCGCCAGCGCGTCGCGAATGCCGTAGCTGTAGTGCGTCCATGCGCCGGCGTTGAGCAGCACGGCGTCCATCTTCTCGACGTAGGCCTGGTGGATGCGCTCGCACATCGCGGCTTCGCTGTTGGTCTGGAAGCTCGTCGACCTTCGCGCCGAGCTCCTTGCCGAGCGCCTTCAGCGGCCGCGTCGATTTCGGCCAGCGTGATCGTCCCGTACTGCTTCGGATCGCGCTTGCCGAACATGTTGTGGTTGATGCCGTGAAGCATGAGCACTTTCATCGAGCCTCTCCTGGGGATCAGTCGGCGGGCAGTTCCACGGTGCGCGCCCGGTCTTCGCAGCCGTGGCGATGGCCTCGGTGATGCGCAGGTTCTTCAGGCCGTCGCGGGCGCTGACCAGCGGCTTCGCCTCGCCGCGCACCACCGCGCCGAAGTGCTCGATCTGGTGCTCGAGCGGATCGTCGCGCACCATGCCGACGACGCCCTCCTCGAACGGCTTCCACCACGAGCGGTCCTCCGCGCGCGGATAGGTCTTCAGCCGCATCGTCGGCATCGACAGCGAGCCGAACGTGCCGATCACGACATAGCAGTCCTCGTCCGCGATAGGTCGGATACGCCTTGTTCTCCTGCGACGTCTGCTCCCAGCTGCGCGCGCGACGCCGCGGTGTCGGACAGCATGAACGTGCCGAGCGCGCCGTTGGCGAAGCGCAGGTTGATCGACGACCGTGTCCTCGACCGGAAAGCCGCGGATCGCCTGCGACGCGAACGCCTGCACCGCGACGATATCGCCGCAGAGCATCCGCAGGTTGTGCACTTCGTGGATCATGTTGAGCAGGATCGGGCCGGCGCCGATCTCGCGCCGCCACGGCGCGTCGGCGAAATACTGGTCCGGCTTGAAGAAGACGGCGCTGCCCATCACGGCGACGAGCTTGCCGAGCGCGCCGCGGTCGACGACCTGCTTCGCCTTCGCCATGATCGGGCTGTGCGCGCGGTGATGGCCGATCAGCAGCCTGGCGTCCGCCGCTTCCGCCGCGCGTCACCAGCCGCTCGCCCTCCTCGACCGTCGACGCGATCGGCTTTTCCAGCAGCATCGGCAGGCCCGCCGTCGATGCAAAGCAACGCGTGCTCGACGTGCAGCTGGTTCGGCGTGGCGAGGATCACGCCGTCGGGCCGGTCCTTCGCGATCAGCTCGTCGAGCGATGCGATAAAGCGGCACGCCGGCCTTCGCAGCCGTCGCCTGCGCGGCGGGCGCGGGATCGACGACGGCCGACAGCGCGCAGGTCGGGCTTTTCTGCGCGACGTCCATGTGGGCCTGGCCGATGTAGCCGGCGCCGGCGACGGCGATGCGCGTCTTGCTCATGGGTACCCTCCGGTTGCCGCGCGCTTCCTTCGACGCTGACGGGGTTGAACGATCCGCGCACGAGCGCGGCCCGTCAAGCCGCAGCGCCCGGGCGCCGCGGAATCATCAGCCGGTGCTCGCCTTTCTGCACCACTTCGCCGCGCTGGTTGATGAGCTCCGACGGCAGCACGACGATGCCCCAGCCGGGACGGCTCTTCGACGCGCGCATGCTGGCAACGCGAAACTTCACGTGCACCGTGTCGCCGATCTTGATCGGGCCGACGAAGTCCCACGTCCAGCCGAGCGACATGCCCGGCAGGAAGCGATAGTCGCTCTGCGTCTTCAGGCCGTCGGCGATGGACAGTCCGAGCAGGCCGTGCGCGACGCGCGTGCCGAACGGCGTGGTCTTCGCGTATTCCTCGTCGACGTGCACCGGCGTGTGATCGCCGGTGAGGTCGGCGTACGTGTTGATATGCGCTTCGGTGACGGTGAACGTCGGGCTGACGCATTCGTCGCCCTCCTTGGCGTCGTCCCAGTAGCGATCGACAATCGTCGTGGTCATGATCTCGAAGTCTCCTCTAGGCCCGCGGATCGATCGCGAGCGCGCGGCCGACGGCGTCGCCGCGGGCCTGGATGAATTCGACGGCGAGGCCGTCGGGCAACCGCAGCCAGTTGCGGCCCTGCGGCATTTCCTTCACGTCGAACGTGCGCGCGGCGGCGAGCGCCGCTTCGAGGTCCTCGCACATCACGCCGAGATGCGCGAGCCGGCCTTCCGGTCCGGCGAATTCCGGCATCGCGATGAACTGCATGCCGCCGAGCGTCCAGTACTGGCGCGGCGTCTCCGGCGTGCCGTCGACCTCGCGCATCGTCATCCCCAGCACTTCCTCGAAAAAGCGGATATGGAAGTGGATGTCGCGCACGAAGATCGCGACGTGCTCGAGATACGCCTTGCGCGGGTTGGGCATGTTCAGGCGCTCACCGCTTCGGCCTGCCGCGCGAGGTGCCGCTCGACACCCTTCATGCAGGCGACCAGCGTCTGGTTGACGGGCGTGGGCACGTTGCCCGCGTGCGCCCCAGCGCACGACCGAGCCGTTGATGAAGTCGATCTCGGTGATCGACCCCTTTTCCAGGCTCTGCAGCATCGACGCCTTGAAATCGGGCGGAAGTCCCTCCGCCGCCTTGACCCACGCTTCGCGCGGGTCGCGAATGGAGAGCTCGACGCCGTTGGCCCTGGCGACGGCCATCGCTTCCGCGACGGCGGCGATCGCGCAGGCCTCGACCTCCTTGACGTCGTAGAGGTCGCCGTACGTCAGGTGCGTGATGCCGGACAGCGCGCCGGTGGCGACGTTGATCAGCAGCTTGTCCCACATCGTTCCGTAGATGTTGCCGCTGACGAGGGTCTTGAGCCCCGCGCGCTCGAACTCCGCGGCGATCGCCTGCAGGCGCGCGCTGATCGAGCCATCGAGCTCGCCGATCAGCGTCTCCTTGTCCTTCGTCCCGGCGATGACGTGGCCGGGCGCCAGGAACACGCCGCCGACGTAGGTCTTGCCGGCGATCACATGATCGCGCCCTACGACGTCGGCAAGGATGTCCTCGTGGCCAAGGCCGTTCTGCAGCGACATCACGACCGTGTTCGCGCCGACGAGCGACTTTGCGGCCTGCATCGCCTCGCCGGTGTGGAACGACTTCACCAGCACGATCACGAGATCGACGACACCGACGTCACGACAGTCGGTCGCGGCCTTGACCTTGACGACGCGCTCGCCGTCGCCGGTACGCATGCGAAGGCCGTTGGCGTTCATCGCGTCGACGTGAGGCTGGTAGACGTCGACCAGCCAGATGTCCGATCCGGCGGCGGCCAACGTGCCGCCGATCGCCGAACCCAGCGCTCCCGCGCCCAGCATGCAGATCTTCACCGTGCTCCTCCTTTGCAGCCGGCCCTTTCCAGGGCCGTGACAACCGCATCCTAGGCGCTGGCGACCATGCTGTACATGCAATGGGCTGCATGTGTATATTGCGTAGCGCAATGAAGGATGAAGTCCTCGACGCCGCTGAACTGCTGGATTCGAAGCAGCTGCAGCTTTTCGACCTGCTCTACACGACGCGCAGCGTGACGCGCACAGCCGATCTCCTTGGGCAGAGCCAGCCGACGGTCAGCATCTGGCTCGGCAAGCTGCGCCGCCAGTTGCGCGATCCGCTGTTCGTGCGCACGCCGGCGGGAATGCAGCCGACGCCGCAGGCGGACGCGCTGATCGGGCAGGCGCGCGAGATCCTCGAATCGCTGCGACGGCTCGCCGACTGGGAGCCGACGTTCGTGCCGGCGACGGCGCAGCGCCGCTTCCGCATCTGCATGACGGACGCGAGCCATATCACGCTGCTGCCGCAGCTCCTCGCGCACGTGCGCGCCGCGGCGCCCAGCGTGCGGCTCGACGCCGCGCACATCGACGGCAACACGGCGCAGGCGCTCGAGACCGGCGAGGCCGATCTCGCGCTCGGCTACATTCCGTGGCTGGAGTCGGGGATCTATCAGCAGACGCTCTATCCGCAGGACTGGGTATGCCTCGCCAACCCGCGCCATCCGCGCATCGGCAAGACGCTGACGCTGGAGGCGTACCGGAACGAGGCGCACATCGGCATCGTCGGCGGCACCGGCGCGCAGGTGCTGGAGACGGCGCTGCACGCGCGGCGCGTCCGCCGCCGCATCGCGCTCGAGCTGCCGGGCTTCCTCGGGCTCTACGCGATCGTGTCGACGACCGATCTGATCGCCACGCTGCCGCGGCACACCGGCGAAACGCTCGCGAAGGTCGGCCGCCTGAAGGTGTTTCCGTGCCCGGTGCCGATCCCGATATTCACGGTCAAGCAGCACTGGCACGCGCGCTATCACCACGACGCGGGCAACCGGTGGTTGCGCGGCACGATCGCCTCGCTGTTCCTGCAGCACACGCCGAAAGGCGCGGGGTAGCAGCGGCGGAAACGTCCTGCTCGCCGCGAATCCTGCGGCTACACGGCGTGCGCGACGAACGACGGTGCGCGCGGCGTCGCCGTCGTCGCGCGGAACTCCTTGAGCATCTCGTCCAGCACCCACGCCGTGCGCGCGCCGGACTCGCCGGTACTCGCGCACTTGCCCTTGCCGTTCAGCTCGTCGACCATGCTCTGGATCATCGGCTGGTGGACATGCGGAGGATCGCCGACGGGCAGCTCCTCGACGCTGTCGCCGTGGTAAACGCGGATGGGCACGGGCTTGTACGTCGAAAAGCGGATGCGGCCCTTGGAGCCGACGATCTCGTTGTATTCCTCGTCGACATCCGCCGCGAAGCACCACGCGCCACTGCCGTAAACCCCCGACGCGAAACGCAGGCTCGCGCTGACGATGTCCTCGGGCTTGTAGGCGCCCGCCTGGTTGGCAGCGAACGCGCGCACCGTCTCGACCGGGCCGAACAGGTAATCAAACATGTCGAGCGTGTGGCACACGGCCTCGAAGAAGAAGCCGCCGCCCGACAGCGCGGGGTCGATTCGCCATGGCGTGCCGGCGGCGAGCTGCTCGGCCGGCGGCAATGGCTGGAACTGGCGCGCGATCGCCATCCGCACCTTGCCGATGGCGCCGCTCTCGATGAGGTCGCGCACAGCGTTGAAGCGCGGCAGCGCGCGCCGGTAGTAGCCGACCCACAGCGGCACGTTCGCCGCCCGGCATGCGGCGATCATCTTGAGGCATTGGCCGTGGTCCATCGCCATCGGCTTCTCGACGTACACGGGCTTGCCCGCCGCCGCGGCACGCACGACGTAGTCGCAGTGCGTGTCGGTGAGCGTCGCGACGTAGACGGCGTCGATATCCGGCGCACGCAGGATCGCATTGGCGTCGTCGTGCCAGCGCGGGACATTGTGGCGGCGCGCATAGTCTTCCGCGAGCTTGCCATTGCGGCGCATCACCGCGACGAGTGTCGAATGGTCGGCTTTGTAGAATCCCGGGCCGCTCTTCACTTCGGTGACGTCACCGCAACCGATCATTCCCCACCGTATCGTTTTCATCGCCGTCTCCGCCGTCCTACGCGGCATCCTACCTCATGCGGCGACCGTGGCGACCGCCTCTTCGGCATAGAGGACACCGTCCGCGACCATCGCGTCGATATCGGCCTGCGAATAGCCGAGCTTCGCCGCAATGTCGCGGTTGTGCTGGCCCATCAGCGGCGCCGGCACTCTCTGCGTCGTATCGCAATCGGAAAAATGAAACGGCAGGCTCGACAACTTGACCTTGCCGAGCACCGGGTGGTCCTGCTCGACGAGCGCGCCGCGCGCCACCATCTGCGGATCGGCGAGGACATCGTCGATGCGCTGCACCTTCGCGCATGGAACGTCGATCGCGTCGAGCGCGGCGAGGCACTGCGCCACGCTGCGCTTCGCGACCCACTCGCGCACGACGGGAAGAATCTCCAGGCGGTGCGCGTTGCGGCCAGGGGCGCTGTGAAAGCGCGTATCGGTGGCGTACGTCGCGTGGCCGACGTCCTTCCCGACGAGCGCGGCAAAACGCTTCCAGGCGTCGTCCACCTGTGCGGCGATCACGATATGGCCGTCGGTCGCGGTGAAGACGCCGTACAGCGTCGACTGCGGCATGTCGTGACCGGTCTGCTCCGGCACCACGGTGCCGCCCGACATGGTGTAGCTCTGCACCGCATATTCGTGCATCGATACCAGGCAGTCGTACAGCGCCATGTCGATGTGCTGGCCCCGCCCGCTCTTCACGCGCCCCAGCAGCGCAGCGCAGATCGCCGCGACGGCGTACGTGCCGGTGTACATGTCGCCGAGCGCGATGCGCAACAGCGGCGGCGCCTCGCCGGGTGTGCCGACCATCTGCATGATCCCGCTCTTGGCTTCGGCGATCAGGCCGAAGCCGGAGCGATGCGAGTCGGGGCCGGTATGGCCATAGGCCGAAATCGAGCAGTACACCAGCCGCGGATTTCGCTCGCTCAGCTCTGCATAGCCGAGGCCGAGCTTGTTGAGCGCGCCCGGGCGGTAGTTCTCCAGAAACACGTCGGCCGTATCGGTCAGCTTGTGCATCATTGCGAGCCCGCGCGGGTCCTTGAGATTGATGCACAGACCCTGCTTTCCCATGTTCTGCTGCAGGAAGTAGCCGCTCTGCCCGCCCACGAAATGAGCATGCTGCCGGCCGGCGTCGCCAGCCTTCGGGCGCTCGACCTTGATCACCTCGGCGCCGAGCGCGGCGAGGTTGCGGCCGCAGTGCGGTCCGGCAAGGAAGTGGCTGTAGTCGACGACGCGGATGCCGGTCAGCGGCAGGGGTTGTGCCATGGGGGGTACTCCTGGAGTGTTCGTCGGGCTGCCCCGCCGCGCAAATGCGCCTGCGTCAGCGCCCCTTCCAATGCGGCTTGCGCTTCTCGGCGAACGCGCGCGGCCCTTCGATCGCGTCCTCGCTCGCGAGCATCCGTTCGGCGGCCTCGTAGCGGCGGGTCATCGCCTTCGCGAAATCCGGCTCTTCGAGGCTTTGCAGCATCACCTGCTTCGACGCCTGCAGCGCGAGCGGCGCGCACGCGAGCAATTCGTCCGCGAGCGCGCGAGCCTGAATCATCAGCTCGGCGCGCGGCACGACCTTGTTGACGAGGCCGATCCTGCGGGCTTCCTCTGCGCCGATGCGCTGCGCACGCAGCACCAGCCACATCGCTTCCTTCATCGGCAGCTCGCGCGCGAGGCGCTGCAGCGCGCCGCCACCCAGCGCCGCCAACCCGACGCGCGGCTCGGACAGCCCGAATTCCGCGTCGTCCGCGGCGATGGCGAGATCGCAGGCGGCGAGGATCTCGACGCCGCCGCCGAGACACAGGCCGTTGACCGCCGCGATCACCGGCTTCCACAAGTCGAAGCGATGCGTGATGCCGGCGAATCCGGTCGGCGGCTTCTGGTGATCGCCGGTCGCCGCTAGCGTCTTCAGGTCGGTGCCGACACAGAACGCGCGGTCGCCAGCGCCGGTAACGATGGCGACCCGCAGTTCGGGATCAGCGGCGTAATCGTCGAATGCCCGTGCGAGCTCGCGATGGCCCGCGGGGTGCATCGCGTTCAGCACCTCGGGACGATTGAGCGTGATCGTGACGACGTGGCCGTCGCGCTCGACGATGCAGTATTGATTCTCGGCGGCCATCGTCGATCTCAATAGGTGGCGCGGCCGCCCGAAAGGTCGAAGGTCGCTCCCGTCGTGAAGCTGCACTCGGGACTCGCGATCCACGCGACCATCGCGGCGATCTCGTCGATCTTCAGGAAGCGTCCCATCGGGATCTTCGCTTTCATCGTCGTGATGTGCTCCGCCGTCATCTCCTTGAACAGGTCGGTTTCGGTGATCACCGGCGCGATGGCGTTGACGAGCACGTTCGACGGCGTCAGTTCCTTCGCGAGCGACTTGGTGAAGGCAATCACGCCGCCCTTCGCGGCGGCGTAGGCGGCAAATCCCGGGCCGCCTTCCTTGCCGGCGATCGAAGCGACGTTGACGATGCGCCCGTAGCCGGCAGCGCGCATGGCGGGAACCACGGCGCGGCAGCAATGGAACACCCCGGTGAGGTCGACAGCGATCACCTGGTCCCACGCCTCCGGCGGGTACTCCCACGTCGGGTGGATAGGGCCGTTGATGCCGGCGTTGTTGACGAGGATGTCGATGCGCTTCGTCTTCGCCATCGTCGCGGCGAACGCGCCGTCGACGGACCCGCGGTCGGCGACGTCGACCGTCTGGACGAGCGCCGGCGCGAATCCGGCCGACGCGGTGTCGAACGCGGCCGCGTCGCGGTCCCACACGACGACGCGGGCACCCTCCTTCGCCAGCCGGCGCGCGATGCCGAGGCCGATGCCGCGGACCGCGCCGGTCACGATTGCGACCTGTCCTTCGAGTGTGCCCATGATCAGGGTTCCGCTGCGGTCCAGTTGGGCGACGGCTACTTCGCCGGCGTCAACGTCTCGACCACCTGCGAGCGGCCGTTCACGACCTTGACGATGAAGCTCTCACGGTCGAGATCGCCCTTGTCGTCGTAGCGGACGTCGAACAGCACGCCCGGATATTCCTTGGCGGAGATGGAGGCACCATGCATCGTCTTCGCAAACGCCTTCTGGTCGAGCTTGCCCACCTTGTCCTGCACCGCTTTCACCGCGTGCATGCCGGTGTAGCCCTTCATCGCGTTGTGATCGGGGCGGGTCTTGTACTCGGCCTCGTAGCGCTTGACGAATGCCTGCACCGTCGGATTCGGCGCTTCGGAGGTAAGGCCGACGTGCGCGACGACGCCGTTGGCGGCTTCGCCGGCGAGCTCGACCACTTTCTCGTTCGTCAACGTCGATTCGCCGATGATCGGCTTGTCGTAACCCTGCTTGCGCAACTCGCGCAGCGCGCGCGCCGACTCTTCCTCGTTGGTGTAGATGAACAGCGCGTCGGCGTTCGACTGCTTGACCTTGAGCACCGGTCCCGAGAAATCAACCTGGCCCGGGTCGGTCGAGATGTCCGCGACCACCTTGATGCCCTGCGCTTCGAGATCCTTGACGATGGCGTCCCGTCCGCCCTTGCCGAAATCGTTGTTGACGTAGATCACCGCGACGGTCTTCGCTTTCACCGAGTCCTTGATGTAGCGCGCGACCTTGGGCATCGCCGCGGCCTGCGTGAACGAGGCGCGAAAGACATAGGGATTGCCCTGTTGCGTGATTGCCGCCGCCTCGCCGCCGATGATGTTCGGCACTTCGGCGCGGCGCGTCTCGGCCATGCTGACGAGAATCGACCCCGAGAACACCGGGCCGATGACGACGTACGCGTTCTGGTCGATCGCCTTGGTGGCAAGCGCCTTGGCCGTGCCGGGATTCGTCTGCGTGTCGTGCGCCGTGTACTCGATCGGCTTGCCCGCGAGACCGCCGGCCGCGTTGATCTCCTTGACCGCCATCTTCACGCCGTTGTTGAAGTTGGTGCCGGCCGTCGCGCCCGCGCCCGACAACTCGACCAGTCCGATCACCGGCACCGGCTGGGCCGACGCCGCCATCGCCGCCGACACCGCGGCCGCGGCCACCACCATGCTCCATGACTTGCGCATCACGCCTCCTCCATCGTCGATTGGGCGATCGGTGCCGGTCGGTCCGGACTCGCATCGCATGGAACGGGACGATAGAGTTGCGCCAAGCTATTGTCTATGGAATGCTTGTAATCCATCGCATCCGATCATTTAATAATAGGAGCGGCTCGATGAAGTCCACGGTTGCCGGCGTGCCCGTCGAGGCCGCCCTGCTCGTGCTGTTCGACGAGATCTACCAGTCGCAGAGCGTGACTCGCGCTGCCGCGAAGCTCGACTTGAGCCAGCCGACCGTCAGCGTCTGGCTCGGCAAGCTGCGCCGTGCGCTGGGCGATCCGCTCTTCGTCCGCACGTCGGGCGGCATGAAGCCCACGCCCCGAGCGGACACGCTGATCGGACCGGCGCGCGAGGCGCTGGCGCTGCTGCGGCGCATCTCCGGGCAGGAATCAGCGTTCGACGCCGCGACCGCGCGCCGCGTCTTTCGCATCTGCATGACCGACGCCAGCCACATCACGCTGCTGCCGCGCCTGCTCGCCCACCTGCGCGACGTCGCGCCGGGCGTTGGCCTCGCCGTCACGCCGATCGACGCCGCGACCGCACAACGGCTCGAATCCGGCGACGCCGACCTGGCACTCGGCTACGTCGTCGGCCTCGAGTCGGGCTTCCACGAACAGGCCCTGTATTCGCAGGACTTCGTCTGCCTCGCGAGCGCGCGGCATCCGCGCGTTGTCGACGCGTTCACGCTGCGCGACTTCCGCGCCGAAGCGCACGTGGCGGTGCTGTCGTCCACCAGCTATCCGATGCTGAATGACGCGATGAAGCGGCAGCGGATCGAACGTCGCGTGCATCTGGAGCTGCCGGGGTTTCTCGGACTTGCGGCGATCGTGTCATCGACGGACCTGATCGCGACCGTGCCGCGCACCATCGGCGAAACGCTCGCGCGGACCGGCGCGATCCGCGTTTTCGCCTGCCCGGTAAAGCTGCCGACGTTCAGCGTCAAGCAGTACTGGCACGCGCGCTACCACCACGAGCCCGGTCACCGCTGGCTGCGTGGGCGCTGTGCCGATCTGTTCGCGCAATCGATGCGTTACCGCCGCCAGCGCTGACGCGACGCGATCAGGCCGTGCCGGGCTGCGCCGCCGGCGGCCGGTTTCCCAGCGACGCCAAAAGCGTCGCGATCAACGCGAGCCCGCACCCGACGGCGACGTCGTAGACGCGCGTCAGGACGAGCGTCCACGCGGGTACCGCACTGCCGCGCGCGAGCTCCGTGACCATGATCAGGAACACGGTGAACGCGAGATAGCCGAGCGCCGCGTTCAGCGCGAAGCCCAGCCGGGCGAACGCCGCGGCGAACGTCGCGAACGCAGCGTGGCCGAGCGGGTCGCCAGTGGTCAGCGCCGCGAGCAGCGCCGCCGCGGGTACGCCCGCCACCGTCCCCAGCATGTACATCGAGACGAGTCGGAAGCTCACCATGCCTTCGCGGCGCATCACCATGATCACGGCAAACGTCGCCCAATATGGACTGTGCAGGCCGATCAAGTCGGCCGCGAGAAGCGATACCGCGCACGCGCCCGCGTAGCACACCGCGAACCACACGCCCGCGTCGGCGCCCGCGAACGCGCGGCGAACCCCGACACGCCAATCGATGTAGTCCTTGTCGGGCGGCACGTCGTGGATGATCCACACCGCATAGGCGACGGCAATCGCGCAGACCCCGCCGAAGAGCACTGCAACGGCGGCCATCGAGTCGTGTACCTGCATGCCTGCGCCCGCGGCCGTGGCCAGCGCACCGAACCGTGCGATGGCAGCGATGGCCGGATGCGAGTTGCTGACCCAGCCGGCGATGAACGCCGACGCGAGGATGAAGAACTCGTCAGCGCCCGTCGTGCCGCCGAACTCGTCGCCGATGTAGCCGCCGAGCAGTATGACCAGCGTGGCCGCGGCCATCGTGCCGATCCGCCCGCGGCGCGTGACGCCGATGTCGCTCATCGTGACGAACATCGCGGTCGCGCTCGCCGCCACCGCGGCGGGCACGTGGCCCATCAGCACGAGGGCGAACAGCGGCGCGCCGACGGCGATCGCCACGCGTACGAACAGCAGCGCCGACATTTTGCCCGACTGGATCCGGAACAGGTCGCGGTGCCAATTCATCGTCGTCATCGGCCGGCGCTGCGCGCCGATCGCCGCTTCAGCACCCCGAGCAGCGCCTGCACCAGGCGCAGGCGCGCCGTGGCGCGCGACCACACGAGGCCGATGCAGCGCGGCGCGAACGGATGCGGCAGCGGCTTGCGCACCAGCGTGTGGCCTGCCGGCCACGACAGCGGCCAGTCGGGAACCAGCGACACGCCGAGCCCACGGTCGACCATCACGGCAATCGCCTCCAGCGCGTTCAGTTCGAAGCGCTCGCGCGGCTTCAGGCCATGGCGGCGCAGATAGGTGTCGGCGAGCCGCCCGCCGATCGCCGTGCGATCGTAGCGGATGAAGGGCTCGGTGACGAGCAGCGTGTGCACGTCCGCCGCTGGCATTGCTTTCGGGGCGAGGACGACCAGCGGCTCGCGCCGGAAGGTCGCCCAGTCGCAGGTCTTCTGCAAGGCGAAGTGCGGCTGCGCGATCACCGCAGCGTCGAGGTCGCCGTCGCAGACCTTCCGGTAGAGCGTGATGGAGTTGCCGGGCTCGAGGTAGATCTCGAGCTGCGGCTGCAGCCGGACGAAGTCGGCGAGCGCGGCGGGCAACAGGCCCGTCATCGCGGTCGCGATGCCGCCGAGGCGCAGCTGTCCGCCTGGCAGGATGTCCGCCGTGTCGGACTTGAGGTCGCGGACGTCGCGCAGCACGACGCGCGCCCGCGCCGCGATGCGCGCCCCCGCCTCGGTCGGCTTCACCGTGCGTCCCGACCGCGAGACGAGACGCGTGCCGAGCTCCTTCTCCAGCGCGCGGATGCGCTGAGCCACCGCGGCCGGCGTGAGATCGAGGCGCCGCGCGGCCTCCGAGATCGATCCGTGGTCGATCACCCCCACGAAGCTGTCGAGGAAGCGCGAATCCATATGCAACAAATCCTATCATCTAAAGGTACCTGACCATACTTTTTTGTTGGTTGTGGCGCAGGCATCGTGAGCGCTCGGCGCGGGACGCCGCGACCCACAACGAGGAGGAGAAAGTGATCGAATTGCTCAAACGCGGGGCGATGCTCGCGGTGCTGTCGCTCTGCAGCATCGCTCCGATCGCGAACGCGCAAGCGTTTCCCGACCACTTCATCAAGCTCGTCGTCCCGTTCCCGCCGGGAGGCGCCACCGACGTGCTCGGCCGCCTGCTGGCGAAAAAGATGTCGGACATCCTTGGCCAGCCGATCGTCGTCGAGAATCACGGCGGCGCCGGCGGGACGATCGGCACCGACTTCGCGTCGCGGCAGCCCGCCGACGGCTACACGATCGTGCTGGTGAGCGCGCTCGCACAGGGCGCGAGCCGCAAGCTGTACCCGGGGATCAAGTACGACCCGGTCAAGAGCTTCACGCCGATCGGTTCGATGGGTGCCCTCTCCTACGTGCTCGTCGTCAACCCGGGCCTCGGCATCACGAGTCTCGACGGTCTGATCAAGGCGATGAAGGCGACGCCCGACAAGTTCAACTACGCGTCGGCGGGCGTGGGCAGCGCGCCGCATCTCGCGATGGAGCTGTTCCTGCGCGCGGCCGACGTGAAGGCGACGCACGTGCCGTACCAGGGCAGCGCACCGGCGCTCACCGGCGTCGTCGCGGGCGACACGCAATTCGCGATCGACAACGTCGCGGCGGTGCCGCTCATCAAATCGGGCAAGCTCACGCGCGCTGGCGCAGACGGGCAAGACGCGCTCGGCGCACCTCCCCGACGTGCCGACGTTCACCGAGGCCGGACTGCCGCAGTTCGACGTGACGGCGACGTGGGGTCTGCTCGCGCCGGCCGGCGTGCCGGCGCCCATCGTCGCCAAGCTCAACGACGCGCTGGTGCGCGCCGTCAACGATCCCTCGCTGCGCGAATCACTGCTGGCGCAAGGCATCACGCCCGATCCGGGCTCGGCGCAGCAGTTCGGCGCCGTGCTCGCGAGCGAGACGGAGCGCCTGTCGAAGCTGATCGACGACGCGAAGATTCAGCCATGAGCGCGCCGGGCCGCTCCCAAGCGCGAATTGCCCCGGAGCGCGCAGCGCGGAGGGTCAGTCCCATGAGCGCAAAGGCGCTCTGGTGAGCTTGCCCTTCGGCGAGCTCTCGCCGCTGCTCGCTGCGCGTTCCGTCGCGGTTGTCGGCGCGTCCGATCGCGAGGGCAACCTCGGCGGCACCGCGATCGGCTTCCTGAAGAAGTTTCGCTATGCCGGCCCGGTGTGGCCGATCAATCCGGGACGTGCCACCGTCGGCGGATTGGCGTGCTTTCCGAGTTTGCGCGAGCTTCCGGCAGTCCCGGATCTCGCGATTCTCGCCGTGCCCGCGGGCTCGATCGTCGACGTCGTCAAGGAATGTGTCGACGCCGGCGTGCGCGCCGCGGTCGCGTGGGCCGGCGGCTTCGCCGAAGCCGGCGACGCGGGCCGCGCGCGCCAGCGCGAGCTCGAAGCGGTGTGCCGGGACAGCGGCCTCAAGCTTTGCGGCCCCAACTGCATCGGCATCATCAACACCGCGACGGGACTGACCGCGTCGTTCAGCACGATGCTGGCCGAGAACGATCGACTCACCCCTGGCGTGGTGTCGATGGTGAGCCAGAGCGGCGGCATCGGCGTGATGGCGCACGCGCGCGCGCAGGCGTTCGGCCTGGGCTTTCGCGTCACGGTGAGCTGCGGCAACGAAGCGGTGCTCGGCGTGCCCGATTTCATGCGTGCGCTGGCGCAGGACGATGGCACGCGCGTCATCGCCATCTACACCGAAGGGTTATCGAATCCGGACGCGTTCGTCGACGCGCTGGCGGAAGCGCGCCGGCGCGGCAAGCCCGTGGTGATCCTGAAAGGCGGCGCGACCGAGGCGAGCGGCCGTGCCGCGCTCGCGCATACGGGCCGGCTCGCCGGCGCCGATCGCACGTACGACGCGATCTTTCGCGAATTCGCAGCGATCCGCGTCTACTCGACCGAGGAGCTGCTCGACGTCTGCCTGCAGCTTGCATCGATGCGGCCGGACCAGCTGCCGCAGGGCGATCGCGTGCTGCTGACGTCGTTCGGCGGCGGCTCCGGCGTCATCTGCACCGACCAGTGCGGCCGCGAGGGCCTCGCGGTTCCACCGCTCGATGATGCGACCCGTGCGCGCGTCGCGCCGCTGCTCACGCCGTTGAGCTCGGCGATCAACCCGATCGACCTGACGCCGGCCATGATGACGCAGCCGGCGCATCGGGCGAGGCTTCCCGAAGCGATGGACGTCTTCGAAGACGCTCCGGGCTTCGACAGCTGGCTCTTTCTCGCGGCGGGATTCGGGTCGCTCGCGCCGGCGTTGGTCGACATTTACGACCGCGCGCGGCAGGCGTCGAAAAAGCCGATGTGCCTGACGTGGCAGGCAGCGCCCGCAGGCATCACGGAGAATCTGGCCGCGCGCGGCATCTATACATTCACCGAGCACGCCCGTGCGGTGCGCGCGCTCGGACACATCGTGCGTCACGCCGACGATCTGCGGCATACGATCAACAAGTCGCCGGCGGCGCCATCTGCATTCCCGTGGGACGAATTCGTCACGCCCGCGATGGGCGCGGCCGGCGTTGTCTCCGAGGACGTCGTGGCGAGAATTCTCGAAGCCGCCAACCTCCCGGTCGCGCGCGGACGGATCGCCGCATCGCGCGAAGACGCAGTGCGCATCGCCGGCGAGGTCGGCTTTCCCGTGGCGATCAAGGCAATCTCGCCGGCGATCACGCATCGCGCCGCCGCGGGACTCGTCGCGCTGAACGTCGACTCGCCGGACGCGGTGGCAGCGACCGATGCCAGGTTTCGCGCGCGCGCGGCCGCCCTCGGCGCCCCGCTCGACGGCCTCTGGGTCCAGCACATGTTCGACGGGCGAGCGCGAGCTCATCGTCACCGCGCTTGCCGATGCCGAGTTCGGCGTGATCGTCGGTGTGGGCATTGGCGGCAGCATGACGGAGGTGATCGATGACGTTGCACTCGCCCGCGCGCCGATCGACGCCACGGGCGCGGCTGACCTGCTGAAGCGCCTGAAGACGCTGCGCCGCCTGCCCGCGTACCTCTCCGACCGCCAGTGCGATCTCGCCGCCGATTTTGTCGCGCGCTTCTCGGCGCTTGCCGCGACCGCTCCGTGGCCCAGGTTCACCCTCGAGGTCAATCCACTGAAGCTCGGCGAAGATGCCGCGGCCGCCGTAGACGGCCTGCTGCTTATCGAGCCGTCGCAGGTGATGACGAATATCAACTGAAGGAGCGATCCATGCCCCGCTACGAATCGCCGTACGATCCCAAGTCCGCGCCGAGGAACCTCGAGCACGTGATCTACGAGAAGAAGGGCCACGTCGCGTACGTCACGATCAACCGTCCGGAAGTGCGCAACGCCCTGCACTCTTATGCGTACGTCGAGTTGCGCTCGTGCTGGCGCGATATCGCGCTCGACCCCGACATCTACTGCGGCATCTTCACTGGCACCGGCGAAGCATTTTGCGCGGGCCGCGACGTGAAGTTTCTTGCGCAGCACCAGGACAAGGGCAAGCGCACGCCGCACGAGGACCCGAACAGCGCAATCTTTCACTGGGGGGGCGGAGGCAAGCCGAGTGACGTCAACCTCGACAAGCCGTTGATCTGCGCGCTCAACGGGTACGCGGTCGGTGTAGGCCTTTCGCTCGCGATGGAGTGCCAGCTTCGCGTCATGGCCGAGGATGCGTGGCTCGGTGACACCCACACGCTGGTAGGAAGGCTGGGCTCGCCGCAGAATCTGTACGCTGCGATGCCGCGCGCGATCGCCGCGTACCTGACGCTGTGCAACGGCCGGCTTTCCGCGCAGCGCTGCTACCAGCTCGGCATCGTCAACGAGATCGCGCCGCGCGAGCGCCTGATGGCGGAAGCGGAGAAGCTTGCCGAGATGATCTGCATGGGCTCGCCGCTCGCCACGCAGGCCGCCGTGCGCATCTACCGGATGAGCACTGCGTTTCCGTCCGCGGTGGTCGAGTACGCACGCCATCTCGACAAGGAGACCGCGGAATCGGAAGATGGCGCCGAAGGGCCGCGCGCGTTTCGCGAAAAGCGCAAGCCGAACTGGACGCTTCGGTAGCCCGCGTAGTGGAGGAGCGCAAGATGGATGCTCGCAAGATCGCCCGGTTCTGCACGGCTGTGGGCGCCTGGCTCGCCGGCATCGCGCTGATGTCGGCGTGGGCGAGTGCCATTGCGGCCGAGTACATCGCGAGCTTCTCGGGAGTTGCCGCGCCCGCACTGACTCCGCGCCCCGTCGTCGAACTCCTCAACCGCAACTTCAATGCGATCCTGCAGGAGCCCGAAACACGCGCGCTGTTTTTCGCCCAGGGCTACGAGCCGGCCGGGGGATCGCCGGAGGACTTCCAGCGGGTGCTCGCGAAGGACGTCGCGACGTGGAGCGACGTGATTCGCACCGCGAACATCAAGTTCGAGTGATCACGCCTATTCCATCTGCGGAATGCCGGCGCGTGTGACGACGTCCTTCATCCGCGCGATGTCGTTGCGGTAAATCGCCGCCGCCTCGTCGGGCGTCTTCTGCGTCGCCGCGGCGCCGAGATTGCGAAACTGCGCGGCCACCTCCGGCATCGCCGCCACCTGGTTGAACGCGGCGTTCAACTTGCGCACGACGTCCGGCGGCGTTCCGCCGCGCACGTACGCCCCGAAAAAGCTGCCGGTGACGAACTGCGGCATGCCCGCTTCGGCGGTCGTCGGGACATCGGGGACATCCGCCTGCCGTTGCGGTGCGGTGATTGCCAGCGCGCGCAACTTCCCCGACGCAATGTGCTGCGTCAGGCCCGGTGCGTTGACGATCATGAAGTCGACGACGCCGCCCAGCATCGCGGTGATGGCATCGCCCGCCCCGCGATACGGGACGATCAGGATGTCGACGTTGTTCTGCAGCCGGAACATCTCGTAGATGATTCGCGTCCCGCCTGCCGCCGCCTTGTACTTGCCGGGGTTCCTCCGGATCAGTTCCATGAACTCCGGCAGCGTCTTCGCGTCCACCGTGCTGGCGTTGACGACGATCAGGTTGAAATACTCGCACAGCACCGCGACGGGCTGCAGGTCCTTGAGCGGATCGAACGCCAGCGTCTTGTACATCGCTGGGTTCACCACGGCCGCGCTGGAATTGAACAGAAGCGTGTAGCCGTCGGGCAGCGACTTCGCCACCATGTCCATGCCGATGTTGCCTTCCGCGCCGCCCTTGTTCTCGATGACGACGGGTTGCCCGAGCACTTTCGCGAGCGGCGGCGCGACGATCCGGGCAAAGAGATCCGTCCCGCCGCCGGCGGGAAACGGCACGACCGCCTTGATCGCGTGGTCCGGGTAGTCCGCCAACGTCGGGGGCGCGATGCCCGCAAGCGTGAGCGCAGCAACGGTGAGCACCACCCGCGTCATTGCAGGTGCCAGACGATTGGCCGATCGGATCGATGGCATCGGCGTCCTCCGCGACAGTGGCATTGCTGAGTCGATTCAATCCCGATGAGAATACATGACCCGGCCCGGCCGATCGAGCCGCACGCGCAGGATTGCACCTTGTTCCGCCTCGGTGACGAACAGGAGCGACCGGTCGACCGGATGGAAAGCGACGTTGGTAGTACGGATGCCGGCGTTGCTGCGGATGCGCGCAAGCGGTTCGCCGAGCGGGTCGAACATCCAAACTGTGCCGAATCCCGCGTGTACCACAAGCAGGCTGCCGTCGTCACATACCGCCATACCGTCGGGTCCCCCCAGGCCGCCCGAGAGTTGCTGGAACACGCCCGCCTTGCGCACCCGATCCCCGAACAGCGGAAGGCGCAGCACCTGCAGCGAGCGGCTGACACCGACGTACAACACGTCCTCTGCCGGATTGAGCACGAGGCCGTTCGGATAAGGCAGCCCGTCCATCAGCATGTCGAGCGTGCCGTCAGGCCGTCGGCGGAACACGCGCCCGTGCATGTCCTCGAGGCCGCTTTCGCCGGGATCGGTGAGATAAAGGTCGCCGTTGTTGGCGAACACGAGGTCGTTGAGGCCGCGGAAACCGTCGGCCAACAGCGTGCGCGCGCCCGTTTCCGGATCGAATCGCAGCAGGCCGAGCTTGTGATCGGCGACGTAGATCTGCCCGTCGCGATGGATCTTGAGCCCGTTCGGATTGCCGTCGTACTCGGCGAACACCTGCCATGTTCCGTCGTCGGCGATGCGGAAGATACGTCCGTGCGCGACGTCGACGCAATGGAGCCGCCCCGCGCGGTCGAACGCCGGCCCTTCGAGGAACGAATGCAGCGGTGCTCCGCCGCGTGCGCGCGTCCAAGCCGAGTGCTTGCCCTCAATCCGCAGTGCGTCCGGCAAGCGGGTGAAGACTTCGGTCTTGATGTCGGGCGGAGCGGCGAACACGCGCAAAACCAATATTGCTTCTACAAGGCTGCATCATAGCCGAAGACTTCGGGGCCGACCCTCCACCGAAGCCCAGGCAATGACGAGTCCGCCCAGCGAACTCAGCGGAAGAACATATAGATCACAACCAACACCAGCGCCGGAACGCCAAGCACCCACGCGATCACGTATTTGCCCATCATCGTCTCCTTAGGTTTATCGAGGGCAGCGAGGCGATCGATGATTCCAACCGCCTGCGGCCCTCGGGGTGACTTGCTACTGGCCCTTCGAGTTCGACGGGCCCATGTTGCCGGGCTGAACGCCCGATCCACTGCGCGGAACGCCGGACGTCGTCGAATCCACCTTGCCCGTCATGCGGCTGATTTCCGCGGGTGTCAGGCCGCGGTTGTCACGATCCATCGTGTCCCAGCGGGTGCGAAGATCGCGCAGATACTCGTCGCGGGTTCCGCGGTGATAAGTGCCCGCGTCCCAGCGGCGGCCCATTTCGTCGAGGTACACGTCGCGGGGCACGCGGCCGTCGTACTGCGTGGCGGTGTCGTTGGCCCAGCCTTCGAAGGTCGTCGAGTTGGTGCTTTCGGCCATCGCCGACGGAACAGCGGCCGCAAGCGCGGCGGCCAGAATGAGTGCTTGCGTTGTTGATCTGAGTTTCATAGGGCTCTCCGTGTTCGGCGCGCGTTGCGCCTTGGCTTACGCCGGAACGAGGCGTGACCCAATAGTGGCCGGCGGCGCGAATCGCAAATGTCGGCCGAACGCCGCATTTGCTGTACGAATTCGCGCCGGTCTCGATCGCCCGATTCAGGCGTAGGAAGCAGCCTACGAAACACCCTATCCGCGAGTCTTGGTACAGTGTGGCCGTCCACTTGAGGGAGAGAACCATGCCAAACATCGGAAGCGTCCTGCGCGAGGAGATTTCCAGGCTGTCGCGCCGCGAGATTCGCAAGCTCACCAATGCGACGAAAACAGCGACGACGCTTCATCGACGCCACATCGCCGCGCTCAATCGCAAAGTCCGGCAGCTCGAACGCGAGGTCGCCGGCCTGAGGAAGAAAGGAACGTCCTCGGTACAGGCGACCGCCGCCGCCGGGAAATCGGCTCCGTTGCGCTTCGTCGCCAAGGGTCTGCGGTCTCATCGCCGTCGCCTCGGGCTCTCCGCCAACGAATTCGGGAAACTCATCGGTGTCAGCGCGAATTCGGTATACGCCTGGGAAAGCGGGACCACGGCGCCACGCAAGGAGCAGGTCGCGAAGATCGCCACGCTGCGCACGGTGGGAAAGCGCGAAGCGGCACAAATGCTCGCAGGGCCGCGAAGCAGGAAGGGACGCCCGCCGCGCGCCGGCTAGAAATCGGAGGCTGCGACCGCAAGCGTTGGCATGACACGCATGCAAAAGCTCATGACCGCATCAAAGTCGGCCCATCTCATGATTGCCGCATTGTTCGCCATCGTCGCGGCGGTCGCGCCGTCGACCAGCGCGGCCGCCACTTTCGAGCAGTCGCGCAACACGGACGTCATGCTGGCGCAGATTTCGCCGCAGGCAAAGGCGGAGAAATCGGTCACGCCGGTAGCCACCGGCTCGCCGGCTGACGCGCTGTCGTGGACGTTCGGCGCGCAACCCGCCAGTGGCGCAGGGTGGACCATCGAGCGCGGCACGATGACGTTGGGTCAAGGAGCGGCGCTGCTGCAGCCGGACAGCCGTCGTCGGGTTGTGCTGTTGTCGCCGTCGGGATTGCCTGACGCTGTGCGTAGCGCCGAGGAGTTCGTGATCGGCGTGCAGGGCACTGGCCTTACGCGCGTGCGCGTTCAGGCCAGGCGCGATCCGCGCGGCGGGTGGATCACGATTGCCGACGCGAGCGGCGCGTCCATGCGCCCGGTTGCGGATGGCGTCGCGATCACGCGCAGCCCCGGCACTCGCGACCGACCTGTCGAAAGACTACGGATCGAGCTCACTTTCCGCACGACCAACCCGCGCCCGTTGACGCGCATTTCCGTCAACGCTGCTCCCCGCTAGGGCGCGCCGAGCAGCATGTAGAGGCCCCACTGTCCGGCCTTGCCAAGACCAAGGCCAAGATAGGCAGGACCAGCGAACGTATCGGCACCCACGAAGACCGATCCCGACCACAGCGTGCCTGCGGAGGGTAGGCCATCGAAACGGTCGGTCATCCGCCCCACTTCCGCCGAACCGCCCAGGTACACGCCGGATCCGAGAATGTCCGGCAGCGCAAACATCCGGTGGTAGTACATCAGCCGCCCGAATGCATACTCGCGTCCGGCGAACTGGTTGACGCGATAGGCCGAGAGGCGCAGCGGCCCGCCGAGCGTGAAGGATTCATAGGCCGGCATGTCCGAACCAAAGTCGGTTCCACCGGACATCGACAGGTTCAGCGTGTGCGGTCCCCAGCTCCATATTCCGCGAGCGGCTCCTCGAGGCGCTGGTAGTTCAGAGCGGACCCGAACGAGGTCGTCGCGGCATACAGCGAACCCGTCGCCCCGTAGCCGCTACTCGGAAACCACGCGTGATCGGTCTGATCGACGAACGCCACCGCGCGAACCCCTGCCGTCGTTTCCCTGACCGAAGGCAGGACGGGCGATCCTGTGTCCACGCGCGCATTCACCCGCGTCCACACCGGACCGACGCGCACCTGCCCCCAAGTGCCGAGCACCGATCCGACGTCGACACCGACCTGTCCCGCGCCCACCAGATACTCGGCGACTTTCTCGTCACCGTCGAAGACGCCGCGCGATTGCTGGCCGATCTTGAAATAGGGTGCCACGAACCACCGGCCCGCTTCGTGAAGCGGCTGGTAGAACTCGCTGAACAAGTGCGTGTCCTGGCCGAACTGGACCTCGGTCAGCCACTCGCCGCCCAGGCGGTTGAGCCAGGTCTTGCGGTACTGGAACAGCAGGTTGAATTCGTTGTCGCTCCGGAAATCGCTTGCCAGGCCCAGGCCGAACCTCAGGTAGTCCGGCCCCCACGACTTCTCGCGCGGCTCGATGACCATCGCGCGCGGGCCCGTGTCCGAAAGGTGATAGCCGATGCTCTCGAAGTCGCCACGCCCGTAGATCCGACGCAGGTCGGCAGAGATCTTCTCTTCGGACAGCGGCTCGCCGGGCTTGGTTTCGATCAGCGCACTCAGCACTTCCGGATTCGTTCTTTCCAGACCCTCGATCCGGATCTCGGTCACGGTACCCAGCGCCTTGCGCTCGGCGGTTTGCGTTGCGCGCAACGCCGCGTACTGATCGGGCGGCAGGCTGTAGCGCTTGAGCGAGTCGGCCATCGCGCGCGTCGCCTGTTCGCCGATCTTGATGGCTTCGACCGAGCGATCAAACGTCGCTGCCGAGATGTCGCCCAGGTCGGGCTCGATCAGGACGTCCTGCTTTCCCAACCCCTTCAGCTGGTCGTCGACCGTCTGTTTGCCGAGAAAATTGACGAGTTGCGTGGCGACGTTCAATGCCGAGGTGATTTCCTTGCGCTTCAGCGGGGGCGTGGAAATGTTGACGGCGATCACGACATCCGCGCACAACTTGCGCGCCTCGTTGATCGGCAGATTGTTGGCGATGCCACCGTCCACCAGCAAGCGCCCATCGATCTCGACCGGCGCGATCGCGGCCGGAACCGACATGCTGGCGCGCATCGCCTGGGCAACGCTGCCGTGGTCCAAGACGACCGACTCACCGGTCTCGATGTCGGTGGCCATCGCCCGGAACGGAATAGGCAGCTTCTGGAAGTCCGAAACGCCGAAGGCCGGCGTCGCCAGCACCCGGAAGAATGCCTCGATCGAGACGCCGGCGATGACGCCTTTCGGCAATGCCAGCCCGCTGTCTTTCACGCCGTATTCCGGCGCGAACAGCGTCTTGTAGTCGTCGACCTTGCGCCGGACGGCGATCTCCTGGCGCGGCGGGCGGTCACGAAAGATCTCGTCCCAATCCGCCGCGAGGACGACCTTCTCCATTTCTGTCGGCGATGTTCCTGCCGCGAACGTGCCCCCGACAATTGCTCCCATGCTGGTGCCGGTCACGCAGTGTATGGGTATCCGCAACTCCTCCAGCACCTTGAGCACGCCCACATGCGCGATACCGCGCGCACCGCCTCCGGACAGCGCGAGCCCGATGCGCGGGGGCGACGCGGCAGCAGCGGGCGCGGCCGTTTGCGCGGCCGGCTCGGGACAGAACATCGCGAACATCGTGAGTGCCGTTGCGGCCGCGATGGCCAAGTTATTGACTTTTGAGTTTGTTTGCATGGCTTCGTCAACGAGAAGAGCGTTGGATGTAGCCGTGTGAGCGTCCAGGTCGAGCAGCGGCAAGTGCAAAGGATATGACATCCGTCGACTCCACCACGCAGCGACTGTCCAGTTGCTGTAGGTCAACGTCGGACGTTGGACGGTAACAGCGACCGACTTCGGCGCGGGGTCCGCCTCGGCAGACTGCTTTTTCGCACAATCAATCGAAGGAGCGCACCATGACCGAAGCCACCATCAGCGACACCCGTCCGGGAACCTCGGACGAGCCCCTGGAAGAGCAGCGCGCCGATCTCTTCAAGCGGCTGGAGCAGACGCCAACCTGCATGTTGATAACGCACGATGCCGACGGTGCCATGCGGGTGCGACCGATGACCACGCAACGCGTCGAGGAACCTGGCGTGATATGGATGTTCATCGGCGCCAGCAGCCACCTCGCAGCGGACATTGAAGCCAACCCGAACGTGCTGTTGACCTACGCCGATACCGGCGACAGTGCATTCGCGGCGGTGCGCGGGCTTGCCACTACAGTGCGCGATCCGGTAAAGGCGAAGGAACTGTGGTCCAAGTTTGCGGAGGCATGGTTTCCTGGCGGTCCGGATGACCCCAACCTCGCGCTCCTGCGGATTACGCTATCCTCCGCCGAGCATTGGGAGCCGCCGCATGGCAAGGTGGTGCAGTTCCTGCAGATCGCCACCGCGGCACTCACCCACAATCCGCCGGATCACGACGATACCTATCGAAATCTGAAGTTCTGAGCATCGCCGCGCCGACGGCTGTCGCCGCGCGCGACCCGTCCGGCGCGACTACGCGAACTTCACGTGGATGTTCTTCTCCTGCGTGAACGCCAGCAGCTCTTCGAGACATTCTTCGCGGCCAAGACCGGACTGCTTGAAGCCGCCGAACGGCGCGCCGAGGAAATGCCGGCTGACTTCGTTGACCCAGACGTAGCCCGCTTGCGCGGCGTACGCCGTGCGCAATGCGGCGTTGAGATCGTTGGTCCAGATCGAGCACGTCAGGCCGACTTCGACTGCATTGACGTCGCGGATCATCGCCGCTTCGTCGTCCCATTTCATCACCGAGAGCACGGGGCCGAAGATTTCCTCGCGGGCGATCTTCATCGCAGGCGTCACGCCGCTGAACACCGTGGGCTCGATGAAAAGGCCGCCGGCAAGACCCGGTGAATTCGGCACCCCACCGCCACAGACCAGCGCGGCGCCTTCGCTTTTCGCCGAATCGATGTACGAGAGGATGCGGTCGTATTGCGCGCGATTGATGATCGCGCCCATCGTCGTGTCCCAGTCGTCCGGCCGGCCGGGACGGAACGCCTTGATCCTCGCCTTCAGCGCGTCGAGCACGCGATCGTGAATCGATGCATGCAGGAACGCGCGGCTGCACGATCCGCACGACTGCCCGCACCACGCGAAATTCATCCCCGCGATCATCGCTTCGGCGACCGCCACCGGATCGGCGTCGGGAAAAGCGATCAATGCGTTCTTGCCGCCGAGTTCCAGCAGGACCTGCTTGATCGAATCGGACGCACTCTTCATGACCGCGCGACCCGCCGCCACGCTGCCGATCAGTGCAATTTTGGCGACCGACGGATGCGCGACCAGCGCCACGCCCGTGTCACGCCCGCTGCCAGTGACGACGTTGAACACGCCCGGCGGAAAGACGCCTTCGATGAGCTCTGCAAGCGCAAGGCCGACAACGGCGCCTGTTCCGGCGGCTTGACGACGATCGTGTTGCCGGCGGCCAGCGGCGCGGCGGACTTGCCCGCGGCGAACATGAACGGATGGTTGAACGGAATGATCCGCGCGACGACGCCGAGCGGCTCGCGCACCGTCACGTTCATCCGGCCCGGTCCCATCGGGATCGAGTCGCCCTTCATTTCGGTCACGAGGCCGGCGAAGAAATCGATCTGCGACGCGGCGATTTCGGCGTCGCCCACCATCGCCTTGACCGGATTGCCACAGTCGATCGCGTCGAGCATCGCGAGCTCACGGGCGTTGGCGCGGACGATCGCCGCCAGCTGGCGCAGCGCTTTCGCGCGCTCGAGCGGCGGCGTGTCGCGCCAGGCGGGGAATGCATCGCGCGCGCTGGCGACGGCCGCCTCGACGTCAGCCGCCGAGCCGTCGGCCGCCTGGCCGAGTGACTGGCCCGAGCCGGGGCTGATCAGGTCGAAGTATTTGCCCGCCAACGGCTTGTGCCATGCGCCGCCGTAATAGAGGTCGCGCTGGGTGGGGAGAACCGACGCGCTTTGCGCTCCGGGAGCGTTCACGCCGCCGCGTTCGGACGTTGCGGTCTGGACGTCGTTTTTCATCGGAGCCTCCAATGTCACTTCTTTGCGGGTGGGAATGGCGCGCTTCAGATCTTGAAGCTCTCGACCGTGCCCGGATGAAACAACTCGTCGACCCCGACGACGCGGCTGGACACACCCTGCGCGTGGTGATGCTTGACGAAGTATTCGAGCGCGTGGCGATTCGCCGGCAGCCCGTACGGCCAGAAGTCCTCGCCCATGAAGGCATGCGCGCGCCGCAACTGCTCATCGACGAATGGCAAGCGTGACCTTGGTTGCCGACGTGTCGGCCAGACTCTGGAGCGCCATACGCTTCGACCGCTCGAACGCCTTGAGCAGCGCCATCGGCAGCCACGGGTGTGCATCGGCGATCGAGCGCCGGATGCCCACGATATGCATCATCGGGAAGATCCGCGTGCGCCGGTAGTAGTCCATCGCTTCCTTCGTCGGGTCCTCGAACACCCAGCCGAGCGACTTGTTCGACGGGACGAACGACGTCGGCGCGCGCGGTCCGATGAAGGCGTCGATCTCGCCTGCCTGGAGCATCGCATTGAGCGTCTGCTCGGGACCGATGTCCTCGACCACGACGCCGGGCGGCAGCGCGATCTCCACCTTTTCCTTCCTGCCCGGCTCCTCGAGCCCGCCGCGAACCCAGCGGATGTCCGACGGCTTGACGCCGTAGTCTTCCTCGAGCAATGCGCGCGTCCACACGTTGGCAGTGAGCTGCCACTCGGGCGTGCCGACACGCTTGCCCTTCAGGTCCTGCGGCTTCGTGATGCCGCGATCGGTGCGCGCGATGATCGAGGTGTGCCGGAACGCGCGCGAAAGAAACGCCGGGATCCCCACGTACGGACAATCGCCGCGCGCCGTGCGCAGCACGTAGCTCGACAGCGACAGCTCGCAGACGTCGAACGCCTCGTGACGCATCGCACGGAAGAACATCTCCTCCGGCGACAGCGTCATCACGACCGGCTCGACGCCGTCGATCTGCACCGCGCCGTCGATGAGCGGCCGATTGCGGTCGTAGTCGCCGATGGCAATCGAGAGTGGCAGCTTGCTCATTTTGTCTCCGTGGCTGTGCCGTTGCTGCCGGCGTTGTTGCCGGCGTTGTTAAGTGCGGCGACCATCGCCGGCGTGTAGCCGGGCTCGGTGATCACATCGACGACAGCGACGCCGCCGGCGTCGACGTGAGCAAGCGCTTCCCGGAACGCGGCGACGAGCGCATCGGCGCTTGTCACCGGGCCGATGCCGAGCGCGCCTTGCGCGCGCCCCATCCCCGCGATGTCGACCGCCGGATCGGCGATCCGCTGGCCGATCCACTTGTTCTCGACCGGCCGCCCGCGCATTCGCGCGACGCGCTCCTGATGCACTTCATCGTTGAAGAACGACTGGTTGTTGGCGACGATGTAGAGCAGCGGAATCCGGTAGTGAACGGCCGTCCAGATCGCCGTCGCGCCCATCAGGAAGTCGCCGTCGCCGCCGATGCAGATCGGCACGCGCCCGCTCCCCTTCAGCGCGAGCGCAGCGCCGACCGAGATGCCGGGGCCGCCGCCCACGCCGCCGCCGCCGTCGGAGCCCAGAAAGTCCAGCGGATGGCAGAAGTCCCAGAGCTTGCCGTCCCAGCCGAGCGGCAGGTGCACGAACGAAACGTCGCGCTCCTTCACCACCTCGCGCAGGCCGGTCGCGAGATGCGCCATCGAGATCGGCCCGCTGGCGAGCGCCGGCCCTGCGAACGCGGGCTTCGTCATCGATGTCGATGCGGATGCGCCGTCTCTCGCGTTGCGCCCGGGCTTGTCGAGCGCGCCTACCAGTTGGTGCACCACTCGATCAGGATCTCCGGACAGCAGCACGTCGACCACCGGCAGCGCCTGATGATCCATGCTCCAGCCGTTGTGCAACGTATGATCCTGCGAGACCTGGATGATCGTCGCGCCGGGCTCGCCTTCGCCGAACGCCGCGACCAGCGTGCCGGCCAGGTCCGTCCAGTCGAGGCTGAGGATGACATCGGCGCGCGCGATCGCTTCCCGCGCTTCGGGCACCGCATAGATGCCCGGCGCGCCTGCATGCAGCCGGTGGTTCGTGGGGAAGCCGGCGCCAACCTTCAGGTCCGTCACCACCTGCGCATCGAACATCTCCGCGAGGCGGATCCGCGCGTCCCAGGCGGCTTTCTCGCGCGACACGCGGCCTACGAGCACGACGGGCCGCTCGGCGCGCGCAAGCAGCGCCGCGACATGTTCGATCTGCTCGGCCGATGCCGACGCGGCGACAGCCGGCATGTAGCGTCGTGTGTCGATGGGCGGCAGCGGCGCCGGCAGCGGCGCTTCCTGCAGGCCCACGTCGAGATTGATGTAAACCGGCCCCTTGGGCGCGGTCTGCGCGATCCAGCCTGCACGCAGGATCGCTTCGCGCGCGGCGGCCGGCGAGGCCGGCTGATCGTCCCATTTCGTGTAGCCGCGGACCAGCGCGCCCTGGTCGCGCGCCGTGTGGATCCATTCGATCCACGGCCGGCGATGGGCGGCGTCGATCGGACCCGTCGCGCCGATCAGCACCAGCGGCATCCGGTCGCACCACGCGTTGAACAGCGCCATGGTCGCGTGCATCAGGCCGACGTTCGAGTGCGCCGCCGCCGCCATCGCGCGGCCGGTCACCTTCGCGTAGCCGTGCGCGATCGCGACGGCATGCTCTTCGTGGAGGCACAGCAGCATCTGCGGCCGCTCGTTGCCGAGATAGTTGACGAGGCTGTCGTGCAGTCCGCGGAAGCTCGCGCCCGGATTCAGCGCGATGTACGGAACGTCGAGAGCGCGCAGCGCGTCGGCGATCGCATCGCTGCCGAACATCGCGGCGGGCGCGGCCACGTTGGCCGGACGCTCGATCGGGGCGGCGCCTGCCTGGACGCCAAGTTCGGCAATGTCGTGAGTATCGTTCATCGGAGTATGTCGATTCGAATGTGGAAAGGCGTGCGGCTCAGGCGGCGAACCCTTCGCACTTCTTGCCGGCGAGCGGAGGTCCAAGACCTTCTTTTACGGTCTGTCCAAACGAAAATGTATGGGCGGTCGTCTACCGGGTGGTCTCGCCGCCGTCAATTCGCCCTCAGTTCGCTTTGAGCCCGGTCTCCTTGATCACGGTCTGCCACCGCGCAAGGTCCGTCTTGATCATGCTGGAGATCTGCGCAGGCGTAGCCGTCATCGGATCGATGCCTTGCGCGCTGAGCTGCTCCCGAATGTCGGCCTGCGCCTGCATGCGGGTGATCTCGGCGCTCAGCTTGTCGACGATGTCCTTCGGCGTGCGCGCCGGCGCGAACAACGCGATCCAGATTTCGCTCTTGTAGCCGGCGACGCCAGCCTCCGTCAGCGTCGGCACGTCGGGCAACGCGGACACGCGCTTGTCGCTCGCCATGGCGAGCGCCCGCAATTTGCCGCTCTTGATGTGCGGCAATGCGGAGTTGATCGGGCTGAACAGCACGTCCACCTGGCCACCGAGGAGGTCCGTCAGCGCCGGCACGTTGCCCTTGTAGGGCACGTGCAACATCTTCACGCCGGTCATCGATGCGAACAGCTCGGCCGACATGTGCTGGGGACCGCCCGCGCCTGATGACGCATACGACAGCACGCCGGGCTTCGCTTTCGCAGCGGCGACCAGCTCGGCAACCGACTTGTAAGGCGAGGAGGCGTTCACGACCAGCACGATCGGTACTGCTCCGAGCGTACCGATCGGCTCGAAGTCGTTGACCGGATCGTACGGCCCGTTCGGGTTGAAGTTCGGCGTCACCGTCATTACATCGTTGGGCGCGACAAGCAGCGTGTAGCCGTCGGGCGCGGACTTCGCGGCGGCCTCGGCGCCGATCTGCCCGGCTGCACCCGGCTTGTTTTCGACAATGAACGGTTGCTTCAGAGCCTCCTGCATGTGTTTCGCGACCATGCGCCCGAGCACGTCGTTGCTGCCACCCGGCGTGTAGGGAACGATGATGCGAACCTGCTTCGACGGATACTGCTGCGCAAGCGCCACATGTGCAACGGCGAACGTCGCGCACGCGAACGTGAGCAGGATCGAGAATCGGTGACCGACGCCATGGGATGTCGCAAACATTCAGCCTCCTCGTTTTCGTCTTGCTTGCTGTCGAGATCCCCGAATGAAGTCTAGTCCACTTTGGCCTCGATCATGAACCCTGCGAAGAACTCGGCGAGTGCGTCGAAGGCGTCCAACGGAAGCACGTGCGCAATGTACTGGTCCGGTCGGACGATGACCATGCAGCCCTGCGCGCGATCAACCCCACGCATCTCGAAAATGTCGGTCCCGGACTTGAGGTCAGGGCAGAACATCTTTTCGTAGTCGATCAAGCCGAAGCGCCCCTTCCTGGGCAGCAAGACCGGCGGCATTCCGGTGACGGCGAGGTCACGATGCCCCTGCTGGAAGATCGCCCGGACGTCGATCACGGCGTCGATATCGGCGCCGCTCGGCGTAAACCGCTTGATCGGAGACTTGTCGGTAGCGAGGAACTTGCACAGCGCACCGATGCGTGACGCGGGATCCTGCGGATTGCGCGAATCCGCGAATGCGTAGATTCGCCACGCGCCGTCCGCACCAGCCGCATGTCCAAGCTGCATGGGCTTGGCGTCCACCAGGCGGACGACCGGTGCCGAGTGAAAGCGCATGCCAACGGGGAAGCCGGCCGCGAGATGCTGGAACGCGGGCTCGGCGCAGATCAGCGAAGGCTCGTACCGGGTCGCGGTTCCCGCGGTGAAGCGGCCCTGCTTGACGAAGTACGACTGGAACTCCTGCGGATCAACGCCCTCGCCTTCGGCGCTTCCCGACTCCTTCGGAGGAGCGCTGAACATCTTGGCAAACTCACGATCGAAATCGATCAGCTGCCTGGCGATCGCGTGCCGTTCGGCTGAGTAGGTGTGCAGCAGCGTCGGTGAGCTCCTGCCTTGCAGAACTGCCGCAAGCTTCCATCCCAGGTTGAACGTGTCCTGCATCGACACGTTCATGCCCTGCCCGGCCTTCGCGCTGTGGGTGTGACAGGCGTCCCCGGCGATGAAGACCCGCGGGAAGCGGGAGTTCGTCTCCTCCTGTGGCACATCGTCGAACTTGTCGCACAGACGTTGGCCAATCTCGTAGACGGACCACCAGGCGATGTCTTTGACGTCCAGGGTGTAAGGATGAAAGATCCGGTTTGCGGCTGCGATCAGCTGGTCAGTGGTGATGTCCTTGGTCGTCAGATGCTGATCGGGATTGAGCTTGTCGAGCTCGATGTAGAAGCGGACCAGGTAGCCCCCCTCGCGGGGGATGATGAGCATGTTCCCCTCGTTGGCGGAGTGAATCGCCGACTTGAGGCGGATGTCCGGAAAGTCGGTGACCGCCAGGACGTCCATGACGCCCCATGCCTGGTTGGCCACGTCGCCGATCAGGGAAAGGCCGATCGATTGCCGGACGCTGCTGCGTGCGCCATCGCAGCCGACGACGTAGCGGGCCTGGACAGTTTCTTCTTGCCCTGGTCGGTCGGGCTCCATTCGCTGCAGCGTGACCGTCACCGGATAATCGCCTGCATCGCCGACCGTGACGTTCTTGACGTGAAGGTTGTAGTGCGGGACCAGCCTGGTGGACGACTCGCGCATGACCTGCAGCAGGTAGTCATGCACGCGTGCCTGGTTGACGATCACGTGCGGACACTCGGACAAGTCGTCCTCGACGTCCTGGATCCTCCCGCTGCGGACGATCTTCGTCCGGTCCTTGGGGTCCGGCTTCCAGAAGACCGTTTCGTTGACCCAGTACGCCTCCTCGAGCAGGCGCGCGCTGAACCCGAAGGCCCTGAACATCTCGACGGTTCGACAAGCAACGCCGTCGGCCTGGCCAAGCTCGAGCGGGCCGGGCCTGCGCTCGACGATTCGGGTCTTGATGTCCGGGAAAGCGGCCAACTGTGCCGCGAGGACGAGGCCGGCCGGACCGCAACCGACGATGAGGACGTCCACGTTGTCCGCAAGGCGCTCCGACGCCCCCATTGCACCCGGGGCGGCGGGAAGCACCTGTGGGTCGCCTGCGGCGTACCCATTGAGATAGAACTGCATGCATCGGTCCCTTCAATACAATTATCGCGAGCGTACTATGCACAGCTCAATGTCGACCTGCTGCAGTGCGCCAAAGCGAGTTTGCGCCGAAGGAGTGAGGATGAAGAAGATCGAGACCATTGCCCTGTTCGCCGCGGGCCTGCTCGCGATGCCCGCCGCCTTTGCGCAAGCACCGGCGTATCCGACGAAGCCGGTCAAGCTGGTCGTGCCCTTCTCGCCAGGCGGTGCGTCGGACCTCACCGCGCGCACGCTCGCGCAAAAGATGGGCGATTCGATGGGCCAATCGATCGTCGTCGAGAACAAGCCGGGTGCCAACGGTGTACTTGGCATCGATTCGGTGGCGAAGTCGCCGCCGGACGGCTACACCATCCTGCTTACCGATCGCGGCTCGCTCACCGTCAATCCGAGCTTGTACGCGAAACTGCCGTACGACCCCATCAAGGACTTCAGCTACATCGGCATCGCAACCGACGGGCCGTACGTGCTCGTCGCCAATCCGACGCTCAACGTGAAGACGGTGCAGGAGCTCGTCGCGTTGTCGAAGTCCAAACCCGGCACCGTCAACTACTCGAGCTTCGGCGTCGGCAGCATGGCCCAGCTCAACCTGGAAGCGTTCAACCAGAAGATGGGCACCGACATGCTGCACGTGCCCTACAAAGGCGCGGCGCCGGCAGCCCAGGCCGTGGTGGCCGGCGAAGTCGGCGTGACGATCGCCGCCGTGCCCGCCGTGCAAGGCTTCATCAAGGACGGTCGGCTGCGCGCACTCGCGGTGGGCTCGGAAAAGCGCTTCGCGGTATTGCCGGACGTGCCGACGATGACGGAAGCGGGAGCCAGCAACGACATCCTCCTGCCGACTTACTTCGCGTTGCTTGCTCCGGCGAATACGCCTGCGCCCATCGTGGCCAAGCTCAACGCGGAACTGAAGAAGGCGCTCGCTGATCCCACGGTGGCGGAGAAACTCGCAGGTGCAGGACTCGTGCCGGTGGGTGGCACGCCGGAAGCAATGGCGGCGAGTATCAAGCAGGATGTGCCGCGCTTCGCCGACCTCGTGAAGAAGATCGGCATCAAGCCGGAATAACCTTGCGCACCTGAACGAGGTGACGACCATGCTGAAACGGATCGTGACGGTGCTCGGTGGGACGGGCTCGCAAGGCGGTGGCGTGGTGAACGCGCTGCTCGCTACAGGCAATTTCTCCGTTCGGGTTGCCAGCCGCAATCCGGCCAGCGACGCGGCGCGGGGCCTCATCGCGCGCGGCGTGGAAGTAGTCAAGGCCGACTTGCTCGAGCCGAGTAGCTTGCGCCCCGCTCTCGAGGGCTCCCACGGTGCCTTCGTGGTCACCAACTTCTGGGATCCCAGTCAGGGGCCACGCGAGACCGAGATCGGCACCGCGGCCGTGCAGGCCGCTCGCGTCGCCGGGGTCAAGCACCTGATCTGGTCCACGCTGCCCGATGTCGAGAAGCTGACCGGCGGACGCTTGAAGGTGGTGCATTTCACTTGCAAGGCACGCGTCGATGCCGCAGTCCAGGCGGCGGGCTTTCCACGCCACACGTTCGTGCAGGCGCCACTGTACTTCCAGAATTTCCTTGGCATGATGGCACCGCAACCACTGCCGAACGGTGGCCGGGGCTGGGCAGTGCCTATTGATCCCACGTTGCGCGTCATTCACGCCGGCGACGTCAACGATGTGGGCCGCGCTGTCGCCGCCGCGTTCAGTGCGGGCGACAAGTTGCCTGACGGCAGCGCCCTCGCCGTGTGTGGCGGCGTGTACTCATGGAATGACCTGGTCGCCGCACTGAACGCGCTCGGGCATGGCCTGCAGGTGCTTCAGGTTCCGCCGAAGGTCTACGATGGTTTCTATCCCGGCGCCCATGAGATGCGCGAGATGTTCCAATACTTCGCTCTGCACACCTACTTCGGCCCGGAGCATGCGAAGCATATCGCCGCGGCCAACGCGTTGGTGCCTGGCGGGTTCACGGACTTCGCCAACTGGGCTCGGGTCCACATGAAGCCGCGCTGATCTGAACCACATTGCTGCGCATGATGTGTCGATGCGTGCCCATGTGATGCCTTTCCCGCTGCCCAGTGCAGGCCTATGGCCAGTTCGGGCCTGACTGCGGGAGCGCTGAAGTGAGAGACATGCCGCGTCCGTCGTGGCTGCGACTGTGCGCTTCCGGATGACCCGCTCCCGGCGGACAACAACTATCCCTCCTGGCCCTGGACCGAATTCGCCGGCGCGATATCCGCGTGACGGCCCGGAACCCGCACCCGAACGCGGTAGAGCGCGTCCGTCGCGGTGACGAACAGACTCATGAGATCGTCCTCGCCCCAGGTGAAATTGGCGGCAACGCTCGGGATCCGGATCACGCCGAGTGGTGTGGCCGTCCGATCGAACACATGGATGCCGCCGGGCCCGCAGCAATAGAGGTTCTGCTCGCTGTCGATCTTCATGCCGTCCGGCGCCCCGCTGCCTTCGCCGGTCACTTCCGCCCAGACGCGCCCATGCTGCAGCGTGCCGTCTTCGAGCACATCGAAAACGCGAATGTGCATGCGCTCGGTGTCATTGACGAACAATCGGCGCTCGTCGGCGGAGAAACATAGTCCGTTCGGCTGGGCGAAGTCATCGGCCAGCAGCGTGATGCGCTTGCCATCGGCGTCGACCCGGTACACGCCACGGAAGCCGAGCACGGGTTCGCGCTCGACGCCGTAGTACGGCATCCGGCCATAGGTGGGGTCGGTGAAGTAGATGCTGCCGTCGCTCTTCGCAACGATGTCGTTCGGGCTGTTCAGCGCCTGGCCCTGATATTCGCTCGCGATCACCGAGACGCGGCCATCCTCGTCCATGCGCGTCACCTGGCTGGTTGCGTGCTCGCAGCACAAAAGGCGCCCATGACGGTCCCATGCCAGGCCATTGGCCATGTTGCTCGGTGTGCGGAAGACGCGGACGCCGGTCGCTGGGCTCCATTGCATCAGCGCGTTGCCCGGGATATCGCTGAACAGCAGTCGGTTCCGTGCGCGGATCCCACAGTGGCCCCTCGGTGAAGAGAAAGCCGTCTGCCAGGCGCTCGCACGCGGGGTTGACGCCGACGACATCCCCAAAGCGCCGGTCGCGGGTTCCGACGCTCATTGGACTACCCTCCGCGCTTCGCGCTTCGGGCCAATTCGCGCTTGGGAGCGGCCCTGCGCGCTCATAGCTTGCCGGCCTTCTTGAGCTCGCCGACCGTTGTGCCGCCGACGTACCAGTCCTCGGCGGTCACGTCCTCGAACACCACCCAGATCGCGTCCGGAGGCAATTTGGCGACTTCGCTCACCGCGGCGGTGACGCGGCGCGAGATTTCGTCTTTGCGTTCCTGTGAATGACCCTTGAGGATCCTGATGGTAACGAATGGCATGGCGTTCTCCTCGTCGAATGCGAGATGCAGTATTTAAAGGGTGAGCAACTTCTCACGCAGGGCGGCATCGTCGCGCAGTGACGCCGCAGTTCCTTGGTAAACAACGGAGCCCTTCTCGAGCACATAGACACGGTCGGCGAGCGCCAGCGAGAACTCGACGCCCTGTTCGGCCAGCAGGATCGTCAATCCGTCCCGCTTCAACTTTGCAACCTGCTCGAGGAGACTCGCCACCACGAGAGGTGCCAGGCCCTCGGAGGGCTCGTCGAGCAGCAGGAGCTCGGGATTGGTCATCAACGTGCGGGAAATGGTGAGCATCTGCTGCTCCCCGCCCGAAAGAAAGCCGGCCCGTCGATCGCGAAGCTCGACGAGCTTTGGGAAGAGCTCGCATACTGCGTCGAGTGTCCACTGTCCGCTCCGGCCGGAAGCGCGACGCGCAACGTCGAGGTTCTCGCTTACGGTGAGCTCCGCAAATACCCGCCGGTCCTCGGGCACGAAGCCAATGCCCGCGCGCGCGATCTGATCGATTCGCCAGCCGCTGATCACCCTTCCCTTCCAGGCAACGCGGCCCCTTGCCGGTGGCGTAAGGCCCATGATCGAACGCATGACGGTCGACTTGCCGACACCATTGCGCCCCAGCAGCGCCACGCATTGCCCGGGCTCGATCGCGAGCGAAACGCCGAACAGCGCGCGCGACAGCCCGTAGTAAGTATCGATCGCGTCGACTTCGAGCACCGTGCTCACCGGCGGTCTCCCAGATAGACGCGCTTCACCTCGGCGTGCTCGCGAATGGCTGCCGGCGCTCCCTCGGCAATGATGCGTCCCTGGTGCAGCACGGCGATGCGATGCGCCGTGGAGAAGACGACGTCCATGTCGTGCTCAGTGAAGAGCAGTGTCAGTTCGCGCTCGGAAGCAATGCGATGCAGAAGCGCCATCGATTCGCGGGTCTCGGCGACGGACATTCCGGCGGTCGGCTCATCAAGAAGCAGCAGCGCGGGATTGCCGGCGAGCGCGATGCCGAGCTCGAGTTGCTTCTGGTTGCCGTGCGATAGCTCGCCGCCGATCGCCGCTGCCTTGTCGTGGAGGTTGATGTCGCGCAGAAGCTTGTCCGCGTCATTGCGGAACAGATCGTCGGCGCGGGACCAGATGTCTCGGCCGCGACGGCGGTGCGCGATCAGGGCTGTCTGGACGTTTTCGAAGACACTCAAGCGCGGAAAGATGTTGGTCCGCTGGAAGGATCGCGCGACGCCGAGTCCGCACAGCCGATGCGGCGCCATGCCCGTGACCTCGCGACCGTCCACGTAAACGTTGCCTGCATCGGCTCGCAGGTGTCCGGTGATCAGGTTGAACAGCGTGGACTTGCCGGCGCCGTTGGGTCCGATGATCGCGACGATCTCCCGCGGCTGGACCGCAAGGCTGACGTCGTCGACCGCCAGCACGCCACCGAACGAGCGGCGCAAATTGCGAACTTCAAGCATTTCGGCGTGCGCGCATGCGCGCAAGTGCGCTACCGAGCGCGCCCGTGATTCCACCGGGGAAGGCGAACAGGAGAACGATCAGAACGACACCCAGCACCAGCGGCCAGTATTGCGTAACCGCCGAGATCTGGTGGTTCAACAACGTCAGCACGCCGGCGCCGATCGCGGGCCCCCAGAAGCTGCCTATGCCACCGAGGATGGCCATGATCAGCACTTCGGCCGACTTCGACCAGTAGGCGAAGTCTGGGAAGACGCCTCGGTTGAAAATGCCGAACAGCGCGCCGGCGGCACCCGCGAACGCGCCCGCGATCGCGAATGCCGCGAGCTGATAGAGGCGGACATTGAGGCCGACGAACTCCGCCCGCTCGGGGTTTTCGCGAATCGCCGTCAGCATCCGCCCGAACGGCGAGGCCACGATGCGTCGGAGCACGACAAAGCACACGCCGGCGAGCGCCATCACAAGCAGGAAGTAGTGGTCTGCGGCGCGCAGGGCACCGACCAGCGGAAGCGAACCCATCCAGCTGAGGTCGGGATAGGGAACGTTCGACAGGCCTTGCTCACCCCCCGTGACCTTGTTCCACTTGAAGCAGATCGCCCACACGATCTGCGAGAACGCGAGCGTGAGCATCGCAAAATAGATTCGCGTGGAGCGAACGCAGAAGAAACCGAACACGACGGCGAACGCAGCCGCCATCGCCCCGGCGGCCGCAAAGGCGAATGGGAACGCCACGCCATGCACTTTCATCAGGATTGCGCAGGTGTAGGCGCCGATCCCGAAGTAGGCGGCATGGCCGAACGACACGAGACCTGCGTAGCCGAGCAGCAGGTTGAGACTCACGGCGAACAACGCGAGGATCACGATCTCGGTCGCGAGAAACGTGTAGAAGCGCGAGCCAAGCCAGGGCACGCAAAGCACCGCGATCCAGAGCAGCAGCGGCCAGGGAATTCGCCGCCTTTGCCTGGAGCGGACGGGGGTGACGTCGTTCATGCGAGCGGCCGGCCGAGCAGACCGGCAGGGCGCACGATCAACACGATCGCCATGAGCGCGAACACGGCGAAGATCGAGAAGCCAGGCAACACCAGAATGCCGAATGCGAGCACCTGGCCGAAGATCAGCGCGCCGAGGAAAGTGCCCCAGAACGAGCCCAAGCCGCCGATCACTACAACGATGAATGCCTCGACGATGATCTCGACATCCATCCCCGGCACGATGCTGCGCACCGGAGTGACGAGCGCGCCGCCAAGGCCCGCCAGGAACGACCCTCCCATGAACACCAGCATGTACAAGCGACCGACATCGGCGCCAAGGGCTGCCAGCATCTCGCGGTCATATGCCGCGGCGCGGATCATGCGGCCGATACCTGTCCTGCTCAGGATCAGCCAGCACACGACGGCGATCGTCGGCCCGAGCACGATGATGAAGAAGTTGTAGTACGGCACGATGGCGCCGAAGAGCTCGAAGCTGCCGGTTAGACCTGTCGGCCGCGGCATCGCGAGCTGTTGCGTCCCCCAGATGATCCGCGCGGCATCGCCGAGAATCAGCACGAGCGCATAAGTGAGCAACAGCTGATAGAGATCCTCGCGGCCGTAGAGCCGCCGCAGCAGGAAGCGCTCGACCAGGCCGCCGATCAGCGCGACGCACAGCGCCGCGCCCAGCACCGCCAGCCAGAAGCTGCCCGTGGCCGCTCCCAGCCACTGCGTGACTTGCCAGGAGAGGTAGGCGCCCAGCATGTAGAAGGAGCCGTGCGCGAAATTGAGCACGCGCAGCACGCCGAACACCACCGAAAGGCCCGACGCCACGATGAACAGGAACATCGCGGCCGTCAGTCCGCTCAGCACCTGGCCGATGAGGAAGGACGGCTCCAGCACGAGGCTAGCTGTCGATCAGGCTGAGCTGGGGCGAAATGAGCGCCGCCTTTTCTTCGAGCAGGCTGCGCCAGCGTGGCACGAGGTTGCGGCGAAAACGATTCTTCGGCATCGCGATGCTGATTGCCGCGACGATGGAACGGCTGTTCGGATCGCGTACCGGCACGCTTACGCAGCACAGGTCCTCCGCGAGCTCCTCGACATCGAGTGCGTAGCCTTGCTTGCGGACTTTCGCCAGATCGCGCTCCAGCTGCGTTCGAGTCGTGATGGTCTGCGCCGTGTACGCCTTCATGCGCACCGAGCCCAAATAGCGCTCGAGCGCGTCCGGGGCGAGCCCCGACAGCAACACCTTGCCCGTCGCGGTGCAGTAGGCGGGGTCCCGCTGCGTCGAGCGCATCGTCGCGCTGACGACCTGCTGTCCGTCGGCCTTGCAAAGCTGGACGATCTCACCCTGGCTCAGGATCACGAGGTAGGCCGTCTCGCCGACGACATCGCGCAACGCTTCGAGGTGCGGTCTGACGAGCGTCGACAGATCCTTGCCCTTGAGATACGCGGTCGCGAGCTGGTAGAAGCGCGGGCCGAGCACATAACTGCGATGGCCGGACTCCTGCTCGACATACCCTCGCGCCACGAGCGTCTGCAGTTGGCGGAAGGCCGTGCTCACGTTGAAGCCGGTCGCTCGCGCAATGTCGGAAACACTGACCGCCCGCTCGGCTGCGCCGAGGTGCTCGAGAATGTCGAGCACCTTGGATACGCTCTTGACGGCATCGGGTTCGGTCCGCGTTTTCGGTCGTCCGCCAGGCATGCGCGCCAGTCAATCCATGAACGGTGTCGGGTCAATATACGTTGGCGGATTCATCACGGCAAAAGGATAACGCGGGTCTTTCTCCATCTTGCCCCAGAACTGCGCCCGGTTAGCCTGGTGGTCCTTGGCGCGGAAATTCTGCTTGCCAATCGGCGTGTCGACGCTGATCTCCAGCATCGCCTTCGCGACCTTGTCCGAATCCGTGCTGCCCGCCTTCGCGATTGCCGCGGTCAACATCTGCATGCCGATGTAGCCCGTGATCGGCCATGACGATGGATTGTCCTCCTTGAGGTAGGCGCGCAGGCGCGCGATGTACTCCTTGTGCTGCGGCGGCCCGTTGGTCCAGTTGAATGCGTCGTAGGCATTGGCGGTGATGCCCAGCGGATAGTCGTCGCCCATCGCCTTGGCGGTCTCGATTGCCCCAGCCTCACCGGCAGCGAGCACGTTGAACTTCACGGCCTCGAAGTAGCGCAGCGGCTTCGCCTGCTTTGCGAACGTGACGAAATGCCCGCCCCAGAGGCTCGTGAAAACCGCGTCCGGCTTCTTGGCGAGCTGCGCATTTATGAACGGCGTGTAGTCGGCCTCGCCGAGTTTTGGCCACTGCTGGTCGACGATCTCGATGTCGGGCCGGATCTTCTTCAGGTGTGCGACGAAAGCCCGCGTCAGGTCCTGCCCGAACGCGTAGTCGGGACTCATCGTCGCCACCCGCTTGACCGGCCACTTGGCCATGAGCTCGGCCGCGGTGCGACCCTCGATCGTGGTGTTTGTCGCCGTGCGGAAGACGTAGGGATGCATGTTTTCAGGCGCGGTGAGCTGGTCGGTCTTCACCACCGGCACGACGAACACGATCTTGTTTTCCTTCGCAACTGGGGACACGGCCGGACCCTCGGCAGAAGTCAGCGTGCCGACGAGGAAGTCCACGTTCTCGCGCAGAATCAAATCGCGCGCGATACGCACCGCCTCATCTGCGTTGCCCTTCGTATCGCGCACGACGAGCTCGACCTTGCGTCCGAGTACCCCGCCTTTGGCGTTGAGCTCCTCGACGAACATCTGTGCGCCCTTCAGCGACGGCTCGCCGATCAGGGCGCCCGGTCCCGAGAGAATCACCGGGTAACCGATCCGAATGGCCTTCTGTGCCGCCGCGGGATTGGCCGCGAACGCGATCCCCACGAGAACGAACGAAACTCCGAGTCCTCTCCAGTTCATGTTGCCTCCTCCTGCAGTGAGCAACGCTCGGGCGAGCGCACGATTAGTTTTGCGTAATACGCAAAACATTATTGATTTTTGAAAATACTGTGCCTGCCCGCGATCGTTGTCAAGGGAGGTGATCGACCGTCGATTCCAACGATCGCGCCGCCCACGCCTGCGACGTTGTACTCGACAAGCGTCGATCCGCCGTAGGACGTCTCTCACGCGATGTAAGCGGTGTCCGATCAACCTTTCGGAGTGCTATCGATAGTCCGCGATAGGCCATCCGCGAAAGAATTCGAAGTATTGGCGGCTCTGGAAAGTCCAAGGTGAAGATCTTTAGCCCGGCATGCGAAAAGACTTGGCAAGTGATCCGGGGCTCGCGCCTCGCCCGAGCCGCGCTCATGACGATGGCATTGTCGTTCGACGCGACGGCACAGGTCCAGATCGCCGTCGAGTATCACCACAAGGGTTGGGATCACTACTTCGTCACTGCCTCGCCTTCCGAAATCGCCCTCCTCGATCGAGGCGCCTTCAACGGCGCGTGGACACGTACCGGGCAGACATTTCCCGTGTGGGGCAAGGCCGTCGAGGGCGCGCAGCAAACCTGCCGCTTCTTCAGCACCACGTTCGACCCGAGAAGCTCGCACTTCTACACGCCGTTCTCGGACGAGTGCTCGGCGGTCAGTGCGAATAAGGATTGGCAATCGGAAGGCATTGCCTTCTATATCAAGCCGGCATCCGCGGATGGATCATGCCCGGCCGGAATGGCGGCGCTCTATCGGTTCTACAACAATGGCGCCGGGGGTGCGCCCAACCATCGCTACACCGCCAGCGAAACGACAGCCGCGCAGATGCGCAGCGCCGGATGGACGCAGGAGGGTAGCGGCGCCTCCGGCGCATTCGCCTGCGTACCGCGCGCCAATCCTTCCGACGATGGCGATCGCGTGATCGTCTATGTCCAGAACGGCACTGCGCCGACCGTGCCCGCGGCGAACGACTGGGTCATCCGCTACTCGTATCGCGTGCCGCCGATGCCGGGGAAAACGTGGGACCCCAATCAACAGACGTTTTACATCTGGGGCGACGTGGACTTCGATGCCTATGGCTCGGAGGGCGCATACGCGATGTCCGGTTACCGATTCAACCAGATCTCGCCTCAGTTGAGCATTGGACGCTCGCTTGTGTCGAACGACGCCGGCTACGCGCCCGGCTGGCAGACGATCACGTCATGGGTCGTGCAGGCGCAATACTTCTGGCAGAAGGGCGAAACGCCATTCGCGCTGGCCGGCGAAATTGTGCACGTATCGCCGGGCGAGCTGATCGAAACCGAGATCGCGTTCAGCGCCGTCACCGGTCATATCGTCGCGACAATCACGGCTCCTGGAGGCAGGAGCTCGATCGACATTCCGCGACCATTTCCGAACGAGCCGTCTCTTTTCGCTGACTGGAAGGACTTCTTCCGTCGCGCGGCGCAGAAGAGCGGAGGCGTCGTCTACGCAACCCCCGCGATGCAGGTCGAGCCCTATTTCGTCGACATCCAAACCCAGTGCTCAATTCTGCCCTTCCACATCGATCTGATATCGCTGCCCGGCGTGCCGGCGACGACGGCATCGTTCACCTATCAATCGCTCGGTACCGTTACCTGTCCGACCGACCTCGCACGGCTCGCGTTTTAGCGACGCTGCATGCCAGCGGCTTATGCCGACGAGCGCGAAACCGCTCTCAGGTAAGCAGGCCGATGATGTCGGCGCGGTTAGTCCTCGAGGGGCACGTCGAAGCGCTCTTTGCAGTGCGCGCACAACCATGGGCGGAATGTCACCATGGCCCCCTGCTCCACGTCCATGTGGCGCGAGCGGCTGATCGTCGCCCTCGAGAAAGCAGTTCGGGCATGGGAGCGCATCCACACCCGGGCGAACGCGGCTCCATCGCTTCGCAAAGCGTTTGGCATCCGCGTCGCCGGCGCTTTCAAGGATCCATTCCTCGAGCGCTCGGCGCACCCAGGGCATCTCTCGGTGCATGTCCATTGTCTTACCTCCTCGGATCGCCCTATGAAAATCGTGCGATACGAAGCCCTCGGATGTCGCGCGGTTAACTCGCAAACTCGCTGCTACTGGATTACCTCGTCCGCCCGCTGCAGGAGTGATTGCGGGATATTGATGCCGAGCATCTTTGCCGTCCTCAGGTTGATCACCAGGTCGAACTTGGTTGGCTGCTCCACCGGAATATTGCCGGGCTTCGCACCCTTGAGAATCTTGTCGACGAAGCC
Source organism: uncultured beta proteobacterium (assembly GCA_963851465.1). Taxonomy (GTDB): domain Bacteria; phylum Pseudomonadota; class Gammaproteobacteria; order Burkholderiales; family Casimicrobiaceae; genus VBCG01. The sequence continues at coordinate 241,609 of CAWKPJ010000004.1, forward strand.
GGCTGCGCTGCGCCAATGCCATGCATTGGAAGAAGAATAGGACATCAGGCCGCCGGCGGCGACATACTCGCGGCCACCGAAGCTGGACGGAACTTGGGAGCGAAGCGTCAGCTCGACGATGCGGACGCGGTGTCGAAAGAACATCGGGTCGGTCACAACTACGAGCGCGCCGCCTTTCGCGCGCGCAATGGCGCCGTCCAGCTCACCTTCCGCGGCGACGTCGACACGATCGAGGCGCAGGCCCAGCGTCCTTGCGCGCGACGACATTGCGTCGAAGAAGAATCCGCTGGCAGGGTTGGCGTTGCTCATCAGCACGCCGACCCTCTTGAGCTGCGGCAACGCAGCCGACAACAGTTCCACTTGTTTGGAAAGAACTTCCTCGCCCGCCGCCGAAGTGCCGGTCAGGTCGCCACCCGGCCGAGCCAGGCTGGTCACGAACCCCGCGCCCACCGGGTCTCCGGCGTTGATCATGACCACGGGCAGGCCGGGAGCACCCTCACGCGCCGCGCGGATGGCGGTCGTGCCGAACGCAAGGATCAGCGCCACTGGCAACGCCTTGAGTTCGGCGGCGAGTTCGCGCTGGCGCTGTGGATTCACCCCCGCCCAACGGATTTCGATCTGGAGATTCTTTCCTTCGACCCAGCCAAGGTCGCGCAAACCTGCACGCAGGGCCTCCAGGTCGATCCGGTCGCCAGGTGTCGGCTCGCTAAACGGGGCAAGCAATCCAATCCTGAAGACTTTCCGCGTCTGCTGCGCGCGAAGCGCGACCGATTCGAGCAGGCATGCGCCGACGGCGAGGGTGACAAATGTCCGCCGGTCCATCACTGAATTTACCTCGCCGAGGAGAGGAAACCCGGCAATCGTACGCTTTCATCGGGAACTGGGCGCCATCGGAGCGGCTAGCTACAGCTGCAGCCACGCGGAGCTGGGGAGACTCGACAAGAGAGGCTGGCGGAATGCCGAAACTGCTAGACTCCAAGAGCGCTTTCTTGTGTTGAACTTCTGACGACACGCCGTTCGATGGCTTGCAACGGGGACCGCGCAGGTACCCTTCTTATCTGGAGCGTAAGCATGAGCCGTTTCTGCACATTGATCATTGCGATGGGGTGCGCACTGCTCGGCGGCGTCGCCGGTTCGTCGCAGGCGCAGCCGGCGTGGCCGACCAAGCCGATCGTGTACGTCGTTCCGTTCGCCGTCGGCGGCAATACGGACACACTCGCGCGACTGCTCAGCCAGAAACTCTCGGTAGCGCTCGGTCAGCCGATAGTGATCGAGAACAAGCCAGGCGCAGGCGGCAACATCGGCTCCGATTTCGTCGCGAAGTCGAAGCCCGATGGCTACACGATCCTGGGAGGCACGATCAGCTCGCATGCGATCAATGCGAGCGTCTATCCCAACATGCCTTACGACGCGGTCAAGTCGTTCGAGCCCGTGATCCTGCTCGGCAGCAACCCGCTCGTGTTCGCCGTCAACGCGAGCACGCCGTACAAGTCGCTGAAGGAGGTGCTCGACGCCGCCAAAGCGAAGCCCGGGCAGCTGGCCTTTGCCTCGCCAGGGCCGGGCACGTCGCCGCACCTCGCGGGCGAGCTCCTGAAGACACTCACGCAGGTCGACCTCACGCACATTCCTTACAAGGGCAGCGGGCCGGCACTGACGGACGTGATCGGCGGACAGGTGCCCATCATCATCGACACGACCATAGTGCTCGGAGCGCAGATCAAGGCCGGCAAGCTGCGCCCGCTTGCCGTTGCCTATCCCACGCGACTCGGAACTCTGCCGGACGTGCCCACCGCCGCGGAAGCCGGCGTGCCCGGATGGGAAGTCGTGTCGTGGCAAGCGGTGTTCGCGCCCGCGGGAACGCCGAAGCCGATCGTGCAGCGACTCAATACGGAGATCGCGGGCATCATGAAAACGCCGGATGTCCAGGCGCGACTCGCCGAACTGGGAGTGGAGGTGGGCGGCGGTCCACCCGAGCAACTCGCGGAATTTCAGAAGGCGGAGATCGCCAAATGGGCCAAGGTGGTGAAGGCTGCCAATGTGAAGCCGGAGTAAGGCATCCGGTCAGGGACTCTTTGCCGGTCGGAACGTCAAGGCAGGCAAACGTTATCGTTTATGCACAGCCCGCCATGCGGCGAAGTCGCTCAGCGCCCGATCATCCGTAGGGGGATAGAGGCCAAGGATCGAGCGCCCTTTCTGCACCTCCTCCGTCACGAAATCCTCGAACGCGGTCATCTCGACGGCCTCGTCGGCTAACTGGTCGGCGAGATGGGCGGGAAGCACGACCACGCCTTCCGCATCGCCGACGATGACGTCGCCCGGAAATACCGGAGCGTCGCCGCAGCCGATCGGCACGTTGATGTCGAGCGCTTGATGAAGCGTCAGGTTGGTGGGAGCCGCCGGCCGCTGCTGGTAGGCCGGAATCGCAAGCTTCGCGATCTCCGGCGAGTCGCGAAATCCGCCGTCGGTCACGATGCCGGCAACCCCGCGCTTCATGAGGCGCGTGACGAGAATCGAGCCCGCCGATGCTGCGCGCGCGTCCTTGCGGCTGTCGATGACCATGACGGCGCCGGGTGGACATTCCTCCACGGCCTTGCGCTGCGGATGATCGCGGTTCTGGAACACCGTGATCGGATTGAGATCCTCACGCGCCGGGATGTACCGAAGCGTATAGGCCTCGCCTACCATGTTCCCGGCATCGGGGTTCAGCGGATGCACGTCCTGGATGAACTGATGCCGGAGGCCGCGCTTGAACAGCGCGGTGGTGAGCGTTGCGACGCTGACATGCTTCAACTTTTCGAGAGTCGTTTGACGCATGTTTCGGCTCCGGTACGAAAGTGGATTCTGCGCCTGCCGCGCTGGGGCACCGTGCAGTCGAGCACCCCCTATGGGTGCTACTTCGAGGAGTCCTCGGGAGGCGGCGCCGGCCGGCTCGAATGAAGGCCTACTTGCCTTACGCAGGATCCGCGATATGCACCAGAAACTCCGGCATATCCGGGAGCCCGTCGATGAACGTTCCCTTCTTCTTGCCCTTCAGGGAGAAGCGACGTACCCGTTGATCGAACCGTTCGGCCACGTAGAGATCGCCATCCGGGCCGATCGCAAAGCCGGACGGGGCCTTGAGCTTGCCGTCGATCACGACCCGTGTCTTGAGCTTGCCGTCCGGGGCCTCTTCCGGGATGTCGTAGGCGAGGATGCTGCCGGTTCCGGCGGCGCCGATGTAGAGCGTTTCACCGTGCAGGATGAGGTGCACGGGCTTCGTGAGCTTGCTTCCCTTGAGGCGCGCCACGAGTCGCCCCGACGCTATCTCGAAGATCTTGACCGCGTTCCCCGCCTCGTCGGCCACGTACAGATGCTGGCGGTGCACGATGATCCCGCGGACGGAATGGCGCGGTCTGCCGTGCAGGTCCAGCAGCACGCCGAGTCCCTGCGGCGATGGCACGTCCAGCGGAGCGCGGTCGCCGACTTCGGGAAGGTGTCCTCGGCTGGAGGCGACCAACGTGCCGGGAAGAAAGTTGCCGTCGGGGTAACTCTTGCGGAGGTGGAGCGCCACCGGCGCCGGCTTGCGCGTCTTCGGCAGGATGGCAAGGACCGTGTTGGTGTCCTGGCACGAAACGTAAAGCCGGCCATCGTCGCCAAGCTCCACGTCAAAGGGGTGGACCATTGCCGAGACGTGCTTCGTGGTCACTACCACTTCGGCGAAGTGGAACATGTCGCCGCGCCTGCGGTAGCGCGCGACATGGCTGTCCTTGCGCCAGGCATTGGCAATGTAGAGATCGTCGCCGACCAGCGCGAAGCCGCGAGCGATGTGCAACGGGTGCGCATCGGGCGCCGGGTCGAGCAGCAGCGGATGTATCTTGCGAGGCGTGCCGTCATCCTCGAAGACGCCGATGTTGTCCACGCCGGCCTTGCCTTCACCCCTGTAGCTGATCCACCACACGTCCCACCTCCCTGGCTGCGGTGTCCTCGAATCCTGCTGTCGTCCGCGCCGGGCGGCCCCGCATCTCGAAGAGCAGGTCTTTCCCGATGCGGTCGCTTTACTTCTCGTCCTTGTGCGGGGAGCGCAGCGTGAAGTCCGTCTGCATCTGCCTGAGCTTGAGGATGCCGAAGAGCACGAGGGCGCCCATGCTGAGGATCAGGAATCCGTTCACCAACCGCTCGATGTGATAGGCGGCCTCGCGGTTCGCGACGTAACCGGCGATGATCAACGCGAGTATGCCGATGTTGATCGCCCAGTTGACCGGCTTGGGAACGACGAAGTGCAGCGTGCCGAATCCGGCGAGCTGGTAGACCATGAACGGCAGGATTGCCATCATCGGCAAGAACTCGGAGGCGCCGAGCGAGAGGTTGACCGCGTCGGGCGCGCGTGCGTGCAACAACGTGCTGCTCGCCAGCTCGTGGAACAGCGGCGGGACGGCGCAAAGGAACGGCACCACCGCCAGCAGCTCGAGCACCAGCGCCCCGCTCCAGGTGCCGATCCTCGACGACTGATCGGCTCCCCTTCCCTCGGATTCGGTGGCGATGAAAAGACCACCGACCATGGCAGACGCGCTGGACAGCATCAGCAGCTCCACCGTGATGCCAAAGCTCGTCGGTTCGCCGGTCTTGAGCAGAAGCAACGCCAGGAAGCCTGGCGTGTAGAACATCACCCGGACCAGTCGGGCCCAGACGCGCGCATCGCGTTCCGGCGGAAGTATCGGCAGCGGAAGGCCGTCGGTGCCGGTGGTAGCCCTTTCCTTCGTCATATTTCCCTCTCCCCTCTTCTAGCGCACTCGCCCTCGAGCGAGCGACAGGAACGCATCATCGATTGGCCCACAGCATGCGTATTGTGCACGCGTTGCGCATCACTGGTTGTCGCCACTCTTTCCCTTGCCGGACTGCGCAAGGCCGACGAACACCGACACGACGATGGCGGTGTAGAACACACCAAACAGTGCAGCGAACAAGCTCCACGTCGTCGCGGGCGCGCGTACCGGCGTCACGTCCGAATAACCAATCGTCAAGACTTGCGCAAATGCGTAATACGTAAACAACGAGGTACGGCCATGCCAATCGGGTAGAAGCGCGATGACCTCCGGATTGATACTATAGGCCGAAGGCACCAGAAGGTACGTGATTGCATTGATGCGCCCCCACGCGTCGCCCGCGATGATATAGCCGCAGATCGCGCCCAGCACTTTCTCGGCGCCGGCTGCATGACTGGTGAACAGGTCGCGCATGATCACGAAGACCGCGCTCCAGAGTAGCAGCGCGACCAGCGTCTGGTCCACGAGCGACAGCAGGCGATCCAGACCGGCTCCCGCGACGTAACGCGCCCAACTGATCGTCAAGGTCGCCACGAGCAGTCCGGCCATCGCGGCCCGCTCGCGTGGGCGCTCGAATACCACGAACCATATCGCGATAGCCAGCGCGCTTGCGAACGCGTCGGCGATGAATCGTCCGACACCACGGGCATTGAACGTTTGCACCGCCAGCGCAACGAGCAACAGCGCCAACAGAACGGCGTATCTCCGTTTGCGCAATCCGAACTCGTCATTGCTCGTCATTCGCCACCCTTCCGCCCACCGGACGTGCCCCGCAGTAGTGCCAGGCGCGTGTTAGCAAAGTCCGGGGCGAAGATTATCTGATTTCGGCTTCCGACGAGCGAGGGCGAGCGCTACTGCATCGCCGTTGGGAACAAATATTCTTCAGTGGGCACCGATCGATCGAGGTCGACTTAGGCGCGGATCACGCAAGCGGTCGCACAAACGAAAATGGACACTCCACACGGAGTGTCCACCTTTGTACTATTTGGCTCCCCGACCTGGGCTCGAACCAGGGGCCTGCGGATCAACAGAGCGGCGTGCCGGTCGCTGCATTCCCGCGCGTAGATTCAGGGCCTTGATGTCGCGTCCGCACACCGAGCGACACAGATCACGCGCATACCGTTGGCCACGCCAAACGATTCTGGACAACGGGTGTGTTGCCGCGCACCGTGACCGGCCAACGACCTGCTGCGGGGGCATCAGCATTTCGAACAGTTGCGACGTGTAGTCTCGCCGCCATGTTGACCAGGTCGGCAAGCGAGTTGGCCTGCATCTTGCGCATCACGTTGCCTCGGTGGGCCTTCACCGTGATCTCACTGATGCCGAGCTCGCCACCGACCTGCTTGTTCAGCAGCCCGGAGACTACCAACGACATGACCTCCCGTTCGCGACCGCTAAGCGCCGCATAGCAGTCCCGGAGTGTCCGACTCTCCGCCTCGCTACGCAGTGCAGTTTGGCTGCGCTCGAGGGCCTGTCGGATTGCGCTCAGCAGCGCGTCACCGCCGAGTGGCTTCGTCAGGAATTCGACCGCACCCGCTTTCATGGCCTGTACCGTCATCGGCACGTCACCGTAACCCGAGATGAAGATGATTGGCATGTCACTCCGGTCAACGGCGACGCGCTTCTGCAGTTCAAGACCGTTGATGTCCGGAAGAGTAACGTCAAGCACCAGGCAGCTCGGAGCAAGAACTCGCGGGAAGGACAGGAATTCCTCCGCGGACGCGAACGTCTTCGCCTGCCAACCCGCAGAGTCGATCAGCAATTCCAGCGACTTTCGCACCGAGACGTCGTCGTCAACGACGAACACGACTGGGGTTGCGTGCAACATCGTTGATGACCGTGGTTCAAAGTCAGGTGCGTTCGCTGAAGACATGAGTTTGCTCCCGTTTTCTTGCCAACTCGGCAGCTGCGGTTGGCTGCAGGATATTGCCCGCGCATCCTGCGAGTGCCGCGGAAGCTGCAAGTCGCTCACCCACCGTTGGCGGAAATTTATGCCATTTGGATCTTCGGCACTATCACATCTTTCCATTAGATACGACGGCGCACCGCTCGGGCAGACTTCGATGATCGGCGTGCCATTGATTCCATGCAAGGACGTTCATGACTTCCCACTTCACCATCGCAGTGGTCGATGATGATCAGAGGATTCTCGAGTCGCTTCGAAATCTGTTGGAATCGGCGGACCACTCGGTGCGCCCGTTTGCTTCGGCCGCGGCACTCCTCGAAAGCGGGTGTCTCGCCGAGATCGATTGCCTGATCTCGGACATCGACATGCCCGTGATGGATGGTTTTGAACTGTTGCGAGCCGCGCACGCGGCACGGCCCGAGTTGCCGATCATCCTCATCACGGGTCACCCGGAGATGCTGAATCGATTGCCGCACATGGACCCAGGTCGCTACCGCCTGTTCAAGAAGCCGTTCAACGGGTCGGAACTACTCACGGCAATCAGCGAAGCTCTGCTGCGCAGGCCCGAGTAGTGAGAGGCAGGACTTGGCGCGTCAACGTTGCTGCAGCAGCGCCTTCGGGCTAAGGCGGCATCGACGGAATCCGCATCAGCCTCCAATTCGCGCACCAATATGGGGAATTGCCGCCGCATTTGTCCTTGATGTCTTTGTCGTCTCCTTCGAGCGACTCGGCGACGCGTTCTTGCGGCGTATACTTTTCAGATAAGTTCACCCAGGGTGCTTATGGCTGCGTTACGCCGCACTCTTGTCGACGACCATCCCGGCCGTCGGTACCTTGCTTTCCTTCCGGGACGTGGCTTCCGCTGCGTCGCCAGACGGCCGCGCGAGTCGAGCCAGTGCTAGAGACCACCTCCATTGTTCCGGAGGAACAGCGTCTCGTCCTCTCGAGCTTGTCGCCAGGTCCGGCGCAGAAACGGCTGGCTCTTGCAATCGTGCTCGGCATCTCGGTCGTCTTTGTGTTGATCACCCTCGGGCTGGTTTCGGGCGCGCAGGCGAGACGGATCGACGCCTTCCTGCCGGCTTATCTGAGTGCGATGTTTGTTTGCGATTCGATCACCGCGGTCCTGCTGTTTGCGCAGTTTTCCATTCTCCGCACGCGCGCCATCCTCATTATCGCAAGCGCATATCTCTTCACGGCACTTATCCTGATTCCGTACATCCTGACGTTTCCAGGCGTGTTTGTGCCCTTGGGATTGATTGGCGGGCTGCAGAGTTCGGCATGGATCTACGTGCTGTGGCATGTTGGCTTTCCCCTGTTCGTCATCGGCTATGCGCTTTCAAAGGATGGGGGTGCCATACATCGTTTGTCGAAGGGCACGCCGCGTGCGGCGATCGCCCGGAGTGTCGCGTTGACGGCGGGCCTCGTTTCGGTCGCGGCATTTGCCTGCATCGCGGGCGAAGCGCTACTGCCACCGATCATGCTCGATTCGGTCCGTTTCAGCTCGTATTGGCCCTATCTTGTCGGGGCGCCAATCGCCCTGGCGAGTATTGCCGCCCTCATCGTGCTCTGGATTCGGCGGAGCTCAATGCTCGATCTTTGGTTGATGGTCGTGATGTTCCTGTACCTGGTCGAGGTGCCTCTTAGCTACTATCCCGCTCCAAGCCGCTTCAGCCCGGGCTGGTATTCGGTTCGGATCTTCGGATTCTTGTCCAGCAGCCTCGTCCTGATTGTCCTGTTGTACGAGATTGAAACGCTTTACGCGAGGCTGCTCGGCGCTGTCCTGGCCCAGCGACGCGAGCGCGAGGCGCGGTTGCTGACCGGGGACGCGGTCGCGGCGTCGATTGCACACGAGATCAAACAGCCGTTGACCGCGATGGTCACGAGTGCCGATGCGGGCTTTCGCTTTCTTGATCGCTCGATGCCCAATCTCGACAGGGCCAAGGAAGCGTTCAAGCTCATCGCCGCCGATGGCCATCGCGCGGGAGAGGTGGTAGAAAACATTCGCGCACACTTCAAGAACGACGTCAGGACCAGAACGCCGCTCGACCTCAACGAGCTCATCCGGGAAGCACTTGTCCTGGAACGCAGCGATCTCGAGAAGCACCGGATATTGGTCCAAGCCGAGCCGAATGAGCGGCTGCCGGCAGTGCGAGGAAATCGAGTCCAGCTGCAGCAGGTGCTTCTCAATTTGATCATGAACGCCATTGACGCGATGGCGGTCAAGGATGACCCGAGAGTCCTGAGCGTCAAATCCGACGCCTACAAGGGCGACGGCGTCATGGTATCGGTTGCGGACACCGGGGCGGGAGTCAGCGCGCAAGACATCGATCGGATATTCAACCCGCTCTTCACTACCAAATCCGACGGCATGGGGATGGGGCTGTCGATTTGCCGCGCGATCATCGAAGCTCACGATGGCCGGCTGTGGTTTTCTCCGAACACCCCGCGGGGCGCCGTATTTCAATTCACCTTGCGCATCAATAGCCCCGCGTCTGCCGCTGCTTGATCCCCGAAGCGCCATTGGGAGGACGCCGCGCTCATGGCGCGCGCCTCGAGTGGGTCATCGGTATTTCGAGCATCCCAGCCATTCTTACCAGCTCGGCAAGCGATCCGGCCCCCATCTTCTTCATGATCTTGCCGCGATGAATCTGGATCGTGATCTCGCTGATGCCCAGCTCGGCCGCGGCCTGTTTGTTGAGAAGGCCGCTCACGACCAGAGGCAGGACCTCCCGCTCCCGCGGGGTCAGGGACGATAGGCGCTGATGCAACTCCGCGAGCTCTGCCCTCTTTTCCCTGGCATCGCGATCCTGCGCGATGGCAGCACGGATCGCCCGCATCACGTCTGCCTCACTGAACGGTTTGGTCAGGTAAGTCGACCGCACCTGCCTTGATCGCGCGCACGGACGTGGGAATGTCGCCGTGGCCTGTGATGAACACGATTGGCGGGTGATGTCCCTGCCCGGATCTGGCTTTGGAGATCCAGTCCGTTGATGTCGGGAAGCTCGACATCCAGAATCAGGCAAGCCGGCAGGTCGGGCTTCGGATATGCGATGTACTCGGTGGCGGAACCGAACGTGACCACGTTCAAGTCGTATGTCGAAAGAAGCGCAGAGAACGATTCGCAGATCCGACGGTCGTCATCCACGATATAGACGATGTGGTCTCGCGGATTGAGCTCGTTCTCCATTCCAGTCGTGTCCTGACAGGCGCTTTGGCGCGAGGGTGCGCCGCCCTGCGGGCCAACGTACATCGTACTTTGGTGTCGGTACGCGGCATGTGTCAACACCAGCTTGCCCTCGCCGGCGCCAGCGCCGGTGTCATCTCTCCGATCGATACCATCGTCCAATAGATTCGACCGCACGCTTCTGGTCAGATTGCTTCCAGTTCGCGTCGCCGTTGTCGAGTGCCGCGGCGCCGCCTTCCATGAGGTAGGAAAATACTCGCGTACCGCGCGAGGCTACATCCATGACTTTCACGACGGCGCGCTCGAGCTGCTCGTCGATCGCAAGCGCGGCGTGCTGATCGGTCCGACGCTGGGGAATGCTTCGCGGATCTCGCTGCGAAGGCCGCTTCCCCAGCGCGATCCTGATGTCACTCATCACCACGCAAGGAGATCACCATGAGCAGCCCCAGTTGAGCATTGAACGCGCAACCGAAATTCCGAGCGCCGGGAAGGTCGACATGAAGCTCGAGGTCGTCGTCATTCCGGTGTCCGACGTCGATCGCGCCAAGCGCTTCTATCTGAAGATGGGATGGCGGTTGGACGCCGATTTCGCCAGCGGCGACAGTTGGCGTGTGCTGCAGGTGACCCCGCCGGGTTCGGCGTGTTCCTTCTTCTTCGGCAAGGGACTCACGAAGGCGACACCGGGTTCCGTTCAGGGACTGCTGCTGATGGTCGACGACATCGGCGCAGCACGCGCCGAGCTCCTCGGCTACGGGGTGGACGTGAGTGACGTTTTCCACTTCGGGGGCGGCCTGCATTTCACTGGGACACAGGGCCGCGTGCCGGGGCCCGATCCGGAGGGTCGCTCCTACTTCACGTTTGCTTCATTCGACGATCCCGATGGCAACGGCTGGGTACTTCAAGAGATCAAGACGCGACTTCCCGGACGCGGCCTCAGCAGCATGGACGTCGCGACGCTGACCGCGCTTCTGCGAGAGGCCGAGGACAATCATGGCAAGTACGAAGCGACCGCTCCGAAGCATCACTGGTCGGGGTGGTATGCCGCCTACCTCGTCGCGCGCGAACGCGGCAAGACTGTAGAAGACGCGGCCAGCGATGCTGCGATCCACATGGGAAGCGCGCGTCCGTGAGGGCCGACATCATCTGCGGCACGACCTTTCGGCAGCGTTGTCGGCCGATCAGGATTGGCTCGCGCTGCTCCTGCGAAGGTATTGGGCAATACCATCGTCCAATCGACCCGACGGTGTGCATCTGGTGTCATTTCCTCCGCGCGTCGTGCATCGATGGATTCGCATCGCACGCGCGACGAGACTCTCCTCCAGACAAGGATACGAAGGGAATGCCATGACCCAATCCAGTGTTGTAGAGCGCGGCAACCAGGCAGCCGACAAGAATGCGATTCGTCCGTTTCGCGTGAGTTTTTCGGACGCGGAGCTTGCCGATATGCGCAAGCGAATCACCGCCACCAGGTGGCCCGAGCGGGAGACCGGTCGCGGATGCAACGCAAGGCGTGCAGCTCGCGACGATTCAGAAGCTCGCGCGCTACTGGGCGACCGAGCACGACTGGCGCAAGGTCGAGGCGAGACTGAACGCGCTACCCGCATTTCATCACCGAGATCGATGGGCTCGACATCCATTTCATCCACGTTCGTTCGAAGCATGAGAATGCGCTGCCGCTCATCGTCACCCACGGCTGGCCCGGCTCGATCATCGAGCAGCTCAAGATCATCGAGCCGCTGACCAATCCCACGGCCCACGGCGGGAGCGCCGCGGACGCGTTTCACCTGGTGATTCCGTCGATGCCGGGCTACGGCTTCTCGGGCAAGCCGACCACGACCGGCTGGGGCCCCGAACGCATTGCCCGGGCATGGGCCACCCTGATGGAGCGCCTGGGATACCAGCGCTACGCCGCGCAAGGCGGCGATTGGGGTGCGCTCATCGTCGACATGATGGGTGTGCAGGCACCGAAGGGACTGATTGGCATTCACACCAACATGGCCGGTGCGATTCCGCCCGAGATCGATGCGGCGGCCTTTGCCGGCGCAGCGCCGCCTGCCGGCCTCGACGAAGAGGAGAAGGAGTCCTTCGACCACGTCTCCTTCTTCTACAAGCATGGTCTCGGCTATGCCCTGGAGATGGGGAACCGGCCGCAGACGCTGTACGGGATCGAGGATTCTCCGGTCGGCCTGGCCGCGTGGATCATCGATCACGATATCTGGACCTACCGGCAAATCGCCCGCGTGTTCGACGGCGTCGCCGAGGGCCTGACGCGAGACGATATTCTCGACAACATCACCCTCTACTGGCTGACCAACACGGGGGTATCGTCGGCTCGCCTGTACTGGGAAAACAAGCTGGCCTTCTTCGCTCCGAAGGGGGTCGAAGATCCCGGTCGTGGTGAGCGCTTTCCCGGAGGAGATCTGCCCGATTCCGCGCAAGTGGGCCGAAAAGGCCTATCCCAAGCTGGTCTACTACAAGCGCCATCCGAAAGGCGCGCACTTTGCCGCGTGGGAGCAGCCGCAGGCGCTCGTGGAAGATCTTCGCGCAGGGTTCAAGTCGCTGCGGTAGTTCAAGGTAGTTCAAGGTCGCACGGTGGATGGCGCGCCAGGTGCGCGTCATCCGCCGTGTACCGAATCTCAACAGGAGAAATGCCATGAACCAGCTTGCCAAGACGCGTGCCGAAGACACCGCGATCGCCACCGGTGCTGTCGCCCAGAGCACGGTCTTCCCCATCGAAAACGAGCCCTCGCCCAGGCTGATCGTGGAGCCGCCGCTTCCCGGTCCGTTGGCTCAGGGCGTCGTGTTCATCCCGTACCGGGTGGAGAACTTGCGCATCCTGCCCGTGGCAGGGCCGGCCGCGCGCAACGTGTCTCCGCGCGTCGGCCATCTGCACATCACGGTCGACGACCTGCCGTGGCTGTGGGCGGATTTCGGCCAGAGCAACACCATCGTCCTGGCGGGCATGCCGCGCGGCCAGCACAAGGTGCTGATCGAGTTGGTGGATGCCGAAGGCAACGTCTTCACCGCACAAACGGTGACGTTCCACTCGCCGGGCAAGGAGGTTCGTCCATGAAAGTGAACAAGCCGGCGATGCGCGACTTCGTGAGGGACGAAGAGGCGGTCCGCAAGCTGTCCCCGGAGCAGTTTCGCGTAACGCAAACATGCGGCACCGAACGTCCCGGAACCGGGGAGTACCTGCACAACGAGGAACCGGGCATCTACGTCGACGTCGTCTCGGGCGAGCCGCTGTTCGCTTCGTCGGCGAAATTCGACTCGGGCTCCGGCTGGCCGAGCTTCACCCGGCCCATCGACCCTGCCAACGTGAACGAGCGCCCGGACGCCATGGAGGGCGGCACCGAGGTGCGCTCGACGCACGGCGACAGCCATCTCGGCCATGTATTTCCGGACGGGCCGCAGGACCGCGGCGGATTGCGCTATTGCATCAATTCTGCGGCGCTTCGGTTCATCCATCGCGACGACATGGAGGCCGAGGGCTATGGCGCCTACCTAACCAGGTGGAGGACGTCCGATGACTCTCGTAGCCGCGTTTGCTGTGAGTCTGCTCGCGCTTGCCTCTTCTGGCCACGCGGAGACGACGATGGCCCCGGGCGCCGACGCCATCGTGATTGCGGCGGCGCCGGCCGCGGGCCCGACGGCCGACGATCGCTCGATCCGTCCTTTCACCGTCCACTTTTCCCAGGCCGCGCTCGATGATCTTCGCCGCCGCGCGATCGCAACGCGATGGCCCGACAAGGAAACCGTCGCCGATCGGTCGCAGGGCATTCAGTTGGCCAAGCTGCAGGAGCTCGTACGCTACTGGGGAACGGACTACGACTGGCGAAAAGTGGAGGCGAAACTGAACGCCCTCCCGCAGTTCGTCACGACCATCGACGGCCTCGACATCCATTTCATCCACGTGCGTTCCCGCCATCCCAATGCCCTGCCGGTCATCGTCACCCACGGCTGGCCGGGGTCCGTCGTGGAACAACTCGGAGATCATTGGTCCGCTCACCGACCCGACCGCCCATGGCGGACGCGCGGAAGACGCCTTTGATGTCGTCATACCTTCGATGCCCGGTTATGGCTTCTCCGGCAAGCCGACGGGCACCGGTTGGAATCCCGACCGCATCGCGCGGGCCTGGATCGAGCTGATGAAGCGCATCGGTTACACGCGCTACGTCGCGCAGGGTGGCGACTGGGGCTCCCCCATTTCGAGCGCGATGGCGCGCCAGGCGCCGGCAGGACTGCATCGGCATCCACATGAACTTGCCGGCGACGGTACCGCCCGACGTGGCCGCGGTGCTCGCCAGCGGCGGGCCTGCGCCCGCGGGACTGTCGCCAGAAAGAACGCGCGGCGTTCGACTCGCTCGACGCGTTCTACAAGATGCGCAGGGCCTACGCCCAGATGATGGGCACGCGTCCGCAAGTGATGGGCCAGGCGCTGACGGACTCTCCCGCGGGGCTTGCGGTCTTCATGTACGACTACAACGACGGCGAGCCCGAGCGCTTGCTCGCCAGGGACGATTTCCTGGACAACGTCACGCTGTACTGGCTGACGAACAGCGCCACCTCGTCGGCGCGCTTGTACTGGGAAACCAGCGGCCAAAGCGTGCTTATCGCGGCCGCGCAGAAGACCGCGGAGATTTCGCTGCCGGTGGCCATCACCGTTTTTCCGGACGAAGTCTATCGAGCTCCGGAAACATGGGCGCGGCGCGCCTATCGCAACCTGACTTACTTCAACGAAGTCGACAAGGGTGGCCACTTCGCAGCGTGGGAGCAGCCCGAACTCCTTGCCGCGGAACTGCGGGCCGCTTTCAGGCCACTTCGAGCCTCACCCTGATCACACAATTGCAAACCGAGTACCCAAGGAGATCCATTTGAAAGCAACTCGAGCGATGGCGGTAGTGTTGCTGTGCGCAGGATTGCACACCGCGCAAGCGCAGCAGCCCGGAGTCAAACGCACGGATCTCCAACGATACGACTTGAGTGCCCCCGGCCGCGAGGTCGTCCAGGTGCGCGTCGATATCGACCCCGGGGTGTCGTTCCCCAACCACAGGCATCCGGGTGAAGAGATCGTGTATGTCATCGAAGGCTTGCTGGAGTATCGGGTCGAGGGCAAGCCACCGGTGACGCTCAAGGCCGGGGACGTCTTGTTCGTCCCGGCGGGAGCGATCCACTCGGCCAAGAACGTTGGCAGCGTCAACGCTGCAGAGCTCGCCACTTACATCGTCGAAAAGGGGAAGCCTCTCGTCGTGCTTCAAGCGGGCACGCAATGACACTGCGCATCATCGCCCAGCGTGGTGTCTCATTGCAGAGCGCAAACCGAGTGCAGGAGAAATCGATGTCCGACGATATGAACCACGCGCGCCGCACCTTCATGGGGGCGGCAGTCCTCGCGATCGCCGCTGCCGAACTTGCCATGACGGGCCCTGCGAGCGCCCAAGCCGGCAAGGCGAGACCCATCAAGCCGGGGACCCACAAGTCGTTCGCGTCCTTGAAGCAGATCGACGCCGGCGTGCTGAGCGTCGCTTACGCCGAAGCCGGTCCGGCGACCGGCCCCGTCGTCATTCTCCTTCACGGCTGGCCCTACGACATCCACACCTACGTCGACGTGGCCCCGCTTCTCGCGTCGGCGGGCTACCGGGTCCTCGTGCCGTACCTGCGCGGCTACGGTCCTACGCGCTTCCTCGCGAGCGAGACGTTCCGCAATGGCCAGCCCTCGGCGGTCGCCGTCGACATCATTGCCTTCATGGATGCGCTCAAGATCGAGAAGGCGACACTCGCCGGATGCGATTGGGGCGCGCGCACGGCCAACATCGTCGCGGCGCTGTGGCCGGAGCGCTGCAAGTCCATGGTGTCCGTGAGCGGATACCTGATCGGCAGCCAGGAGGCCGGCAAGATGCCGCTTGCCCCCGGCAGCGGAGCTCCAGTGGTGGTACCAATTCTATTTCGCCACGGAGCGCGGCCGCATCGGCTACGACAAGAACCGGCGCGACTTTGCGAAACTCATCTGGCAGCTCGCCTCTCCGAAGTGGAAGTTCGACGACGCCACGTTCGATCGCAGTGCCGCGTCCTTCGACAATCCGGATCACGTCGGCATCGTGATCCACAACTACCGGTGGCGGCTTGCGCTCGCCGAAGGCGAATCGAAGTACGACGCGCTCGACAAGAGGCTGGCCGAATTCCCGGTCATCGCGGTGCCCACGATCACGCTCGAAGGCGACGCCAACGGTGCGCCGCATCCCGGACCCTGCTTCGTATGCGAAGAAGTTTTCGGGCAGATACTCTCATCGCCTCATCAAGGGCGGTATCGGACACAACCTGCCACAGGAAGCGCCAACGGCGTTCGCCCAGGCGGTGATCGACGTGGACGCATACTGACACCGACGCGAACCGCAAAGGCAAGCATCATGAAACTGCAGTCACGTACTGGTATTCGCGATGGCCGCCGGCGCAATCGCGGCTCCGTTCGACACCCTGGCCGAGGAGAAAAGCGCGGCGCGCCAGACACGTTCCGCAGCATTCAGTTGCCCATCGAGGGCACATTCCCTTCTCTCGCCGGCGCAACCACGTGGCTCAATTCACCTCCCTTGACGCCGGCCGATTTGCGCGGGAAGGTCGTTCTCCTCGACGTCTGGACCTATACCTGCATCAATTGGCTCCGCACGCCTCCCCTACGTGCGCGCATGGGCGGACAAATACAAGGACAAGGGGCTCGTGGTGATCGGCGTGCATTCACCCGAGTTCCCGTTCGAGCACAACCTCGACAACGTGCGTCGAGCGGCCACCGAGATGCGAGTCGCGTATCCCATCGCAGTCGACAATGACTTCGCGATCTGGAGCGCGCTCAACAACCAGTACTGGCCCGCGCTCTATATCGTCGATGCGCAAGGGCGCATTCGCCATCACCAATTCGGCGAGGGCGGTTACGAACAATCCGAACGGATCATCCAGCAACTGCTGCTCGAGGCGGGAAACAGCGGCATCGGCCGCGAGCTCGCCACAGTCGATGCGCCCGGCCTCGAGGCTCCCGCCGCGTGGAGCGACCTCAAGTCGCCTGAAAACTACGTGGGCTATGACCGTACCGAGAATTTCGCGTCATCGGGCGGCGCGCTGCGGGACAGGCCGCGCGTCTATGCCGTGCCCGGGCGTCTGCGGCTCAACCATTGGGCGCTGTCAGGCGACTGGACGATGAACAAGGGGGCGGTGGTATCGAACAAGCCGAATGGGCGCATCGCGTATCGCTTTCACGCCCGCGATCTTCATCTCGTGATGGGTCCCGCTACTGGCGGTGGCCCGGTCCGTTTCCGCGTGCTTGTCGACGGCAAGGCGCCAGGCCCCGCGCACGGAACGGACGTCGACGACCAGGGTTCGGAACGGCGGCACCCAGCGGCTGTATCAGCTGATCCGGCAATCCGCGCCCATCGCGGACCGGACGTTCGAGATCGAATTTCTCGATCCCGGCGTCGAAGCGTACGCGTTCACGTTCGGATGATTCCTGATCCTGCGAGTTGGCGAGAGCGTCGTGAGTCCGCCCGTCGACGACTGGCGGGCACTTCATCGCTGATTCGCGTGGTGATAGCGGGTCTCACATCGGTCCTGCTGTCCGGCTGCGGTCGCTACCGATGCTGCCCGAGCGGCCGACGTCGTCGGCGCTGCCGCCGGGCAACGACAGCCCGCTCGTGCGCGCGTTCCAGGCCTCGACCCCGAACCCCGCCATGACGGGGTTCCGGCTCATGCCGGTCGGCTTCTCGTCGCTCGACGCCAGAGTCGAGCTTGCGCGCCGCGCCGTGCACTCGCTCGACGTCCAGTACTACCTCATCGCGAACGATCGCACCGGGCGCCTGTTCATGCGGAATCTCCGCGACGCGGCGCTGCGCGGCGTGCGCGTGCGCCTGCTCGTGGACGACCTCTACACGACCGGCGGCGATGCGATGTTTCGCGGCCTCGCTGCGTTCCCGAACGTGGAAGTGCGCGTGTTCAATCCATTCTGCTGCGGCCGGCAAAGCATCGCCACCAAGTACATGGCATCGCTCGGCGACTTTCAGCGTCTCAATCGCCGAATGCACAACAAGCTGTTCATCGCGGACGGCGTCGCCGCGGTCATGGGCGGGCGCAATATCGCGGACGAGTACTTCACCCGAAGTCCGACGAGCAATTTCGTCGACATGGACGTATTGGTCGTCGGCGGCGTGATGCAGCGACTGCGCAGCATCTTCGATGCCTACTGGAACAGCCCGCAAGCCTATCCCGTCGAGGCCATCGTCGCCGCATCCGACGACGATGCAGAGTCTGCGACGCGGGTTCGATCATCTCGTCGACGACGGCGAGCAAATGACGTCGATCCCGGTCCCCGTGATCGACATGCTGGGGCATCGCCCCATAGGTCGCGACCTCGATGACGGGTCACCTGCAACTCGTATGGGGCACCGCGGTCGCATTCGCCGATCGGCCCGACAAGGTCAACGCCACGACCGTCGAGATGGCGCGCGCCATGAGCGCGCAGATGAACATCATGGATCGGGTAAGCGCCTCGGAGCGCAGTGTCGTGATCTCGTCGCCCTACTTCGTGCCCGGCACAATGGGCGTGCAGGCTTTCCGCGACCTGACCCGGCGCGACGTCAAGGTGGCCATCCTGACGAACTCGCTGGCGGCGAACGATGTCCCGCTCGTGCATACCGGATACGCGCGGTACCGCGTCGAACTGCTGCGAACCGGAGTCGAGCTGTACGAGCTCAGTCCCACGCGCATGATTCGCAACGACGAGAGCCTGGTGCCCGCGATGTCGCTTGGCCGGCTGCATTCGAAGGCAGCAGTGATCGACGAATCGATCGTCTACATCGGGTCGGTGAATCTCGATCCGAGATCGGACAGCACGAATACCGAGCTCGGAATACTCGCGGAATGTCCGGAGCTTGCAAGGCAAATCATCGAAGTCATCGGCATGAGCCAACGCTGGAGCGCCTATCGATTGCGTTTTGCCAGCGACGGCGTAACGCTCGAATGGCTGACGACGACCGGAGGCTGGAGACGTTGTCTTGACGCAGGAACCTGAGACAACGCCGCTGATGCGTCTTCAGAATGTGCTGTTTGGACCGTTCGTGCCCGAGCAGCTCCTGTAGAGCGAGTCGCCATACAACGAAAATGGCCAGTGGCGGCCGACGCAGGCTTCCTGTGCTCGCTCGCGAACCACGACGGCGCACGCTCTGGTTTAGACTGCCCATAATGCGCCGGCGCGCAGCTTGCCCGCCAAATTGCGACGCAGCGCCGGAGGGAGGCCGCTATGCTCGTGCAAAGCCAGAAACGACAACTCGATGACTTGGGCTACCTCGTGCTGCCCGGCTTCGTGCCGCCGCCCCTGCTTGCCGAGCTTCGCGAGCGCGTGGAAACACTATGGGAATTGGAAGGCGACGACGCCGGGTCCGAGTTCCGGCCGGAGCCAGGCACCCGCCGCCTGGCGAATCTGGTCGACAAAGGTGCTGTCTTCGCGGATCTGGTCGTGATGCCGGAGATCCTCGAGTGCATCGAGCACGTCATCGGACCCGCCTACAAGCTGAGTAGTTTCAACGCGCGTTCAGCCAATCCGCACAACGCAGAATCACAACCGTTGCATGTAGATGCCGGTGCCGTCGCCGATGAGTCCGGCTACTGGGTGTGCAATACGATTTGGATGCTCGATGACTTCACCACGGAAAACGGCGCCACGCGCATGATTCCGCGCTCCCACGCCTGGCGCCGCCTGCCCGAGCCGGGCATCACCAACTCCGTCGCCGGCGAAGAGCTGGTGACTGGCGAAGCCGGGACCGTCGTCATCATGAATACGCATATGTGGCACGGCGGAACGGCCAACCGGACCGACCACTGCCGCCGGGCACTGCATGGGTTCTACACGCGCAATGACAAGCCGCAACAGCAGTATCAGAAGGCACTGTTGCGTCCGGAAACCGTGGCGGCACTGACACCGTTGCAGCGTCGGGTGCTCGCCCTCGACGATGCCGACAATGACCGGCTCAGCTCAGAGACCACCCGCATGAGCGGGTTCCTGAAATAGCGTCCGACGCGCGTCGGGCGACGATCTATCCGTTGATACGTGCCATCGATGGATTGCTCGAACGACGTCGCCAGGGTTCGGTTGTCAGCGTGGATCGAGAATGAACTTCGCCAACAGCGGCCGCGTGATGCGATGCATCGTCGGTCTCGCCAATGCCATGACGCCAAACAGCTTGGCCCTGGTCCACACGGGCCCGCGTAACGCGTACAGCTTCGCCAGCCAGTGGGAGCGACAAACCAGCCGCTGATTGATGGGCCATTGTCGGGCCTGATAGCTATCCAACACGGCGTCCAGGAACTTTGGATCATCTCTCCATTGCGGTCCAAGCCATTCTGCCAAAGCGCCGGCATCGGAAAGCGCCATGGCTATGCCTTGGCCGGCGGTTGGATTCGTGCAGTGCGCCGCGTCCCCGATGAGAATGACACCGTCCTTGGCGTAGCGCGCCGCGTGAGCGCGAGTTAGTTCATAGACGTGGGCGCCCTTCAGATGGAGCGCCATGCCTCGAAGGATCGGCGCGCGTTTCGCGAGCTCTTCCGACAACGCGGATTCATCCATCGTCATCCAACGCCTGGCACTGCCTGCTTCGACCAGGATCCCGACGCCGATCCTGTCCGGGTGGGGCATCAGCAGTGCGCCCCCGTCGGGGTGAAAGTGCAGCCTCATGGCGTCCTGGTATGTGCGGGGGCGGTCAGACTCCAGCCCAAAGTAGGCGTGGTCGTAGTGATAGGCCTCGAACGCAATGCCGGCGCGCTTGCGAACCGGGGAGTGCTGGCCGTCGGCGGCCACGACCAACCGGGAGTCCAACGCCTCTGTTGCATCCCCTTGGCGATAACGGATCCCGCTGGCGCGGCCGGTCGCGCCATCGCGAAGAATTTCGACAAAACTGGCGGGCCGGACGACGCGAACGTTGGGAAGGGCCAGCGCGCGCTCCATCAGTACAGCCTCCAACCGTGCATGCGGCAGGACCAAGTAAGGATGCGCCGCTTGTGGCGACGTCAGCGGCGTGTCGTAGACGTACTGGGCTCCCGGCGCGTGAATTTCCATCCGGTGAATCGGCCGGGCCCCCGCGGCCACCAGGGCCGTGCGCAATCCCCATTTATCCAGAAGGGCGACGGACTTGGGCAACAAGCTGTCGCCCCGATGAATTCCACCGACCTGCGCACGGCGCTCGATAACGGTGAGCCGCATGCCGTAAGGTGCCAGCGCGATCGCCGCGCCCAGACCCGCCACGCCGCCGCCGACGATGACGATGTCGGTTGCTGCCGGGACAGACTGCCCACGATCTTCGATACTGGACTCGTTCATCACAACGCCCGACCGGGACAAATGAGCTGCAGCGCCCCGGGCAGCAAGCGAATATCGGCAGGCGTCGTAAGCGGCGTCAATTCACCGTCCATGGTGATCGGGACCGGTGCCGCGCTGTCGATGCGAATCGCGTTGGCGACACCGGAGCGCACGCCCGGACGGCCGAGATGCCGCCCGCGCTTCATATGCATGAACGTCAAGGCGCGTTGAAGCCGCGGCTGGTCGAGGAATACGCAGTAGTCGAGTTGCGCATCGAAGATGCTGGCCTTTGGAGCAACTGGACTTCCGCCCGCATACGTCGGCGTATTGCTGAACACGGCAAGGACAACGCGCTCCTGAATGGTCGCATCGTTGATCTTGATGCTGAGCTCGCGGGGCACATAGCCGAGCAAGGTGCGGATCGCGGCAAGGTGATAGAGCAGCTTCCTGCTTCGAATTCGCGAGCTGTTGACATATTTCAGCGCCGGCGTGTCCATGCCGACACCGGCAACGCAACAGAACGGAATGCCGCCTACGGCGCCCAGATCGACCGGCGTAGCGCTGCAGGCCAGCAGCATGCGCGCGGCGGCAACGGGATCAGTGGGAATGCGTGCTGCTGCTGCGAAGTCGTTCCCGGTTCCCGACGGAATGATGCCCAATGCGGTGGAGGTATTCGCCAGTCCGCGTACGGCGTGGTGAATGGTGCCGTCGCCGCCCACCACGACGACACGCGCGAATTGCCGGGCAGCCGCTTCGTGGCAGAGATCGGTCAGGTGTTGCGCGCTGCGACTCTCCTGCCATTCCACGAACGGCCAGGCTTCGTCGAGCAGCACCCTGACGTCCGCCACACGTTGCGACGCCCGGCCGCCGCCACCCGACGGGTTGATGATGATGCGGGTCCGACCTTGATCTGCCATTTCTCGATCCCTCCGATGATGGAGGGTGACGGCCACGCCGCCGCGAGGCTCCATGGTGATGGTCCGCGACGAAGCCGCGCTCATAGCGCCCGCGTGAGGCGCAACAGTGCGAACACGCCGGACAACGAAAGCGGGAATCCGGCGACGTACTCCGGTACGACGAGATCGGAACCCCATTTTCGCTTGTAGTCGGCCTGGCTCCGGGCCGGGTAAACGAGGCTGCCGTGACGATAAAGAAAGGTACTCAGCCGGGACATGATGCGGCTGGCGCTCGCCGGTTCTTCTCCCGTCATGACGAACGGCGTAAAGCCGAAGTGCAGGTACCCCACGCCCTCGTCCTGCATGCGCCGCATGGCATACGAATTGATCAACTCCATCGCGCCCGGCGGCGCCTCGGGCAGTCGTCGTGACAAATCGTGCAGATAGCCCGCGCGCTCACCCCATGCCGGCACATAGGTGACAAAGGCCACCGCACTGCCCGCCGGGTCGAGTGCCACAAACGTGCGCCGATAGCGGTCATGGGTATCGTTGCTCACGCCCACCATGAAGGCCAATTCGTTTTTGCCCTTGCCGCGCAGCCACGCGTCGCTGATCGAATCGATTTGAGCGCGCAGCGGCGCACTCGCTGGGCAATCCCGTCCCATCTCCGCCGCGCGCAACCCGGCGCGCTCCGCGCGATGGATCTTGTTGCGCAGGGAGATCTTGGGTGTGCCCTTCAACGTGTAACCGGCAAGCCGCACCGCAAACGTGCTGCCCAGTCGGTTGACCGTTGCTCCATGCGCTTCGAACATCGCCACCTGGTGTGCGGGTACCTGGACAAACAATGCACGGCGCGACGAACCGCGTACGTCCTCCAGAAAGGCCCGCAACAACCGCGCGCCCTCTTCGGCCGGGCTGTGCACGCCTCCGAATGCGATCCGATGGCGGCCTTGCTCGCGATAGCTGATGAAGCCTGCCGCACCTGCCTGGCGGAACCGCAGGTTGGCCGATGAGCAGGCGAGAAACCCCGAGGGATGGTTGATGAAGGCGGCGGCGTCCAAGTCAGACCCTCCTGCCCGGCGACGGCTCGAAGGAGCGACCGACTGGCTTGAGCACATTGCCGACGATTCCGCGATCGCCCGAAAGATGAATGGGAACAGCGAGCATCGCCCATTCCCACCCGAGCCATTGCCCCCATGCGAAAACGATCACGCCCCATGTCAAATACGAGTGGGTGACGTTGTAGAGGTAGTGGTAAATCGGGTCGATTGCGGACTTGCCGTTTCGCAAGTACGCGACGAGGCCGGGGAGATAGCCCACTACGTCGATCACCAGGAACAGGAATGCAAACCGCCACAGGTTGATCTCGCTGTAGTGTCCGATGGCCATGGCAGAGCACACCACGACCAGCGCCACATGCTCGGCACGCATGATCCGATACGTGCCATCGCTATGGGACTTGTCGAACCTGTCCATCACGCCAGCCCTGCCCGGGCCAGCAGTTTTGCGTGCTCGACTTTCATCGCCGCCTGGATTGTCCGGACCTGCTCTTCGTAAGACGTGGACGCAATGCCTTTGCCCGGCATGAACTCGGCGCCGCCGAACAGTTCGCCATGACGCTTGGCCACGGCGTCGAACAGCGATACGAACGTGCGCACGTAGTAATCAAAAACCTCGGCCATGGCCTGCGTGGCGTCGCGACAAAGGGCAAGCACCGAGCGTCGTTTTGCCGCATCGTCCGCGAGGGCGCGCTTCACAAGGCTGGCGCCGTAACCCACGTGCCTCGATTCGTCGGCGAAGGCGCTGCGCACCAGCGACGCGAGAAAGGGGTCCACGGGTTGCCAGTAGCGCTCCTCGTAGGCATACAGCGGATGCGCCATGCCCTCGAAGATCAGATTCATCAGCGTCAGGCCCTCGATGAAATCGCCGCGGTCGACGACCTCGTGACAACGCTCGATGAAACGCCTGAGCGGCGGGGACATGATCGATTGGGCCGGCTGTGCGGACACTCCCGTGGCGCGCGCCGCAAGAGTGAGGCGCTGCTGAAACATTTCCAGATGGCGCGCCTCGTCGAGCGTCTGTTGCGCGCAGAAGGCAAGCGTATCGGCGTCGGGCGCACTTCGCGTCAACGCGCCCGACACGCGCAGCGCCGCATCTTCGAAGATGACAAAGAGCGACAAATCGAGGCGATGGACCTCCCTCAGCGGCGCGTGATCGATGATGACGCGCGGCACGGCCGTATCCGCCTGCAGCCATTGATCCTCCTCGTTGCGCCATTGCCGCCGCGGGACACGGGCGACCCAGCGAGCGATCGAATAGTCGATGGTCATGGCGTTCCGCTCCTGCCCAGGGCCGCGGTCCGAGGAAGCGGGAGTTCGCGCCGCGCACCATGCCGGATCCTCAGCGCAGCCAACAAGCCCGCGCCATACGCGATGCCAAGCAGAATCGTCACGGCAGCGACGCTCTCCCCAGCGTCGAGCAGCACACCGAAGGCAACGGCTACCAGTAGCGCCACGAGCAGCTTGTCCGCAATGACGGTCCCAAGGACGCGCGGCGCGTTCGCTGCACGAAACGGCGGCCGGTCCCGGATGAGGAGCGCCAGCGCATAGAGCGTGGCGGCCGACACCGCGGCGGCGTAGATGACAGCGCGGTAGCTGCCGAAATGGTCAATCGCCACCACGCCGACCAGGCTCGCGGCCAACAGCAGCGTCAAGGCGCGTCGCGGGATCAGCGAAGGCGCGTGGATCGTTGCCAGCATGGGCGGCAACACGCGCTGGCTCCCCATGACCGCAATCAAACGCGACAACCCCATGAACGCCCCGTTCAGCGAAGTGACCGATGCGAGCAGACAAAGGGGGATCGCGACGGCGAGCACAGGGCGATCCGTAGCGTCTCCCGCCAAGTCGACTTGCGGGAACAAGGCCCCGATTCCCGTGCCCGAGTTGCTCGAGGGACTTGCGGCGCTGAGGGCCAGCAACACGAAGCCATAGAGGCCCGCCAACAGCAGCACGGTGCTCTTGAGCGCCCACGAAATCTTTTGCACGTCGCTGGCCTCGATTTGCGTGCACAGCAGCTCGAACCCCATGAACAGGAACACTGCCTGTCCCACGGCGCTGGCGAAACGGGCAGGCGACGGCGGCGATGTCAGAAGTCGATCGGAGAGACCGGCGACGCCTGCGGCATGGATCAACATCCACGCGCCGGACACGATCACGCCGGCCACCAGCAGCCACGTAGCGAGTGACTGGACGCGGAAACTCAAGCGCACGCCCGCGATGCAGATCAGCCAGGACAAGACCAGGAACAAGCACGCCGCCGCCGCCGAAGGTAGCAGCAGCCACGGTTGCAGCAGGTGGCCGACGACAAGCGCCTCCACTGCAGCGAGGACGATCATCAGGATCAAATACGGAGCGATGACAAACATGCCCGCGGCCGGTCCCCATGTCCGCGCGACAAAGGCGAACATGCCCGCCCCGCTCGGTACCGTCTTGACCAGATGCCCAAACACGCCGGCCAGGTAACGGCAAACGAGATACGCCGCGGCGATGGCGCCCAGAGACCACAGCCCCGGGACCGTCGTGCGAATCATCACGACACCCAGTATGCAAACGCAGGCGATCGACGTTCCGGTTCCGAGCGCCAGCAGAGTCGCCTTTTCGAGCTTATGGGTGTACTTCATTCGCTCTTCGTCCTATTGGTCATCGATGCATTGTTCCGGCGCGCGGCAAGCATGCGTGCGCACAGAGCGTGCTCGCTACATAATCGACGCGCATGAAGTCGGCCTCCTGCCCCGCCACGGTCAGTTCGCCGAAGATGTACGGTTGGTTGGGATTGAGCCTCAATTGCAGGATGTCGAGCAGAATCTGCAGCGGGGCGGTTACGATCAGGTTGGCCGTATCCGTGCCCGCCGATAACGCACGGACCCGTCCGTTCCTGACCGCGATGGTGACCCGCTGTGGCGCATCGCTCGCCTGCAAGCGCACGACGCATTCCCAGTCCGCTTGGTCGGCGCACAGCTTGGCGTCCGCGTGATAGATCGCCACGAATTCTTCCGCCGCTGCCATGAGAGGAAGCGTACTCATCATGCGAGCGCGGCGCGGCGCCGCGGAACCGTGGACCCGGCAACCTCGAGCCCGGCCGATATCGCGTCCGACGCAAGTGCCTGCGTCGCGAGGGTGAAGCCGTGAAGTCGCGCCAGATCGAGCATTGCGTCCACCGCGCTCACATCGAGATCCTCCCCGACGCCGTAGTCCCGCCCGGCACCTGCGAGGGCCAGCAGGATGGTTTCCGAAAGGCACGCGAGCGCCACCCCGGGTGGATGGCCCTGCAGGTTGCCGACGCCGATACATTTCGGCGCACCAGGCAGCGCGACCAGCCCCCCATCGATCACGATGATGTCGCGGCGTCCTCGCATCTCGGCAGAGGTGTCGAATGGGCGCGCCACGTCGCAAATGATGGTTCCCGGAGCAATGCGGACACCGTCGAGAATCGGGTTCGGGGACGAGCTCGCGGAAATGATCAGGTTGCAATGCTCGAGCAGCGCGGTGTCCGTGGCCGTCGTTGTGGTTGTGCAGCCGAGACTGCGAAGGCGTGCCGCGGCTCGGTCGAGCGCGTCGGTGCCGCTCGCGGGATTGCCGACCAGAACCATTTCGCGTGGCCGCGCCCGGGCAACCAATTGCGCGACCAGTGCACCCACCGAGCCGCGCGCTCCAACAATTCCAACCCGGCAGTTCGCCATCGACATCTGTCGCCGCTCCAGAATCCATTGCAGCGCGTTGAACGTCATGCCGGCAGTGAGCAGGTTTCCGGTCGTGATCGAGGGGCCGCGGCCCACCACGGCGACGCCCTTGCGCGTGTAGATGCTGGTAAAGGCGCCGAGGCCCACAAGCCTTGCTCCTCTGCGGTGCGCGAGGTCGACGGCGTTCGCAATCGCCTTGCAAACGTCCGCGCGGCCGCGCGCAATCATTTGCTCGGGCAGCAACGACAGTCCGATCAGCGCCCCCCGCGCGCGGGTCCCGGTGAGCGACACCATTTCCGGTATTTCGCACACGATGCCGGGCGGCAGCTGCGCTGAATACGCCTTGGTACGCGAGGAATTCCTGCGGCGTGAACCGGGCGAACGTCGGGTCGTTCAGCACGAGGTCTTTCGCCTCGGTGGGATGAATCAAGAAGGCGTAATCGATGGCCGCATCGGTCGCTCGATGGCGCCGCGACGGCAAGCGCAACGGAGGCGGATGCGGTCGGCCGACGTGTGGGGATGGGTATTGTCCGGCCTTCTGCTCCGCGACGGCTTGCATTAGCGCGAGTGCAATCTGCCGGGAAGACCGCGACTCCCAAAGTCGGAGCGTGGCTTCCAGTCCCGCCAGTAGTTGCGTGATGTGTTCTGGTGACGTGATCAGCGGAGGAGCGATCCGGACGACGTTATCGTCGTTCAGCGTCGGCAGCACCAGCACGCCGCAGTTCTGCGCAAGCACCGAGGCAAACAGGTAGGCCGACAATCCCTGCTGATGCAGATAGGTCAGGAAATAGCCGGCGTTCCCGCCCGGCTTGCGCAACTCGATGGCGCGCATCAAGCCTCTGCCGCGAACGTCGCTGATGCTCAGCGGGAATCTGCAGGCAAGGTCGGCGAGACCGCGCTCGAGCCGGGCGGCGATGTTGACGAGATTGTCCTGAAATGTCCGTTCCCGAAGCTCGCGCAGCACGGCAAGTCCGACGGCGGATGCGACGTTGTTGTTGGCGAACGTCGAGGAGTGGCAAAGCGCAAATTCCGGATCCCAGGCCCTCTCCGTGACAAGACACGCACCGAGCGGGAAAACGCCTCCGCCCAGCGCCTTGGCAATCAGCAGGACGTCGGGCACCACCGCGTCGAGGTCGCAGGCGAAGGCCAACCCGGTCCGGAAGAGTCCGGTCTGGATTTCGTCGGCAATGAATGCAACGCCGTGTTCTTCACAAAGTTGCCTGGCCGCCTTGAGGTAGCCCCTCGGTGGCTCGAAGACGCCGCGCTCCCCCTGTATGGGCTCGACGATGAACCCTGCTGTTTGACGACCGTGCTCGCCGAGAAACGTCGCGAGCATGGCGATGTCACCGTAGGCCACCCGCGCAAAACCGCTGGCAGGTTGATGATGATGTAGCGAAAACTCGAGCCGGTCGGACGCCGCGAGTGCGCCCATGGTCTTGCCGTGATAAGAACCGACTGCCGAGACGATCAAGGGTCGAGCGCTGCGCATGCGCACCAGCTTTATCGCAGCCTCGACTGTCTCGGCGCCGGAGGTGGTAAAGACGCAACGGCTGAAGTGGCCATTGCTGAGCCGATAGAGTTCGCCGGCAAGCTCGGCGGCCGAGTCGGCGGGATAAGGCTGCACCATGGCTGGTTGGCACGCCTCCAGCGCGTCGGCTATGGCCCTTTTCACCGCCGGATGGTTGTGGCCAAGCGCAAGTGCGCCGTACTGGGCATACGCATCCAGGAAGCGACGCCCGTTGGCGTCGAACAGCCACACGCCTTCGCCACGCACGAAGTGCCGATCCATGCCAGCCAAGCGCATTAGTCGCTCGCGTTCCGGATTCAGAATCGCCGCAGCAGCGCTCTCATATTGCGGCGACTTGATCCCTGGACCTTCGTGGGCAAGGGCGGCGGCCGCTGGGAGTGGTTCGCTCACGCAGCCCCGCGATCCAACGCTGCGCCGATAATCGGCTGGCGACGCATCCGCCAGATACGCGCGTCTATGTAGTAGTGATGAAATGCGACGCCCCAGCCCAAGCCGATCAGCACGTTGCGCCAGAGGTCACCTTCCGCCAGCGCCACGCCCAGGACGCGCGGCGCGTACCAGACCAGCCCGAAGCCGATACACGCCGCCGCGTAGAGCGTGACGGAACCCATCGGGACGCGTTGATGGCCGCGCTCGTACTGCCAGACAATGCGGTGATACTGCAGGTTGTGGAAAATGGTCAGAACTGCGGTGATCACCAACAGGTTGTCGAGCAGAGCGAAAGTCAGGTTGCTGAAAGCGACGACGATCGCCAGGAACAAATGCTTGGGACCAAGCCTCTCGTGTTGCAGGCGAGCGCGGTGCATCCACCAACCCACCACGACAATCAAGGCGAGCAGTGCGGCGACGTCCAGCAAAAGCCTCAGCGGCGCAAGCCACGGGTCAGGTATCAACACCGGCAGCCCACTGGTCTGGTACGCGTCGGTCAGGTTGAAGCGCAGGAACGGATAAGCGGTGCCGATCCAAAGGAACAGCGCATCCGGCGACGTGATCGATGGCACGTTTCCGTCCTTGCGCCGATAAAGCGACAAGAACCCGTAGTGCTGCCGAACCAGATGGTAGTAGGCCCAAACATAGGCAATGGCCAGAAAGCTGCCGAACATCCAGCCTGAATAACCGACGACCGATGGATACGGCTTGCAGAACGAGTAGTCGAGGACCGCCACCGCAGGTCCGAGCAGGAGCCATGCGAAGCTTGCGTTGCCCGGCAACGCCGCTTTCGACGCTGCATCTGCGGCGAAATACGTGCGTGCATAGGTTGCCATGACATGACTGCCGTCGAAGAACACTCCCCAGAACAGCAACAGCCACACCGCAGGGTGCAATACGCTGTAGGTGTGCTGGTCGAGTCGCGGCAGCGCCAGAAACGCTGCCAACAGCAGGACGCCGGCGATCACCGACCCCTGGAACCAAAGCAAATCCTGGGCACGCGACACCACCCACACTCCAGTGCTTTTCTCGGCAAGTGCCATGCGGTTGGCCTCGGTCGGTCGAGTGGGTAGAGGTGGCGATGCGCCGGCGGAGACTCGAATGCGGTGGCGGGCAACCCGCAATACCCTGAGTCACTCCGGCGACTCATATCTCGTTTGCGGTAATCGTATGCATACATATCATATGTGTCAATACTATTTTTGTGGACTACCCAACGAGGGTCTACAAAGGCAGCGCTTCAGTGAGATAATGTTGTTACATATGATATGATTGCATATCATTTGATGGAATTCGCTTGAGCACATCCTCCAACCCCACTCCGGTACGCGCTGCCTTGGCGCGACTAAAGTCCGAGATTGCCCTCAATCGGGAGTTCACCGGACCCCACGAGGCCGCATTCCTGTCGTTGGTGTGGACGTGGGACCGGCTGGAGAGGATGGGTCGCCTGTTCTTCGCGGAGTACGGGATCACCGACGCCCAGTTCAACGCCTTGATGATTCTCTGGGACTATCGCGATCGAACGCTGCGCCAGCACGAGCTGGCCAGCCTCCTCGTGGTAAACCGCGCCAGCATGGGAGGTGTGCTGGAGCGGATGGAGCGCAACGGATGGATCGTCCGCACCGTCGACCCCGACGACCGCCGTGCTCAGCAGGTGACCCTAACCGGAAGTGGAATTGCGAAGCTCGAGGAAATCCGCGCGCCCTACTATCGGCTACTGTCGCAGATCTTCGGGGAGACGCGTCCGGACGAGCTGCGCGGACCGATTCTGTTCTTCGACAAGCTGCGTTCTCGCGTGGCTGACGTCGAACGAAGCACGTTGAGACACACGTCGAAGAAAGCCAAAAATCATGGATCATGACCTGCACGGACTCGCTGAACCGGTGTGAGACTGAATCGTCCGTACGCTGCCGTTCAAAAGGGACGAGGACGAGCAGTTGCGCGTGAGCGGTAGCAGCGCCGCTGGAGCGCGCGGCAGCATGAAAGTTGCTGCGGCAGGAGGTATCATTGCCCGGCAGGAGGCTCGACATGAGGCCGCCAGTTGTTGCTGCGAGCATTGCAGTAGCTCTTGTCGCGAATGCGGCTGCGGGCGCCGCCGCAACAGGCATGTCTTCATCGCCCGAGCCAGTCGTGCTGGTGGACTCGACGGGCAAGGTCGTCGCGAGACCGCTTAACGAGACTCTCGTGCTTGTCACGGTCGGCGGCGGCGTTGCGGCGCCCGCAACGATCCGTGCGATCTACGACGCGGACGGACGTGTGACATCCGGGTTGGCGACATGGCACGCCGGCGGAAGCGTGCTGTTCACGTCTCCCGATTGCACTGCAGGTGCCCATGTCCACAGTTCGACCTATGCCGGCGTGCGCGCGACGACGCAGGTACAGACAGCTGCCGGGATCATGCTCTATGTCGGAGCCGTTGGAGCTGGCGGCACAGCGGCGATTCACTCGATTCTCTACGACACCGGATGTGCGCCCGTGACGGTTCAGGTAAACGGCCTGCTTCCTGTCGTGACCTTCCTCAACTTGAGCACAGCGTATCCGCCGCCACTAGCGTTTCAGTAGTCGCGCGGTCTCAGCCGGGAGGAAATCATGCCCAAGAGTCGAGCCGGCAACATCACGATGAATTACGACCAGCAGGGGAGCGGCGAGCCCCTGGTGCTCATCCCCTACCTGGCGGCCGATTACGCGTGTTACGCATTCCAGGTCGCGGACTACTCGAAGCATTTCACCTGCATCTCGGTCGATCTGCGCGGGACCGGAGAGTCGGATAAGCCGGCCGGCGTCTACTCGACGGAGATGTTCGCCGACGACGTCGCCGCGCTCATGCAGGCGATCGGAATACACCAAGGCGCACATCTACGGGCTCTCGCTGGGGGCGGCCACCGGCATGTGGCTGGCCGCGAAATATCCCGACCGGGTCAAGTCACTTTCGCTGCACAGCGGCTGGCCCAAGAGCGATGCCTATCTCAAGACCGTCGTGCAAGGCTGGCAGGTGATGGCCAAGGCGATGAACAGCGTGCCGGAGATGGTGATCCAAGGGATCTTCCCGTGGTGCTTCACGCCCGAGCTGTATGCGCAGAAACCGGAGTACATCCAGAGCCCTGTCCGACTTCGTGCGCGGCCGGCCCAAGCAGCCGGTCGACGCGTTCATCCAGGAGTCCGATGCGGTGATGGCGCACGACGCCGAAGCGCAGCTCGGCAAGATCCGCGCTGCCGACGCAGATCACTTTCGGGCGCCACGACATGGTCACCTCCACCCGCTTCGCCGACCGACTGAAGAACGGCATCAAGAATTCCGAACTGTACATCTTCGAGGATTGCTCGCACGCGCCGCTGTACGAGAACGTGGCCGCGTTCAACGAGAAGACGCTGGCATTCCTGAAGAAGAACGCGGGCTGAGCGCGGGCGATTCAGGACACGTCGCCTTGAATGAGCCTCGGTTCTTCTCTCAGCGCTTGCCGGAACGCCAGATGCCATAGATGATCCAGACGCTGTTCATGAAGGCAAGCAGATAGCCGAGCAATCCGAGAAGGAGCAGCGCCGGCACACCGAACAGCGTCGGACCCTCCGGAACGGTCATCACGATGGACGAGCCGATCACCACCGAGGCAGTCATGACACCCATCGTCGCGCGGTCGATCGTCTGGGCGAGCTGTTGGCCGAAGCTGTCCAGGCGTTTCAGGTCCAGGTCGACGCGCGTCCTGCCGCGCCGCGCCTCTCGCAGCAGTCGTCCGAAATCACGCGGCACGCTTCCGATCAGGTTGACGAAGTCGCCGATCGCGCTGCGTCCCGCGCGGAGGAGCTGGTCGGGTTGATAGCGCTCGCGAAGCGCGGCGCGCAGCATCGGCGTCAAATGCTCGACGATCTGAAAGTTCGGATCGTATTGGCGACCGAGACCTTCCATCGTCATCAGCGCCTTGAACATCAGCGTCAGATCCGCCGGAAGCACGATCGAATGGTCCCTGACGATCGCTGCAAACCGGCGAATGAGCACGCCGATCCGGATGTCGGCAAGCGCCACCCCCTCGAACTCGAACGCCAGCTCGTTGATGTCGGCGGCAAGTTTGGCCTCCTCGACGTAGGCATCTTCCGCCCAGTCGAGCAGTACGTCGATCATCGGCTCTTCTTCCATTCGCGCGAGGCCCGCGAGCAGGTCGATCACCTCGCGCCGACGGCGCGGCGCGAGTCGACCCACCATGCCGAAGTCGATCAACACGATGCGGTTGCCGGGCAGATAGAACACGTTGCCCGGATGCGGATCGGCATGGAAGAAACCGTCGATGAGAATCATGCGGAGTATCGCTTCCGCACCGCGCGCCGCGAGCACGCGCTTGTCGAGTCCGGCTGCTTCGACCGCCGCGAGGTCGACCCCGGGAACGCCGTCGATGTGCTCCTGGACCAGCAGCGACTCGCTCGACCACTGCCGGAAGATCTTCGGAATGACGACGAACGGATCGTCGGCGAAGTTCGTGGCAAATCGCTCGACGTTGTTTGCCTCGATGGTGAAATCGAGCTCACGCTCCAGCGAGCGGGCGAACTGCGCGGCAATTTCGATCGGCTGGTAGCGCCGGGTATCGGGCATTTCCGACTCGATCAACTGAGCGAGATGTCCAAGGAGACGCAGGTCGGCCTCGACCTTCGGGCGGATCCCCGGTCGACGAATTTTCAGCACGACCGGCGTGTCGTCCTGCAAGCGGGCGCGATGCACCTGTGCAATCGACGCGGATCCCTGTGCGGTGTGTTCAGCGCCTTGAACGCTTCGAATGGTGAACGGCCCAACGTGCGCGTAAGTTCCGGCAACAACTCGTCGAATGGAACGGGCGGCACGTCGCTGTGCAGCTTCTCGAATTCCGCGATCCATGCAGGGGGAAACAGATCCACGCGCGTGGCCAGCAACTGGCCGAGCTTGACGAAGGTCGGCCCGAGCTCCTCGAACGCGAGGCGGACGCGTTGGGCCGGATCCAGAGCAAGCGACTCAGTCGCAGGACCCCAGTGAAGGATCTGCCCCGTGCGCTCAAGTACACCGGCAACCCCGATGCGGCGAACCACGTCGCCCAAGCCATGCCGGATCAGGACCGAAGTGATCTCGTGCAGACGCGGGAGGTCCCGCATCGCGCTAAATGCTTCCTGCAACATCGGCGGGACTCAGTGCTTCGTGTCGGGACGATGCTCGGCGAGCGCGTCGGCGATTCCGCCCAGGATGCCGCTCGTCACCTGAGCGAATCGCATGCCGACTTCGCTCGCGACTTCGAGTCCGGCCAAGGTGACATCGAGCCAGGCCGCCGAAAACCGCTGCGCCAGGTCGGTGAACGTCATGGCCACCGTCTTGCCCGTGTCAGTGCCGGTAGTCCGGGCAGTGTCGATCAGATGCCGGAGCTCGGGTCGCACCTTCTCGCTCGCCGCCTCTGCCGCGTGCGCCGCAGTCGATAGAAAGTCGTCTTCGAGCTTTTTCATCGTGGCGAGCGTTTCCTTGAACTCGGTATCGGAAAAATCCTTCCCGGTCGCGACGAACTGACGCAGCGCGGCGCCTCCCGACTGCGCGGAGCGGGTCAGCGCATCGTCCAACCCGCGAAACGCTTCGGCAAGCGCCTGACGCAGCTCGCCACGACTCTGCTCAGCGCCCAACGCCAAGCCGGCCGTGACCGCCCCGACGACCTCGCGTACGCCATGCCGGTCGAACCGGCGCGCCTTGAGCGCAAGCACCGTCACGTCGTGGACGCGGGCGCGAATATCGACTCCCGCGCGAACCGACTCGCTTGTCGCGTCCCGAATTCCCTTGCCGGTGGTAGTCTGGTCCGGCGTCGCGTCGGCGGGGGCTGTTTGCGGCCTTTGAGGATCCATGGCGAACTCCCTCATCGTGGGTTCCACCGACCATCTTAGCGTTATTTGACTCACCGGCGCGCTAGATGCTGCTCATTCCTGAATGGACTGCTGCACCTTCAGACAGCGCTTCAGGAGGCGCGGCGCCGCCATTCACTCAGTCCACGCCGCGAACGCGTCGGTGGGACCGGGCCAGCGTAGCGAGCCCACGTTCGGCGCGCTTGAAGTCGGCGTATTCGAAGGCGGCGGCCGGCAGCGGCCGCAACGCTGGCCGATCGAGCAGCTCGAACCAGCTGCGCGCGGCTGCCCTCGAGCTTCTGGAACGGTCGCGTCGTTGAGCTCGCCGAACAACTGACGAATGGCGGTATTCAGCTCGGCGAGGCTATGGAAGCGCCAGTGTCGCAGCCGGGCGAGAATCCAGCGCTCCTGCGGCGTTACATCACTTGGTGCGCGCGCGGTTCGCGCATGTCAGGCGCGGCGCGATTGCACGAACAGATCATCGGACCGCGCGTTTGCTACGCGCAGTAGTTCGGGATACGGTGGCACGGATTAGGTCGACATCGTTGATGTCCACGACCCCATTCCCGTCTATATCCGCGAATATGCTGTAGGGCTGAGATCGCGCAGCGTCGACACCGTCGACATCCGCGCGGTTGACTTTGCCGTCACCGTTAAAGTCGCCAAACAGAACGCTGAACGTTTTGGTGAAATCGGCACCGCCATATAGGGGGATGTCATAAGAGTCTTTGAGTGCGTGCGCACCGGTACCGGCTAAAACGAAAGAATGAGGTCCGTCCGAGAGGGCTGGGAAGGTCCAACTCAATGTACTGGTGCCCAACCCGCTGAAACCAGAGGCCGAGACGCCAGATAAGCTGTTCACGTTGCCAGATGTAATCGGCACCGGCACCGAGAACATTACCGTGATGCCAGTAATATTCCACGGTAAAAAAGTTGTGCGATCAATCAGGTTATACCTTTGAGAGCCGAAGAGGATGTTGAACTCGTTCACGGTGGGAGGGGGGGGTTCTGCTTTCGCAAGTGGAGCTGCGACCACTAGAGCGACCGCGAGGAAATGCTTGAGGTAGCCTCTCATCTCTCCTCCCCAGAAATTTATCCGCCGCCATGAAAGCTCGTGCCAGCGATGGCCGTCGATCCGGCGGCGGATAAACATTACTAGACCTTCAGATCAAATTGTGGTTCTGAGGTACGACTTCACAGCTGCTTGATAGTAAGGGTTCGGCATTCCCTGTAGGCATTTGTCAATTCCCCAGAACATTGAACCATTTTTATCATCTGGATGGCTGCCCATTTCAGAGGAAACGGCTTTGGCGATGGCGCCTCGGGATCCTTTAAAGCCTATGCTGTCGAGGAGAGCATTCGCAATCGCCGGAGCGGCAGCGCATCCCTGCTGAACCGTAACCGGAAGCGTAACGTAGATTGCCTCAGGTGACGTGAACTCAGCGTCTTTGCTTCCGTCGCCGAAGAGGAAGAATCCCCTCTGCTCCTTGGCGCCGCGTTCCGGGAACGGATTCGGGTTGGACGCCAGGTAATTTGGATTCACCGAGTACAGATCCGTCTTCGAATCCGCTACGACGGTCGACACTCCCTGGTATGAATCGTCCGTTATCGCAAGGTTGACAGAAACGTAAATGGTATTCGGGTCACGTGCGGATACCCTCTTGTAGAAGAACTTATCCGCGCTCTCCCCAGCCGGAACCGTCAAAGGAATGACGGTGCCGCCCTTCAGGACATTGAATGAAAAGTTCTTGAAACCGCCCTTCACGAGAAAATTCCACTCCGCAGCGGTCAGAGTTGGCAGGCCTCGTGACCTTGAACTCGAGTCTCATCGGCAACACAAAAGTGTTTGCCAGGAAATCCGCATTGTTCAAGGGAAGGTAAACGCCGCCCGCGCCATGACCAGCCGCGTACGCGGCAGCCGTCGGCGAAGTGTTTCCGCGAGCGCTCCACATCGGGATATTGAACGAAGTCGCCGCAAGCAGCATGTCATTGCCAAGATATCCCGGAAGCACCGCGTCCTAGGCGTCCTCATACGTCCCTATCGTGACGTCGAGAAGATCGAGGTCGGCCCTGTCGGCGTTGAGCCCCGGAATGTCAGCCCA
Organism: uncultured beta proteobacterium; assembly: GCA_963851465.1. Lineage (GTDB taxonomy): Bacteria > Pseudomonadota > Gammaproteobacteria > Burkholderiales > Casimicrobiaceae > VBCG01. Next base: position 278,367 of record CAWKPJ010000004.1, read on the forward strand.
CATGAACTTGGCGCCTGCTGGCCCCGTATAACGCGCCATCTCCAGCATTCCGTCGGCCATCAGCTTGGTCATCTGAACGGCCGATGCGATCTTCATCCTCTCGTTTGCGGTATGCCACCAGCGCTCATTGCCCGGGATTACCGCCCCGAAGGCGTTCATCTTGTTCTGGAAATTTCCGGCGAGCGTTCCGCCGGTGGTCCCCTGCGCATATGCCATGTCGAGAAGGCCGAAAACATCGCTGAAAGCCGCGGGATCGTGATTCATCGACCCCCTATAGCTCGCCAGCTGAAGCGCTATCAGAGGGTTGTCGTGGGTCATATAGAGCGTCGGATTGGAGAATGCCGCTATGGCGGGCCCAAAGTAAACCCATTGTTCTGCCACGCGCTGTTGACTGCGGCGACAGCGCCGTTATAGTCCGTCGCGTTTGTGTGCATGCTTCTCATGAACATGGGAATGCTCAGAGCTGCGAGTGCTCGCTGTATAGAAGCTCGTAAGATTCTCCGAGTTGATCCCGCCCATCAGCGCAAACGTCAAATTCGGCGCGCCGTTGTCGAGATTGCGGAGCAGGCTCTCGGGTATGCCCATATATCTTCCGATGTAGGCCTCGCCTTCCACTCCGCCGCGGAAGAACAGGTCGGCTATCCCCTCGGCGGCCTTCTTGAGCTGAAGATCCGCAGACGTGATTCCTCTTGCCCCGAGCGCTTCCGAGAGCAGGTGCATTCCCCACACGATGGCGTTCTTGCCGTACTGAGGCGTAGGCATTTCCATCGCTACGCCGGTGTTGATCTCCAGAACTATGGTGTCACCGGATATTTCAGCTCTTACCTTGGGCGTCTCCGTCGGAAGGGCGGGGAGCCATCCCTTCGCCGTAGCGGCGGCATTGACGCTAGTGATGAAGCTGTTCCTGTCCTCCGTGCTTACGCCGGTTACGTCGAGAGTGAATACCGCCCTGGAAGCAATTTGGGTCGTGCTTCCGAAAACAATATCCTTCAACGTCGGGTCGCCTGCTCTCAAGGTAACCCCGGCAACAGCCGCGGCAAGGCTGAATGGTTTTCCGGCATCGCCTGAAAGGCTCATCGAAACCGCGGGGGTTGAAGCGACGGAATTCCCTACGATCACCGGGAAGCGCGAATCCGACGTGTACGCCGCGATCGGCATCTCTTCCCGGTTAAGCATCTTGTAGGCCCAGTTATCGTAAAAACTGGGATTGGCCGTGTAATAAGGGATACTCATGAAGTTGGAGGTGTTGGCAACGGTCGGTGTTCCGGGGCCGCCGTCCTCATAAATGCCCATGGCTATGCGTATGCGCCTGTCACGGGGTAATCCCGCTTCCATCAGCGCTTTTGCCGCCATCATCGTCGCCAGCGTGGGGCCGCTGTCGTCCTGAATTCCGGCTCCGTAAATCCAGCCGTCCTTGACGTAAGGCGTATGGTAAGAATTGGGGGAGTACGCCGATGCGGCGCCGAGTAACCCATCCGGGCCTCTCCAGCGGGCAAGCTGCGCGGCGCTGACGGAAGCTGTCGGAGAGTCGAGGTGACTGAGCGCCATGATCATCTCGGGCGCGTCGGGGTCGCCGATTTCCACGTAAACCAATTTATCAGGCTGCCTCTGCACGACCACAGGGAATCCGAGAGCTTTCGCGGTCGCCACCACCCACGCCAACTTGGCGGTCTTTCTATCGCGCTCATTCTGGTTGGCCGCGGTATTGTTCACGGGAAACGGGTATGCGGTCGACACGGGGGCGCCGCCCGCGCCGCGTGAAATGGAATCAAAGTCACCCCCGTCGAGCATTGTGCCGACGAGGCTGAGAGGGTTGTAGCTGCCATCCCCCACAATCGCATTTCCCACATCTCCACTCAAGGCATCAACCTTCGCATGAATGACTGCCCGCTCCGCCGGCGTAACTGAGGGAATGTAAGTAACCCTCTCCTGAAACGGCGTCGCGGCGACTGCGGGCAACCACAAGGACAGTACGACGATAATTGATAGGGTGCTACTGAATAACTTCTTCATCTCTGCTCCTCCTTTGTCTTCGTTACTCATTGCTTTTTAAACATCACCACAAAACAAATACACTGCATTTCTGCAAAAGCATCGACGGGCTAGAGTTTTTTCAAGCCACTCCATGCCCTAGTACAGCTCGCGCCCCCATCGACGGCGCGGGGCCGTGAGCGAATGCTTGGGGTTGCGCTCTGCGCCAACGCAGCGCGCCCAGCCAGCGACGGCAAGCCGAGCAAACCGAACGTTGCGAGTTTGGGAACCTGGGTAACTGTCACAGAGCCAGACCCGCGATAGCGCTCGTATATCTCTTCGCTAACGGTGTCGATGGTAAACCCACTGGGGGGCGAAGTGAAATGATGGACATTGAAAACGCTCGCTCCCATCGTCAAAGTGCTCGACTCCAACCTATCGCATACTAATCTCGGGCGTCAGGTCGCTCCTCCGTTACCCGCCAGCGTGGCTACGACGGCAAGCCGACGCGCGCGGCATCGTGCGACGGCAAGCGGTGCGGCCGCGAGGCGTGCACCCGGTCGTGGCTGGACAACGGGCCCGACGAGCTCCTTGGCGGCGCGCGGGACCAAGTGCGCCGATGACGCCTCCCGGTTCACCTGAGATTGGCGATCCCGCCCTTCTAGGCTGGCGGCCGGTTCGAGGCCGGCGCCTGCCGCCGGTCACGCTCGACGCGGAGGAGCGGCGACTGCTAGCCCTTTTCCTGCGCAGGTATGTTCGGTGGTGCGCCCGATCGCGGCATCACGATCGCGTGGCCAGCGCTGCTGCAGGGTCGAAGGTGTCGCGAGCCGAGGTGAACTTCTTTGGCAAAGATCATATGAAGGATGGCACACCTGGCCCATCAAGATGGATCGTACCCGTGTCCTTCTCGCCCACGAACGCGAAGCGCGCAACCGCTAATGTCTCAAACGCATCCGCGAAACGTTTGACATGCGAGTTGCGCAGCCTGTAGCCTAGACATTGTCCGATCCACCGCGCCGCAGGCACACAGATGCCCTCGCTCGATGTTGTACGGTCGCCGCATGTCGAGGCCGCCCGGATATCGAAGAGTCAGCAACTGCGATCGAGGATCAAGCGGACATGGTTCGTAACGCTGCCCGCATTTAAGATTTGGCATCCGTAGGTCTAACCTTACGTGTAACAAATATGTAACCGGCGTCATTCATCTTTGACGTCGGTGCAGGCATCTTCAGCGCCATACCGGCGCGACAATCTGCAAAATCTCGACTGGAGGTCTCAAAAAATGCATCTACCAAGTCGGCGAAATGCCGTCCTGACAAGGCGGCAACAAGGCCAGGGGACGAACCTTTTCCTGGCGCTTGCTGCTTGCTCGTCCTTACTGGTCTTTGTCGGTTCTCCGGCCAGCGCGAATGAGTGGTCGTACCCGGGAGACCCCGGCCGTGTCGCCACATCGCCAGCGGACCTGCCCGCCGCGAAAGCCAGTTGGGAGACGCCGGAATATGGCAATTACACCGGCCATGATCCTTCTACTGGTGGCACAGCGGTCCAATGGCCCTGGCAGCTCTTCGCGGTAAACGCGTCCACCGCCTACGCCCTGGGGTATTACGGGCAGGGCGTCACGATTGGCATGATGGATTCGGGCTACAGGCCTACACACGAAGCATTTCAGACCGGGCGGATCGTTTCGGTGAGAGCGGCGGGTGTCTACGGCACGTCCGGCTTCGGGTATCGTGGCGCAACCCCGATGAACCCGTTTACTGCGGGCCAGCCGTTCGTTGTGGACGGTGATCAGGCGAGAACAAGTGACTACGGCCACGGGACCGGCATGCTTGGGGTTACTTCCGGCATGCGCGATGGTATAGGCCAGCAGCAGGGCATCGCCTTTGGATCGACGATGGTTGTTGCCAAGACCGGCGGTTCCGATACCCAGTCCCACGGCCCCTTCCACGATTACGTGTACTGGTATACAGCCAATAAGGCCCTGGTGGACGCAGGCGCCCAGGTCATCAACAGCAGTTGGGGCTCTTTTGTCCAGACTCTTAACAGAACCCAGTTTGACGGTTTAGGAAACAATCTTGGGGCCAACGGCAACCTCGCCAACGGTTATCAACTGCCTGGCAAAGACAGCGCCAACCCCACGGCGATGGCGACTACGATCCCCAACGAGTTCCTGAAGGATTTGGAGTACCAGTATTTCTTCTTCAAGAAAAGCTATTCTGAAGGCGGCATTCAATACAATCCGAACTACCCCGGACGTTCCTTTATGGACGCCATCTGGGACGTCATCAAGGTCAGCGGTACCGTCAACGTAAGGTCGTCCGGCAACAACGACTGGAGCAACCCGTATTTTCGCCCGGCGTATCCCCTCTTCAATCCCTGGGCGGAAAAACAGTTTGTAGCCGTCGGCGGGGTGCAACCGCCCACTGCGGCCAATCCCGAATACGCAAAGCAGTTCGGGTTTAACGAGGCGGGGCTCGCGAAATGGTGGACCGTGTCTACCCCTTCAAACAACGTTCGTACCACGAGCAGCGCTGCTGATAATAGCTATTCAAACTCAAGCGGCACGTCACCGGCAACGCCCGTTGCGACAGCGGTGATGGGGGTCCTGCTCTCCCGCTATCCGAACATGGACGCCAGGCAGGTGCGTGAGCTGATGTTCACCACGGCGGACAATAAGATGTCCGACGGCGTGAGATTCCTCGGCACCGGGCAAACCTCCCCCTCCGGAGCATCCATCGCCTGGACCGCTCCCGATGGTCTTCCGGACGAACGCTGGGGCTGGGGGATTCCCGATCTGGACAAAGGCATGTACGGCCCCGGCCAGTTCCTGAGCCCCATGACCTACAACATGAGTAAAGCGCCGCTGGACGTCTGGTCGAACAACATCAGCGAGGTCGCGATCAAGCAAAGGGAAAGGGAAGATCTGCAGTGGCTGGCGAGCTACAAGCAGCAAGGCATTGCCTACGCCGGTGAATTCAGCCCCAACGTGCTGAACCTGGACGGCACACTTAGCAAACAGGCCTTCGTGCTTCAGGGCATTTTGAATGATCCTGCCATCCAAGCTATCACTAACGGCCATCCCGAGGTGTACGACAAGATCCCCTATCAGGACGCCCTCAGGTGGCGCAAGGAATGGATGGACGCGCGCGCGGCCTACATTCAGAACAAGATTGACAACCACCTCTACACGGCTTCGCTGGTCAAGCAGGGACCCGGTACGCTGGTCATGACGGGTGACAACACCTATGAGGGCCTCACGACGGTCGAAGGCGGCAAGCTTTCGATCAACGGCACGCACGCAAGCTCGATCGACGTCCAAGGCGGGAACCTCGGCGGCAGCGGCATCGTGGATGGCAGCATCGACGTCGTCCGCGGCGTGCTGCAACCCGGATTCACGGCGGAAGAAGCCGCGGATGCGGCGCGCCTCACCCAAGTCGTCGTCGCCCCCGGCAATGTCCTGACCGTCGGCGGGGATGTGCGGATAGGCCGCGAGGGTAAGGTCGCCGCGACCGTCAGGAGCGCCAGCGACTACACGAGCGTCGAGGCTGACGGGAACCTGGTGCTGGATGGAGAACTCACCCTGGATGTGCGGAGCCCGTTGGCCCAGGGCACCGTGCTGACGATCATGAAGGGCAACTCGATCACGGGCAGATTCGACAAGCTGCCCGAAAATCGCGCGTGGCAGACGGGCGGCCACCTTTTCAGGGTCTCGTATCGGAACAACAGCGTGACGCTGACCGTCATGCACGCGGTGCCGCCCACGTCGCCGCCCGGGAAAGGCTGATAAGGAAAGGATATCCGATGAAATCGTTCAACAGATTCGCTGTTGCTTACGTGGTCTTAATGCTCGCGGCGGGGACTACGCTGTCCGCGAGCGCTGAGCCGATGCCGACGTTGCTCGGGTTCGATCGGGGCACGTACGATGACAGTGCCTCGAGTCAAATCGTTGTGAGAATCACTCGGGTCGACCAGGAGCCGAACACGGGGGTAAACGAGCAGTTTTCCGTCGAGTGCACAATCAACGGCGGCACGGCGGTAAGGGGCGTGGATTATCGTCTCGGCCTCGACGGCGGCGTACAGGGCTGCGGCACCATCACATTTCCTCCGGGCGTGCTCGAGCGGAGTTTCACCGTAACCGCTTTGAAGGGTGCGGGTACGGCGAAGACCCTCGAGATCGGGCTAAGGAATCCTACGGGCGTTTCTCTCGTGGAGACGGGCGAGAATTCCGTAGCTCGGATTACGATCAACGCGCCTGCGCGCTGAAGGCCGCCGCCATCCGGGCAAAGTCCGGACAGGAAGTTGGAAACGTCCGTGGCTGAAGAGTAAGAGGCCCACCCCACCCACTGTGGTGCGGTGGGCCTTCTTGCAATTGGTCGCGGACATCAATGGCCAATTCCGGAAAGCGGTCATTCGCGCCCACTACTCGATTACCCTATCGGCGCGAAACAGGACCGACTGCGGGATCGTGATCCCGAGCGCTTTCGCGGTCTTCAGGTTTACCACCAGCTCTAACTTGGTCGGCTGTTCGACTGAAAGATCGCCGGGCTTCGTGCCCTTGAGGATCTTGTCCACGTAGGTGGCAGCGCGCCGGAACAAGTCGGCACGGTCTGGCCCATAGGTCACAAGACCGCCAGCGTCCGCGAATTCCGACCACTGATATATCGACGGCAAGCGGCTCTTTGCCGCAAAGTCCACGATTCGTTTTAGATTCGTACTGATCACCGGGTCTGGCAGGATGGCAAGAGCGCCAGCGCGCGCCGTGGTTGCAGCTTCGAACGCTTTGTCCAACTCGTTGGGGCTCCGTACCTCCAGCGAATGAAGCTGGATTCCCAGCTGCCGTGCTGGTTGTTGGTTTTCTTTCCAATTGAGTGTCGCGCTTGCGCTCTGTGGATTCCAGAGCACAGCCACGCGGGAGAGCTTGGGAACCATTTCCTTGAGCAGCTCCAGCCGTTTCCCGCCAACTCCTGGAGCATTTGGGATAACCCCGTGACGTTGCCGCCGGGCTGCGCCAGGCTCTCAACCAGCCCGTTCGCAACAGGGTCACCCCCAGCCACCATAACGATAGGGATAGCCCTGGTAGCTTTTTGGGCAGCCAGAGTATCGGAAGTGGCGGTAGTGACGATGACGTCAACCTTGAGACGGACGAGATCGGCCGCGAGGTCAGGGAGGCGATCGTGTCTGCCCTCCGCATAGCGGTACTCGATGCTGATGTTCTTTCCCTCGACCCATCCGAGGTCGCGGAGACCGAGCCGGAATGCCTGGTACGAGGGCGCGTCAACGGAAGGCGAGAATCCCGAGAGCAGTCCTATCCGGCGGACTGTTGGCGGCGCCTGCGCGCGTACCGCGCCCGCCCAAGCGAGCGCGCCGGCTCCGAGCGCAATGAGCAATTCCCGACGACGTGTGGTCATGCGATCCAATCGGTTTACCCAGCCCCTGTGGCTACCCTATGACTAGGCGATAATAACCGTCTTCCAGCGGGCAGAAGTGAGTAGCACTACATTCCAGGGGTTGTAAGAAATTCACACCGGGACTATGCCGAAGCAGTGTTGCCGTCGAGCATTTGCGAATGACTGCTCTTGGTCGGCAGTGTGAGTGCAAGGCCGCGCCAGGAAGCTGTCGTGGCGAGCGAGGCTTCGCGTGGCGCGTTCACGGCAGAGGCGGCGTGCGGCGCAGCCTGCGGGACTGAGTTGCCGCGGGCGCCGTGCGTGCGCCGCAGCGGGGCGTCGCTGATCGAACACAATGCCGCGTCCGAACAATGTGATCCGGGAGCTGCCACATGATCTTCGATGCCATCCGCGAGAGCCACGACCTGCAACGAGACCTGTGCCGCAAGCTCACGGCGTCGCGCCGCGACATGGCTGCCCGTCAGGTGCTCTTCCTGCAGTTGAAGGTCGAGTTGATGGCGCACGCGGCGGCCGAGGAACGCCACCTGTACGTACCGCTGCTGATGGAGGACGGCGGCCTCGACGCGTCGCGTCATGCGCTGCACGAGCACCACGAGATTGACGAGTTGCTGGACGACTTGTCGGTCCGCAACAAGAAGCAGGCCGGCTGGATCGCAACCGCGAAGACGCTGAGCTTCAAGGTGCGCCACCACCTAAAGGAGGAGGAGTCGAAGTTCTTCCAGCTCGCCGGACGCCTGCTGTCGGCGACGAAGAAGAAGCAGCTTGCCCGCGAGTACACGCGCGAGATCGTGCGCATGCGCAGGCACTACGCTGCCGAGTACGAAACGGTGGCCATCGCGGCGGCGAGCGGCCTCGTAAAGCCCGCGAAGCGCGCGGCCGACAAGCCCGCTACGCGGGGCAACGCGCGAACGGGCGCCCAACTGCGAGGCAAGAGCGAACCGCGCCGTACGCGCTGATCAGGCGCCAACGATGGCGCGCCACGCGACGGCCTCGCAATCTGACGGTCCATTAGTCAGGGACCGGCACATTGCGCTAGCTGATCTTACTTCTTTTGCATCTCTCGAAGGACTTGCCGGGCTTCCCACTGATCGATGCTCGAACGACCGCTGTCGGCGCCTTCGCTCAATGGCGGCTTCTGGCCTGGAGCGGTCAGTCCTCGACGAAGCGACCTTCATGTGTCGGGGCCGCTTCCCAGCTCGCGCGGCTACTCGCGACGCCACTGAGCGATCTTCCGTGCTTGCGCAGAGCGGTCAGCGTCGGCGACCGCTGACACGATCACTAGGGACGCCAGTATTGGGCGTCCTCAGCGCGAATCGAACCTGCGACCCTGTCCTTGGGTGGGGCGTGCTCTTTGCACGGAGCTACCGCTGCCGGGCGGCCGAGGGGGCAGATCGTCCTGCCTCTCGTAACGTGGCAGGTCCGTCAAAGCGGTGGTCGGCGTCCCGCTCCTCGTACAACTGTAGAGGTAAGCCTGGCGGCCGCGTTTGACGTTGATGCGGACGTGGTCCGTGTTCTTGTAGTTGTGCGGACCGGCAGACAGCATTACCCAAACCATGTCGCCGCCACGAATGAGACTTACAACATCAGAGCAACAAGCCGGCTCGCCGTGCTTGAGAACAAACGTTCCTTCGTGCTCGACCAATTTGTGCAACAGTACTTCATCGATCTCGCCGAGGTTTTCGTTCCAGTGAATCGCGCTAATGCCGTAGCGGTTCATATTTCACCTCGTGCCTAAATATGGCGCCCCACCTCGCATAGGGCATGCTGTCCGTCGCTGGGGCGGCGGCGATACGAAAAGCATATCCCCGTTTACCGGGCCAGGATGCTGCCGGCCATCGGCGCTGGCCATGCGTCAGTCATTCTCCGTTGGGGGAGCCGGAGCTGCGACGCCTGGCCGGCGCTGCGGGATGTTAGGTCCCGATCGTCGTACAAGCGCGACTTGCTCGCACGCAGGCCGTCGCTCGACGGCCGAAACGTCCAGCGAGCGCACGAGCTGCACGCCGGCCTGGTTCTCGATCCCATACTTGTGTCTTCGCGTCGCGAAGAATGCCGGGCCTTAGCGGCGCGGGAGGTCGATTCCGCCGGGTGCGACTGCCATCTCGGCGTCGTCGAGGTCATCGCCGATTGCCCCATCAGGGCCGAACGCCGGCGCGCCGTCTGCGCTCTTCTGCCGTCCCTTCACCGCATGACGAAGATTCCGGTACAGGTCCGGATGCGATTCCTTGAGATAACCGATGATCTCGAAGTCGACGTGCTTCACCTGCGAAAGGTCGACCTGCTCGACGTGCACGAGGCGCAGCAGCTCCTTCACCGGCCTCGGCATCTCGCGCCCGCTTTCGTAGCGCGATCCCCCACTCTGCGTGACGCCGATCGGGGTCCAGAACTGTTCTTGATTCAGCCTGAGACGTAGCCGGATTTCACGCGGATTGAACACTCGATCGAGAATTTTCACGGAAGCCTCCTATCCCCAAGTAACTCCACGCGCCCTCATCACGGACGCTGTGATCCTGTTGGCATATTTTTTTGTCGTGGCTCGGTCGGCGTGGCCTGTCATGCCGGTCGCCGCCGGCGTCATCATCGCGGGCCGTAGCGCGGCCAATATGGGATTTCCGGGACTACCGGCGAGCGTGTCGAAGACACGCGCATGCCTACCGTTGTCTCGGATCGCCGCGCATATCCATTAGCCAACCGAACGCGCCTAAGCGCCTGCTCCACAGCAGCTTGCGCTCTTTTTAGTTGTTCGCGCTCCTCAGCAGTTGGAGGATCAGAGGAAAGACCATTGGCGACTGCGACTTCCTTCGTGGCAACCACGTCCAAGGCCGCGACGCGCTCCTGCCAAACAGCTCGGAACTCATCTATCAACGCTTGATGTCTAGCATGACGATGTTCCAACATTGCCGCCTCCCTAGGCAAAGGTTCGCATCCTCATCGCGGACAGTCACCTTGTATTAACTTCCGCGCATGTCTCGCGGATCTCATTAGCCCGATGATCGCCGCGCACTACACACCATACGTGAATTAGTTCAGTGACCTCCCCAGAGACCACGACACCGGATACGGGCACGGGCGAGCTTGACGGGTTATTCACGGTGACACCGCCGGTTACGCCCACACTACCGGTCACCGGAACTGGGTTGTTCGACGTATTGACAACCGTCATTGGAGCAGACGGCGGCACTTGGGGTGCCCCGAGTGTCACAACGGGCCACAGCATGGCGGTGGCGACGAGCAACGCCTGACGACGGATGCCGATTTCGGTGTACATGGTTCCTCCCTGGAGGTCGCTGACCGAGATGCCTAGATGAGGCGATCGCCTACCTGTGGTTCTAAAGGCAAGCAACCGTGATGCCGGAATCGAAGCCCTAAAGTAAACAGGTAGTTGCAGGACTCAAGTTCTCAGATGCAACTTCAGTGTAAGGACGTCCGACAACAGGGGCTGCGCTCGGGCTACCGCTCGTCGCTGGAGTCAACTCGCCTCTTATGACGCCGTCGTATGCCGATTGAATATTGCGACACTGCGGCGCTGCGCGCGATCGAACGCAGCGCGAAGCATTGGCGGTATTAAGTGGGCCTCCGAGGCGTTGCTACGCTATCCGCAGACCGGCGGCTACGACGGCAAGCCGTGCATCTGCACGCGCGAGTGGCCAGCGGCATGTGACGGTAAACGCTGCGGCTGCGAGGCGTGCGTGCGCTCGTGGCTCGACAATGGACTCGATGAGCTAGTTCCGCGCCCGTCGGGACCAGCGTAGTGAAGCGCCTGCCGGCCAATCCCTGCCTGCAAGCTACAGCGTCCGACGCGCAAGCGCCGCGAGCGCCTCATCTCCCATATGAATATCTCGCGGTTTACGCCGAGAGCGAACCGTCACGCTATCCGCCTTGGTCCACACACCGTCGGCCCGGTCTATGCCGTCAATGTGTCCGTCATCGACTTCGATATCGATCTTGCCGTCGAGCTGGACGCGGATGTGCTTGCCGGAGAACTCCGCACGAAGCATGTGCCACTGGTTTCCCGCAACGAGCGCGTCCACGTATTTGATCGTATTGCGGCGGCTGTTCTGGGTGTAGTAGAGCTATACGTTGTCTTCCAGCGCGTTGGCGCGCGCGCCGTAGTAGTTGCTGCCATCCTTCCAGCGCCAGACGACGCCGCCCGCCCTAGTCGAACATGCCCGCCAGCGACTTGAATTTCACCCGCTTACCCGTTGGCAAGTGACGTGCCCAAACCGACGGCGCACGATTGAAATCGGTGAACGTGAAGGTCTCCACGGTATGCCGCAAACGTGGTGGAATTACGTAAGGTTTATTACGTACGTAATACGCCGGTCCGGATCGTGGCCTGCGGCCCATCGTGCCAGAGTCCGCGTAATCGCATGCGGATGTCCACCTCGGGTCGACGCGGGCAGTCGATCTGGCCTAGAACCGCCAGTAACACCCCTGAGCCAAGACCGTATATCGCAAGGACGGCATGTCGTACCATGCATGCACTCCCGAGCTCTCCGCTCGGTGTGGCCCGGCGGCTCTTGATCGTTTGGTCTGGAGGTCGACATGCTCAAGGCATTGGTGCCGGTCGACGGCACCGGCAATTCCCTAGGTGCGATCCGCCACGTCGTCAAGCTGGTCCAGGAGCGCGAACCGCTCGAGATTCATCTCTTGAATGTCGAGCCGCGCCTGTCAAGAGACATCTCGAGGTTCTTGTCCAAGGACATCCTCGACGTTTACCGCCATGAGGAAGCTGAGAAAGCGTTCGCGCCGGCCCGGGCGCTGCTCGACGCGGCCGGCATCGCATATACGGAGCACGTGCTGGTCGGACACGCGGCGCACGTCATTGCCGACCTCGCGAAGAAGCTTCACTGCGACAAAGTGATCATGGGCACACACGGCTACGGCACCGTCACCCAGCTAATGCTCGGATCTGTGAGCCACGAGGCGATCCATATGATGGATCCTGAGATTCCGGTGACGCTCGTCAAATCGGTAAAGGCGCCACTCGGAAAGCGACCGTCTCACATCGACGACGACGCCGCCGGCTCCCATCCCGCTGCGAGCGAGTGATGACACGAACGATCACGACGCGGCGAACGCCTCCCGAGGCAACGAAACCGTTGTAGCAGCAACAACTGCTCCCCGTGCGGTCCCATGCGCTGGTATCCATGCGCGGGAATGTGCACTTCTCCGGCGTCTTGATGCAGCTCGTCTCCGCGGGAACGCGCCGTGGCGCCGCAACGACTACACCGCCTGCGTTGCAACCACGGGAGCGAGCCGTCGCCGCAGCCACGCCTTGGCGATCTCGATGCTTATCATGATGCCGATGCCGATCAGGATCACGAAGCCCACGCTCTCCCACGTCGGCATGCGGATGCCGAAGGCCTCGCGCACCGAATCGAACTGGATCAGGACGGCGATGAGCGCCAGCTCCCAGGCGATGGCAATGAGCAGCCACTTGTGCGGCGGCGCTTCCAGCAGCCCGTAACGCAACGACCGGAAGTTGAGCGCCAGCATCAGCTCGATGATCACGAACATGAGGAACACCTCGGTGCGGGCCAGCTCGATGTCGTGCATGCCTCTGAAGAAGATGTAGAGGAAGATCGGGCATTCGATCAACGCGCCCAGCAGGATGAGCGTGCGCACGTCGAAGGAGAACACGCTCTCGTTCGGATCGCGCGGCGGCCGCATCATGATGTCCTTGTCGGGAGGGGCGATGCCGAGGGCCAGCGCGGGCAGGCCGTCGGAGGCAAGGTTGATGTAGAGGATCGCCGCCGGCAGCATCGGCAGGAACTGCGGTCCCAGGTACATCACCACGCCGCCCAGGACCACCACCTCGGTGATGTTGGCGCGCAAGAGGTAGGTGAGGTACTTCTTGATGTTGTCGTAGATCCAGCGCCCGCGCTCGATCGCCTTCACGATGGTGGCGAAGTTGTCGTCGGCGAGCACGATGTCCGCCGCCTCCTTGGCAACGTCGGTGCCACTGATGCCCATCGCCACCCCGATGTCGGCGTGCTTGAGCGCCGGCGCATCGTTCACGCCGTCGCCGGTCATCGCCACCACGTGGCCCTTCTCCTTCCACGCCTTGACGATCTTGAGCTTGTCCATGGGCGAGACGCGCGCGTACACCGACACCTTCTCGACGACCGCCGCGAGCGCGTGGTCGTCCATGTTCGCGAGCACGTCGCCGGTCATCACCTGGTCGCCCTCGCGGAAGATACCGAGCTCCTTGGCCACCGCGACCGCTGTGAGCTTGTGGTCGCCCGTGATCATCACCGGCCGGATGCCGACCTGGCGACAAACCTTGACGGCGTCCTTCGCCTCTTCGCGCGGCGGGTCCATCATGCCGACGAAACCCAGGAACGTGAGATCGCGCTCGACCTCGTCCTCGACGTAACCCGCTGAAGACGAGATCTCCTTGCCCGCGATGCCCAGCACGCGCAGCGCGTCGTTCGCCATGCCCTCGTTGACTTGCAGCAACCGCGCGCGAGCCGCATCGTCGAGCGGCTGGGTGCCCGCGCCCGCCTGCTCCTTCGTACAGCGCTCCAACACCACCTCGGGTGCGCCCTTCATGAACGCCATCACCTTTCCGTCCGGCATCCGGTGGAAGGTCGTCATGCGTTTGCGCTCGGAGCTGAAGGGAAATTCCTCCAGGCGAGGCGCAGAGCGACGCGTTTCCTCGGTGCCCAGGCCCGCCTTCGTAGCGGCGACCACCAGCGCGCCCTCGGTGGGATCGCCCTTTACGAATAGCCGCGCGCCGTCCTCGCCGATGACGGCATCGCTCGCGAGCACGCCGGCAGTGAGCAGCAGACGCACGCCCGCGTCGTCGACCGCGCCCTCGATGCGCCCTTCGCTCGAGTAGCCTCCGCCGCTCACCTCGAGCGAGCGGCCGCCCGCGTAAATGCGGCGCACCGTCATCTCACCTTTCGTGAGCGTGCCGGTCTTGTCCGAGCAGATCACGCTGGTGCAGCCCAGCGTCTCCACGGCCGGCATCTTGCGGACCAGCGCGTTGCGCTTCGCCATCTCGCGCATGGCAATGGCGAGCGCCCCGGTGACGATGGCGGCGAGCGCCTCGGGCACCGCTGCCACGGCGAGCGCGATGGCGAACATCACCATCGGCAGCACGCCGGCCATGTTGAACGTTCCATTCGCCAGCTCGCGCGCCATGCTTACGCCAAGCACCAAGACGCAGATGACGAGCGTGATGACGCCCAGCCACTTGCCGATTTCTTGCGTGCGGCGCTCGAGCGGCGTTTGCTCCTGCTTGACCGCCGATACCTCCTTGGCGATCTTGCCGAACTCGGTGCCCATTCCCGTCGCGGTCACGATCGCCTTGCCGCGGCCATAGGTCACGGTCGTGCCGGTGAACACCATGTCGCGGCGGTCTCCCACTGACGCACCCTCGCCGGCTGCCGCGACTTCCTTGGCCACGGGCAGCGATTCACCGGTCAGCGGCGCCTCGTCGCATTGCAGCGAGTGGTTCTCGGAGACGCGGCCGTCGGCGGGGATGCGGTCCCCTGCCTCAAGCACGAGCACGTCGCCGGCCACGAGCTCCTTCGACGCGACCTCCTGCTCTGTGCCATCGCGCAGCACCGTGATCATCGGGGTGAGCATGTTCTTCAGCGCGTCGAGCGCCTTCGAGGCGCGGTATTCCTGCACGAAACCCAGCACTGCGCAGAAGACGACGATCACCAGGATGATGATCGCGTCCACGTACTCGCCCACGAACGCCGACAGCAGCGTCGCAACGATCAGGATGATGACGAGAACGTTCTTGAACTGGTCGAAGAACAGCTTCCAGGGCGAGTCGCGCTCCTCCTGCGTCAGCTCGTTGGGACCATGCTGCGCAAGGCGCCTGGCCACCTCGTCGCGGGTGAGTCCGCGTTGCGGATCGACCCCCAGCTCACGCGCCACCTGCTGCGGGTCCATTGCGTGCCAGTTCTGCGCCATGCCATCACCCCACGGGTTGCCAGCGGAACGCGATGCGCAGCGGACCTTCGCCCGCGCGGGGCGAAGGTCTCGCTTGCAAACGGATCGTTTGCCGTGAGGGCCGGAGAGCAGCGCGTGCTCCCGTGATGACGGCCCGACGAAGCGGCGCCAAGGCGCCGCCCGAGCTACTCCCCTCCACCGTCGTGGCGCTCGCGAGCGCCGCGACTTTGCCGCTTAGTAGCACAGCGGGGTCGCCGCGGTCAACCGACCGACGCGGTCGGCGCCCCTCGACTATCCGGGCGCCTGCTTCAGCGAACTTCGCGAAGACCAACCACGCGCGCGTTGACCTACGCGGCCGCGTGTCAGGCAGAGCTCTGAACCGGAGCATGTCGGCGCCTCACCATGTCCAGTCCGATCCATGATGGGTCTCGCGAGCAATCTCGACTGGACCGTCTTCGCGGTGCTAGTCGTCGCGCTGCTCGGCATCGACATCATCAGCCGCACATGGCAGGCGGCGGCGGTGCGGCGAGCGTGGATGTCGAGCGCAGCATGGATCGACGGTCGCGATCGTCTTTGGCCTGTGGATCTGGACCCGGCTGGGACGTGATGCGGCGCTGAGCTACTACACCGCCTACTTTCTCGAAAAGTCGCTGTCAATCGACAACCTCGCCGTCTTCGCGCTGATCTTGGCTCAGACCGGCATCGTCGGACCACTACAACGCAAAGTGCTTATGTCGGGTGTTGTCGGCGCATTGGTGATCACTGGAGCCGGGCGAGCACTGGAAGTGGTGCTACCTCGACAATGCAGTCATCGCGTACGACGCTCCCGAGCGGCGCTAAGGCCCTCGTGCGACGTGGTCGAGCATTTGCCTAGTCGGCGTGTAGGTCGTGGCTCGCCTGGGCGATGCAATGCAGCCGACACTTCAACGCTCGCGCGCCCCCCGCGCAAAGCGACCTGGAGGGAGGCCAACGTGGCGACTGAATGCTGTGCCAAGAGTGCTCGCCGAGCCGTAGCCGACGCGTTCCGTCACTTCGATTGAGCGATACTTGAAGAACCGATACTCGTCCATTCAGAGAGTCTCCGCCATGCGCGCGCTCATCGTCGCGCAGGTCTGTTCGAGCGTGCGGATGCGCTTGGGGGCTAGTCGAGCGCGAGCGCATGCGGAGATTCTAGCGCCACATTCCTTTACCAGTAGGGGGATTGCGCCGTCGCAACACCACAAACGACAAACCCCGCCGAAGCGGGGTCTGTGTCCAACGCGACCAAGAAAAAAACGCCGCAACAGCCGACAATCTACAACGTAGCCCTTACCCCGGAGTTACTGAGTCCCGCCAAACCCGAATCTCCAAATCGAATCGAGGAACTCATTCTTCGTACCGAACGTCCCGAACTTGGGCGCGAACTCGTTTTCGTCATCGTACTGGGCCACGATGCGTAGCGGCCCCGGCAGGCGCTGCGCTTTTTGGTACAGCAAATCGATTTCCTCCTTGCGCTCTGCGGGGTTCGCCACGTTAAGAAATGCAGTTAGAAATTGCTCTCGGCCCTCGGACTCCACTGCGATCCAGATATCACCGTCAAGGTAGCGGGCGCGGCCCTGCCTTGCGACACACGTATGGTCGCC
Organism: uncultured beta proteobacterium; assembly: GCA_963851465.1. GTDB lineage: Bacteria > Pseudomonadota > Gammaproteobacteria > Burkholderiales > Casimicrobiaceae > VBCG01. The sequence continues at coordinate 295,273 of CAWKPJ010000004.1, forward strand.
GTCGATGACGAGGCCATAGACGTTGTGGCACAACTCTTCGATTATCTGCGGTGATATGAAATCCTTGGCATGTCGCTCTATGAACTCCTTCGTAGGCGAGTTGTCGATTTCTATAACACGCCCCGTGACCGAAGCCTCGAAAGTCTTGATTTCGTGAGCCTGGAACACGGCCTCCAAGTGTGAATCGTAGTACTGCCTGGCAACCAGGACGGGTATCGAATTGCGAACGATGGAATCGTAAAGTCCAAAATACAGGTAGTCCGTATGCACGTCCCGGAAGCGCCACACCATCTGGCCCGCGGAAACAGACATGCATGCGTCGAGCGAGGGAGCCTTACTCTTCATAAGGGCCTCGTTCGATTCGAGCGCCTCCCGGAAAGCCTTATGAAGGCGGGCTTTGGCGCGAGGCGCACCCATCAACATAGGCGCGAATTGAGAGAACGTTCCGTGCAATCTCGCCATGCAGCCCGGCGTCACGGTCGAACCGCGACGGACCCAGAAATCGGCGACGCTCTCGACTGTCTCAGCATCGCCCGCCTGATCAGTACTTCGCCTGCGCTGGGAGACTGAGGCGTTCGTCACGATTGACTTCGGAACCTCAAGCGCATCGTCGACTGGGCTCGGGTGGTGCAGATCGTCAATCACCTGCTCGATGCCCTTACAGACGTCGTTCCACCCCTCCGACTGCGGATGCCAGTGCGGGATGGCCTTCCTGTCTTTCGGCAGCAGCTTGTGACGGCTCAGCTCGAGTCCGCTTAAATTGACGGGTTCAACCACGATCGCGACCACCCTGGCTTTCCCCTGCTGACGAAACCCAAGCGCCACGGGCATTTCCTTGTTCCAGCAGTAATCGGAAGCGATATACGACGGACTGAGCAGCAACAGAATCAGGTCGGCCCGGGCGAGCTGACGGAGAATCTCCTGGTCCACTTCGTCCCCAGCCACGATTCCCGCGTCGTACCACTCGTCGATTAGCTTTCGACGGCGCAGTGGGCTGACCGCCTTCTGAAGATTCTTCCGATGTCTGTCATCGTCGTGGGCATAGCTCACGAAAACATTGACGGGTCTGGAGTTTTCCTCTGCCATCGATGGCTTCCTTGTTTGCGCGGCTGAATTTTCAGGGCCGCGGCCGGCGGGCTTGCTCACTTAAGGTCGCTTGGGTTTCGTCTTCCGCGAGCCGGGAACCGCGACTGCCTTCTGCGTCATGGATATCGAGCGCGCTTCTTGAGCGCGCGGGCGAGTGCTCTGTATGCGCCGCGATTGCCATTATCGAACACGAGTCTACCCCGCACAACGACGCAGCGCTAACCTCTGCCCGCGCCCCCGAAGCGCGTCTTTAAGGGGGACCTTCGAGAGTCCGTGCAGCGCCGCGCCGCTCGTCCATTCTGATCCGCCGATCGCGTTGTCAGGAACCAGCCTGGCCTGAGCGACGTCGGGGCCAAAGCAATCATCGAGACATGGCCTCGGTGGATGGTCTGATGCCCAATGCGTCCATTGATCGTCACGCATAGCCAGCCGGTGAACTCGGCCGGTTGACCGCGCCCGTTTGGCCGAATAGATTGGCACCAGCGGACGGTCCGGGCAGATTTCCGTATCGGCGCTCCCATTCCCTCAACAGCGGAAGGTGAACACGAGGCAGAATGCGAGCTGAGCGAGCAGATTGCTGAGGCGCTGAGGTGGAATATCCTCTTTTCGATGTCTTCATCTCCTACGCGCATGAAGACATGGCGTGGGCAAAGACTTCCGCGACGCGCGCGCCCAGGTCGCGCCGTCGCACGTGCGCAACGAGATGGCGTGCCTATCCGCGGCGATGTCGTACGCCGTGACGAGCGAGCGCATCGAGCGCAACCCCTGTCTCGACGTCGGGCGCCCAGGTCGACGCCGGCGGTTGCGTCTGATCACCGACGCCGAATACCTCGCAGTCTACGCAAGCGCCGAGCGGTCGGTGCAGCTCGCCATGATCCTCGCCGTGCGCACGCTCGCCCTACCGACCGACGTGCTTGCGATGGGGCCGCGCAACCTGGTGCGGCTGGATGATGGCCGCCGCGTGCTGCGCTTCGCGCGCAACAAGACGGGGACGCTGGTGGAGATCGAGACCGTCGGCGATCTCGGCCGGATTATCGACGAGCACCTCGCCGCCGACGTCGTGCGGCCGACGTTCGTCTTCCGCCGCGACGGCAAGCCGTACACGGTCGAGGGCATCGGCGCGATGTTCCGCCGCTACTGCGTGGGCACGAAAGAGAAGCTTCGCGCGCAGCCGATTCCAGACTTCGGCCTGCGCGACCTGCGCGCGAAGGGCGCGACCGACGAGTACCGCAACGGCCGCGCGCTGCGCGAGCTGCAACACCTGCTCGGGCACCGCAGTCAGCAGACGACGGAGATCTACCTCAAGAGCATCGTGCCAGAGACGGTGCGGCCGAATGAGCGGCCGATTGTCGCGAACGCGACGTGAAGCGCTATGTGCTTTTTGGCTATCGCCGTGGAAGGGGTGAACGCATTGGGTCGTACGAAGACGTCCAAGTGGGCGTGAACGAATGCATCCTTGGCGGGTACCTCTTCGAGAACGGCGGATACGAGTTCGTCGAGATCATCGATGCGGAGACCGCAATGACGATTTGGAGCTGGAAAAGAAGGAAATAGACCGAAAAGACGGTCTATGAAATACCGAGCTGCTCAAAACTTGAGCAGTCAACACTCGCATCCTATTGAAAGTATTGGCTCCCCGACCTGGGCTCGAACCAGGGACCTGCGGATTAACAGTCCGGGGCGCCCGAGGCGCGTTGGGCCTGCAGAATCAAGGTGATGCGCATGGGCCCTTGGGTATCAATTCGGGCAGATACGCCGACATGCCGGCGGGCAGCCGGCCGATGCGATACCCAGCGCTACCCCCCGCAGCGAACGACCGTTTCCGACTGCGGGCTCAACCGGTCGACGCAACACCGGCGATTCTTACTAACAAGAGTTTGAAGCCTATGGCCTTCCTGCGACGTGGCTTCGCGGCGATCCGAGTATCGTACAAGCACGAATGAGGGGGCAAAGCAAACAGCGCTACTTGCGATTTGTACCGATGTGACAAGCACTTGCTGTCGCGTCTCCTGAACCTAACGTGTGTTGCGCCCACCAGTTGAATCCACAACCCAAACCTGCCGGTCAAGACATCGGAAAGCGGACGTTGGCGATCGCGGGGCGGGCGATGTAGCGGCACAACCGTTCGAGTTCCTTGCGCTGATGCGCGCCACGCGAGCGAGGCAAGACAACTCCGCTGCTCCCGACCACACGTCCGGGGGCATTGGATTTACTATCCCTCGGTGACCCACGACACGACTTGGCGGGTGATTCGGGGGCGGTTTTCAGGCTTCATCAGCACGCAGTTCCCGCGTGACGACTGCTGACGCCGTCCTGTAACGATCCAGAACCCGCAATACTTGCGGAAGGGGCGTTGGATCTCCTATCCTCAGACTAACCGTTAGTCACGCCTATCCTCACGTCGCGCCACGCCAGCTACGCTCACTGGCGTGAGTGGGCGCCCGACCACGGCTTCGGCCGTCGGGATCACACTGTGGACCCCGGGGATCGCCAACCGCCCGCCGATCTCGGATCCGCCAACGACGATGATTCCGACAATTACGAAGAAAGCGAGTCGTTTCAACATGATCATTTGGATTCTCCAATCTTAAAATGCGCGGGCAAGTCACCTGTGCCCTCAAGCTTCCCTAGCTCGACCTCTTTCGCCTTGGTTCTGTTCTTGAAGCTGAAATCAGTGGCTCCAACCTCATTTCCAGTTTTCCAATCCCTGATCTGAATGATGTATTGAGGTTGGCCGGCAAGGTCCTTCGTGGCGATGCTATACCGACAAGGATAGGGACGTTTCCCTTGTGCGATCCAGATCTGCCAATCAACTTCCTTTTTTCGAAGAGCCAGGTAATCGCACTCAACGCCGCCGATGACGCCACTGCCAAGGTCCTTTACGTCGATGACATCACGCATCAGCGCGTCGTAGGAATTCGACAACAGCAGGTTCGCGGCAGGGAGGTGCCGGTGATATGTCGTCCGCCACACATCGATCAGGTTATCAATCGTGCCCGGTATATCCTGTTGTGCGTACATGTTCAGGTTCTTGCCCAGCAAGGTCAGTGTTTTCCCGTCAAAAGAAGTCTCGACATCGGCAAACCCGCCGGCACGCACGGCACGGATCTTATTAGGCCGGTTAAGTGTCACGGCCCCTGAACTCACCAGTGCGAGTTTTTGTTCATCTTTGGTGACGACCTCGAGGGTGGCGTCGTATTTGAACGAGATCGCCTTCTGCGCCGCCAGATAATCGGACATGGCCTTGAGCAACTTCTTGGCATCTGCCTCATCGGCTCTCGCGTCCACGGACGTCCCCAACATAACCGTCAAGGACAATGCCAACGCGGACATGCCGCGCAAAGCATTTTTCACTGCTTTTCCTGCGGTCTTCTTCATCTAGGCGTACCCCGTGAAATGGAGCGCCGAACTCGGCCCTCCGGAATGCTTGAACTTGGCGCAACATCCAGAGGATAGGAATTTGAAACCACCTTTTCCCCAGTCGCGACTATATCGCCGGCCCGACAAGCGGTCAATCGCGCGGTGTTTTGTGAAAATTTCCCTCTCGCGGTGATTATTTGAGCCCTGCATCGGCCCGAATCGCTTCGACACAGTCTGACCGCTACACGCGAGCGCGGGCCGCGCGGGATCGTCAGGGCATTGCAGAACCGCTTTTGCCTTGAGGATCAGGCCCGCCTGGAACAGCGCCAGCGGCCGCGCCGGTGAACGCGGTGGCGCGCATGGGCAAGCCCAGGTGCGTGAGTATCCCTGACAATCACCGCAGGCTCTTCGATGGCGGCGATGATCTTCAGGTCGCCGCGACAATGCGGGTAGCGCTAAGATCGCTTTGGATCGAAACGCGCCGGATACAGATCGCGACGGTCTGCTTTGGGGAATATCGCCACTGACCGGTTGTGGCCTATTCTGTTGAAAAACTGCTTAAGGCTTGGTCAACACGGTTTTGCCGGGGTCATAAACCATCACCCGATTGCGTAGCGCTCAATAGCGGCCGTTCTACGAGGTCGAATTTTTCCGCGGCGCCCGCTCCGCTCCGCCAAGCGAGTTTTTCAACAGAATCGGCCGATCAGCGACCATCGAGTCCGAACGCGAGCAATTTGACCGTCGACGGTCGCAGATCGACCCACTCCTGCCGTTCACGCTTCGTGGTAGCAGCCGTTCAAGAAATCAAGCTAAATGGCGCCGAGCGGCCAGTACGCAAACGTCGAAATTGGCGTAATTGGTGCAACCTGGCAGCACCGGACCCCACTCGGTTCAGCGTGATGGGATCTGGTACAGTGCGGGCCCCTTGAATTTTGGTGCCCCCTTGAACGACATCCTCCTTTGCCTCAAGAAACACGGTCAACGACTGGACTCGGAACTCGCGACAGAAACTGGTGTTCCGATTGCGATGGTGCGGCAGCGCTTGACCGAGTTGGCAGCCACCGGCGCCATCATCACCTGCGGTTCGACCCGCTTTGAGGAAGGCAAACGAGTCGACAGGTTGGTGTGCCGCATGTCGGGTTGGGTCCCGCCTCCAGCGCCGGGTCGAAAAGCGAAACTGCCGGCGTAGTTCGAGGGTTTGCTTTTCACCGGTTCTCTGCGAGCGTCGCAGAACGACCCAACCCGGCCACTCGTTAATCTGAAGAGCAGTCACCAAAAATCGGAGGCGCGGCCGTTCAACGCGGTAGTAACGGCGTCAGTTTCGCGGTTTGGCTGCGGCGAGCAAGGCCGTGGCGGGTTTAGCCCGCCTCAATCTCTGCCTCGAGATGCCGCTCGCCTTTGAGCGAGTTAGATACGAGACAGCGATCCTCGGCCTTCTGCAGGAGCGGGCGCGCCTTCCGCGTGTCGGCGCCCGCGGGAACCCTGAGCGTAGCGTGCGTGATGAAGCGTGTGAAATGCGCGATGCCGGCGACGTTGTCGAGCACGGCCTCGGTGCGGCACTCGAGGGCCGTCCATTCGAGCTTCGATGCCCGGGCGTACGCGCGGAACGTGAGGATGAAGCAGTTCGCGACCGACGCGCAGAGCAGCGTCTCGGGCGACCAGCGGTCGCCTGGGCCGTCGAATTCGGCCGGTGGTGCGGTCGCGAGATCGGGAAGTCGAGCCGAAGAGACGATGACATCACCCGCAGGGCGGGCCGACGCGCTCACCGCGTACCGGTGGGGATAGGCATGCATGCGGTCTCCAGTTGGCGCGTTCGCGCAGGCGACGGACGAGTGCCGTCGTCGCTCATTTTCACGGCGGGGCCGGAGACAGGGGTTGACGCCGGTCAAGGTCGGCGGCAACCGCGCACCCGATTTCCGTGTCAAAAGAACCCCAACACCGCCTCGAAACCCCGGGAATACGCCAGGGTCGAAATAGGACGGCAATGCGCGCCGATAAAGGCTGGTGTCGACAACCTCGACCCGTTCCGGCCACTCGTATTGCCCGATCGCAGACGCTCCGCGACCGAAGTCCTCGGCCTTGGGCTGACTACGCGACGCGACGCGGTCACGCATGCGAGCGATTGAACAGCAACGCGGCGGGATGGCGCATGGCGCTGTCTTCGGTGCACGAGACGGGGCCAAGGCGGTGCGTGATCCGGGTAGCGTTCGGCGAGTTGTGCCATAGCTCGAAAGCGTGGCCGGAAATCCCCGTATCGCTTGATCTACCGCAAGGCGCGCAGGCGTCGCGAAGCTAATGTCGCGGTAACGACATCTTTCCTGAGCGACCATCATGCGCGCCATCGCATCCGTGGTGCTGGCTTCCGTTGCTGCTGTCATGTCGAGCTCGGCAACGACGGCGCAGCCTAAGCTCACGACGAGCTTTCCGACGTTGACGACCGCCGCCGCGCTACAGGTGGCGCAGGCGGCGTTGGCGCGCTGCCAGAAAGACGGGTACACGGTCGCCGTGGCGGTCGTCGATCGGGGCGGCCAGCCGATCGCGCTGTTGCGCGACAACCTCGCTGGCACGCATACGACGCAGACGGCGATCGGCAAGGCGGCCACCGCGGTGAGTTTTCGCACTGACACGACGGAGCTGGCGGCTGCCACGCAAGCGGGCAAGGCCGCGAGCGGCATCCGCGATCTGCCCAACGTCGTCGCCGTCGGCGGCGGCATGATGATCCGCGCCAAGGGCTCGCTTGTCGGCGGCGTCGCGGTCTCGGGCGCGCCGACCGGCGACGCCGACGACATGTGCGCGAAGGCGGGGATCGTGGCGGTCAGCGACGCGCTCGAGCTCGAGTGACCCCGCGCCGGCGCGCCGCCGCGCCGGCGCGCGCATTGGCTAGGACCGTCGGTAGCACCGCCGACTGATGAACTCGCGGTTCATGAACAGGGCCGCATGGACCGCTTCGATCAACAAGATGATCAACGCGTTCGGCGCGCCGATCGACACGGCTGACGTCGACGCGATCGCAAGCTATCTCGCGCAGAACTACGGCGTCGCGAACTGACGGCGCGGGGCCGCGCGTCGGCGCCGGTGTACCAGCGCGCCGGGCCTGTCGTCATCCTGAGTACTCGGGGGCGTCGTGGGATCGCCAGGCGCCGGTCGTATCGTCAATGGCTGCTTGCCGGAAGATTCCACGGCGACATTGACCGGCCGGAGTTGGCCGAACTGCGGCGCTCGTGAAGGTCGCAGATTGTTAAGGGTTGTGCGATGCCTGCCCTCAGCGCGCAGACGTGCGAGGACGCGACGACGCCGCGCGGGCAGGCGTCGTACAAGCCTCGAGGGAGGAAACCGCGGCATGCCCCGATGCGGTCGGGGAGGCTAAGCGGCTATGGGGATTTGATGGGTCGCAGGTGGGCGCGATGGCGCCGACTTGGCCGCAGCGATCGGCGGATGACATCGCGCCGATGCGGGATGGCGATGACGCGAGGCGGAGTTCGGTGATGACGCAGAGGCCGAGACAGGCACGTTCTGACCGCGTAAGGCAAAGCCGTCCGCTATCGGCGGTGGCCGACGAAGAGCGGACGTAGTGTTGATGCAACCGATGCCGATGATCATGCTGCGACTCGCAATGTCGGCGGCGCACGGATCGGTTGCCCGCGAGCGAAGGTCTCGACGATGATCATCGCGGCACCACAGTGCGGGCAGACGAAGGTGCGGCTGGACGGTGGCTGTGGGCACATCAGGCGGCTGTCGGCGCTGCGGTCGTGGTCGGAACGTGCAGCAGTTCGCGCGCCCGCGCGAGATTGCTCGCGGCGCCCGGCATTGGCGAGCAGCCCGTAGTGGCGGATGCGGTGGAAGCCGCCGGGCAGCACGTGCAGCAGGAAGCGGCGCATGAACTCGTCGGCGCTGAGCGTCATCGTCTTGTAGCGCGTCTTGCCCTTGGCGCGGTAGTCCTTCCAGCGGAAGGTGACGCCGCGCTCGTCCAGCGCGAGCAGCCGGCTGTTGGAGATCGCCACCCGGTGGGTGTAGCGCGACAGATAGGCCAGCACCGCCTCCGGTCCGGCGAACGGGCGCTTGGCATAGACCACCCATTCGCACTCGCGCAGCGGCGCGAGCCAGTCGGCGAAGGCGCGCGGCATCGGCCAGCGCCGCGTGCTCGCCGAAGAACTGCAGCTGGCCGGCGCGATGCAGCCTGCTGCGAGTTCTTCGAGGAAGCGCCGCCGGAACAGCCGCGAGAGCACGCGCACCGGCAGGAAGAAGCCCGGCCTGCAGGCGACCCAGCGCTCGCCGTCGGCGGACAGCCCGCCGCCGGGCACGATGCCGTGCACATGCGGATGGTGCGTCAGCGCCGAGCCCCAGGTGTGCAGCACCAGCGTCGCGCCGATGCTGCGCGCCCAGATGCTTGGGATCGGCGGCGATGGTGCAGCAGCGTCTCGGCGGCGACGTCGAACAGCAGGCCGTAGATCACGGCCTTGTTGTAGTACGCGATGGCGGCGATCGGCGCCGGCAGCGTGAAGACCACGTGGTAGTACTCCACCGGCAGCAGATCGGCCTGCCGCGCCTCGAGCCAGCGCTGCGCGGCGCTGCGCCTGGCACTTCGGGCAGTGCCGGTTGCGGCAGGAGTTGTAGGCGATCTGGTCGTGCTCGCAGCCCTCGCAGCGCAAGACATGTCCACCCAGCGCCGCGCTGCGGCACTGTTCGATGGCCGACATGACCTTGAGCTGACCCAGGCTCAGGTGGCCGCGCTGCGCTTGCCGCCAGGCCGGCCCGTGGGCGCGGAAGATGTCGGCGACCTCCAGGGCGGGGCGCCCCACGGACGCGCGCTACGCGGGCGGCAGGTGCTCCAGCGGACTGATCACCTCGCGCAGGATCTCGGTGGCCACGTGGGTATAGAGCGCCGTGGTCTCCAGCTTCTTGTGGCCGAGCAGCACCTGGATCACGCGGATGTCGACCTTCTGCTCCAGCAGGTGGGTGGCGAAGCTGTGGCGCAGCGTGTGCATCGACACGCGCTTGTCGATCCCGGCCGCCATCGGCGGCGGCATGGATGGCGCGGTTGAGCTGCCGCGGTGCTCAGCGGGTCGATCGGATTCAGGCCGGGAAACAGCCAGCCGCCGTCGAGCATCTTGCCCTGGGCATGGGCCACCCGCCACCAGGCGCGCAGCCGCTCGAGCAGCACCGGCGGCGAGCATGGCGTAGCGATCCTTGCGGCCCTTGCCCTGCTCGACGCGCAGCGTCATGCGCTGGCTGTCGATGTCGCCGACCTTCAGCGCGACCACCTCGCTGGCGCGCAGGCCGGCGCCGTAGGCCACCGACAGCGCCGTCTGGTGCTTCAGGTTGCCGCGCCGCGGCGATCAGGCGGGCGACCTCCTCGCGGCTCAACACCACCGGCAGCGTGTGCGGCACGCGCACCGGCTGCATCTTGGCCATCAGCTCGCCGTGATCGAGCGTGACGTCGAAGAAGAACTTCAGCCCGGTGATCGTCGCGTTGAGCGATGATCGGCGAGGTGCCGCTGATCGACCAGGTGCAGCTGGAAGCGCCGCAGATCCTCGACGCGTGGCGGTGTCGGGCGAGCGCCCGAGGAAGGCGGCGAACTTGCGCACGGCGCGGATGTAGTGCGCTCTGCGTCTTGTCGCGCGAGCTTGCGCATGCGCATGTCGTCGATCATGCGTTGGCGCAGCGGCGTGATCGCCGTGAGTCGATGAGTCCATGGTTCTGCTCCTGTCGTGATGCGAGGCGGATTGCCTCGTTCCACAACATAAGCAGATCCACTGTCCTCAGCTCACCACCGACGCCTGGATCGAAGCTCAGCCTTACCGCGCGAGCGGTTTAGTCCTGCGACTCTGACCCGACAGTGCCGGTTCTCCTTTGCGGTCGTTGAATACTATGGAAGCAGGCGTTCACGCCTAGAGCTGCTGAAGCGTCCGCTCAGCTATTGCCACGGATCTATCTTGTTAAATTCATCACGGAAGGTATCGTTGATTTCCTTGCGGCGCTTGTTGTAATCACCCCAAGTGACTGTGCCCTCATACAGAGCCAGCGCGTTCTTCTCAGCCAGGCTCTCTGCCCGTTGAAGGGCCAATGCGGCCTCGGCGCCATTTGGCCCACCATAGGAGCGATATGCGGTGACAACTCTTGTCACCAACGCGTGGGCTTCGGAACGAAACTTAGAAAACAGTGGCCTATCGGTCGCGGGAAGCTTTGATTTATCAGCAAGTTGTTCAAGAGTAATATCATTATTGTCACACGCAGTATGGAGAAGCAAACGCTTGTACTCCTTGCGTCTACATGCTTGTTTGTACTCTATGACCGCTTGGGCGTAGGCCGCCTTGAGCTGATTTAACGCCGGTTGATTCTGCTGCGCTTGGGATTGCGGTTGGGCTGCTTGCTGGGATGCGATCGTCGTTATGTGGCCAGGTTCTATAGCCCGAAAATTCACCGCATATGGATTCATAAACGTCGCCTGGAAGCGCCACTTTTGACCTGCTTTAAGTCCACTTGTTGCGGCCATGGCGCTAGACACCTTCACACCGGACTCATCCAGAACGTCCAATGTAATTTGGCAGAGTGTCAAATCTCGGTTTGCTTCATTGACAGCAGTACCGCTGATGCCGACGACATCGCCGTGGCCGTTTCTCCAAAACCCATCGACTGTGACGGATACACCTTGATCTGTGTACGGCGCCGGTAGCCTAGTAACCGGCGATTCAGGCGCGGTGGTCGTCGCGCATCCAGCCAAAGTTAACGCTGCCGCAAATGCCATCGCCTGCACCAAGCTCATAAACTTCCTCCCCGAGACTGTCTACCTTAGATTCTAGCCCTCATGCGTGCGCGAGCGCGTAGGGGCTCGGTAGTCTCTGTTCGGGGCAGTACGAGGGGGAACGGGCCGAATTGCTCGATCGGAGGCGGCCCAAGAAATCTCGAACCCGCCACGCTCGCATTGGTTGCTATCGACCTGCGGGTCTCGGTTTCTCGCGCCGCAAGCAGTAGCCGATCTCGCAGTGAACGCTATGGCGTCTGTCGGTCGAAGGTCATGCAGGCAGACCTCCCCATGCCCAAATCGCCAAGTCAGGAACTGCCCAGCCAACCTTGTGTAGCCTTCGACCGTGATGGGTGCCAGCGTCTGGTTGCAAACGCAGGTGCTGTGCGAAGTCGTTGGCAACGCGGTCAGCTACCTCTAGGAGAGCGTCGCTCGATTGCGGACGGCGCAATCGAGAATCAAGCTGCTGTTGGTCTGCCCGCCGAGAGTTTCGCGGTGCGCGCCTGCAACGTGGCCTCGATCAGAATCGCAATCTCACCGGTGCGCGGAGGTTCATCGATGAATCCAGCGACGCCGAGCGTCAAAAGATGATCGGTCAGTGTACCGACGCCGCGCACTTCTGGGGCCAGCGAAAAAATGATGGCCGGCGGCGCGCCGCGGATCTCCTGGTGCGCAAGCATCACGCGATGCATTTGCATGACCACTACTCCATCCCGTTGCGGTAGGTCGAGCTCAAGTATCAGTAGATCGAACCTCTCGCACGCCAAAGCGGCGAGGGCCGCCTCGCCGTCGGCCACTTCCACGACCACAATGTGTTGCGTCTCGATTAGCGTCCGCAGCATGTGGCGGATCGTGCCAAGCTGATGCGCGATCAGGACGCGCCAGCGCGGGCCGGTCGGAAACGGAACGACGTTAGAGGGCACGGATTTTTCCCGCCCAAAGGAGCGACTTACGAATCGTGCGACCACCACGTCCCATTTGCAACCCTCCTAGTGCTCCAATGCGCGCCATCACGACAGTGTCAACGCGCCACTTATGACATCGTCACATGACGATTGGGTATGTGGACGAACGGTCTTTGTTGCCGATCACTGGCGCGGTAGGCTTACTCGAAGCTGTCACAAAAGAGCGGCAAGGCTGACATGTCATACATCGTCGAAGTCGGCGCGCCCGCAGGACTGTATGTGCACGATGTGCCCACGGGCGCGGTCGCGGTCGGGATCGTGCGCAAAGAGACCGGCGAGACCGGCGTGCTGCTCCGCTTCCGCAGCGGCGCCTACGCACAAATGAACGGCAACACAGTTCGCCGACTCGATCGGCGCGAGGTTCTGCGGGCTATGCAACGTTCGGTTCGGGATTCGTAGCGCGTTCTACGAAGGCGCACGATTGGTGAAGAGCAGCTGGACCTCCGAATCCCTCCTCCGCTATCCCGACACCGGCGGCTACGGCGGCAAGCCGTGCACCTGCGCGCGTGAGTGCCCGGCGGCGTGTGACGGCAGGCGCTGCGGCTGCGAGGCATGCACGCGGTCGTGGCTCGCGAACGGACTCGACGCGCTGCTTAGTCGCACGCGGGAGTATCTGGGGATGCGGCGCGGTGCCTAAACGACGACACCCCCGATAACGGCGTATTCATCGACGCGAAGTACATGCGGGACATGGCGTTTGGAACCCGTTGGGGTCCGGAAGCGGGACCCGGATAACTCGCGCATGGCGCGCAAGTATTTGAAGCGGTGGCTCCCCGACCTGGGCTCGAACCAGGGACCTGCGGATTAACAGTCCGGGGCGCCCGAGGCGCGTTGGGCCTGCAGAATCAAGGTGATGCGCATCGGCCCTTGGGTATCAATCCGGGCAGATACGCCGACATGCCTGCGGGCTGCCGGCCGATGCGATACCCAGCGCTACCCCCCGCAGCGAACGACCGTTTCCGACCCCGAGTAGACGGTCGGACATCTCAGAAGCAGACGTTCAACCAACGCAAACGTCACTCTCGACCGCTTACCTCGGCAGCAATGTCACCGGCCCATGCGTCGATCATAGCTGTCGGATACTCGCTAGATAAGCCCAGGATCAGCGTCTGCCGACGTCGAGCGAGTCGATCTTGTGCGAGAACTCTCGCACCCAGTGACCGTGGCTAGGGGGCGACGCTTCGGGCACAAAGCGTCGGACCGGAAAAGACCTGCCCGATGCGAATTCCAACTCACGTGGGAATCGGCGCATGAAACAGTCCGCGACAGTGATCCGCTCGTTCCAGGCCGACTCACTTCTAGGAGATCGCCATGACCGAGCAACCACGTTCCCCGCGGGCACGAATCCGACCTTCCTTCGCGGCATCCCCGCTAAGTGCGATGTTTCAATAGGTTGTTCGAGACGTTCGCGCGCCGGCTCTCCCGCTTGTCGATCGCCGCCGCCGGTGGGCTGCGGGAACGCCAAGGCGTAGCGACATTCGGCCACGGCACCTATTCCGACGGTTTCGCGTTCGACGCCGAACGTGCGTGTGGATCACCAGCATCGTCAGCAACCGCGTGATCCGAGTCGACCGCGACGGAGCGCAAGTTCCTCGTGCTCGAGGATGCGACCCGGCGCACGTCGAATGGGGCGAGCACGCCTACCTCGCCGGTGCCCTAGCAGGGCAAGGCGCCCGATGATCCGGGCGCCTCCCCCCGCAATGGTTGCGCTGCTGTTACTGCTCCAGCACGTCGAACACCAGGTTCTTCGGCGACGGGCCGAACGACGCCCAGGTCTCGAGTCCGGTCTGTTCGACCCCCGGCTTCGTCCAGTCACAGACGCCGCCACCGAAGACCTGCTGCAGCTTCGTCCACTGGGCTGGCGTGAACGTGACGTTGTAGTCGGTGGGATCGACCGCCTTGAGCTGACACTTGTGGATGGCGCCCTGGATCGGAGCTCCCGCGACCAGGTTCGGCGTCCTGCCCGCCGGATACGCATTGTTGCAGGGGCTGGGCACATACGGTGACGGTGCAGAATCGATGACCCGCACACCGCCGATCCAGCACGAGTCCAGAACGTCCGCGGGCCGGTTGGCGACCACCTTGCGCCACTGCGGCAGGTTCGACGTATCGGCGTGGATCGCGTCCAGCCAGCTGTTCATCTGCGCGAACATGTCGTCCTGGTTGCCGAACGGCGCGACGATCGCCTGGTTGGCGAAGTGACCGTTGGCATCCTGCAGCCGCTCGCGAATCGACCACGAATAGAACTTGAGGTGGATGTCGCCGTTTACGACCGGATCGCCTGCGCCGTGCTGGGCGATGATCGGGATGTTCTTCAGCCCGCCGCCGCCGTTGAGCACGCGGCCCGATACGTAGGCGCGCGTCATGGCCGCGGGATCAGCGACCGTTCGGGCGGGAACGTTCTTGAAGTCGATGTCGACGCCGCCGACCTTCTCGTTCAGCAGCAGGAACTCGTCGACGCTGATCGCGCCGTCGTTGAGCGCCTTCAGCCCGTACTGGACGCCGACGTTGTCGAGCGGCCGCAGCGCGAAGCCATTCCCGCCATAGCCGTAGACGTTGATCGTGTGATCGTAGATCGTCGCGCGCGCGCCGTCCGGATTGGTCGCGGGGTCGTACCGATCCGCCACCGGGACGACAGCGTTGAAGACCTGCGTCGGGTCGAGTCGCAGCGCCGAGGTTCCGGCACTGCGGCTCAGGAACACGATCTCGTTGACCTGGAGGTAGCCCGAGATCGCCTTCTGCTTCGCCTCGTCGAACTGGCCGGGCGCCGTCTGGTTGAAGAAGACGTCGAGCAACCGCGAGTCGTGCAGCGTAACCGCACCCGTGGTTACATCCGGGAAAGTGCTCATCGTGACGATGCCGTCGAAGATGCCCGGATAGTTGTCGGCGGTCTGGTTGCTCTGGTAGGCGCCGCCAGAGCTGCCGGTCCCGATCGTCCACTTGGGCACGCCGTAGCCCTCGACGAAGCGCTCCTTGACCATGATCGTCGACTCGGACGCCAGCAGGTCGTTGCAGTTGTTGCCGAAGACGTTGAGGCTCGACGACGCCCGCGCGAATCCGCGTCCGAGCTGCAGCGCGTTCAGCACGCCGCCGGTGTTGTTGCCCTGCCGGTACCAGCCGCCCTGGCAGCCGCCGCCGTGCTGATAGATCAGCTTCCGGTTCCAGCCCTGGGTCGGCACGCTCCAGCTCGGAGCCGGCTCGATGAACGGATCGTGCAGGATCGCAATCTGATAGATGGCGCGGTTGATCGTGCCGGTTTCGACGCGGACGATGAAGCGCACTGTCTTGCCGTCGTTGGTAGTGGTGTTCACGACATTGGCCGGGACGCCGCCGGCGACGTTCAGCGTCGTGAACGAGGTACCGTTGGTCGAGTAGACGTAGTCGACACGCGTGGCGACCGAGCAGCTGGCGTCGATCGGTGCTCCCAGCGTAACCCCCGGCACCACCGTGAAAGTCGTCGTCTGGCAATAGAACGGCGCCTCGTGCGGTCCGGAGAGGATCGGGCCGGTGATCGGATAGTTTGTGACCTCGAGGCGCTTCGACGGTCCGCCGTTGCCGTTGTTTTTCTTGTTCCCCGATGCCTCGATCGTGTTGTCGCCCAGCGCAAGTCCGGACACGAGGCCGGTGAGCGACCCTCCGCCCGCATCGGGCATGAAAGCGGACGTGACGTCGACGCCGTTGCGCGTCACCTTCACGTCGCTCGCGGCGATCTGCTTGGGCACTTCGACCCGCACCAGCACGTTGCTGCCCGTGACCAGATGCGCCGGCGTCGAAAGCGTAGTGATCTCGAACGAATTGCCGTTGGCCATGGACAAGGACGCGCTTGCGAGCAGCCCGATGGCGATGCCGCAGCTCGACCATATGATCAAGCGCTTCGTCCCTCCACGACCCTGCCTTTCCTCTCCTCCGAACCTGACCCTGTGATGTCGCCCGATGTCAGCAGCCATTCTCGTTTCCTCCATTGATTTGAGTCGCCGCGATCCTCCTCGGGTCGCGCAAAGGAGCATGCCAAGAGTCGGACGCTTGTGCAACAACGCTCGCGCCGGCGTCGCGAATATCGACGGCACCACCCCGGCGCAAGTCACGATGCGCCTCGCTGCGCGTGATGATGCGTCGTGCCGTTGGAGCCATTGGACCTCCTATGCTTCCCGTTGACTTCGGCGACGCGGTCGTGACACGCTGCTCGAGTGTGATCCGTCGGCGCCTGGCGATGCACACGTCTCGCGTGTTGTGCCGGCCCGAACGGATTCTTCGAGGGGCTTCGAGCCCCGGCGCATCCATCGCGGGGAGACACGAACGTTGTTCGTGCGCGAGGGTGCGTGCCCTTGATGCTGTCCAGGTACGCACGGTCGATTGACCTGGGCGAAAGTGCAGGCGTCGCTACGTCTGGCGAACCAAAGCTAAGGCCGCGCGCCAGCGAAACGCACGAGGGCGGGATAGTACGTCTCGATCGATTTCATGCCGTTCGATGGGCGGTCTCGATCGCCATAAGGACGGGTTAAGTTGCAGGGCATAAACTGAAGGAGTATTGCAAGACGCAGCGAAATGGTGATCCAGCGAGACAGGTGGGCGGCCCCGCGACGTGGAGAGGCTAGACGGGGACACCGGTTTCTCCCGCGCGCCGTCGCTCGTTAAGGTCGCGTTAAGCACGTCTCCCTATATTGCCGCCTGCCCGAGCGGCCCGGATCGCATCGAGCAATTGCTTGATCGTTCTACCGCTACCTGCTTGCAAATCGCGCAACAGGGGCAGAGCATGCGAACTCAACAACCGCTGAAGGCAGGTCAGCCGGGCGGCCCAGATTGGTGGCCAGACCGAAGGAGGAACCCTATGAAGCGCAGAGACTTTGCCGTTTCCCTGTTGTCGTCGCCTTTGCTCCTGTCAGGGCTCCGTGCGAGCGACTCCATCGCGGCGGAAGCACCATCGGCCGCCGGCAACGCCCTCAAGCAGGCGGCGGTTTACATGGATGAAGTCGTTTCCTTCCGAGGCGGCTACGTTTGGTCGGTTTCGCCGGACCTTGCGCAGAGATTCGGCGAAATGCAAGCGAACCCGACAATGTGCTGGATCCAGCCGCCGGGCACGCCTTCGGTGGGGCATGTCTATCTGGACGCCTACCACGCCACCGGCGACGAGCGCTTCTACGACGCGGCCTTTCGCACCGCCATGGCCCTGAAGGACGCGCAGCGCCCCGAGGGCGGCTGGAACTACATCCACGATTTTCGGGGCGAGGGGTCGCTCAAAGACTGGTACGACACCATCGGGCGCAACGGCTGGCGGCTGGAAGAATTTCAGCACTACTACGGCAACGCCACGTTCGACGACGCCGGGACCGCCGTCGCCTCGCAGTTCATGCTGCGGATGTACCTGGAAAAGGGAGACCAGCGCTTCCTGACCCGGTACAGAAGGCCATCGACTTCATCGCTGGCGGCGCAGTTCGGCTCCGAACTGGGCATTGCGGACGGCGGCTGGCCCCAGCGCTTTCCGCATAACCCCGACGCGATCAGCTCGATGCCGCTGCCCAACGCCGTTTCAGCTGCCCGCCGGGTTCACGGGCCGGCATGGATGACGGCGACTACACGCTGCACGTCACATTCAACGACGACGTGATGGGCGAAAACATCAAGTTCCTCACGATGTGCGTGATGAGCCTGGGCGAGACGCGGCTGATCGACAACATCACGCGCGCCATGGATTGCATGCAAAGGCTGCAGCAGCCCGCGCCCCAGGCCGGCTGGGGGCTGCAGCACCTGTCGCGCCGACGAACGGCCGTCCGGCGGGCGCACCGGCAGGCGCGCGCAGCTACGAGCCGCGGTCGCTGACAACGCATACGACGCAGACCAACGTTCAGCAACTCTTCAACTACTTCACGCTCACCGGCGACCGCAAGTATCTGCAGCGGGTTCCGGAGGCAATCGCGTGGCTCAAGACCTGTCCGCTGCCACCCAACGCCGCGCAGATCAACCCGCTGCTCGGTGGCGGACGCACGCATCCGACCTTCGTCGAGCTGGGAACCAACGACGCCCTGTACGTACACCGCTACGGCTCGAACATCCACAATGGCGCCTACTATTACAACAAGAACATCCTCGACACGTTGAGCCACTACTCGGCGGGCCGCGCAATCAACATTGCCGCGCTGGAGACGAGGTACGCCCAGCTTGCTTCGATGAGCGACGCGGCGGTCGCCGAGATGGTCGCCCGCTCGCCGCTGGTCGCGCAGCGCCGGTTGCGCTTCCCAAGTACTTCTCGACTCCCAGCGAGGTGGATTTCCCCGACCTTTTCGCCGGCGCGAAAAGGGTGACGCCGACTGTGACGGCAGCCGAAGTCGCCACGCTACATCAGCGATCTCGGCACCAAGGGCTACTGGACGTTTCCCGTGGCCGAGATCGTCAACCCATTCATCGGCGACGGCCCGACCACGCCCTACCGGGCACCGCGTACCAGAGCAAGCACGTGGGCGATTTCTTCGACACCTCGCCGTACCCCGCGGACAACCCGCCCGACGACGGACTGTACGTGCCGAAGCCGAGGCCTGAGTTCATCGTGAGCCAGGAGTGGATACGCCGGATGAGCCGGCTGATCGCTTACATCTCGCCGATAACGTGAGCGGACCGAGCAGATCCAGCGCTTCGTTCACCTGTCGCGCCCCACCCGGACTTGAGACCTCTGATGACACTCGTTGCCCGACCACTTCTGTTCGCGCTGGCGCTCGCCGTGCCGGCCACGTTCGCTCATGCCAACGGCAGCGCCCCCGCCGCGCTCTGCAAGCAGGGCATCAAGGATTCGGTGCCGAGCTCGCTCGGCGCCGACGGCTGGGCCGCCGTGGACGGTTCGGTGACCGGCGGCTGCGGCGCGACGCCATCGCGCATCCACCACGTCTACAACCGCGCGCAATTGGTCGCTGCGCTGACCAAGGGCGGCGGCGCCGCACCCGCCAACGTGCACGGCAAGCCCAGGCTCGACGAACAGCCGAAGATCGTCTACGTGCACGGCACGATCGATTTGAATGTCGATGATCGGCTTGTTCCGCTGAAGGAAGAAGACTACATGCGCATGTGCAACTACACGGCGCACGAGACGTTCTACGATCCGATAACCGGCAACCAAACCGGGACCGGCGGGTTCTTCGGCGCCTACAAGGCCGCCTACGACCCGAACCTGTGGATCCGGCAATCGCTCGATCCGGTCGATGGCCGTCCGCCGGCGTTGACCGGACCGCTCGAGGAGGCCCGCCTCTGCTTCCAGCGGAAGCAGGCCGAGCGCGTCGTCGTCGACGTCGGCTCGAACACATCGATCATAGGGGTGGGCGCCGATGCCAGGATCATCAACGGCAATCTGCGCTTGGGTTTCATCAATCAGAACGATCCGACCGATCCGGCCGGGTACGAAGCGGAGAACATCGTCATCCGGAACATCACGTTCGCGGATTCGTTCGACATGTTCCCGAGCTGGGACCCGAAAGATTCGTTCAGCATCACGATTACGAACACGAACGGATGCCAGGCGAGCTTCGATCCGGCCACCGATTCGGGCCCGCATCGCTGCGAGACCCGCCGCGGCGGACGCTGGAATTCCGAGTACGACAACGTCTCGGTCATGAACGCGAAGCGGGTATGGATCGACCACAACACGTTTACCGACGAGCCGCGCTTCGATACGCAGTTTCCGCCGGTCTTCGCTGCACCGTTCAATGAAGCGACGCAAAAGGTGCAGCATCACGACGGCCAGGTCGATGTGACGCTGCTGGGGACGAAGGTCACGATTTCGAACAACGTCTTCATGCGTCACGACAAAGCGAATCTGCTCGGCGGCTCCGACGTGGCCGGCCTGGTCCCGGACTACGGTCCCGGGACAGCATCGATGTGACTTTCCACGGCAACCACTATCTGAACATGGTGCAGCGCATGCCGCGCGTCCGCTTCGGTCGCGTGCATGCCTACAACAATTTCTACGACGTGGATCGCAACGCGGCCGCCGAGTATCGGCTCGGCGATCCTGGGCCCTGGGCACGGCCTCGAAGCTCGTCACCGAGAACAACCTGTTCGACATCCGGAACAACAACCTGACGATACCGAGGATCATCAACTACGCTCGACGTTGCCAACCGCCAGATCTGCGTGACGCCGGGTTTACGCCGCCGAGTGCGGCACGTACTACTGCGACGTCGGCACGATCGTGAACATGATCACGCCGAGCACGACGGCCACGACCCTGTTCGACACGTTCGCGGCGGCAAAGGCGATCCAGACATCGAGCGCGAACAACGCGCCGCTGCAGATGCTCGACCCGAACGACCCCGGTGTGTTCTGGCTGCCGTCGCACTCGTATTCGTACATGGCGACGCCGATCGACACGCTTGCGCAGCAGGACATGCTGCGTGCGCGGGTGGTCGGTTCAGCGGGTGCCGGCAAGTTCTGATCGCAGCATGAGTCAAAGCGCAGGGAACGATCGAATGCCACGACAACATCGGCACCGTGATACCGTGCCCGACGGGAACGCTTCCCGGTTATACGAACGCAAGCACGCAGGTTGGCATTGGCAATGCCACGCTGATGATTGAAGAGCAGCAGAACTGGAATCAGCAATAACCATCAGTCGTTGCTCGGGCGTCGGCCGTACGTTCCAACGTATCTAACTCGCCTGGCGCTCGAGCTATCAGCGAGCGCATAACCAGTCGCCTCAACAGGTAGGCGCGTCGGGCATCCGTGGTCCCTCAACGGTTAGTCAGCGCATCTGAGCAGTCGGGGAGATAGGTAACACTTTTGTCCGGGGACATAGGTTACAGGTGGTGTCGCTTTAGTCTTCCGTAGGCATCCTCGATTCGCATGTGTCGTTCCAACAGGCGGCCGAGCTTCAGCGGTCCAAAGTAGACATTCCAGATTCCGTCGTCGATCTCTTCCAGGCCAACGTATTCGCCGACGCAGGTGGCTGAGACGTTGACCCACTGGCGGTTCCATCGGATTCCGCCATTGGCGCTGACGTAACGCACCTCGAATCGATCGGGGTATTCGAGGGGCGGGAGTCGCTCGGGCATGGCCGCGTCGAGGCGGTGTATTGCGATGCTGGGGTTTGCATGTCCAGCGCTTCGTGGGGGCGCTCGAAGTTGAATTCCTGTGCGGAAGCGGTCGAAGCGACGCTGCTGCGCCAAGCGGGTGTTAGACGGCGGGCGCGTGGTCTCGGCTTTGAGCGTGCGATGCATGCGCTCGTGGCGCCCGTTCTGCTGCGGCTTGCCCGGCTCGATGAGCTCGGGCAATACGCCAAGGCGCACCCACCAGGCGGAGAGCTGCGACAGGCGCGCCAGGGTGTTGGTGGCGAACGGCACGCCGTTGTCGGTGCGGATTCGCGTCGGCAGCCCGTACTCCTGGAAGATGCGCGTGAAGATCGGCTTCGCTTCCTCGACCTTGGTCGAACGTCAAGGCCTGGCAGCCGAGCAGGAAGCGGCTGTAGCCATCGGTGACGGTGAGCGGATAGCAGTAGATCCCGTCGGCTGTCTTGAACTGCCCTTTGAAGTCGGCGCACCAGCAATCGTTGGGTGCGAGGATCTGCGCGGTGGGCGCGCCCGGGTGGCCGATGCATCGGCGGGTGCGTCTTCTTGGCGACCAGGCCGTGCCGCTTGAGAATCTCGCACGCGGTCGAGCGCGCCGGCAGCTCCCAGCCGCGATGGCGTCGCTCAATCACCGCCAGCAGCTTGCCTCGCGCCCCACGTCGGATGGTGCGAGCGCAGGTCGATCAGCGCTCGAACAATGTGCTCAGCGGTGCGGTTCGGCGCAGTGTAGGGCTTTGGTGGAGCGATCCTCGAGGCCTTGCGGGCCGTCGTGCAGATAGCGATCGATCCATTTGTAGCCGGTCTTGCGACTGATGCCGTAATTCGTGCACAGTTCACTGATCGATAGACTGCGCCGGAGGTAGTCGGCGATGAATTGCGTCTTCTGGTCCATGGGTGACGTCTCGCTCCAAGGCATGGGCACCTCCACAAGGTGCCCGGAGTGTTACCCATGTCCCCGGACAATTCTGTTACCCATGTCCCCGGACTGCACCATCGGCGTGCCTAACCGGACGTCCCACTCGTTGCCGACTAACGTCCCTTGTGGCCGCGAGCAGGCCGATCATCGACGGTCGCAGTTCGACCCGAACCGGCGGTCGCGCTTTCGAGAACCGAACGTCCGTGGGTGACGGTTACCCGAGCACTGCCTAATTCGCCGCCACCACCGCCCGTGATCGCTGCAGCTCGGCCAACATCGCCTTGATGAGCGCCAGTTCGGCCCGCACGCCCTCGGTCGCGCTCACGCGCTCGCGTAGGTCAGCGATCTCGCGTTGCTGTTCTCCGATCCTTTCCTCCAGCTTCGCGTTCAATCCCTGGATCGCGGCCAATGCCACGCCTCGCGCATCGAGATCGGCAATCGTCTGCGGCCCGTAGCCAACCCCGAAGGCCGCGTCGAAATCCTCGGCCATCGGTCCCATGTGCCGCACCTCGCCCTCGCCCTCCTTGTAGCGCCAGGTGGTGATCGGCAGGCGCGCCACCTGCGCCAAGACCTCCTGGCCGTCTACCGGCGCGAAATCGGTCTTGCTCGCCTTCGACGACGACGCGGGGACCCACACGCCGGCATTACTCAGAAATGCGCCGGTCCAAGTGGCGATAGTTTGTCCAGCAAGAAGGTCGCCGAAATGCACCCAGCGATTCCCTCCACCGTCGGCTCGAGGGCTGAAGTAGTCGACCGACAGGCCATGATCGAGCGAAAAGCGAGCTACAAACGGCGTGCCAAGGCACCCACCGGGCCCTACTGACCAGTTTGAGAATGCGAAGCACTTATGGCCATCAGCGCGCGCTTGCTCGCCCGCGGCGACGCTGTTATCGCCGCTGGCAATGTTTGAGTCGCCTCCCAAGACTGTACTGTACGCGCCCGTCGCGTGGTTGGACACGCCGCCGCTCACCGTGGCCCCGTCTTTACTTGCCAAGTTTTGACCGCCGCCGGCCACTGTCGTCCAAATCTCGCTCGCGACGTTAGTGGAACCTCCGCCGATGGTGCTGTAAAGCTGGCTAGCCACGTTGCCGTGCCCCCCAGCAACGACGCTTAATGTGCCAATGGCCGTATTGCCGGCTCCGCCACCTATTGTCGCTGCCCCTCCGATCGTGCCTGTATCGACATAGTTGTCTGGGTGTCGAAAATACCCAACAACGTCGATCGCCAGATGCGCCCCACCCCCGCGCACCTGAACGCTGATCTGGTTGGTGGCAATATTGATCCTCGCGCCGTGGACACTGTGTTAAACGCAATGCTGCCGACATACACCATCGTCGCCGTACCGCCGAACACCGCTACCCTGCGGCAGGATCTCGATGTCCCCCGACGCGGCCGTCGTCGGCATGCCGAACACCTGCAACTGGACCGCACTCGGATCGAGATTGGCGGGCAATTGCGTCAGGCACACGCCGTTGCCACCCTGCACGGTGTAGGAGCGAATCTCGCCGGGTGCAAACGGCACGGCGGTATGCGCGGGTGTGCCGTTCCCCTGGTAGACGGCGGTGAATGTGCCGCGGGTCTCGACCAGGCGACAGGGGGTGATCGGCGTGTACACGACGTCTATCTCTAAATTGCCGATCGCCTTCGCCTGCAGCAGGCCGGGTTTGGCGGTCGCCACCGGCGCGCTGCCTGCGCCGATGATCTCGCGCACGCCGTCGAGCGTGCCGGCGAGGCTGGCGGCGAAAAGACGATCGGCGCGCAAATCTTGCAGCCGCATGCGCAGCTCCTCAATCGAGACGTGCGCGCTCGATTGGGCGAGCGGCGCACCCCAAGTGGCGACGATGCGCTCGACCACGCTGGCACGGTGCTGATCGATAGCGAGCAGCACGTCCGCACTCGAATACGTGTGGCTGGAATTGCCGTTACGCTCGACCTCGGCGAATGCAGGCGACACCACCAGCGCCAACAGCATGGCCGCCAGGCTGCGATTGAACATGGCCCCCCCTTATCCCCGGATACGCCGCTGTCATAGTTGCGTCGGGCGGCACGGGGCCATTCTGCGCCGGCACGGCTATGGCAGCAAAACCGCCCATCGCGCCGTCGCTCAGCCCGGTTCGTGGTGACATCACCTTGCCTTCGACGAACGGCTGCTCCTGGCCGGTCGACGACCTTCTACACGTCGCAGGCCGACAATTGCGCGGAGTCGGCCACTCACGTGGAATAGAGGGTAATCAGAAAGACGACGAAACGGTAGCCGAGGACGATGGCGCCCACGCCCAAGGTGAGGACACCGGCCTGGACAACACGCTGTGTGCCGCGCGCGCCATAGACCGGTGCAATTGCGGAATACAAATAAAGTGCGCAGGCGGTTAGATTGAAGACAGTCAGAATCGTGTCAACCCGTGGTGTATCCAGACCCCCAAACCCGACGACGGCGCTACCCTTGGCGGCCAGCATGGCGACACAGAAAAGAAGTAGCAAGAATGTGTAAAGGTGAATCGAGAACACCACGTGGAACATGAACGGTCGGCGTTCACGGAAGAATATGAGAGGGAGCAGCAGTACAAATGGAATGGCCATGAGAACGATGAGTGATTTGGCAGTGAGAACCACAGCGCGATCGAATGCTGGCGCATAACGCTCGATGGACGTATTTGTTGCGTCGAGTCGCTGAGTCACGAGCGACCTCGCCAACTCGCTCCAGTCCTGGTGATGAAGATGAGAGTCGAGTGACGAGCTGAAGATGTTCGCTCCAGTCAACCACTGGACAGCGAAGAAGATGGCGTTGGCAATGAGGAACAGCGCAAAAGGCGCGACGTACGGCTTGCGAATGCCTGCTGTCCATGCCAGCGTCAGCTTGCCGGGATGGCGGAGCAAGCACAGCATCGTACGCAAAACACGCGCGTCAATGCTGGTGAGCGCATGCAGGAGCTTTTCGGCAAGCCCCCTCAGGGTGAGGTCGTGCGGCTGCAGTGGTTCCTCGCCGCACCGGGCACAAAATGACGTCCGCACCGGCCCCTCACAGGTTGGACAGGACCATTCCATAACTTCAGTCATCGGCTCGCTCCGATTCGGAGGTTGGACCCTCTCGTAGGCCCCGCTCCTGCCAGTTTGCGCCTCGCGGCTCCGAGCAGTCGACGTTTTGCGTAGGACTGCTTCTGGCCGAGAGCAGAGGCTCGCTGCCGTCCGCTTGACCCGATAGTCGTGTGTCCACAATGCAGTCGTTCGACCGCCGCTCGACGGAAGTCGTCGACGCGCCGTGGCCCGTTGCTTGCTCCCACCATTTAGGCGCACAGTATTCGGCTGAGCCCCGGCATTTCAGGTGGAGGCTGCGGATACGATATGGACTATCAACGCCACACGATTGGGGGGCAAGCAATTGTCGTTGCATTTGACATGTGCTCATCATCAAACATCATCGAGGATTTGACGAAGAGCAACAATGTTCAACCCCTTACAACGTTCTTTGGCGAGCTAAGGCGTTACTTGGCCAAGGAACAAAAAGCCACAGCGCCTTTCGACCCATACAAATTTACAGGCGACGGATGGTTGCTCCTGTTTCCAGCCGGTACCGACGGCGTGTGCCTCCTTCGCTTCCTGGAGAAACTGTGCCTGTACTTTGTCGTCGAGTTTCGACGCTCGCTATTGCCGCATCTAGCTCACAAGCCCGCGCTTGTCGGTATTACCTTCGGGATCGACAAGGGTGAACTAATTCCAGTGACGATGCATGGACAGCAAGAATATGTTGGCCGCGCCATCAACGTAGCTTGCAGACTGCAGGCGGCCGTTGGTGATAAAGGTCGCTCCCCGGTGTACACCGCATTGGTGACCAATCGCGTTTACAACGAATACTTTGCACAGACAAAACCACATCGAGTGGTTAAAGTCACCCGACACTTGCGGAACATAAACGACGGAGCGGAATTCGCCTGTCGACGACTTTGGCTACTGCGTCCCTATCGCTCAACAGATGAGCCGAGCTGATTCCCACGCTAGGCCCGATAAGTGCTAAGTGAACGCCTGCCGCTATTCTGAACATCTGAGCCGTTGCTGAAGTTCCGCTACTGGCCGGTCAGCGACCTTCAAGTCTGAACGCCATCAGTTTGACCGTCGACGGTCGCGGTATGCTCGTGCTCTCAACTCCGTGGGAGATCACGCGTGTACCAGACCATCCTCGTACATGTCGACCGAAGCGCCGAATCGGACGGCCGGCTCGGCATCGGCATTAGCCTGGCCCGCGACTTTGCGGCGCGCCTCGTCGGCGTCTACCTCGACGATGCGCCGGAGATCGCTCCGTCCATCGCGGCGCTGCTCCCGAACGACACTGTCGAGCGGTATACGCGAAATGCCGGCGACGCCCAGAGTGCAGCGGAAGAGGCCTTCCGTCAGGTCACCGCTGCGGCCGGCGTCACTGATGTCGAATGGCGGGCACCGGCAGGGTCGCCGATCGACGCAGCCGTGGCGCACGCCCGCTGTGCTGATCTGATTGTCGTCAGCCAGCCGAATCCTGCGCATGCACGTTGGTCCTTCCCAGCCCGGCTTGTCGCGGCAGTGCTGCTCGAGGGGGCACGGCCCGTGCTCGTCATTCCCTGTATCGGCACGCCGGAAATATTCGGCACGAATGTAATCGTTGCTTGGGACGGCGGACGCGAGGCCTCGCGTGCGCTCGCGGACGCGCTGCCTATTCTTATTCGCGCACGCCAAGTGACCGTTGCCTGTCTCGACCCGAACGCATCCGCGCGGGGTGCGGATACGGTCGCCCGCGGCAGGCTTTTGGCGTATCTGCACCGCTATGGGGTCTCCGCGCGCATCGAATCCGCCAACCTCAGCGAAGGCGATACCGCCGTCGGCGACTGGCTATTGTCCCGCGCCGCCGGCTGGGGCGGCGATTTGATCGTGATGGGCGGCTACGGCCAACCGCGGTGGCGCGAGCAGGTCTTTGGCGGCGTGACGCGGGCACTCCTATCAACGATGACGGTTCCGGTGCTGATGGCGCATTGATCTCACGCCAGCGTGGGATTGGCGGCGTTGTTGCGGACGAAGCTCGTTGCGCACCAATCCCCCGCGTCTATCAGCCGTGCGTTTCGACCCATTTGAAATGTAATCCGTCCACCCGGAGGCCTATCGTATAGATCGGCGGCGGGGGAGGCCGAATAGCCGTTCCTGGCCGGTCAGCGACCGTCGAGTTCGGCGGTCGCGACCGGCACAATCCGGCTACACCTCCGTCTGCTCGGCGATTTCTAGCGCGTCGTCGACCTCGATCGCGAGGTATCTGACTGTGGCCTCAAGGCCTGGCGTAGCAGCTACGCACGCAAATGCAACGAACGATGATATGAGTTTGGACCTTGCAGCTTCCGCCCTATGAAGCGTGATCGATTTCCCGGTGCGTTTTTGTTTTCCGCACCCCAATGTCTGGGGGCCTCAGCACAGCCGCGCTGTCCAACGCACGCCGACGCATCCGCGCGCTTGAAGCGCCCTGCGCGATTATGAACGCGCGCATGGCGGAAGCGGTCGACCGCGCCGGTCAGCTCGAACGGCTGGAGATGCAGCGCGCGCGACCGCGCCGCGTAACGTTACTCGACGCCGATCCGGCGAATACCTCGGGCATCCGTCCTGATGCGATGTAGATGGCGGAACATCGCGAGCAAGTCGAGGCGTGGTTTACGCGCGTAAACCTGAATTGCATCGTCCCGATCACATTCGGCAAGCATGTGGTGCGGACGGTTTCGAAAGGGCGCGTGCCCATGCCCGGCACCTTCACAGACGAGATTGCGTCCTGAATCGAGATTCGTCGCGCGTCGTCGTCTGGGCGCAGAATGCTTTGGTTACCGCAGACGCCGCCCCACTGGTGGCTTGTGCAGAAACGAAGGCAGATGGCGGGAGCAGGAAAGTAGACTCCCGGATGATCCATGGCATGCACAGCAGGATCGCAAGATAGAATGCGCCCGTCAGTCCGGCCAGTTTTGGGGATTTGTACATGCTCGAATCATGCGCGCTTTCGCGTGCCACTATCCAATCACATGTTCAGATGAACATCATCGATTTGACCGATCCTTCGCGATCGGAATGGCGACGGATTGTTTAGCCCGTTCGGCCGTAGAGTGGGCATTGTCCACTCTGACAACGGATCAATCGAGCGCATCCTTGCGCGCGCAGCGACCCCCGATGTCGAGGCGGACCTGATCAATACCCGCGCGACACTTGCCGGAGCGCAGGCGGCGTACACGGCAGCGCAGGAGCGCATCAGGACACTTGAGGCGACGGCCGCCGTTGTGAACCAGTGCCTGGCGCAAGCGACCGAGCACGCGGATCAGTTTGAACTGGCGGCGATGCAGCGCGCGCGCACACGGTAGCCCCGGCGCCACCCGGCGCGCGGCCGGCAACCTAACGAACGCGCGAACAAAACAAATCGGCCCGCATTTGCGCGGGCCGAGTCGTGAGCGTTGCGCTTCCATTAGTGCGGCTTGCGGCGCGCGAATCCGAGTCCGGCGATGCAAACGTCATTGCGTTGGGATTGACCTGCACGACAGAGTCATACTGCAAGAAACGTCGGAATCGCCGTTTAACGTGCCTGTTCCGCCATCGCCGGCCAAAAAGTCTGAGCGGGACCCGTCGGTGATGTGCCCGCTAGTTCAGATTGCTGAGGTCGGTTGTGCCATCCGCGTCTTTGATCAACCGGATCGTCTCGACGCTGAGGGCGCCGGCTCCGATGAACGCTTCGGCGCTGGCGGCGCCGAGCTGAGTCCCACCGAGCAGCATTCCAGCCTGGGCCCGCGCCTGTACGACCACTTTCTGCACACCCGGCACCGCGTTCGCGTGCAGGAAATTGAAGTGATTCGCCGAGAGGGTCTTCAGAATCAACTGAAGCTCCTCGGGGTCGGCGCAGGTGACGATGCCCGTTACCAGGTTCGCCGTACAGTTGAGACCCGAGAACTTAGCCGCCAGTTTCTGATAACGATCGCAGTAGGTCACGCCGTCACTGTTCATGGCAATGTCGGTGCTCAAATCGGCGCCGTTGGAGGGTTGCGCGTAGACGACGCTGCCGTCGGGCTGCGTGATCTCCACCCGCACGGCGATCTTGCCCCGTGATGCGGAGGAATCCAGGTCTCCGTTCTTGCTTTTCACCGTGGTATCAGTGATGAGCCCGCACTGGAGCGAGGCGCCAATGGCGAGTTCCTTGCCGTTTGGGGTCTTGATGTGCGTCGTCAGTACGTCCACCCAGTCGGTGTCGGTCGTTCCCCCAGTCGCCGCCGAGAGCCCAATGAGGTCCTTAAATCGCCACGCAGCTTTGGAGCTTTGTGCGTCCGCATGCGGGGCGATGAGCACTACCGCAGCAGTTACTGCCAGTGCGCTGAATAGCTTCTTCATTTCTAAGCCTCCGTGAAGTTGGGCATTTGCCCGCGCATGCCATTTACTAAATTCGTCGCCTTTCGTCGTCATGCTCGTCCTGCGCCGACTGGCGTGCGGGCTAGCGGTGGGGCGAGCGTCGGGGCCAATTTGGCGCGGGCCCACGTTCTCGCGCCGACATGTTATAGACGACATTATGACACTGTCATTACCGTTCGTCGGCGAGTCGGTTGAGCGTCATTGCGCTCGCGAAAGCGCGCGCGCAGATCGCGGCCTTGATCCGCGACAGCCTGACAAGCGTAGAGGCCGCGGTGTCCACGAAACACTAGGTGGTTGGTGGAAGCGGTGCGCGGCTCTTTTCCTTTCTCACGCGTACGTCCGGCAGCGGTGGCGCCCGCGTGGCCGGAAACTACTTAGCGGTCGTACCAAAGGTATCCGAAGTAGTGGGCGAACGCCCGAACTGGAACGATGATCGCTACTGCTAGCGCGACGGCCTTGGCGACGATGACAACGATCTCGCGCCACGTAACGGTGCCCGCTGGTGGCTTGTCGCGGTAGTGGAGGTCCATAGACCCTCCGGGAGGGGCGGCGCCCCGACTGCGCACTGCCGGTCCACCGTACTCCCTAATCAACGATCGTGCCGCGTGGCGGGCGCACGGAGCGCGGCCTCCAACGTCTGGGGATCTCGGCGTCGGACGTCTTTACAGAAGGCTCCCCCGCCCTACCTGGACGGGTAGGAAAAACAGGGCCTTAGGCCGGTAGGCACGGATGATGCGTCACTCGACGCCCGTCTATCGCGACCTTTGGGGAGGGGGATGGACGATCCGAGGAAGGTCTTGCACGACGCCTTGGCGTTAGCGGTGGCAGGAGTCGATGGCGACAACGCCACGCCGATTCAGCTGGAACTTCGGCTCAAACGTCAGTTCGGCGCAGAGAATTCCAAGATGCTCCTGCGCCAAGCCCGTGGCGCGGTGAACAACTTGCATCGGGCGCACATCGCCGTCGCGAGGGCCCTGAGCTGCTGGGACGATTCGCCTGAGAGTGCCGCCATCCTCGCGCGGTCGGCGCAGTCGTACAACGCCTGCGTTCAGGAACTCCTCTCGCGATGCGCACCACAGACACTCCCGTCAACACGGCGAGCTGCGATCAAGCGCCGTAGGCAGCGCAGCGTCTTCCACCGACACCGCGATGTGGCTCGAGGCGCGTGACCGAAGGCACTCGGCGCTTCTGATTCCCAAAAGCCGGAAATTTTGAGGAGCTCAGCCGGGCTAAAATCTCCGTGATGTCAGAACGCAGATCAAGTCGTGAACGAACGTGAAAGCGTGAAGCGCACGGCAGTCTTGCGTGGAGGTCCGCTCGACGGTCACCTGCGCGAGGTCGCGGACGCGACGCGTACCGCATATTTTTCGTGCCATCTCACCGCCGCGGAGATGGCTCGCTTCGGGGTACGCCCGCCAACTCGAGGATTCGCGTTGGTTCTAGTCTACAAGCAAGCGGAGATGACGGAAAAGGTTATGTGAGGAAAGAGCAATGTAAGTTGGGGATAATCGATACCCTGAAGTTGCCTACGGCTACCCAGCCAAATAAGTTGTGTTTTAGAAGGATTTAAAAGCATCCGATTGGAGGCCATCCAAGAAGAGAGGACATCCATAGTCAGACACATCTGGCTTACAGTAGCACAAACCTTTAAAAATAGATGTGCTTTAATTCCACCATTGCCATTGCCAAACCGATAGAGTACAGGCCAAACCGATAGAGTACAGGCCAAACCGATAGAGTACAAGCCAAACCGATAGAGTACAGGCCAAACCGATAGAGTACAGGCCCAACCGGTAGAGTACAGGCCAAACCGATAGAGTACAGGCCAAACCGATAGAGTACATGGCAAACCGATAGAGTACAGGGCAAACCGAAAGAGTACAGGCCAAACCGATGGAGTACAGGCCAAACCGATAGAGTACAGGCCAAACCGATAGAGTACAGGCCAAACCGATAGAGTACAGGCCAAACCGATAGAGTACAGGCCAAACCGATAGAGTACAGGCCAAACCGATAGAGTACAGGACAAACCGATAGAGTACAGGCCAAACCGATAGAGTACAGGCCAAACCGATAGAGCACAAGCCAAACCGATAGAGTACAGGCCAAACCGATAGAGTACAGCCAAACATAGAGTACAGGCCCAACCGGTAGAGTACAGGCCCAACCGGTAGTGTACAGGCCAAACCGATAGAGTACAGGCCAAACCGATAGAGTACAGGCCAAACCGATAAAGTACAGGCCAAACCGATAGAGAACAGGCCAAACCGATAGAGTACAGGCCAAACCGATAGAGTACAGGCCAAACCGATAGAGTACAGGCCAAACCGATAGAGTACAGGGCAAACCAATAGAGTACAGGCCAAACCGATAGAGTACAGGCCAAACCGATAGAGTACAGGCCAAACCGATAGAGTACAGGCCAAACCGATAGAGTACAGGCCCAACCGATAGAGTACAGGCCAAACCGATAGAGTACAGGCCAAACCGATAGAGTACAGGCCAAACCGATAGAGTACAGGCCAAACCGATAGAGTACAGGCCAAACCGATAGAGTACAGGCCAAACCGATAGAGTACAGGCCAAACCGATAGAGTACAGCCAAACCGATAGAGTACACGCCAAACCGATAGAGTACAGGCCAAACCGATAGAGTACAGGCCAAACCGATAGAGTACAGGCCAAACCGATAGAGTACAGGCCAAACCGATAGAGTACAGGCCAAACCGATAGAGTACAGGCCAAACCGATAGAGTGCAGGCCAAACCGATAGAGTACAGGCCAAACCGATAGAGTACAGGCCAAACCGATAGAGTACAGGCCAAACCGATAGAGTACAGGCCAAACCGATAGAGTACTGGCCAAACCGATAGAGTACAGGCCAAACCGATAGAGTACAGGCCAAACCGATAGAGTACAGGCCAAACCGATAGAGTACAGGCCAAACCATAGAGTACAGGCCAAACCGATAGAGTACAGGCCAAACCGATAGAGTACAGGCCAAACCGATAGAGTACAGGCCAAACCGATAGAGTACAGGCCAAACCGATAGAGTACAGGCCAAACCGATAGAGTACACGCCAAACCGATAGAGTACAGGCCAAACCGATAGAGTACAGGCCAAACCGATAGAGTACAGGCCAAACCGATAGAGTACAGGCCAAACCGATAGAGTACAGGCCAAACCGATAGAGTACAGGCCAAACCGATAGAGTACAGGCCAAACCGATAGAGTACAGGCCAAACCGATAGAGTACAGGCCAAACCGATAGAGTACAGGCCAAACCGATAGAGTACAGGCCAAACCGATAGAGTACAGGCCAAACCGATAGAGTACAGGCCAAACCGATAGAGTACAGGCCAAACCGATAGAGTACAGGCCAAACCGATAGAGTACAGGCCAAACCGATAGAGTACAGGCCAAACCGATAGAGTACAGGCCAAACCGATAGAGTAGGCCAAACCGATAGAGTACAGGCCAACCGATAGAGTACAGGCCAAACCGATAGAGTACAGGCCAAACCGATAGAGTACAGGCCAAACCGATAGAGTACAGGCCAAACCGATAGAGTACGCAACCGATAGAGTACAGGCCAAACCGATAGAGTACAGGCCAAACCGATAGAGTACAGCCAAACCGATAGAGTACGGCCAACCGATAGAGTACAAGCCAAACCGATAGAGTACAGGCCAAACCGATAGAGTACAGGCCAAACCGATAGAGTACAGGCCAAACCGATAGAGTACAGGCCAAACCGATAGAGTACAGGCCAAACCGAGAGAGTACAGGCCAAACCGATAGAGTACGAACCGATAGAGTACAGGCCAAACCGATAGAGTACCGGCCAAACCGATAGAGTACAGGCCCAAACCGATAGAGTACAGGCCAAACCGATAGAGTACAAGCCAAACCGATAAAGTACTGGCCAAACCAAAAAAGTACAGGCCAAACCGATAGAGTACCGGCCAAACCGATAGAGTACAGGCCCAACCGATAGAGTACAGTCCAACCGATAGAGTACAGGCCAAACCGATAGAGTACAGGCCAAACCGATAGAGTACAGGCCAAACCGATAGAGTACAGGCCAAACCGATAGAGTACAGGCCAAACCGATAGAGTACAGGCCAAACCGAAAGAGTACAGGCCAAACCGATAGAGTACAGGCCCAACCGATAGAGTACAGGCCAAACCGATAGAGTACAGGCCAAACCGATAGAGTACAGGCCAAACCGATAGAGTACAGGCCAAACCGATAGAGTACAGGCCAAACCGATAGAGTACAGGCCAAACCGATAGAGTACAGGCCAAACCGATAGAGTGCAGGCCAAACCGATAGAGTACAGGCCAAACCGATAGAGTACAGGCCAAACCGATAGAGTACAGGCCCAACCGATAGAGTACAGGCCAAACCGATAGAGTACAGGCCAAACCGATAGAGTACAGCCAAACCGATAGAGTACGGCCAAACCGATAGAGTACAGGCCAAACCGATAGAGTACAGGCCAAACCGATAGAGTACAGGCCAAACCGATAGAGTACAGGCCAAACCGATAGAGTACAGGCCAAACCGATAGATTGCAGGGCCAAACCGATAGAGTACAGGCCGAACCGATAGAGTACAGGGCCAAACCGATAGAGTACAGGCCAAACCGATAGAGTACACCGATAGAATACAGGCCAAACCGATAGAGTACAGGCTAAACCGATAGAGTACAGGCCAAACCGATAGAGTACAGGCCAACCGATAGAGTACAGGCCAAACCGATAGAGTACAGGCCAAACCGATAGAGTACACCAATAGAGTACAGGCCAAACCAATAGAGTACAGGCCAAACCGATAGAGTACAGGCCCAACCGGTAGTGTACAGGCCAAACCGATAGAGTACAGGCCAAACCGATAGATTACAGGCCATACCGATAGAGTACAGGCCAAACCGATAGAGTACAGGCCAAACCGATAGAGTACAGGCCAAACCGATAGAGTACAGGCCCAACCGATAGAGTACAGCCAACCGATAGAGTACAGGCCAAACCGATAGAGTACAGGCCAAACCGATAGAGTACAGGCCAAACCGATAGAGTACAGGCCAAACCAATAGAGTACAGGCCAAACCGATAGAGTACAGGCCAAACCGATAGAGTACACGCCAAACCGATAGAGTACAGGCCACCGATAGAGTACAGGCCAAACCGATAGAGTACAGGCCAAACCGATAGAGTACAGGCCAAACCGATAGAGTACAGGCCAAACCGATAGAGTACAGGCAACCGATAGAGTACAGGCCAAACCGATAAAGTACAGGCCAAACCGATAGAGTACAGGCCCAAACCGATAGAGTACAGGCACCGATAGAGTACAGGCCAAACCGATAGAGTACAGGCCAAACCGATAGAGTGCAGGCCAAACCGATAGAGTACAGGCCAAACCGATAGAGTACAGGCCAAACCGATAGAGTACAGGCCAAACCATAGTGTACAGGCCAAACCGATAGAGTACAGCCAAACCGATAGAGTACAGGCCAACCGATAGAGTACAGGCCAAACCGATAGAGTACAGGCCAAACCGATAGAGTACAGGCCAAACCGATAGAGTACAGGCCAAACCGATAGAGTACAGACCAAACCGATAGAGTACAGGCCAAACCGATAGAGTACAGGCCAAACCGATAGAGTACAGGCCAAACCGATAGAGTACAGGCCAAACCGATAGAGTACAGGCCAAACCGATAGAGTACAGGCCAAACCAATAGAGTACAGGCCAAACCGATAGAGTACAGGCCAAACCGATAGAGTACAGGCCAAACCGATAGAGTACAGGCCAAACCGATAGAGTACAGGCCAAACCGACAGAGTACAGGCCAAACCGATAGAGTACAACCCAAACCAATAGAGTACAGGCCAAACCGATAGAGTAAAGGCCAAACCGATAGAGTACAGGCCAAACCGATAGAGTACAGGCCAAACCAATAGAGTAAACCAATAGAGTACAGGCCAAACCGGTAGAGTGCAAGCCAAACCGATAGTGTACAGGCCAAACCGATAGAGTACAGGCCAAACCGATAGAGTACAGGCCAAACCGATAGAGTACAGGCCAAACCGATAGAGTACAGGCCAAACCGATAGAGTACAGACCAAACCGATAGAGTACAGGCCAAACCAATAGAGTATAGGCAACCGATAGATTACAGGCCAAACCGATAGAGTGCAGGCCAAACCGATAGAGTACAGGCCCAACCGATAGAGTACAGACCAAACCGATGAGTACAGGCCAACCGATAGAGTACAGGACAAACCGATAGAGTACAGGCCAAACCGATAGAGTACACGCCAAACCGATAGAGTACAGGCCCAACCGGTAGAGTACAGGCCCAACCGTAGTGTACAGGCCAAACCGATAGAGTACAGGCCAAACCGATAGAGTACAGGCAAACCGATAGAGTACAGCCAAACCGATAGAGTACCGCCAAACCGATAGAGTACAGGCCCAACCGGTAGAGTACAGGCCCAACCGGTAGTGTACAGGCCAAACCGATAGAGTACAGGCCAAACCGATAGAGTACATACCAAACCGATAGAGTACACGCCAACCAATAGAGTACCGCCCGAACCGATACAGTACGGGCCAAACCGATAAAGTACATGCCAAACCGATGGAGTGAAGGCCAAATCGTAGAGTCCACGCCAAACCGATAGAGTGCAACCCAAACCGATAGAGTACAGGCCAAACCGATAGAGTACAGGCCAAACCGATAGAGTCCGGCCAAACCGATAGAGTACACCGATAGATTACAGGCCAAACCGATAGAGTACAGGGCCAAACCGATAGAGTACAGGGCCAAACCGATAGAAGCACAGGTGAAACCGATGGAGTACACGCCAAACCGATAGAGTACAGGCCCAAACCGATAGAGTACTGGCCACAAAAATAGAGTACAGGCCAAACCGTTAGAGTGAAGGCCAAACCAATAGAGTACACGTCAAACCGATTGACTGGAGGCCAAACCGATAGAGTACAGCGCAAACCGATAGAGTACAGGGCCAAACTGATAGAGTACAGGGCCGAACCGATAGAGTACAGGCCAAACCAATAGAGTACAGGCCAAACCCATAGAGTACAGGCCCAAACCGTTAGAGTACGAGGCCAAACCGATAGAGTACACGCCAAACCGATAGAGTACAGGCCAAACCGATAGAGTACGAGGCCAAACCGATAGAGTAGACGCCAAACCGATAGAGTACAGGCCAAAACCGATGATAGAGTACAGGCACAACCAATAGAGTACAGGCCAAACCGTTAGAGTGAAGGCCAAACCGATAGAGTACACGCCAAACCGATAGAGTAAAAGCCCAACCGGTAGTGTACAGGCCAAACCTATAAAGTACGCGCCAAACCGATAGAGTAAAAGCCAAACCGATAGAGTACAGGCCATACCGATAAGATACATGCTATACTGATAGAGTACATGAAATAAAATAGAGTACAGGGCAAACCGTTAGAGTGAAGGCCAAACCGATAGATTACAGGCCAAACCAATCCAGTACAGGCCCAAACCGATAGAGTACAGGGCCAAACCGATACAGTACAGGGCCAAACCGATAGAGTCCTGGCGAAACCGATAGAGTACACCGATATATTACAGGCCAAACCGATAGTAGTACAGGGCGAAACCGATAGAGTACAGCACCCAAACCGATAGAGTACAGGCCAAACCGATGGAGTACACGCCAAACCGATAGAGACCAAGGCAAACCGATAGAGTACACGCCAAACCGACAGAGTACAGAACAAACCGATAGAGTACAGGCCCAACCGATAGAGTACAAGAAAAAACCGATGACCGAGTACAGGCCAAACCGATAGAGTACACAACAAACTGATAGAGTGCAAGCCAAACCGATAGAGTACACGCCAAACCGATACAGTACAGGCCCGACCGGTATAGTAGAGGCCCAACCGGTAGTGTACAGGCCAAACCGATAGCGTACAGGCCAAACCGATAGAGTACAGGCCAAACCGATAGAGTGCGAAGCCAAGCCGATAGATTACACGCCAAACCGATACAGTACAGGCCGCAAGCCTTGGTATAGTAGAGGCCCAACCTGTAGTGTACAGGCCAAACCGATAGCGTACAGGCCAAACCGATAGAAGGGACACTCCAAGCCGATAGAGTACACGCCCAACCGATAGAGTACAAGCCAAACCGATGATAGAGTACAGGCCAAACCGATAGATTCACAAGCCCAACCGATAGAGTACGCGCCCAACCGATAGAGTACAAGCCAAACCGATAGAGTACTCGCCAAACCGATAGAGTACAAGCCAAACCGATAGAGTACACGCCAAACCGATAGAGTACTGGCCAAACCGATAGAGTACAGGCCAAACCGATAGAGTACAGGCCCAACCGATAGAGTACAGGCCCAACCGATAGAGTACAGGCCAAACCGATAGAGTACAGGCCAAACCGATAGAGTACAGGCCAAACCGATAGAGTACAGGCCAAACCGATAGAGTACAGGCCAAACCGATAGAGTACAGGCCAAACCGATAGAGTACAGGCCAAACCGATAGAGTACAGGCCAAACCGATAGAGTACAAGCCAAACCGATAGAGTACAGGCCAAACCGATAGAGTACAGGCCAAACCGATAGAGTACAGGCCAAACCGATAGAGTACAGGCCAAACCGATAGAGTACAGGCCAAACCGATAGAGTACAGGCCAAACCGATAGAGTACAGGCCAAACCGATAGAGTACACCAAGATAGAGTACAGGCCAAACCGATAGAGTACAGGCCCAACCGGTAGAGTACAGGCCCAACCGGTAGTGTACAGGCCAAACCGATAGAGTACAGGCCAAACCGATAGAGTACAGGCCAAACCGATAGAGTACAGGCCAAACCGATAGAGTACAGGCCAAACCGATAGAGTACAGGCCAAACCGATAGAGTACAGGCCAAACCGATAGAGTACAGGCCAAACCGATAGAGTACAGGCCAAACCGATAGAGTACAGGCCAAACCGATAGAGTACAGGCCAAACCGATAGAGTACAGGCCAAACCGATAGAGTACAGGCCAAACCGATAGAGTACAGGCCAAACCGATAGAGTACAGGCCAAACCGATAGAGTACAGGCCAAACCGATAGAGTACAGGCCAAACCGATAGAGTACAGGCCAAACCGATAGAGTACAGGCCAAACCGATAGAGTACAGCCAAACCGATAGAGTACAGGCCAAACCGATAGAGTACAGGCCAAACCGATAGAGTACAGGCCAAACCGATAGAGTACAGGCCAAACCGATAGAGTACAGGCCAAACCGATAGAGTACAGGCCAAACCGATAGAGTACAGGCCAAACCGATAGAGTACAGGCCAAACCGATAGAGTACAAGCCAAACCGATAGAGTACAGGCCAAACCGATAGAGTACAGGCCAAACCGATAGAGTACAGGCC
The DNA here is from genome assembly GCA_963851465.1 of uncultured beta proteobacterium. Taxonomy (GTDB): domain Bacteria; phylum Pseudomonadota; class Gammaproteobacteria; order Burkholderiales; family Casimicrobiaceae; genus VBCG01. The sequence goes on from CAWKPJ010000004.1 coordinate 334,230, forward strand.
AAACCGATAGAGTACAGGCCAAACCGATAGAGTACAGGCCAAACCGATAGAGTACAGGCCAAACCGATAGAGTACAAGCCAAACCGATAGAGTACAGGCCAAACCGATAGAGTACAGGCCAAACCGATAGAGTACAGGCCCAACCGATAGAGTACAGGCCAAACCGATAGAGTACAGGCCAAACCGATAGAGTACAGGCCAAACCGATAGAGTACAGGCCAAACCGATAGAGTACAGGCCAAACCGATAGAGTACAGGCCAAACCGATAGAGTACAGGCCAAACCGATAGAGTACAGGCCAAACCGATAGAGTACAAGCCAAACCGATAGAGTACAGGCCAAACCGATAGAGTACAGGGCAAACCGATAGAGTACAGGCCAAACCGATAGAGTACAGGCCAAACCGATAGAGTACAGGCCAAACCGATAGAGTACAGGCCAAACCGATAGAGTACAGGCCAAACCGATAGAGTACAGGCCAAACCGATAGAGTACAGGCCAAACCGATAGAGTACAGGCCAAACCGATAGAGTACAGGCCAAACCGATAGAGTACAGGCCAAACCGATAGAGTACAGGCCAAACCGATAGAGTACAGGCCAAACCGATAGA
>CAWKPJ010000005.1:0-62056 GCA_963851465.1 uncultured beta proteobacterium
GTTCAGCGACAATCAGTCGGACACCGGTACGGCGATGTCGAGCCTGGGTGCGGCGGGCGGCGACACGGCGGTACTCAATCCTCCTGACACGTCGAGCAACAACAACGCGGGTGACGAGTGGGCGCGGTTCCTCAACAAGGTAAGCACCGTACAGGCGACGATCTACTCGCTCGAGGTCGGGCCGTCGACAACTGGACAGGGCCCCTACAACACGGCGCTGCTGCAAAGCATCGGCCGGCAGGGCAAAGGCGGATACTTTCCGCGGCCGACTCCGCGACGCTGAACGCCGCGCTCACGCGCATCTTCAACGACATCCAGGCGGTGAACAGCGTGTTCGCGTCGTCGAGCTTGCCGCTCAGTGCTGACAACTCCGGCGCGTTTTCCGACCAGGTGTACATGGGCGTGTTCCGACCGGACGGCAGTGGTCTGCCCAAATGGTGGGTACTGAAGCAGTACAAGTTCGCCGTCAACAGCAACAAGCAGCTTTTTCTGGTCGATGCCAGTGGCGTTGCGGCCGCGAGCACGAAGGGATTTGCGATACCGGACGCGGAGAGCTTCTGGACGAGCAAGAACACCGCCAGCGCGCCGGATGGCGCAGCGACGCCCGCCACCAGCACCACCACGGGCAGCACTGGCGGCTTCTATTTCTTCGACGCCAAGGGCTCCGGCCTGAGCTACGACCTGCCCGACGGTGAGTGGGTCGAGAAGGGCGGGGCGGCGCAGCAGCTCCGGCTCGCCTATCTCGGCTATGGCGCCGGCACGCCAACGCGCGGCGGCATCGGTGACAACAACGATAGCGCGGTCAATTCGATTGCCGGGCGCCAGGTTTATACGTGCATCGGCGGGTGTCTGTCGACAACGACGGCGCTCGCGCCCTCGGCGAACCGGGCGACGACGTGGTTCGAAGTGGGCAATACGGCGATAGATACCGTTGCGCTAGGCCTGACGACGACCTTCACCGTTTCCTCGCTAACCAATACGAGCCAGAGCGTCTCGAAGCTGGCCACGGGTCCGTCCATCACGACCATTGCGGTCGCGAACGGCAACAACAAGGTGGCCACCGTCACGACAGCGGTTGTGCACGGCTTCAGCGTCGGAGATTCGGTGACGATCTCTGGCAGCAGCAATGCGACATTCAACACCGCGGTCACGATAGTAGGCGTGACGGCGACGACATTCACGTTCGGCAGTTTCAACGGACCGCTCAGCGCTACCGGCGGGTCGGCCTTCAAGAACACGAGCACGAAGGCGTTTGTAACTACGCCTGTCCCGCATACGTTGTCCACCGGGCAGAAAGTGGTGATCGCCGGCGCTATCGAAACCGGCTTCAACACCGCATCCACGGCGGTCGCGATCACCGTGCTCGACGCGTCGAACTTTACCTATACGCTTGCGGCCGCCCAAAGCGGGGTCGCGACGGGCCCCATCACTAATACGCCGCCGGTGGCGACCGCGACTGCCTCGGGCCACGGCTTCATCAGCGGCGCCAGCATTACGATCGCGGGCGCTACGCCGAGCACTTACAACGGCACGTTCACGATCAAGAACGTCACCACGAACACCTTCGACTACAACTTCTCGGGGGCCGATCCAGAAACTCGCTGACGCAACTCTCGCGGATCCGGTGACGCCTACGCCTATCACGGCCACCGGCACCAGCAACCTTCGCGACACGCTGGTGCGCTGATTCGCGGGTACGACACGCTCGACGAGAACGGCTTCAAGGTGAACGGCGCAGATACCGACGTCCGTCCGTCGATTCACGGCGACGTTCTGCATATGCGACCGGTTGTGCTGAACTTCGCCCAGACCGGGACCGCGGACGACGTCTACGTGTTCTACGGCGGCAACGACGGTGTCTTCCGCGCGGTGAAGGGCGGTCAAGCAACCACCGACGGCAAGGAGCAATGGGGCTTCATCCCGCAAGAGTTCTTCAGCAAATTCCGGCGGCTGTAAACAACAACCCAGCGGTCAAGTATCCGAGCACGCCGGTCACGAATACGACAGCCAGAGGGCGTGACTACTTCTGGGATGGCCCTGTCGGCAGCTACATGGAACGCAACACGTCGGCGTCGTTACGAAGGCGTGGCTCTTCATCGGCGTGCGGCGCGGCGGGCGCTTCATCTACGCACTCGACGTCACCTCACCGACTGCGCCGAAATTCATGTGGCGAAAGGGCTGCACGACCGCGTATCCGGACAACAGCGGATGCGATTCGGGCTTCGCGGAGCTCGGCCAGACCTGGTCGCAACCCCTGGTCGTCAAGACCAACGCTAACAGCGGCAATCCCATCGTTTTCTTTGGGGGCGGTTACTACAATGTTTCGGAGGATCTCGAGCCGCCGGCGACCGTCGACGTGGTTGGGCGCGCGGTCTATGCACTCGACGCGTCCAGCGGCACGCCGATCTGGTCAGCGGTCAAGACGGGAGCCATCGGCGCCGGGACGACCTTCTCTGTAACGGGCATGGACTTCAGCGTGGCAGCGGACTTGCTAACCGTCGACCGGACGCTCGATGGCAAGGCGGACCGTCTGTACATTGCCGACGTCGGCGGTACGATCTGGCGTGCTGACATCGACGACGCCGCCGTTGCGAACTGGAAGGTGTGGAAATTCGCGTCCCTCGCAACCCGCCCCGGTACCGACACCACCAGAAAGTTCCTGTTCGCGCCGGACATCGTGCTGGGTGCAAAAAACGACACGTTCGACGCTGTCGTAATCGGCTCCGGCGACCGCGAACACCCGCTTGCCACGAATGCGGCCAACAGCGTCGTGAATCGCGTTTATATGGTCAAGGATCCGAACCGTGGTACGACCGGCGCGAATCTCAATATTACCGAATCTGATCTGCACGACGCGACAAACGACCCCAATGTTGCGACGACCGATCTGGGCTGGTTCATTACGCTGGCAACGGGCGAGAAAGTCGTGAATGGACCGTTGGTGCTTGCGGGCCGAATGTTCTTCGGCACGAACCACCCGACACGTCCAATACATCCTGCGACGCGAATCTCGGTATCGCGCGTCGATACGACATCAACTTCCTCGACGCTACGGCGACGGGCTACAAAGACAGCAACGGCAATTATTTTCGGTACGATATTGCAGCGGGTGGCGGATTTCTGCCGTCGCCGGTGGCGGGAATAGTGAAAATCAGCGGTGTGCCGTACACGTTCGTGACGGACAACCCGCTGAGCCCGGGCGTCGTGATTTCGCCGACCATCGACGTACCGAAGACGCGGCAACGGACGTACTGGTTCGAAAAGCTCGATTAGGAAGTGGAATAGTTGTGGCGCGTGCGGTTGCCTGGATTGCGGTTTCGTTCGCCGTACACGTCGCGCTGGCGATCGCGATGCCGTTGCGGGTAATGAGGGCCGGCGGCACCGCTGCATTTCCGCCGCCGCCTCTGGAAGTTCGCGTGGTAATGGCGGCCACCGACCTTGTCCCGTTCGACGCGGGGTGGGTCCCCGAGCCGGCAGTCCCACACGTCAAGACGGCGGTCGCACTCGCCGAGCCGACTTCTGTCAAGAGGCTGCGCGCCTCCAGTGAGGTAAAGCCAGGTCCTGCCGAACCCGAGTCGCCCGCCGAGGCACTTGCGGTGCTCGAATTTGATCCGATGCAATATATCCCGTCCAGGACGTTGCCGGTGCGGCCGGAGCCGATTGGACATATCGCCATACCCTATCCCGAAACCGGCAATGGGCGCGAGGCGGGCGGCATGAGCCTCACGCTGTTCATAGACGAAGACGGTCAGGTAGTTCATATAGACCTCGAAGACCCGACCGTTCCGCCGGCCTTCCAACAAGCGGCATGGACGGCCTTTTCACAGGGGCGCTTCCGACCTGGCCGCCTCGACGACGCCCCAGTGAAGACCCGCATGCGTGTCGAAGTCCTCTTTGAGGACGGGACGATCCCCCACTGAATCGGTCGCGGCAAGTGGGCAACCCGGGAACTGACTTGGCGACCTTCGGCGCCGATGGACCCCGATGGTTGCCTTTGCGGTCGCGGTATAATCCGCATGTCGCCGAGGTCCACTGCCGGCGAGCGCCAGAACAAGTGGGTCGTTAGCTCAGCTGGTAGAGCAGCGGACTCTTAATCCGTTGGTCGCAGGTTCGATCCCTGCACGGCCTACCACTAACTTCAAGCAATTACCTCAGCAGGAAGCTCTCTGCGGCTTTCTGCTGCGACTAAAACGTGACAACTCCAACATATTCTTGTCACGTTCCCGCTCGATTCTGGCCGCTGCCACCATGCAAGTGCTCGGTACAAACTTCGCGTAGCAATCCCATATGCGCAGCAGCGGCCTCTTATCGCCTCCGATAGCGCCGGGTTACGTGGCGGGCCCACCACCGGGCATGTCGATGGCGCAGGTTCATTGATAGAAGGTCGGACTCATCCTTGTGCTTCATCCACCTGCGCTCGCAATTGGTCGATGACAACCGTGCATTTGTTTAGGACGTGCTGCTCGCAGAACATTGCGTAGTCGCGGTCCGTCGCGAGTACTCAGCGCATCAATCATCTCGTTGTGCTCGCGCACTGCAACGTCCCATTGGTCATGGTCGAAGTTCGAGCGGAAACGGAGCGCCTGCAAACGAGCGTTGAGTTGCTGATAAATCTGGGTCAACGCCGGATTGCGCGCGGCCGCGTTGATCGCGTCGTGAATCGCGTGATTCAGGCGGTAGTACCCGGGGAGATCGCGTCGGGCGTGGCACGCGAGCATCTCGTAATGAAGCGCGCGGATTTGATTGATTTCCGCATCTGCGATGCGCTGGCACGCGAGCTCACCGGAGAGCGCTTCCAGCGCGCTCATCACTTCGAACGTCGACTCGATGTCCTCGATCGACATTCGCGCCACCGCTGCGCCACGGTTGGGCAACAACTCCACCAGTCCCTCCGTCGCGAGCACCTTGTACGCCTCGCGAAGGGGTGTACGCGAAATGCCCAGCCGCTCGCATAGCAGGCGCTCGTTCAAACGTGTTCCCGGTGCGAGCACGCCCTCCACAATCAGATCGCGCAATCGCGACGAGGCCGCAGCGTGGAGCGCCTCTCGGCGGATGGACAACGGCTCGACGGTTTCGTGATCCGTAGACTGTCCGGACAAGGAAGCTTCGACCTTGTCGCGCACTAGGCGCCCCATTCGTTTTGCATGCAAAATGTCAGCCACTGTGTCGGCTGGCAAAACAAGCCACGTAAAAACAGTCGCTTAAGATAATTCATGGACACGGGGATTAAGCATATCGTATGCTGTTCTGCATATTATAGGCAAAAGAGTTCGAAGCCGTTGGCATAGATCGAACGCAATCCGCATGGATGCGTCGAGACGACGGGTGAGAAACGCAGGAGGAATTCCTAAGTGCCTCTTCGTTGAATTGAAGCGGGGCGATGCTCGGCCTCCTGCCAGTCTTTCAATTCGCAAGCCAAAGCCATAGGAGAGACGAATGAAGCAAAAGGCTATCGTATTAGCATTGGCAGCGCTGGGAACCGTCACGGCAACATCGTCCGTGCTCGCGGCGGCGGATCCCGCGATGATCGCCGCCCGGCAAAAAATCTTCGGCTTCGAGAACGTTGATGCCAAGAGCGGCCAGGTCGACAAGGACAAAGTGGTGGTCTCCTGGCTCGGGCACATCAGTGCCGCGGTGTCGATTCGCGGTCGGGTGATCATGCTGGACACCTATGTCCCGCGTCTCGAAGTAACGGCGGGACGCACGCCCTTTGTGATCAAGGATCTGGTCGACCTGAATGCCGAGGCGGCGTTCATCGGCCATGGCCACAGCGATCATGCGGACAATGCCGCGTTCATCGCCGCAAAGAACGGTATGACGCTCTACATGACGCCCGAGGCCTGTGGCACGGCGCAGAACGCGCTCAACCGCATGAAGAACGATCCATTCATGCAGGCTGACCCCGCGTTCGCGATTCCGCAGGGAACGACGATCAACTGTGTGGGAGTCACGACTGCGGGTTCCGTGCCTGGCACAGAGGTTGTGAAGCTCGACCAGCTGGAGCCGTTCGCGTGCATCCTCGGTTTCCGGGCGCTGCATTCGGTCGCTCTTCCAGTCGATCCGGACTGGGGTCCGAACATCGTTGTCGATACCCCGGATCCTCGCGATCCGACGTTGTTTCCTCCGGGCGTGTCGTTGACGCCGCCGAACAACCCCGCCAATCGCCAGCCTGGTCAGCAGGACATTCGCCAAGGGGCAGGACCCGGGGGTGCGGATCAACTGAATTTCCACTTCGTCACGAACGGCGCCCACAACTTCACGCTGCACTTCAACAACTCCGTCGGCGCACTGAAGGAGGGTAAGGGCAGCAACTGGCCGCAGGGAACGCCCGCCGACGGCCAGCGTCTCCTCGATCTCGCCAGAAGTTTGCCTGCCACCGACTATGCGTTCTCCACGCTGTCGTCTGGCAACACGGACTTGAACGGGTGGCGAGATCACGTCTACTGGGCACAGGCATTAAAGCCCAAGATCATGACCACGGGTCATGCGCCGGTGGGCGCAGCGCTGCAGTATTACTCGGGGTTCCTGAAACAATTGAAGATCATGGAGGCCCCCAAAAATGCGTGGCCAGGATTTCCTCATGAGGAATGGCCTGTCGTTCGAAATCACACCGACCCCACCGACATCCTGAAGCCGCAGGTCTTCGACATCAACGATGCCGCGTGGCTGAATCCACATAAGGCAGCCAGCATCCGTCAGTTCTGCAAGTAGAGTAACTGCTCTCTGCTTGCCACTGCGCCCGGCCCGCCCAGGCGGATCGGGCGCAGGCGTGAATGGCAGCTTCGATTTGCCGACGGACTCGTTGTCCGAGGCTCGAGAGCCGCAAGCGGCCTTAAATTTCAGCGCCTCGAGGGCTCGCTGTCGTGATCAGCTCCGGTCCGGGCTTCCATTTGGACGCTACTGTTCGTCAGACCAACGGGTCCATTTGCTGACCCAGTCGAAGCGTCAGCGACACGAGCAGAGACCACAGTCTCTTGGATGAGCGGCCGAAACTTGAACCCCGGTTGCAGCAATCCCCGCTCCTTCTGAAGGAACGCGAGGACCGTCGCCGCTGAATGCAGCCAATTGCGGGCGCCGGATTCGGCGAATCCCGGGCCGCCTGTTGATCCTCGGTCGCCGAGCGGCCGCTCCTTCGCATCCTTCCCCATCCAGAACCCCAGCACGATGCCGGTGTCGGGTCGGTCGGGCTTGCCCGGCACGAACAGGATCAGCCACACGTCGGAGGTCTTGCCGTCGTGGTTGGTCGCGGTGCCCGGTCTTGCCGGCAATCTCGCCCGCCTTGTCGAGAGGAAATGCAAGCGTGAGCTTCTTCCGTTCGTCAGGCTTCAGCTTCCAGATCGCGTCGCCCAAGGGATCCATACCCGGAATGACGCCGCTGCGCAGTCCCGACGCGGTGCCCGTCGAGCCGATGTCGAGCGGACCTTTCAGCAGCTCGGTCATTGCCGCGGCCACGACGGGATGCATGACACGCTCCGGTTGCGGACGCTTCTCTCCCTTGAGGTCGCAATCGGCCGGTTGGTTGTCGCATCCGTACGCAGCAGCGACTTCCCTTCGCGGCAAACGTCGTTGGCGAAGCGCGGCGTGACGCGAAAACCGCCGTTGACGAACGCAGCAGTCGAGGCCATCGACAGCGGGTTGACCTCCGAAGCGCCGATTGCCGTCGTCGGGTAGGGTTGAAGCACGTGCTTCGGGTCCTTCGGCATGCCCACGCGATACGCAAGATCGATGACGTTCTTGATGCCCGCGTTGGCCCCGGCGCGCATCGCCGCCGTGTTGCGCGACTCGCCCAGGGCGATCCGGCAGGTCATCTCGCCGCGGTACTGCGGTTCCGACCGCGAGTGGAAGTTCTCGATCTTCTTCTCGCCGCGACCGCGCCCGAGCGACACGAAGATCGGCGCGTCGAGCACGTTGCAGCGCTCGAGGACCTGCGACACGACGTCCTGTTCGGGTTTCGACGGAGGGCTTCTCGGCAAGCACCTGCTTGCGCCAGGCGCTCGACGAGCGCGCCGTAGGTGAAGATCTTGAACGTCGACCCCGGCTGGCGCCACCCGCTCGCCATGATGTCGTACTTGAGGTCCTTGAAATTGACGTTGCCCACTTCGGCCAGCACGTCTCCCGAAAAGTCGACGGCGAAAGCGCCGGCGCGCAGCAGGTTGTTGTCCGAATCGTCGGGATGACGAGCGATGTAGGTGCTGCAGCGTGAGATCGACCGCCTTGGCGAGCACGTCCTGCAGCGCGTCGTCCCGCGTGATCGAGATCGTCAGGCCGCCGGTGTTGATCGGAAAGCGGTCCTTGTAGAGAACCCGCACGCGCTCGAGGAAGTGATCGCGGGCGCCGCAGGCGCGCCCCGGCGCCACGATCTCCTTGCGCAGCGACTTCTCGACTAGAGCTCGTCGCGCGCGCGATGTCCGACCTCGGTGATGGCGCCCTGCTCGAGCATGAGGCCCAGCACGCGAAGCGTGCCCCGCGCCGCCTCCGACCAGTTGGCATCCATGATTTCGTCGCGGCTCTTGAGCAGCGGATCCATCGCGAACGACCGGTCGGGCAGCGCGGGCTTGTTGATGAGCGACACGATGAACGCGACCTGGTATAGCGCGAGATCGGCCGCCGGCTTGTCGAAATACGCACGGCTCGCCGCTTCGATGCCATACGACCCGCGGCCGAAGTACGGCATGTTCACGTAGCTCAGCAGCAGCTGCTCCCGCGGAAACTCGCGCTCGAGGCGCAGCGCCATGACGATGTCGCCGATCTTCTCGATTTCGGTCGACGCGCGACCCGTTCCGCCACGGAGGTGCTTGGCGATCTGCATCGTCAGGGTCGACGCCCCGGAGTGACTCTCCCCGAGCGAACGCTTGATCAATGCCCGGACGATCGCGCCCTTGTCCACGCCCTCGTGGGAGAAGAAGTTCTTGTCTTCCGACGCGAGGATCGCGCTGACGAACAGGGGCGGGATGTCGGCGAGCGCGCCGGATCAGGATGCGGCGTTCGGGCGAGGAGATGCAGGCGACCGTCCGCTGGTCTTCGCTGACGAACACGGACTGCTGGGCGAAATAGGTTGGGTCCTTGAGCCGCGCGATGCGTGCGTCGCGTCGATGCCCAGGTAGTCGTCGATCTCGCGGGCGTAGTGCGTGTCGACGAACTCGACGATCGTTTCGAGCTCGACGTAAGCGATGACCGCCAGCACCACGAGGACGCCGACCGCGACGAGGCAGCGCCGCACCAGCCTGCCCACGAGCCGCACGAAGGCCCACGGCAGATCCAGTAATGCGAACTTCAACTTGCTACCGTGGGCACTCTCCACCGCTTTCCTTCCACCTGACGCCATCCGACACCAGGGACAAGCAGAGGTCGTACCAACCATGCGCATCCAACGTCAGGCCGCGCGCAGCGCGGCGCGCGAAGGAAGTCGTGTCACTGCCGAACAGCGCGGCGTCGATTTGCGTCACTCGCGAACGCAATCCGTCAGTCGTGGAGTACGCCGTGAGGGGCTGGGGAGACTCGCTCGAATTCGGTCTCGCACATTGGAAAGCGGGATTGCCGGACCGTGCGGACGATCACCGACATCCTCGCAGTCATCCAGACCGCGAAAGGAATATCGGTCGTCGCAACCTGGACCGGGTCAATATGCGCCCGGCGCCCGCATCCCCGCGCTGAGGTACGGCGGCCAAGCGCAGGATGGGTAGTCGAAGCCCCGTCCCTGCGCATGGATCCGCTGCAGCATCGCGAACACGGGCGCACGCATCCGCTCGCCGTAGGACGCGTACGCGCGAAGCGCCTGTTGGCACACGCGATCGGTATCGTCGCTCAGCGCGAGTTGCGCAAGCAGCACGCGCACCGCGTCGCTCTCCCGTCCCGTCAGGGCGCTCGCGACGGCGAGCACCGTCCACTCGTCCTGCCGCGCCGAGCGGCGCGAGCCGCTCAGGACGATGGCGTGGAGTGCGAGTTGGCGCGCAGTCTCCGGCCGCGCCGGCTTCATTCTGAGGTGCAGATACGCGAGATAGCCGGCAATGTCAGGATCGCGCGGATTGGCGCCGAACGCGTCGAGCTCGAGGTTGACGGCCTCGGCAACGTCGCGCCCGGTCGCGAGCGCGCGCCGCGCTTCATTGTGCAGCCGACGCGCGTAGGCCGACGTGGTGTCGGCCGCGGGAATGAACACGCTTTCGCTCGGCCACGGCGCGTCTGCCACGTCGACGACCATGCGCGCTTGCGCCGGGTGCTTGGCGATCGCCGCGGTCGCAAGCACGCGCGTGAGCTCGGGCTCCGCCAGCGCGGCGACGCGCGGGACGGAATAGACCAGCAGGTGCTGCGCATGCAGCGCAAGGTCGAGTGGCTGCTCGCGCGTCCCGGTACGCGCCGGCACCGCGGCGGGCGGCGCCGGAATCCGCTGCAGGTTCTGCGACGCCGGCGCAATGGCGACTGCCGACGGCGGCGGCTCCGGTGCCATCGTCAACGACGCCGGCGCTTCCGCGGGCGCCCTCGGCGGCGTCGCGACGACCGGTTCGATGGGGAGCGGCACGATCGCCGGCGGCGCTGCAGCCGGCGCCGGCCCAACGGAGCGCGGTTCGACCTGCGTTCGCGTGGCCGCCATCGACCGCGTGTTGCGCTCCTCGACTGGCGCGGCGGGTCCGTGCCGCTCGCGGAAAATGCCGAAGAATCCATCGAGCTTCGCGCGCCAGTCGTTGCGCGAGCGCTCGCGCGGTGCGCTGCGTGGCGGCACGGTCGGCATGTCGGATTGCACAGCGGCAGGGTCGGCGGCATCGACGGCGTTCGCTGCAAGCTCGGCGGCTTGCGCCGATCGCGCGTCGTCGACGCTTTCGTCGGCGGCGGTCGCCGGACGCCATCGCTGATCCGGCGACGGACGCAACAACGGTCGGCGTCGACGGTGGCGATGCCGTGATCGCATTGCGGGCGCCGGAGATCTTTCCGGACGGCGGCGCGCTCGCTGCGAGCGTGCTGGACGCTGGAGCGCTCGACGTGGCGATGTTCGACGTCAATGCCAGGCGCAGGCGCATTGGCGGTCGTCCCATTCGGCGCCTGCGCGGTCGGGGGCTGCGACATCGTGGCCAGCGCGAGGCGCGTCGTTGCGGCCTGCGCCCGCGAGCGTTCGGCAGACGACGGCTGCGCGCCGGCGCGGCGCGTCGCATCGGCGTAGTTCTTTGTGGTCGGAGGCGAAGCCTTTGCCGTGGCAACCGGCGATCGCTTCGCCGCCGGCGGACGGCTCGCCGCTGTTCGCCCTCTCGCGGCCGACGCCGACGCCCCGCCCGCCGCCACCGCGCCGCGGGTTTTGGCATTCGAGGACGGCGGAACCTGCGCGACGTCCTGCGGCGGCACGCGCGGTTCCTTCGTGGCGGCATCCGACGGCGACGCATCGCATGGCCGCAGCGGTTGCGGGGCAGCGTCCTCTGCGTGCGTGCGCTGCGACGCCGTCGCGTTCGCCGACGCCGTCGCGTTCGTCGGCGCCGAAGAAGGCGCGGGCGGCGATTCGCCGTCTGGCGACGCCGCCAACGCGTCGCCGGCGTTCTGCGACTCGCCTTCCGAGTCGGTGGGCGACGCTTGCGTCGTTGCGGGCGCGGGCGCCGGTGTGTCGGGCTGCGCCGCCGGCCCTTCGGCGCGCGCGTCCTCGGGCACTGGCGGCGGATCCGCTCGCCTGGTCGCTGCGACGGAGAGTGATTCGCGCAGCGTCGCGGCGAACTCCCGCAAGAGCGTCGTGCCGGGATACCACGCGTCTCCCACGAACAGCGGCGTCGCCACGCCGGCAATCGACGCAGCGGCGGCGGTGAGCAGCGCCGCACGCCTTAAGCCAAACCGGCGCTCGCGCCTTGTTGCAAGCAGCGCGATCGGTGGCACGTCCGGCACGACCGCGGTCACCGCAGTGCGCGCGCAGGATTGCGCAGCGTCGATCCGATCTGTCGCACCGAGCCGGGCGGCAACGGTCGCGACTATGACAGGCACAGGCCGTTCGACGACGCGGAGGCGCCGCGGGTGCTGGACCCGCAACGACCACCGGCGCGACGTGCGTGGCGCGCGTGCGCACAACCGCGGGTGCCACGCGCGTCATCGGCGTGATCGGCGTCATCGGCGTCGCCGCCGCCTCCGCTGCCGAGGCATCGCGCGCGAACGTCCAACCGGCGGCGAGCGATGCTGCGAGCTCGGCGTCTTCCATCCGCGCTGCCGCGTATTCCATGAATTCGCCGTGCGGGCGCCACTGCGGCCAGATCGCGATCGTGGCTGTCGCGCAGGCGGAAGATCAGCGTGCGCGCGTCGTCGTATCGCTTCGGCGTCCAGCTCGTCGCGCGATCGTACCGGTGCACGCCGCCGTCGGGCAGATAGCGCCTCAGCATCGCGGCCAGGCTGTACAGGTCGCAGCGCCAGTCGAGCTCCTTCGTCGGCTCGAGATCGCCGTTGCGACCCGCGTCGAGCGCGCGCAGCAGACGCGGCGACTGGTAGTCGTAGTCCTTCTGCCAGCCGATCGGCAGCGCCATCGCGAGCGATTCGCGCGACACGAGCGAGAACGCGAAGTCGATCAGCGCGAGCCGGGCGAACACCGGGTGGAGCATTGCGCCGGCAGCGTCGGGATCGAAGTCCGCCGGCCCGTACGGAATGCAGATGTTGTCGCCCTTGATGTCGAGGTGCACGAGGCCGAGCGCATGAATCTCGTCGAGCGCGGCGAGGCAGTGGTGCGCGAGCGCCCACCAGTGCGCGCAGTCCTCGAACACGTGCCGGCGCACGTCGCCGTCGCGCGCGACCGGCAGCAGCGTGCCCCACTGGTCGACGGTGACGCCGGCGTCGTAGGTCTGCACGAGCCGCACGCCGCCGAGCGCGCCGCCGTCGAACTGCACGACGTCCGGCACGCAGCGGATGCCGTGGCCGATGAGCCGCGCGAGGATCCGCCATTCGCGCTCGGTCCATGGGCCGAAGTCGCCGTCGCGCGTGGCGAGGAAGCGCTTGGTGTAGCGGCGGCGCTCGCCGGGCGCCATCGCCTCGCGAAACACCTCGACGTGGTCGCCGGTCGCCATCTTCAGCCGCCCGCGGCCGAATACCTGCTCGATCTGACTGGGTGTCATGGTGTCCCCTGCAACGAACTCGGTTGCGCGGCGCGCGAGGCCGGGCGCCGCATCGCTGTCGGCGGCGAGGCCGACGACGACGCCAGCGGCGAGCGCCAGCCGCGCCACATGTCGAACGCCCGCGCCAGCGTCGACGCGCGACGCGGCCTGCGCGCTGCACGACCAGCACCGTCGCGTCGTCGTGGCTGCCGCGCGAGCGCACGTGCTCGACCAGCTTGACGCAACGCCGCGCGAGCGGCGTCCGGCCCGCGCAGGCAACCGCGCGATGTCGGCGGCGTCCGCATGCCGGTGCACGCCGTCGCTCACAGCGCGAGCATCTCGCCGCCGCGAAGGTCGACGCGGCCGGACGTTGGGCGCGTCGACCGCGCCGTTGCCGATCATCCGCGCCGGATCGTCGGGCGATCCGCCCGGCGGCGGCGGCTCGTCGAGATGCCGGTACGTGTCGTCGCGGGTCAGCAGCTCGGCCGGCGCCGCGCCGCGCTCGACGACGCGATAGACCCGGCAGTCGCCGATCCACGCGACGAGCCATCGCGACAGCGCGGGATCCGCTGGCGACGCAGAGCGCCACGGTGGCGGCGCCGGGGGCGTCGGTGCGGCGCGCGATGCTGCGCGGCGATGTGGCGGTCGGCGTCGAGGACCGCGCGTCGCACGATCGCCTCGTCGATGCGTCCGCGAGCCGAGCACCGCGTGGAGGTGTGCGACGAGCTCGCCGCTGGCGCGCGACGCCATCGCGCCCGAACTCACGCCGTCGGCGACGACGAACAGCGGCGACGATGCCGTCGAGCGGGCTGTGCGCGTCCTCGTTCACCGCATGGCGCGCGCCGCGCGACGAGGCCACGGCCATGTGCAGGCGCGGCCATGGCGCGTTGCCATGACGGCTTCGCGCACGAAGGCCGCGCTCGACGCGCTCTCGCGGCCCGCAGCCCGAACGGTGCGCAGGCTTTCGCGAAGACTCATCGCGGCAAGGTCCCGTTTGTCATGCGTGAGACGACAATGTCAGCTCACAGGCCACGCTCGACGTGCCGCCGAGGCGCAACGTCTCACCGGCCTTCCAGCGCAAATTCGCACCCGGACCGTACGACACGCCGTTCAACGCGACGCCGTTGTCGCCGTGGACGACGACATCGGCACCTTCGGCATCGAGCGCCACGATCTCGAGGTGCCGTCCCGACACTTCGCTATGCGCCCCGTCGACTACGAGTGCCTGGTTGCGCGAACGACCGACGCGAAACGGCAGAGCGTCCGGGCCGAGCTCGACGGTACGCTCGCCCGAGGCCATGCGCGCCGCGATCGTCCACGCGCGCGTGCGCTTGCGCGGCGGCGCGATCGGCGTGACCGGCGTCGACGAGGGACATCACCTTGGCGCTGCGCGTCGACGCCTTCGCTTCCTTCGGCGGATCGAGCGAACGCAGCGACAACCGCGGATACTCGCGCGGCTCGCCGCGCATGTGCGCCGCGAGCACGATCCGCGCGCCAGGCGCGAGCGGCATCGGCGGCTGCCGGGCCGCGCCGCGCGGATCTGAAGCCTCGTGCGTCGTCGCGCCGTCGGCGGATTCGACGCGGATGCCGTTGGTCGAGCCGGCGTCGGCCACCCACCACGCGCCCTTGTCGAACCACACTTCGCAATGGCGTCGACTCGCGAACGCGCCGTCGACGACGACGTCGCACCCTTCGCCTTTGCCGATCGCGTACCGATGCCCCGCGACGACGGCGAGCTCGACGTGGCGTGCGCCCGCGGCATCCTCGATGTCGA
Organism: uncultured beta proteobacterium; assembly: GCA_963851465.1. Taxonomy (GTDB): domain Bacteria; phylum Pseudomonadota; class Gammaproteobacteria; order Burkholderiales; family Casimicrobiaceae; genus VBCG01. The sequence goes on from CAWKPJ010000005.1 coordinate 14,818, forward strand.
CGGCGATCGGACGCGCGGCGAGCGGCGTCCGCGGCCCGTCGAGCGCGGTGCGCGCCCCCGCGGCCGCCGGCGCGGCCTCCGACCAGCGTCCCACCAGCGTCACGCGATAGGGCCGCGCGACGGTGCGCGGCGCGCCCGACGCGAGCTCGGCGATGAGATCGCCGTAGCGCTCGTCCTCGCGGCTCGCACCGGTCTCCTCCCGCTCGGCGTTGAGGCCGGCGAACTGCGAAAGGTCGATCGCGCTCGCGTTGCGCAAGCCGGCGATGATTTCCTTCGCGAGGTAGTGCTTGACCTGCTCGGGACGAAACTCGCGTGTGAAGCGGCGCAGCAGGTCGCGCTCGTGCTCGCCGCTCTCGCACTCGACCTCGATCGACGACAGCACGTAGCGGTCGCGCTCGGCGATCGCGAGATGCAGCCGCAGCTGGTTCGTGACGAACTGCTCGAGCTCCTCGCGTATTGCGCCGATCAGCGGCGCGTACGGTCCGAGGTGCACCTGCGCGTCCGCCGCGGCACCGCCGCGCCCGAAGACGTCGAAGCGCGGCTCGCGCGAGCCCGCCGCGTCACCGCCGGCGAATGCCGTCGGCGTGCGCAAATTCGCGTTGCGTCCTTCCGTCCCGTGGCCCTTGCCCAGCATCCATCCTTTCAAGGTCATGATCAGCTCCGATAAGCGACGACGAGTGTGACGAGCGGGCCGCCGCTTTTCAGCGGCCGCACGCGCGGTGGTGAAGGCAATCCGTAACGATCCGACAACCGTTGCATGAGCTCTGCCCACCCGGGCTGGAGCGATTCGCCGGCGTCGACGCGACGCTTCAGCGCAGGCAGCGACAGCTCGATCAGGACGACGATCGACGCGACATCGCGAACCTGGACAATCGCGCGACGCAGCGTGTCCTCGAGGTCGGCGAGACAGTCGGCGAGAGAGCCGTCGAAGGTCCACACGAACGGACCCTCGATGCGCTCCGTCGCGCGCATCGACGCCGCGTCGGATGCGCGCCTCACCGCGCGCTCCATTCGATGGCGCCCGCGTGACGTCCGGCGATCTGCAGGGCGATCTCGGCAGCGGGGTTCGGCCCGCGGTCGCCGGCGCCATGGACGCGGCCGGAGTCGGCGAGCCAGTTGCGCTCGGTGAGCACCGCGATCGCCTTCGTCCAGCGCGGATCGCCGGCGTCGGTCCGGTACGTCGCGACGTACCACTTGTACGGCCGCAGCGGACCGCAGCCGTCGCGATCGCGCGACGATGCATTCGCTTTCGGCTTCGTGGGGCCTCTCGCTTTCGTTCTCGGGCTTGCCGTCGCCGCCGTGTCGGGCGCGCACAACTGCGCGAGCTCGGACAGCGAGCGGTCGTCATTGCGAAACGACGGCGTTCCCGTCTTGCCGGCGATCCAGTCCATCTGCGCGCACGTGCGCGCGTCGAACACCTGCTCGCAGGCGAGCCGCGCGGTGCCCGCGCGATGGCTGAAGGACAGTCCGCTGACGATGACCTCCGCGACTTCACGCGGAATGCGGTTCGGTCGCGCGTCGGTCAGCGCGATGCGCACAGGGCGGCGCGCCACCGGGATCGGCAGCGACGCCGCGCACGGCGTCCACGAGGTGCGGCGCGCGTATGTCCGGCTGTCCGTTCGCCGCCGCGGCGAGCGTAGCCATCATGCCCGCGACGCCCAGAGCGCTCGCGCGCGCCTGCCCCTGACCCCAGCCCTCGGAGACGAGGTCGACGACTTCGCGGCGGCACTTGCCCCAGTCGTCGCGGCGTGTGGCGGCGGCCGTCGACGCCCAGTGCGCACTGCTGCAGCTTCGCGGGGTCGAGCGCAAACCCGTCGCGCAAGTGAAACGGCGCTGCGAGCGTGCCGTCCACCGGCTCGGCGAGCAGGCGACCGTACGCGATGTCGAATGCGAGCGCGCGCGCGCCGCCGTCCTCGGCACCGGTCTCCACGGCGCGCCCGAACAGCAGGTCCTGTCGTCCGCACGCGTCGCTCGGCTGTGCGCAGCCCGCGTTCCAGCCGAACGCGAGCGCCATCGACTGGATCGCGTATGGGCGCGCGCAACCCTGCGCGAAATTCCTGTCGGCGCAGAACATCCGGTCGAGGAAGCGCACGGAGTCGGAGCGCGCGAGCTGCCCGCGCAGCCCGTCGACGGTGGGCACGGCGGTGGCGGAGCGTGCGAGGTCGGTCCGCTCGCTCGCCAGCAGCCGCGCGCCATCGGCGCCGTCGGTCAGGAACGCCGCCGCCATGATCGGCTTGATCGTCGATCCGGGCATTGCGTCGTGGAACACGGCCGCGTTCTGCAGCGCGTCGGGCCGGTAGCGGACCGGATACGGCAGGCGCGCGTCGCAACCCGCCGCGCGTCCCGGGCCGTCGAACTCGTGGCGCGCACACGGCGACATCGCGCCGGCGAGCGCCTCGATGCGGCCACTCTCGACGTCGATCAGCGCAATCGCGGCCATGCGCACCTGCGCGTGCTCGAGCAGGCGGCTGCCGACGCCGCGCCCCGCGTCCTCCCGCCGCACGATGGCGAGCGCGCGACAGACGTCGTCGCGGCCGGTGTAGCACGCCGCGACGCGCTGCGCGAGCGCCTGCAGCGACGGATCGATCGTGACGTCGATCGAAAAGCCCACGTCGACCGGAGCGCCTGCGAGATCGATGCGGTTCGGTCCGCGACGCAGTGCGCCTGACGGCGCGGCGGCGTCCGCTTTCGCCGCCGTCGCCGTGTAAAGGCGATAGAGCGCGCCATTCGGCCGGTGCAGCGTCTCGAGCGGCTGCAGCAGCGTACCGAGCGAGGGCGGCACCTTCCAGCGCTCGTCGTCCACCGGGAGGTCCGGCGTCGGCTCGCCGGCAAGACGCTGCGCCGCCTGCGTGCCCGGATCGGAGGTACCGCGCAGCTCGGGACGCTGGCACAGGCGATCGTCGAGGCCGCGAAGGCCGCCGAGGTAGTACGCGTTGGACGCGCCCGCGTTGAAGTAGATGCAGCCCGGAATGCCCGCCCACGGGTTGCTCCGTGCGATGTCGCGCGCCGAGACCTCGACGAACTGCTCGGGCCGCCAGCGCGCAATCACGCGATCGGGCTCGGTGCCACGCCACGCGAGCGACGCCAGCATCCGCCCGTCGGCGCGCGCGAGCGTCGCGACCGCGCGCGCGATGTCGGCGCATTGCAGCGCGAACCGGTGGCCGGGATAGTCCGTAGCCTCGACCGGTGTACGCAGCGCAGCGTTCACGGCGTCGTACCACGCGGCAGCGTCGAAGCCGACGGCGTCGCTGACCCGCCGGTTGTCGGCGCTGCTGAAGGCGCGGAGCGCATCGTCGAGCACGCCGAGCTGCTCGGCCATCCGTGTTGCGGGCGAAGCACCTCGCGCCGGCGCCTGCGTGATCGCGCGGCGGAGGCGGTCCAGCGTTCCGCCGCCGCCACTCCACGCGACGCTGCATTGCGGGATGCGCTCGACCAGTATCTGCGGCGTCGGCACAGGCGCGGCGACGCGATCGCGCCGGACGATCGCATGCTCGAATGTCTTCAGCGCCGCGACGTGGCGCACGCTCACGTGGCGATCCGCGCCGCGCGCCGGCGCCGGCGACTCGCCGATTCGCGTCGATGCGACCATCAGCAGCACGCCAAGGAGAACCGGAACCACCGCCGTGCTGGCGACGATGGCGAGCTGCAGCAGCGTGGCGCGCCGGCGCGGGCTTTCAGCCATGGGCGCCCTCGTCCCGCGCGTTGACGTTGACCGCGAGCCCCAGCATCGCCATGTTGAGCACGAGCGACGTCATGCCGAAGCTCACGAACGGAAACGTGACACCGGTCAGCGGAATCACGGCGAGGTTGCCCGCGACCGTGACGGCCAGCTGGCACAGCGCGAGCACGACCCACATCACGCACAGCCAGCTCAGGAACGCCTGGTCGTCGAACACCATGCGCCGGCCGCGCCGGACGAAGCGCGGCTCGCCGCTCGTCGCCGTGCCGTGACGCGCGATCAGCAGGTGCAGCCACAGGGCAGCGCCGATCGTCAGCGTCCACGCCGCAGCCGTGCCGAATGCGCCGACGAGCGCGGTGAACGTGTAGTCGCTCTGGATCTGCGCCGGTACGCCCGCGCACGCACCGCTTGCGCCGAAGCCGCACCACGGCACCGCGCCGGGGCCGAAGCCCGCTTCAGGCGCCGCGCGCTGGAACCACGTTACAAGCGCGAGCTGGTCGTTCGCCGACGCAAGCGGTGCAGCGAGGTTCTCGAGTCGCGCGGCGGCGACGTCGTCCAGCGTACCGACGCGGAACAGCACCGCGGTGGTCCCGGCGATCCATCCGACGAACAGCACGACGGCGATAGCGTAGGCGCCGACGGCGGCGCCACGCCGCTGGTACCACCACATCGCGACCGACGCGGCGACGAACGCGCCGGCGCCATAGCCGGCGATCAGCAGCGGGCCCATGTCGCGCGTGACCACCATCGCGCCCACCAGCACGGCGACGACGAACAACAGCGGCCGCACGTACCGCAGGAGCGATCCAAGCGAGCTCCCGCTCCGCGCAAACCGCTCGGCCAACGGCGTGCCGCGGAGGTAGAAGAACCACGCCCCACCAACGATCAGCCACAGGCGGCCGATTTCGGACGTCAACTGCCGGAGGTTCATCAGCAGCACGCCGACGACGCCGATCAACGCGAGCAGCGCGGCCGCGAGCAGCAGCGCGCTCCCGGTGCCGCCGAGCCGGCGGCCGATGCGCGAGGCGAGCGCGCCCGCCAACGACAGCGCGAGCGTCAGTGCGCGTCCGAGCGGCTGGCGGACGAATGCAACGAGCGTCAGCGTCAGCATCCCAAGCCAGAGATGCCCGTGGTGATAGAGCGCGAGATAGCGGTTGCTCGGGGGGCCGTTGGCCGAAAGATCGAGCAGCAGCAGCCAGCCGATGCCAGTCAGGAATACCAGTCCGGGGTAGCCGAATACGGAAGTCGCGCGCTGCGGACCTGTCGCCAGCGCGCGCGACAGCCACGGCGCGAAACACAACACCGCGATTGCCGCGCCAAGCATCCCCACAACGAACGGCGCCGGCATGCCGGTCCACGGCGCGGCGCGCGCAGCGGCGAACGCGTGCGCCGATCCGAACGGCCACGGCACGCCTCCGATCCATGCGGCCGCCGCCCACGCGACGAGCGCAAGCGCGACGCCGCGCGCGACGAAGTTCGGCCGCCGGCTCAACTGCAGCAGCAGGAACCCGACCAGCGCCCAAGCCGCCCATTGCCACCCGGCGGTACGCAACAGCGCGCGCATCGCCGCGTTCTTGTCGCTTTGCGCGTCGTCGGGGCGATTGGGTGCGGCGGCGGACGTGCCGCGGTCACGCGGCGGTTGGGCGCGGCCGCACAGATAGTCCAGCAGGACGGCATCGACGCGGCCGGAGAGTGCCGCGCACAGGCTCGAGGCCGGCGGTGCGGCCGGCGCCGCGGCGGCGATGTCGTCGAAGCGGCCGTCGCGGCCGGTGTCGCGCGCCGCCAGCACCGCGAACCACGGAATGAGCACCGCGATCGCCGTGATGACGAGCGCTGCCTCGATCAAAAGCGGCCACGCGACGCTGCCTTCCCGCTGTTCGCTGCGGGCGAGCGGTGTGCTGACCAACGCCAAGCGACGGCCCCCCGTCCGATGCGCGACCCTCCCCGGTCGCCGGACCGTGTGCTGCTAACTGAATGAACCTGAGGTTGCGGGGTTGCAGACATGCGCGGCGAGCCGCCCGACAGCCGTCGCATGCCCCTGTCATTGTTGGGGCAGAGTGTATGTCGGGATTTTCGCGACCGGCAAGCGCTGTTACATGTACCCCTTGCGCTGTTACAAATGCGCGGCGTTTCAAACAGTTCGGTCGGTTCGTAGGCAGCCTGCTGAACGCCCTTCCGCCAGCGCACCGACGCCCCGGCCCCTTGAATGCCGTCGCTGCGCCCTCATACGGAACCTATGGTCGCTGTCTGTGCCAAAATCGGCATTCCACCCGCCAGGTCATCATGAACTTCAGCCGCTTCCTCGTCGCCGCTCTCGTGTCCCTCGGATGCATCTGGACAACCGCGGCGTACGGTGATGCGCCGACGGCCGCGGCCGCCGCGTCGCCATGGGACGCGGAATTTGCGGTTTTCGAGGCGACCGACGCGGCCCACCCCCCGGCGGCAGGCGGCATTCTGTTCGCGGGCAGCTCGTCCATTCGCCTCTGGGGCGATCTCGAGACGCAATTCGAGTCTGCCTCCGGCATCGTGAAGCGCGGCTTCGGCGGCTCGCAGCTCGCCGACTGCGTGAAGAACCTCGACCGCCTGGTCATTCGCTATCGGCCGCGGACGGTGGTGGTGTATGCGGGGGACAACGACCTCGCCGCGGGCGCCTCGCCCGCGGAAGTCCGGGAGCGCTTCGTCGCGTTCGTGGATGGGGTCCGGCGGCAGCTTCCCGCGACTCGCATCGCTTACATCTCGATCAAGCCCAGTCCATCGCGGGCGGCGCTGCTGCCGCAGATCCGTGCCGCCAACGAGCTTATCCGCGAGTTCGCCGCCGGTCAGCGCGACGTCGCGTACGTCGACATCTTCACCCCGATGCTCGATGCCGGCGGGCGACCGCGGCGCGAGCTGTTTGGCGACGATGCGCTGCATCTGAATCGCGACGGCTACGCGTTGTGGCAAGCCGTCATTGCGCCGTTTCTGGGATAGCGGCCGGCGCTCCCCGGCGCGTTCCGCGCCCCGGTCCTTCGCATCTTCGCCGGGTGATCCTTTCGACCGGCGAAGGGCAATTTTCGCCACCACGTAGAGCGTCATCAAGCTCGCCGTCAGCAGCGCCGCATCGACGACGCCTGATCGCGCAGTCACATCGTCGCCCACCGTGGCGAGCAGGCTCAGGCACAGCACGAGGTGCGCGCTGAACACCGCGAGCGACGCGCGTCCCATTCGAGCGATCGACGAATCCTGCGCCCACGCGACGAGCACGTGGCGGAAGTGGACCGCCAATACGGCGAGCGCCGCGAAGTTGAGAATTCGCAGCGGCCCGAGGTGCCACTTGTCGAAGAGCGCGTTCAGCGCGGCGTTGTCCGCGGACGGCACCTGACCGACGAGGTGCCGCCACGCGAACAGGACGCCGGCGACCGCGACCGCCGTCCATAGCAGCGCGCGCTGCCCGCGGCTGGCACCCCCCGCACCTCTCGCAACCGTTACTGGTTCGTTGGCGCGCGCACCGGCGCACAACCCCGCAAACCACAGCAATTGCCACGCGAGCAGCACGAACGCGCCGGTTTGCGCGTACTCGCCGGGGAAGCCAAACGCAGTCGCAAGCCGATCGTAGATGGCGCGGCCGCCGTCGAATTGCGAGAACAGCCACAGTCCAAGGCTCGCTGCGAAGATCAGCGTCCAGCCATGCCGCGACGAATACCGGAGCGCCCAAGGCGAGAGCGCCAGGAAAAGGACGTACATCGGCAGGATATCGAGCAGCGGTGGGTTGTAGACGAGCAGCAGGCCTCCCGCGAGGGCTGCACCCGGATCGCTCAGATAGAACGACGCGAGGTCGGTGATTGCATGCGCGCCTCGCGAGCGGGCAAGCGGCACGAGCACGAAGAACAGGAACAGCAGCAACGCGACATGTACCGCGTAGACCGTGAGCGCCCGGCCAAGAAGCGCCCGGCGCATCGGCGCATCACCACGCTCGCGCGCCATGCGCCCGTAGACCGAACCGACGAGGAAGGCGGAGAGGAACACAAAGCCCTCCGCGGCAGAGACGAACCCGAACGGCTGGCCGAAGCGCGCGCTGAACACCGTGGGGAGGTGCGTCACGGTCATCAGGATGAGCATGAGGCCACGCAGCCAGTCGAGGTCGCTGCGCCGGCGGGCACGCTCGCGCATGCCGGCGCGAAGGTTGGCGAAAAATGCAGGGGACACGACGAGCGGCGACATCAGCGGAAGATAGGACACGCCCGCGCGAAGCGACCATCGGCGGTTCGCTGAACAGCGCGTCAGACAATGGCGACAACGCAGCGGCGCCTGTACGATGATCGCCTCGCTCCGTGTCAGATCGGGATGGTGGACCATGCGCCACGTCGCCGTGCTTGTCGTCGCCTGCACATTGCTCTCCCCGGCCTTTGCGCAACCCGCTCCCAAGCCGGAGAGCGTGGCGCCCAGCGTTTACACGCCCACTGGGATCGTCGACGAAATCATGCAGCTCGCGCGCGTGGGTCCCGGCGACTACGTGGTCGATCTGGGCTCGGGCGACGGCAGGCTGGTGATCGCCGCGGTCGCGAAGTACAAGGCGCGCGGGGGCTTCGGCGTCGACATCAGCCCGATGATGATCACGCTGTCGAATCAGAACGCCGCGAAGGCGGGCGTGGCCGACCGCGTCACTTTCTACGAGCGTGACCTGTTCGTGACCGACGTCAGCGAAGCGACCGTCGTGACGGTCTACCTGCTGCCCAGCATCATGGGGAAGGTGGAAAAGAAGCTGCTCGCCGAGCTTAAGCCCGGCGCGCGCGTCGTCGTGCACGACTTTCCGTTTCCTTCGTGGAAAGCCGACAAGGTGATCGGCGTCGACTCGCTGGACAAGATCGCCACCACCGGCTTCGCCTTCACCCAGCTCTACGTCTACACGGTCCCGCCCAGGCCCTAGTCAGGCCTCGCTCCACGCGCGAAGATTCAGGAATTCGCGCCGCGTCTTCGGACCGTGCGTGACAAACGTGGGATCCGGGCGCTCGAGGTAGTCCTTGCGGTCCTGCGTGACCTTGTCCTGCGGCAAATGCTTTTTCAGCACCTCGTCGGGGATCGTGTAGAGCGCGACCGCGTTGCGTCCGAACACCTTGGCGCGAAGCGCCGGCGTAATCTTCGGATAGCCGAACTTGCCGGCAACTTCGTCGGTGATCTGGAAGCTGCGAAACGCCTGGATCTGGTCCTGCGGCGAGCCGTACCAGATGGAGTCGGTGCCCCATAGCACGTTGCCCTCGCCGACGTGCTTCAGCAGCTTGCCCATGGCGTGGGCGGCGGAATCGGGATCGCGCATCAGGAAACGCCACGTCGAGCCGAGCTCCGCGTAGACGTTCGAGCCCGGCGCGATGCCGTTGTCGCGCAGGCTCGTGATCAGCGCATCGATGCCGTCCGTTCGCGCCGGATCGTACGGACCCTCGGGCTTGCCGGCGACGAACCCCGAGTGATAGATGAGAAAGTTCACGTCCGGGAACCGCTTCGCGACGCGGCCCACGTCCACGCACGTCGAGTGCTCGTACGATCGCGGGCCGAACGGCAGGCCCTTGTGGATGGCGATGTTGCGGATCTTGAGCTTGCGCGCCTTCTCGATCAGCGCGAGGCCGGGATCGTCGTCGAGGAAGAAGCCCTTGCCGTCGGGACCCCATTGCGTATAGGTCTTCCAGGCCGAGATCCGATAGCGCTCGGCCAGTGCATCCATGGCGTCCAGATCGCCGTCCTGGTTCGGATTCACGCGCCCGTGCAGCAGCATGCGGTGCGTCCCTTCCATCTTCTCGACGATGCGCGCGGTGGCGGCGGCCTCCTCGATCGTCAGCGGCTCGTCCTTCCTGGTGGAGGGCACGAACGACAGCACGATGAGGTCGGTGTCGGAATCGAGGAAGATGTCCTTGACGAACTCGTCCGCGCCGAGACATTGCAGGTAGGCGAGTCCCGGCTGCGTCACGGCGGCGCAGCTTTGATTCTCCGCGAAGAACTTCAACGGCTGCGCGCCCGGCGGCAGCGCGCGGGTCCACGCACCGGTCGGATTCACGAAGTGGCCCTGCACGTCGAAGATGAAATCGCGCTTGTCGAGGGTCGAGCGCGCGACCTGAAGATCGAGTCCGGCGTCGGGCGGCAGTTCGTAATAGCCGGCCCTGCGACCGCCGGCCGCATATGCGGCATTCATGGCGAGGAGCGTGGACGCTGCTCCGCACGCGGAAACGAGGAAATCCCGCCGCGCGAGGTTCAGCCGCTTGGCATTCGCGGTGGCGGCCTCCAGAGCGAGTTGCCGCGCGCGGTGATGCACCGGTGCAAGCGGTATCGGTGCGAACTCGCCGTTGGTGGTGGTATCGAGCTTGATCGGCAGCCGGGTGCCGTTCGGATCGTGGCGATAGCGCATGGCGGCCTCCTGGGGCGAGAACGCATGGCTATTGTCTCACCAAGTTACGGGCTGACCGAGGTGCCGTCGGGACTCTTTCTCGATTCGACGAACGTCGCGGCGTTCAGCGTCGAAGAAGCCTGCGGCGCGGTGGCCGACCTTGTTCCAACTGACGCGGAGGTGCTGCGCGCTGCCGTTGCGCGGCGACTCACCTCGACCACGACTCCGTCCTGCAATTCGACATCGACGTACACGTCGTCCCGGCAGTAGGTCCAGGCTTCCCGAATACCCTGGGAATTCTTCTTGCGCGTTCGCTCGGCAGGCATGCCCTCGATGCGCAGCACCTGAAGCGACGTCATGCCCGCGACAATCCTGTTCGCTCCGTCGCCGGCGCGCGTTTCGACCGCGCGTGCACTTGCGGAAACAGACACCTCCGCAGCGATCTTCAACGTCGTTCCCTTTCCGGCGCACGGCCGATCGGAATACACGACACGACCGCCGTCCTCGCAGCGGAAAACTTCCGCCGCCGCAATCGATGAAAAAAGCAGCGCGGCGATTCCCGCGATGACCGGGAAAGTTGCCCGTCGATTTCGAAGCGTAAGCGTCCCCATGTGCGCGTCCTCGTTTGTTGTCGCGTTCGTGCGGTGGACATGGCGCAAGGGAGGTGCCAAAAAACCCGAACGGCGCCGATCGACGGGCGCGGACGACCGATACGCGGCGCTTTCGAGGTGCGTTGTATGGCACAGCGGTGGCCCGCGGGAGCTGCGCTATGATCCGGGGAGAAACGCGTCGATACGCGTACCAACGTTCGGAGGAGAGCATGAAGCGCATCGTCGTCGCATTGGCTTGTGCCGCGTGGAGCGTCGCAGCGTTCGCGCAGGGCCAGCTCAACATCGTGTGCAGCGTGCAGGCGCCGTGGTGCGAAGGCGTCGCTGCCGCGTTCCTGAGGGACACCGGCATCAAGGTGTCCTTCACGCAGAAAGCAGCGGGCGAGGCGATGGCGCAGATCGCGGCCGAGAAGGCGAACCCGAAGATCGACCTCTGGTACACGGGCACGGGCGATCCGCACCTGCAGGCAGCGGAGCAGGGCCTCACCGACGAATACAAGTCGCCGATGCTGCCGCAGCTCTACGACTGGGCGATCAAGCAGGCCGAGCAGTCGAAGTACCGCACCGTCGGCGTCTACACGGGTGCGCTCGGCATCGCCTACAACCCGGAGTTGCTCGCGAAAAAGAACCTGCCGGCACCCAAATGCTGGGCCGACCTTGCGAACCCGATCTACAAGGACGAGATCCAGATGGCGAATCCGAACGCGTCAGGCACGGCGTATTCCACCGTCGCCACGCTGGTGCAGATCTTCGGCGAGGACAAGGCCTTCGAGATGCTGAAGGGGTGGCACCGGAACATCAACAACTATCCGCGCACCGGCGTCGGTCCGGTCCGCGCGGTCGGGCGCGGTGAAACGGCGATCGCGGTGACGTTCCTGCACGACGGGCAGACGGAGATCGCCAACGGCTTTCCGGTGAAGATCCTCGTGCCCTGCGAAGGCACCGGCTACGAGGTCGGCTCGATGAGCATCGTCAAGGGTGCGAAGAACCTGGAGAACGCGCGCAAGTTCTACGACTGGGCGTTGACCCCGGCGGCGCAAAAGATCGGCGCCGAGACGAAGAACTATCAGGTGCCGTCGAACAAGTCGGTCGCGCCGCCGCCGGGTGCGCCGAAGATGGACGAGATCAAGCTGATCAACTACGACTTCGCGAAGTACGGCAGCTCGACGGAGCGCAAGCGGCTGCTGGAGAAGTGGGATCGCGAGGTCTACGCGATTCCGCGCTAGCTCATCCGATCGTCCACTCGTTTTCGCAGACGCGACAGCGCACTTTCAGCGCGCGACCTTCGATCGCGGTGGGCACGTTGAACGCCTGCACGAGGCGAAAGCGCGCGTAGGTCTTGCATTGCGGGCAGTTCGCCTGCCCGGCGAGATACTCCGCCATGCCGAGCAGTCGCGAGAATCGCCGGAAGGCATAGAGGCTGGCGAAACCACCCGCCGCCGCAGTGGCAAGCGTCGTGATCAGCGTGCCGATCGGACCGCCGAATTCCGCCATCTCGAGCGCGATCAGCGCGCCGAACAGCGCGAACAGACCACCCACGAGGTAGACGTGTCCCTCGATCAGTTGCCGCTCGTACCAGCGACGGAATCCGCGCTGCCGAATCGCGTCATCGATGGTCATGGTCGCGATCGATGGTACGCCGCACCTCCGCCGGGGTCTACCGCAACGGCCGGAACAGCAATGCGAAGCGTGCGCCGTAGACGTTGACCATCAGGCCCGCCAGCACGAGTGCTACGCCGGCAGCCTGGATCGGCGCCAGCGATTCACCGAGGAACAGCCAGCCGCTCAGCAGGCCCGATACGGGAATCAGCAGGCCGAACGGCGCAACCAGCGCCGTCGGATAGCGGTGCAGCAGCTTCGCCCACGTCGCAAAGCCGAACAGCGTGGCGACGTAGGAAAGGAACAGCACGCAGCCCCACGTAAAGAGGCTGGCGTCGGACACCGCCTGCCACGCTGCCGTGCCGCCTTCGAACAGATACGACACCGCTGCGAGGGGTAGCGGCGGGACCAGGCTCGACCAGACGACGAGCGCAAACATGTCCGCCGAGTGCCCCGCCGCTGCGCGCTTGGCTATGACGTTGCCGGCACCCCACGCGAACGCCGCGGCGACGATGAGCACGAGCCCCGCGAGCGTGGCCGTCGCGCCCTCGCTCACCTTGTGCCAGGCGAGCAGGATGACGCCGAGGGTCGCGATCGCCGCGCCGATCGCGCTCTGCGCGTGGAGCCGATCGCCGAGGAATGCGATCGCGAGACCGATGGTGAAGAAGACCTGGAGCTGGATCACCAGCGACGACAGGCCGGCCGGCATGCCGAGCTTCATGCCGAGAAACAGCAATCCGAACTGGAACACGCCGATCGCGAAGCCGTAAGCGACGATCGGCGCAAGCGGCATCCGCGGCGGCCGCACGAAGAACACCAGCGGCACTGCCGCGAAGAAAAAGCGCAGCGCTGCCAGCGCGAACGGGGGAATCTCGCGCAGTCCGAGCTTGATCGGCACGAACGAGAAGCCCCACAGTGCGACGACGAGGAGGATGAGCGCGAAGTCGCGCGGTGTGGGATGTGCGGTCACGCTGCGAGCCTAGCACCCGGCCGGCTGAAGCCGGCCCCACAAGGAACGCTGCCGTCTCAGATTCCTTGCAGGTCGGGCTTCAGCCTGACGCCCTTATTTCACCGCCCCAAGCGTCAGCCCGCGCACGATGAACCGCTGCCCGAGGAACATCAACAACACCGCCGGGATGGTCGAGATCACCGACGCGGCCGCCATCTGCGCGTGCTGCGTTTCGTATTGCTGCGCGAAACGCGCGATCGCCACCGGCACGGTCGCCGTCTGCCGGGAGGTGAGGCTCAAGGCGATCGGGAACTCGTTCCACGAAAAGATGAACGCGAGAATGCCGGCGGCGATGAGCCCGGGCACGCGCGAGCGGCAGGATCACGCGCAGGAACGCATCGAGCGGCGTGCAGCCGTCGACGCGCGCGGCCTCCTCGATCTCCGGCGGAATCTCGCGCAGGAACGCGCTCATCAGCCATACGGTCATCGGCAGGTTGATCGTCACGTGGGTGAGGATCAGTGCCGCGCGCGTGTCGTACAGGTCGAGCTGGCGAAACGCGATGTACCACGGGCCGATCAGCGTCAGCACCGGCACCATGTGAAACACGAGCGTCCAGCCGAGGAAGCCCGCGCTCACCCACGCCGGCCAGCGGAAGCGGCGCAGCGAATACGCAGCCAGCGTGCCGACGACGAGCACGCGATCGTGCTGCTCGCCGCGACGAGCATGCTGTTGCCGATGTTGGCGGCAAAATCGGACCGGCGGCCGAACAGCACGTCGGCGTAGTTCGACAGCGTCGGCGTGAACGGAAACTGTCCCGAGTAGATCGCGATCTGGAACTTGAACGATGCGGTGAGGATCCACAGGAACGGGCCGATCGACCGCGAACAGCGCGAACGCGACGATCGAAAGCCCGATCCATCCGCCGTTGTTCGCCCCTGAAGCGGGAACGGCGCGAACTTGCGCGTCTCGTCCGTCATCGCGCCTGCACCGCCGTCGAGACGCGCCGCGCCACCAGCAGAAACGCGACGATCGCCGCGATCACCGCGAGCGAGAGCAGCGCGCCGTAGCCGAGCTGGTTCTGCTCGAAGAACACCTTGTACAGATGCAGGTTGATGAGCTCGGTAGACGGTGCCGGGGCCGCCGGAAGTGAGCAGGAAGACCTCGTCGAACACCTTGAACGCGAGGATCGAGCGAAACAGGAACGCCACGACGATCGCGGGTCGCAGGAGCGGAATCATGATCCGTCGGACGATCTGCCAGCGCGTGGCCCCGTCGACGCGCGCTGCCTCGATGAGGTCGACCGGCAGCCCCTCGACCGCGGCGAACAGGATCAGGAAGACGAACGGGTACCCAGTGCCAGATGTCGACGACGATCACCGACGCCAACGCCAGGCTGGTCGATCCGAGCCAGTTCACCGGCGCGGCGCCGATCGCGACCAGCGCCTGGTTGAAGATGCCGAAGTCGTAGTTGTACATCAGCTTCCACATGCTGCCGATCGCCACCGGCGGCACGAGGATCGGCAGGATCATCACGGTGCGCACCCACATCTTGCCGCGCGCGAGACCGGCGACGGCGATCGCCAGCGCGAGGCCAAGGACCATCTCCGCCGCGACCGAGACGACGACGAAGACGACGGTGTTGACGAGCGCCGGCCGCAGGACGTCGTCCGCGGCGCAGTTGCGCGAAATTCGCGCGCGGCGTGAATCGTCCAGATCTCCGCGCCTTGCGTGAACTCGATCGTCGAGACGCTCATCCGCACGAGGTTGACGAGCGGGTAGAGCGTCAGCGCGACGAACAGCAGCACCGCCGGCAGCAGGCTCCAGTGCCGGAACGGCGATTGAGCCGGGATCGTGGCGCGCATTGCGGCTCGCGGAGCGACGGTCACGCGGCGCTGCTCGCGAGCGACCTATTCGGGCAGCGGCGGCAGCGCGCCTGTTTTCCGGCCGTTCTTCCTGAACAGCTCCTCGATGTCCTTCGCCGCGGTGTTGAGCGCCTTGCCGGAGCTCATCTCGCCGATCAACGCCTGGTTGAGCCGCAGACCCGAGGATCTGCTCGACCTGCGCGCCCTCCGCGTAGCCCAACTCCTGCTTCGCGAACTTCATGCGTCTCGAGGTAGGCGGGCATCCAGCGCAGCTTCGGCTTCCTTCGCAAGGTCGGACGTGTAGCACGTCGCTGCGGTTCGGGATGCCGCCGGCCTGCGCGAACGCGCGCTGCGCGCCGTAGGTCAGGAACCAGCGCGAGAACGCGAGCGCCGCTTTCTGCTGCGCTCCGGGGTGCGTTCTTCGGAATGACCGCGTTCCAGTTGCCGATCACCGCGCCGCCAGTCGCCGCTGCGTCCGGCGCGGCAGCGGCACGCGTCTCGAGCTTGCCGACGACGGCCGACTTGGCTGGGATCCTCGAAGCTCGCGAACGCCGCGGTGACGACATCGCCCATGCGCGCGCCTTGCCGGTCGCGAGGAGCTGAATGACGTCGCCCTGACCGAGCGTGCCGTGATTCGGCGGCCCGCAGCTTCTTCAGGAGATCGATGTAGAGATCGAGCGCCGCCTTCGCCTGCGGGCTGTTGATCGTGACCGTGTAGTCGCCCGGCGGCCGGGTCCTTCACGACGGAACCGCCCTCGGCCAGCATGCACGCTGTGCCAGTCGTAGCGGATGCCGTTGCCCTTCTCGCCGCGCGCGACGAAGCCGTACGTCTTCGGCGGATCGTTGAGCTTGGTGCACGCGGCCAGCACGTCGCCCCACGTCTTCGGCGGCGCGATGCCCGCCTGCCTTCAGCACGTCGGCGCGGTAGTACAGGAGCTGCACGTTGCCGAGCACCGTGTACGCCATCAGCTTGCCGCCGTCGGCGGTGCGCCAGCGCTTCTGCGCGTTCCAGTAGCCGGAGTCGCCGTAGCTCAGCACTTCCTTCGGCAGGTCGAACGATGCGTCGATCTCCTTGAGCGGCGCGAGGAAGCCGCCCTCGTAGAACTCGATCGTCCACTGCGTGTCGAGCGAACATGAGGTCGTACGGGCTCTTGCCCGAGCGCGCACGCGTTGCGCGCCTTCTCGAGCATGCCGCCGAACGGCGTCGTGTCGAGCTTGATCTGGTTGCCGGTCTGCTGCTCGTAGAGCGCCGACGACCTTCTCGAACGCCGGATACCACGGCGTCGACGCCGACCAGGATCGGTGATCGGCGGCTGCTTGCCGACGTCGACGAACGGCTTCTGCGCAGCGGCGGCGCGGCCGCCGAGCGAGCGCGGCCGACAACAGCAGCGCAAGATCGCGGTGTGCATCCGTGCGATTGTTCGAGCTTCCATCATCGGTCCTCCTCCTCCGGTCAGTTGCAGCGCTTGCACGGCGTGCCGTCGGCACTGCGCAGCCGCGTAGCGCGGCGTAGATCTCGACGGGCGTGTCGTGCGTCTTCAGCATCGTGCGCGATGCCGGCGAGGAAGCGCCGCTCGATGTCCGCGTCGCGGAACGGCCGCATGCTGCTTCGGATCGCGTCGCGAGATCGTACAGCGTGGTGCCGACGCCCGGATCAAACTTCTTGTTGTCGTGTATCGGGATGCGGCGCGCGTCCTTCAGCGCGTCGATGCGCAGGATCGGCATGCCCTTGGTGAAGTCGAACGGCGGCTCGAGTGCGCAATCGTCTTCATCTCGGCGACGCTGAACAGCGAATGCAGGTGCATCGGCATCAGCGTGTACTCGTGCAGGCCGGGCGCGTAGAGGTCGTCGGGATAAAGGTAGTACGTGTAGCGGCCGTCGGTGGCGCCGATCGGCCCGCCGAACATGCCGAAGATGCCGACGTCGCGCTGCGGCCGCCTCGCGTTCCAGCAGCGGCAACGACCGAGCGCGCGCGCACTTCCGGCGGCACCGGCAGCCCGAAGAGGTCGAGGAACGTCGGCATCAGGTCCATCGTCTGCGTCAGCGAGGTGCGGCGCTTGCCCGGCCATGCTCGCGCAATCCGGGTGGTGGACGATCAGCGGGATGTGCGAGATCTCGGTGTAGTAGGGCATCAGGTTCTTGCCCCACCAGTCGTGCTCGGCCAGCAGGAAGCCGTGGTCGGTGGAGAGGACGAGCGCCGTGTCCTTCCACAGGTCGTGCTCGTCGAAGTAGTCGAGCAGCTGACCGAAGTAGTGGTCGCACGCGGTGACGAGCGCCGCGTAGTTGGCGCGGATCTCGGCGATCTCCTCGGGGCGTGTCGGTCGACCTTCTGGTAGATCGGCCAGTCGAGCACGCCGCCGGCCCAGCCGGTCGCGGTACATGTCCTTGAAGCGCTTCGGGCGCCTGGAACGGCTCGTGCGGATCGAAGCATTCGAGCATCAGGAACCAGTTGTCGGCGTCGCGGTTGTGGTCGAGGAACTCGAACGCCGAGTCGAAGCAGCGCGGCAGGCGGAAGTCCTTCTCCTCGGGCATGAACTCGCGTGTTGATCGCGTGCTGGAGGCGCTTGCTCCAGTCGTGTCGTCGAAGTCGGATAGTGCTTCTGCGCGTACTTCTCGCGCAGGCGCTCGAGCGGCGGTTCGCACCATCGCCTTCCACGGGTCGTACTCCTGCCCGCGGATGAAGTCCCAGGTGCGAAAGCGCCCGTGGTACGTCGAGCCGCCGTCCTCGAAGTAGTGCATGTGGTCGGTGACGAGATGCGTGTGGATGCCGGCGTCGCGCATCATGCTCGGGGAACGAGTTGTCGAAGGGCTCGAGCGGCCCCCAGCTGCGGTGCATGAAGTTGAGGCGGCCGGTATGCAGGTCGCGGCGCGCCGGCATGCAGGGCAGGCTGCCGACGAAGTGGCGTGTCGAACGTGATCGGCGCGCTGCGCGAAGCGATCGAAATTCGGCGTGCGCACGGGCGTGGGGCCGTAGCAGCCCATCGCGGTGCGGCATAGCGAATCGAACAGGACGAAGATCGCTTTCATCGGAGTATTGCGCACTCGAGGTTCGTGTCAGCAAGTGTGGCACCAGCGACAGGTATGATGTAAAATTCCTGAATCATCGCTTGCGATAACCGACGGGAATGGCACTCCTGCGCAACGCCGCTCTGCTGCGCGATTTCCTGGCGGTGTCGCGCGCCGGCAGCCTGAGCGCTGCGGCGAACGAGCTTGTCGGTGACGCAGCCGGCGCTGACCAAGAGCATCCGCCGCCTCGAGCAGCACTACGGCGTCGCGCTGTTCGAGCGGCGCGCGCGCGGCATGGCGCTGACACCGTTCGGCGAGACGCTGCTCGGCCACGCGAAGCTGATCGATGCGCAATGCCGGTTCGCCGACGCCGAAATGCAGGCGTTTGCGCACGGAGAGGGCGGTCGGATTCGCGTCGGGGCGGGGCTCTTCTGGGGCGCGACGCTGCTGCCGGTCGCCATCGCGAATTTGCAGAAGCGACTTCCGGGGCTGAGAGTGGACCTCGAGGTTGGGGTCAACACCGTCACCCATCCGCGCCTGTTCGCCGGCGATCTCGATATCGTCGTGTGCGCGCTGCCCGACGCGCAGATGCTGCCGTCCGGGATCGAGGTCCGCCCGTTCTTCGATCTCCACATGCGCATCATCGCGGGCGACGGCCACCCGCTGCTCGCGCGCCGCGACGTCGAAGGCCGCGGACCTCGCGACCTATCCGTGGGCGCTCTACCAGCACGACCGGGACATCGCACAGAAGCTCGTTGCGTCGCTGCGCGATCACGGCGGCACGCCGCCGCGCATCCTGGTCGAATCGACGTCGGTCGCAGCCGTGATGGAGCTGCTGCGCTCCGGTCCCTACTTGAGCTGCATCGCCGACGCGTTCCTGCGCGTCGGGCGCGAGTCGGGAGTCAGCGTCGTGCCGTATCGTCACGAAATCTGGAGCTGCCCGTCGGGGGCGTTGTACCAGCGGTCGCTGGGACAGTTCGCGCCGCTGCAGGCGCTGATCGAGGCGATCGACGACCTGAGCCGGCGCGTTCGTCCGTCCACCGCGGCAAAGCCCGGTCCCGGCGCTGGCCGCCCTCGCCGCCGCGAGCCATGACGCACTGGAACGCCGATTCCACTAGGAGTGTCGAGTGGAATTTGCGTTTCACGCCGCGGCGCGCGAAAATGGCGGCCCGGCCGGCCCCCGGCGCCCCCACCACGGATGCTGTCCACGTGGGCGACGCGCCTGCCAGTGTCGGCGGCCCGTCCCGAGTCCCTTCGCATGCGCAACACTACGCACTTCGCCTCCGACCGCGACTTCGACGTCGTCTGCCTCGGCCGCTTCGGCGTCGACTTCTACGCGCAGCAGATCGGCGCGCGACTCGAGGACGTCACCAGCTTCGCCAAGTATCTCGGCGGCTCGTCCGCCAACACGGCGTTCGGCTGCGCGCGCCTCGGTCTTCGGGCCGGACTCATCTCGCGGGTCGGCAACGACGGCATGGGACGCTTCCTCGTCGAGACGATCGCGCGCGAGGGCTGCGACACGAGCCACGTCGGCGTCGATCCCTCGCGGCTCACGGCGGCGGTGGTCCTCGGCATCAAGGACAAGGACACGTTTCCGCTGATCTTCCTGCGCGAGGATTGCGCCGACATGGCGATCGGCGACGCGGAGATCGAGGAAGCCTACATCGCGCGCAGTCGCGCGCTCCTGATCACCGGCACGCACTTCTCGACCAAGTACATCGACGAGATCAGCAATCGCGCACTCGACCGCGCCCGCGCCAACGACGTGCGCACCGTGCTCGACATCGACTACCGCCCGGTGCTGTGGGGACTCACGAACCGCGGCGACGGCGAGACACGCTTCATTCAATCCGACAGCGTCACCGCACATCTGCAGCGGCTGCTGCCCAAGTTCGACCTCGTCATCGGCACGATCGAGGAGTTCAACATCGCCGGCGGCAGCACCGACATCATGCGGTCGCTCGCCGCCGTGCGCGAGCGCACCAAGGCGACGCTCGTCGTGAAGCGCGGGCCGATGGGTTGCGCGGTGATCGAAGGCGCGATTCCCGCGTCGCTCGACGACGCGTTCAACGGCAAGGGTGTCGAGGTCGCGGTGCTGAACGTGCTGGGCGCCGGCGACGCGTTCTCGTCGGGATTCCTGTCGGGATGGGTGCGCGGCGAGGACTACGGCGCGTGCTCGCGCTACGCGAACGCCTGCGGCGCGTTGGTCGTCTCGCGCCATGGCTGCGCGCCGGCGATGCCGACGCGCGTCGAGCTCGATTACTTCATCGCCAACGCGGAGCGCATTCCCCGCCCCGATCAGGACGCGACGCTGACGCGGCTGCACCGCGTGACCGCGCCGCGCACGCCGCGTGACGAGCTGTTCATCTTCGCGTTCGACCATCGCAATCCGTTCTTCGACCTCGCGCAGCGCGCCGGTGCCGATGAGGCGCGGATTCCGAAGCTGAAGCAGCTGTTCGTGGAGGCAGTGTCCGAAACCGAGCAGGCGCGGGGCCTTGCAGGCAAGGTCGGGCTGCTGTGCGACGACCGCTACGGGCAGGATGCGCTCAACGCGGCGACCGGCCGCGGCTGGTGGATCGGCCGGCCCGTCGAGCTTCCCGGATCGAATCCGGTGCAGTTCGATCACGGCCGCTCGGTCGGCACGACGCTGGTCGCGTGGCCCGCCGAGCACATCGTCAAGTGCCTCGTGCAGTTCCATCCCGACGACGCGATCGAGCTCCGACTGGAGAACGAGGCGCAGATCCGCACGCTGTACGACGCCGTGCAGGTGAGCGGTCACGAGCTCCTGCTCGAAATCATTCCGCCGAAGTCGATGCCGCGCGCGCCGGATACCGTTTACCGCGCGCTGAAGCGCCTCTATAACCTCGGCATCTATCCGGAG
Organism: uncultured beta proteobacterium; assembly: GCA_963851465.1. Lineage (GTDB taxonomy): Bacteria > Pseudomonadota > Gammaproteobacteria > Burkholderiales > Casimicrobiaceae > VBCG01. Next base: position 35,755 of record CAWKPJ010000005.1, read on the forward strand.
TGGTGGAAGCTGGAGCCCATGGACGCGGCGCAGTGGACAGCGGTCGACGCACTGATCGCCGAGCGTGACCCGCATTGCCGCGGCGTGGTGCTGCTGGGTCTGGATGCGAGCGTCGAGACGCTGGCGGCCGGCTTTGCGGCGGCGCAGGGCAGCGCGACATGCCGCGGCTTCGCGGTCGGCCGCACGATCTTCAAGGCGCCGGCCGCGGAATGGCTCGCCGGCTCGATCGACGATGCAACGCTCAAGCGCAAGGTCCGCGCGAACTTCGAGACGCTGATCGACGCGTGGAACCGACGCGCGGGGGAAGCGATGATCCGGCTGACGATGGCGCAGGCGCTCGTCCGCTATCTCGCGGCCGCGCGCAACGACGACGGCGCGCCGCTCTTCGGCGGCGTGTTCGCGATCTTCGGCCACGGCAACGTCGCGGGCGTCGGCGAGGCGCTGTATGCGTATCGCGACGCGCTGCCGACCTATCGCGCGCACAACGAGCAGGCGATGGCGCACGCGGCAATTGCCTACGCGAAGGCGCAGATGCGCCGCCGGATGATGGCGTGCACGACATCGATCGGCCCCGGCGCGACGAACCTCGTCACCGCGGCGGCGCTTGCGCACGTCAACCGGCTGCCGGTGCTGCTGCTGCCGGGCGACATCTTCGTGTCGCGCGCGCCCGACCCGGTGCTGCAGCAAGTCGAGGATTCTCACGACGGCACCGTGTCGGCCAACGATTGCTTCAAGCCGGTGTCGCGCTACTTCGATCGCATTGTCCATCCGGCGCAGCTGCTCACGGCGCTGCCGCGCGCGCTCGACGTGCTGACCGATCCCGCAACCTGCGGGCCCGTCACGCTCGCGCTGCCGCAGGACGTGCAGACAATGGCGTGGGACTACCCGGACGACTTCTTCGCGCCGCGCGCGTGCCGCTTCGACGGTCCGCCGCCGCGCGCGGACGAGTTGACCGACGCCGCGGCGCTGGTCGCAAGCGCGAAGCGGCCCCTGATCGTCGCGGGCGGCGGCGTGCTCTATGGCCGCGCCAGCGACGCGCTGCGCGCGTTCGCCGAGCGCCATGGCGTGCCCGTCGCCGAAACGCAGGCGGGCAAGGGTGCGCTCGCGTGGGACCATCCGCTGCAGCAGGGCGCGATCGGCGTCACCGGCTCGCCGGCGGCGAATGCGCTCGCGAAGGACGCAGATCTGGTGCTGGCGGTCGGGTCCCGCCTGCAGGATTTCACCACCGGCTCGCATTCGATGTTCGCGGGCGCGAAGCTGCTCTGCCTCAACGTCAATCGCTTCGACGCGCTGAAGGGGCGCGGCGGCGAGCTCGTCGCTGACGCGCGCGACGGCCTCGACGCGCTGTCGAAGGCCGCTGGCGCTTGGCGTGCCGACGCCGCATGGACCGAACGCGCCAGGAAGACCGCGAACGACTGGCGCGCGGACATCGCGCGCATCACCGGCCGGCGCGACGTGACGCTGCCCTACGACGGCGACGTCATCGGCGCCGTGCAGCGCTCGGCCGCCGATTCGACGACGCGCGACATCGTCGTATGCGCCGCGGGAACGCTGCCGGCCGAGCTGCACAAGCTCTGGCGCACGTCCACGCCGGGCGGTTATCACATGGAATACGGCTACTCGTGCATGGGCTACGAGATCGCGGGCGGAATGGGCGTCAAGATGGCGAAGCCCGACCGCGAAGTCGTCGTGATGGTCGGCGACGGCAGCTACCTGATGCTCAATTCCGAGATCGCCACCTCCGTGATGCTTGGCACCAAGCTCGTCATCGTGGTGCTCGACAACCGCGGCTATGGCTGCATCAACCGCCTGCAGCAGGCGGTGGGCGGCGCGCCGTTCAACAATCTGTTCGACGATTGCGTGCAGGGTCCGCTGGGTGCGCCGACGATCGACTACGCGGCGCACGCGCGTTCCCTCGGCGCGCTGGGCGAGAACGTGAAGACGATTGCCGAGCTGGAAGCGGCGCTGGCGCGCGCGCGCGCCGCCGACCGCACGTACGTCGTGTGCATCGAGACCGATCCTGCTCGCACGACGGACGAAGGCGGCTGGTGGTGGGAGGTGGCGGTGCCGGAAGTTTCCGATCGCGCCGAAGTCCGTGTGGCGCGCGCGAAATACGAACACGAGCGAAAGGCGCAGAAACCATGAGCCCGGTGAGCGGGACGCTCGATGTGCGCATCGGCATCAATCCGATCTCGTGGAGCAACGACGACTTGCCGTCGCTCGGCGGCGAGACGTCGCTCGAGACGGCGCTCTCCGAAGGCGCGGCGATCGGCTACCAGGGCTTCGAGCTCGGCAACAAATTTCCGCGCGAGCACAGCGCGCTGCGCAATGTGCTGGCGCCGTACGACCTGTCGCTCGTCTCCGGCTGGTACTCGGGCCGGCTCGCGCGTCGATCGGCGGCGGAGGAAATTGCCGCGGTCGGCCCGCATCTCGACCTGCTCGCCAAGGGCGGCGCCGAGGTGATGGTGTACGGCGAGGTCGCCGACAGCATCCAGGGTGCGCCGCTGCCGCTGTACAAGCGGCCGCGCTTCTTCCGCGCCGAGCAATGGCGCGACTATGGCGCGCGGCTTACCGAGTTCGCGCGCCACACGCTGTCGCGTGGCGTGCGCCTCGCCTACCACCATCACATGGGCGCGTACTGCGAGACGCCGGAGGATGTCGACCGGCTGATGGAGAATGTCGGTGACGAGGTCGGCCTGCTGTTCGACAGCGGCCACATGACCTTCGCCGGTGGCGACGCGGCGGCGATGCTCCGCAAATATGTGTCGCGCGTCTGCCATGTCCACTGCAAGGACGTGCGCCCCAACGTACTCAAGCTTGCGCGCAACCGCAACTGGAGCTTCCTCGAATCGGTGATCAACGGCGCGTTCACCGTGCCCGGCGACGGTGCGGTCGATTTTCCCGCGCTGATCGGCATCCTGCGCGAGCACGGCTATCGCGGCTGGCTGGTGGTCGAGGCCGAGCAGGATCCGGTGGTCGCGCCGGCCTACGCGTATGCGAAGAAGGGCTTCGACCATCTCGCGTCGCTGGTGAAGGGTGGGTAGTCCAATGAGCCTCCTCGTCAAATCGAAGCGCGAAGGCCGCGAGATCGTCAGCGTGACGCCGCGCTCCGCCGGCTGGAAGTACGTCGGCTTCGCCGCGTATCGGCTGGCCTCCGGCGAAACCGTCGACATCGCGCAGCCAGGCAGCGAGATCTGCATCGTCGTCCTCGGCGGCAAGGTCACCGTCGCGCAGGGCAACAGCGCATGGCGCGAGATCGGCGCGCGCGCCGACGTGTTTGCCGACCAGGCGCCGTATGCGGTCTATCTGCCCGACGGCGCCGGCGTGCGCATCACCGCGCACTCGTCGGCCGAGATCGGCGTCGCGAGCGCTCCCGGCCCGGGCACGACGGCGGCGCGCCTCATCGAGCCCGCGGCGATGAAGCGCTTCGTGCGCGGCACCGGCGCGAATACGCGCTACGTCTGCGACATCCTGCCGCAGACCGAGCCGGCGTCGCATCTGCTGGTGGTGGAAGTACGCACGCCGAGCGGCCATTCGTCGAGCTATCCGCCGCACAAGCACGATACCGACAATTTTCCCGCCGAAAGCGCGCTCGAGGAAACCTACTATCACCGGCTCGATCCGGCGCAGGGCTTCGCGTTCCAGCGGGTCTACACCGACGATCGCTCGCTCGACGAGTCGCTCGCCGTCGAGAATCGCGACGTCGTCATGGTCCCGCGGGGCTATCACCCGGTGGTCGTGCCGTACGGCTATGAGTCGTATTACCTCAACGTCATGGCCGGCCCGAAGCGCGAGTGGCACTTCAAGAACGATCCCGTGCACGAATGGATGCTGAAGCGCTGAAGCGGCCTCCCACGACGGGCAGCGGGCGCGGGAGCGCCGCGGTCGCCGGCGCCGGCACGCCCGTCGAGACGTTGCTCGCGCGCATCGCCGCGCACTACGAGGCGCTGCCGCGGCAGTTGAAGCGCGTGGCGCAATACGTCGACGAGCATCGCGCCAGCGTGATGGTCGACCGCACCGGCGACATCGCGGAGCGCTGCGGTGTGCAGCCGTCCGCGGTGGTGCGCTTTGCGCAGCGCTTCGGTTACTCCGGATTCTCCGAGATGCAGGCGGTGTTTCGCGCGGCCTACCAGGCGCAGGCGAGCCCGCTCTCCACGTACCAGCAGCGCATCCGTACGCTCATCGCCACGAAAAAGAGCGCGCTCACCGGGGGCCAGATGGCGCGCGAGTTCATCGCCGGCAGCCGCAGCGGCCTGGACGAGCTTGCGCGCGACCTCGACGACGCGGCGATCGATGCCGCCGTCACGCTGCTGGAGAAGGCGGAGAACATCTACGTCGTCGGCGTGCGCCGCTCGTTCCCGGTCGCCGCGTACATCGCGTACGCGCTCGGTCATACGGGCAAGCGCGTGCACCTCGTGTCGGATGTGGGCGGCATGCACCGCGAGCAGATCGCGTCGGCGCGCCGCAACGACGTCGTGATCGCGATCAGCTTCACGCCTTACGGCCGCGAGACGCAGGCCTGCGTACGCGATGCGCAGCGACGCCACGTCAGGACGGTCGTGATCACGGACAGCCGCCTCGCGCCGCTCGCGCCCGGCGCGAGTGCGCTGCTGACGGTGAAGGAGGGAAGCGCCTTCGCGTTCCGCTCGCTCACCAGCACGATGTGCCTCTGCCAGGCGCTGTTCGTCGCGCTGGCGTACCGGCTCGAATTGAACGTCGAAGAAACGAAAGACCGCGGAGACGATGATGACTGACGTTGCGTTGTTCGGCGCCGGCCGGATCGGCAAGATCCACGCCGGCAATCTCGTCCGGCAGCCGGATGTGAAGCTCAAGTACGTGGTGGACGTCGATGCCGGCGCCGCGAAGGCGCTCGCCGATGCGCACGGCGCGAAGGTCGCGGATGGCGACGCCGTGTTCGGCGATGCCACGGTGAAGGTGATCGTGATCGCCTCGTCCACCGACACGCACGCCGACCTGATCCTGCGCGCCGCCGCGGCGGGCAAGGCGATCTTCTGCGAAAAGCCCGTCGACCTGGCGCTCGATCGCGCGAAGAGCTGCGCGCAGGCAGTGGCGAAGGCGGGCGTGCCGTGCCTGATCGGCTTCCAGCGCCGCTACGATCCGACGTTCTCCGCGCTGAAAGCGCGCATCGATGCGGGCGAGATCGGCGCGCCGGAGATGCTCGTCGTGACGAGCCGCGATCCGGGCGCGCCGCCGGCCGAGTACCTGAAGCGCTCGGGCGGCATCTTCAAGGACATGCTGATCCACGACTTCGACATCTTCCGCTGGATCCTCGATGACGAAGCGGAGACCGTCTACGCCACCGGCAGCGTCCTCACCGACCCGTCGATCGCCACGGTCGGCGACATCGACGCCACGGCGGTCACGATCCGCACGAAAAAGGGACGCCTCGCGCAGATCAACACGATCCGCCGCGCCGCGTATGGCTACGACCAGCGCTTCGAAGTGATCGGCGAGAAAGGGATGCTGCAGGCGGGCAATCACAAGCCGACCGAAGTCGTCGCGTGGAACGGGACAGCCGTCGCCGCCGACAAGCCCGAGCATTTCTTCCTCGAGCGCTACCGCGCGGCCTACGCCGCCGAAATGGCGCACTTCTTCGACGCGCTGGCGAAGGGAACGCCGATCCGCACGTCGATCGACGACGGCGTCAAGGCGCTGGCGCTTGCCGAGGCCGCGACCATTTCGTGGCGCGAAAAGCGCATCGTGACGCCATGACCCCACTCAAAGTCGGCATCGCCGGCCTGGGCCGGATGGGCCGGCGGCACGCCGAGAACCTCGCGCGCCGCGTGATCGGCGCAGAACTGGTGGCGGCGTGCAGCCCGGAGGTCGAGGAGCTCGACTGGGCGGGACGCGAGCTCGGCGTCACGCGGCGCTATGCCGACTATGGCGCGATGCTCGAGAGCGGCGGCATTGACGCGGTCTTCCTCGTCACGCCAACGACGCTGCACGCGCAGCAGATCGTCGAGGCGCTGCACGCCGGCAAGCACGTGTTCTCCGAGAAACCGTTGTCCCTCGATCTCGGCGAATGCCGGCGTGTCGAAGGGGAGGCTGCGAAGCACCGAGATCTCAAGGTGATGATCGGCTTCGTGCGCCGCTTCGATCCCCACTATCAGGCGGCGCATGCGCGCGTGCGGAAAGGCGCGATCGGCCGCCCGTTCATGGTGCGCTCCCACACGCTCGACAAGAACGACCCGAGCGGGTTTTTCGTCCGCTTCTCGGAAACGAGCGGCGGCATGTTCCTCGACATGAGCGTCCACGACATCGACTGCGCCCGCTGGCTGCTGGGCGCGCCGGAGCCGAAGCGAGTGTTTGCCGCCGGCACGGTCGCCCTTCACGAAGGACTGCGCCAGTGGCGCGACGTCGACAACGGCATGGCCATCTGCGAATTCGTCGACGGGTCGCTGGCGTACTTCGGCGCATCACGGACGATGGCGCACGGCTTCGAGGCGCAGACGGAAATCGTCGGGACCGGTGGACGGCTGACCGTGGGCCCGGTGCCGCGCGTCGACGACGTCGCGATCGCCGACGCGCAGGGCGTGCGCAGCGAGTGCACGCCGACGTTCTACGAGCGCTTCGCCGAGGCGTTCCTGCGCGAGGCGCAGACGTTCGTCGACTGCGTGCGCGAGAATCGTGCGCCGCCGCTCACGTTGCGGGATGCAACCGAAGCGACGCGCATCGGCATCGCGCTGCGCGAATCGCTGCTGGCCGGCGCCGCGGTCGAGCTCTGACCGAGCGCGCATGCTGCAGCAATCCAATGGAGGAGAACCCGATGAACGCGATCCACCGCAAATGCCGCACGCCGGCGCTCGCTGCGTTTACGGCGCTGGCCTTGTCGTCTTCCATCGTCGCCGTGGGCGCTGATCTCGCCGTCAGCGACCGCCTGAAGCAGGTCACGCGTGCGACCCCGTGGAAGCAGACCGGCACGATTCCCGTCACCTTCAATACGCACCATCCGCAAGGCATGGTGAAGATCGGCGATACCTACTACGTGTCGTCGGTGGAGATCATCACTCCGACCAAGCGCTTTCCTGCGCCGGTCGGAGGCTACGACCGCGACACGGGCGAAGGCAAGGGACACCTGTTCAAGATCGACGCGAAGGGCAACCTCCTCGCCGACCTGCCGCTCGGCGAGGGTTCGATCTATCACCCCGGCGGCATCGATTTCGACGGCGAATACATCTGGGTGCCGGTGGCCGAGTACCGCCCGAACAGCCGCGCGATCATCTACCGCGTCGACCCGAAGACGATGAAAGCGGAGGAAGTGTTCCGCTACGGCGATCATGTCGGCGGCATCGTTCACGACACGGACGAGAACACGCTCAATGGCGTGTCGTGGGGCTCGCGGCGCTTCTATCGATGGACCCTTGATCGGCAGGGCAAGGTGACGAACGCGAGCGTTGCCCCGGAGGAGCTGCGCAAGCCCAACCGTTCGCTCTACATCGACTATCAGGATTGCAAGTTCGTCGGCCGCGGCGAAATGCTGTGCAGCGGACTCAACAACTACCAGCCGAAGAAAGACGGCCCGCGCTTCCCGCTCGGCGGGCTCGAGATCGTCGATCTCGTCTCGAACCGCCCCGTCTATCAGGTGCCGGTCGAGCTGTGGACGGAGTCCGGCCTGCCGATGACGCAGAATCCGGTCTGGGTCGAGTCCACGGCCGGCGCGTTGCGTGCTTACTTCATGCCGGAGGACGAGAAGTCGACGATCTACATCTATGAATTCGGCGGCAACTGACCGCACGGATAACAACGAAGGGAGGCCCCGTCATGCTTCGTGCAATCCGCCGCACTGCGGTGGCGGCGCTGTTCGCCGTCGCGACGTGCGGCCACGCGCAGGGACAGCTCAACATCGTGTGCAGCGTGCCGATCCCCTGGTGCGAAGCGCTCATCGCGCAGTTCCAGAAAGACACGGGGATCAAGGTCGGCATGACGCAGAAGGGGTCGGGCGAAGCGATGGCGCAGGTGGCCGCGGAAAAAGCCAATCCCAAGTACGACCTCTGGTACGCGGGCACCGGCGATCCGCACCTGCAGGCCGCCGAGCTCGGCCTCACCGACGAATACCGCTCGCCGATGCTGCCGCAACTCTACGAGTGGGCGGCGCGCCAGGCCGAGCAATCGAAGTACAAGACCGTGGGCATCTACACCGGCGCGCTGGGGATCGGCTACAACCCCGAGCTTCTCGCGAAAAAGAACCTGCCGCCGCCGAAGTGCTGGGCCGACCTCGCCAATCCGATGTACAAGGACGAGGTGCAGATGGCGAACCCGAACGCGTCGGGCACTGCGTATTCGACGCTGGCAACGTTCGTCCAGATCTTCGGCGAGGACAAGGCGTTCGAGCTGATGAAGGGCATGCACAGGAACACCAACAGCTATCCGCGCACCGGCGCCGGCGCGATCCGCGCCGTGGCGCGCGGCGAGACCTCGATCGGCGTCACGTTCCTGCACGACGGCATCACGGAGATCGCGAACGGCTTCCCGGTGAAGATCGTCGTGCCCTGCGAAGGCACCGGCTACGAAGTCGGCTCGATGAGCATCGTCAGGGGCGCGCGCAACCTCGACAACGCGAAGAAGTTCTACGACTGGGCGCTGACGCCCGCGGCACAGCAGATCCCGGGCGACCTCAAGAACTTCCAGACGCCGTCGAACAAGGCGACGCCGGTTCCCGCCGGCGCGCTCAAGATGAGCGACTTGAAGCTGATCAACTACGACTTCGCCAAGTACGGCAGCGCCGCCGAGCGCAGGCGCATTCTGGAGAAGTGGGATAAAGACGTCTATGCGTTGCCACGATGACCGCTGATCGCTACGAATTCGCGCGTACGCTCGCGCGCAAGGCGGGCGCTGTCGCGCTCGACTACTGGCGGCGGCGCGAAGAGCTCGTCGTCGAGCTGAAGGGTCCCGGCGATTTCGTCAGCCTCGCCGACCGCGAGGTCGAGACGCTCATCCGCCGCGAGATCGCGGCGGCCTTCCCCGGCGACGGTTTCCTCGGCGAGGAAACGGCGGCGCAGTTCGATGCTCAGTTGGCAAATGCGATTGACAGCTGCTGGGTCGTCGACCCGATCGACGGCACGCACAATTTCCTTCGCGGCATTCCGTACTGGAACGTTGCGATCGCCTTCGTCGAGAACGGTCGGGCCACGATAGGCGCCGTCATCGACCCGCCGCACGACGAGCTCTATCACGCGCGCCGTGGAGGCGGCGCGTGGTGCGATGCCGGTGGACGATCGACGCGGTTGAAGACCGCCGCGACGAGCGCCCTGCCCGGCGCGTTCGTCGCGCTCGGTCATCACGACCGCGGACCGACGCCCGAATACCTCGAAATCCGGCGCCGGATGATGGCGGCCGGCGTCGCAATGCGAAATTTCGGCTCCGCGGCGCTGCAGCTTTCGCATGTCGCGGCCGGGCGGCTCGACGGCTTCGTCGAGCTGGAGTTGTCGATCTGGGACGCGATCGGCGGACTCGCAATCGTCGAGGAGGCGGGCGGGTTCTCGGCGCCGTTCGCACCAGCGCGACCGACAGCCAAGGCGGCGTGCCTCGCGTGCGCGCCGGGGATCGCGCAATCGCTTGGTGAGCTGACCGGTCTAGGCTGAGGCGGGACGGAGGTTTGAGTACGATTCCGGTGTTCGGTCAATTGACGTTTACGTAAACGTAATATAAGGTTCGACGACCGTGCCGGAGGAGTAATCTCCTTTCCGGGACCGTCTGCCGGTCGCCCGTCCGATGGAGTCCGCCATGAACGATTCGACCCGTCCGCCGCTCGTCTACAAGCCGCAGCACAAGGTGCGCTTCGTCACGGCCGCGAGCCTCTTCGATGGCCACGATGCGTCGATCAACATCATGCGGCGCATCCTGCAGGCCAGCGGCTGCGAGGTGATCCACCTCGGGCACAACCGCTCCGTCGAGGAGATCGTCACCTGCGCGCTGCAGGAGGACGCGCACGGCATCGCGATCTCGTCCTACCAGGGCGGCCACGTCGAGTTCTTCCGGTACATGATCGACCTGCTGCGCGAGCGCGGCGCGGGGTACGTCAAGGTGTTCGGCGGCGGTGGCGGCGTCATCGTGGCGTCCGAGATCAAGGCGCTGCACGACTACGGCGTCACGCGGATCTTCTCGCCGGAGGACGGGCAAAAGCTCGGCCTGCAGGGCATGATCAACGAGATCGTCGCCGCGGCCGACGTGGACCTCGCGCAGACGTTGCCGACGTCGCTCGCGACGCTGCGCGACGCGGATCCCTATGCGCGCACCCGCGCGCTCGCGCGCCTCATCAGCGGTCTCGAAAGTGGCACCGTTCCGCAGCAGCTTCGCGACGATCTCACTGCCGCCGCGCGCGAGGTGAAGACGCCGGTGCTGGGCGTCACGGGCACCGGCGGCGCGGGCAAGAGCTCGCTCACCGACGAGCTGGTGCGCCGGTTCCGGCTCGACCAGAAGGACGCGCTGCGTATCGCGATCCTTTCGATCGACCCGTCGCGGCGCAAGTCCGGTGGCGCGCTGCTCGGTGACCGCATCCGGATGAACGCGATCGGCCATCCGAACATCTACATGCGCTCGCTCGCGACGCGCGACACGGGCTCCGAGATCTCCGCCGCATTGCCCGATGCGATCGCCGCATGCAAGGCGGCTGGCTTCGACCTTGTCATCGTCGAGACTTCGGGCATCGGCCAGGGCGACGCGGCGATCGTGCCGCTGGTCGACGTGTCGCTGTACGTGATGACGCCCGAGTTCGGCGCCGCATCGCAGCTCGAGAAGATCGACATGCTCGACTTCGCCGACTTCGTCGCGATCAACAAGTTCGATCGCAAGGGCGCGGCCGACGCGCTGCGCGACGTGCGCAAGCAGTACCAGCGCAATCGCGAGCTGTTCAAGCAGGCGCCGGACACGATGCCGGTGTTCGGCACGATCGCCTCGCGCTTCAACGACGACGGCGTGACCGCGCTCTACCAGAACGTGGCGGCGACGCTGGCGCAGCATGGGCTGAAGCTGAAGGCGGGAACGCTGCCGAAGAGCGAGCGTCGCCAGTCGAGCGCGCAGGGCGCGATCGTGCCGGCCCAACGCTCGCGCTACCTCGCCGAGATCGCCGAGAGCGTGCGCCGCTATCACCACCACGCCGACGCGCAGGCGCGCATAGCCCGCGAGCGGCAGCAGCTGACGGCGACGAAGCGCATGCTCGGCCGACGCGGCGCCGCCGGCCCTGGACACGCTGATCGCCGAGCGCGCCGCGAAGATCGATGGCCGGTCGAGGAAGCTGCTCGACATGTGGCCGCAGACCCAGGCCGCCTACGCCGGCGACGAGTACGTCGTGAAGATCCGCGACAAGGAGTTGCGCACGGCGCTCACGTCGACGTCGCTGTCGGGCACCAAGGTGCGCAAGGTCGCGCTGCCCCGATACGAGGACGACGGCGAGATCCTGCGCTGGCAACTGAAGGAGAACGTCCCGGGGAGCTTCCCGTTCACCGCCGGCGTGTTCGCGTTCAAGCGCGAGAACGAGGACCCGACGCGGATGTTCGCCGGCGAGGGCGACTCGTTTCGCACCAACAAGCGCTTCCATCTCCTTGCCGACAACATGCCGGCGAAGCGGCTCTCCACGGCGTTCGACTCGGTCACGCTGTACGGCAACGATCCGGATCTGCGACCCGACATCTACGGCAAAGTCGGCAACTCCGGCGTGTCGATCGCCACGCTCGACGACATGAAGGTGCTGTATTCCGGCTTCGACCTCTGCGCGCCGAACAACTCGGTGTCGATGACGATCAACGGTCCGGCGCCGACGCTGCTCGCGATGTTCATGAACACCGCGATCGACCAGCAGATCGACAAGTTCCGCACCGACAACGGCCGCGAGCCTACCGACGACGAGGCCGACAAGATCCGCGCCTGGACGCTGTCCACGGTGCGCGGCACCGTGCAGGCCGACATCCTGAAGGAGGACCAGGGCCAGAACACCTGCATCTTCTCGACCGAGTTCAGCCTGAAGGTGATGGGCGACATCCAGGCGTACTTCGTCCATCACAACGTCAAGAACTTCTACTCGGTGTCGATCTCCGGGTACCACATCGCCGAGGCGGGCGCCAACCCGATCTCGCAGCTCGCGTTCACGCTGTCGCAACGGCTTCACGTTCGTCGAGGCGTATCTGGCGCGCGGCATGCACATCGACGACTTCGCGCCGAACCTGTCGTTCTTCTTCAGCTACGGCATGGACCCGGAGTACGCGGTGATCGGCCGCGTCGCGCGGCGGATCTGGGCGGTGGCGATGCGCGAGCGCTACGGCGCCAACGAGCGCTCGCAGAAGCTCAAGTTCCATTCGCAGACGAGCGGGCGAAGCTTGCACGCGCAGGAGATCGCGTTCAACGACATCCGCACGACGCTGCAGGCGCTGATCTCGACGTACGACAACACGAACTCGCTGCACACCAACGCCTACGACGAAGCGATCACGACGCCCACGGAGGAGAGCGTCCGGCGCGCAATGGCGATCCAGCTCATCATCAATCGCGAATGGGGCCTCGGCAAGAACGAGAACCCGAACCAGGGCTCGTTCATCCTCGAGGAGCTGACCGACCTGGTCGAGGAGGCGGTGCTGAAGGAGTTCGAGGCGATCTCCGAGCGCGGCGGCGTGCTGGGCGCGATGGAAACGGGCTACCAGCGCGGCAAGATCCAGGAAGAGTCGCTGCACTACGAGCATCTGAAGCACGACGGCACGTATCCGATCGTCGGCGTCAACACGTTCCGCAATCCGCACGCCGAGACGACGCCGCAGAAGGTCGAGCTTGCGCGCTCGACGGAGGATGAAAAGCAGTCGCAGCTTTCGCGCCTCGCGGATTTTCACGCGCGCAACGCGAAGGAGGCACCCGCTGCGCTCGCGAAGCTCAAGCAGGCGGTGATCGACAACGGCAACGTGTTCGCGGAGCTGATGAACACGGTGCGTGTCTGTTCGCTCGGGCAGATCACCCACGCGCTGTTCGACGTCGGCGGGCAGTACCGGCGCAGCATGTAGGGGCGGCCGGCGCGCGGCCGTTCGTTTACACTTCTCTTCCTGCGCGAACGGCGAACGACGGCCCGCCGCCGCGCGAAGGCGCGACTCTCGCGAGCGCCGAGAATGGCCGCTTCGGAGGAATCCCATGAATTTCGCCATGCGCTGCGCGGTCGTCCTGACCGGTGCGGCCCTTGCGTCGGCCGCGATGGCCGACGTTCCCGTCCCCGCGCCCGGCACGAGCCCGCGCGTCGACGCCATCAAGAAGGCCGGCGTGCTGCGCGTCGGCGTGCTCGCCAACGCGCCGTGGCTGGTCGAGAACACGACCGGCGGCGCGGGCGCCACATGGAGCGGGCCGGCATGGCTGCTCGCGAAGGAATACGCGAAGCGCCTCGGTGTGAAGCTCGAGGCGATCCCGGTGAGCCACGAGACGAAGGTGCCGGTGCTCGCGTCGAACCAGGTCGACATCTCGGTGACGCCGCTCGCGGAAACGCCGGATCGGCTCAAGGTCGTCGACTTCGTCATCTACTCGAACACGAGCGTGTGCATGTTCGGCCTCGCGTCGAACCCCAAGTTCGCCGAACGCCAAGTCGGTCGACGACCTCAACCGGCCCGACATCACGATCGCCTATTACACCGGCGGCGGCGAGGAGGGCTGGGTGAAGGAGCGCTTTCCGAAGGCGCAGCTGCGCGGCGTCGCCGGGTCGGGCGTCGCGCCGGTCGAGGAAGTGATGGCCAAGCGCGCCGACGCGGTGCCGATCAACCGCGTGCCGTGGGTCGCGATGGGCCGCAAGCTGAAGCAGCTCGCCGTGCTGCCGAAGGACAACAACTGCCAGAACAGCACGGAGAAGGCGGCGCCGGTCGGCATGGCGATCGACAAGAATCAGACGGCGTTCCTGCAGTGGGCGCGCGCCGTCGAAAAGGAAGTCGAGTCGAAGCTCAAGGCGGACGAGGCGCGCGTCGTCGACACGATGAAGTAGCCGGAGCGACGGGGACGCCGGCGTGGAATTCGACTTCTCCGTCATCACCGATCACTGGCGGTTCCTCGGCTCGGGCGTGCTCGTCACGCTCGCTGCTGGCCGTGCTCTCGGGATCGACGAGCCTCGCGGCGGGGCTCGTCGTCGCGCTGCTGCGCCTGTACGGGCCGCGCTGGCTGCGGCCTGTCGTCGTTCTCTACATCGACTCGATGCGCGCGATCCCCGTGCTGGTCGTGCTCATCTGGACGTTCTTCGCGCTGCCGATCCTCACCGGCCTCACGATGCCGCCGTTCTTCGCGGCGCTGATCGGCCTCACCGTCCACCTTGCCGCGTACGCCGCGGAGATCGTGCGCGCCGGGATCGAGATCGCGTGCGTCCGGGACAGACGCGCGCCGCGGCTGGCGCTCGGCATGTCGCGCGCGCAGATCGGTGCGCCGCATCATCCTGCCGCAGGCTGTCGTGCGCACGCTGCCGGCGTTCGGCTCGCTGCTGTCGATCACGATCAAGGACACGGCGATCGCGTCGGTGATCGCGGTGCCCGAGTTGATGCGGCAGTCGGAGACGGTCGCCGGCCAGAGCTTCCAGCCGATCGAGGTGTACTCGTTCGCGATGCTGCTGTACTTCCTGATGCTGTTCCCCGTCACGCGCGGCGTCGACCGGTTCTATCGCCGCGTCGCGCACTGGCGTCGTGAGCGCGCCGCAGCCGTCGCGGCCGCTGGGGGCATGACGTTCGACTGGACCGTCGTGTGGCAGCACCGCGACGCGTTGCTCACGGGCACGGTCACGACGATCTTTCTCACGATCGCGACGATGGCGATCGCCGTTCCCTGCGGCATCGTCGTCGCGGTCGCTGCGCCTGTACGCGCCGGCGCCGGTGCGCGCGCTCGCCACCGCGTACGTCGAGCTCTTCCGCAACCTGCCGCTGATCCTCGTCGTGTTCTGGGCGTTCTACGTGCTGCCGATTCTCACCGGCCTCGGGCTGTCGCCGCTCGCGACCGGCCTCGCCGCCCTTGCGCTCAACGTCACCGCCTACAACGCCGAGACGTTTCGCGCCGGCATCAACTCGATTCGCCGCGGCCAGTCGGAGGCGGCGATGGCGCTCGGCATGAGCCGCGCGCAGGCGCTGCGCCGCGTGATCGTGCCGCAGGCGGTGCGCCGCATCACGCCGGTGCTCGCGAGCACGTGGGTCTCGCTGTTCAAGGACACCTCGCTCGTGTCGGTGATCGCGGTCGTCGGAGCTCGCGTACGTGCGCGATGCAGGTGCGCGCGCAGACGTTCCGCGTGCTGGAGATGCTGACGGCGATGGCCGCGATCTACTGGCTGCTCGGCTATCCGCAGGCGAAGCTCGTCGACTGGATCCAGCGGCGCTACGCGGTGACCGAATGACGCCGTCGCCGACACCGCCACCCGCACCGACGGACGCGCGTCGCGCAATGGGCGCGGCCCCCTTCATCCTCCGCTACCGCGGCGTCGTGAAGCGCTTCGGCGCGTTCACCGCGCTGTCGGGCATCGACCTCGACGTGCACGCCGGCGAAGTCGTGTGCCTGATCGGACCGTCGGGCTCGGGCAAGTCCACGCTCCTTCGCTGCACCAACGGGCTGGAGACGATCGACGGCGGCGAGATCGACTTCGAAGGCGCTGCGCTGCCCGGCGACGCCAAGGGATTGCGCGCGGTCCGCCAGCGGATGGGGATGGTGTTCCAGAGCTTCGAGCTGTTCCCGCATTTCACCGCACGGCAGAACGTCGCCGAAGGCCCGCGCACCGTGCTCCGCTTGACGGCGGACGAAGCGAACCGCCGCGCCGACGCGCTCCTCGCCAAGGTGGGTCTGTCCGACAAGGCCGAAAGCTATCCCGCCGCGCTCTCCGGCGGCCAGCAGCAGCGGGTCGCGATCGCGCGCGCTCTCGCGATGAATCCCGACGTGATGCTGTTCGACGAGCCCACTTCGGCGCTCGATCCGGAGACGATCGGCGAAGTGCTGAACGTGATGAAGACGCTGGCCGAAGAGGGCATGACGATGGTCGTCGTCACGCACGAGATGACGTTCGCGCGCCGCGTCGGCGACTGGATCGCCGTCTTCGACGCCGGCCGGATCGTCGAGGAAGGCCCGCCGGCGCAGATCTTCGACGCGCCGACGACCGAGCGCACGCGCGACTTCCTGAGCCACCTCGGCTGGACCGGCTGAGATTGACCGCGATGCGGCGTATCCTCCTTCGTTTCGCCCTCGAAGGTTTGCGATCATGCCGAGGAAGCCGTCGCTCGACATCCAGCCGCTGACCCGCGCGCGCTGGAAGGATCTCGAAACGCTGTTCAACGGCCCGGGCGGTTCGCAGGTGCGCGGCTGCTGGTGCATGTACTACCGGCGCTCCGGGCGCGGCGCAAAGCCTGCCGGGACCATGACGTACGCCGAGCGCAACAAGTGCGAGCTGAAAGCGCTGGTCGATGGCGGCGTCGTACCGGGGCTCATCGGTTACCGCGACGGCGAGCCGATCGCGTGGATATCGCTCGGCCCGCGTGAGGACTATCGCAAGCTCGAACGCTCGCCGGTGATGAAGGCCGTCGACGACAAGCGCGTGTGGTCGGTGATCTGCTTCTACACGGCGAAGCATGCACGCGGCGAGGGCTTGTCGGCGCAGATGCTCGCCGGTGCCGCCGAGTACGCGCGCGCGCAGGGGGCCACGCTGCTGGAGGCATATCCGGTCGACAAGCCCGCCCGCTCGGCAGACGACAACATGTGGTTCGGTGCGAAGGCCATGTACGACCGCGCTGGCTACAAGGAAGTCGCGCGACGCAAGCCGGCGCGCCCGATCGTGCGCAAGGCGCTTCGCGCAGGCGCGAGCTGACGCGCGCGCACCGCGACGATGGCGGACAACATGAAGAGCCCCGACGACCGGCCGCAGGACCGGCCGCCGGAGAAGGCGCGCATCCTCGACATCGGCGCCGGCGATCCGGAAGCGCCCGCCAACGCGATTCCGAACATCATCGCGCACCTGGTCGAGACGGAGACGTGGCGCAACGCGGCCACGGTCATCACCGGACTCCTCCTCGTTGCGCTTGGCTACTGGGCGTACCACGGTGTGCACCGGTCGATCGCGGAGACGCGCCTGACGAGCCTCGAAGCGCTGCTTGGCACCGTGGTCAAGGGACTGGACGTCTGGGTCGGCGAGCATCGCGCGGAAGCCGATCGCCTCGCCAGCGATCCTGACGTCGTTGCGAGCGCCGCGCGGCTGGCGGCCGAGGCGATCAGCAACCCGACGGGCATCGTCGCCGGCAAGTGCACGGCCGAGGCCGACGAGCTGTCGCGCCATCTGCAGTCGATGCTGTCGACGCAGGGCGTGGTCGGCTTTCGCATCGTCGAGCGCAACGGGCTCGTGCTCGCGTCGCGCGATCCGCAGCGCTGCGGCCAGCGCCTGCGCTCCGGCGCATTCCGGCAGCGGCTCGATCTCGCGATCGACGGCGCCCCGCAGTTCGTGCGGCCGTTTCCCGACGTGGAGCTGTCGCACAACGCGCCGGGCGAAGAGCGCCGGCCGGTGGCATGGTTCGTTGCGCCGATCCGCCCGAAAGGCGGGCCGGCGGTCGCGGCGCTCGCGATGGGCGTCGTCACCGACCGCGATCTCGCGACGGTGTTCTCCGCGGCGCGCCCGGGCACGACGGCCGAGGCGTTCGCGTTTTCCGACGACGGCCTGATGCTGACGCCGTCGCGCTTCGTCGACGATCTCATCGCGGCGGAAGTGCTGCCCGAGGCCGCCCTCAACACGGCGCTGGCGGTATCCGTTCGCGATCCCGGCGGCGACCTGCTCCGCGGCCACACGCCGGCGCTGGAAGCCGCGGCGCGCCCGCTGACGCAGGCCGCCGCAGTGGCGGTCGCCGCGCGCGGCAAGCCGTCCGACGCCGACTGGCGCGGCGTGATCGACACGCCATATCGGAGCTACCGCGGCAGCGAGGTCATCGGCGCGTGGCGGTGGCTGCCGGCGTACGACATGGGCGTGATCGCCGAGATCTCCACCGCCGAGGCGTTCTCGACGCTGCGCTACTTCTGGATCAGCTTCGCGGTGATCGGCGGCTTCGTCGCGCTGTCGCTTTGCGCCGCGCTGATGTCGGCGTCGTCACTCGCGCGGCTGCAGCGGCAGTTCGGGCGGCTGCAGCGCGTGGGCGCATATACATTGGAGAAGCAGATCAGTGAAGGCGGCATGGCGACGATCTGGCTCGCGCGCCACGCGCTGCTCAAGCGCCCGACGGCGATCAAGGTGCTGAAGAAGCACGTCGCCACCGACGAGTTCGTCCATCGCTTCGAGCGCGAAGTGCAGATCGCGAGCCAGCTGCTGCATCCGAACACCGTGCGCGTCTACGACTACGGCCGCACGCGCGAGGGCCAGCCGTACTACGTGATGGAGTATCTCGACGGCGTCACGCTGGCCGAGCTCGTCGCGCATTCGGGGCCCGTGCCCGCGGGACGCGTGATCCACATCCTGCGGCAGGTGGGAGCCGCGCTGCGCGAGGCGCACGAGCACGGGATGATCCATCGTGACGTCAAGCCCGAGAACGTCATGCTGTGCCGCCGCGGGGAGGACGACGTCGTGAAGCTGCTCGACTTCGGCCTCGTCAAGAATCTGGAGCGCGCGCAGACGCGCGACATCACCAAGCAGTTGAAGATCCTCGGCACGCCGCGCTACATGGCGCCGGAGCGCATCCTCAACCCCAAGGACGTCGACGCCCGCTCCGACATTTATGCAGTGGGCGCCGTGGCCTACTTCCTGCTGACCGGCAAGCCGATCTTCGAGGGCGACGACAACCTCGACATCAGCAACCAGGTGCTGCACACGCTGGCGCCGCGCGCATCGGCCCACGGCGCCGCGGGAATTCCCGAATCGCTCGACGCGCTGATCGCCGCCTGCCTCGAGAAGGATCGCGTCAAGCGTCCGCAGACGATGGACCAGGTGATCAATGCACTCGACCGGCTGTCCAGCCGGCTCGCGTGGACGCAGGTGGACGCGGCCGCGTGGTGGTCCGCGTACCGTGCGAACCGCAAGGCCGCGGGCATCGCGGCCGAGCCGGCGATGAGCTGATGCCCCGTCCCATGACCACGACCGGAACGACACGATGAAGACGGAAAACGCAGCTCAAATCGCCGAATGGAATGGCGTGCAGGGCGAGCGATGGGCGGCGATGACGCAACAGACGGAATACATCGTGCTGCCATTCGGAGTTGCGGCGATAGCGGCGGCCGCGCCGCGGCCGGGCGAGCGCGTGATCGACGTTGGCTGCGGGTGCGGCGATACGGCGATCGAGCTCGCGCGGCAGGTCGGACCGGAAGGCGCGGTGATCGGCGTCGACGTCTCGCGGCCGATGCTTGCCGTCGCCACCGAGCGCGGCGCGCAAGCCGGTTTGCCGCAGCTCGAATTTCGCGAATGCGACGCGTCGGACGCCGATCTCCCCGGCGACATCGACCTCCTGTATTCGCGTTTCGGCGTGATGTTCTTCGGCGCGCCCTCCGCGGCCTTTGCGCGTATGCGCAGCGCGTTGCGCCCGGGCGGCCGTACGGTGTTCGTCTGCTGGCGCGCGCCGCGCGAAAACCCGTGGGCGATGGCTCCGCTGTCCGCCGCACGCGCGGCGCTCGGGGTGGAAGCGGCACCCGCCGATCCGAACGCACCAGGACCGTTCGCCTTCGCCAGCGAATCGAGGGTGAATGGAATCCTGACCGACGCGGGGTTCGGCGCGATCGAGATCCGACGCTTCGACGCCACCGTCACGCTCGGCCCGACACCGCGCGCCGCGGCCGAGGCGACGGTGCGAATCGGACCCACCTCCCGATTCGTACGCGAGGTGGGCAGCGAGCATCTGCCCGCGATTGTCGATGCGGTCGAGAAGGCGCTTGCGCCGCTCGCTGCGCCCGACGGCGGCGTTCACCTTCCCGGCTCGACGTGGATCGTGTCGGCGAGGAACCGCTGATTCGGCGGGATCGAAGGGCTGCGTGGAATCGTACGCGCAGCCGCATGCGCAACCAATCGGCTACTTCGCTGCGGCCTTCTGCAGGATGACGATCATCTCGGTGTAACCACGTCCCTGCGCGAGCTTGAGCGGCGTCGTTCCACTGCGGTCGGCGAGATTCACGTTCGCGCCCGCGTCGACCAGCGCCTTCAGCGTCGCGACATGCCGCGGCCCGCCGTTGCCCAGCACGATCGACTCGATCAGCGCCGTCCAGCCGAGGTTGTTGACGTGATCGAGCGGCGCGCCGGCGCGGATCAACTCGCGGACGACGCCGTCGTGACCGAGATGCGCGGCGGCAATCAGCGCGGTGCCATCGTAGCGGCTGGTGACGTTCTTGGGACTGTTCCCGATTTCCAGGGCGACCTTCAGCGTCGGCAGATCATCGGCGACGGCGGCGATGGTGACAGCGTCGTAGCGATCGTTCTCGAGCGCGTTCGGATTGGCAGCGGCCTTCGCCAGCGCGCGCATCGCATCGTGCCTGCCCGCGTAGGCCGCGACGTGCAATGGCGTGCGGCCGTAGCCATCGCGCGCGTTGACGTCTGCGCCCGTGGCGGCAAGACGCACGATCTCCGCTGCGTCGCCTTTGTCGGCGGCGGCGAAAAGGCCCGCATACGCGGCACGCTCAGAGGGCGTGCGGCGGGACCTGGGCTGCGGCCTGCAACGACAGGGAAAAGGCAAGCGCGGCCAGCATTGCGCGCAAACAGGTTCGGGAGGTCATCGCGAGATCAATGATAGGCGATTCGGCACCCGCGTCGGTCTTGCTCAGCAAAAAGGCCGAGCGCCGACCTGGGAATGTTGCGCGACAATCCAGAGTGGGTATTTACTAGGTGATATCATTGATATCATATAGCACTGCGAGCAAGACCGGCGAGAGGAATCCGATGGCAGACTTGATCGTACGCGGTGTCGAGGACGCCACGGTGCGGGCGCTCAAGCAGCGCGCCGCGCGACACGGCCGCAGCGCGGAGGCCGAGCATCGCGACATTCTGGTCCGAGCACTGCGCGGCCCGCGCAAACAAATCCTGGCCGAAGTTCTGGCGGCCATCCCTGCCGTGGGTCGCGACGAAGACTTTGCGCGGGTGGAGGACGTGCGCGAGGCGCGTCGTGTATCTCGTTGACACCGACGTCGTCAGTGAGCTGCGCAAGAGGCAACGCACCCACCCGGGCGTCATTGCGTTCTTCCGCGATGCGGCCGCAGCCGACGCCGCGCTCTATCTTTCCGTCGTGACGATCGGCGAGCTGCGGCGCGGCGTCGAATTGATCCGCGCGCGCGGCGACGCGCGCCAGGCGCGCCTGCTCGAGCGCTGGCTCGAGAGGCTGGTCGGGGAATTTGGCGACAACGTCCTGTCCTTCGATGCCGATGCCGCACAGGTTTGGGGAAGGCTGCGCGTACCGCATCCGGAGAATCCCCTCGACAAGCAGATCGCGGCGACCGCGCTCATCCACGACCTTGTCCTCGTAACCCGCAACGTCAGGCATTTTCACGCAACAGGGGTCAGGCTCTTCGATCCGTTTGCGGGATGATCCGCCAGGCGGGGGAGCCGCAGTCCGGCGTATTCGCGTCGCAGCGCGAACGGGGTAACATCAGCGAGCGCGGCGCGATCGGAATCGACGTCGCACACGTTCCCGACGATGCCCGAATCGACACAATGGTCGTTCCCCGCCGAGCTCCAGCCGAGTGCGGCCGATCTCGCGTTCGACCTCAAGCCCGCGCTCGACGCCGTGGTGATGCTGCGCGCGGACATCCCGGAAGAATCGTTCACCGCGTCGATCCTCGGCACCGAACGCTCCGGCAACGGCGTGGTCATCGACCAGAACGGGCTCGTGCTGACGATCGGGTATCTCGTCACCGAAGCCGAGACCATCTGGCTCACGACCAATGACGGCACGACCGTCGCGGGGCACCCGCTTGCGTACGACTTCGCGACCGGCTTCGGGCTCGTGCAGCCGCTCGGCCGCCTGCCGGCGCCGCCGCTGGCGCAGGGCAGCACGACGGGCATCGCCGTCGACGACGACGTCTACGTCATCGGCCACGGCGGACGCGCGCACGCGCTGAAGGCGCGCGTCATCGCGCGACGCGAGTTCGCCGGCTACTGGGAATATCTGCTGGACGACGCCTTCTTCACCGCGCCCCCGCACCCGGAGTGGAGCGGCGCAGCGCTGGTCGACGATGGCGGTCGGCTTATCGGCATCGGCTCGCTGCTGGTGCAGGAGCAGGTGGGCGACGACACGGTGCAGGGCAACATGTTCGTGCCGATCGACCTCCTTGCGCCGCTGGTCGCCGACGTGATGAAATTCGGCCGCTCGAGCCAGGCGCCGCGCCCATGGCTCGGCATGTACACGACGGAAATCTCCGACCACGTCGTCGTCCACGGACTGGCGAAGAACGCGCCCGCCGACAACGCGGGCGTGCGCCTCGGCGACATCGTCGTCGACGTGGATGGCGACAAGGTCACGGGGCTCGGCGATCTCTACCGCAAGATCTGGCAGCGTGGCGCGCCCGGCGCCATGGTCCCCATGACGCTTGCACGCCACGGCACCGTCGTGCGCGTGCAGGTCCGCTCCGCCGACCGCAGCGACTACCTGCGCAAACCGCAGCTGCAGTGAGCGATTCGTCCCGCCGGTGGCAATCCAGGCGCGCCGTACCGCGGCGCTCTGTCTCTGACCGGCTTACATTTCTTCATACGAAAGGACTGGCTGACCCATGGCTCACGTGACGGTGGTGGCACGGATTCGCGCAGCGCAAGGCAAAGGCGACGCGCTGGCGGCGTTGTTGACGGAGCAGGTGGGCGTGGTGCGCAAGGCGGAGCCGGGCTGCCTCGCGTATCGCCTGCATCGCTCGACGACGGACCCCGAGCTGTTCTTCTTCTACGAAACGTACGTCGACGACGCAGCGTTCGCGGCGCATCGCGCAGCGACGCACCTCGCGGCTTTTCGCGAGCGGCGCGAGAAGGAGGGCCTGATCGCCGCTCCCGCCGAGGTGGAGGTCTACCGGCCGCTCACCGATTGAGTCAGAACGGCCGATCCGGGCGCGCCGCGCCGCTTCCCGGCCCGACGAGACTCGTCGCCGGCGTGACCGCGTCCATGTCCCAGCCGCCGCCCAGCGCCGTCGCGAGATCGACCACCGCGAGGCGGACGTTGCGCGCCGCGATGATCTGCAGCGTCTGCGCCTGCAGCAGTTGCCGCTGCGAGTCGAGCACTTCGAGGTAGGGCGAATAGCCGGAGTTGTAGCGCAGGTTGGACAGCTCGAGGACCTGCGACAGCTTGTCCTTGCGCTCGGATTGCGCCGCCAGCGCGGCGCGCGTCAAGTCGTTGGCGGACAGCGCATCGTGCACTTCACGAAACGCGGTCTGGACCGTCTTCGAATAAGTGATGACGAGCTCGTTGCGCCGCGCCGTCTGCGCGGTCACGTTGGCGTCGATCGCCTGCAGGCCGAACAGCGGCTGCAGCAGCGATGCACCGATGCCCCAGATCAGCGACGGTCCCGAGAACAGGTTCTTCAGCGCACCCGCCTCCGTGCCGAGCAGCCCCGTGAGCGTCAGTTGCGGAAAATAATCGGCGCGCGCGACGTCGATGCGCATGTTCGCGGCGGCGAGTTGCGCTTCGGTCGTCTGGATGTCGGGGCGGCGCGCCAAAAGGTCCGACGGCAATCCCGCGGGAATCGTCGGCACCGTGGCGCCCCAGGTCATCGCGACGCTGCGCGCGAGCGTCGGTGAAAACACCTCGCGCGGCGAGCGCCCCAGCAGCACGGCGAGTGCCGATTCGTACTCCGTGACGACGCGGCGTGCGAAAGCGATGTCGGCCTGGATGGCCGCACGCTCCGCTTCGGCGCTGCGCAGGTCGAAGTCGCCGATGAGGCCGGCGTCCCAGCGCGCCTGCTGCAGTTCCACCGTCTCGACGCGCGACTTCAGCGTGTCCTCCAGCACCGACAGCTGGGCATCGGCCGCCAGGAGATTGAAGTAGAAGCGCGTCGTGTCGGCGGCGATCGTCGTGCGCACCGTTTCGCTTGCGTATTGCGTCGCGAGCAGATCCGCCTGCGCAGCCCGCGTCGCCGTCCGGAATTTGCTCCACAGGTCGACTTGGTACGACAGCTGCAGGCCGACGCGGAAGTCGTTGCTGTACGGCGAGAAGCCTTCGGGCAACGGGTTGGTCGCCCGCTCGGTCGAGCGCGTGCGGCTCGCCCCCACGGCGAGGTCGACGTTCGGATACAGGTCGGCCGACGCGAGCAGCACCTGCGCGCGCGCGAAGTCGATGCGCGTGATGGCGGCCCGCAGGTCGAGGTTGTTCGCCAGCGCCTCGTCGACGAGCTTGTCGAGCGTGGGATCGCCGAACGCCGTCCACCAGCGGGTCAGCGCTGCGGCCTTCACCGGATCGGCGGACGCCGCGGGCAGATCGAGTTGCGGCGGCGCGGTCGGGGTCGCCGCGCAGCCGGCGAGTACCACGGCCATTGCCGCGGCGATGAGATGTCTACGCATGATCGTCTCCATGCGACACCACCGGCGGATGGCCGGGCGTCTTCGGCGCGCCGTGCTGCCGCTGCCGGTGCTTCACTTCCTCGAACAGCTCCTCGCGCGAGCGCTTTTCGTTGAGCTTGAACTCCTCGAAGAAGCGGAAGAACAGCGGCACGAAGAAGATCGCCAGGAACGTCGCCGCGAGCATGCCGCCCATGACGCCGGTGCCCACAGACGTTCGCGCGCCGGCGCCTGCGCCGGTGGCCACCGCGAGCGGCAGCACGCCGAGGATGAACGCCAGCGACGTCATCAGGATCGGGCGAAACCGCAGACGCGCGGCTTCCAGCGCGGCGGCCGACGCGGACATCCCCTGGTGATACATCTGCGACGCGAACTCCACGATCAGAATTGCATTTTTCGATGCGAGGCCGAGCAGCGTGACGAGGCCGATCTGGAAATAGACGTCGTTGGTATGGTGCGAGATGTAGACGGCCGCGAGCGCGCCGAACGTGCCGAACGGCAGCGCCAGCAGCACCGACAGCGGCAGCGACCACTTCTCGTACTGCGCGGCCAGGATCAGGAACACCATGATCACCGCGAGCCCCAGCGCGAACGTCGACGCGCCGCCCGAGCGCTTTTCCTGGTACGAAGTGCCGCCCCAGTCGAAGCTGAAGTCCGACGGCAGCACTTCCTTCGCGATCGCCTCGACGCGCGCGATCGCCTGGCCCGAGCTCACGCCCGGCGCGCCGCTGCCGAAGATCTTGACCGCGGGCAGGTTGTTGAAGCGGTCGAGCGAGTCGGGGCCTGACGTGTAGCGCACCGTCGCGAGCGATGAGAGCGGCAGCATCTCGCCCTTGGTCGAGCGCACGTACACCGAGCCGATGTCGTCGGGGCGCGAGCGATACGGCGCGTCGGCCGACATCAGCACCTGCCACGTGCGGCCGTACTTGTTGAAGTCGTTCACGTAGTACGTGCCGAGTGTGGCAGCCAGCGTGTTGAACACTTCGTCGATGGGCACGCCGAGCTTCTTGGCCTTTTCGCGGTCGACGTCGACGGTCAACTGCGGCACGGTGGCGCGCCATAGCGTCTGCGCGCCGCCCAGCAATGGGTCCTGGTTCGCGCGCGCCAGGAACTGGTTCTTCACCTGGTCGAGGCGCTTCGCACCGCCGTCTCCTCGATTCTGGATGTAGAACTCGTAGCCCCCTGCGGTGCCGAGGCCGAAGATCGGCGGCGGATTGAACGCGAGCACCAGCGCTTCCTTGATGCCCGCGGTTTTGCCGAAGAGCTCGCCGACGAGCTGCGACGCGGTCACCGTGCGCTCGTCCCAGTGCTTCTGCGTGACGAAGATCGTGGCGGCGTTGTTGCGGAAGCCCCCGCCGAGGAAGTCGAAGCCCGTGAACGCGATGATGTCCTGGTTGTTCGGGTTGGAGCGGATCGCCTCCTCAACCTTGGTGACCACGTTGAACGTCCGCTCGAGCGTGGCGCCGTCGGGCAGGATCACCGCGGAGATGTAGAAGCCCTGGTCCTCGTCGGGCACGAGGCTTCCCGGCGTGATGCGCCACAGGAACACCGCCGAGGCCACCATCAGCGCGAACAGGATTGCGCCGATCGCGCCGCGGCGCAGCATGAAAGCGACGCCGCTGGTGTAGCCGCTGGTCATCCGCGCGAATCCGCGGTTGAACGCGCTGAAGAAGCGTCCCGGCGCATGATGCTCGCGCTTCAGGATGATCACGCACAACGCCGGGGTGAGCGTCAGCGCGATCACGCCGGAGAGCACCACCGCAATGGAGATCGTCACCGCGAACTGGCGATAGAGCTCGCCGGTGAGGCCGCCCAGGAACGCGATCGGGATGAACACGGCGGTCAACACCAGCACGATGGCGATCACCGGCCCCGTCACTTCGGTCA
>CAWKPJ010000006.1:0-105546 GCA_963851465.1 uncultured beta proteobacterium
CAGAAGGTATGGCGAAGATCGCCGCAACTGTTCGAACGCAGGAATCACCGGCTGTCCGTGGCGTCGCCCCTGTTGGACCCTTGCAGAAGCGACGTGAAGCGCCGCTGCTGGAGCGTGAGGACGCGCTCGCAACGCTGAACGCGGCGATCGCGGACGCTGGGCGCGGCCACGGGGGCTGCGTACTTGTCGCCGGCGAAGCCGGCATCGGCAAGAGCGCTGTGGTCGGCCGATTCGCGCGCCAACACGACGCCCGAGTACGCACATTGGTCGCCCGCTGCGAGGCGATGTTCACCCCAAGACCGCTCGGGCCGCTCGTCGATCTCGCTGAGCAGCTCCCGCCGTCGTTAGGCCAGGCACTGCACGCAGGCCAAACGTACAACGGCCTTTTCCCAGCATTTCTCGATTGGCTGCGCCAGACGACCACGCTGCTCGTGTTCGAAGACTTGCACTGGGCCGACGCAGCGACGCTCGATCTGGTTCGATACGTCGGCCGGCGCCTGGATGGCGTGGGTACAGCTCTGGTGCTGACGTACCGCGACGACGAACTCGCACTCGCACATCCGTTGCGACAAGTGCTTGGCAGCCTGCCGGGTGCGAGTACGCACCGGATCATGCTCGCGCCGCTGTCGGAAGATGCGGTGACGCGGATGGCCGGGCACGCTTGGCCTTCACCGCAAGACTTGTATCGCGTCACTGGCGGCAATCCGTTCTTCGTCACTGAAGTCCTGGCCGGCGACGGCAGTGGTGTGCCGCTCTCGGTGCGCGACGCCGTGCTGGCGCGGCTGGGGGGATTGACGCCGGCCGCTCGCGCACTGGCACAACAGGCGAGCGTGGTGCCCCATCAGATCGAGCGTAGCTTGCTCGAGGAACTTCACGGGCCGGGCGCCATCGCGATCGACGGCAGTCTGGACGAATGTCTGGAACGTGGAGTGCTCATCGGTGACAGGGAATCGCTGCGCTTCCGGCACGAACTGGCGCGCGTCTGTATCGAGCAGTCGTTGTCGCTCGAGCGGCGCAGCGAGTTGCATGCTCAGGTATTCGCGGCGCTGGGTCGCCGCGTGGATGCCGCGGCGCTGCTGGCGCGACGCGTGCATCATGCCGAACAGGCGGGTCTGGTCGATGCGGTCGTCGAACTGGCACCACGGGCCGCGCGCGACGCCGCGGCTGCTTCGGCGCATCGCGACGCGGCCGCTCTGTACGGCCTGGCGCTACGACATGCGAAAAGACTGGCGCCTCAGGCACTGGCTGACATCCTGGAAGCGCGCGCTATCGAGTGCGCGTTGATCCAGGCACACGACGACGCTGCCGCAGCGCGTGAACAAGCGCTCGAATTACATCGTGCAAGTGGCGACCGGCGTGCACAGGCATGGAATCTTTCGCGGTTGGCCTCCCTGCGTATTACCCGGCCTGAAGCGCTTGACTACGCGCAGCAGGCGATTGAACTGCTCGAGCAGATGCCACCGGGCCGTGAACTCGCGTGGGCCTGCGCCGACATGGCCGCAGTGCTGACGGCGCGCGCACGCGCGACTGAGGCGCTGCAGTGGGGCCGGCGCGCGCTGGCTCTGGCCGAGCAGGTGGCTGAACCGGAAGTGCTGGCGTTCGCGCTGAACATCTGCGGCTCGGTCGAACTCTCGCTCAAGTACGAGGAAGGTGCGCTGGCTAAGCTGGAACGCAGCCTGGCGCTGGCGCAGCAGCACGGTCTCGATCACAAAGTCGCGCTCGCGTACGTGAACCTCGCCGGTATGGCGCTGGTCAACCACGACTATCGACGCCTGCTGAACTACGCCGAACAAGGACTTGCATTCGCGTTGCGCCGCGACCTCGACTTTATCGTCGCGGCGCTTTATCTGCGGCGGCTTTTTGGTTGGTTCGACGCCGGCCGCTGGCGTGATGCCGCTGAGGAACTCGAACGGCTCGACGCGATGCCGGCGCTGCTGCCGCGCGAGCGCAACACGGTGCGCTTCTTGTGGGCGCGCTTGCGCGCGCTGGTAGGCACAACAAACGACGCCGGCGAGTGGCAAGAACTTCGCGCGCTCGGCACCGCCGCGCAGACTGAGATGCGACCGGCGTCGGTCGCGTTGTTGTGCGCCGAGGCGGCCTGGTTGCGCGGGGACCTGGAGGCGGCCGAGCACATCATCACTGCGGCCTTGCCGCACGCTATCGAAAGCGGTGAGCCGTCGCAGCTCGGAGCGCTGCTCGTCTGGCTGCCTCGTTGCGGCGCGAAATTGCCGCAGCTACAGACGGCGATCGCGTTGCCTTATCGACTCGAAATCGAGGGCAAGTGGCAGGCAGCGGCGGATGCGTGGGCCGAACTCGGCTGCGTGTACGAGCAGGCGCTCGCCTTGCTCGCTGGCGATGAAGCCGCACTGCGCGCCGCGTTTGATCGCTTCGAATCACTCGGTGCCAGGCCCGCGGCCGACATCACGCGCCGCCGCCTGCGCAAGCTCGGCGCGCTTGGACTTCGGCGCGGGCCGTACATCGGCGCTCGCTCCGATCCGCTCGGTTTCACGCGGCGCGAGAGCGAGGTCGCCGAGTTGCTGTGCCAGGGCCTGTCGAACGCGGCGATCGCGAGCCGATTGCATCGATCGGAACGCACGGTCGAACATCACGTCGCCAATGTGCTGGCGAAACTCGGCGTCGCATCGCGCGCGCAAGCGGTGCTCAAGTTGTCGAATCTTCGGCAGACCGCAGAAAACTAGGTAGCGCGACGTCAATTCTGCGTGCTAATGCGGATTCGCTCCGCGCAACGCACGCCTAGCCTGCTCCCTTCGATCTTGCCACTGCAACACCGCAGTGGCGACCAAATATTGGGTGCGGATCTTGCCGTAGAGGCCATGATGGCTCACGTACTGCACTTGCAGCAGACATACCGACGGATGCTGGGCGGGGTCCGTGCAACGATCAGTGCCATCCTGGGCGCCGTCACCGCTGAACACACGCTGGCGTTGCGTGCGGCGACAAAAGCGGCTTCGCCTCGCCAGAGCCTGGCCGAAGTGCGCGCCATGTACGTGCCATCTGAGCCGCACCAGCACCGAACTGAACCTGGCGGTCAGAAGCGCGAATGACGCGTGAGGCGAGGTAACCATGAACGCCTACGAACCCGTCGGCTACCTCGCATCGCTGCTGGTGCTGGCGACCTTCTGCATGCGCGACATGGTGTCGCTGCGTGTGGTGGCAATCGCCAGCAACATCGCGTTCATCTCGTACGGCGCTCTGGCCGAAATCAGTCCGGTGCTGCTTCTGCACGTGGTGCTGCTGCCGGTGAACATGCTGCGCCTCTCCGAATCAGTCCGGTCGGCGCTGCGACGTCGTGCCGAGGCGAAGAACTGTGCGACGGGGCGTTGCGCACGCAGCACAGCACCGCTGACCGACGATGCCGAACCAGCCAACGCGTTGCCGCTGCCGGCCAGATATGGGCCGCAGGCACGACCCAGCCGGCGAGCGACAAGAGCTGCAACTCTCCAATGACCGAGGCGACATGACTGACCGGAGACTCGCCATGCTGTCGGCGCTCACATTCGACCTGCCCATGCCTTCCCTGGCGATGCTGCTCATGGTGCTCGCAACCGCAGGACTTGTCAGCGGGCTGTCGGGTTTCGGCTTTTCTGCCGTGGGCGCGGCGATCCTGGCCTGGTTGCCGCCGAGCCACGGCGTGCCCTTGTTGATGGCCCTTTCTACTGCCAACCAGTTGCTGTCCTTGCGGCAACTAAAGGACGAGATGCCGCCACTTCAGCAGTGGTGGCCGGACGGCCCTGGACCTCTGCTCGTCGGCGGCATGCTGGGGCTTCCAATCGGGTTATGGATGCTTGGACAACTCGCACCGGCGACGCTGATGATGCTATTCGGTGCGCTGCTTCTTGGGTACGCGTTGTTTTCTTTGTTTCGCCCGGCGCGTTGGCGGATTGAGGTGGTTCTGCCCTGCACACTGGCCGGCGTCGCGATCTATCGGCGAATGTCCGACCACAACTTCCGGCAAGTCACTCTGACGCTGCTCGGCGTTGCCGGGATCGGCCTGCTCGGCAAGGTGCTCATGGTCTGAAATTCACGTCGCCGCTATCGAGAGGCACGGTGGCCGGATTCGCGCAACGCCCCCGTACGAGTGAGCAAGGGGATCGAAGAATCGGACCCCTTGCCAACCCCGAAACGGAGGATTTCATGGGAACGCAACGTACTTCATCGTAACATCCCGAGATCGGCAGTCTCGCCATGCACCTGTTGTGGATCCCGGCCGCGGTATCGGTACTGGTGGCAGGTTTCCTCGCCTGCGCGCGCCGCAGGAAGACCGCACTGCGTGACAGTGCTCTCGACGGCCCGCGGTTCGACTCCCGTCGCGCAGCCAGCTCACCGTGAAACCACGCCGCCATGGCTGGAAGCCATCGCCGCAGCCCCCAACGAGGCCATCGCGGTGCACGAGGCGCTCGACCCTATCGGCGCCGGCCACATCACACCGCGATGAGCGCGGTGCAAAACCGACGAGAGAGTAACGATGAAACGTCTACGCAAATTGGCGGTGGGCCTTGGCATCGCCGGCATCGTGCTCGCCACTGCGATACCCGCGACCGCCGCCCCCAACGACGAGCCCTTCACCGCAGCGGTGCAGCTCTATCACGATGGTCACTATTCCGCCGCGTACGGACATCTGGTGTAGTTCGCCGACGGCCGCCATGCGGATGCCGAATGTATCGCGTTGCTGATGGTTCGTCGGACCGCAGCTCTACGGCGTCCAGTGGTCGGCGTCAACGCACCGGATCGCGCGGTGGGTTGCTCTCGCGAATAGAAATCAACCGCCCTTCGCCGCCCGCAGCGGCGAATGATCGGCCAGTCGGCGACTGGTGGAGGAGATCACGGTGATCAGAACACGCATATCGCCGGTAGCTTTTGCAGGGTCGGCAACAGGGCAGGCGCGGTGATAGGAGCCGCTGAGACGATACTTCGAAGCGGTGCTCGCCGAGCATGCGCTAGCGCTCGGCCTGACAATCCCTGCGTCGCTACGCATGCGCGCGACCTGGGTGGTCGAATAGCGCCGCCGCGGTCAGCAGCTCCTTAACTTCGGCGAAGCTCGCGAACGTCTGCTTCCATCGCGCGCGACAGGCAGCAACGGGTCGTCCTGAGACGTTCGGGCTTCCGCACGCAAATACGGCGTGCCGAACGTGGCCGACGATCGCGCGATCGTTCCAAAAATGTCTGTTTATGGGAATGTTTTGCACGTCGCTCGTCAGCGCGCCCTCGAATCAGGGAATGTCGCTGGCACCGCGCCACTCATCGAAAATGGGCAAGTCAGTCAACGGTGCCAAGAACGCCGGTTGGCGACTGGCATGGACTGGGGCATCGACGACCGGCCGAGATCGACCCGAGTGCCGCTCGGCATTGACCTAATGGCAATCCGATCGGCTTTGAAAGGGGTGCCACGAGTTTATCAACCACCGCAAGGGTCGTAGAGCAGCTAGACCGATATAGGTCCCAATGAAACGTGACCTGATAGTCGCGCCCGGTCTCCGGCACGAACTCGAAGGCGTACCTGCAGTCCGATGGTGGAGTCGAACTCGACGAGAACACGCCGTAGAACGGCTTTCCGGACCGGACGTAGATCTCGGTCATTTGACCAGGACGTAACTGCGGAGCATCCGGGATGCCGAGAGCCTTGTGATTGTTTAGAAGGCCTCCACCAAATCGCGCGACCTCGCGCTCTCCCGTCTCGCAATCATTGTCGTCATACTGGCGGAGTACGGAGACCAACTCCATTCGAGTCGTTTACGAAGCGCACCCTGGCGATGCTCCCTGTTTCAAGTTCTGCATAGGCGACAAATCCGCAACCGAAAATGGTCGTGGCGGCAGCAAGCATCACGACCCAATACACCGTGCGGTTGCACATCGTCGGTTTGTCCGCAGGAATTAACCCAACCAAGATCCGCCAGTTCGTGCCCCACGGCGCGGCTTGGCGTAGATCTGTGGCGGGCCACCGTCTCGTCTGCTGCGAGCGTGGAAACGGGGTGGTGCGGCGGTACGACGCGGTGAAACGCCGGCTTTTCTACGTCGGTATGAACGAACTCAACGCCACTCCCGCGCCGACCGACGTCGCCATACTCCCCGCTGTGTAGGCTGCGACGGAACCACATTCAGCAGCCAGGCGAGCGCGCGGACGATGCGGTCGATACTTGCCTCCGCCGCGTCGTAGTTGGCGCGAGCGATGGCACGATTGACGACGTTGATGGGCAGCATTTCGATCAGGTTCGTGTGGTTCAGCATGGCAACCTCCCGACGACGTGGATGCGACTGCTACAGCGTCCACACTATCGCGGAACCGAGCGGGGGGCTCCAATGGAGCATTCGCGACGGATATGGCGAATATTCCGCTTTCGCGACAACGATGGTCCCTCGTGCCCCCGGTCAGGCGAGCCGCCGATACAACGCCGCCGCGCCGCGGACTCGATCGAAGCGTCGGGCCCGCACGCACCGGCGGACGTAGCGCCGCAGGAATAACCGCGTGAGGATCACCCCATCCGGCGACAGCACGACGGCCGGCAGGCGCGGCGTCCGATCGCCGAGCAGGCGCCGATCGCCGATCTCAGGGGACCCTGGCGGCGTCACGGTGAATTCCAGAAGACGGCCGCGACGCCGATGGCCGCGCCGACCCTGTTGACGCCCATCCTTAATCCGGCTCAATATATTAGATGTAGGCCACATGATTGCCCACCGTGAGGCGCGGGGAGGGAGCGATGATAAGGAGGAAGATGGCCGGGGTAGACCCCGACGGGCGACAGATGGTTGCGGTGAGTTTCAACCGGCTGGAGCCCGGCAACTACTTCGCCTTCCACGAGAGCGGCCAGGTGATATATCGCAAGAACGGCCGTGGCACCGCGGAAAGGGGCATCACGACCGTCCACGTCCCCCCGGAGCAGCGGGTCCTCGCGTTGGTGGACGCGATTAGCAGGAACAACCGTTGACCGGACTTCGACAAGGATCCTCGACGGCGGATCACTTCTTCGGCCGCGATCTCGCCGAATTCGGATTCGCACACCGCAAGCAGTAGTCGATTCCTGCGTCCACACAACCCCGCTCCGGCGGGGTTTGTTGTTTGTGGCGGCGCGCAGTTGCTATTCCTTGCTACGACGCGGCAACAATTCGTCCAGCCCGTTATCCAACCACGACCGAGTACACGCCTCGCATCCGCACCGCTTGCCGTCGCACGCGGCCGGACACTCGCTGCATATGCACGGCTTGCCGTTGTATCGGCCGGTCTGCGGATAGTGGAGGGGCGCCGAAACCAGGCGAACCGACACGGTAGCCAGAAAGGCTAACGCGTTGATTCTATGGAGGCGGGGGTCGGAATCGAACCGGCGTAGACGGCTTTGCAGGCCGCTGCATGACCACTCTGCCACCCCGCCAGGGGTGCCGGCCGCGCGCGAGCCGGCGATGCGCGGCAGCACAAACGAAAAGGGAGAGCCGGCTGCGGCGGCTCTCCCTCGAGAATCTGGAGCGGGAAAGGAGTCTCGAACTCCCGACCTCAACCTTGGCAAGGTTGCGCTCTACCAACTGAGCTATTCCCGCGTCGGACAGCCTTGAATTATAGCGGAAATCCGCGACTCGTCAAAGCGCGGCGGCGCCGTCAGCGCGCTGACCGTCGCGATCGCGTCGGCGACGTGAGTCGACGTTGTGCGAATTGAGCGCCGCGACGCAGATGCGGCCGGTGTCGACCGCGTAGATCGAGAACTCGTCGCGCAGCCGCTGCACCTGCGCCTTGGTGAGGCCCGAATACGAGAACATGCCGCGCTGCGTCGAGCATGAAGCGGAAATCGGCGCCGCGGCACGCGCTCGTGCAGCCTCTCGACCAGCGCCGCGCGCATCAGCTTGATGCGGTCGCGCATCGCCGCGAGCTCCGCTTCCCACAGCGCGCGCAGCTCCGGCGATGCACAGCACCGTGCGCGACGATCTGCGCCGCCGTGCGTCGGCGGGTTCGAGTAGTTGGCGCGGACGACGCGCTTCACCTGCGACAGCACGCGCGCCGCCTCGTCGCTTGTCGGCGGCGACGACCGACAGCGCGCCGACGCGCTCGCCGTAGAGCGAGAACGACTTCGAGAACGAGCTCGAGACGAACAGCGGTCCCGGCGTCGCGGCGAATCGCCGCACGACGACGCCGTCGGCATCGATGCCGTCGGCGAAGCCCTGGTAGGCGATGTCGAGGAACGGCACCAGGCCGCGCGCGCGCACGACGTCGATGATCGCGTCCCATTGCGCCGGCGTCGGATCGACGCCCGTCGGGTTGTGGCAGCACGCGTGCAGCACGACGATCGAGCCCGCGGGCATCGCTTCGAGCGCGGCGATCATGCCGTCGAAATCGAGGCCGCGCGTCGCCGCGTCGTAGTACGGGTACGTGTTGACGGTGAAGCCCGCGCCCTCGAACAGCGCGCGATGGTTCTCCCAGCTCGGATCGCTGATCCAGACCTGCGCGCCCGGCGCGAACGGCGCAGGAAATCGGCGCCGACCTTGAGGCCGCCGGTGCCGCCGAGCGCCTGCACGGTGACGGCGCGGCCCGACGCGACGACGTCGCTGTCGGCGCCGAACAGCAGCGCCTGCACTGCCTGTCGTACGCGGGGATGCCGTCGATCGGCAGGTAGCCGCGCGGCGCCGCCTTGTCGGTCGAGCTCGCGCTCGGCGCGCTTCACGCATTCGAGCAGCGGCACCTTGCCGTTGTCGTCGTAGTAGACGCCGACGCCGAGGTTGACCTTGCGCGGATTCGGGTCGGCGTTGAAGGCCTCGGTGACGCCGAGGATCGGGTCGCGCGGCGCGAGCTCGACGGCGGAGAGCAGCGAGGCGGCGAGGGGAGCGTTCATGGCAAGTCGACGGGCGCGAAGTTAACCGGCATATTGTAACCCGCAGCCCCGGCGTGCCTTGCGTCGCTGCGACGCGCCCTCACATGCCTAAGGATTGCCGCACGCTTCCCCGATGGCCCGCGCCGACACCCGCCTCGAACCCGCCCCGAAGCTTCCGCCGCTGACCGCGCTGCGGACGCTCGCGCGCGTCGGGCGCGTTCGTGCGGCCGTACCGGCGGCAGGTGTCTGTCGCGGCGATCGCGCTGCTCGTTCGCCGCGGCCGCGGTGCTCGCGATCGGGCAGGGACTGAAGTTCGTCGTCGACCGCGGCTTCGCCGCCGGCGAGCCGGGCGAGCTCGACCGCACGCTCGCGGTCGATGCTGGCGGTGATCGTCGTGATGGCGGCCGCGACCTACACGCGCTTCTACTTCGTGTCGTGGCTGGGCGAGCGCGTCACCGCGGACCTGCGGCGCGCGGTGTTCGACCACCTGCTGCGCTGCCGCCGGGCTTCTTCGAGGTCGACGCGCACGGGCGAGGTGATCTCGCGGCTCACCAACGACACGACGATGCTCGAGACCGTGATCGGCTCGAGCGCGTCGATGGCGATCCGCAACCTGCTGCTGCTGGTCGGCGGCCTCGTGATGCTCGCGCTCACGAGCGCCAAGCTCACGCTGCTCGTGCTGGTCGGCGTGCCGCTGGTGCGTCGTGCCGATCATCCTGTTCGGCCGCCGCGTGCGCAAGCTCGCGCGCGCGAGCCAGGATCGCGTCGGCGACGTCGGCGCCTACGTCGACGAGGCGCTGCACGAGATCCGCACCGTGCAGGCGTACGGCCACGAGGCCGAGGACCGGCGCGGTTCGGCGACGCGCGTCGAGGCCGCGTTCGCGCACGGCGCGTCGCGCGCATCCGCCAGCGCGCGCTGCTGGTCGCGGCGGTGATCCTGCTCGTGTTCGGCGCGGTCGGCGTCATCCTGTGGATCGGCGGGCACGACGTGGTCGCCGGCCGGATCAGCGCCGGGCCAGCTGTCGGCGTTCGTGTTCTACGCGGTGATCGTCGCGAGCGCCGTGGGCACGATCAGCGAAGTGATCGGCGACCTGCAGCGCGCGGCCGGCGCCACCGAGCGGCTGTTCGAGCTGCTCGCGATCGAGCCCGAGATTCGCGCGCCCGGCGCATCCCGTGTCCGCTGCCGGCGCCGGCGCGCGGGCACGGTCGCCTTCGAGCGACGTCGACGTTCCACTATCCGTCGCGGCCCGACACGCGCGGCGCTCGACGGACTTCTCGCTGCGACGTGCGCGCCGGGCGAGAAGGTCGCGCTGGTCGGTCCGTCCGGCGCCGGCAAGACCACGGTGTTCCAGCTGCTGCTGCGCTTCTACGATCCGCAGCGGGCATCGTGCGCATCGACGGCGTCGACCTGCGCGCCGCCGATCCGCGCGAAGTGCGCGCGCCGGCTCGCGGTCGTGCCGCAGGAGCCGGTGATCTTCGCGGCGAGCGTGCTCGAGAACGTGCGCTACGGCCGTCCCGACGCCACCGACGCCGAAGTGCGCGCCGCGTGCGAGGCGGCCTACGCGACGGAGTTCATCGAGCGCCTGCCGGACGGCTACGCGAGCGTTCCTCGGCGAGCGCGGCGTGCGCCTGTCCGGCGGCCAGCGGCAGCGCCTCGCGATCGCGCGCGCGATCCTCGCCGATCGGCCGATCCTGCTGCTCGACGAGGCGACGAGCGCGCTCGACGCCGAAAGCGAGCGCATGGTGCAGCTGGCGCTCGAGCGGCTGATGGCGGGGCGCACGGTGCTGATCATCGCGCACCGGCTGGCGACGGTGCGCCACGCCGACCGCATCGCGGTGATGGAGCGCGGCCGCATCGTCGCCGTCGGCACGCACGACGAGCTGACGCGCGCCAACCCGCTCTACGCGCGCCTTGCCGCGCTGCAGTTCGGCGCGGGACGCGGCGAGCGGCGGACGGCGCTCGCGGCGAACGTGGCGCGGTAACAATGCTCGGTTCGCCTTCGAATTCGCCGGTTGCCATGATCGCTCGTCATCGAATCGCTCCGCCATGCTCATCACCTATCCCGAACAGTCCCTACGAGCTGCACCAGCCGTTCGAGCCCGCGGGCGACCAGCCCGAGGCGATCGCGAAGCTCGTCGAAGGCCTCGAGCGACGGCCTCGTCGTTCCAGACGCTGCTCGGCGTCACCGGCTCCGGCAAGACGTTCACGATGGCCAACGTCATCGCGCAGACCGGCCGGCCGGCGCTGGTGCTCGCGCCCAACAAGACGCTCGCCGCGCAGCTCTACTCGGAGTTCCGCGAGTTCTTCCCGAACAACGCCGTCGAGTACTTCGTCTCGTACTACGACTACTACCAGCCCGAGGCGTACGTCCCGTCGCGCGACCTCTACATCGAGAAGGACAGCTCGATCAACGAGCACATCGAGCAGATGCGGCTGTCGGCGACCAAGGCGATCCTCGAGCGGCCGGATTGCGTGATCGTGGCGACGGTGTCGGCGATCTACGGCATCGGCGATCCGTCCGAGTACCACAGCATGATCCTGCACGTGCGGCAGGGCGACGCGCTGTCGCAGCGCGACGCGATCAAGCGCCTGACCGAGATGCAGTACACGCGCAACGACGCCGACTTCAAGCGCGGCACGTTCCGCGTGCGCGGCGACGTGCTCGACATCTTCCCGGCGGAGAACGCCGAGAACGCGGTGCGCGTCTCGCTGTTCGACGACGAGGTCGAGTCGCTGCAGCTCTTCGATCCGCTGACCGGCCACCTGCAGCCAGAAGATCGGCGCGCTTCACGGTGTTCCCGTCGTCGCACTACGTGAC
The DNA here is from genome assembly GCA_963851465.1 of uncultured beta proteobacterium. Taxonomy (GTDB): domain Bacteria; phylum Pseudomonadota; class Gammaproteobacteria; order Burkholderiales; family Casimicrobiaceae; genus VBCG01. The sequence goes on from CAWKPJ010000006.1 coordinate 11,630, forward strand.
CGGCCGGCAGAAGGTGCTGATCGCGATCGAGGCAGATCAAGGTCGAGCTCGCGCACGCAGAAGGAATTCTTCGTCGGCCAGATGAAGCTGATCGAGGCGCAGCGCATCGAGCAGCGCACGCGCTTCGACCTCGAGATGATGACCGAGATCGGCTTCTGCAAGGGCATCGAGAACTACTCGCGCCACCTGTCGGGACGCCAGCGCGGGCGAGCCGCCGCCGACGCTGATCGACTACCTGCCGACGCAGCGCGCTGATGTTCGTCGACGAGAGCCACGTGACCGATTCCGCAGGTCGGCGGCATGTACAAGGGCGATCGCGCGCGCAAGGAGAATCTCGTCAACTACGGCTTCCGGCTGCCGTCGGCGCTCGACAACCGGCCGCTGCGCTTCGACGAGTTCGAGCGGCTGCTGCCGCAGACGATCTTCGTGTCGGCGACGCCGGCCGACTACGAGCAGCAAGCACGCGGGGCAGGTGGTCGAGCAGCTGGTGCGGCCGACCGGCCTCGTCGATCCGGCGCTGATCGTGCGCCCGGCCGCGACGCAGGTCGACGACCTGCTGTCCGAGATCAAGCTGCGCGTCGACCTGCAACGAGCGCGTGCTCGTGACGACGCTGACCAAGCGGATGGCCGAGGACCTGACCGATTACCTCGGCGAGCACGGCGTCAAGGTGCGCTACCTGCACTCGGACATCGACACCGTCGAGCGCGTCGAGATCATCCGCGACCTGCGCCTCGGCGAATTCGACGTGCTGGTCGGCATCAACCTGCTGCGCGAAGGCCTCGACATTCCCGAGGTGTCGCTGGTCGCGATCCTCGACGCCGACAAGGAAGGCTTCCTGCGCGCCGAGCGCTCGCTGATCCAGACGATCGGCCGCGCCGCGCGGCACATCAACGGCATGGCGATCCTCTACGCCGACCGCGATGACCGACTCGATGAAGGCGGCGATCGGCGAGACCGAGCGCCGGCGCAACAAGCAGGTCGCGTGGAACGAGAAGATGGGCATCACGCCGATCGGCGTGCAGAAGCGGATCAAGGACATGATCGACGGCGTCTACGACGCCGACGAAGGCAGGAAGGAGCTGCGGGCCGCGCAGACGCGGGCGCAAGTACGAGGCGATGCCCGAGAAGGACCTCGAGAAGGAGCTGAAGCGCCTCGAGAAGCAGATGCATCGACGCCGCGAGGAACCTCGAGTTCGAGAAGGCCGCCGAGCTGCGCGACCGGCTCTACAAGCTCAAGGAGACGATGTTCGGCGTCGCGCTGCCCGTGGAGACGTAAGCAGCCGCGGCGAAGCGGTCAGGAAGCCACGGCGACCGCGGGCTGGGTCGCGAGATCGCTTGTACCAAACGGCAGCGCGAGCATGGCGGCAAACAGCGCCGGGTCGTGCCAGGGCGCATCCGACGCAAGCGTGCGCAGCCACTCGCTGTCGGGATCGCGGTACCACTCCTGCGGAAACAGCGCCATGCGCGGGCCAGGGCCAGCGGGCAGGTCGGTGGGCCCGTCCCAGGCGCGGCCGGAGCCGACGACCGCCAGCGCGCGCGCCAAGTGGATGCCGACAGTTGCGCCGCCATGCGTGGCTGGCAGCATCCGTCGATTGACCTCGATCAACAGCGGTTCGTCGGCGCCCGGTTCGAGCATGTACTGGAGGCCCACGAACCCATGCAGGTCGTGACTCGCGGCCGCATCGTGACGAATCCGGGTCCAACCGGGTGCAAGGGATCGATGCGGACCGGCGAGGCGGCGTCGCGGCGAACGCCGCCGACCGATGCGCGATCGGATCAGGAAGAGGGCTTGCGTTTCGCGAGGTCGATATCGAGGTATTTCCACGAGAAGCCGAACTGCGACGGCCAGTAACCCTGCACCCACGGGTACATGACGACGTTGCCCACGCCATACGTGTGCAGGAGCATCGGCATATAGGCCTGTGACACGTCGGACATCTTGCGCGCGAGCGCGGTGCGGGCGGGCCCGGCGGGCGTACGCAGGAACTGCTCGTACGCTGCGTCGTAGTCGGCTTGCTTGAACTGCGATGGATTGGTGTCGATCGGTGAGCGTCCCCAGAGGGTCTGCAGGATCTGGTAGCCCGACGGCTCGAGCGACCGGTAACCGAGGTTGAACATCGGCAGCTTGCCGCCGCGGCTCAGGTTGAGGAGCTCCGCGAATGTCTGCTGCTGCACCTCCATCCGGATGCCGATCGCGTCCATGCTCTTTTTCCACAGCGTGTCGACTTCGCGATACCACGATTCCGGCAGTGTGCCGCGCACGACCGTCAGCGGTTTTCCTTCGGGCGTTTCGCGATAGCCGTCGCCATCGCGGTCCTTGAAGCCGAAGCGGTCGAGCAGGGCGCGCGCGCCAGCGGGATCGTAGAGCGACTTCGCCGGCAGCGATGTGTCATGGCCGTTGACGCCCGGTGGCAGCAACTGGTTTGCAGGCAGTGCGTTGCCGGCGAACAACACGCGAATCAGCTCGTCGACGTTGAAGCCCATCGCAATCGCGCGCCGCAGCGCGACCTGCTCGTTCGAATAGCCGCCGACCGCCGCGTCCTTCATGTTGAAGTAGGTGAACGTCACCGATGGCGCGCCGAAACGCATGTGGACGATGCCGCGCTTCGCCATCTCGGGCTTGAGCTTGCCGCCCTCGAGGACGCGGCGCGAGTCGTCGCCGCCGAGGCCGAGATAGTCGAGGTCGCCGTTGTCGAACGCCAGGAACGCCGGCTGCGACTCCTCGATGATGCTGATCTCGACACGGCCGATCTGCGGCATCGTCTTGCCGCGCATCGCCTGCACGATCGACTGGTGCCGTGGTGCGGCGCTGGCCGGGAATTTTTCTGCGCGGTAGGACGGGTTCGCTTCGAGGATGACCCGCGACGCGCGCTTCCATTCCTTGAGCGCATACGGGCCGGTCCCCACAGGATGGCTCATGATGTCGTTGCCGGCGGTGTCGACCACTTCGCGCGCCACCGCCATCATCGTGAGCCCCGCGAGGCGCTCGAGCAGCGTGTAATCGACGTCGGTCAGGTTGATCTGCAGCGTGTAGCGGTCGAGCGCGCGCAGGCCGGCGATCGGCGTGTCGTAGTCGAGCTTGCCCCCTGGCTTGCGCGCCGCGTCCACGATCGGCCGCGCGCCTGCGATGAGGTCGGTGAGCGCAGGATCGCCGCCGGTCCGCAGATTGGGATCAAGAGAACGCCTGATCGAGTACGCGTAGTCCTCGGCCGTGAGCTCGCGTGGCTTGCCCTTGAACGCCGGGTCGTCGGTGAACAGGATTCCGGGTCGAACCTTGATGGTCCACGTCTTGCCGCCATTGGTGATGACGGGGAGCGCTTCGGCGGTACAGGGCACGACCGTCGCCGGCTCGGCGAAATAGTCGAATTGATAGAGCGCCTCGAAGATGGCCGACGCCACGCGCGTCGATGACAGGTCGGTGCCTTGCTGCGGGTCGAGGCTCGTGATGTCGTTGAGCGTGATGCGCAAGACCTTGCGCATGTCGGCCGCACTTCCGGTCGCCGGGAATGCGGCGAGCACGAGCAGGGCGCAGCGATCAGCAGGATCTTGCGCATGAAGTTTCCATGGGACGGCTCTTGACGGGCGCAAGGGTCGCAGAGGCGCGGCGCCTTCGCAAGTGCGCTGCTGGTCGGCCCTGCGCGCTTGCCGCAGGTTCGTCGTTCAACGATACTCGTCTGCACGCAACGGGGCTGGTGAATGCTGGTCAAGAGAATCGGAGTGCTGTTCGTCTGCATGGGCAACATCTGCCGGTCGCCGACGGCGGAGGGTGTGTTTCGAGCGATCGCAGAGCGCAACGGCATGGCGAAGCGCCTGCGCATCGATTCCGCCGGCACGCATGACTACCATGTCGGCGAGCCGCCGGACGCTCGCGCCATCGCGAGCGCCCTGCGCCGCGGCTACGACATCGGGCGCCTTCGCGCGAGGCAGATCGCGCCGCGTGACTATGGCCGGTTTGACTGGATACTTGCGATGGACCGTCACAACCTGAAGGAAGTGACGAGCCGGCGCCCGCACGAATACACGGGCCATGTCGGCCTCTTGCTCGATTTCCTGCCGGCGTCGGGCGTACGTGAAGTGCCCGATCCCTACTACGGCGGCAGCGACGGCTTCGAACGCGTTCTCGATCTGCTCGAGCCCGCGAGCGAAGCCTTGCTTGCGCGCGTGTCGGAAAGCGCCGTCGCGCGCTGAACCAGCGCGGTCCGGGCCGCCGAAAGCCGTTACGCGGAGGGCGGCGGCTCCTTCTGCGTTTCGACCATCTCGAGCGGTTCTGCGGTGATCTCCGCTCGCGGCGGGCGCACCCGCTTTGGTTTCGTCGCCGGCGTGTCGGCTTCCTCGCTCGCGGACGTGACCGCCGCGCGGGTTTCCACCAGCACCAGGTCGGAATCGGGCGGCAACTCGCGCGACACCGTCGGAACCGGCGGCGCGCTGCGCGGCGCCGCAGGCGCTTCCGCCTGCATCACCGAGGCGACGAAGGCGCTCGGCGTCGGCTCAGTCTCCGCTGGCACGTCGGGGTACGACTGGAACGCGCGTGGCGGGTCCGCAGGGGGAAGTTCCACGGCGATCGGCGCAGGCGGCGCGGCGAAGAAGGATGGCGCTGCGGCCGCCTCGTCGCGCATTGGAGGCTCGAAAGCGGGAACCGGCGACGGCGCGTGCGCGATGGGCGCTTGCGGTTCACTGACGGCAGCGGCAGCAGCAGCACCAACGAGGACGGTCGGCGTTTGGGACATCGGCTCGTCGGAATGATCGTCGCTACCGTTCGCGCCTGCTCCCGACGGTCGCGCGCCTTCCGCAGGACGCTCGGCGCGTTCGCCGCCACGCCCACGACGTCCGCGACGACGACGCCCGCCCTCGTGGCGCTCGTTGCCTTCAGCCTGTGCGGTGGCATCGGGAGGCGCACCGTTCTTTGCCATCGCGGCATCCGGCGCCTCGGTGGAGTCTGATGCGATGGCCGGGGTTTCCTTCGCCACCTTCGCCCGTGGCGGGCGTGGGGGGCGCGGTGCATTGCGTGGCTGGTCACGGCCGGGTTCCCGCAGATCGTCACGACGCGGTTCCCGCGGCTCGTCACGGCGTCCATCGCCCCGCTCGTCCGCGCGGCGGGGCTTGCTCTCCCCGCGATCGTCGTCGGCGCGAGGCGGTTGCGCGGCGCGCGGTGCACCGTCGCGTCCGCGACCGGGAGCCCCGCGGCCTTCGCCACGTCCTTCACCACGTCCTTCACCGCGCCGCTCGTCGCGGCGATTGCGTCCTTCACCGCGGCGCTCGTCGCGCGCATGGCCGCCGTCGCGGCGCGGTTCACCACGGCCGCGCCCATCGCGCGCCCGGTCCGTCGACGCAGGCGCGACGACGGGTTTGGTCGCAACCGGCGGTGCCGGCGGTGCAGCGGGCAAATCGTCGATCGCGCGCGGGCGGAACCACCCGAGCATCCGCGACAGCCACGATCCCTCCTGCACGTCCGCAGCCGGCACTGCGCGTGCGGGAACGTGAGGTTGCGGCGCCGGTGCCGGTGCGGCGGGAAGCGGCGCCGGCTGCGCGGGCGTGATGCCCTTGACCACCGCCTCCTGGCGCGGGTCCCGGGCGTCGTCCTTCCTGGCGCGGATCGCTTCGGGCTCTTCGGGCTGCTTCACCATTTCGAACGACGCCGGCGGTACCTCGCCCTGATTGAGATCGTCGTGACGCATCCGTTCGATGCTGTAGTTCGGCGTTTCGAGATGGCGGTTCGGCACGAGCAGTACGTTCACCTTGAAACGCGTCTCGATCGACAGCACGTCGTTGCGCTTTTCGTTCAGGAGGAACGTGGCGACGTCGACAGGCACCTGCGCGACGACCTGCGCCGTGTTGTCCTTCATCGCTTCTTCCTGAAGGATGCGCAGGATGTGCAGTGACGTGGATTCGGTTCCGCGGATGTGGCCGATGCCGTGGCAGCGCGGGCACGGGATGTACGCCGATTCCGCGAGCGCGGGACGCAGCCGCTGGCGCGAGAGCTCCATCAGGCCGAAGCGGGAGATCTTGCCGAGCTGAACGCGGGCGCGATCGTACTTGAGCGCATCGCGCAGGCGAGTCTCGACATCGCGCTGGTTCTTCGCGCTCTCCATGTCGATGAAGTCGATGACGATGAGGCCACCGAGGTCGCGCAGACGCAATTGCCGCGCGATCTCATCCGCGGCTTCGAGGTTGGTGTTGTAGGCAGTCGTCTCGATGTCGCCGCCTTTGGTCGCGCGCGCCGAGTTGACGTCGACGGCGACCAGCGCCTCGGTGTGATCGATCACGATGGCGCCACCTGCGGGCAGGGGCACTTGCCGGCCGTACGCAGTCTCGATCTGGTGCTCGATCTGGAACCGCGAGAACAGCGGGACGTCGTCCTTGTAGAGCTTCACGCGCGACACGTTGCCGGGCATCACGTGGCTCATGAATTGCTGCGCCTGCTCGAACACCGCTTCGGTGTCGATCAGGATCTCGCCGATGTCCGGATGGAAGTAGTCGCGAATCGCCCGGATGACCAGGCTCGATTCCTGATAGATGAGGTAGGCGCCCGGCTGCAGCGTGGCGGCGTCCTCGATCGCGCGCCAGAGCTGCATCAGGTAATTCAGGTCCCATTGGAGCTCTTCCGGCGTGCGGCCGATGCCGGCGGTGCGCGCGATGACGCTCATCCCGCGTGGTACCTCCAGCTGGCCGACAGCCTCGCGCAGCTCGTTGCGATCCTCGCCCTCGACGCGGCGCGATACACCACCGCCACGGGGGTTGTTCGGCATCAGCACGAGGTAGCGGCCGGCGAGCGAGATGTACGTCGTCAGTGCGGCGCCCTTGTTGCCGCGCTCGTCCTTGTCGACCTGGACGATGAGTTCCTGGCCTTCGCGGAGCTGGTCCTGAACGCGGCGACTGCCGCCTTCTTCGCCATCGTCGCTGTCGTTGCCGCGGCTGCTGCCTGCGGCCTTCATGCTCTGGCGCGAGATCTCCTTGAACGGCAGGAAGCCGTGACGATCGGTGCCGTAATCGACGAAGCACGCTTCGAGCGACGGCTCGATGCGGGTGATGACGGCCTTGTAGATGTTGCTCTTGCGTTGTTCCTTGGAGGCGGACTCGATGTCGAGGTCGATCAGCTTCTGGCCGTCGACGATGGCCACCCGAAGCTCTTCCGCCTGGGTGGCGTTGAACAGCATGCGTTTCATGTTTTCTTCCCGGCGCAACGACGCCGCGGGAAGCGGGAGGATGAAGCGACGGCGGGGCGGTTACGCCGCGCCGGACTGCGTACTACGCGGCGGGCGGGACGGAAGACGTGCGTACCGGAAGCGTTGGCTGCCGGCGGACGGGAGCAGGGCGTGGGTGCATGGTCCTGGGTCAGGGTCGGGTCGTTGAGGATCCCGGAATGACGGCTCTCGTCGTGATGCGGTCTTCTTGTTCGCGTGTGGGCGTTGATGTCCGGCGGTCACCGGTCCGCGCAGGTTGCGCGAGCGCTCGGCCGACCGCCCGGAAGCAATTCTCGCTTCAGGCGCCGCGCAGCACGCCGCTTCGAACCGGCCGCTGCCGGGTGCGGTGCCTGCGCTCTTGCTTTACGATCGCTACTTCTCCGGGGAAAAACCCCGGCCGGTGAGCGACTTAGCCGGATGGCCCGCAACATGGCTCGTTCGCGGGCCGGAACTGCCACGGACCGTCCGGGGGCGGGCGTCGGCCTTGAATCAAGGCGGCGGGGCCCCGAGGGTTCGCGTTGTTGCAGTTCAGCGACAAGTATAACGGAATGAACGAGTTAAGCAAGGATGCTGTGACGTGGCTGACGGTCGGCGAGGAATCGGCCGGTCAGCGGGTGGACAATTTCCTCGTTCGCATCCTCAAAGGGGTTCCGAAAAGCCACGTCTATCGGATCGTTCGCAGCGGCGAAGTGAGGGTCAACAAGGGACGCGTCGGCGCCGATACGCGGCTGGTTGAGGGAGACGTCGTCCGGATACCACCGGTGCGGGTCGCCGCCAGCAACGCACGGCCTCCGCCCCCCCGCGCCGCGACGCCGCTCCCCGTGCTCTTCGAGGATGAAGCGCTGGTTGCCCTCGATAAACCGGCGGGCCTCGCCGTGCATGGCGGCAGTGGTGTGGCGCACGGGGTGATCGAGCGGCTGCGCGCCGAGCGGCCAACCGCCACCTTTCTGGAGCTCGTCCATCGGCTCGATCGCGATACGTCCGGCATTCTGCTGGTGGCCAAGAAGCGCGCGGCGCTCATCGGACTGCACGCGCAACTGCGAGATGGCGGCTTCGACAAGCGCTATCTGGTGCTGGCGCGCGGGAAATGGCGCGACGCCAAGCGCGCCGTGCGCCTGCCGTTGCGGAAACTGGCGGCACCCGGCGGCGAGCGGCGCGTCCGGGTCGAGGCCGATGGCGCAGATGCGCTGACGGTCTTTCACCGGCAGCGCACCTGGCCGGATCACGATCCGCCGCTGGCGCTGCTGGAGGCGGAACTCAAGACCGGGCGAACGCACCAGATCCGCGTGCATCTTGCGCATCTGGATTTTCCGATCGCCGGCGACGACAAGTACGGCGACTTCGCGTGGAACCGCGCTCTTGCCAAGGACGGGCTCAAGCGGATGTTTCTGCACGCTGCGAGGCTCGAGTTTGCACACCCGCTCTCGGACGCGCGCGTATCGCTGCAATCCGCGCTGCCCGACGATCTGTCACGTTACCTCGAGCGGCTCGGTGCCGCGCGCCACGATGCACATGCGACCGCCTGACCTTGCAGGTCCGCGACGCACCTTCGACCTCGTCGTGTTCGATTGGGACGGAACTCTCGCGGACTCGACCGCGCTTATCGCCGACGCGATCCAGGCGGCGTGCCGCGATCTGGGCGAACCGCCTCCTGGTGAGGAGGCGGCACGCTTCGTCATCGGGTTGGGCTTTGCGAGTGCCGTGCGGCATGTCGCGCCAGGCCTCGACCCGTGCGAGTATCCGACGTTCTCGGCCGCCTATCGCAAGCACTACATGGCGGGCGAGGAACGGATCGAGCTATTCGAAGGCACACGCGAGATGCTTCGCGATCTGGATGCATCGGGTTACAAGCTGGCGATCGCTACCGGAAAGTCGCGCGCCGGCTTGCAGCATGCGCTTTCGCAAAGCGGCCTCGACGGCGTGTTCCACGCCACGCGCTGTGCGGACGAGGGACGGCCAAAGCCGCATCCCGAAATGCTGCAAAACCTTATGCGCTTCCTCGCAGCCGAGCCGGAGCGAACGCTGATGATCGGCGACACCTCGCACGACCTGGAACTGGCGAGCAATGCCGGCGCCCGCAGCATCGCGGTGACATACGGCGCGCATCCCGCCGAGGCGTTGGCGCGCTACGCGCCGGCTGGGATCGTCGATTCCATCGCGGCGCTGCGCGCGTGGCTTGTCGCCCACGGATAGGCATCTTCATCGCCGGATCGGACGCGGACGACCGGCCCGGTTTGGCGCGCGTCGCTGGTCAGGGGTCCGAGCGCGTGTTGTGCAACGCCTCCCAGCGCTTCAGTTGCGCCTCGCGGATCTTCGATGCATGCATGGGCACGATGGGTGTTGCGCTAGTGTCGACCTGGATAAGGCCGTGTCCGACGCCCTTGGCGATCGCTTCGTTGCGATTCAGCACGCCGAGCTTGCTGATGATGTTGCTGAAGTGGAAGTTCGCCGTGCGCTCGGTGATGCCAAGCTTTTCTCCGATATCGATGCTCGTCATACCGTGCGCGGCGAGCTGCAGACACTGACGCTCGCGGGGTGAGAGAGGGCTGCCTTGTTGGAGAGGCGCCATTCCCTTTGTTACAACTTCCTTCATGAACATCGAATGAAATATCGACGCCAAGGCCATCGCGTCGCCCATGCGTGCAGCTCATTTGCGCACGCCGTCGCGCGGTTATCTTCCGCTGCGGCTGGCTCAGTGCGACTATAATCTTCGTGCTGTCGTCATGGAGGTAAATAGCAACGCCGCTTCCGATTCCATGCTTTGCAGCACGTTCAAGGAATGCAGCTACTTTGGGGTCGGCATCGCCGATCGAGGCGTCCCAAACTAGCGGCGGGGGCAATACTGTCCAAGCGTGCGTTACTCGTGGGTCGATTTCGACATAGCTGCATTGCGTCGTATTCCGCAACCCACTCGTGGGGCGCAGTTGACCACACATAGAATCGCTCATCGCCTTTGAGGTGTTTGCCTGTTCCTACGCCATACACGAAGGTCGTGTAGCCCATAGACCGCGCAATCTTGGAAATGGGTTCAGTTAGCGAACCGCCCTTCTTTATCGCGTCTACGATCGGCGCACCAAAGCCTGAGGAACTGTGACTGAGGCGGGCAATCCGGCTACCTTCGGTTCAATCGGCACAAGCATGTTTTCCTCCCCCGGACGACGAACTCACTCTAGCCGTTTAGTTGGCCGTCGTATATTAGCCAAATGGGTGGGGATTTCGCAGGCCCGCTACACAGCAATATCCCGGTGTCATTGACGCCGAGCACATACAACTTCATTAGCGCCAAACGGTTGGGCGTCGGACTTGACGCCGTTTGCGCGGATCAGCGTTTCGCAGGCGCAGGAAGGCCTTTGACGACGTCGCCCGTTTTGACGCCTTTCGCAGCGAACCAGCCTTGCTTCATTTCGACCGCGTAGAGGGCGAATCCGCGCGATCGGTGAGTCGATTCGTCCTGCGGCTTCATGTCCTCGATGTTGACGATCCTGCCGCTGGCATCGATGAATGCTATCGACAGCGGAATGTAGGTGTTCTTCATCCAGAAGCCGAGCGGCTGCGGTTCCTCGAAGACGAACAGCATGCCGTGATCGGGTTGCAGACTGAAGCGGTTCATCAGACCATTCGCCCGCTGCTCGGGTGTATTGACCACCTCGGCGATGATTTTCTGGCCGTTGACGGTGAGCGTGGTCACGGGAAGATCGGCAGCGGCTGCGAGGTGACCGAAGGCCAGGAGCGACGACGCGACGACACCTGCGAAAGTAAGTTTCGACATCAGGCCTCGGACGGGAGAAGTAGCCTAAAGTTCCATCTGGGTGGCCGTTCCCGCGAGCGCGGCGTCGACGGCCGCGCGCGAGTACTGTGGCGCGAACATCGAAATGAACCGGTACACGTAACCGCGGAGGAAGACGCCGCGGCGCAGCGCGAGGCGGGTGGTCGACGCCGCGAACAGATGGCTGGCATCGAGCATTTCGAACGCACGATCCTTGTCCGGATCGTAGGCCATCTGCGCAATGATGCCTGCCCCCATGCCGAGTTCGACGTAGGTCTTGATCACGTCCGCGTCCAGTGCGGTAAGCACCACGTTGGGCTCGAGACCTTTCGCGGCGAACGCTGCGTTGATGGCCGAGCGTCCGGTGAACGCAAAGTCATATGTGACGATGGGGTTTCGAGCCAGCGCTTCGAGGGTCAGCGGCTTGACCTGCGCAAGTGCATCGCCGCGGCGCACGATGACGCAGCGATTCCAGCGATAGCACGGCAGCGTTACCAGGTCGGCGACGTCGGCGAGCGATTCCGTCGCAATGCCGACGTCCACCTCGCCGGCGACGGTCTGTTCGGCGACCTGATGGGGATTGCCCTGATGCAGCACCACGCGCACCTTGGGAAACTCGGTCGCGAATGCTGGCAGCACCTTCGGCAGCACGTATCGCGCTTGCGTATGCGTCGTCGCGATGGCCAGCGTGCCGGTGTCCTCGCTGCGAAATTCGTCGGCGACGCGCTTCATGTTCGCGATCTCGCGCAGCGCACGTCGTGCCGTTGCGACTACGGTCGCGCCGGCGGGTGTAAGCGAAGTCAGGCGCTTGCCCTGCCGAACGAAGACCTTGAGCCCGAGTTCGTCCTCGAGCTGGCGGACCTGCTTGCTGATCCCGGGCTGTGAGGTGAAGAGCGCCTGGGCAGCGTCGGACACATTGAGACCGTGATCGACGACCGCGCACAAGTATTTGAGCTGCTGGAGGTTCACGTCGCTGTTATAACCGTTTGCAACAATTCGGCTTGGATTATATAACGTGAGCAACGCCGGCAGGCGCCGACCGGCTCTCGCCTGATCATGACCCAGCTCATTGCCGTCCACCCGACGCATCCCCAGCTTCGCCAGATCCGGCGGGTGGCGCAGCTGCTGCGAGACGGCGCCGTCATCGCCTATCCAACCGACTCGTCGTATGCGCTCGGGTGCCGCCTGGACGACGCCCATGCCGTACAGCGCATCCGGACGATTCGCGCGCTCGATGACAGTCATCACCTGACGCTCGTATGTCGCGATCTGGCCGACGTCGGGCACTTCGCGCGCATGGACAACTGGCAATTCCGCATCGTCCGGCAGGGAACGCCAGGTCCGTTTACCTTCCTGCTACCGGCCACGCGCGAGGTCCCGCGGCGTCTGCAACATCCCCGGCGCAGCACGATCGGCGTCCGGGTGCCCGATCATGCCGTCGTTGGATCGCTGCTGCACGAGTTCGGCGCGCCCATCCTCTCATCGACGCTGATGCTTCCGGGCGACGAGGGCGCGATCGGCGACGCTGCGGACCTGCGTGACCGCGCGGTCGACATCGATGTCGTCATCGATGCCGGGGCGATCGCCGCGACGCCGACGACGGTGATCGACCTCGCGTCTCCTCCGGCCAAGCTCGTTCGTCTCGGGGGAGGCGAGCCCGCGCGCCTCGGGCTTGCGTTCGACTGAGATGGCCGTCGTCGGGGCGGAGGCGACCAGACTCAGGTAAAATGCCGGCGCAATGGGGTTTTCGCTCGAGACCATCGTGCTGTGGGTCGTGCCGGTGGTCTTCGCGATCACCCTGCATGAAGCCGCCCACGGCTACGTGGCAAAACTGTTCGGCGACCGCACGGCCGAAATGCTGGGCCGCATAACGCTGAATCCGTTGAAGCATATCGATCCGGTCGGAACGCTGCTCGTTCCGGGCGCGCTGCTGATGCTCGCCTGGATCAACAAGTCGCCGCCGTTCGTGTTCGGCTGGGCCAAGCCGGTGCCGGTGAATTTCGGCAACCTGCGCAATCCGAAGCGCGACATGATCTGGGTGGCGGCCGCGGGACCGGGCTCGAATTTTCTGCAGGCGTTGCTCTGGGCATTGTTGCTCGTGGCGGCGGCACCTGGCGGTCTCTGGCCCAGCGACGGCCTGCTCGAGATGGCGGACATTGGTTTCAAGGTGAATCTGGTACTCATGGCGCTCAATCTGCTTCCACTCCCGCCGCTCGACGGCGGACGCGTGCTCGCGGGCCTTCTGCCCCATGGCGCCGCGAACGCGCTGGCGCGGATCGAGCCGTATGGGCTTTTCATCCTCCTCGCGCTCCTCGCCTTGGGACTGCTCGACGACCTGATGCGCCCGCTGGTGCGCCTGGCCGCGGCCTTGATCGTCCGCATCGTAGGCATCTAGCGTTGCCCTGCACCGACCGACCTGCCGCAACGACGAATGTTCGCTGACCGCGTGCTCTCCGGCATGCGTCCCACGGGGCGCATGCATATCGGCCACTATCACGGCGCCCTGAAGAACTGGGTGCGACTGCAGGAGGAGTACGAGTGCCTGTTCTTCGCAGCCGACTGGCATGCGCTGACCACGCACTACGACGCACCGGAGACGATCGCGGAATCGGTCTGGGAGATGTTCATCGATTGGCTCGCCGCGGGCATCGATCCCACGCGCGCGACGATGTTCATCCAGTCGCGCGTACCGGAGCACGCCGAGTTGACGCTGCTGCTCGGCATGATTTCGCCGGTGGGCTGGCTCGAGCGCGTGCCCACGTACAAGGACCAGCAGCAGAAGCTCGCCGACCGCGACCTCTCGAATTACGGCTTTCTGGGCTATCCGGTGATGCAGAGCGCGGATATCCTGATCTACCGCGCCAACATGGTGCCGGTGGGCGAGGATCAGGTCTCGCACATCGAGTTGACGCGCGAGCTCGCGCGCCGCTTCAACCACATCTACGGCCGCGAGCCCGGGTTCGAGGAAAAGGCGAAAGCCGGCGTCAAGAAGCTCGGCAGCAAGAAAGCGAAGCGCTACGAGCAACTGCGTTCGGCGTTCCAGGAAAAGGGCGACACCGAGGCGCTGGAAGCGGCGCGCGAGCTGCTGAATGACACGCAGAACCTGTCGCTCGGCGATCGCGAGCGCCTGTTCGGCTATCTCGAAGGCTCGCGCCGCGTGATCCTGCCGGAGCCGCAGCCGCTGTTGACCGCGACGCCGAAGGTGCCCGGACTCGACGGCGCGAAGATGTCGAAGTCCTACGGCAACGCGATCCTGTTGCGCGAGGATCCCGCGGTCGTCACCGAAAAGATCCGCACGATGCAGACCGATCCGGCGCGGGTGCGCCGCACCGACCCCGGCAATCCGGAGAACTGCCCGGTGTGGCCGCTCCACCAGATCTACTCGTCGAAGGACACGCAGGAGTGGGTGGTGAAGGGCTGCACGACGGCCGGCATCGGCTGTCTGGAATGCAAGCAGCCGGTGATCGATGCGATCATCGCCGAGCAGCGACCCATCCAGGAGCGCGCGCAGAAATTCCTCGACGACCCGGCGCTCGTGCGCAACATCGTCGCCGACGGCTGCGAGCGCGCGCGCAAGCTCGCGGAGGAAACGATGCGCGACGTCCGCGGTGCGATGGGACTTGCGTATGACTAGCCCGGCATGACTAGCAACGACACCTCGCTCGACCTCGCGCATCCGTCGGCGGCGCCACGCCCGCTGGCGCGTGTGTATGGCGTGTCGGTCACCGAGGTCCCGCAGGACCTCTACATTCCGCCGGAGGCGCTGGAGGTTTTCCTCGAGACGTTCGAGGGGCCGCTCGACCTTTTGCTGTACCTGATTCGCCGCGACAACATCAACGTGCTCGATATCCCGATGGCCGAGCTCACGCGCCAATATCTCGGCTACGTCGAGATGATGCGCCGCACGCAGCTCGAGCTCGCCGCGGAGTACCTGCTGATGGCCGCGGTCCTGATCGAGATCAAGTCGCGGCTGCTGTTGCCCCGGCCGCCTGCGCCGCCGGGAATCGAAGTCGAGGATCCGCGCGCGGAGCTCGTACGGCGCCTGCTCGAATACGAACGGATGAAGCAGGCCGCGCGCGACATCGACGCGTTGCCACTCGCCGAGCGCGATTTCATGACCGCTCGTGTCTGGTTCGAACGCGTCGCGGCGGCCCGGCTGCCCGACGTGACGCCCGACGATCTGCGCCTGGCATGGGTCGCGCTCGTCCACCGCGCCAAGGTCAACCGCCATCACCTGGTAACGCGCGAGCAGCTGTCCGTGCGCTCCGAAATGAGCCGGCTGCTGCGTGCGCTGCAACCGGCGCACTACGTCGAATTCACCGATCTGTTCGCTGCGCACGCAGACGTCGCGCATCTGGTCGTGACGTTTCTGGCGATTCTCGAGCTGTCGCGCGAGCAGCTGATCGACGTCGCACAGGCCGAGCCCTATGCGCCCATTCACGTGCAGCTTCGTGGCGCGCGGCCGTTCGCGTTGGCAAGCGATGACTGAAGCGAGCGCTCCCATGACCGACATGTCTTCCGCCGATTTCGACGCCACGCCGGACCTCGCCGAGGTCAAGGGCGTGCTCGAAGCCGCGCTGCTCGTCGCGGGCGAGCCCGTGCCGGTCGCGCAACTGTCGAAGCTCTTTGATCCGCCCCTCGAGGCGGAAACGGTGCGCAAGCTCCTCGACGAGTTGCGCGGCGACTGGAACGGGCGCAAGGTCGAGCTCGTGCAGGTCGCGTCCGGATGGCGCTTTCAGGGTCTTGGCGATGTCCAGCGCTACCTTGATCGCCTCACCCCCGAAAAGCCGCCGCGCTACTCGCGCGCGGTAATGGAAACACTGGCGATCATCGCCTACCAGCAACCCGTGACCCGTGGCGACATCGAGTCGATTCGCGGGGTCGCCGTGTCGACGTACGTCATCAAGGCGCTCGAAGACCGGCAATGGGTGGAGGCCGTCGGCCACCGCGAAACGCCGGGTCGCCCGGCGCTCTACGCGACGACCAAGACCTTCCTCGATGATCTCGGCTTGCGCTCCCTCGCGGAGCTGCCTCCTCTCGCCGAGCTCGATCCTTCTCACCTCCTGGAGATGCCTGATGCCCCAACAAAGGCCGCCGAGGCGCCCCTCGCACTCGCGAGTCCGATCCTCGGCACCGATCCAGCAGCCGAACCTAGCGCTGCAGGCGATGGCGGACAGCCTCCCGCCGCCGAAGCACAAACGCTCCACTGACGAAATCTTCAGCGAGCCGCAACGCCTGCACAAGGTGCTGGCGGCGTGCGGCTTCGGCTCACGCCGCGCGATGGAGGAGATGATCCTCGCGGGTCGTATCACCGTGAACCGGATGCCCGCGGAGATCGGTCAGAAGGTGGGCCCCGGCGACGAGGTGCGCATCAACGGCGACATGGTGAAGGTGCGCTTCACCGAGCCGCGGCCGCGCGTCCTGATGTATCACAAGCCCGCGGGCGAGATCGTCACGCGCGACGATCCCGAAGGCCGCGCGACGGTGTTCGAGAAGCTGCCGTCGATCGGCAACGGCAAGTGGATCAACGTCGGCCGCCTCGACTACAACACCGAAGGCCTGCTGCTGTTCACCAACTCGGGCGAGCTCGCGAACCGGCTGATGCATCCACGCTACGAAGTGGCGCGCGAGTACGCAGTGCGCGTCATGGGCCGACTGACCGACGAGCAGATGAACGCGCTGACGACCGGCATCGAGCTCGACGACGGCGTTGCGCGCTGCGATGCGGTCGAGGATGGCGGCGGGGACGAGGACGCATCGAACCACTGGTACAAGGTGGTGCTGCACGAAGGTCGCAACCGCGAGGTGCGGCGGCTGTTCGAGAAGCTCGGCGTGATGGTCAGCCGGCTGATTCGCACGCGCTATGGGCCGGTGGCGATGCCGACGGTGCTTAAGCGCAGCGACATGCTCGAGCTCGAAGCAGCGGCAGTGTCCTCGGTGCTCGAGTCGGCGGGACTGCAGCAGAAAGCCGGCGGCCCCAGCGCCGGCGGCCCGCCGGGACGTCATCGCGATTCCCGCGGCGGTGCGCCGCAGGGACGCCGGCCGGGCGGGCACGGCAACGTGCCGCAAGGCCAGGGCGGGCCGCGTTCGGCAGGACCATCGGGCCCGCGTCCGCCGCACGGCGGCGCTCGGCCGCATGCGAAGGGACCGGGCGGCAAGCCCGGGTTCCGTCCGCACGGGAAAGGACCGCGCCCGCAAGGGCAAGGTCAAGGGCCGGGGCAAAGTCACGGGCAGCCCCGGGGCTACGGTCAGGGTCAGGGCTACGGTCAGGGTCACGGGGCGCTCGATTCGCGCACGGACGGCAACGGGTCAATGCGATCGCCAGGCGCGCATGCGCGGCCGCAGCGTCCAAAGGGCAACTTCGACGAAGTGCAGCCGACATCGAATGCGAACGCGTCGCCGTTCGCGACGTCGCGACACTCGTCGCCGCACGGAGGCAGTCGCGGTCATGACCAACCTGGCGCGCATCCGCGCTTTCGCGGCGGTCCGCGCGCGAAGGGCGCCGGCGGCAATCCGCAGCAACGCCACGCGCGGCCGCCACAGAAGCCGCGACCCGAGGTCAACGGCAACGTCGCGCCGCGCAACGAAGCGCCGCCACCCGCCGACGACGAAAGCTGACGCGCCAGCGAACGCGGCGCGCGCGGCCGTTCACCGGGGCTCGTTCCCCGGCCGAATCGCGCGGCGCGATACAATTGTGGTTCGACGGCGTTGCCGCGGACGGCGTCCGATCGCGGCTCGCGAAAGGAGTTCTCCTGCCCTCCGGCCTCCACGAATCGTTCGAACCGCAGCATGAAGTGCGGGTCGCGTCGCCGCGGGCGTTCGGTGTGATGCTGGCCGTCGTCCTGCTCGTGATCGCACTGTGGCCACTGGTTCATGCGCAACCGCTTCGCGCGTGGGCGCTCGCGATTGCGCTGCCTGCGGCGGTCCTGGCGTGGCTGGCGCCCCGCATCTATGCCGGGCCGAACCGTGCGTGGATGAAACTCGGCGAGCTGCTTGCTCGTGTCGTCTCACCACTCGCACTGGCGGTGCTTTACTTCGGGATGTTTGTTCCGCTGGGCTGGATCATGCGTCTCGCCGGGCGGCGACCGTTGCGGCTGAAACGCGATCCGGTTGCTGCGACATACTGGATCGAACGCGCCCCGCGGAGTGCAGAGCACGAAAACATGAAGCACCCTTTCTGACGCTGGCATGTCGTTCCTCGCAGAAATGTATGCCTACGTGCGCACGCGCCGAAAGTTCTGGCTGGTGCCTATCCTCGTCATGATGGTCCTGCTGGGTGGGCTCATCGTGCTGTCGCAGGGTTCGGTCATCGCCCCGTTCATCTATACGCTGTTCTGACCGATGTACGTCCTCGGGCTGTCCGCCTACTACCACGACAGCGCAGCTGCACTCCTCGAAGATGGGCGCATCGTCGCAGCGGCGCAGGAGGAGCGGTTCAGCCGGCGCAAGCACGACGCCCGTTTCCCGCGTCAGGCGATCGCCTATTGCCTCGACGAGGCGGGCATCGCGCTCGACCGCGTCGACCATGTCGCGTTCTACGACAAGCCGTTCCTCAAGTTCGAACGGTTGCTGGAAACATATCTCGCCTTCGCGCCGCGCGGCTTCCGGTCGTTCCGCATGGCGATTCCGCTCTGGCTTCGCGAGAAGCTTTTCCTCAAGGGCCTGCTGTGCAAGGAACTGGGCGCACTGTCGTCCGGCGTCGACTGGGATGCGCGCCTGCTGTTCAGCGAGCATCACCAGAGCCACGCGGCCAGCGCATTCTTCGCCTCGCCGTTCGACGAGGCGGCCGTGCTCACGCTCGACGGCGTCGGCGAATGGGCGACCAGTTCGCTGGCGATGGGCCGCGGGAACGAGCTGACCATCCTGCGCGAGATCCACTTTCCGCACTCGCTGGGCCTCCTGTATTCGGCGTTCACGTACTACTGCGGGTTTCGCGTCAACAGCGGCGAATACAAGCTGATGGGGCTCGCGCCCTACGGGACGCCGCGATTCGCCGGGCTGATCCGCGAGCACCTGATCGACGTCAAGCCGGACGGGTCGTTTCGTCTCGACCTCGACTATTTCGACTACTGCACCGGACTCACGATGACCAACGCGCGCTTTCACGCGCTGTTCGGCGGCGCGCCGCGCGCGCCCGACGAGCCCGTCGTCCAGCGCCACATGGATCTCGCCGCGTCGATCCAGCAGGTGACCGAAGACGTGCTGATCGCGCTGTCGCGCGACATCGCGGCGCGCACCGGTGCGCGCAACCTGTGCCTCGCCGGCGGCGTGGCGCTCAATTGCGTAGCCAACGGGGCGATTCTGCGCGACGGGTGCTTCGAGGGACTCTGGGTCCAGCCAGCGGCCGGCGACGCGGGGGGTGCGCTGGGCGCGGCGCTTTGCGCACACCATCTCCATCTGAAGAATGCGCGGACGCCGCCCGCGGGCAAGGATGCGATGCGCGGTGCGTTTCTCGGGCCGGAGTATTCGCAGGACGAGATCGCGCGCCGGCTTCGCGCCGCGGGTGCGGCGTTCGAGCTTCTGGACGACGATGCGCTGTTTGCCGCCTGCGCCGCCGATCTGGCTGCCGGCCGCGCCGTCGCATGGTGCCAGGGCCGCGCCGAATTCGGGCCGCGCGCGCTCGGCAATCGATCGATCCTCGCCGATGCCCGGTCGCCACGGACGCAGTCGACGCTGAATCTGAAGGTGAAGTTCCGGGAGTCGTTTCGGCCGTTCGCCCCTGCGGTGCTGCGCGAAGACGTCGCCGACTGGTTCGACCTCGATACCGACAGCCCCTACATGCTGCTGGTGGCGGAGGTGGCCGCGCGGCGGCGCATTGCCCCATCCGCCGCCGACGAGGCCCTGCAGGGCATCGACAAGCTGAAGGCGGTTCGCTCGACGATTCCGGCGGTCACTCACGTCGATTTCTCGGCGCGCGTCCAGACGGTCGACAGCGAGAGCAATCCGCGCTTTCACCGGCTGCTGTCGACGTTCAAGCGCCTGACCGGCTGTCCCGTCGTCGTCAATACGAGCTTCAACGTTCGGGGCGAGCCGCCGGTGCTCACGCCGGAAGACGCCTTCCGCTGCTTCATGGGAACCGAGATCGACGTGCTGGCGTTCGGCCAGTGTTACCTGCGCAAGGAAGGCCAGAAGGCTGTGGCAAAGACCGAGCATCGGGCGGCGTTCGCGCTCGATTGACGCAGAAAGTCATGATCGAGTTCCTGCGGGAGTACGCGTTCGGCGTCGGCCAGATCCTGCTGATCTTTGCCGGCTTCGCGCTCCTCGAGCGCCTGCGTCCGGCCGAGCGTGGTCAGCCACGTCCGCGCGTTGCTGTTCAACGTCCGCTATCTCGTCGTCTTTCAACTGATCACGGCACTGCTGGTGCCCCTTGCGATCGCGCTGGTCGTCGACCGGATGCGCGCCGCATGGCCCGGTGCTTTCGGGCTCCTGCACATCGACGGACTGCTCGACGGTGCATGGAAGACGCTGGCGTTCTTCTTCGTCTACGACGCGTTCTACTACTGGTTCCACCGCCTCCAGCACGAATGGCCGTTCCTGTGGGCGCAGCACAAGCTCCACCACTCCGAAGAAGCGCTGAATGCCACGACCACGTTTCGCCACCATTGGCTGGAGGACGTGCTGCGCGTGCCTCTCATCGTGCTGCCGATGTCGATGGCGTTCGATCTCAAGCCCGCGAGCGCCGGAGTCGTGGCGTTCATCGTCGGTCTGTGGCCCGTGTTCATCCACGCCAACCTGCGCCTGTCGCTCGGGCCGGTCTCCCCGGTGGTGGCCGGACCGCAACTGCACCGCATCCACCATTCGCTCGAGCCACGCCATCGCGATCGCAACTATGCGGCGTTCTTCCCGCTCTGGGACGTGCTGTTCGGCAGCTACTACGCACCCGCACGCGACGAATATCCGCGCACGGGTCTCGCGTCCGGCGAGCGCGTAACGTCGATCGGGCAGGCGTTGTGGCTGCCGTTCGCGACGTGGTTCGGTCGTCGCG
Source organism: uncultured beta proteobacterium (assembly GCA_963851465.1). Classification (GTDB taxonomy): domain Bacteria; phylum Pseudomonadota; class Gammaproteobacteria; order Burkholderiales; family Casimicrobiaceae; genus VBCG01. The sequence continues at coordinate 32,563 of CAWKPJ010000006.1, forward strand.
AACCGAAGCCGCCTGCGACTGCGCCCCTAACCGCGACCGGTCCGTCCGCGGATTCCGCAGCGCCAAGACCACGCCGGTGGGTGGCCTTGGCGTCCATTGCGTGTGTGCTGCTCGTCTGCCTGCTCGTGCTCGAGCTTGCCGCGCGCATCGTCTTTCCGCTGCCGGAAATCGCCAACTTCAACCGGATCGAGTACGCGCCGACGACGATCACCCCGTCGATGCGTGGCAAGCACTACCTGATGAACGCGACGCTCGCGTGGTCTTCGACGCCGGACCATGCGGGCTCCGACCTGCACCTCAATCTGTACGGCTTTCGCGACGGCACCTGGGACGTGGGGCCGAAATCGGCACGCCGCATCGTCTTCATCGGCGACAGCTTCGTCGAAGGATTCATGGCGGCGGACGCGCAGACGATCCCGGCAGTGTTCTCCCGGCGGGCGCAAGCGGATGGACAACGGTTGCAGGTCTACAACCTCGGCGTCGGCGGCACCGATCTGATGGACTACGTGAAGCTGATCCAGGATGCCGTGCCGACGCTCGCGCCGGACGAGATCGTCCTCGTGTTCTACGCCAACGATTTCGCCGGCGCTCCGGCTTTCGGACCGCAGTTCATTCGTCCCGAATTCGAGCCGCGCCGGCGGTCGCCCTGGCTGCCGCGGATCGCGCAGGTCCTTCGACGCATTCGCGACGGCGAGCCGGTCCCGCGCGCGTGGAACGCTGCGCCGGTGCCGTTCCTCGCGGCGGTTCCCGACCCGTCGAATCCGTGGACGGCAAACGGCGCCGCGCTTGCGCCGCGCGTCGATGCCGACATCGCGGACGCCATGCGCCAAGGCACGTTCAATCCCCATGCCGTCGACGAGCTCTCCGAGTACGCGCACCTGTTTCGCAACGTCGTCGACGTTTCGGCGCACCTGACGTTCATCCGCGATTTCCTCGCGGCGAAAGGCGTGCGGCTCGCGATCGCCTACATCCCCTATCCGGCGCAGGTCTCGGACTACTACGTCCCGTTCAAGCACCGCTTCGGCGGGCGCAGCGTGAAGTCCATGAGCGGGCCCGAGTTCCAGGCGCAGGCGGCGCACTTGGCGGAGCTGACTGCGCGCCTCGGCATCCCGTTTCTCGATCTGACCGGCCCGGTTCGCGGCCGCGAGGCCGCAGGCGAGCACCTGTACTTCGACTACGACCACCATTTCCGCCCCGCGGGATACGCGTTCGCGGCGGACCAGATCTACGACTGGCGGCGTGCCGACCGAACGAGCGTTGCAGGTGTCGCCGCGCGCTAGCCGCCGAAGCGCGCCGGCCGCTTCTCGAGGAATGCGCGGATCCCCTCGGCAAAATCCGACGTTGCGGCGCAGCTGGCAAAGCTGACCGCCTCGGCCTGCAGCTGCTCCGACAACGAGCGGTCCAGCGACGCGCGCGCGAGTCGCTTGGCGTTGACGAGCGCCATGCGCGGGCCGTCCGCAAGGGACTTCACGAGCGTGGCGACCGCGGCTTCGAGCTCGGCTGCCGGCACGACGCGGTTGACGAGGCCGAGGCGCAGCGCTTCCGCTGCATCGAAGCGCTCCGACAGCAACAGCATCTCCATCGCCTTGCGCAGTCCCACGATGCGGGGGAGGGCCCATGTCCCGCCGCCGTCGGGCGTCAGCGCGATGTGGCGGTAGGCGGTCGTGAAGTAGGCGTCGTCGGCGGCCACGGCGAGATCGCACGCGCACAGCAACGACAAGCCGAAACCCGCGACGGCGCCGCGCACCTGCGCAACGACGATCGCTGGCATCCGATGCAGATGTTCGATCGCCGCGTGGAGCTTTTCGATCATTGCCTGGAACGCTTCGCGCCGCGCGTCCGGCGCGCGGTCGAGCAGCGTCGCGAAACTGCGCAGGTCGCCGCCGGCCATGAAATGGCGGCCGGCGCCACGGACGACGATCACGCGCACGCTTTCGTCGGCTGCCAGCTCCGCGGTGCGCGCGATGAGCGCTTCCATCATCGCGAAGTCGAGCGTGTTGAGCGACTCCGGACGATTGAGCGTCAGCGTCGCGACGCTGTCGTTACGCTCGATGGTGACCGGCTCGGACATCGTGAATATCGCGCGTTGCGATGATGAATCGAGTCTATCACGCGACCGCGTGCCGGGCCTCGGGCGCGGTTGCCGCGAACAATTCGAGCGCGATGGCGACGGTGGCGAAATGGATGTCGACGACGTCCTCGTCGTCGTGCGCGTAGCCGCCGGCCATCGTGATCGCCACTGGGACGCCGCGCTGGCGCAGCGTCTCCAGCACGTAGCGGTCGCGCGCCGCGAGCCCGCGCTTGGTGAGCGCCAGGCGGCCGAAGCGATCGCCTTCGAACGGGTCGGCGCCCGCGAGATAGATCGCGAGGTCGGGCCGCGCCGCTTCGAGCGCGCGAGGCAACGCGATCGCAAGCGTCGCGAGATACGCGGCGTCGCTGGTGCCGTCGGCGAGATCGACGTCGAGCCGTGACGCCTGCTTGCGAAACGGAAAATTGCCGCGGCCGTGCAGCGAGAGCGTGAACACCGAGGGGTCGCCGGTGAGCAACGCAGCGGTGCCGTCGCCCTGGTGGACGTCGAGGTCGACGACCAGCGCACGCTCGATCGCGCGCTCGGCCTGGAGCGCGCGAATCGCGACGACGCTGTCGTTGAACACGCAATAGCCCGCGCCGAAGTCGCGATGCGCGTGATGCGTGCCCCCGGCGAGGTTGATACCGCAGCCGGACTCGAGCGCCGAGCGGCACGCGGCGAGCGTCGCCCCCGACGAGCGACGCGAACGCTCGACCATCGCCGGCGTCCACGGAAAGCCGATCCGCTGCAACGCACGCGGCGTCAAGCGTGCCCGTGACGACCGCCGCTACGTACGCGGGATCGTGGACACGCGCGAGCTCGGCGTCGGTCACCGGCGCGGGCTCGCGCAGCATCGCGGCTGCCACGGTGGCCACGCGCTGCCGCAGCAGCGCGTACTTGCGCATCGGAAAGCGGTGCGCCGGCGGCAGCGGCAGCACGAAGTGATCGGTGCTGAAGATGAGCACTGCGCCAGTATGGGCCTCACGCTCGCCGCTGGCACTGCTGCGCTGCCCCGGAGAGGCAATTCGGGCCGCCCAGCGGCTTACTTGTCGGGGTCGCGGAACGGGCTCGATTCCTCGAGCTCGTCGACGGCGTGGGCAACGTCGACGCGCTCGCGCGCGCAGTAGGCGGCGATCGCGTCGGCGAAGCCGGGGTCGCCGATGGCGTGCAGCGAATGCGTGGTGACGGGCAGCAGTCCCCGCGCCAGCTTGTGCGCGCCCTGCGCGCCGCCTTCGAAGCGCGCGATACCGCGCTCGATGCAGAATTCGATCGCCTGGTAGTAACACGCTTCGAAATGCAGCCCCGGCACGTAGTCGAGCGTGCCCCAGTAGCGGCCCCACAGCGTGTCGCTCGTGTAGACGTCCAGTGCGGTGCAGATCGGCGTGCCGTCGCGCGTGCCGATGACGAGCAGGAGGTTCTCGGGCATGACGTCGCCCAGCCGCTCGAAGAAGGCCTTCGACAGGTAAGGCGTCGAATGATGCGCGCGGTAAGTGCCTTCGTAGCAGCGAAAGAAGAGCGACCAGTCATCCGGGCCGATGGCGGCGCCGGTCTTGCGCTCGAACGTCACGCCCGCCTCGCGCAGTTTGCGGCGCTCCTGCCGGATCTTCTTGCGCTTGTCATGCGACAGCGCGCCGAGGAACGCATCGAAATCGGGGTAATGGTCGTTGGCCCAATGGAACTGCAGGCCATGGCGGGTGATCATCCCGGCGGCTTTGCCTTCCGCGGCCTCGTCGGCGCCGGCGAACAGCACGTGGAGCGACGAATAGCGACCCGATCGGACCGGAGCCAGCGCGGCGTCGAGCAGCGCACGCCGGACGATCGCGTCGGTCGCGAGCAGCCGCGGTCCCGGCACCGGCGTGAACGGGACCGTCGCCACCAGCTTGGGATAGTAGCGCCGGCCGTGCCGGCGGTACGCATCTGCCCAGCCCCAGTCGAAGACGTACTCGCCGTAGCTGTGCGTCTTCGCGTAGAGCGGTAGCGCGCCGACGAGCGCGCCGTCGCTCCAGGCCGTCGCATAGCGCGGCTGCCAGCCGGTCGTGCGCGATGCGCAGCCGGTGACGTGGAGCGACGTCAGGAACGCGTGCGAAAGGAATGGCTGACCGGGCGCCAGCGCGTCCCACGCGGCGGGCGCGATCGCCTCGAGCGCAACGTCGTCGCGCACGACCGGTGAGCACGGAACAGGCAACGGAGGCGGCGAGAACGGCACGGGCGAACGCATCGGCATCGATTCTGGCGTGATCCGCGCTCAGCCTCAAGCGCGACGTTCGTTTGTCCATCGCGGCACGGACTCGTTCCCTGCGCGTGCTAACATTTTTCGATGCGGGTCGCGATCGCGCAGTTGAACCAGGTGCTGGGCGATCTCGCCGGCAACGCCGCGCGGCTGAAGGATGCAGTCGCCGCGGGCCAGCGCGGCGGCGCCGACCTGGTGGTCACGCCCGAGCTGTCGCTGTGCGGTTATCCCCCCGAGGACCTTTTGCTGCGCCCGGCGTTTCTCGACGCCTGCGCCGCGGAGCTCGCCGCGCTGGCGAGCGAGGTCCGTGGCGTCACGGCGCTGATCGGCTTCCCCGAAGCGCGCGAAGGCCGGCGGCACAATGCGATGGCGGTGATCCGCGACGGCCGTGTCGCGCAGGTCTACAGAAAAGCCTGCTTGCCGAACTACACGGTGTTCGACGAGGAGCGCTATTTCGAGCCCGGCACCGCGCCATGCGTGTTCGAAGTCGCCGGCGTGCGCGTCGCCACGATCATCTGCGAGGACGTGTGGTTTCCCGAGCCGGCCGCGCGCGCGAAGGCCGCCGGCGCGCAGGTCATCGTCGTGCCCAACGGCTCGCCGTACCACACGCGGCAGCAGGCGCTGCGACGCGAGCAGGTGAGCGCGCGAGCGCGCGAGAACGGCGTGCCGATCGTGTACGTCAATCGTGTCGGCGGCCAGGACGAGCTCGTATTCGACGGCGCGTCGTTCGTCGTCGCCGCATCGGGCGAGGTGGTCCAGCAGTTTCCCGCCTGGCACGAAGCGGTCGCCATCGCCGAATTCGACGCCGCCGTGCCGCGCGCCATGCGCGGCGGGCTCGATGAGCGTCTCGAAGCGCACGTGTACGACGCGCTGGTGATGGGCGTGCGTGACTACGTCGACAAGAACGGCTTCCCGGGCGTGCTGCTCGGCTTGTCCGGCGGGATCGATTCGGCGCTGACCCTCGCGGTTGCCGTCGACGCGCTGGGACGCGACCGCGTGCGCGCGCTGATGCTTCCCTCGCAATACAACGCGTCGATCAGTCTCGAGGACGCACGTGACGATGGCAGGAATCGTCGGCGTCCGCTACGACGAGATCTCGATCGAGCCGGTGTTCGCGGCGTTCCTCGAAGCGCTGCACAGCGAGTTCAAGGAAACCAAGGTCGACGCGGCCGAAGAGAACATCCAGGCGCGCATCCGCGGCACGCTGCTGATGGCGCTGTCGAACAAGTTCGGCTCGATCGTGCTCACCACCGGCAACAAGTCGGAGATGGCGGTCGGCTACGCAACGCTCTATGGCGACATGGCCGGCGGGTTCGCGGTATTGAAGGACATCAGCAAGACGCTCGTCTATCGGCTCTCGCACTACCGCAACAGCCTCGGCCGCGTCATTCCGGAACGGATCATCACGCGCCCGCCCTCCGCCGAGCTGCGCCCGGACCAGACCGACCAGGACTCGCTGCCGCCCTACGACGTGCTCGACGCCATCCTCGAAGCGTACGTCGAACAGGACAGGAGCCCCGCGGACATCGTCGCGCTGGGGTTTGAGGCCGACGCGGTGCGCAAGGTCGTGCGCCTCATCAAGGTGAACGAATACAAGCGGCGGCAGGCGGCAGTGGGCATCCGGATCACGCCACGCGGGTTCGGCAAGGATTGGCGCTATCCGATCACGTCGGCATGGCACGAGTGGGAAAGCGTCGGGCGCAGGACGCGCTGAACAGCCGCTCGGCCGGCGCGCGCATCGTGTATCCTTTCCTCGCGTCGAGCGGCGGCGCGCATGGAGGCCGTGGATGAAAAAAATCGAGGCGGTGGTGAAGCCCTTCAAGCTCGACGAGGTGCGCGAGGCGCTGTCCGAGATCGGCGTCACCGGTCTCACGGTGACCGAGGTCAAGGGCTTCGGCCGGCAGAAGGGGCACACGGAGCTCTATCGCGGCGCCGAATACGTCGTCGACTTCCTGCCGAAGGTCAAGGTCGAGCTGATCGTCGGCGACGCGCTCGTCGACCGTGCGATCGAGGCCATCGTCAAGGCGGCGCGCACCGGCAAGATCGGCGACGGCAAGATCTTCGTCACGTCGGTCGAGCAGGTGGTGCGGATCCGCACCGGCGAATCGGGCGAAGCGGCGGTCTGACGCGGCTTCGCGTCGACCGGCGTTCCCAAGAACGCGTCAGCACTGCATGGGGTAAGGCATGTCGTTCGCAAGTGAGTTCCGGGAGTTCGCAGTCAAGGGCAGCGTCGTCGACCTGGCCGTCGGCGTCATCATCGGCGGGGCGTTCGGCAAGATCGTCGATTCGCTGGTGAAAGACATCATCATGCCGATCGTGGGCCGCATTTTCGGCGGCCTCGACTTCTCCAACTGGTTCTTCATGCTGGGCAACCCGCCAGCCGGGTACAACGGTCCGATGACCTACGAGGCGCTCACCAAGGCCGGCGTACCGTTGTTCGCGTACGGGAACTTCATCACGGTCGCGATCAATTTCGTGATTCTGGCGTTCATCATCTTTCTCATGGTGCGGCAGATCAATCGACTGAAGCGCGCCGAGCCGCCGCCTGCGGCCGTCGTGCCGGAAGAGGTGGCGCTGCTGCGCGAGATCCGTGATTCGCTCAAGCGATAAACGCTGCGCGACGCGGTACGCCGCGTTGCGCCGCTGGATGTTCGCTCTGCGGTTCGCCGCTGCCGTTGCGCTGATCGCCGCCGCCCCGCTGGCGCAGTCGGTCTCCAGCGTTCGTGTCGCCGGAGGATTCTCCAATCCGATCGACATCGCTCACGCGGGCGATGGCACAGGGCGTCTGTTCGTCGCGGAACAGCGCGGAAAGGTCCGCATCGTCGTCGCCGGACAGGTCGCGCCGACGCCATTTCTCGACGTTGGCGATCGCATCGTGGCGGGCGGCGAGCAGGGGTTGCTCGGCATCGCGTTCCATCCGCGCTATCGCGACGACGGCCGCGTCTTCGTCGACTACACGCGCAAGGCCGACGGCGCGACGGTGATCGCGTCGTTCCGCGTCAGCGCGTCGAATCCGAATGTTGCGATTCCCTCGTCGGAGCAGGTGCTGCTCGTCATCGCCCAGCCGTTCGCGAACCACAACGGCGGCGCACTCCGCTTCGGGCCCGACGGGTTTTTGTACATCGGCATGGGCGACGGCGGTTCGGGAAACGACCCGGACGGCCACGCGCAGAATCCGCACAGTCTGCTGGGGAAGGTGCTGCGCATCGACGTCGACCGCGGTGCACCCTATGCGATTCCCCCGGGCAACCCGTACGCGAACGGGTCCGCGGGCCGCCCTGAGATCTGGGCCATCGGCGTGCGCAACCCGTGGCGGATGGGCTTCGATCGTGCGACCGGCGACCTGTTCATCGGCGATGTCGGGCAGGAGCGCTTCGAGGAGATCGATCTGCTCCCCGCCGGGCAGGGGGCGGGCGCGAATCTGGGATGGCGTGTCGCGGAGGGATTGCATTGCACCGACAACGGCGGGCCGGTGTCGTGCACGGACGCGAGCTTGACGCGTCCGATCATCGAGTATCCGCATGCGGACGGCTGCTCGGTGACCGGCGGAACGGTTTATCGTGGCAACGTGCCCGCGCTGGTCGCCCGTTACGTGTACGCCGATTTCTGCAGCGGCCGCGTCTGGAGCGCTGGCCGCGCCGTCGACGGCACGTGGGCCGTGCGCGACGTGATGACGTACGCGGGATCGATCAGCAGCTTCGGTGAGGACGAGCGTGGCGAGTTGTACTTCGCCGACTTCGCGAGCGGCGAGGTACGGCGGTTCGCAGCGGAGAATGCCGATCGCGTCGACGCAATCGAGTTCTACCGCGCGGAGCTCGATCACTATTTCATCTCGGCAGAGGCCGCCGACATCAACGCGCTCGACGCCAACCTGCTGCGCGGTTGGCAGCGCACGGGGCTGTCGTTCCCGGTATTCGCCGCAGGCGGGCCCGGACTCGAACGTACGATTCGCTTCTACATTCCGCCGGCCCTGGGCGATTCGCACTTCCTGACGGCCGATACCGCCGAGGCGGCAGCGGTGCGGCAGCAGTTCCCCGCGTTCATCGAAGAGGCCCCGCTCTCGATGCACGTCGCGATGCCCGATCGTGCAACGGGCGCCTGTCCCGTGGGCACGCAGCCGGTCTACCGCATCTGGAACGCCCGCGCCGATCCGAACCATCGCTACACGACCGATGCCGCCATTCGCGACCTGATGGTGTCGCGCGGCGGCGTCGCCGAAGGGTACGGGCCGGTGGGCGTCGCGATGTGCGCGGCAGGGTGAAGCGCGGCGGTGAGCCGGGCGTCTCGGGCAGCGGTGGGGCGCTATAATCGCCCGCACTTCGGCGAGCCCGCCGTTCGAAGCCGGCGCCGCGGCATTCCCGAACCCACTGGAGGATCACCGATGCCATTCGCTCGCACGCTCGCGGCGCTCGCCGTGTCCGTCGGCTTCGCCGGCGCTGCCTTCGCCGACATCAACGTCGGCGTCACGCTGTCGGCCACCGGCCCCGCAGCCTCGCTCGGCATCCCCGAGAAGAACACGTTCGAGATGCTGCCGAAGACGATCGCCGGCGAGAAGGTCAACTGGATCATCCTCGACGACGCGTCCGACACGACGAAGGCGGTGACCAACACGCGCAAGCTGATCAGCGAAGACAAGGTCGACGTGATCGTCGGCTCGACGATCACGCCAAATTCGCTGGCGATGATCGACGTCGTCGCCGACGCCGAGACGCCGATGCTGTCGATGGCGGCGTCGGCGCGGATCATCGACCCGACGAACCCGAAGACGAAGTGGGTGTTCAAGACGCCGCAGAACGACGCGCTGATGGCGGACGCGATCGCGGTCCACATGAAGGCCAACGGCGTCAAGACGATGGGCTACATCGGCTTCGCGGACGCGTACGGCGATGGCTGGCTGGCCGAGATCAAGCGTTCGGCGCAGACCGCCGGCATCCAGGTCGTCGCGGAGGAGAAGTACAACCGCAACGACGCGTCGGTCACTGGGCAAGTGCTGAAGCTCGTCAGCGCCAACCCGGATGCGATCCTGATCGGCGCCGCGGGCACGCCCGGCGCGACCCCGCAGAAGGAACTGGCCACGCGCAACTACAAAGGCAAGATCTACCAGACGCACGGCGTCGCCAATCCCGACTTCCTGCGCGTGGTCGGCAAGGACGGCAACGGCACGCTTTTGCCGATCGGCCCGATGCTCGTATACGAGCAACTGCCCGACTCGAATCCGGTCAAGAAAGTCGCGGCGGAGTACATCACGCAGTACGAGGCGAAGTACGGGAAGGGCTCGCGCACGACATTCGGTGGCCACGGCTACGACACGTACCTGCTGCTGGCGCAGGCAATCCCCGAGGCGCTCAAGAAGGCGAAGCCGGGCACGAAGGAGTTCCGCGCCGCGCTGCGCGACGCGCTGGAGAAGGCCAACGTCGTGGGCACCCACGGCGTATTCGTGATGGGGCCGCAGGAGCATAACGGCCTCGACAACCGCGCGCGCGTGATGATCAAGATCGACAACGGGCAATGGGTGCTCGCGAAGTAGGCTGAGGCTGCGGCTTCCGGGCCGGCCGCGGGGCGCCGCGCCGGCTCGTTTTGCGCCCGGCGCACCGCGCGCTATCCTTGCGGCGGCGTCATCCCCCGCTGCCCACTCCCACGATGGACCTCACGATCGCCGCGCTGTTGACGCAGGACGGCATCACCAACGGCGCGATCTACGCACTCCTCGCGCTCGCGCTGGTGCTCGTGTTCGCGGTCACGCGCGTCATCTGGGTGCCGGCCGGCGAGCTGGTCGCGTACGGCACGTTGACGCTTGCGGGGCTTCAGCTCGGCAAGCCGCCCGGCACGGTGGGCCTCCTCGCCGGGATGGCGGTGGTCGCGGGCCTCATGGAGGTCTACGCCTGCCTGCAGCGCGGCGAAGCGCGGCGCATTCCGCGCCAACTCCTGCTGTGGACGGGCCTGCCGCTCGCCGTCGCCGCGCTGGTCTGGTGGCTGGCGCCGTCCAATCCGCCGCTCGCGCTCCAGGTGGTACTGACGCTCGCCGCCGTCACCGCGCTGGGGCCGTTGCTCTACCGGATCGCGTACCAGCCGCTCGCCGAAGCGAGCGTGCTCGTGCTCCTGATCGTTTCGGTTGCCGTGCACCTTGCGCTGACCGGCCTGGGCCTCTGGTTCTTCGGCGCCGAGGGTTCGCGCACGCCGGCCTTCGTCGGGCGGATGATCACCATCGGATCGTTCAACGTAAATCTGCAGAGCGTTCTCGTCGTCGTGACGAGCCTGGTGCTGATCGCCGTGCTGTACCTCTTCTTCGGCCGCACGCTGTACGGCAAGGCACTGCACGCGACGGCGGTGAACCGGATCGGCGCGCGCCTGGTCGGCGTGTCGCCGAGCTTCGCCGGCGCGCTGACGTTCACGCTCGCCGCCTTCCTCTGCGCGTTCTGCGGCGTGCTGATCGGCCCGATCACCACGATCTACTACGACTCGGGTTTCCTGGTGAGCCTCAAGGGTTTCGTCGGCGCGATCATCGGTGGCCTCGTCAGCTACCCCCTCGCCGCCGCGGGAGCGCTGCTCGTCGGGCTGCTGGAATCGTTCTCGTCGTTCTGGGCCTCCGCGTTCAAGGAAGTGATCGTCTTCACGCTGATCATTCCCGTGCTGTTGTGGCGCAGCCTCACGACGCACCACCACGAGGAAGACGAGTAGCGCATGAGCACCGCCGGGCCGCCCCAGGGTGCGAATACCGGAGCGCGCAGCGCGAAGGCAGCCCTGTGAGTCGGCGCCTGGGCCTCGTCGTCCTCGTCGCGGCCCTGGCGCTGCTGCCGGTGGTCGCCCCGCAGTTCTGGGTCACGCTCGGCAACTACATCGGGCTCTACAGCATCGTCACGCTGGGGCTCGTTCTGCTGACCGGCGTCGCGGGCCAGACGTCGTTCGGCCAGGCGGCGTTCGTCGGCTTCGGCGCGTACGCGACGGCGTGGTTGACAACGCGCTACGGCACGTCGCCCTGGTTCACGCTGTTCATCGGCATCGCGATCACCCTGGCGGTGTCGCTGATGCTCGGCTTCATCACGCTGCGGATGAAGGGTCACTACCTGCCGCTGGCGACGATCGCCTGGGGCATCGGCCTGTTGCTTCCTGTTCGGCAACCTCGAGTTCCTGGGCGGCCACACCGGCATGACCGGCATTCCGTCGCTCAACATCTTCGGCTTCGATCTGCGCGACGAGCGCCGCTACTTCTACCTGATCTGGGCGATCGCGCTCGGCGCGCTGTGGGCGACCGACAACCTGCTCGATTCGCGGCCGGGCCGCGCCATTCGCGCGCTCAAGGGCGGGATGGAAATGGTGGAGTCCTTCGGCGTTGACGGCGCGCGGCTCAAGATCGTCGCGTTCGTCTACGCCGCGCTGCTGGCGTGCATTTCCGGCTGGCTATACGCGCATCTGCAGCGCTTCGTCAATCCGACGCCGTTCGGCATCAACCAGGGCATCGAATACCTGTTCATGGCGGTCGTCGGCGGCGCGGGCAGCGTGTGGGGCGCGGTAGTCGGCGCGACGCTGATCACGCTGCTGAAGGAAACGCTGCAGGACGTGCTGCCGCGCCTGCTCGGCCGCTCCGGCAATTTCGAGATGGTGGTGTTCGGCATCCTGATGGTGCTGCTGCTGCAATTCGCGCGCGACGGGCTGTGGCCGCTGTTCGCGCGCGTGCTGCCGCAGCGCACGCCGCCGCCGGTACCCGACGCGCCGCCCTTGCCGAAGCGCATGCCCTCGCCGCAGACGGGGCCGCTGCTCGAAGTGCGCAGGGCGCGCCGCCAGTTCGGTGGCCTCGTCGCGGTGAATGATCTGTCGTTCTCGATCGTGCCGGGCGAAATCCTCGGCCTGATCGGTCCCAATGGCGCCGGCAAGAGCACGACGTTCAGCCTGATCTCCGGCGCGCTTGCGCTGTCCGGCGGCGACATCGCGTTTCGCGGGGAATCGATCGGCAGCCGGCCTCCGTACGAAATCGCGCGACGCGGCATCGGCCGCACGTTCCAGCACGTGAAGTTGATTGCGCAGATGAGCGTGCTCGACAACGTCGCGCTGGGCGCGTACCTGCGTGGCCGCGCGGGCATCCTCCGCGCTGCGCTGCGCCTCGACCGTGCCGACGAAGCGCGCACGCGCGCCGAAGCGCGCCGCGCGATCGAGCGCGTGGGTCTCGCAGCGCACATGTTCGATCCCGCCGGAAGCCTCCCGCTCGGGCAGCAGCGCATCGTCGAGATCGCGCGCGCGCTCGCCGCGGACCCGCTGCTCCTGATGCTCGACGAGCCTGCGGCGGGACTGCGTTATCAGGAAAAGCAGGCGCTGGCCGCGCTGCTGCGCGGTCTGCGGCAGGACGGGATGACCATTCTGCTGGTCGAGCACGACATGGATTTCGTGATGGGCCTCACCGATCGCCTGGTCGTCATGGATTTCGGCGAGAAGCTCGCCGAAGGCAAGCCGGCCGACGTCCGCCGCGATCCGCTCGTGCTCGAAGCGTACCTGGGTGGGGTATGAGCGCGCGCCGGGCCGCCCCAAGGCGCTCGCCCCCTCCGGGGGAGGCGGCGCGAAGCGCCGCTGCGGGGGGACTCTATGACGCACTGCTCGAAGTGCGCGATCTCGCGGTCAGCTACGGCAAGGTCGAGGCGGTGCATCGTGTGTCGCTCGACGTCGGCGAGGGTCGCATCGTCACCGTGATCGGACCGAACGGCGCAGGCAAGACGACGCTGCTGGCGGCGATCATGGGCCTGCTGCCGTCGCGCGGCACGCTCCAGTATCGCAATGCGCCGCTCTCCAACCTGTCGGTCGAGCAGCGCGTCGCCGAAGGTCTGGTGCTGGTGCCGGAGAAACGCGAGCTCTTCGCCAGCATGACGGTCGCGGACAATCTGGAGCTTGGCGCGTTCGCCGTCCGCCGCAGTGGTGGAACCGCGGCATCGCTCGCCGACGTCTACAAGCGCTTCCCGCGCCTCGAGGAGCGCAGGACGCAGCTTGCCGCAACGCTGTCGGGTGGCGAGCGCCAGATGCTGGCGCTCGGGCGTGCGCTCATGGCGCGGCCGAAGCTGCTGATGCTGGACGAGCCCTCGCTCGGTCTCGCGCCGCTGATCGTGCGCGAGATCTTCAGCATCGTCGCGGCGCTCAAGGCCACCGGCGTGTCGATCCTGCTGGTCGAGCAGAACGCGCGCGCCGCGCTCCAGATTGCCGACTACGGCTATGTCCTCGAGACGGGCGACCTCGCGATGGAGGGGCCGAGCGCCGATCTCGCTGCCAATCCGCGCGTTGCTGAAACCTACCTCGGCGGAAGGGCCACGGCGGCAGGCGCATAATTGCGTGGTTGAACGCGCATAGCACGCCCTCATCTGCAAGGCGTGTCTTACACCCGGCGCGCCACCGGCCGCCGCGATCTCCTGAATCCTGCCCTCTGATTCCTGATTCCTCAAAATGACCGATCTTTCCGTTCCGCCCGTTTCCGCCGCGCTCGTCGCCGATGCGAAGCGATTGCTCCTCGCGCCCGCGAGCCTGGACGAGGCCGCGCTGACGCGCGTGCTCGCCGACATCCACGACCGCGACGTCGATTTCGCCGATCTCTATTTCCAGCACTCGCGCTTCGAGAGCTGGAGCCTGGAGGAGGGCATCGTCAAATCGGGGGCGTTCAACATCGATCGCGGCGTCGGCGTTCGCGCCGTCGTCGGCGACAAGCAGGCGTTCGCGTACTCCGACGACATTTCCCGTGCGGCGCTCGACGAGGCCGCGATCGCCGTGCGCGCGATCGGCCGGCAGGGCCAGTCGGTTTCCACGCCGCTCTCCCGCACTGGTGTCGCCCGCGCGCTCTACGTCCTCGACGACCCGATCGCGAGCCTCGCGGAGGCGCAGAAGGTCGCGCTCCTCGAACGGCTCGAGCGCAAGACGCGGGCGCGCGACCCGCGGGTCGTGCAGGTGATGGCGTCGATCTCCGGCGAGCACGAGACGATCCTCATTGCGCGCAGCGACGGCCAGATTGCCGCCGACGTCCGTCCGCTCGTCCACCTCACGGTAACGGTGATCGTGGAGGAGAACGGCCACCGCGAGCGCGGCTATGCCGGCGGCGGAGGGCGCTTCGACTACGGCTATTTCAACGACGCCTGTCTGGATGACTTCGCCGAGCGCGCGGTCGACGCCGCGCTGACCAATCTCGCTGCGCGTCCCGCGCCGGCGGGGACGATGACGGTGGTGCTCGGCAACGGCTGGCCCGGCATCCTGTTGCACGAGGCGATCGGCCACGGCCTCGAAGGCGATTTCAATCGCAAGGAAACGAGCGCGTTCTCCGGGCGGGTGGGCGAGCAGGTCGCGACCAAAGGCATCACGGTCGTCGACGACGGCACGATGGACCGCCGCCGCGGCTCGCTCAACCTCGACGACGAAGGCAACCCCACGCAGCGCACCGTGCTGATCGAGGACGGCATCCTGCTCGGCTACATGCAGGATCGGCTGAACGCCGGCCTGATGGGCGTCGTGCCCACCGGCAACGGCCGCCGCGAATCATTCGCGCACCTGCCGATGCCCCGGATGACGAACACGCTGATGCTCGCGGGCGAGCACGATCCCGCCGAGATCATCGCGTCGGTGAAGCACGGCCTCTACGCGAAGAATTTCGGCGGCGGGCAGGTGGACATCACCAGCGGCAAGTTCGTGTTCTCCGCGGCCGAGGCGTACATGATCGAGGACGGCAAGGTGACCCATGCAGTGAAGGGCGCGACGCTGATCGGCAACGGCCCCGACGCGCTCACGCGCGTCTCGATGGTCGGCAACGACCTGGCCCTCGACCCCGGCATCGGCACTTGCGGCAAGGACGGCCAGAGCGTTCCGGTCGGCGTCGGCCAGCCGACGCTCAAGATCGACGGCCTTACGGTCGGCGGTACCGGCTGACGTTCGCTTCAGTGCAGCGGGCCGCTCTGCGGCGGTTGCGGCAGCGCCGGCGCCGGCGAGGCGTGATGCAGCACCATCCGCCATCCGGAGGGCGTGCGCATGAAGACGTTGGTGGCAATCGCCGCGCCGCGTGGATTGCCGTCGGCGAGGTAGATCTGCTCGATCGCGCTCTGCACGGCGAGCCCGACAGTTTCCATCACGACCACCTGATCGAGCCGGAACGCGAGCTTGCCGTCGCCGGCGAACAAGGCTTCGAACGCGCCGCGCACGGCGTCGTAGCCGACGTGGCGCGCGCCGCCAGGATGCACCGACACGATCTCCTCGTCGTCGGCCCACGCGGTCATCATCGCGTCGATGTCCTTCGCTTCGAACGCCTGGTAGAACGCGAGCGCCGCGTCCTGCGGCGACGTGTAGATCGGCGGCGTGCGGCCCTTGGGCATGGCGCTGGCGGTACGAATCAGGATCCGGTCGTCGCGGCGGGGCGCACCGTCAGATGCAGAGGCATCGCGGCGCGCGCGAAATTGTAGACCATCCAGGGCTGCAGATCGCGCATGCACTTGAAGTGGCCGAGCGGGCATTCGCGCTTGAAGCAGGGACTGCATTCGATGTCGATCTTCGCGATGCGGGCGAGCGGCGAGAGCGGCGGCGTGTACTCGGGCGACGACGAGCCGAACAGCGCGACCACCGGGACGCCGACCGCCGCCGCCGCGTGCATCAGGCCGGAGTCGTTGCTCACGACCAGCGCGGCCATCGACAGCAGATCGATGGCGGTGCCGAGGTCGGTCTTGCCCGTGAGGTCGTGGACTTGCCGCTTGTCCTCGCCCATCGACTGGACGACGGCGTTCGCCGCGATCTTGTCGTTGGGCGAGCCGACGATCCACACGCGAAAGCCGTCGCGCAGAAACAGCGAAGCCAGCTCGGCGAAATGGTTGGGCGGCCAGCGCTTGGCCGGGCCGAATTCCGCACCCGGGCAGAGAATCGCAATCGGACGGTCGCGTCTTCAGCGTCAGCGCGCGCACGGCTGCGGCGCGATTGGCGAGGTCGGGCACCAGCACCGGCGCGGGTGGCAGCGGCATCATGCTGCCAGGCTCGCCCGACAGCGCCGCGTAGCGCGTGACGAGCCGCGGCACTGCGTCCTTCACGAGCCTGCGCGGGTCGTTGAGCAGCGCCCAGCGCGCTTCACCGACGTATCCGGTGCGCAGCGGAACGCGCGCGAGGAACGGGATCAGCGCCGACTTCCACGAATTGGGCAGCACGATCGCCCGCGCATACGCTTCCTTGCGCAACTCGCCGGCCAGCCGGCGCCGGCCGGCAAGGTCGACCTTGCCGTGGCCGAACGGACTCTCGATGACGCGGCGGATGCCACGCATGCGCGCATACACCGGACCGCACCACGGCGGCGCCAGCACGTCGATGCGCGGGTGCTCGTAGGGCTGGCGCAGCAGCGCGATCAGCGGCTCCGACAGGATCGCGTCGCCCACCCACGAGGGAGCGACGATCAGGATGCGTTCGCGGGCCACCGTTGCCTCGGGCGCGAAGCCGCTCCGTCGTTTCGCGCGATCAGTGCCCGGCTTTTGCCGGGCCGCCTTCGAGACGGTACTGCGTTCCGCAATAGGGGCACATCGCGGAACCCGTGTCGGCGACGTCGAGGAAGACGCGCGGATGCGAGCTCCACAGCGGCATCGCGGGATTGGGGCAGAACACCGGCAGGTCGGCGGGCTTCACTGTCACAGCCGCAGCGTTGTCTGCGGACATGATCAGACGAGCGTCAGCCACGCCTTGTGCTTCGGGCTGCGGCCGTTGACCGCGTCGAAGAACATGGCCTGCAGCTTCTCCGTCATCGGTCCGCGCTTGCCTTCGCCGACCGGCCGGTTGTCGATCTCGCGGATCGGCGTCACTTCGGCGGCGGTGCCGGTGAAGAACGCTTCGTCGCAGACGTAGAGCTCGTCGCGCGTGATGCGTCGCTCGACCACCGGAATGCCGAGCTCGCCGGCAAATTCGATGATCGTCGCGCGCGTGATGCCCGCCAGCGCGCCGCCGGCAAGATCGGGCGTATGCAGCTTGCCGTCACGCACGATGAAGACGTTCTCGCCCGAGCCCTGGCACACGAAGCCCTGCGGATCGAGCAGCATCGCCTCCTCGTAGCCGTCGTGCGTCGCTTCCTGGTTGGCGAGGATCGACACCGCGTAGTTGCACACCGCCTTCGCGCCGCACATCGTGATGTTCGGATGATGGTGCGTGTACGACGAGGTCTTGACCCGGATGCCCTTTTCGAGCCCTTCGGCGCCGAGGTAGGCGCCCCACGGCCACGCGGCGATCGACACGATCACCGGATTCGACTTCGCCGCCACACCCATCGCGACAGAGCCGTAGAACGCGATCGGGCGCAGATAGCAGGAATCGAGCTTGTTGTCGCGCACGCAGGCGCGCTGCGCGTCGTCGAGTTGCTCGCGCGTGAACGGGATCTTCATGCCGAAGATCTGCGCGGAGCGGAACAGACGATCGGTGTGGTCGCGCAGGCGGAAGATCGCGGGGCCTGCCGGCGTCTTGTAGCAGCGCACACCCTCGAACACGCCCATGCCGTAGTGCAGGGTGTGCGTGAGGACGTGCGTCGTGGCTTCGCGCCACGGCACCATCTTGCCGTCGAACCAGATCCAGCCGTCGCGGTCGGCCATCGACATTGCGGACACTCCTTCCCGTGCGAAGGCGTGAGTTTATCCGAAACCCGGCCGTCCCCTCGCGCGCCGCGGCCGACCGGGGCGGCTTGCGGCGCGCCCCGAAGTTCCGGCAGAATAGGTCAATCTATTTGACCATCTGAGCGGCGAACGTTAGCGGTCCGCGGCAACCATGTCAAGATGCTTGACCTAAAGCGGCAGCGCGAGCTCCACGCGGCGATCGAGCTGATGTTCTTCGGCTATCGCGCGATGGTCGCGCGCTCCGACCGCCTGCTCGAAAGCCGCGGGCTGACCCGCGTCCATCATCGGATCGTCTACTTCGTCGCCCGGATGGGGCGCCCGCAGGTCAACGAGCTGCTGCGGGTGCTCGGTGTCTCGAAGCAGGCGGCGAACGGTCCGCTGCGCGACCTGTACGCGCAGCAGCTCCTGACCTTCACCCGCGACACCGCCGACGCGCGCGTCAAGCGGCTCGCGCTCACGCCGGCCGGGCGCCGCCTCGAAGGCCGGCTGTCCGCGCTGCAGCGCCAGCAGTTCGCGGCGATCTTTGCGGCGGCCGGAAGCGACGCGGAGGCGGCCTGGCGCATCGCGATGCGGGAGCTTGCCGCGCCGGAGATCGCGCGGGCGCAGTTCACGCTGTCCGACGTCGAACGCTAGCCGCAGCGGGCTCAGGCCGGCCCCGGCGAGCCAGGGCGCGCCGAACACGTGCGTCCACAACGCACTGACGGCAGCGCGGCGGCTCGCGACCGGCGCCGGCTCGACGCGCGCGTGTGGCGCGCCGGTGAGGCGAATCCGGTGCTGCTCGCGCCGGTACCCGCGATAGGCATCGGCGACCTCGGCTGCGAGCGCACCAGGCACCAGGCCGAGCTCGCCTGCCATCTGCAGAAGCGCGATGTTGCCGACGTTGCGCGTCAGCGCGGGATGCGCCCTCGCGTGCAGCAGCACGAGAAACTGCACGGCGAACTCGATGTCGACCATGCCGCCCGGATCATGCTTGAGGTCGAAGAGCTTCGTGCGGTTCGGATGCCCCGCGTGCATCTTGCGGCGCATGTCGACGACGTCGGCCGCGAGGCGGTCGCGCTCGCGCGGAAGCCGCAGGATCGCGTCGCGCTCGGCCTCGAAGGCCGCGCCGATGGCGGCATCCCCGGCGACGAACCGCGCTCGCGTCAGCGCCTGATGCTCCCAGGTCCAGGCGGATTCGCGCTGGTACTTTCGAAACGCCGCGAGGCTCGACACGAGCAGACCGGTCGCGCCGTCGGGTCGCAGCCGCAGATCGGTGTCGTAGAGCCGTCCCGCGGTGCCTATGCTGGTGAGCCACGTGTTGAGCCGCTGCGCCAGGCGCACGTAGCGATGCTGCGCGGCGTCGTCGTCCGCGCCGGGATCGGCGTCGTAGAGAAACACGAGATCGAGGTCCGACGCATAGCCGAGCTCCTTCCCGCCCAGCTTGCCGTAGCCGACGATCGCGAAGCGCGGCGGCGGCTCGCCGGGCGCCAATCCCCTGCCAGCAGCGCGCGAGCGTCGCGTCGAGGACGATGTCGGCGAGCGCGGACAGGTGGTCGGCGAGACGCTCGACCGTCAGCCGGCCGCCGAGATCCTGCGCGAGGAGGCGCACTGTCTGCGCCTGCTGGAAGTGGCGCATCGCGTCCATCTGCCGCTCGACATCGCCGGCGTGCGCGTCGATCTGGCGTTCGAGCTCGTCGCGCCACGTCGCCCACTCGGGCTCGGCCAGCAGCACGCGCGCGTCCAGCAATTCGTCGAGCAGGATCGGGTGACGCGTGAGGTAATCGGCCGCCCACGCCGACGCACCCATCAGGTTGGCGAGCCGCGGCAGCAGCGGCGGGTGCTCGACGACGAGCGCGAGATAGGCGCTGCGCCGGCTCACGGCGTCGAGCAACGCAAACAGGCGGCGGAACACGGTGTCCGGATCGGCCGCGGCGGTGCGCTCACGCGCGGCCACTGCGAGCAGCTTGGGCACGAGTTGATCGAAGCGCTGTCGCGAGGTCGACGGCAACTGCGTGTAGCGCGTTGCCTCGCGGGCATGGCGCAGCAGATCGACCAGTGCCTGCGGATCGCCGAAGCCGGCCTCGGCGAGCCGCGCCAGCGTCTCCGGCGACGGCGCCGGGTCGTCCCAGAGCGCGACGTACGGAGCGGCGTCGTCGTCCGGGTCAGCGGCGCTCGCCGATTCGCCCAGCACCAGGGCGAATTGCGCCTCGACGTCGCGCCGATGCCGGTCAAGGGCCCGGACGAACGCGTCGCTGCTCGAATGAGCCATCGCCTCCGCGAGCGCGGCGAGCTCGGCCGGATCGCCGGGCAGCGCCTGCGTCTGCCGGTCGTCGCGATACTGCAGCCGGTGCTCGACGTTGCGCAGGAACGCATACGCGTCGCCGAGCGTGCGACCGGCCGCCGCCGGCAGCACGCGCCGGCGCATCAGCGCCGCGAGCGCGGGGACCGTGCCGCGCACGCGCAGCGCGGGATCGCGACCGCCGCGGACGATCTGCAGCGCTTGCGCGACGAATTCGATCTCGCGGATGCCGCCCGGGCCGAGCTTGACGTCGGAGCGCGTAGTCGGTGCGCCGCTCCTGCGCGCGGATCTGGCGGTGAATGTCGCGCAGCTCCTCGTAAGCGTCGTAGTCGAGGTACTTGCGATAGACGAACGGCGTCACGAGCTGTGCGAGCGCATCGTGGCCGTCGCCGGTGAGCGCGCGCGCCTTGAGCCACGCGTAGCGCTCCCACGCGCGGCCTTGCGCGATCAGGTAATGCTCGAGCGCTGCGAACGACACGCGTCAGCGGGCCGCTGTCGCCGTAGGGGCGCAACCGCATGTCGACGCGGAACACGTAGCCGTCGGCGGTCACTTCGGCGAGCGCGGCGATGACGCGCCGGCCGAGACGATCGAAGAACTCGCGATTGGCGAGCGGGCGCGCGCCGTTCGTCTCGCCTTCCTCGGGATACGCGAACACGAGATCGACGTCCGACGAGACGTTGAGCTCGCCGCCGCCCAGCTTCCCCATGCCGATGACGATGAGGCGCTGCGGTGTTCCGGTTTCGTCGCCGATCGGTTCGCCGTGCGCCGCGGCGAGCTCGCGCGCATGCAGCGCCGTCGCGGCGTCGAGTGCAACTTCCGCCAGCGTGGTGATCGTTGCCAGCACCTCGGCGAGCGGCGCGCGCCCGGTCAGGTCGCGGGCGAGCGTATGCACGAAGAGGCGGCGCCGCAGCACCCGCAAGGCCGCCGCGAGGGCGACGCCGTCGCCACCTTCGACGATCGCCGCGAGGGCGTGACGCGCGGCGGGCCAGTCGAACGGCACGTCCAGCGTCGCTGCGGTCTCCCCGGCGAGCGCCGGGTGCGCGATCAGCGCGTCGCGCGCATAGCGGCTCCAGTCGAGCGCCTGCTCGAAGTCCATGGCGTGGTGGGTTAGGACGTGGAGGACGCGAAGCGGGCCGGAGGCGAATGCCGGGATTGTGGTTGCGGCGAGAGGACAGCGCGACGAGCGCTGCGTGACGCTCGCCTTCCGCTACAATCCGGCCGAACGGCCCATTCTATGCCTCTTGCGCGCGTTCCCCCTCGCGCCCCGATCGAGTCGGCGGCGCGGCGCGTCGTTCGCCGGCTGCAGTTCGCCGGCACGGCCGTACTGGTTCTTGTCGGCGCCTTTTGCGCCGCTACTGCTCGCGGTGCGCTTCGTCGCGTTTCCGCAGGTCGAATCGCATCGCGCCGAAATCGCGGCGTACCTTTCCACTCGGCTGGGACAGGCGGTGGAGATCGACTCCATCGCGACCGGCTGGGATGGCTGGAATCCGCGCCTGTCGATCCGTGGCGTGCACATCCGCGACCGTGCCGGCCTTCGGTCCACGCCGCTGCTCGAACTGCCCCGCGTCGATCTGATCGTCGCGTGGACGTCGCTGCCGCTGCTCGAGCTCCGGCTGCGCGAGCTCATTGTCGACGGACCGCGGTTGTCGGTACGGCGGGACGTCAAGGGTCGCTTGCGCATCGCCGGCATCGAGATCGATCCGGACCTGCCGGCGGACGACACCGGACTCACCGAATGGCTGCTGCGACAGCGCGAGATCGTCATCCAGAACGCGCTGATCATCTGGGACGACGAGTTGCGCAACGCGCCGCAGCTCGTGCTCGATCAGGTACAGGTCCGGCTGGAGCATAGCTTCGGCCATCATCGTTTCGGCCTGACCGGAACGCCGCCCCCGAGCTCGCCGCTCCACTCGACCTGCGCGGCGATATCGCCACGCTGGATCCTGCGGACTGGCACAAGGTGCAGGGGCGCTTCTACCTCCGCCTCGACTACGCCGACCTCGCCGCGTGGCGCGAATGGCTGCCGTTGCCGCTTCCGGTCGAGTCCGGAAAAGGCGCGCTGCGGCTCTGGATCGACGTCGCGAACGGGCAGCCGCGCGACGTTGTCGCGGACCTGGAGCTTGCCGATGTCGACACGCGCCTCGAGCCGCAGCTGCCGTCGCTCGGCCTGGCGCACCTCGCCGGCCGGATCGGCTGGAAGAACGACGATCGTCAGCGCTCGCTGCATGCGCGCGCGCTGACGTTTCGCACCGTCGACGGCGCGACGCTGCCGCCGACCGACTTCACGCTGGCGCTCGACGGCGACGAGGCTGGCGGCGCAACCGGTGGCCGGCTCGCGTCGCCACGCCTCGATCTCGCACCGCTGGCGGCAGTGGCCGGATACCTGCCGCTGCCCGAGCGTCTGCGCCACGACCTCGCACGCTTCGCGCCGCGCGGCACCCTCGTGGACGGCAAGCTGTCGTGGGAGGGATCGGCGGAGGCACCACGCGCCTTTGCCGCGAGCGGTGCGTTCGAGCGGCTCGGCGTCACCGCGCAGGAGCTCTTTCCCGGCGCCGACGGTGTCACCGGCAGCTTCGACGCCACCGAATTGCGGGGCTCGCTGAAGCTCGCGAGCCGCGGCATGAGCCTCGCGCTGCCGCGCGTCTTCGCCGATCCGCTCGCGCTCGAATCGGTGACCGGGAACGTGCGCTGGCAGCGCGAAGCCGGCGCGATGTCGGTGGCGGTGAACGATCTCGCGTTTGCGAACGCGCAGGTGACGGGAACGGCGACGGGAACGTGGCGTTCGCTTCCGGCGGGGCCCGGCGCGATCGACCTGCGCGCGCAGCTCGGACGCATCGCCGCTCAGGACATCCACGGCTATCTGCCGATCAAGCTCAACGAGCACGTGCGCGACTGGATCCAGCGCGCCGTCGTCGACGGGCACGCTCGCCGACACGCGCATCGCGCTCAAAGGCAACCTCGCGGACTTCCCGTTTGCGGGCAACAAGGGCGGGCAGTTCACGGTGACGGCGAAGGGGCAGGGCGCGACGCTGGACTACTCCGAGCGCTGGCCGGCCATCTCCGACATCGACGCCGACATTCGCGTCGACGGTACCCGGTTGACGATCGACGCGGCGCGCGGGCGCACGCTGGGTTCGCAGCTCGGCCGGACGCGCGCAGAAATTCCCGACATGGCCGACCCGCGTCCCGTGCTGCGATTCAACGGCGAGACGAGCGCGCCGACGAGCGAGTTCCTGGCGTTCATCGCGCAGTCGCCGGTCGCCGAATGGACCGGACATTTCGGCGACCGTGTGCAGGCGAGCGGCGCGGCGCAACTCACGCTCAAGTTCGACCTGCCGCTCAAGAGTCCGGCCGACACGAAGGTCGACGCCGAATTGCGGTTCGCCGACAACCAGCTCCGCGTCGGCAGCCTGCCGCCGCTCGCGCAGCTCAGCGGCAAGCTCGCGTTCACCGAAGCTGCGCTCACCGCCAGCGACGTCACCGGCGAGCTCTACGGCGGGCCGGTGAAACTTCAGATCACCGGTGCAGACAATCGCCTGCAGGTGAGCGCGACCGGAACCACCAACATCGCAAATGTGCGCGCCGACGCCGACGTGCCGCTTGCCGATCGCATGACCGGCACCACGGACTGGACGCTGAAGCTCAACGCGCGTCCGGATGCGGCCACGTGGGTTCTCGAATCGCCGCTGAAGGGCGCTGCAATCGACCTGCCGGCCCCGCTCGGAAAAACCGCCGAGCAGACGACGGCGCTGCGTGTCGAGCGGCGCGAAGGCGCCGCGCCGCGCCGTGACGACATCATCGCCGTCGATTACGGGAACGTTGCACGCCTGCAGCTGCGTGCGCCGGCCGCGTCGAATGCAAAGTTCGACCGCGCGCTGCTCACGGTCGGCAAGGCGGCCGACAAGCCCGTCGATGCCGAGCGCACGGGACTGTGGGTGCGCGCCGAATTGCCGGCGCTCAACCTCGACGACTGGATCGCGATCGGCCGGGTGATAAGCGCGGGCGGCGGCACCGGCTCCGGCGCAGCGAAGTCGCTGACGCTCGAAGGCGCCGACCTCGACGCGGGAACGATGCAGGCGCTCGGGCGCAAATTCGCCGATCTCAAAGTCGTCGCACGCCGCAACGGCGACGACTGGCGGCTTGCGCTCGATGGCCGCGAATTGGCCGGTACCGCAGTCTGGCGCGCACCGACGCCGATCATGCCCAACGGCCGCGTCGTCGCACGACTGGCGCGGCTCACCAAGCCGGCGGCGGGCGATCTCACGCTGTGGAAAGCGCCCGCTGAAACGCCGAGGACGGCAAGCGCGGGCAATCCATGGCCCGAGATCGATCTCGCCACCGACGCGCTCTGGATGCGCGGGCGCGATGTCGGCAAGCTCGAGATCTCAGCGCGCCCGAAGGGCCCGGACTGGCAGATCGAGGCGCTGAAGCTGCGCAACGACGAAGGCAGCATAGATGCCTCCGGCCTCTGGCGCGCGCGGCCCGCCGCAGCAGACGATGCTCGATGTCACGCTCGAAACACCGGAGGCCGGGGCGTTTCTCGCGCGATTCGGCATGGTGGATGCGATCAAGGGCGCGGCGACCACGATCAAGGGCCAGCTCGCCTGGGCGGGCTCGCCCAGCCGACTTCGACTATCCATCGCTGTCGGGTTCGCTCACGCTGACGTCGGGCGCCGGCCAGTTCCTCAAGGTCGATCCCGGCATGGGACGCCTGCTCGGCGTGCTGTCGCTGCAGGCGCTGCCGCGGCGGATCACGCTCGACTTCCGCGACGTGTTCAGCGAGGGCTTCGCGTTCGACTCGGTCACCGGCGCAGGCACGATCGCCGCCGGGGTGATGAGCACCGACAACCTGCGCCTTGCCGGCGCGGCGGCGAACGTCGACATCTCCGGCAGCATCGATCTGTCGCGCGAGACGCAGCAGTTGCGCGTGCGCGTGCTGCCGGCGCTTTCCACCACCTTCTCGGCGGGGGCCGCCGTGCTGTTCATCGCCAATCCGCTCGTCGGCGCAGCGGTGGGCGCCGGCACGCTGCTCGCGCAGAAGCTGCTCAAGGACCCGCTCGAACAGCTGTTCAGCTACGACTACGCGGTGTCGGGCGGCTGGGCCGACCCGGTGGTCGAGCGTGTCGGCAGCCGCACGGCGGCGGCCTCGACTGCGCCGACGGTGACGCAGTGAGCAGCGATCGCCCCCGTTCTGAGGAGCGGCGCGAAGCGCCGCGCGGGGGAGACTCTGCAGATACGTTCCGCGTTGCGGCGATCCAGATGGTGTCGGTCGACGACGTCGCCGCCAATCTGGCACAGGCCGCGCCGCTGCTCGAGGAGGCCGGGCGTGCGGGCGCGCGCGCTCGTGCTGCTGCCGGAGAACTTCGGTTTCATGGGCCGCCACGCCGCCGATCGCTACGCGCTGCGCGAGAGCGACGGAGCAGGGCCGCAGCAGGATTTCCTTGCCGAGCGCGCCCGGCAACTTCGCATGATCGTGATCGGCGGCAGCGTGCCGATCGACTGCGGCGATCCCGCGCGCGTCAAGCAGACGCTGCTGGCGTACGGTCCCGACGGCGCGCGCATCGCACGCTACGACAAGATCCATCTGTTTCGCTTCACGCACGGCAGCGAGGACTACGACGAGGCGCGCACGATCAGCGCCGGCGATGCGCCGGTGACGCTCGAGACGGCGCCCGGCCGCGTGGGCCTGTCGATCTGCTACGACCTGCGCTTTCCGGAGCTCTATCGCGCGCAGGGCGATCTCGCGCTGATCGTCGTGCCGGCCGCGTTCACCGCGCGGACCGGCGCCGCGCATTGGCACCTGCTGCTGCGCGCGCGCGCCATCGAGAACCAGTGCTACGTGCTCGCGGCGGCGCAGGGCGGCGTGCATCCCGGCGGCCGTCGCACGTATGGCCACTCGATGCTGGTCGATCCCTGGGGAGAGATCGTCGCCGAGCGGGACGCCGAGGGTCCCGGCGTCGTGGTGGGCGAGATCGATCCGGCGCGCATCGCGAGCGTACGCGCCAGCCTGCCGGCGCTGGCGCATCGGACGCTGCGCTGACGTCGCCGCGGCGCTCGTCGCGGCGCTACGGGCATCGGCAGGTCAGCGGCCGCCGCGTCGTTGGCGCAGTTCGCCTTCGAGCGCGGCGATGCGCTGCGTAAGACGCACGACGACGGCGAGGCTGTGCGAATCCTCGAGCGCGTATTCGTCGCGCAGGCGGCGCGCAGTGCGGGCGACGAGGATGCAGTGCTCGCTGAAGCGGGCCGCGGCGGCGTCCGCCGCGGCCTCGGTCATCGCGCCGCACTCGACCAGGTCGCGCAGCTCATCCGCCGTCAGCCCGGAACGCTCGACCAGCTGCGCGAACGTGATGGTCTCGCCGTCGTCGATGTAGACGGCCTGTGCGAATTCGAGGGTCATCGTCAGCCTCCGTCAGCCGAGGTGTGCACGCGGATCGAAGCTCGACGCGTCGCGCAGCTGCTCGTAGAGCTTGCGCTGCGGCTCGTCGATCACGGTGGGCACGGCGATCTGCGCCTGCGCGTACAGGTCGCCCTTGGTGCCGTCGGGGCGTGCCATGCCGCGGCCGCCGAGCCGCAGCCTCTGGCCGGCGCGCGTGCCGGCCGGCACTTTCAGCGTCACGCGCCCCGCGGGCGTGGGCAACTCGACGCTCGCGCCCAGAACCGCTTCCCACGGCGCCAGCGGCAGGTCGACGTGGATGTCCATGCCGTCGACGCGAAACACCGGATGGGCGGCCACCTGGATGTCGAGATAGAGATCGCCGTCGCGCCCGCCGCGCAGCCCCTTGCCGCCCTTGCCGGGGACGCGCAGCTTCTGGCCGTCGGCGACGCCGCTTGGCACGCGCACCTTCATCCGGTGCGGAACACGGCGCGCGCGTCCTTCCTCGTCGTATTCGATCGCGGCGAGATCGAGCTCGAGCTCGGTGCCGGCGAACGCCTGCTCGAACGTCAGGTGCACCGCGGCCTCGTAGTCGTTACCCGGGATGGGCCGGTCTCCGCGTGGCCGGCCGCCTCCGCCGCGTCCTGCCAGGCCGGCGAACAGATCGGCGAGGTCGAGGTCGTCGAACGAGAACTGCTGCCCACCCGCGTGCGCCTGGCCCCAGTCGGGCGGCGGACGAAATTCGGTGCCCGACGCGTACTGGCCAAGCTGATCGTAGGCGGCGCGCTTTTCCGGGTCCTTGAGCGTCTCGTAGGCTTCGCCAACTTCCTTGAATTGCTCCTCGGCGTTCGCCTCCTTCGAGACGTCCGGGTGGAACTTGCGCGCGAGCTTGCGATACGCGGTCTTGATCGCGTCGGCGTCGGCGTCGCGCGGGACGCCGAGAGTGGCGTAGTAATCCTTGTATTTCATCCGCGCGGCTTTCCCGTCAGCAATACGACGACGGCGCCGCCGCCGCCGGCGTGGCGCGGCGCTTCGCAGTACGCGAGCACGTCGTCCCAGTGCGCGAGCCAGCGGCGCACCTTGCCCTTGAGCACCGGCTCCTTGTTCGGCGACGTCAGCCCCTTGCCGTGGATCACGCGCACGCAGCGCAGCCCGCGCGTGCGCGCCTCGACGAGGAAATCGGCGAGCGCGTCGTGCGACTCGTCCGTCGTCATGCCATGCAGATCGATATCGCCTTGCACCACCCAGCGGCCCCGGCGCAGGCCGGTGAGCACGTCGGTGCCGAGGCCGCGGCGCAGGAACGTCTGCTCGCCTTCGAGCTCCTGGCCGATGTCCCACGTCTGCGGCGCGGGCTCGCTGCCGTACTTCGACATCTCGAGCGCGTTGCGCTCGTCGGCAATCCGTTGGCGCGGCACCGGGGCGGGGCGCGGGCGCGCGCCGGTGGCCCTGTTCGACGCCGGCAGGCGCTTTACGTCGGCGAACGCGCGGGCGAGGTCGACATCCGCATCGGCGTGCTTCGCGGCGGCAAGCGCGCGCTTTGGCGACGCCGGAGGGATCACCGGCACGGCGACGGGCTTCGCGGTCAGGCCGACGGGCTTCGCGATCACGGCGACCGGCTTCGCCACTGCGCGCGGCGCTGCTTTCGCGAGCAGGTCCTTCAGGTCGCCGAGCTTGGCCATCCGTCAGGGCTGCGCTTCGAGATAGGCCTCGGCGTCGAGCGCCGCCATGCAGCCGGTACCTGCCGACGTGACCGCCTGGCGATAGACGTGGTCCGCGACGTCGCCGGCGGCGAACACGCCGGGGATCGACGTCTGCGTTGCGTTGCCTTCGCTGCCGCCGCGCACCTTGAGGTAGCCGCCGGCCATGTCGAGCTGGCCTTCGAAGAGTTGCGTGTTCGGCGTGTGCCCGATCGCGATGAACACGCCCTTCACGGCGACGTCCTGCGTCGCGCCGCTCTTCGTGTCCTTGACGCGCGCGCCGGTGACGCCCGACGCATCGCCGAGCACTTCGTCCAGCGTGTTGTTCCACATCACGTTCACCTTGCCGCCGTTGCCGGTTTTCGCGAGCAGCCGGTCCACGAGAATCGCTTCGGCGCGGAACTTGTCGCGTCGGTGCACCACGGTGACGCTCTTCGCGATGTTCGACAGGTAGAGCGCTTCCTCGACCGCGGTGTTGCCGCCGCCTACGACGACGACGTCCTCGCCCTTGTAGAAGAAGCCGTCGCAGGTCGCGCACGCCGACACGCCGCGCCCCATGTGCGCCTCCTCGGACGGCAGCCCGAGGTAGCGCGCCGACGCGCCGGTGGCGATGATCAGCGCATCGCAGGTGTAGCCGCCGTTGTCGCCCTGCAGGCGGAACGGCCGCGAAGAAAGATCGACCGACTGGATATGGTCGAACACGAGCTCGGTGTCGAAGCGCTCCGCGTGGCGCTGGAAGCGCGCCATCAGGTCGGGGCCCATGACGCCGTCGGCGTCGGCGGGCCAATTGTCGACGTCGGTCGTCGTCATGAGCTGGCCGCCTTGCGCGAGGCCGGTGATCACCACCGGCTTGAGGTTGGCGCGCGCGGCGTAGACTGCCGCCGTGTAACCGGCGGGACCGGAGCCGAGGATGAGCAAACGTGCGTGTTTGGCGGACATGAGGGCGGATCGGGCGCGAAAGCGCGAGAGTTTAATGGATGTGTGGGCGACGGCAGTGCGTACAAGCGCGATGGCGATTCCGCGCGGGCAGGCCTTCCATCACCGTTCGCGCAAGGTATAATGCGCGCGTTGAAGTCCCGGCGGCAAGTGCATGTTTTTCAAGAAGAACGGTAACGCGAAACGGCCGTCGACGGCGGCGGATACGCTGTCGCCGCGTTTCCGCCGTCTGGTGCACGAGGCGTGGGGCGTGCTGGTGATCGCGGCGCTCTTGTACCTGGCCCTCATTCTCGCCACTTACACGCGCACCGATCCCGGCTTTTCGTTCACCGGCACCGGCGCGCCGATCGCCAACCGTGGCGGCGTGTTCGGCGCGTGGCTTTCCGACCTGCTGCTCTACCTGTTCGGAATGTCTGCGTGGTGGTGGGTCATCGGCGGCATCGTGGTCGTCGTCGCCGGTTTTCGCCGCGTGTTCCATCCCGAGATTGCGCACGATCATCCGTTCGTACTCGCGGCGATCGGCTTCGCGCTGATGCTTCTGGCCAGCGCCGCACTCGAGTCGATCCGGCTCTGGCGGATGCCCGTGACGCTGCCGCTCGCGCCCGGCGGGGCATTCGGCGGGTCGATCGGGGAAGCGCTTTGCGCGCACGTTCGGTTTCAACGGCGCGACGCTGATCCTGCTCGCGCTGTTCGCGATCGGTTGCTCGCTGTTCTTCGGCATGTCGTGGTTCAGGGTGATGGAGCGGACCGGCGGCGGCGTCGAGCGCGCGGTTGCATGGTTGCGCACGAGGCGCGAGCGCGCCGAGGACCGGCGCATCGGCGAGATCGCGACCGCCGAGCGCGAGCACGTCGTCGAGCAGATTCGCGTGGAGGAGGTGGAGCGCGAACCGCTCGTCGTCGTGCCGTCGGCGGCGCCGCTGCCGCGCTCCGAGCGGATCGTCAAGGAGAAGCAGCGGCCGCTGTTCACCGAGTTGCCCGATTCGTCGCTGCCGCCGCTGTCGCTGCTCGAGGACGCGCCGCCGTCGACCGAGCAGGTGAGCGCCGACACGCTCGATTTCACGTCGCGGCTGATCGAACGCAAGCTCGCCGACTTCGGCGTCGCCGTGAAAGTGCTGGCGGCGTATCCGGGGCCGGTGATCACGCGCTTCGAGATCGAGCCGGCGGTCGGCGTGAAGGGCGCGCAGATCGTCAACCTGATGAAGGATCTCGCGCGCGCGCTGTCGGTGGTGTCGATCCGCGTCGTCGAGACGATTCCGGGCAAGTCGTGCATGGCGCTCGAGCTGCCGAACGCGAAGCGGCAGATCGTGAAGCTGGTGGAGATCCTCGCGTCGACGACGTACAACGACGCGCCCGGCGCGCTCACGCTGGCGCTCGGCAAGGACATCGCGGGCAAGGCGGTGATCGCCGATCTCGCGCGGATGCCGCACCTGCTCGTCGCCGGCACCACCGGATCGGGCAAGTCGGTCGCGGTGAACGCGATGATCCTGTCGCTGCTCTACAAGGCCGAGCCGAAGCACGTCCGGCTCATCCTGATCGACCCGAAGATGCTGGAGCTGTCCGTCTACGAGGGCATTCCGCATCTGCTCGCGCCGGTCGTGACGGACATGAAGCTCGCGCCCAACGCGCTGCACTGGTGCGTGGGCGAGATGGAGCGCCGCTACAAGCTGATGTCGCCGCTCGGCGTGCGCAACCTCGCCGGCTACAACCAGCGCATCGCCGAGGCGAAGAAGGCGGGCAAGCCGCTGCTGAACCCGGTGTCGCTGACGCCGGAATCGCCGGAGCCGCTGGACGAGATGCCGCTGATCGTCGTCGTCGTCGACGAGCTCGCCGACCTGATGATGGTCACCGGCAAGAAGATCGAGGAGCTGATCGCGCGCATCGCGCAGAAGGCGCGCGCCGCGGGCATCCACCTGATCCTCGCGACGCAGCGGCCGTCGGTCGACGTGATCACCGGGCTCATCAAGGCCAACATCCCGTCGCGGATCGCGTTCCAGGTCGCGAGCAAGGTCGATTCGCGGACGATCCTCGACCAGATGGGCGCCGAGACGCTGCTGGGGCAGGGCGACATGCTGTACCTGCCGCCGGGCACCGGCTATCCGCTGCGCGTCCACGGCGCGTTCGTGTCCGACGCCGAGGTCCATCGCGTCGTCGAGCATCTGAAGTCGCTCGGCGGACCGCAGTACCTCGAGGGCATTCTGGAAGGCGGCGGCGAACGGCGACGGCGGCGAGGAGGGCGTTTCGCTCGATGCCGGCGACGCGGAAGCCGACCCGATGTACGACCAGGCGGTCAACGTCGTGCTGAAGACGCGCCGGCCGTCGATCTCGCTGGTGCAGCGGCACCTGCGCATCGGCTACAACCGCGCGGCGCGGCTGATCGAGCAGATGGAGCGTGCCGGGCTCGTGTCGCCGATGCAGTCGAACGGCAATCGCGACGTGCTCGTTCCCGCGGGCAAAGGCGAGCCGGCGTGATGGCGCCGCCGCGGTGGCGCGCGGCGGCGAGGCGCGTGCGTGCTGCGTCTGCGGCGCACGCCTTCGCGGGCCCGGTGGAGGTCTACCGGACGGGGCCGGAGTTCTGCCCGCGCGATCGCGCAGCGAGCGCGCCGGTGCTGAGCGAGGCCGCAGATCATCGAGCGCGCGCGATCGTTGCTGCCGCGCGAATTCTGCGCGAACGCCTTCGTCACGGGCTGCGACGCCGACGCGGAAATCGCCTACGATGCGTGGCGCGTCTTCGTCCGGCAGTATCGCGTCGCGGGCACGCGCCACGACTACGCGGGCCTCGACCACAGCTACGTGGTCCTCGATCGCGTCGGGAACTGCCTCGCCAACATCCCCGGCACGGAACTCGGCGGACGGAACTGACTCCGACACCGACATGAGATCCATCCACACCGCATTTGCCGCCGGCGCGTTGGCGTTCCTGCTCGCGTCGCCGGGTGTCGACGCCACGGGGCTCGGGCAGCTCAAGGCGTTCCTCGACGGCACGAAAACCGCGCAGGGCACGTTCCGGCAGTCGGTGGCGAGCAAGACGCGCGCGCAGCCGCAGGACTCCGGCGGCACATTCGCTTTCGCCCGGCCGGGCAAATTCCGCTGGACGTACGAGAAGCCGTTCGAACAGCTGATCGTCGGCGACGGCACGCGCGTGTGGGTCTACGACCGCGATCTCAACCAGGTCATCGTCCGCAAGCTCGACATCGCGCTCGGCGCCACACCCGCGGCGCTGTTGGCGGGCGACAACGCGCTCGAGAAGAATTTCACGCTGAGCGAGGGGTCGGCTGCCGGAGATCTCGAATACGTCGATGCGGTACCGAAAACGCCGGAGTCGCAGTTCACACGCGTTCGCCTGGGCTTTCGCGACAACCTGCCGCGCGCGATGGAGTTGACCGACGCGTTCGGCCAGATCACCACGCTGACATTCACCACGTTCGAGCGCAACCCGGCGCTTGCCCCGACGCTGTTCCGGTTCGACGTTCCTGCCGGTGCGGATGTCGTGGGCGACGCGAAGTAGTCTGGCTGAGGAGCGGTCGCGGGGAGCGCGCGCGGGCACCCGGCTCGAACGCTGACGTCACGGCAGCGGCAGTGCCCTTCGCGCGCATGACCTCGCGCAGGCGATCTGGGTAGTCGGTGATGAGGCCGTCGACGCCGGCGTCGATGAGGCGTGCCATGTCGGCCGGAGTCGTTCACGGTCCAGGGCAATACTTCGAGCTTCAGCTCGTGCGCTTCCGCAATGCGCTCCGGCGTGGCATTGCGCCAGAACGGTGACCAGATTGCGCAGCCGGCCGCCTGCGCGAGCTTCGGCACCGAGCCGCCGTAGCGCCGGACGTCCAGACCGGCGGTCCACGGCGACGGCGCGTCGCCAGTCGGCTTTATCGTGTCGTTGTTCGCCGTCTCGATCGACAGGCACGCAGTGCGCAACGCCGGCGCGCGCTTCTTCGCCTCGACGAGCGTGCGCCAGTCGAACGACTGCAGCGTCGTGCGCTCCATGAAGCCTGCGTCACGAATCGCATCGACGGCGAGCCGCGCGAACGTCACCGGGTCGACCGTGTCATCCTGGCGCGTCGGATCGATCTTCGTCTCGAGGTTGAGGCGTACGGGCTTGCCGCTGTCGCGCACCAGCGCGAAGAGCTGGGCCAGCGTCGGAACGCGCTCGCCGTCCGCAGGTTCCTGCTGCGGGAACTGCGCCGCGTAGCGGCTCGATGGATCGAGACGTCCCACGTCGTAGCGCGTCAGCTCGGCTAGTGCCAGCGTGCGAATCGGCGGCCCCTTCGCGGCGAGCCACTTGCCGTCGGGTCCGCGCACCAGATCGGGATTGAGCAACGGATCGTGCGACAGCACGAGCACATCGTCGCGCGTCACCGCAAGATCGGTCTCCAGCGTCGTCACGCCGATCGCGAGCGCGCGGCGGAACGCAGCGAGCGTGTTCTCCGGCGCCAGGCCGCGCGCGCCGCGATGCCCCTCGAGATCGAACGCGGCGGCTGGCAGCGCCGCCGCCAGGAAGCGCGATTGCGAGCGCGCGGACAGCCGCGCGCTTCAAGCCCGCAGCCAGCCCTTCACCCGCGGGTGGTCGAGCACCTCGGGATTGACGACGAACTGCGGCCGCCGGCCGGAAAGCGCATCGACGATGCTCGTGAGGCCCGTGGTCGCCATGTTGTCGAAGCACTCGTCGGTCCAGCACAGCGAATGCGGCGTGACGATCACGTTGTCCATCGCAAGCAGCGGATTTGCCGGATCGACCGGCTCCTGCTCGAAGACGTCGAGTGCGGCTCCGGCGAACTGGCGGCGCTGGAGCGCAGCGATCAGCGCCACCTCGTCCACGATCGGGCCGCGCGCCACGTTGATGAAGTACGCGTCCGGCCGCATGCGCGCGAATTGCGGCGCGCCGACCAGGTGCCGGGTCGATGCGTCGAGCAGGCAGCACACGACGACGAAGTCGGACTGCGCCAGCAGCGTGTCCATGTCGACCTTGCGCGCGCCGAGGTAGGCCAGTTCCACCGCATCGACCTTCGGATCGGTGGCCAGCAGGTTCAGCTCGAACGTGCGCGCCATCCGCAGCAGCTCCTTGCCGATGCGCCCGGTGCCGATGACGCCGAGCGTGCGCCCGGTGAGACCGCGGCCCATGTTCTCCATCCGCTCGTGCCAGCGGCCGCTGCGGGTCAGGCGATCCTTCAGCATCAGCTTGCCGGCCAGCGCCAGGATGAACGTGAGCGCGATCGTCGCCACCGGCCGCGGCATCGACGACGGCGTGTTGGTGACCACGATTCCAGCGGCGGTCATGGCCGGAACGTCGACGGAGTCGTAGCCGACGCCATGCCGCGCAACGACCTTCAGCCGGCAATCGCCACGTGAAATGGCGCTTGCCGGAACGCGCGCCGCGTTCACGTAGACCGCGTCGTAGTGCGCGGCGTGATCGGGCGCCAGGTGCGGCACGACCTCCGGCAGATACTCCCAGTCGAGCGTTTCGGCGCCGTCGAGCAGCGCGAGCGGCTTGCGGCCGAACGCGGGCTCGCCATGCGCATCGAGAATGTCGCGCGTGATGCCCACGCGCAATCGAGCGGTCATTGTCCTGCTCCCTTGCGCAGCACGCCAAGGCCGTGCGCCAGCGCGTTCTGCAACATCAGTTGATCGAGCCCGTACGCGAACAGCCTGAAGCCGCGGTTGGCGTACCGGTGCGCCCACCCTTCGTCGGTCGCGATGAACGCGGCGGCCTTCTTGTTTGCGTCGCACGCCGCGATGATCCGCGTCACCGCGGCCTCGAAGCGCGGATCGTCGAAGGCGCCGGGAATGCCGAGGAAATTGGTGAGGTCGAAGTGGCCGAGCCAGAGCGCGTCGACGCCGTCGACCGCGGCGATCGCTTCCACGTTCGCAAGCCCTTCCGCGGTTTCGATCTGCGGGATGACCATCGTGCGGGCGTGGAGCGCGGCGATCTTCGCGCGGACGTCGCCGCCGCGGTAGTCGTCGTGCGCAAAGCCGAACGCCGCGCCGCGGCGTCCGGCGGGCGGGTAGCGCGTGCACGCGACGATCTGCCGCGCCTCTTCGGCGCTGCCGACCATGGGGATCATCACGCCCATCGCGCCGACGTCGAGCGCGCGCGCGATGAAGTGATACTCGCCGCGCGGCACGCGCACCATCGGCACGATGCCGAGGCCGCGGCAGAGCGCGAACTGTGTCTTCAGCGTCTCGAAGCCGAGGCCGGTGTGCTCCATGTCGAAGAGCACGAACTCGGCGCCGGCGTTCTTGCAGATCTGCGGAATGCCGGGCGAGAAGAACTCGAACACCATCGCGCCGCAGCAGGTCTTGCCGGCGGCGAGCGCGGTCTTCACGGGATTGTCGGGCAGGTTGTCGTTCATCGGGGTGGTCGGAGGTGGCCGGTACGGGGTCCCGCGGGCTTCAGTGTTCAGGCGCCCGCGGAACCCGCACCGGCCACCTCCTCCAGTCGCCGCGATTAGCGACATCGGAGAGGCCCGGACTTTACCGCGCATAATTCCGCCGGGCAACGAAAGCGCGCGCGTGGCAGATCTTCTCACCCAGGAAACCTTGACGGCCGTCCCGCTCGCCGAACGGATGCGGCCGCGCACCATCGCCGACGTCGTCGGGCAGCGGCACCTGCTCGCGCCCGGCAAG
Organism: uncultured beta proteobacterium; assembly: GCA_963851465.1. Lineage (GTDB taxonomy): Bacteria > Pseudomonadota > Gammaproteobacteria > Burkholderiales > Casimicrobiaceae > VBCG01. The sequence goes on from CAWKPJ010000006.1 coordinate 68,344, forward strand.
CCGCTGGCCGTTGCATTTGCGGCGGGCCAGCCGCACTCGATGATCCTGTGGGGCCCGCCCGGCGTCGGCAAGACGACGCTCGCGCGTTTGATGGCCGACGCGTTCAGCGCGGACTTCATCGCCATTTCCGCAGTGCTCGCCGGCGTCAAGGACATCCGCGACGCCGTTGCGCGCGCCGAGGCGACGCGCGCGCAATACGGCCGCGCGACGATCCTGTTCGTCGACGAAGTCCATCGCTTCAACAAGGCGCAGCAGGATGCGTTTCTGCCTTTCGTCGAGCAGGGGCTCCTCACGTTCATCGGCGCGACGACCGAGAACCCGTCGTTCGAGGTGAACGGCGCGTTGTTGTCGCGCGCGGCGGTTTACGTGCTGGAGCCGCTGTCGCCGGCGGATCTCGGCGTGCTGCTCGACCGCGCGATTGCGCTGTCGCCGCCCGCAATGGCGCCGGACGGGCCTGCGCGCGACGCCGTGATCGCCTACGCCGACGGCGATGGCCGGCGCGTCATCAACCTCGTCGAGCAGCTTGCGGTCGCCGCGCATACGGCGAAACGCAGCGCGGTCGACCTGCCGTTCGTGGAAGCGACGATCGCGCGCTCGATGCGCCGCTTCGACAAGGGCGGCGAGGCGTTCTACGACCAGATCTCGGCGCTGCACAAGGCGGTGCGCGGTTCGGACCCGGATGCGTCGCTCTACTGGATGTGCCGCATGCTCGACGGCGGCGCCGATCCGATCTACGTCGGCCGCCGGATGATCCGCATGGCAACCGAGGACATCGGCCTCGCCGATCCGCGGGCGCTGGCGTTGGCACTGGATGCCGTAGCCACCTACGAGCGCCTGGGCTCGCCGGAGGGCGAGCTCGCGCTCGCCGAGTGCGTGATCTACCTCGCGTGCGCCGCGAAAAGCAACGCGGTCTATACCGCGTACTCGGCGGCGCGCGCGTTCATCCGTGAGGACGGCTCGCGGCCGGTGCCGATGCGTCTGCGCAATGCGCCGACGAAGCTGATGAAAGGACTCGGCTACGGCAAGGGCTACCGCTATGCGCACGACGAGGAGGACGCGTACGCCGCGGGCGAGCATTACCTGCCTGACGACATGCCGGCGACGACGTTCTACGCGCCGACGGAGCGCGGGCTCGAAGCGCGTATCCGCGAAAAGCTTGAAGGGTTGCGTACGCGTGATGCGGCGTCCGTCAGGCTGAAGCCTGACCCGCAAGAGTAGGAAGCGCAGGCGCTCCAAATTCGAGAAGAGCAGGAAGCGCAGGTGCTGCATTCCTTGTGGGGCCGGCTTCAGGCGGCCGAGCATTCGTCAACCCTCTGATAAGATTACCGAATGCTCGACATCAATCTTTTTCGTACCGATCTTCCCCGCGTCGTCACCGGCCTCGCCAAGCGCGGCGTGACGCTCGACGTCGCGCGCTTCGAGGCGCTCGAGGCCGAGCGCAAGCGCATCCAGACCGCCACGCAGGAGTTGCAGTCGAAGCGCAACGCGCTGTCGAAGCAGATCGGCGTTGCCAAAGGGAAGGGCGAGGACGCAAGTGCGCTGCTCGCCGAAGCAGCCGGCATCCCTGACGAAGTCGCCAAGCTCGAAGGATCCCTTGCGCGCGTGCAGACCGAACTGCGCGACTTCCTGCTCGACCTGCCCAACCTGACCCACGTCAGTACACCGGACGGCAAGTCGGGTGATGACAACGTCGAAGTGCGCCGCTGGGGTACGCCGCGCACGTTCGACTTTGCGGTGCGCGACCACGTCGATCTCGGCGAAGGGCTGGGCCTGCTCGACTTCGCGACGGCTGCGAAGCTCGCCGGCGCGCGCTTTTCGTTCCTGCGCCGCGATCTGGCGGCGCTGCATCGCGCGCTCGCGCAGTTCATGCTCGACGTGCACACGCGCGAGCATGGCTACGCCGAGTGCTACACGCCGTACATCGTCAACGCCGACACGCTGGTCGGCACGACGCAGCTGCCCAAATTCGAAGCGGACATGTTCGCAGTCAAGAAAGGCGGCGCGGAAGGCGAGGGCGAGAAGCTCTACCTGATCTCGACCTCCGAGATCACCCTCACGAACACCGTGCGCGACGAGATCCTGCCGCTGGCAACGCTGCCACTCAAGCTTACCGCGCACACGCCGTGCTTCCGGTCGGAAGCGGGCAGCTACGGCAAGGACACGCGCGGCATGATCCGCCAGCACCAGTTCGACAAGGTCGAGCTGGTGCACGTCGTTACGCCCGAGACCTCCTACGACGCGCTGGAGCAGCTGACGGGGCACGCCGAGACGATTTTGCAGCGATTGGAATTGCCCTACCGGGTGATGGCGCTGTGCACCGGCGACATCGGGTTCGCTTCGGCGAAGACGTACGACCTCGAAGTGTGGCTGCCCGGGCAGAACGCCTACCGCGAGATCTCGTCGTGCTCCAACTGCGAGGCGTTCCAGGCGCGGCGGATGCAGGCGCGCTTTCGCAACGCGCAGGGCAAGCCGGAGCTCGTGCACACGCTGAACGGTTCCGGACTCGCGATCGGCCGCACGCTGGTCGCGGTGCTGGAGAACTACCAGCAGGCGGACGGCTCGATCGCCGTGCCTCGCGTGCTGCAGCCCTACATGGGCGGCCAGACGCGCATCGCGAAATAGGTCAGCGCATGTTGCCGGTGTGGCCGAGCGAGTAGCGGCCGGGCTGCGGCCAGACGGTGAGCCCGTGCGGCTCCTTGCCGACCGGAATTCTGGTCACCGCGCCGCTCGACGTGTCGAACACGTAGACGACGTTGTCGTAGCGTCCCGATAGCCAGAGCTGCTTGCCGTCGGCGCTGACGTTGCCCATGTCGGGGCTGCCGCCGCCGGGTACGGGCCACGTTGCTTCGACCTTCTGCGTAGCGAAGTCGACAACAGATACGCTGCCCTTGCCCGCAGGCGGGCCGTGGATCCTGTTCGAGCCGCGGTTCGCGACATAGAGCTTCTTTCCGTCGCGGCTCGGGTAGAGCCCGTGCGTTCCCTTGCCGGTGAAGATGAAGCCCACCTGGCGCAGCGATTCGCCGTCGACGACGTGGATGCCGTCGGCCATCATGTCGGCGATGTAGAAGAGCTTGCCATCCGGCGATGCACGGATGTCCTGCGGCATCCCTTTCCACACCGTGCAGATGACTTCGTCGCGGCCGTCCGGCCCCTTGACCACGCGCGTCGGCCGACCGGGCTGGATGACCTGCGTGTAGCCCAGCACCTTGCGACCGACCAGATCGATCTTCGCGACGGTGCCTTCGAACTCGCACGTGAAGATCGCGAACTTGCCGTCGATCGAGAAATCGGCGTGATTGATGCCGGCGCAGCGCGGCACATCGATCGAGTACTGCAGCGCCATCGTCTTCGGATCGCGGAAGTCGAGCCGCTTCATCGCCTCGGCCACGACGATCGCCGACTTGCCGTCCGGCGAGAAATACATGTTGTACGGATCGTCGACCGCGATCGCCTTGCCGGGCTTGCCGGTCTTCGGATCGATCGGCGTCAGGCTGCCGTCGGTGCGGCCCTCGGCGTTGTTCGTGACCCAGAGCGTGCGCAGGTCCCACGACGGGACGATGTGCTGCGGATTGATGCCGACCCGGAACTTGTCGATCACCTTGAGCGTCGCCGGGTCGATGACATAGACGTCGTTCGACTGGAGGTTCGGCACGTACACGCGCGGCGGGTCGGCCGACACCGCAGGCGAGAGCCTGCCTTGACCTGTATCGCTGTACAGATTGGCGGCGTCGGACACCGGTGGCATGCCGGGGACGGTGGTCACGATGGCAGGCGCCTGCGCGACGCTCCCGGCAGCAAGCAGGAGACACGCCGCGCACGAGGCGAGCGCCGCAAGGCGGTGAGGCAAATGGGGATTCACGGATTCGTCGACGAAGGGAAGCGGTGGCGTGTGCGCGTCAGCGCGGCGCGGTCGCCTTGCGAATTGCAGCGACGGTGTCCGCGACGATAGCATCCGCGGCGATCGCGCCGAGCTCGGCGCTTGACCGGCGCGGGTCGCCGTTGACGCCGTCGGCGGCGGACGGTGTCGCGCGCATGCGATCCACGCGGACGAGCGCGGGCGCCACCGCCAGCGTGAGCGACGTATCGGCGAGCCCCGCGTGCGTGCCGATCTCCTCCACGCGATAGCCGCGCGCAGCCAGCGTCGCGGCGAATTCCTGTTCGGCGGCCCGGTAGTACGCGGCGGGAACGTGCACGCGTACGCCGGCCGTGGCCCACTCGCGCTCGAGCCGCTTCGATACAGCGGCGAGGCTCGTCCGATAGCCGCCGTGATCGCCGAGCAGCACGATGTCGCGAAAGCCGGCGCGGCGAAGGCTCCGTGCAGCCCCTTCCAGCACGGCCTCGAACGCGGGCGCCGGCACGCTGATCGTCCCCGGAAAGCGCATGTGCCCGGTCGGCGGATCGATGCCGCCTTCCGGAACGTATGCGACGACTGGCGCGACGATCGCGTTGCCGAGCGCCTGCGCGATCCGTTCGGCGAGCAGCGCGGCGCGCAGGTTGTGCTTGCCGAGGGCCATGTGCGGCCCGCTCTGTTCGGTGCCGCCGATCGGCACGATGACCGTCGTGGCACCGGCGGCAATCCGCGCCTTCAGCTCCGGCCACGTGAGCTCGTCGAGCCGAACGGTCGCCGGCGTCTGCGCGTGCGCTGCGCCTGCGCCGAGCGCCACGAGCATCAGGATCAGGCGGAGCCATCGATCGAACATCGTAAGTCCTCGAACGTTGAGCGGTCGACGCGACGATGCCGCTGTCAGCGGCGTGGCGGTGCCGGTGGCGCATCCGCGGAGAGCTGGAACCGCGACTGGAAAGGCTGCTCGAGCCGCAGCAGGATGTCGTAGTAGGCGCGCACGCGATCGACGAACGCAACGGGCATGCCGCCGCGCGCGTAGCCGTATTTCGCGTCCGCGTAGTACTCGGGCTGCGCAAGCAGCGGCAGCGTCTTGCGCACGTCGCTCCACAGGTCCGGATTCAGCTTCTGCTTCTGCGCGAGGATGCGTGCGTCCTCCAGATGCGCGATGCCGATGTTGAAGGCAGCGAGCGCCAGCCACGTCCGGTCGGGTTCGCCGATGCGCTCGGGCAATTTCGCCTTCAGCTCGCGCAAGTAGCGTCCCGCCGCACCGATCGACGCCTTCGCGTCGAGGCGATCCGCGACGCGGAGCTGGCGCGCGGTTTCCTCGGTGAGCTGCATCAGGCCGCGCACACCGGTTTCCGACGTCGCGAACGGGTCCCATTGCGATTCCTGGTACGCGACGGCAGCGAGCAGACGCCAGTCGATTCCGGTGGCACCCTGCGCGCCCTCGAAGTCGCGCCGGTACTGGGGCAGCACGGACCGGATCCGCTCGCGGAATACCTCGCCGTCGATCCGATGAACGCGCTGTACCGGCGCGAAGTAGCGCTCGGCGTAGCGCGCAAGCGTACCGTCGCCGCGCAGCCGGTTGAGGAAAGTGTCGATCGCGTCGCGCAGCGCCTTCTGTCCCGGCGCGACCGCCCAGGCGAGCAGGCGGCGCGGTCCCGCGGGAAACGCGACGGCGAAGTCGAGATAGATGTTGTGCGCGACGGCGGCGTCGTTCGACGGCACCACCGCGTAATTGACCGTTCCGTCAGCGACCTGCGCGATCAGCGCATCGGACGAAGGAACGTCGACCGCCTTCCACGCGACTTCGGGATGCGCGAGGCGCGCGGCGGCGAGCTGCGCTTCGAGCCCGGTACCTTCCGGGTAGGCGACCGTGGCGCCTTCGAGGTCGACGAAGCTCTTGGGTTTGAAGCCGTCGCGGTTGTAGATCAGCACGGGCTCGACGGCGTGCGTTCCTGCGCTCCACAGCACTTGCGGCGGCGCGTCGCCGGACCGCGCGCCGTCGTCTTTCGCAGGCGCACCCTGGAACAACCCGCCGGCGCCGATGTGGACCTTGCCGGCCGCGACCTGCGCGAGCAACGCGGCAGCGCTTTCGACGATGACGACGCGAAGCGGCAGGTTCTGCTCGCGCGCGAACCGCGTCAGGAGGTCGTGATCGAAGCCGGTGGGCGATCCATCGGGGCCGGGGAACCACGACGCTGGGCCGGGCCGGACGGCGACGACGATTTCGTGGCGTTGCTGCGGCGGCGCCAATGGCTGCGGACCGCAGCCCGCGAAGACGATGATCGCGCCGGTGACGATCGCGATGCCGCTTCGCAACGCACGGCGAGGCCCCCCGGCGTTCGCGGCATCGCGCATGAATCGCAATTATAGCGGCGATGCACGCCGCGCCGACGGCTATAATGCGGATGTACCACGGCGGGTCGCCCCGCATTGCAAGGTCGTGAATCTGGTCAGGTCCGGAAGGAAGCAGCCAAAGCGACTCCCTGCAAGTGCCGGGGGAACGGCTCGCCACCCCTATCTCCTGTCATCCCGAGCGAAGCGAAGGACCTGCTTGACGTGTCCAGGCAGCTAACAGCAGTTCCCTCGCTGCGTACGGGATGGCCCGCGTGAAATGAGTTACCAGGTCCTGGCGCGCAAATGGCGCCCGCGGACGTTCGCGGAACTGTCCGGCCAGGCGCACGTCGTCACGGCGCTCTCCAACGCCCTCGCGCGCGGCCGGCTGCACCACGCCTACCTGCTGACGGGCACGCGCGGCGTCGGCAAGACGACGATCGCGCGCATCCTCGCGAAGAGCCTGAACTGCGTCACCGGCGTCACGCCCACGCCTTGCGGCATCTGCGCGGCGTGCACCGAGATCGATGCCGGCCGCTTCGTCGATCTCCTCGAGCTCGACGCCGCGTCGAACACGGGCATCGACAACATGCGCGAGATCCTCGACAACGCGCGCTACGCGCCCACGGTCGGCCGCTACAAGGTCTACCTGATCGACGAAGTGCACATGCTGTCGAAGGCGGCGTTCAACTCGATGCTGAAGACGCTCGAGGAGCCGCCGGAGCACGTGAAGTTCGTCCTCGCGACGACGGACCCGCAGAAGATCCCGGTCACCGTGCTGTCGCGCTGTCTGCAATTCAACCTGAAGCCGCTGCCGCCGGCTGCGATCGAGGCGCGCCTCGCGCACATCCTCGGCGAGGAGAGCGTGGCGTTCGACGCTGCAGCACTCGCACTGATCGCCCGCGCGGCGCAGGGCAGCCTGCGTGACGCGCTGTCGCTCCTTGACCAGGCGATCGCCTTCGGCAGCGGCGAAGTCCGCGAAGCGGTCGTGCGCTCGATGCTGGGCGCGGTCGATCGCGATCATGTCTATCGGATCGTCGACGCGCTGATCGCGCGCGACGGGCCGGCGCTCGTCGCGGAAGGCGGCGCGCTGGCGCAGCGCGGGCTCGCGTTCGGCGCTGCGCTGGAGGAGCTTGCGTCGCTCCTGCACCGGGTCGCGGTGGCGCAGGTCGTTCCCACTGCGGCCGAGGGCTTCGACGACGCGCAACGCGTTCGCGGGTACGCAGAAGCGCTGCCGCCTGATGCCGTGCAGCTCGCCTACCAGATTTGCGTGCAAGGACGTGCCGACCTGACGCTGGCGCCGGACGAGGCCGCCGGGTTCGCCATGACGCTCCTGCGGCTGCTCGCGTTCGAGCCGGTGACGGCGCAAGGCGGCGATCTGGCGCCGGCGCGTACGGCGCCTCCGCCGGCGCCGACACCCCCACGCGGGGCCGCGGCGCTTCGTAGCGCCGCCCCTGACGCTTCGGTCGCCAACGTCGCGGCGCTGCGCGCGCCGCCAGTGCGCGACGCTGCTGCGCGTGCCGATGCAGCGCCCCTACCGCCTGGAGGCGAAAGGCTCGCGCTTCCGGACGATCCTTTGCAGTGGCCCGCGACCGTCGCGGCGCTGAAGCTCAGCGGCATGGCCGCGCAACTGGCCGCGCAAACCGCGTGGGTCTCGCTCATCGGCAACGCGCTCACGCTGGCGCTGCCGGTGTCGCACAAGCACCTGGCCGACAGGATGTACGCCGACAAGCTCAAGGCCGCCCTCGAAGCAGCCACCGGCCGCAAGCTTCTGCTCGCGTTCGAGGTCGGCGAGGCGGCGCCCGGATCCCTCGCGGCGCAGGAGCGTCGCACCCGGGACGAAGAGCGGATCAAGGGGGAGCAGACCTTTCGCGACGAGCCCTTCGTTCGCGATCTGCTGGCGGGTTTCGGCGCGAAGATCAAGCCGGAAACGATCAAGCCGCTGGCGAGCAGCGACGATACTGCCGGCTGACTTTCCACTTTTGTCTTGTCCAGAACGCCGGGCGAGCGAGTATTTTGGCGTTTTCCCCGTAAAAAGGAAAGTTTCCCGGGCGTTTCCGAGAATTGGGAATGCTGAAAACATGGCCGGTATCGTACAACGCCCGAGCTTGCCGACCGCATCGTCGGCAGCCCTTACGCATTACATTGGAGTGATGTTTATATAGTTGAAATATAACGAATAACTCGCTTGGCCCGGGCCTTGCTTTTGGGCGTGTGTCACAACACCGCACACCAACCTAGAAGACAGGGAATCCGATGAAAATGAAACGCAAACTGCTGGCAGCGCTTGCCATGGCAATTTGTTCGCAAGCCGGTGCTTCCGTGGTCTTCACGTTCAATGCCGGTTCCGAGACCACCAGCGACAGCACCATCGCCACTGCGATGAACGCGGAATTGACCGCTGCCGGTTACTCCAACGTGACGGTTTCGTCCACGGGCGCCGAGCGAACCAATTCGTACAACGGCGAGGGCTACGTCAACGGCCCGACGCTGTCCTCGGGTTCCAGCGACTACTTCATCATCAACGACGACCCGTCGGACCGTTTCTCCTTCACCTTTACCAACTTGCTGATCAGGAGCATTTCGTTCGACTGGGAGATCTTTCCCAACGGCGATTGCCCCTACAGCACGAACTCGAATTCATGCTACGTGGACGGCCCGCCGGAACCCGGCGATCCCAATGCCAACTGGCCCGACTTCACGTTCCAGGCCAACGGCGTGACTTTCTTCTCGGCGCTTGCGCTCAAGCCCGCGACGTCGCCGAAGGATCCGCAAAACATGGGATCCACGGGGGTCATCGATCTGACGAGTCTTGCCGGCGGTGGTGCGACCACCCTGACCTTCATCGATTGGCCCTCCACGATCGGCATCGACAACCTGAGTATTTCCGGCTGTGTTTCGGGTAGCGGCAGGTTCGACGGCACGAAGCCGTATTGCGACCGGCCCCCCACGCGCTGACACTCCGCTTCCGGAACCCGCCTCGCTTGCGCTATTGACCCTCGGCCTCGGAGCGATGGGATGGATGAGGCGAGGTCGCAAGATGTCGGGCAAGGCTTGAGCTGAGAAGATCGACCGGCCCGCCGCGCGAGCGACGGGCCGGTGAGCGGGCGACTCACCGCTGCTTCGGCGACAGTCCGCCGCGGCGGCCACTCCCGGCCAGTGCACACGAGCAGGCCCGCGCGTTCTAATCGGAGCGCGCGGGCCGCGCCATTCGCGCCTTCCGCCATGAGGTAAAGTCATGTCGTCGCGCGCCGAGTCGCGCGACGCGTTTTCGTTCCCGGGACCAAGCCATGATGAAGAACCAGCTCGCCGGACTCATGAAGCAGGCGCAGCAGATGCAAGACAACCTCAAGAAGGCGCAGGAAGAACTGGCCCGCACCGAAGTCGAAGGGCAGGCGGGCGCGGGCCTCGTCAAGGTCGTGATGACTTGCCGCCACGACGTCAAGCGCGTCGCGATCGACCCGTCGCTGTTGAGCGAAGACAAGGACATGCTGGAGGATCTGGTCGCGGCGGCGATGAACGACGCCGTACGCCGCGTCGAGTCCACCACGCAGGAGAAAATGGGCGGTCTCACGTCGGGAATGCCGCTGCCGCCCGGCTTCAAGCTTCCTTTCTGAGCGCAACGACGGATCGCCGGACCATGCCGGACGCGCGCGTTCCCGCCGCGCAGGAGCCGTTGTCGAGCGTCGACGAACTGGCGCGCTCCCTGCGGTGCCTGCCGGGCGTCGGGCCGAAGGCGGCCCAGCGGATGGCGCTGCACCTGCTGCAGCACGACCGGGACGGCGCTCTGCGCCTCGCGCAGGCGCTGGAGCACGCGTCGCGGGCAGTCCGGCATTGCGAGCGCTGCAACACGTTCACCGAGGACACGGTGTGCGCGCTATGCCGCTCGGGCAAGCGCGACGCCGCACAACTTTGCGTGGTCGAGACGCCCGCGGACCTGCTGATGGTCGAGCACACGCAGGCCTATGCGGGACTCTACTTCGTGCTCATGGGTCGCCTGTCCCCACTCGATGGCATCGGCCCGAAGGAAATCCGGCTGGATCGCCTTCTCAAGCGCGCCACCGACGGCGTCGTGCGCGAGGTGATCCTCGCGACCAATTTCACCAACGAGGGCGAGGCCACGGCGCACTATATTGGTGAGATGTTGCGCGCCCGCGGGCTCGCGGTGAGCCGGCTCGCGCGCGGCGTGCCGGTGGGCGGGGAGCTCGAGTACGTCGACGCCGGAACTCTGGCGCAGGCGCTGCGCGACCGCCGGACGCTCGCCGGCTGAGCGTTCGCGCATGCCGCAGCGCACAACGCCTTCGCACTGATCTGCGGTTCGCTACATTGCCCCGCCCCATGGCTATAATCCCGGCCAGTCGGAATCGTCACTGAGGGCGCCTGTTCGCGCGATATGGCGATTCGATGAATCACGGCACAGCGATAGTGCCGCCATGACCGCATCGATGGATGCACCGGCGCGCGAGCGCACCTTGGAGGAGACATCATGAAGAAGGCTTCTAAGCAAACCGTTTCTGCTGCCGCGAAAACGGGCAACACGCGCCGGGGATTCCTGAAGGCGGCGTCCGGCGCAACGGCGGGCGTCGCCGCACTCGGGTTCCCGATGATCGCAAAAGCGCAGGGACCGATCAGCATGCGCTGGCAATCCACATGGCCCGCGAAGGACATCTTCCACGAGTACGCGCAGGACTACGCGAAAAAGGTCAACGACATGACGGGCGGCGACCTCAAGATCGAGGTGCTGCCCGCGGGCGCCGTGGTTCCGGCGTTTGGCCTGCTCGACGCCGTATCGAAGGGGACGCTCGATGGCGGTCACGGCGTGCTGGCGTACCACTATGGCAAGCAGAATGCGTTGGCGCTGTGGGGTTCCGGGCCGGCGTACGGCATGGACGGCAACATGCTGCTCGCTTGGCACAAGTACGGCGGCGGCAAGGAACTGCTCAACAAGCTCTACGCATCGGTGGGCGCCAACGTGGTGTCGTTTCCCTACGGACCTCACCCGACGCAGCCGCTTGGCTGGTACAAGAAGCCGATCACCAAGGTCGAAGACTTCAAGGGCATGAAGTTCCGGACGGTTGGAATCTCGATTGACCTGTTTACGGCGATGGGCGCCGCGGTGAACGCGCTGCCCGGCGGCGAGATCATCCCCGCGATGGACCGTGGCCTGCTCGATGGCGCCGAGTTCAACAACGCCTCGTCCGATCGGATTCTCGGGTTTCCCGACGTGTCGAAGGTCTGCATGCTGCAGAGCTTCCATCAGAACGCCGAGCAGTTCGAGATCCTGTTCAACAAGACGAAGTACGACGCGTTGCCCGAAAAGATGAGGGCGATCATCGCGAACGCGGCGGAGGCGGCGTCGGCGGACATGACGTGGAAGGCAATCGACCGGTACTCGAAGGATTACGTCGAGCTTCAGACGAAGGACAACGTCAAGTTCTACAAGACACCCGATGCGATCCTGCAGAAGCAGCTGGAGATGTACGACCAGATCGTGGCGAAGAAGATGACCGACAATCCGATGTTCAAGGAGATCATCGAGTCGCAGAAGGCATTCGGCGCCCGCGCGGTGAAGTGGGACATGGATACCTACGTGAGCCGCCGCATGGCCTTCAACCACTACTTCGCGAAGCCGGCCACCGGGACCAAGAAGGCCTGAGCGCGATTCGACGTAACGCACACCATCCGGCCTCGCCCGGATGGTGTTTTTTTTGCCGGTCGCCGCGTTTGAGTCGCAGCAACCGGCGCATGATGCGCGCGTAGCTCCAGGAACCCAATGCAGAAACTGCTCCTCGCCGTCGACAAGTTCAGCACCTGGGTCGGGCAGACGTTCGCGTGGCTGATCGTGGCGCTGACGTTTCTCATCACGTGGGAGGTCTTCTCGCGCTACGTTCTCGGCGCTCCGCACGCGTGGGCATTCGACGTGATGATCATGATGTACGGGACGCTGTTCATGATGGCGGGCGCGTACACGCTGTCGAAGAACGGCCACGTGCGCGGCGACGTGCTGTACGGCTTCTTTCCGCCCCGACTGCAGGCGTCGCTCGACCTGGCGCTGTACATCATGTTCTTCGTCCCCGGCGTCGTCGCATTGTGCTGGGCGGGCTTCGTCTACGCCGGCGAGTCCTGGGCGATCAACGAGCACTCGAACATCACCGCGGACGGGCCGCCGATCTACCCCTTCAAGACGGTGATCCCGATTGCCGGCGCGGTGCTGCTGCTGCAAGGCCTGGTCGAGATCGTCCGCTGCCTGATCTGCCTGCAGGATGGACACTGGCCGTCGCGTGAAGCGGACGTCGAGGAGGTCGACGTCGACAAGCTGAAAGCGATGGTGAACGTGAAGGACGAGGACATCGCGAAGCTCGACTCGCTCGTCGTGAAGCAGGAAGGGGCCGCGCGATGAGGAAGGAAGTCTGGTTCGGCCTGTCGATCATGGCGGCGGTGGTGATCGGGATCTTCGTGGTGATGCCGGCGCCCTCGCAGATGACCAACGGCCACCTCGGCCTGCTGATGCTGGGGCTGATCGTGGTCGCGATCATGCTCGGCTTCCCCACCGCTTTCACGCTGATGGGCATGGGCGTGATCTTCGCCTGGCTCGCGTACCGGAGCGTCAATCCGGACATCGCGGTCCGGCAGACGCTCGATCTGATGGTCCAGCGCGCGTATTCGGTCATGTCGAACGACGTGCTGATCTCGATCCCGCTGTTCGTGTTCATGGGCTACCTGGTCGAGCGTTCGAACCTCATCGAGAAGCTGTTCAAGAGCCTGCACCTGGCGCTTGCGCGGGTCCCGGGCTCGCTCGCCGTCGCGACGCTGATCACCTGCGCGGTCTTCGCGACTGCGACCGGAATCGTGGGCGCGGTGGTGACGCTGATGGGGCTGCTGGCGTTGCCGGCGATGCTGCGCGCCGGGTACAACATCAAGGTCTCCGCGGGCGTCATCACCGCGGGCGGTTGCCTCGGCATCCTCATTCCGCCGTCGGTGATGCTGATCGTCTACGGCGCCACGGCCGGCGTGTCGGTCGTCCAGCTGTACGCGGGCGCGTTCTTCCCCGGGATCATGCTGGCGGGACTCTACGTCGTCTACGTGATGATCCTGGCCAAGCTCCGGCCCGAGCTGATGCCGCCGCTGCCGACCAGCGAGCGCAGCGTGCCTCTGCCCGGCTACGTCGCCACGCTCGCCATCGATGCGCGCGCACGCGTGGTACCGGCGCTGATGGCCGCACTCAAAGGCAGGGCGAACGCCGCGATTCCGGCGCCGGTGATTGCGCGCGAGCTCAGCGTCGCGCTGTTGCCCGCGATCGTCTTCACGGTGCTGATGGGCCTGACCTGGCACGCATTGACCAAACCCAACGTCGTCACCGATTTCACCGAGCTGGAGCAGATGGGGTCATCTGCCATGAGCGAGCCGGCAGTCGCGACCGGCGAGACGGAACCGGCGGCGGCGAAGGAGGAGGGCGGGCTGAGCGAGCCACCGGCAGAGGGTCTCGGCGAGCCTCCGAAAGAGGGCGCGCCCGCTCCAGCCGCAACCGCGCCGGCGGCGGCTCCCGCTGCGCCGCCTGCCCCAGCCGCCGCTGCACCGCCTGCGGCGACGCAACCCAAGCCTGCGGCGCCTTGGGTGCGGGTGCCGGCGCCGACGAGCTTCTGGATCGTGTTCGCGGTCGGTGCCGCATGCCTCGCGGTGTTCTACGCCATCTTCACGTTCACCCGCCTGCAGATCTTCAAGATGCTGCTGTCGTCGTTCTTTCCGCTGGCGGTGCTCATTCTCGCGGTGCTTGGGACCATCGTTTTCGGCCTGGCGACGCCGACGGAAGCAGCCGCCGTGGGCTCGTTCGGGGGATTTGCCCTGGCGGCGGTCTACGCGCTGCTGAACGTGGCGCCGGGCGGGCGCGGCCGCATCCTCAAGACCTGGGTTCCGCTCTGGGTGCTGATGGCGGTGTCGGTGGTCTGGTTCCTGCTGCTCAAGTTCGAGGTCCTGGAGAGCGGACCACCGATGTGGGTCGGCTGGGTCTCGATCGTCGCGACCGCGGTGTGGTGCGTTTGCGCCGTGCTCCAGGTGCGCCTGATCGGGACGGTGCGGGAGTCCGTGTACCTCACCGCGAAGACGTCGGCGATGGTGTGCTGGCTGTTCGTCGGCAGCTCGATCTTTTCGGCGGCCTTTGCGCTGCTCGGCGGCCAGGAGGTCGTCGAGCACTGGGTGCTGTCGCTGGGGCTGACGCCGATCCAGTTCATGATCCTCGCGCAGGTGATCATCTTCCTGCTCGGCTGGCCGCTGGAGTGGACGGAGATCATCGTGATCTTCATGCCGATCTTCATCCCGCTGCTGGCGAAGTTCAACATCGACCCGCTGTTCTTCGGACTGCTGGTCGCGCTGAACCTGCAGACAGCGTTCCTGTCGCCGCCGGTCGCGATGGCCGCGTTCTATCTCAAGGGTGTGTCACCGCCGCACGTGACGCTGAACCAGATCTTCGCCGGCATGCTGCCGTTCATGGGCATTCAGCTGGTCGCCCTCGCGCTGCTGTACATCTTCCCCGGCATCGGGCTGTGGCTGCCGCAGGTTCTCTACAAGTAGCGCCGCGCGCGGCGTGCGGGATGACAGGATGCGTGCCGTTGCGCAGCCGGGTGGGGCAGGAGTAACCTCGACCCCGGTGGCCGCAACCGCGGACACAAGAGGGCGTCGGCGATGGTCGTTAGCGAGATCCTGCGGATCAAGGGCAATACGCTGTTCACGGCGACGCCGGAGCGCTCGGTGCAGGACGCCGTGAAAGTGATGGCGCAGCATGACATCGGCTCGCTCGTCATCATGGACCATGGACGGATGGCGGGCCTGCTCACGTTCGCCGAAGTGCTCAAAGCGCTCGCCGAACGCGGCGGCGCGCTGGGCGATCTCTCGATCTCCGCGATCTGCCAGCGCGATCCGCTGACGGCAGCGCCTTCCGTCGATGTGATGGAGCTTCGGCGCATGATGCTCGAGCGCCACGCGCGCTACGTCCCGGTCATGGACGGCACCACGCTGCAGGGCGTGGTCTCGTTCCACGACGTCGCCAAGGCGGTGTACGAGGAGCAGAGCTTCGAGAACCGGATGCTCAAGTCCTACATCAAGGACTGGCCGGAGACCGAGGGCCAGTAACGCCGGGTCCGTCCTGCGCCTGCAGGATGAAGACGGCCGGTCGCTTGTCGAAGCGCGCGAGGTCTGCGTCGCGCCACGCGCGTGAAGTGCGCCGCTCGATCGTTTCGCCCGCCTGCGTGAGATCCACGGCGACGCACACCTCGGTCGACGGCGCGAGCGCCGCTGCCAGCGCCTGCAGCATGACAACGTTGCGGTACGGCGTTTCGATGAAGAGCTCGGCGCGACGTTGGCTGCGCGAGTCCTGTTCGAGCGCGCGCAATGCCGCGAGGCGCGCGTCGGGCTTCACCGGCAGGTAGCCGTGGAACGCGAATCGCTGTCCGTTCATGCCCGACGCCATCAGCGCGAGCAGCAGCGCCGACGGTCCGACCAGCGGAACCACGCGCAGCCGCGCGGCGTGCGCGGCCGCGACCAGCGCAGCGCCGGGATCCGCCACACCCGGGCAGCCGGCATCGGAGAGCACGCCCACGTCCTCGCCCGCGCGCGCCGGCGCAAGCAGCGCCTCGCAGGCAGCCGCCGTCGCGGACTCCGGGATCGCCTCGACGTCCAGGCTCGCGATGGGGACGTCGAGCCCAAGAGTCTTGAGAAACGCGCGCGCCGCCTTCGGGGTTTCGACGCGCCAGTGTCTGAGCGACCGCGCGACCTCGAGCGTGCGCGCCGGCAGCGCCGACTCCGGGGGTGCGACACCGAGCAGATTCGGCACGAGGTAGAGGGTGCCGCTCACGACGTCCCGGGCGCGGTGTGATCGTCGCCGCGGGGAGGCGTGTCGAGCACCGACATCCCTTCGGCCCGCAGGAGGTCGACCACGGCAATCAGCGGCAATCCGATCAGCGCCGACGGGTCGCTGCTCTCGATACGCTCGAACAACGCGATGCCCAGCGCTTCCGAGCGTACCGACCCTGCGCAGTCGTAGGGCTGCTCGCGCCTCAGGTAGCTGTCGATCTCGGCGTCCGCGAGTACGCGAAACACGCTGGTGACGTCGACGAGGCGACTCGTGCAGCGACCGCTGGCCGCGTCGCACAGTGCGACACCGGTGTGGAACACGACGGTCTGCCCGGAAAGCACGCGCAACTGCGCGAATGCGTTGGCGTAGTCGCCGGGCTTGCCGATCGGACGACCGTCGAGGTCGGCCACCTGGTCGGCGCCGATCACCAGGGCGTGGGCATGCCGCGCCGCGACGGCACGCGCCTTCGCTTCGGCGAGGCGCAGCGCGGTGGCGTGCGGCGCCTCAGCAACAAGCGGCGTCTCGTCTACATCGGGTGCCATGACGTCGAACGGCACACCGAGCTGGGTGAGGAGCGCACGCCGGTAGCGGGATGTCGACGCGAGAATCAGCGGCTGGTGCCGGTTGACCGTTGTTTTTGCAACCATTTTTTGACAATGCGGGCGAAGGACGCTATTATCCAATGTTTACGTGCCGGCGCCGCGCATCGCGCGTTGTGCGGGCGGTTCCCGCAACCATGGCGAGACGTCAACCGAACGGTCGACCCGGATGACGAAGCGGCCTTCGTCGGACGGGAACCGCGGGCGCTTCGACGCGTTCCGTCTGGCGCGCGAACGTGGCCAGCTCGACGGAACGGTCGACGCCGCCACGTTGCCCCGTGTGGCCGATACGGTGCTGGATGGTGCCGCCCCGATCGCGTGGCGCATCGAGGGCACGCAGGACGCCCTTGGCCGGCCCGCGTTGGCGGTCGCGCTCGATGGCGACGTCGTGCTCGAGTGCCAGCGCTGCCTGCAGGCGCAGACGTGGCCGGTGCATACGCGCACAGTGCTTGCCCTGGCGCGCGACGACGCCGATCTTGCGCGGCTCGACGCCGACAGCGACGACGAAGTCGTGCTGGCCGGCGCGCCGCTCGACCCGGCGCAACTGGTCGAGGACGAACTGGTGCTGGCGTTGCCGTATGCGCCGCGCCATGCCGATGGCGAATGCGAACCGCCGCAAGACGCCGCGCCGAATGAAAGCGCTGGCGGCCCGGCGGAATAGACGAACGAGAAGTGACATTTGGGTCCCCGCGAGGGGCCGCTGAACAGGAGAGCACCATGGCAGTCCAGCAGAACAAGAAATCGCCGTCGAAGCGCGGCATGCATCGCGCCCACGACTTCCTCACGCCGCCCGCGCTCGCCGTCGAGCCGGTAAGCGGCGAAGTCCATCTGCGCCATCACATCAGCCCCAGCGGCTACTATCGCGGCAAGAAGGTCGTCAAGACCAAGGCTGACGAGTAATATCCGGGGCGCGCCTCGCTGCGCCCCGTTGGAGTGAGATCGCAACGCGGCGGGTAAAACCTGGACGGGCGCGTACCAAGCGCGCCTTCACGATCCCGCTCGCCGTCACTTCTACATGCCCGTAACCGTAGCCGTCGACGCGATGGGGGGCGACCACGGCCCCGCGGTCACGGTGCCCGCGGCAGTCGCGTTCCTGGAAGCGACACCGGATGCCCGCATCGTTCTGGTAGGCCTGCGGGCGCCGCTCGATGCCTTGCTCGCCCGCGTGAAATCGACCGCGCGCGAGCGGCTGTCGGTGCACGCGGCGAGCGAAGTCGTCGACATGGACGAGCCGCCCGCCGACGCGCTGCGCAAGAAGAAGGACTCGTCGCTCCGCGTCGCCGTCAACCTGGTGAAGGACGGCGCGGCCGACGCCTGCGTCTCTGCCGGCAACACCGGTGCGCTGATGGCCATCGCGCGCTTCGTGCTGAAAACGCTGCCGGGCATCGACCGGCCGGCGATCGCGTCGCAGCTTCCCAGCAAGAAGGGCGTGACCACCGTGCTCGACCTCGGCGCGAACGTCAATTGCACGCCCGAGCAGCTCGTCCAGTTCGCGGCGATGGGCAGCGCGCTCGTCGCGGCCGTCGAGGGGATCGACCGTCCGACGGTCGGCCTGCTCAACATCGGCGAAGAGGACATCAAGGGCAACGAGGTCGTCAAGCAGGCCGCGGAACTGCTCAGGACGTCAGGCCTCAACTTCTACGGCAACGTCGAGGGCGACGACATCTACAAGGGCACCACCGACGTCGTGGTGTGCGACGGCTTCGTCGGCAACGTCGCGCTGAAGACGTCGGAAGGTCTGGCGCAGATGCTCTACGAGTTCCTGAAGGCCGAGTTCACGCGCAATCCGCTGACCCGCCTTGCGGCGCTCGTCGCCTATCCCGTGCTGATGGGCTTCAAGCGGCGGATCGATCCGCGCCACTACAACGGTGCGACGCTCGTCGGCCTCAAAGGCGTCGTCGTGAAGAGCCATGGCGGCGCGGACGCTATCGGATTTCGCGTCGCGCTGGACAAGGCGTACGCCGAAGTCGCGCACGGCGTGCTCGACCGCATCGCGCAACGGATCGCTGCGATGCCCGCCGTCGCACCCGTCGCGGCCGCAAGCGTCATGACCGCCGATGCGGGCGTGCCTCCCCATGCGTAGCCGCATCGCCGGCACCGGGCGCTACCTGCCGGCACAGGTGCTGACCAACGACCAGCTGGCGGAGCGTGTCGCCACCAGCGACGAATGGATCCGCGCGCGCACCGGGATCAGGCAGCGCCACATCGCGGCGGCCGACGAGCAGACGTCGGACCTGGCACTGGCGGCGTCGCGCAGAGCGCTCGAGCGTGCCGGCATCGCGCCCGCCGACCTCGACGTGATCGTCGTTGCGACCACCACGCCCGACATGATCTTTCCGTCGACGGCGTGCATCCTGCAGGAGAAGCTCGGCGCCCGCGGTGGCGCGGCGTTCGACGTGCAAGCGGTGTGCTCGGGGTTCGTCTACGCGCTGGCGCTCGCGGACAAGATGGTTGCGACCGGGATGGCGAAGAACGCGCTTGTCGTCGGCGCCGAGATCTACTCGCGCATCCTCGACTGGAGCGATCGCGGCACCTGTGTGCTGTTCGGCGACGGCGCAGGTGCCGTGGTGCTCGTGCCGTCCGCGTCCCCCGGCATCCTGACCACGCATCTGCATGCCGACGGCCACTACCGCGGCCTGCTGTGCGTGCCGGGTCAGGTGCAGCGCGGCGCAGTCACCGGCACGCCGTTCGTGCACATGGACGGGCAGGGCGTGTTCAAGTTCGCGGTGAAGGTGCTCGCCGACGTCGCGCAGGAAGCGCTTGCCGCGGCTGGCATGACCACCGCCGAGGTCGACTGGATGATCCCGCATCAGGCGAACGTGCGCATCATCGACGCGACGGCGAAGCGGATGCAGTTGCCGCTGGAGCGTGTCGTCACCACGGTGGACCTCCATGCGAACACCTCGGCGGCGTCGATTCCGCTTGCGCTCGATGTCGCCGTCGAGGACGGACGCATTCGGGCGGGCCAGCACGTGATGCTGCTGGGCGTCGGCGGCGGGTTCACGTGGGGCTCGGTGCTCCTTCGCTGGATCTAGAGAGGCTAACGATGAAGCTCGCGTTCGTGTTTCCCGGCCAGGGTTCGCAGCAGGTCGGCATGATGAAGAATTTCACCGACCTTCCCGAGGTTCCGGCGACATTCGCCGAAGCGTCGGCCGCGCTGGGCGACGACCTGTGGGCGCTCGCGGAGCAGGGGCCGGCCGAGGCGCTCAACCTGACGCGCAACACGCAACCGGTGATGCTGACCGCAGATATCGCGCTGTGGCGCGCTTGGCGTGCAGCGGGCGGACCGCTGCCTGCCGTCGTCGCCGGTCACAGCCTCGGCGAGTACGCGGCGCTGGTCGCCGCGGGCGCGCTCACGCTCGCCGATGCCGTTCCGCTGGTGCGCTTTCGCGCGGAGGCCATGCAGGACGCGGTTCCGCCGGGTGTCGGCGCGATGGCTGCGATCATGGGCGGCGACGACGCCGCGATCGGCGACGCCTGCCGCGAGGCGGCGCAGGGCGAGGTCGTCGAGCCGGTGAATTTCAACGCGCCCGGGCAGCTGGTGATCGCCGGTCACAAGGCAGCAGTCGAGCGCGCGATCGTCGCGGCCAAGGCGCGCGGCGCCAAGCGCGGGCTGTTGCTGCCGGTGTCCGCACCGTTTCACAGCTCGCTGCTGAAGCCGGCAGCGGAACGCCTCGCGCAACGTCTCGCGCAGGTGGCGATTGCGGCGCCGACGATCCCCGTGCTCCACAACGTCGACGTGGCGAGCCATCCGTCGCCCGACGCCATTCGCACGGCGCTCGCGCGGCAGGCCGCGAGTGCGGTGCGCTGGAGCGACACGATCCGCGCATTCGCCGCGCAAGGCGTTACGCACGTCGTCGAATGCGGGCCGGGCAAAGTGCTGGCGGGGCTGGTGCGCCGCATCGACGACACGCTGACGGCGTTCTCGCTCGGCGACCGGCCCGAGTTCGACGAGGCGCTCGCCGCAGCGCGTGGAGGCTGACATGTCAGCGGGCGATTTGAACAACGACATCGCGCTCGTCACGGGCGCGACGCGCGGCATCGGGCGGGCAATCGCGGAAACGCTTGCGCGCGAAGGCGCGACGGTGATCGGCACCGCGACTACGGCAGGCGGCGCCGCGTCGATCAGCGAGTATCTGGCGGCGGCCGGCGCCCGCGGCGAAGGCCTGCAGCTCGACGTGACCGACGCGGCCGCCGTCGATGCGGCGCTGGCGGCGATCGAGTCGCGGCATGGCGCGATCACGATCCTCGTCAACAACGCCGGCATCACGCGCGACAACCTGCTGCTGCGCATGAAGGAGGACGACTGGAATGCGATCATGGCCACCAACCTGACGCCGGTATTCCGCCTCTCCAAGGCGGTGCTGCGCGGCATGATGAAGGCGCGGCGCGGCCGCATCATCCAGATCGGCTCGGTGGTGGGCGCGTCGGGCAACGCGGGCCAGGCGAACTACGCGGCGGCCAAGGCGGCCGTCGTCGGCTTCACCAAGTCGCTGGCGCAGGAAGTCGGCAGCCGGAACATCACGGTGAATTGCGTGGCGCCCGGCTTCATCGACACCGACATGACGCGCGCATTGCCGGAGGCGCAGCGCGCGGCGCTGCAAGGCCGCATCCCGCTCGGGAAGCTCGGCGCGCCGCAGGACATCGCGGACGCCGTGGCCTTCCTGGCGGGTCCGCGCGCGGGCTACATCACCGGCGCCACGCTGCACGTGAACGGCGGCATGCTGATGGTATGACGATGGCAATGGCGGGGACCCGGGTCAGCCGCGCGGGCTCGTTCTGGTAAAATCGGCGGGTTTTCGATCCAAGTCCCCATGAGGGGAGTCGGTTGCAAAACATCGTGGAGAAATTTCGTGGAAAACATTGAACAGCGAGTCAAGAAGATCGTCGCCGAGCAGCTTGGCGTGAACGAAGCGGAAATCAAGAACGAGTCTTCGTTCGTCGACGATCTGGGGGCCGATTCGCTCGACACGGTGGAGCTCGTCATGGCGCTCGAGGAAGAGTTCGAGACCGAGATCCCCGACGAGGAAGCCGAGAAGATCACGACGGTCAAGCAGGCCGTCGACTTCATCAGTTCGCACGTGAAGAAGTAGTCCGAACCGGCGCGGTGGCGCCGCGATAGCGAATATCGCCGGTCGCCGCACGCACCCGCGCCAGCAGGGCTCCGGCGCGTTCGTTCGCTCCCATGGCGATTCACTGACATGACCCGACGCCGCGTCGTCGTCACCGGAATGGGCATCGTCGCCCCCGTGGGGATCGGCGTCGATGCCGCATGGGCGGACATCGTCGCCGGCAAATCGGGCATCACACGCATCACGCGGTTCGACGCGTCGACGTTCCCGTCGCAGATCGCCGGCGAGGTCAAGGGCTTCGACGTGTCGAAGTGGCTGTCCGCCAAGGAAGCGCGCCGCTACGACACGTTCATCCACTACGGCCTCGTCGCATCGATGGAGGCGATCGCCCACGCGAAGCTCGATGGCTACACCGGCGACAAGGAACGCGTCGGCGTGTGCATCGGCTCGGGCATCGGCGGCCTGCCGATGATCGAAGAGACGCAAAAGGCGTACGCGCAGGGCGGCGTGCGCAAGATCTCGCCGTTCTTCGTGCCGGGCTCGATCATCAACATGATTGCGGGCCTGGTGTCGATTCACTACGGCTACAAGGGCCCGAACCTCGGCACCGTTTCCGCGTGCTCGACGGCGAACCACAGCTTCGGCGAAGCAGCGCGGCTCATCGAATACGGCGACGCCGACGTGATGGTCGCGGGCGGCGCCGAGGCGACCGTGTCTCCACTCGGCGTCGGCGGCTTCTGCGCGGCGCGTGCGCTGTCCCACCGCAACGACGATCCCGCGACGGCCAGCCGTCCATGGGACGTCGGCCGCGACGGCTTCGTGCTGGGCGAGGGCGCCGGCGTGCTCGTGCTCGAGGAGCTGGAGCACGCCAAGGCGCGCGGGGCGCGCATCTACTGCGAGCTCGCGGGTTACGGCATGAGCGCCGACGCGCATCACATCACGGCGCCGCCGGAAGACGGCGACGGCGCGCGCCGCAGCATGGTCAACGCGCTGCGCAACGCCGGCATGACGGTGACCGACATCGACTACATCAACGCGCATGGCACGTCGACGCCGCTCGGTGACATCGCCGAATGCACCGCGGTCAAGCGCACGTTCGGCGATCACGCGCAGAAGGTCGCCGTGTCGTCGACGAAGTCGATGACCGGACATCTGCTGGGCGCCGCGGGCGGCATCGAAGCGGTATTCACCGTGCTCGCGATCCGCGACCAGATCGCGCCGCCCACGGCGAACCTCTTCGAGCGTGATCCGCAATGCGACCTCGATTTCGTGCCCCTGACCGCGCGCAAGATGACGATCCGCGGCGCGCTGTCGAACTCGTTCGGCTTCGGCGGCACCAACGCGACGCTCGCGTTCCGCGCGCTGTGAGTCGGCGCGCGGCGGCGGCGCGGCGCCACGCGCGCGCATTTCACGTGACCTGACGTCATGGCCCTTATCGTTCAGAAGTACGGCGGCACGTCGGTCGGCAGCGTCGAGCGGATCCGCAACGTCGCGCGGCGCATCGCGAAGTTCCATCGCGACGGCCACCAGATCGTCGTCGTGCCCTCGGCGATGGCGGGCGAGACCAACCGGCTGCTGGCGCTCGCGAAGGAGCTGTCGGGGAACCCCAGTCCGCGCGAGCTCGACGTCGTCGCGTCGACCGGCGAGCAGGTGACCATCGGCCTGCTCGCGATCGCGCTGCAGGAGATGGGACTGAAGGCCCGCAGCTACACCGGCGCGCAGGTGCGCGTGCTGACCGACAGCGCGTTCACCAAGGCGCGCATCCTCGACATCGACCAGGCGAAGATGCGCGCCGATCTCGCGCAAGGCACGATCGTGATCGTCGCCGGATTCCAGGGCGTGGACGCCGACGGCAACATCACGACACTCGGCCGCGGCGGTTCCGATACGTCAGGGGTGGCGCTCGCGGCGGCGCTTACCGCCGACGAGTGCCAGATCTACACCGACGTCGACGGCGTCTACACGACCGATCCGCGGATCGTTCCCGAGGCACGGCGCCTCGACCGGATCACGTTCGAGGAAATGCTCGAGCTGGCGAGCCAGGGCTCGAAGGTCCTGCAGATCCGCTCGGTCGAGTTCGCCGGCAAGTACAAGGTCAAGCTGCGCGTGCTGTCGTCGTTCGAGGATCCCGAGGCGACGTCGAAGGGCACGCTCATCACCTACGAGGAAGACGATCTCATGGAACAGGCCATCATCTCCGGCATCGCGTTCAACCGCGACGAGGCCAAGATCTCCGTGATGGGGGTCGAGGACAAGCCCGGGATCGCGTACAGCATCCTCGGGCCGATCGCGGCGGCGAACATCGACGTCGACATGATCGTGCAGAACATCGGCGCGTCGGGACACACCGATTTCTCGTTCACCGTGCATCGCAACGAGTACCAGCGCGCGCTCGACGTGCTCGCCAAGTCGAAGGGCGCGGGGTTCACGGCGCGCGAGATCATCGGCGACAACCGCATCTGCAAGGTGTCGGTGGTCGGCATCGGCATGCGCTCGCACGTCGGCCTCGCGGCCAAGATGTTCAAGACGCTGGCGGAGGAGGGGATCAACATCCAGATGATCTCGACCTCCGAGATCAAGATCGCCGTGGTCATCGACGAGAAGTATCTCGAGCTCGCCGTGCGCGTCCTGCACAATGCGTTCGAGCTGGAGCGCGCGCCGGAAGAGCGCGTAGCGCCGGTACAATCCGAGCCCTACGGAGACGTGGCCGAGTGGTCGAAGGCACTCCCCTGCTAAGGGAGCATACGGGCCAAAACCTGTATCCAGGGTTCGAATCCCTGCGTCTCCGCCAGTGACCTGCAAAGAAAACGGCCCCGTGGAGGGGCCGTTTTGTTGTGCCGCCGGTTCGGTTCGATTCGACTCCGGTGATCGTCGCGCAGTGGTGCTAGCGCAAGCCGAAGAAACTCAATACGGCAATTATGATGACCACCAGGCCGACGATGTAGACGATGCGATTCATCGATGCTCCCCTTTGAGCGGCGATCCAGCGAAAAGGCGCAGACGCACAAATGCGCCGGCGGGCTTACTCTACTTCTGGACCTTGACGTCGTTCTTCACGGTCTTGACGCCGTCGGTGCTGCGGGCGATGGAAAGCGCCTTGTCGACTTCTGCCTGGGTCTTGGCGGTGCCGCCCATCCACACGACGCCGTCCTTGTCGGTGTCCACGCTGATGTTGGCCATGCTGGCAGGGTTCTCCGCCGCAAGCTTGCTCTTGATCTTGGTCGTGATCACCGAGTCCTTGACGAACGTTGAGGGCTTATCGGAATCCGCGGCGAAAGCGACGGGCGCCAGCGCGGCGCCGATGACAAAACAGGCAGCTGCGAGCTTGAACTTCATAAGGCGACTCCTTTCCAATGAATGGGAATACACCTGGCGATTCTCGGGTAACGGCACGCCGATCGTCATAGGACCAACGTGGAAATGAATCATGGGCGCTGTCCTACGTGGCACCGACCGGCGGGGTGGCCGCCGATGACGCAGTCGCGCGGCGGCGCCGGATGCAGGTACGGCCACGCGTTTCGACTCGCGGTGCGCGTTCGATGATCGATGACCTCCTGCTCGCGGCGACGCGCGTCCTCACCTTCCGTGACCAGCAGTTGCTCACCAACGCGAGCGGCTTCTTCTTTGTCCGCGGCGGCCGCCTCCTGCTGGTGACGAGCCGACACGTAGTGCTCGATGAGCCGAGCAATCATCGCCCGGATCGACTGGTTGTCGAGATGCACGTCGACGCCGACGACATGGCGAGATCCATCGAGGTCTCGGTACCGCTGTACATCGATGGGATGGCGGCGTGGCGCGAGGGCGTCGACGGCGGCGGGCTGGTCGACGTCGCGGTGGTGGAAATCCCGCGCGGCGCGGTGCCGCGAGTCGGCAGCCTACCGCGCCTTCACGCCTGATCACCTGTGCGCGGCGGACGCGTCCATCGCGGTGGGCACATCGCTCCTCGTGGTCGGCTTTCCGCTCGGCTTTCACGACACCCTGCACCACCTTCCGGTGGCGCGCCACGCGGTGGTCGCGTCGTCGTTCGGGCTGCGCTTCCAGGGCCTGGGCTGCTTCCTGACCGATGCGCGAACGCATCGCGGCACGAGCGGCGCGCCGGTGGTGATGCGCGCGTCGGGCAGCGACACCCCGGCCGGAAATCTCCCGTGGACGCTGCTCGGCGTCCATTCCGCCGTGTTCGACGTCGGCACGCGTGACATCGGCATCGACGAGGCGCTCGGGCTCAACTGCGCCTGGTACGCCGACATCCTGCTTGCGTTGACGGAAGGCTGACGACTGTCGCGGCACATGCCAACGCCCGCCGACACCCCCGCGATGAGCGACTGGCACGACGAGCTGCGCGAGCGGGGCAGCGTCATCACGCTTCGCCCCATTGCGATTCCGGTCATCTGGATCGCGATCGTGCTCTCGCTGCTCGTCCATCTCACTGCGCTATTGGAGTGGCTGCCGAAGCTCAAGCCGCTTACGGCGGACGCCCCCGGCACCAGCGAGAAGGATCCGGCTTCGACGCCGATCGTGGCGCGACTCGGCACGCCAGCGCCGCGGCCCGCGGAGCCGCCCAGCGCGCCGCAGGCGCCGTCGGCCGCGTCGCAGCCGACTCCGCCGCCGCGCGCGCCGCCCGTTGTCATCGCTCAACGGCCGCGGGTCGAGCGACCTCCGACGCCTCCCGTGGTGTCCGCACCGCAGCCGCGGTCGGTTCCGCCGCCAGAGCCCGCACCGCAGCCGGAGGTGCGTCCGCCGCCGCCGCCGCCGTTGACGCGGCCGCCGGAACCGCAACCACTGCCCCAGCCGCAACCGCCCATGGGCGGCGACCTCGCCTCGTACATTGCGTCGCGGCGGCGGGCGCGGGGAGCCTCGGAGGCTTCGGGTAGCCCCGATGGCGCGCAGACCGAAAGCGAGACGGCGCGCCGAGAACGCATCGTCGCGTCGAATCTTGCGTCGGTGAACACGCCGACGTTCAACGACGGCCCGAAGAACTCGGGCGGCGTGTTCCAGATCCTGCGCATCGGCTACGACGACGCCGAGTTCGCGTTCTTCGGATGGAATCGCGAAATCAAGCGCCGCGCCAACATGAGGATCGAGGTGCGGCGCACGGCGGACGACGCCGACATTCGTCACGCAATCGTGCGCAAGATGATGGCGATCATCCGCGAGTACGAGCAAGAGGACTTCACGTGGGAGTCGGTGCGGCTCGGCCGCAACATCAGGCTGTCCGCGCGCCAGCGCGACAATGCCGATCTCGAGAGCTTCCTGATGCTGGAGTTTTTCACCGGAGCCCAGGCGCGGTAGACCCGCCAGCAGTCCGCCGCGGGGACGCTAGAATCGTGGTTTCCCCAACGATCCGACCACGGGTATGCACGCCGCCGCGCCGCAGCCGAACATCCTCGCGCCCATTCCGCCGCTTGCCCGCGCGCTCGCGTTCGTGCTGCGGCCCGAAATGAATCCGCGGGAGGCACTGAAGCGCCTGCAGAGCGGGCTCGATCCGAAGGACGTCATCGTCGGCGTGGGTGAGCCGCTGGCGCGCGCCATTGGCAGGACCGTGGACGGATTGCGGACGTTTCCCGCGTTGTCCGGCGTCGGCGTCGTCGTGCCGAGCACACAGCACGCGCTGTGGGTCCAGTTGCACGGCAACGATCGCGGCGCGTTGTTCGATCGCGAGACGGCGATCACCGCGACGCTCGCGGACGCATTCATCCTGGACGACGCGATCGACCTGTTTCGCTATCGCACCGGTCACGATCTGACCGGCTACGAGGACGGCACCGAAAACCCGAAGGAGGATGCCGCCGTCGGGGCCGCCATTTCGACGGGAGGCGAAGGCCGTGCCGGCTCCAGTTTCGTCGCCGTGCAGCGCTGGGTGCACGACCTCGCGCGCTTCCGGCGCCTGGCGCCGCTCGAGCGCGATCACATGATGGGCCGCGACCTCGATTCGAACGAAGAACTGGAAGATGCACCGGAGAGCGCGCACGTGAAGCGTGCTGCACAGGAGAGCTTCGACCCCGAGGCGTTCATGCTGCGCCGGTCGATGCCCTGGGCGAAGGCGCATGCGCAAGGCCTCGAGTTCGTCGCGTTCGGCGAGTCGCTCGATCGCTACGAGCGGGTGCTGCACCGGATGCTCGGCCTCGACGACGGCCTGGTCGACGGCCTGTTCACGTTTTCGCGGCCGATCACCGGCAGCTACTACTGGTGCCCGCCACTCGCCGGCGGACGCCTCGACCTGCGCCTGATCGGCCTCTGACGCAACGTCCCGCGTTCGCCGGCGCTTGCGGAGCGCGCGGTAGAATGCGCCTGTTGCATTGGCCCGAATTCACGTACGAGGATCAACCGGATGACTACGCCTGCCGTTGCCACGCCCGTCGGCGCGCGCGCCGCGCCGCCTTATCGCGCCGACCACGTCGGGAGTTTCCTGCGCCCCAAGTTCCTGCTCGACGCGCGCGACCAGTTCAAGGCGGGTTCGATCGACGCCGCGAAGTTGCGGGCCGTCGAGGATGAGGCGATTCGCGGCATCGTCAAGTTCCAGGAGGACCTCGGGCTGCGCGGCATCACCGACGGCGAATTTCGCCGCACCTACTTCCACATCGACTTCCTGACGCAGCTCGACGGCGTCGAGACGAAGGGCGGCATCGCGGTCAGCTTTCACAGCGCCGCGGGCAACGTGGATTTCGCGCCGCCGGTGATGCAGGTGACGACGAAGGTGAAGCATTCGAAGCCGATCCAGCTGCGTGACTTCCAGTTCCTCAAGTCGGTGACGGCGCGTACGCCGAAAGTGACGATTCCCTCGCCGACGATGCTGCATTTCCGCGGCGGACGCGGCGCGATCAGCAAGGAGGCGTACCCCGATCTCGACGCGTTCTACGCGGACGTGGCCGCTGGTTACGCCGATGAGCTCAACAGCCTGGGTGCTGCCGGCTGTACGTACGTGCAGCTCGACGACACCAACCTCGCTTACCTGTGCGACACCAAGATGCGCGAAGGCGCACGCTCGCGCGGCGACGATCCGGACGAGCTGCCGCGCCGCTACGCACGGCTGATCAACGCCGCGATCGCGAATCGTCCCAAGGGGATGACGATCTGCGTGCATCTGTGCCGAGGCAACTTCAAGAGCGCGTGGGCAGCCGAGGGCGGGTATGAGCCCGTAGCCGAAGTGCTGTTCAACGAACTGGCCGTCGACGGCTATTTCCTCGAGTACGACGATGCGCGCTCGGGCGATTTCGCGCCGCTGCGGCATGTCCCAAAAGGCAAGACCGTCGTGCTCGGGCTTGTCAGCACCAAGGTCGGCCAGCTCGAGTCGAAGGACGATCTCAAACGGCGCATCGACATGGCGGCGAAGCTCGTGCCGCTGGAGCAGCTCTGCCTGTCGCCGCAATGCGGATTCTCGTCGACCGTGCATGGCAACGACATCGCGATGGAGTCGCAGGCGGCGAAGCTGCGGCTCGTCGTCGAAACGGCGCGCGACGTCTGGGGCGGCGTCTAAGGCGCCGCTGAACGGCTGCGCGTCGTCGGGCGGGCGGCGCGCGGACGCGACGGCCTTCGCGGCCCCGATCGATCATGCCCCTCGCCAACGACGAAAGCATGCTGTCGCCCGGCCTCGCCGAGGTCGGCGACCGCGCGCTCGAGCGCGCCTCCGGCGCGCCGGCGTCGGTCGGTAACGCGGTCAAGCTGCTCCTCGACGCCGAACAGAACTTCGCCGCGTGGCTCGACGCGATCCGCCGCGCGGAGCGCACCGTATTCTTCGAGATGTACATCTTCGCCGACGACGAGGTCGGCAAGGTGTTCGCCGACGCACTGGCCGAGCGGGCGCGCGAAGGGGTGTACGTCTGCGTCGTGTACGACTGGCTGGGATCGTCGCGGATGCGCACGCTGACCTCGAGGATGCGTGCGGCGGGCGTCCACGTGCGTGTGTTCAATCCGCCGCGCCTCGACAGCCCGCTTGGCTGGTTCACGCGCGACCATCGGAAGACGATCGCGGTTGACGGCAAGGTCGGCTTCGTCAGCGGCCTCTGCGCCAGCGAGCGCTGGCTCGGCAATCCGGCCAAGGAGCTCGAGCCGTGGCGCGATACCGGCATCGAGTTGCGCGGTCCCGCGGTGGCGGAGATCGAGCACGCGTTCGCGCAGGTGTGGGACGTCTGCGGCGAGCCGTTGCCGCCGCAGCACCTGACGCCGGAGTCGAAGATGCAGCACGTCGGCGATTCCCGGCTGCGCGTGATCGCAGGCGTGCCGTCGGCGGCGTCGACGTTCCGGCTGGATCTCGTCGTGGCGTCGATCGCGCGCAAGCGCCTGTGGCTGACGGACGCGTACTTCGTCGCGACGTCCGCCTACGTGCAGGCGCTGCGTGCGGCGGCGAAGGATGGCGTCGACGTGAGGCTGCTCGTACCGGGCGCGAGCGACATCCCGGCGCTGCAGCCGCTGTCGCGCGCGCAGTATCGGCCGCTGCTCGAGTCGGGCGTGCGCGTCTACGAATGGGACGGCACGATGCTGCATGCGAAGACCGCCGTCGCGGACGGCCTGTGGGCGCGCGTCGGCTCGACGAACCTCAATCTCGCGAGCTGGATGACCAACTACGAGCTCGACGTCGCCGTCGAGGACCGCACGTTCGCGGCGACGATGGCGAAGCAGTTCGAGCAGGATCTCGGTCGCGCGACGGAGATCGTGCTGACGGCGCGAAATCGCGTGCGACGCTCCGAAACAAGCGAGCAGACGCTGACGCAGACCGGCGCGGCGCGCCCGCCCGTGCGGCGGTCGATGTCGGGCAGCGCGAATCGCGCGGCCGCGGGTGCGGTCAGCGTGGGCAGCGCGCTGGGCGCCGCGCTCACCAATCGGCGCTCGCTCGGGCCTGCCGAAGCTGGACTGCTGTTCATCATGGCGACGATCGTAGTCACTCTCGGCGTCGTGTCGGCGATCTGGCCGCGCGTGCTGGCGTGGCCGGTCGCGTTTGTCTTCCTGTGGCTCGGCGCGGGTTGGGCGCTCAAAGGAATTGCATTGCGCCGAAATGTGCACCCGACAACATCGGAGCCCGGCGTCGTCGCGGACTCGCCCGCCGAGGGCGGGAAGCAGGGATAACGTCCGACTCCTCTATAGGCGTTCGTCTGACATTGGCGCATGCGCGCCGTGCGTATCGTTGGAACATTAACGCGAGGAGGTAGCCATGAAGCTCAATCGCACGACAGCGCGCAGCACCGACGAAATCGCAACCGCCTTCGGCGACCTGATCGAGGAAGGCCGGACGCTCCTCGCGGAAGTCCTCGACAAGCCGGCGCAGAAAACCAGCAACCTGAAGGGCACGCTCGACAGCGTCGCGGACATGCT
This sequence comes from uncultured beta proteobacterium, assembly GCA_963851465.1. Classification (GTDB taxonomy): domain Bacteria; phylum Pseudomonadota; class Gammaproteobacteria; order Burkholderiales; family Casimicrobiaceae; genus VBCG01. The sequence continues at coordinate 99,349 of CAWKPJ010000006.1, forward strand.
GGCGGAGTACCAATCATCGGCCACCCGTGCGGCGCAACGCGGGGTAAAACAAGGCACGCGGTATGCACGCGAGGCGGACCGCTATCTGCACGACAATCCGTGGCCGATCGTAGCGGGTGGGATCGTGTTGGGCGCGCTGGCGGCTTTCTTCTTGAGCCAGCGCCGCTGACGTCACTTCGAAGTCGGGCGTGCGAATGAGGCTGGACGGTCTCATTCGCGGGCGCCCCTCGAATCGACATGACGGGATCCTTGACGCCCGCGCGACGGCGCGCGCTCCTCGCCGTCGTCGTTCTGGCCGTGCTGGTAGTTTCGGCGACGCTCTTTCCATGGCGTCTCCTTCGGGGCCCGCTCGAAAGCTACATTGCGCACGCGCTCAAGCGCGACGTCACCATTGAAACGCTCGACGTCGACTTTGGCCGCATCACTCGACTCCAGCTCGAAAACGTCAAGATCGCCAACGCCGCGTGGTCGGCGAACCAGCCCATGGCGCAGGCCGAGCGCGTGGTGTTTTTCTTCAGCCTGGGCTCGTTGCTGCGCGGCGAGCCCGACTACATCCAGCTTGCCGGTCCTGATGTTCTCCTGGAAAGAAACGCCGAGGGCGATGCCAACTGGATTTTCGAAGGCGATGCGGACCGATGGCCGCTGCTTTCTGCGGTCGATGTGGACCACGGAACCGTCCGCTACCGCGATCCGACGCTGAAAACCGATGTCACGGCCACGCTGCAAACGCAGGCGGCCGAAGGCCAGGGTTCCTCACTGCGCTTCATGGGCCGCGGTACGGTGCGCGGGGAGGCCTTCGCGCTCGACGGCCGGAGCGCCGGCCTGGTCGCGCTTCGGCGCACGGGTGATCCGTACCAGGTGACACTCAACGCACGCGCCGGGAAAACCGAGCTGGATTTCGACGGCACCATCGTTCCCGGCGATCCGGAAAATGTGCGCGGCGCGTTGCAAGTGCGTGGCCCCGATCTATCGAAGCTGTATCCGTTCGTGCCGTCGCCGCTGCCGTGGACACCGCCGTACAACCTCAAAGGCGAGCTTGCGCACACCAAAGGCATGTGGATCTTCCGCCGTTTCCGCGGCACTGTGGGCGACAGCGACCTCGCGGGAAATTTCCAGGTCGACGTGTCGACGCGCCGCCCCAAGACAATCGCCGATCTGACGTCGTCGCGTTTCCACTACAAGGATCTTGGCGGTTTGATCGGCTTGCCGCCGGCGGCCCCGATGACGGCTGAACAGCAGAAGGAGGCAGCACGCCGCAGTGCCTCGGATCGGCTGCTGCCCGACAAGACCTTCGATTTGGTCAAGTTGCGCGAGCATGACGCGGACGTGAAGTTTCGCGGCACGGCGGTCCGGTTCGGATCCACCCCGATCGACAACCTCCGCTCGCACGTGAAATTGCAGGACGGCGTGATGCGACTCGAACCGCTGGACTTCGGCATCGGAGAGGGCCACGTCGTCAGCAATGTCACGCTCGACGTCAATCGTCCTACCGCCGTCGCTGACGCGCAGGTCGAGGTTCGCGGCGTCGAGCTGAAACGGTTGTTTCCGAAGCTCGCGTCGCCCAACGGGACCGCCGGCCGTTTCGGGGGGAGGGCGCGCCTGCACACTCAAGGAAACAGCATCGCTGCGATGGCTGCGGCGCTCGACGGGGACGCGGCACTTCTGATGCGCGGAGGCGAAGCGAGCACGTTGCAGCTTGTTCTCACGAACCTGGATCTCGCGCGCGCTGCGGCGCTCTTGTTGCGCGGCGACGAGGCAGCCGAGATCCGGTGCGCGGTGGCTGCGGTCCATGTCCAGCAAGGCATCGTGAAGCCGGACTTCCTGGTGATCGATACGTCGGCGGTTGTCATCACCGGTGAAGGGTCCGTGGATCTGCGCGACGAGAAATTCGACCTCGAGCTGACCGCGAAATCCAAGCAGCCGAGCTTGGTCGCGTTGCGCGGCCCGATCGTCCTGGATGGAACGTTCGCGCATCCCAATGCGCGACCCGCGCTGGGGCAAGTGGGTATGCGCATCGGCGCTGCAGTGGGACTGGGGGCGCTGTCGCCGCCGCTCGCGCTGTTGCCGCTCATTGACTTTGGCGGCGCCGAGGATGTCGACTGCGGCGCGATCGTTGCTCAGGCGCGCGTGCAGACCGGAACGACGGAGCGCATTGCGCGTGCGAAGAATTCTTCGTCGGCCAAAGCCAAGGGCAAAGCCAAATCGAGCACGCCTACGGCGGTGGCTGCCGACCGGTCGCCGGCACCTGCGACCGCGACGCGCTGAACTAACAGCAGAGCTCTCGGCGGCTTGGTCATTCGCGCGGATTACGTGGTAAAATCATGGTCTTGCGCCCGTAGCTCAGTTGGATAGAGTACCTGGCTACGAACCAGGGGGTCGTGGGTTCGAATCCTGCCGGGCGCGCCAAATAATCAAGGACTTAGGCCGATTACACAGTCGGCCTTTGCCGTTTGGGCTACCGACGGGCTACCTCTAGCTCATGTCACTTTTTCGGTGGGCTAGCGTCGGGTTAGCGCGCCACTCTCCGTGACTCCCGCCCAACAATCCAAGGCCGTCGCCTTTCAGGAGAAGGCAGACAAGTACCTTCGCTGGGCTCAGGTTTTCCTAGAAGAGATGCGAGAGCATGGTCGACACGACCGGCTGCACGACATAGAGCGATGCATGTTTGCGTTGCTAGCGCTAATCGCGTCGATTCATGACGCAATCAATGCATCGGCGGGTTTGTGCGGGTTGGGTGATTGGCGCGATCGGTTGAGCGACCTGCGCTCATCGGATCCGCTCCTCCTCTACTTGTGGAAGGCGCGCGATGCCGACGTGCACGATACCCTCATCACTTGGCGCCACGGAATGAGGCACGTGGAATTTCGCGTGGTGGACCTCGAAAAAAATAGGGCGGTTTTCAGCCGACTATTCCCCGTTGGAGCAGACCAATTTTCGAAGGAGGCCAAAAACCGGAGGCTGTTGTTTGACTTGTACGGCGTATGGACTGAAGGGCAATTCGTTGAACGCATGAAGGCCTCACGACTACCGTCGGCGGAGGCCCTAGAGCGCGCCGGGTTAGAAGTCCTCGAGGCGCTGGAGTCACTTTCACTCCAGGCTTTCGTCGTACGCGATAGGGGAAGGCGCGCCATATCGAAGCTCCCGCAACTCATATGGGAAAGGTGTTGCCGCCGTCCGCTGTTGAGGCTATCGGGTGCGGTCTAGTCTTTTACAACGATCGGCTACAGGAATTGAAGACGCTGTTTGAAAAATCTCCACAAGAGCCTCAAGCTCCACCAGCGTGAACTTGGCCGCGTAGAGCGGCCTGCAGCGAATGCTACGGACGCGGGATAGCGTGAGGTAGCCGGAGGATCGCCCGGCGCGCTGTAGCGCCGTTTCCTGCCGGCTGCTACGCGAGCCGGCGGTACAACGCAGCGGCGCCGGCGACGCGATCGTGATGCCGCGAGCGCGCACACCAGCGTACATAGCGCCGCAGGAAGAGCCGCGTCAGGATCGCCTCGTCGCGCGACAGCGTGACGCGCGGCGCGCGCGGCGGGCGGTATCCGAGCAGGCGCGGATCGCCGAGTTCGGGGAGCCAGGCGGCGTCATTGCTCAATGCCCCGATCTAGTGTCCACCACTGCCACCTCCGCCGCCACTATCTCCGCCTCCGCCATCGCCACTGCCGTGTAGGTCTGACGCGTCCGAATTTGCGTGAGGGTCGGGCAATAGCGTCGACGGCAAACGCTCGAATTCTGACCGATTGGTCCTAATACTGCTCGAGCGCCCCGGTCTGCTTGTCGCGAACAACACGACAGCTCCGATACCGATAGCGAATAGCGAGAGACCGAAGATGAGCGTGCCACCCAACGCGAACGGCGCAGGGCAATCGCGATCACTAGCATTCCCAGAGCAATGCGCTCGCGTAGGTTCATCGCGGTTGGGAAATTAAGGCAAGGTCTATGGCGCTCGATGCTGGCGTCGTTGCTTCGAGCCGCGGTTGTACCCGGTACCGAGCTTCTCGTCGAGTCCGTTGTCGAGCCACGCTCGCAGCGTAAGCTTCCCCGTCAAGTAGACAGTTCTAAACTGGAGTTTCCGCCGCGAGCAACTGCTCGCGGTAGCGCGCTGGCGGCAGGCTTCCCAGCGCGTCGTGCGGTCTGATTTCGTTGTAGCGGTCGAGCCAATCGTCGGTGATTTCGCGCACCTCGTCCAGCGAGTCGAACAGGTAGGCGCTCGAGCACTTCCTCGCGGTAGGTGCGGTTGAAGCGCTCGATGTAGGCGTTCTGATCGGGCTTGCCGGGCTGGATGAAGCGCAGCTCGATGTCCTGCTCCTTGCACCAGTCGGTGAACGCCTGGCTCGTCAGCTCGGGGCCGTTGTCGCAGCGAATCGCGCTTGGCCGGCCGTGCAGGTCGATCATCTGGCTCAGGAAGGCGATGACGCGCGTGGCCGGGATGCTGACGGCCACGTCGATGCCCAAGGCGCCGCGGTTGGCTTCGTCGATCACATTCAACGTCCGGAACACGCGGCCGCTGTAGAGCGTGTCGCGCATGAAGTCGAGCGCCCAGACGGCATTCATCCGCGGCTCGACCAGCAGCGGCTGGCGCTCGCGCTGCGGCACCCGCCGCTTGGTCCGCCGCGGCAGATTGAGTCGCAGCTGGCAGTACACCCGCCAGATCCGCTTGTGGTTCCAGCCATAGCCTTGTGCCCGCAGCCGGTCATGGCACTTCCAGAAGCCCCAGCGCTGCTCCTCGGCCACGATCGCCTGCAGCGCCGCGATCACCTCGGCATCCCGCGCTGCCCGATCCATCCCCGGCCTGTAGTACGCCGCCCGCGACAGCCGGGCTGCCTGGCAAGCGCGAACGATCGGCAGATCCGTGTTCCTCGGTCATGATCCGGATCGCCTCGCGCTTGGCTGACGGCGTTAGAGTTTTCGGCTGAGAACGTCCTTGATCGCCGTGTTCTCGAGCGCCAGGTCCGCATACATCCGCTTCAGCTTCGCGTTCTCCGCCTCGAGCTCACGCAGCCGCTTGAGCTCGGACACCGCCAGCCCCGCCGTACTTCGACTTCCAGTGGTAGTACGTCGCCGCGCTGATCCCGTGCTTGCGCGTGATCTGCGCCACCGCCACCCCGGCTTCGCCTTCCTTCAGAATCGCCACGATCTGCGATTCGGTGAACCGCGACTTCTTCATCGGACTTCCCTCCAGCACAAAATCCTGCCAGAAAAGTCCAGTTCTTGCTGTCTACCGGGAGGGGAAGCTTACGCATCGACCAGACCTGGTTCGGTGCGGCTGGCAGGGTAAGCGGTTGCCGCTGCACCGCTACGCCACGCCGGCGGCGCCGCCGCCGCACGCTGAGGTCGGCCTCGCGATAAAGGCGATACAGTCGTTTGTGGTTGACCGCCACGCCCTCCCGGCGGAGCAATGCGTGCAAGCGCCGGTAGCCGAAGCGACGGCGCGTCGCTGCCAATTCGGTGAGCCGGTCGCGCAATACCGCCGCCTCGGGATCCGGCTTGGTTGCGTAGCTCAATACCGTCCGCGACAACCCCATCAGCCGGCAGGCGCGACGCTCGGAAATCGTGGTGCTCCTTCGCATCGCCGCCACTGCCGCGCGCTTCGCCGATGGGGTTACGGTTTTCCCCGCAGCGCCGCCTTCAGCGCTTCGGCATCCAGCATCGCTTCCGCCAGTAGCTTCTTCAGCTTCGCGTTCTCGGCTTCGAGCGCCTTGAGCCGCTTGGCGTCATCGACCTGCATGCCGCCGAATTTCGCCCGCCAACCGTAGAAGGCCGCATCACTGAAGCCGTGCTTCCGACACAGCTCCTTCACCGACACGCCGCCCTGCGCCTGGCGGAGAAAGCCGATGATCTGCTCCTCGGTGAACCGCTTTTTCATGCCCGTTCTCCCTTCGGAAAACGGACTCTACTAAGTTCCGGCTGGCACTGTTTACGGGGAGCACCTCACACCGACTACGTCAAAACCGAGATGGGCAAGGCGGACGAGCTGGAGGGTGCGCGCAAGGGCTCTGACGGACATTGTTCGATTAAGTTGAAATGCCGTCGACGCCAAAACCGAGGTCGACTCCTTGCTGCCGTTGAGCGTCACGCTGCCAACGCAGCAATGCCGCGAGAGCAGCCGTTCAGGTTGACCGAGCGGATGTCGCTGACCGGCCATCTCCGGACGTTCGCCGGCAGAAATTCTCAAGTCGGGAATGGCCGGTCTCAGGG
>CAWKPJ010000007.1:0-71095 GCA_963851465.1 uncultured beta proteobacterium
CCGAAGCGCCGCGCCGGTTCGTCGGCGAAGGGCGTGCGTCCGCAGGTCAAGCTGCTCGACGCGGCCGGTGAGGAAATCAAGATCGCCGGCTCGGATCTGCCCGTCAACATCACGTTCCAGCTGGGCTCCATCATCACGGTGAAGGACGGCCAGCCGGTCGCGGTGGGCGAAGTGCTCGCGCGGATTCCGCAGGAGACGTCGAAGACCCGCGACATCACGGGCGGCCTGCCGCGCGTGGCCGAGCTGTTCGAGGCGCGTGCGCCGAAGGACGCCGGCACGCTGGCGGAAGTCACGGGCACCGTGTCGTTCGGCAAGGACACGAAGGGCAAGCAGCGCCTGGTCATCACCGACCTGGACGGCGTCGCCCACGAGTACCTGATCCCGAAGGACAAGCACGTGACGCGCACGACGGCCAGGTGGTGAACAAGGGCGAGATCATCGTCGACGGTCCGGCCGATCCGCACGACATCCTGCGTCTGCTGGGGGTCGAGGCGCTCGCGCGTTACATCACGGACGAAGTGCAGGACGTCTATCGCTTGCAGGGCGTGAAGATCAACGACAAGCACATCGAGGTGATCGTGCGGCAGATGCTCCGTCGCGTGCAGATCCACGATGCGGGCGACACGCGCTTCATCGTCGGCGAGCAGGCGGAGCGGTCCGACATCCTGGACGAGAACGACAAGGCGACCAGTGCCGGCAAGCAGCCCGCCGCATACGAGCACATGCTGCTCGGCATCACCAAGGCGTCGCTGTCGACCGACTCGTTCATCTCGGCGGCCTCGTTCCAGGAGACCACGCGCGTGCTGACCGAAGCCGCGATCATGGGCAAGAAGGACGATCTGCGCGGTCTGAAGGAGAACGTGATCGTCGGGCGCCTGATCCCGGCGGGCACGGGCCTCGCGTACCACAACGCGCGGCGGAAGCTGAAGCTGGCCGGACCGGAAGCGGCGGCGGCGGCGGAAGCGGCCTTCACGCAGCCGGGCGAAGTGGTGCCGGCGGCAGCAACATCGGAGGCGGCGGCGGACGCGGCGTAAGTCTTCGGCTGCGGTGCAGCAATCGAGGCCGGCGGGCGACCGCCGGCCTTTTTTCTTGTGTTGCCCGCAGCCCGGACCGGCAGCGGCGCACAGCCGTTGACGCAGCGCCGAAAAACGTCTTATAATCTTGGTCTTTTCGCCCTCCGGTCGCCCGTAAAACGCGCACCGGAAGCCTCCGAAGGCTGGCCAGTCAGGCCGATCACCGTCGGAAAAGGCGAGCGTACCCGGCCTCCTTCCCGGAACGGGCAGGCCGTGGCGCAAGAAAGGTGGCCCAGCCGTCGTTGACTCCGCCGCAGCTTCGCGGGGCATGCCTGGGCCACTTTGATTTGAGTTCCGGACAACGAACGATGAGCCCTGCGCGCAGGTCGTGGCGGCGGTTTCTGCGCAAATGAGCGCAGAGGCGAGCCGCGCGTGATTCGCGACGCACACTCAGGACAATCAGAGCGGAAACCGAACAAAGATGCCAACCATCAATCAGCTCGTGCGGAAGGGCCGTGAGCCCGTCGTATCGAAAAGCAAGGTCCCGGCGCTGCAACAGAGCCCGCAGAAGCGCGGCGTCTGCACGCGCGTCTACACGACCACGCCGAAGAAGCCCAACTCCGCTCTGCGCAAGGTCGCCAAGGTACGGCTGACCAACGGCTTCGAAGTCATCAGCTACATCGGCGGCGAAGGCCACAACCTGCAGGAGCACTCGGTCGTGCTGATCCGCGGCGGCCGCGTGAAGGACCTGCCGGGCGTGCGCTACCACATGGTGCGCGGCGCGCTCGACACCGCCGGCGTCAAGGACCGCAAGCAGGCGCGCTCGAAGTACGGCGCCAAGAAGCCGAAAGCTGCGTAGCCCGGCTCCGCCCGATCCTCCCAACGCCGATCACCCAAACACCCAAGCGAACCGAGACATCCATGCCCCGTCGCCGCGAAATTCCGAAGCGCGAGATCCTGCCGGATCCGAAGCACGCCAACACCGACGTCGCCAAGTTCATCAACGTACTGATGGAGAGCCGGCAAGAAGTCGGTCGCCGAACGCATCGTCTACGGCGCGTTCGAGCAGATCTCCAAGAAGGGTGGCAAGGACCCGCTCGAGGTGTTCAACCAGGCGCTGCAGAACTCGCGGCCGATGGTCGAGGTGAAGAGCCGTCGCGTCGGCGGCGCCAACTTCCAGGTGCCGGTCGAAGTGCGGCCGGTGCGCCGCATGGCGCTCGCGATGCGCTGGCTGCGCGAAGCGGCGCGCAAGCGCGGCGAGAAGTCGATGGGCCAGCGGCTCGCGGCCGAGCTGCTCGAGGCAGCCGAGGGCCGCGGCGGCGCGGTGAAGAAGCGCGAGGAAGTGCACCGCATGGCGGAAGCGAACAAGGCGTTCTCGCACTTCAGGTTCTGAACAACGACGACAAATTGATCTGTGGGGCCGGCTCCAGCCGGCCGCGGCGCCGCGTCAGGCTGAAGCCTGACCCACATAAGAAGACAAACCCAAGTGCCACGAACTACTCCAATCGACCGGTATCGCAACATCGGCATCAGTGCCCACATTGATGCCGGCAAGACCACGACCACCGAACGCATCCTTTTCTACACGGGCGTCTCGCACAAGATGGGCGAGGTGCACGACGGCGCGGCCGTCATGGACTGGATGGAGCAGGAGCGCGAGCGCGGCATCACGATCACGTCGGCCGCGACCACCTGCTTCTGGAAGGGGATGGACGGCGGCTATCCCGAGCACCGGATCAACATCATCGACACGCCGGGCCACGTCGACTTCACGATCGAGGTCGAGCGCTCGATGCGCGTGCTCGACGGCGCGTGCATGGTGTACGACTCGGTCGGCGGCGTGCAGCCGCAGTCGGAAACCGTGTGGCGGCAGGCGAACAAGTACAAGGTGCCGCGCCTCGCGTTCGTGAACAAGATGGACCGCGTCGGCGCGAACTTCTTCAAGGTCTACGACCAGATGAAGTCGCGCCTCAAGGCCAACCCGGTGCCGATCCAGATCCCGATCGGCGCCGAGGACAAGTTCGAAGGCGTCGTCGACCTCGTGAAGATGAAGGCGATCATCTGGGACGAAGCGTCGCAGGGCATGAAGTACGAGATGCGCGACATCCCGGCCGATCTCGTCGAACTCGCCAAGGAATGGCGCGAGAAGATGGTCGAGAGCGCCGCCGAGGCGAACGAGGAGCTGATGAACAAGTACCTCGAGACCGGCGAGCTGACCGAAGCGGAGATCAAGAAGGGCCTGCGCCTGCGCACGATCGCGAACGAGATCGTTCCGATGCTCTGCGGCTCGGCGTTCAAGAACAAGGGCGTGCAGGCGATGCTCGATGCCGTCATCGACTACATGCCGGCGCCGACCGACATCCCGCCGGTCACCGGCGAGCTCGAGAACGGCAAGGAAGGCGAGCGCAAGGCGTCCGACGACGAGCCGTTCGCCGGCCTCGCGTTCAAGATCATGACCGACCCGTTCGTCGGCCAGCTCGTGTTCTTCCGCGTGTATTCGGGCGTCGTGAATTCGGGCGACACCGTCTACAACCCGATCAAGGGCACGCAAGGAACGGATCGGCCGCATCCTGCAGATGCACGCGAACCAGCGCGAGGACATCAAGGAAGTGCGCGCGGGCGACATCGCGGCGGCCGTCGGCCTGAAGGAAGCGACCACCGGCGACACGCTGTGCGCGCCGGACAAGGAGATCACGCTCGAGAAGATGATCTTCCCGGAGCCGGTGATCCACGTCGCCGTCGAGCCGAAGACGAAGGCCGACCAGGAGAAGATGGGCATCGCGCTCAATCGCCTGGCGCAGGAAGACCCGTCGTTCCGCGTGCGCACCGACGAAGAATCGGGCCAGACGATCATCTCCGGCATGGGCGAGCTGCACCTCGAGATCCTGGTCGACCGGATGAAGCGCGAGTTCGGCGTCGAGGCCAACGTCGGCGCGCCGCAGGTGGCGTATCGCGAAGCGATCCGCAAGCCGACGGAAGTCGAAGGCAAGTTCGTCAAGCAGTCGGGCGGCCGCGGCCAGTACGGCCACGTGTGGCTCAAGATGGAGCCGAACGAGCACGGGCAAGGGCTTCGAGTTCGTCGACGCGATCAAGGGCGGCTCGGTGCCGCGCGAGTTCATTCCGGCGGTGCAGAAGGGTCTCGTCGAGACGCTGCCGAACGGCGTGCTCGCGGGCTTCCCGGTCGTCGACGTCAAGGTCACGCTGTTCGACGGCTCGTCGCACGACGTCGACTCGAACGAGAACGCGTTCAAGATGGCCGCGTCGATGGCGTTCAAGGACGGCATGAGGAAGGCCACGCCGGTCCTGCTCGAGCCGATGATGGCCGTCGAGGTGGAAACGCCCGAGGACTTCATGGGCAACGTGGTGGGCGACCTGTCGTCGCGCCGCGGCCATGATCCAGGGCATGGACGACAACCCGACGGGCAAGGTGATCAAGGCCGAAGTGCCGCTCGCGGAGATGTTCGGCTATTCGACGACGCTGCGCTCGCTGTCGCAGGGCCGCGCGACGTACACGATGGAATTCAAGCACTACACCGAGGCGCCGAAGTCGGTCGCCGAGGCCGTCATCAACAAGAAAGCGTAAGGAACGACCATGGCCAAGGGCAAGTTTGAACGGACGAAGCCGCACGTGAACGTGGGGACGATTGGGCACGTGGATCACGGCAAGACGACGCTGACGGCGGCGATGACGCTGGTGCTGTCGAAGAAGTACGGTGGCGAGGCACGGGCGTACGACCAGATCGACAACGCGCCGGAGGAGAAGGCGCGGGGGATCACGATCAACACGGCGCACGTGGAGTACGAGACGGAGAAGCGGCACTACGCGCACGTGGATTGTCCGGGGCACGCGGACTACGTGAAGAACATGATCACCGGCGCGGCGCAGATGGATGGCGCGATCCTGGTGGTGAGTGCGGCGGACGGTCCGATGCCGCAGACGCGGGAGCACATTCTGCTGGCGCGCCAGGTGGGGGTGCCGTACATCATCGTCTACATGAACAAGGCGGACATGGTGGACGACAAGGAGCTGCTGGAGCTGGTGGAGATGGAAGTGCAGGGAGCTCCTCAGCAAGTACCAGTTTCCTGGGCGACGACACGCCGATCGTGATCGGGTCGGCGAAGATGGCGCTGGAAGGCGACAAGAGCGACATGGGCGAAGGGTCGATCTTCAAGCTGGCGGCGGCGCTGGACAGCTACATTCCGCAGCCGCAGCGGCTGATCGACGGGCCGTTTCTGATGCCGGTGGAGGACGTGTTCTCGATCAGTGGTCGGGGCACGGTGGTGACGGGGCGGGTGGAGCGGGGGATTGTGAAGGTGGGGGATGCGCTGGAGATCGTCGGGCTGAAGCCGACGCTGCAGACGGTGTGCACCGGGGTGGAGATGTTCCGCAAGCTGCTGGACCAGGGGCAGGCGGGGGATAACGTTGGCGTTCTGCTCCGAGGCACCAAGCGGGAGGAAGTGGAGCGTGGTCAGGTGCTGGCGAAGCCTGGGAGCATCACGCCGCACACCAAGTTCACCTGCGAGGTGTATGTGCTGAGCAAGGAAGAGGGCGGGCGGCATACGCCGTTCTTCCCGGGGTATCGGCCGCAGTTTTATTTTCGGACGACGGACGTGACGGGCTCGATCGAGTTGCCGGCGGGCACGGAGATGGTGATGCCTGGGGACAACATTGGGATGACGGTGCAGTTGATTGCGCCGATTGCGATGGAGGAGGGGCTGCGGTTTGCCATCCGTGAGGGTGGTCGCACCGTCGGCGCCGGCGTCGTCGCCAAAATCATAGAGTAGGCGGTCATGCAAAATCAGAGAATTCGCATTCGGTTGAAGGCGTTCGACTACAAGCTGATCGACCAGTCGGCGCTGGAGATCGTCGAGACGGCCAAGCGCTCCGGCGCGGTCGTCAAGGGGCCGGTGCCGCTGCCGACGAAGATCGAGCGCTACGACGTCCTGCGCTCGCCGCACGTCAACAAGACGTCGCGCGACCAGTTCGAGATCCGCACGCACCTGCGGCTGATGGACATCATCGACCCGACCGACAAGACGGTCGACCAGCTGATGAAGCTCGACCTCCCGGCCGGCGTGGACGTGGAGATCAAGCTGCAGTAACGCAGTCGAAGGGCGCAACACGAGAGCAGTGCCGGCCAATTGCAGTCGGCACCCGGAAGCAGATTCCGGGCAACGAAGATAGAGAGAGATTCACATGAGCCTTGGATTGGTAGGGCGCAAGATCGGCATGACGCGCGTCTTCGCGGACGACGGTCGTGCGATCCCGGTGACGGTGATCGACGTCGCCAACAACCGCGTCACGCAGATCAAGACACCGGAGACCGACGGCTACGCCGCGGTCCAGGTCACGTTCGGCAAGCGTCGCGCGTCGCGCGTCACGAAGCCCAATGCGGGTCATCTGGCGAAGGCCGGCACCGAAGCGGGCACGCTGCTGCGCGAGTTTCACGTCGCCGCCGACGAGCTTGCGAAGTTCAAGCCGGGCGACGTCGTGGGCGTGGACACGTTCCAGGTGGGCCAGTTGGTCGACGTGACCGGCACGACCAAGGGTCGCGGCTTCACGGGCGTGATCACGCGGCACAACTTCAGCTCGAACCGCGCGTCGCACGGCAACTCGCGCTCGCACAACACGCCGGGCTCGATCTCGATGGCGCAGGATCCCGGCCGCGTGTTCCCGGGCAAGCGCATGGCGGGCCACTACGGCAGCGAAACGCGCACCGTGCAGACGCTGCCGGTCGTGCGCGTCGACACGGAACGTGGCCTGCTGCTGGTCAAGGGCTCGGTCCCGGGCATGGACGGCGGCCACGTGATCGTCCACGTCGCGGCGAAGACCCCGGCGAAGAAGGGGGCCTGACCATGGATCTCAAGCTCATCACCGACAACGGCGGCGCACCGTCGACGCACGCCGCGTCCGACGCACTGTTCGCACGCGACTACAACGAAGCGCTGATCCACCAGGTCGTCACCGCGTATCGCGCGAACGGCCGCCAGGGCACGCGCGCGCAGAAGGGCCGTGCCGACATCAACAAGTCGCACAAGAAGCCGTGGGCGCAGAAGGGCACCGGCCGCGCACGCGCGGGCCAGGCGAACAGCCCGCTGTGGCGTGGCGGCGGCAAGATCTTCCCGTCGTCGCCCGACGAGAACTTCTCGCAGAAGGTGAACCGCAAGATGTACCGCGCGGGCATCGCGTCGATCCTGTCGCAGCTCGTCCGCGAGAACCGGTTGGCCGTCATCGACGCGCTCGCCATCGATACGCCGAAGACCAAGCAGTTCGCGCAGAAGATCAAGGGCTACGGCCTCGCGGGCACCGTGCTCGTCGTCACCGACAAGCTCGACGACAACGTGTACCTGGGCTCGCGCAACCTGCCGGATGTCCTCGTGCTGGAGACGCGCGAAGTCGACCCGGTCAGCCTCGTCCGCTTCGAGCACGTGCTGCTCACCAAGGCGGCCGTCGCGCAATTCGAGGAGATGCTCGGATGAATGCCGTCAAATACAGTGCCGAGCGCCTGATGACCGTGCTGCTGGCACCCGTCGTGTCCGAAAAAGGCACGATGATCGCCGACAAGCACGAGCAGGTGATCTTCCGCGTCGATCCGCGCGCGACCAAGCCCGAAGTGAAGGCCGCCGTCGAGCTGATGTTCAGCAAGAAGGACAAGCCGATCGTCGTCACCTCCGTGCAGATCGTGAACGTCAAGGGCAAGAAGAAGCGCTTCGGCCAGAGTTTCGGCCGCCGGCGCGACTGGAAGAAGGCCTACGTCTGCCTGAAGGAAGGCCAGGAAATCAACTTCGCGGCCGACGTCTAGAGGCATACAGGAAAACGATCATGCCTCTCGTCAAAGTCAAACCCACCTCGGCCGGCCGCCGTTCGCTGGTCAAGGTCGTCAACCCGACGCTCCACAAGGGCGCGCCGGTGGCTTCGCTCGTCGAAAGCCAGAAGCGCGGCTCGGGCCGCAACAACAACGGCCACATCACGATGCGTCACAAGGGTGGCGGCCACAAGCACCACTACCGCATCGTCGATTTCCGGCGCAACAAGGACGGCATCGCCGCGAAGGTCGAGCGCCTCGAATACGACCCGAACCGCAGCGCCAACATCGCGCTTCTGCTCTACGGTGACGGCGAGCGCCGCTACATCATCGCGCCGCGCGGCGTCGCGGTGGGCGCGCAGCTCATGTCAGGCGTCGAGGCGCCGATCAAGCCGGGCAACACGCTGCCGCTGCGCAGCATCCCGGTCGGCACGACGGTGCACTGCGTCGAGATGCAGCCCGGCAAGGGTGCGCAGATCGCGCGCTCGGCGGGCGCCGCGCGTGCAGCTTCTCGCGCGCGAAGGCGATCTACGCGCAGCTGCGGCTTCGCTCCGGCGAAATCCGCAAGGTCCACGTCGACTGCCGCGCGACGATCGGCGAAGTCGGCAACGAAGAGCACAGCCTGCGCTCGATCGGCAAGGCGGGCGCCAATCGCTGGCGCGGCATCCGTCCGACGGTGCGCGGCATCGCGATGAACCCGGTCGACCACCCGATGGGTGGACGCACCAACGGCGGCGGCGGCTGGCACCACCCGATGTCGCCGTGGGGCACGCCGACCAAGGGCAAGAAGACGCGCCGGAACAAGCGCACCGACACGATGATCGTGCGGCGCCGGCACGCGACGAAGGGATAAGACATGTCACGTTCGATCAAGAAGGGCCCGTTCGTCGACGGCCACCTGCTGAAGAAGGTGGAAGCGGCGCGCGCGGTCAACGACAAGAAGCCGATCAAGACCTGGTCGCGGCGCTCGACCATCACGCCCGAGTTCGTGGGCCTGACGATCGCCGTGCACAACGGCAAGCAGCACATTCCGGTCTACGTGTCGGAGAACATGGTCGGCCACAAGCTGGGCGAGTTCGCGCTGACCCGCACGTTCAAGGGCCACTCGTCGGACAAGAAGGTCTCGGCGCCGTCCGGGCCGCCGAAGCGCTAAGGAGATGGCGATGGAAACCACTGCCACGCTGCGCGGCGTACGCCTGTCGGCCCAGAAGGGCCGGCTCGTCGCCGACCAGATCCGCGGGCTGCCCGTCGACAAGGCGCTCAACCTGCTTGCCTTCAGCCCGAAGAAGGGCGCGCGCATCCTGAAGAAGGTGCTCGAGTCGGCGATCGCCAACGCCGAGCACAACGAAGGCGCCGACATCGACGAGCTCAAGGTGCAGACGATCTACGTCGACAAGGCCGCCACGCTGAAGCGTTCGACCGCGCGCGCCAAGGGCCGCGGCAACGTCATCGGCAAGCAGACCTGCCACATCCGCGTCGTTGTCGGCGACGGCAAGGCCAACTAGGCGAACCAAAGGACATTCATGGGACAGAAGATTCATCCGACCGGGTTCCGCCTCGCCGTTGCCAGGAACTGGACGTCGAAGTGGTTTGCCAACAGCAAGCACTACGGTCCGACGCTCGCCCAGGACATCAAGATCCGCGAGTACCTGAAGAAGAAGCTGGCGCACGCGTCCGTCGCGAAGGTGACGATCGAGCGGCCCGGCGAAGAACGCGCGCATCACGATCCACAGCGCGCGGCCGGGTGTCGTCATCGGCAAGAAGGGCGAGGACATCGAGACGCTGCGCTCCGACCTGCGCAAGATGATGGGCGGCGACGTCGGCCTCAACATCGAGGAGATCAGGAAGCCCGAGATCGACGCGCAGCTGATCGCCGATTCGATCGCGCAGCAGCTCGAGAAGCGGATCATGTTCCGCCGCGCGATGAAGCGTGCGATGCAGAACGCGATGCGCCTCGGTGCGCAGGGCATCAAGATCATGTCGTCGGGACGCCTGAACGGCGTCGAGATCGCGCGCCGGGAGTGGTATCGCGAAGGCCGCGTGCCGCTGCACACGCTGCGCGCGGACATCGACTACGGCTTTTCCGAAGCGCGCACGACGTACGGCGTGATCGGCATCAAGGTCTGGGTTTTCAAGGGCGAAGTCCTGGCGCACAACGCCGAGCCGGCAGCCGCGCCGGCACCGGCGCCGGAACCGCCGAAACGTCCGCGCCGGTCGGCAACAACGCCGGGCACGGCACCAGGAGCGAAGAATGCTGCAGCCAGCTAGAAGGAAGTACCGCAAGGAGCAGAAGGGCCGCAACAAGGGCGTCGCGACCGTCGGCAACAAGGTCAGCTTCGGCGAGTACGGCCTGAAGGCGACCGGCCGCGGTCGCCTGACGTCGCGGCAGATCGAGGCGGCGCGCCGCGCGATGACGCGCCACATCAAGCGGGGCGGCCGCATCTGGATTCGCATCTTCCCGGACAAGCCCGTCAGCAAGAAGCCGGCGGAAGTCCGCATGGGCAACGGGAAGGGCAACCCGGAGTACTACGTCGCGGAAATCCAGCCCGGCAAGGTGCTCTACGAAATGGACGGCGTCGAGGAGCCGCTGGCGCGCGAAGCGTTCGCGCTCGCCGCCGCCAAGCTGCCGATCCGGACGACGTTCGTCCATCGCCTGGTCGGCTGACGGAGACGACAGAGATGAAAGCCAAAGACGCGAAGAAGGGCCTTGCCGACAAGAACGGACCCGAGCTCCAGAAGGAGCTCGAGGCGCTGCTCAAGGAGCAGTTCGGCCTTCGCATGCAGGCGGCCACGCAACAGCTCACCAACACGGCGAAGCTGAAGGAAGTGCGCCGCGGCATCGCCCGCGCGCGCACGCTGATCCATCAGAAGACGACAGCGCAAGGGAAAGTGGCATGAGCTCGAAGGGCCGCCCGAGAGCGAATTACACCGTAGCGCGAGCGCGAAGGACTATGAACGAGCAGACAACGAATCCCGGCGCCGCGCAGGCAGCGCCGGCGCACAAGCCGCTGATCGCCACCGAAATCGGTCGCGTGGTCAGCGACAAGATGGACAAGACGGTGACCGTTCTGGTCGAGCGCCGCGTCAAGCACGCGCTCTACGGCAAGGTCGTCACCAAGTCGGCGAAATACCATGCGCACGACGAGGCCAACGAGTGCAAGGAAGGCGACCTGGTCGAGATCATCGCCACCCGCAAGCTCTCGAAGACCAAGGCCTGGCGCGTCGCCAAGGTGCTGGAGAAGGCCAAGATCGTTTGAGGGGCTTGCAGGACAGCAATTTTCCTGCCATAATTTTCGTTTCGCCTGCCGCGGCATGCGGTTTCCAAACCCGGGCGTTCGAGCATCACGCGCTGGTTGGGAAATGCGCCGCGGCCTACATCCCGGGGCTCGTCGCGATCGAGGGCCCGATGCGGGGTCCAAAACTGGCCGCCTGGCCTTGCAGTCTCCGGTTCAAGCGACGCACATGCATGACGTTCATGCGCGCGACCGGCAGGCGGGTTAAGTTGGAGAGAAGTTCGCCATGATTCAAATGCAGACGGTGCTGGACGTCGCCGACAACACGGGCGCCCGTTCGGTCATGTGCATCAAGGTGCTCGGCGGCAGCAAGCGCCGGTACGCGCACATCGGGGACGTGATCAAGGTGACGGTGAAGGACGCCGCGCCGCGCGGTCGCGTCAAGAAGGGCGAGATCTACAACGCGGTCGTGGTGCGTACCCGTCACGGCGTTCGCCGCGATGACGGCGCGCTGGTCCGGTTCGACACCAACGCCGCGGTCCTGCTGAACCAGAAGCTCGAGCCGATCGGCACGCGCATCTTCGGGCCGGTCACGCGCGAGCTGCGCACCGAGCGGTTCATGAAGATCGTGTCGCTCGCGCCCGAAGTGCTGTAGCGAGGGAGCCCATCATGCAAAAGATCAAGAAGGGCGACAACGTCGTCGTCCTCGCGGGGCGGGACAAGGGCAAGCGCGGCGACGTCGCGCTCGTCGTCGATTCGCGCCACGTGATCGTCAACGGCATCAATACGGTCAAGAAGAACACGAAGCCGAATCCGATGAAGAACCAGCCGGGCGGCATCGTCGCGAAGGAACTGCCGCTCGACGTCTCGAACGTCGCGATCTGGAACCCCGTGACCCAGAAGCCCGACCGCATCGGCTTCCGCGTGCTCGAGGACGGCCGCAAGGTGCGCTTCTACAAATCCAACGGCGAGCAGATCAATGGCTGACGACAAGAAGGCTGACAAGAAGGCCGCTGACAAGAAGGCCGCCAAGCCCGACAAGGGCGCGGCAGCGCCGGCGAAGGAAAAGCCGGCCAAGGAAAAGGCGTCGAAGGGTGCTGCGCCGGCAGAGATCGCGCATGACGCGAACCAGCCGCACGAGCCCGCGCGCCTGAAGGAAACGTACAAGAAGGACATCGCGCCGGCGCTTACGCAGCAGTTCGGCTACACGTCCGCGATGCAGGTGCCGCGCATCACCAAGATCACGCTCAACATGGGCGTGGGCGAGGCGACCGCGGACAAGAAGATCCTCGAGAACGCCGTCGCCGACATGACCAAGATCGCCGGGCAGAAGCCGGTGATCACCAAGGCGCGCAAGGCGATCGCGGGGTTCAAGATCCGCGAGGGCTACCCGATCGGCTGCACGGTGACGTTGCGCCAGGAGCGGATGTACGAGTTCCTCGACCGCCTGGTCTCCATCGCGCTGCCGCGCGTGCGCGACTTCCGCGGCGTGTCCGCCAAGGGGTTCGACGGCCGCGGCAACTACAACATGGGCGTCAAGGAACAGATCATCTTCCCCGAGATCGAGTACGACAAGATCGACGCAGTCCGGGGAATGAACATTTCGATCACGACGACCGCGAAGACCGACGCCGAAGCCCGTGCGTTGCTCGCCGCGTTCAAGTTTCCCTTCAGGGGCTGAAGGACCACTATGTCCAAGCTGGCACTGATCAATCGGCAGTACAAGCGCGAGAAGCTGGTCGCGAAGTTCGCCAAGCGCCGCGACGCGCTCGAGTCGATCATCGCGAACTCCAAGGTCTCCGACGAGGATCGCTTCGCCGCGCGCCTCAAGCTGCAGGCGCTGCCGCGCAACGCCAATCCGACGCGGCTGCGCAACCGCTGCGCACTGACGGGCCGTCCGCGCGGCGTGTTCTCCAAGTTCGGCCTCGGCCGCAACAAGCTGCGCGAGTACGCGATGCGCGGCGAGATTCCCGGCATCGTCAAGGCCAGCTGGTAACGAGGTCCATTCATGAGCATGACTGATCCCATCGCCGACATGCTGACGCGCATCCGCAACGCGCAGCTCGTCGAGCGCGCCGTTGTGGCGATGCCGTCCTCCAAGGTCAAGATCGCGATCGCCAAGGTCCTGAAGGACGAGGGCTACATCGAAGGCTTCAAGGTATCGAGCGAGGCGAAGCCGCTGCTCGAGATCGCGCTCAAGTACTACGCCGGGCGTCCGGTGATCGAGAAGATCGAGCGCGTGTCGAAGCCCGGCCTGCGCATCTACAAGCAGAAGGACGACATTCCGAAGGTGATGAACGGCCTCGGCATCGCCATCGTCTCGACGTCCCACGGCGTGATGACCGACCGCAAGGCGCGCGCCACCGGCGTCGGCGGTGAAGTCCTCTGCATCGTGGCCTGACCGGAGCAAGCCATGTCACGCATCGGAAACAACCCGGTCAAGCTGCCCGCAAAGGTCGAGGTGTCGCTCGCCGCGGGAGAAATCTCGGTCAAGGGTCCGCTCGGCACGCTGTCGCGCACGTTCGGCGACGCGGTCACGATCGAGAAGTCGGGCGAAGAGCTCGTCTTCAAGGCGGCGAACGACGAATCGCGCGCGCTGCAGGGCACGCTGCGCGCGCTCGTCGCGAACATGGTCAAGGGCGTCACGCAGGGCTTCGAGCGGAAGCTCACGCTCCACGGCGTCGGCTACCGCGCGCAGGCTGCGGGCGACAAGATCAACCTGTCGCTCGGGTTCTCGCACCCGGTGGTCCACACGATGCCCAAGGGTGTGAAGGTGGCCGACGCCGGTGCAGACGGAAATCGTGGTCACAGGGCATCGACAAGCAGCAGGTCGGGCAGGTCGCGGCGGAGATCCGCGCCTACCGTCCGCCCGAGCCGTACAAGGGCAAGGGAGTGCGCTACGCCGACGAGCGCGTGGTGATCAAGGAAACGAAGAAGAAGTAAGGGACCTTCGCATGCGCATGAACAAGAAACAGGCTCGGACCCGGCGCGCGCGGCAGACGCGCATCCGCATCGGCGAGCAACGCGCGACCCGCCTCACGGTGAGCCGCTCGAACTGCCACATCTACGCGCAGATCATCGCGCCGACCGGCGACAAGGTGCTTGCGAGCGCCTCGACGCTGGAGGCCGACCTGCGCAAGGATCTGAAGAGCGGCGGCAACAAGGCGGCTGCGGTTCTGGTCGGCAAGCGGATCGCCGAGAAGGCGAAGGCGCTCGGCATCGAGGCGGTCGCGTTCGATCGTTCGGGGTTCCGGTTTCATGGCCGCGTGAAAGCGCTGGCCGACGCAGCCCGCGAGGGTGGCCTCAAGTTCTGAGGATCTGATAGTTCTAGGGAACTGATAGTTTTAGGGAACTGACAATGGCACAGCAACGATCCGGATCGCGCCAGCCGCAGCAGCAGGATGACCGCGGCGACGGCCTGCGCGAGAAGATGATCTCGATCAACCGCGTCACGAAAGTCGTGAAGGGCGGCCGCATCCTCGGCTTCGCCGCGCTCACGGTCGTCGGCGACGGCGACGGCCGCATCGGCATGGGCAAGGGCAAGGCGAAGGAAGTCCCGGTCGCCGTGCAGAAGGCGATGGAGCAGGCGCGCCGCAAGATGGTGAAGGTGCGCCTGAAGAAGGGCACGCTGCATCACGCGGTCACCGGCAAGCACGGCTCGACGATCGTATTCATGCAGCCCGCGGCGGATGGTACCGGCGTGATCGCCGGCGGCGCGATGCGCGCGGTGTTCGACGTCGTCGGCGTCACCAACATCCTCGCCAAGTGCCACGGTCCGACCAACCCGTACAACGTCGTGCGCGCGACCATCAACGCGCTCGAGCAGGGCAGCGCGCCGGCGGATATCGCGGCGAAGCGCGGCAAGACGGTCGACGAGATCCTGGGGGCGTGATCATGACCGAACGAAAAATGATCAAGGTCCGCCTCGCGCGCGGCGTGAACTGCACGCGACAGGATCATCGCGCGACGGTGCGCGGCCTCGGCCTCAAGTGGACGAACCACACGGTCGAAGTGGTCGACACGCCGGAAACGCGCGGGATGATCAACAAGGTGAGCTACCTGGTCAAGGTCGTCGAGTAACACCGAAGCGGAGACGAAAGAACATGCGACTCAATACGATCAAGCCGGCCGCCGGCGCCAACAAGGCGCGGCGTCGCGTCGGCCGTGGCATCGGCTCGGGGCTGGGCAAGACCGCCGGTCGCGGCCACAAGGGGCAGAAGTCGCGCTCGGGCGGCTTCCACAAGGTCGGCTTCGAAGGCGGCCAGATGCCGCTGCAGCGCCGTCTGCCGAAGCGCGGCTTCGTTTCGCGCGCCAAGAACGACACGGCGGAGATCCGCCTGTCCGACCTCGCCAAGCTGCCGGTTGCAGACATCGACATCCTGGCGCTCAAGGCGGCGGGGCTCGTGCCAGCGATCGCCAAGACCGTCAAGGTGATCAAGACCGGCAAGCTCGAAAAGGCCGTGAACCTGTCCGGCGTGCTGGCCACCAAGGGCGCGAAAGCCGCCATCGAGGCTGCCGGCGGCAGCGTCGCCGAGGTGGTCGCCGTCAAGCCTCCAGCCAAGCTCGTGGCCAAGCCCGCGGCCGCGGCTTGAATCGCGACCATAACGACGCCAATTAGGATCGGTTAAGTGGCCACCACCAACCCGGCGCTGAAGAGCGGCGACAAGTACGGCGACCTCAAGCGACGCTTGTGGTTCCTGCTGGGCGCGCTCATCGTCTATCGGATCGGGACGCATATCCCGGTGCCGGGCATCAACGCGTCGGTACTGGACGAATTGTTCCGCGGTCAGCAGGGCGGCATCCTCGGCCTGCTGAACGTGTTTTCGGGCGGCGCGCTGTCGCGCTTCTCGATCTTCGCGCTGGGCATCATGCCGTACATCTCGGCGTCGATCATCATGCAGCTCTGCACGGTGGTGATGCCGTCGCTGGAAGCGCTGAAGAAGGAAGGCGAGGCCGGCCGGCGCAAGATCACGCAGTACACGCGTTATGCGACGCTGGGCCTCGCGTTCTTCCAGGGCATCAGCATCTCGCTGGCGCTGGAAGCGCAGCCGGGCCTGGTGATCGAGCCGGGGCTCATGTTCCGCATCCTGTCGACGGTCACGCTGGTGACGGGCACGATGTTCCTGATGTGGCTGGGCGAGCAGATCACCGAGCGTGGTCTTGGCAACGGCATTTCGCTGATCATCTTCGCGGGCATCGCGGCGGGCCTGCCTGCGGCGATCGGCCAGACGCTCGAGCAGGGCCGTACCGGCGCGTACTCGTGGATCCTGATCCTCGGCATCGCGGCACTGGTCGTGCTGGTCACCGCATTCGTCGTGTTCGTCGAGCGCGCGCAGCGCAAGATCCTGGTGAACTATGCGAAACGCCAGGTCGGCAACAAGGTGTACCAGGGGCAGAGCTCGCATCTGCCGCTCAAGCTCAACATGGCCGGCGTGATCCCGCCGATCTTCGCGTCGTCGATCATCCTGTTCCCGGCGACGATCGCGCAATGGTTCGGCACCGGCGAAGGCACGTTCTGGCTGCGCGACATCGCTGCGGCGCTCGGGCCGGGGCAGCCGGTGCACGAGATCCTGTACGCGGCGGCGATCATCTTCTTCTGCTTCTTCTATACGGCGCTGCAGTACAACCCGAAGGAGACGGCGGAGAACCTGAAGAAGAGCGGCGCGTTCATCCCCGGCTACCGTCCCGGCGACCAGACGGCGAAGTACCTGGAAAAGATCACGATGCGGCTGACGCTGATCGGCTCGCTGTACCTGGTGATCGTGTGCTTCATCCCGAACTTCCTGATCGCCTGGAAGAACGTGCCGTTCTACTTCGGCGGGACGTCGCTCCTGATCATCGTGGTGGTGACGATGGACTTCATGACGCAGGTGCAGGCCTACATGATGTCTCAACAGTACGAAAGCCTGCTGCGCAAGGCCAACTTCAAGGGCGGATTGCCGACGCGCTGATGTCGAAAGAAGAAACGATCCAGATGCAGGGCGAGGTGGTCGAGATGCTGCCGAACGCGACGTTTCGCGTGAAGCTCGAGAACGACCACGTCGTGCTGGGACACATATCGGGAAAGATGCGGATGCATTACATCAAGATCCTCCCGGGCGACAAGGTGACCGTCGAGCTGACGCCGTACGACCTGTCGCGCGCGCGGATCATCTTCCGCGCGAAGTGATTAGTGCAGAGAACTGAGGACTGAAATGAAAGTATTGGCATCGGTGAAGAAGATCTGCCGCAACTGCAAGATCATCCGGCGCAACGGCGTCGTGCGCGTCATCTGCACGGACCCGCGCCACAAGCAGCGCCAGGGCTGATCCATCCCGCGAAACTACGGACAGGTATACGAACCATGGCACGGATTGCAGGCGTCAACATTCCCAACCATCAGCACGCGGACGTCGCGCTGACGGCGATCTACGGCATCGGCCGGCCGCGCGCGAGGGCGATCTGCGCCGCCGCCGGCGTCGCGACTACGGCGAAGGTCAAGGACCTTTCGGACGCGCAGATGGACAAGCTGCGCGAGCACGTCGGCAAGTTCACCGTCGAAGGCGATCTGCGCCGCGAAGTGACGATGAGCATCAAGCGGCTGATGGACCTCGGCTGCTATCGCGGCGTGCGGCACCGCAAGGGGCTGCCGGTCCGCGGCCAGCGCACGCGCACGAACGCGCGCACGCGCAAGGGCCCGAAGAAGGGCCGCCAGGTCGCGCTGCACAAGGCGCCCTCCGCGAAGACTTGATAGGAACGGACGATGGCACAGCAACCGTCACAAAAGGGCGCGGCAACGCGCGTGCGGAAGAAGGTCAAGAAGAACGTGTCCGAAGGGATCGCGCACATCCACGCGTCCTTCAACAACACGATCATCACGATCACCGACCGCCAGGGCAACGCGCTCTCGTGGGCCACGTCGGGCGGCGCGGGCTTCAAGGGCTCGCGCAAGTCGACGCCGTTCGCCGCGCAGGTGGCGGCGGAGTCGGCCGGCCGCGCCGCGCAGGAATGCGGCGTCAAGAACCTCGAAGTGCGCATCAAGGGGCCCGGCCCCGGCCGTGAATCGGCGGTGCGCGCGCTGAACGCGCTCGGCCTCAAGATCAGCAGCATCTCGGACGTGACGCCGGTACCGCACAACGGCTGCCGTCCGCCGAAGCGCCGTCGCATCTGACGAAACACTTTTCACCAACACAACACTCGGACAAGCAAAGTGGCCAGATATACCGGACCCAAATGCAAGCTGGCGCGAAGGGAAGGCACAGACCTTTTCCTGAAAAGCGCGCGTCGATCGCTCGACTCCAAGTGCAAGCTCGATACCAAGCCCGGACAGCATGGCGTGAAATCCGGCGCGCGGACATCGGACTACGGCGTGCAGCTTCGCGAAAAGCAGAAGCTGCGCCGCATGTATGGCTTGCTCGAGCGGCAGTTCCAGCGCTATTTCGTCGAGGCCGCGCGCCGCAAGGGCTCGACGGGCACGAACCTGCTGCAGCTCCTCGAGTCGCGGCTCGACAACGTCGTCTACCGGATGGGGCTGGGCTCGACGCGCGCCGAAGCGCGCCAGCTCGTGTCGCACCGGTCGATCATGGTCAACGGCAAGGTCCTCAACGTGCCGTCCGCGATGCTCAAGGCCGGCGACGTCGTGTCGGCCACCGACAAGTCCAAGGCGCAGCTGCGCATCGTCGATGCGCTGCAGCTCGCCGAGAAGGTGGGCTTCCCGCGCTGGGTCGAAGTCGACCCGAAGAAGGTGACGGGAACGTTCAAGGGCGCGCCGGACCGTTCGGAATTCGGCCAGGACATCAACGAAAGCCTGGTGGTGGAGCTTTACTCGAAGTAACGAAGTAACTGTCTAAAAGGGTCCGCATGCAGACCAATGTACTGTTGAAGCCGCGCATCATCGACGTGCAAAGCATGTCGCCGTTCCACGCCAAGGTGGTGATGGAGCCGTTCGAGCGCGGGTACGGGCACACGCTGGGCAACGCGCTGCGTCGCGTCCTGCTCTCGTCGATGCCCGGCTACGCACCCACCGAAGTCAAGATCACCGGCGTCCTGCACGAGTACTCGGCGCTGGACGGCGTGCAGGAAGACGTCGTCGACATCCTGCTCAATCTGAAGGGCGTGGTGCTCAAGCTGCACAACCGCGACCACGTGCTGCTGAAGCTCGCGAAGAACGGCGAAGGCGCCGTCACGGCGGCCGACATCGAGCCGAACCACGACGTCGAGATCATCAATCCCGACCACGTGATCGCGCACCTGACGGCCGGCGGCAAGCTCGAAATGGAGATCAAGGTCGAGAAGGGCCGCGGCTACCAGCCCGCCACGGCGCGTATCAAGCCGGAAGGCGGCCGCACGATCGGCAGCATCCTGCTCGACGCATCGTTCTCGCCGGTGCGCCGCGTCAGCTACGCGGTCGAGTCGGCGCGCGTGGAACAGCGCACGGACCTGGACAAGCTGGTACTCGACATCGAGACCAACGGCGTCGTCGAGCCGGAGCAGGCGGTGCGCTACGCCGCCAGCGTGCTCGTCGAGCAGCTGTCGGTGTTCGCGGATCTCAAGGACACCGACACGCCGTCCGCGGAGCGTTCCACACCGCAGGTCGATCCGATCCTGCTGCGTCCGGTCGACGATCTGGAGTTGACGGTGCGTTCGGCCAATTGCCTGAAGGCCGAGAACATCTATTACATCGGCGACCTGATCCAGCGCACCGAGACCGAGCTGCTGAAGACGCCGAACCTCGGCCGCAAGTCGTTGAACGAGATCAAGGAAGTGCTCGCGTCGCGCGGCCTGTCGCTCGGCATGAAGCTCGAGAACTGGCCGCCGGCTGGTCTGGATCGTCCGTAAAGGCAAGGAAAAACCATGCGTCACCGTCACGGCCTGCGGAAGCTCAACCGCACCAGCAGCCATCGCCTCGCGATGCTGCGCAACATGACCAACTCGCTGCTCACGCACGAGGTCATCAAGACCACGCTGCCGAAGGCGAAGGAGTTGCGCCGCGTCGCGGAACCGCTCATCACGCTGGGCAAGAACCCGACGCTGGCGAATCGCCGCCTGGCGTTCGACCGCCTGCGCGACCGCGACGTCGTCGGCAAGCTGTTCAACGAGCTCGGCCCGCGCTACAAGGCGCGTCCGGGCGGCTACCTGCGGATCCTGAAGTTCGGCTTCCGTCAGGGCGACGCAGCGCCGATGGCGCTCGTCGAACTCGTCGATCGTCCCGAAGCGGCACCGGCGCCGGAGGCCGCGCCAGCCGAATAGGCGTCAGTCGACCGCACAACCAACACCGGGCCGCGCGCCCGGTTTTGTTTTGCGGTCTTCGAGTGTTCGGCCTCGTGTAGCATCGCTGCCATGGCTGAATCCGTACTCGTGACCGGGGGCGCCGGCTACGTCGGCTCGCACGTCGTCGTCGAACTGGCGCAGGCCGGCTACGCGCCGGTGGTCCTGGACGACTACTCGAACAGCACGCCGGCGGTGAGGACGCGCCTCGAGGCGCTCGCGGGGCGCCCGGTCCCGTGCATCAACGCCGACGTGCGCGACGTGGTGGCGCTGCGCTCGGCGTTTCACGATCACCCGATCGCCGCCATCGTTCATTGCGCGGGCCTGAAGGTCGTCAGCGAGTCGGAAGAGCGCCCGCTCGCGTACTACGACGTCAACGTCGGCGGGACGCTTGCGCTCGTCGAGGTGATGGGCGAAGCCGGCGTCGCGACACTCGTCTACACGTCCTCCGCCGCGATCTACGGCCAGCCGTCGTCCGCCCGGGTCGATGAGGAGGCGCCGCTGGCGGCGGCGTCGGTATACGGCCGCAACGTGCGTGTCGTCGAGGACTTCCTGCGCGACCTCGCGCGCGCGAACGTCAACTGGCGGATTGCAATCCTGCGCGCGTTCAACGCCGCCGGCGCGCACGGCTCGGGCATGCTCGGCGCCTCGCCGCGCGGACGGCCCAGCGATCTCGTCACCGTGCTGGCCCGCGCCGCGGCCGGCGAGGGCGGCGAAGTCCCGCTGTACGGCGACGACTGGCCCACCGCGGACGGCTCCCCCGTGCGCGACTACGTGCATGTCCAGGATCTCGCGCGGATGCACGTCGCCGCGCTGAAGCGCCTCGCGACGCGGCACGGCGCGATGACGCTCAACGCGGGCAGCGGACAGGGTCGATCGGTGCGCGACGTGCTGGTGGAGTTCGAGCGCGCCTGCGGGCGCAAGGTGGGCACGCGTGTATGGCCGCGGCGCGCCGGCGACGTGGCATCGGTGGTGGCCGAAACGACGCGCTCGGCGCAAACCCTCGAGTCACACGGGATGCGCGACCTCGACGCGATCTGTGCCGACGCCTGGCGCTGGCAGCGGAACGGCGGGCGCTACTGAAGCTCGCTCCCGCGATGACGATCAGCGGGCGGGGCGTGTCGCCGCCGCCCGGTAGCGCTGCAATTCGGCGGTGAGCCAGACGCCCGCGGGCATTTCGCTGGCTCCGCATTTCACCTTGTACGGCTCGCGCGTCATGCTGCTCTCGCTCGCGATGTACCGGATGAACTGGTCGGCGGTGGAGATGCGACTCTTGGCGTACTGGAACTTGCCCGCGAGATGATCGCGCGCCTCGGCCGCCGGGTACGGCTTGCCACTGCGGATGAAGCTGCACGACGATGCTGCGACGAATGCGAGCAGATGGTCGATCTCGGCCTGTGCGGCGGGGGCAGGGTCGGCGTGGGCGGCATGCGCCAGCGCGAGGAACGTCGCCGCGACCGCGAAGACGCGCCGGGCTCCGTGCAGGTCAGGCTTCAGCCTGACGCGATGTGTCGGCCGGCTGAAGCCAGGCCCACAGGGCAGATGGGGCATCGTCATTTCCTTGCAAGTGAGGGCCGTACCCGTCGCATCAACCGGCGAGCGCCGCCACCTTCAGCGCCTCGCTGCGGATGTCCTCGGTCAGCCGCGCCTTCAGTGCGGAGAACTCCGCCGTCGTCTTGACCGTGTAGTGGCGCGGATGCGGGAGCGCCACCGCAACGTCGGCCTTGATCCTGCCCGGCCGCGCGGACATCACGACGACGCGGTTCGCCATGAAGATCGCCTCCTCGATGTCGTGCGTGACGAACAGGACGGTCTTGCGCTCGGCTTCCCAGATCGACAGCAGCAACTCCTGCATCAGGCCGCGCGTCTGGTGATCGAGCGCGCCGAACGGCTCGTCCAGCAAGAGGATCTTCGGATCGTTGGCGAGGGCGCGCGCGATGGCGGTGCGCTGCTGCATGCCGCCGGAAAGCATCTTCGGATAGTGATGCTCGAAGCCGGCGAGCCCGACCTTCGCGATGTAGTGGGCGGCGATCTCGGCCTGCCGCGCCTGCGCTTCGCCGCGTTCGCGCAACCCGAAGCAGATGTTCTCCTTCACCGTCAGCCAGGGGAACAGCGTGTAGCTCTGGAACACCATGCCGCGATCGGCGCCGGGCCGCGTCACCGGCACGCCGTCGAGCAGCACGCGGCCGGACGTGGGCGCGTCGAGGCCTGCGACGATGCGCAGCAGCGTCGACTTGCCGCAGCCCGACGGCCCCAGCACGGTGATGAAGTCGTTGTCGGCCACCGCGAGGGACGTGGGCTGCAGCGCGACGGTGGCTGCGCCGTCGCGCACGCCGGGAAATGTGCGGCTGACGCCTTCGATGCAATTTGCTCAGACCCCCACTTTGCCTCATGCAGAGGCGCTGCGTGAGGGAGCAGTCGAACGCGGCTGCCAGGCCAGGAAACAGCCGCTGGTTCGCCCATTTGAACAGGAAATCGGAGATCAGGCCGATCACGCCGATGACGATGATCCCGAAGATGATCTGGCCGGTGTTGAGCAGCGCCTGGCTGTCGGTGATCATGTGGCCGATGCCGGAGGACGCGCCGATCAATTCCGCGACGATCACATAAGTCCACGCCCAGCCGAGGACGAGCCGCAGCGTTTCCGCGATCGCCGGCGCGGCGCTCGGCAGCAGCACGCGCCGCACGACGCCCGACGCGTTCGCGCCGAGCGTGTAGGCCGCCTCGACGAGGTCGCGGCGCGTGGCACCCACCTGCACGGCCACCATCAGCACGATCTGGAAGAACGACCCGATGAAGATCACCAGCAGCTTCTGCATCTCGCCGATCCCTGCCCACAGGATCAGGAGCGGAATGAACGCGGAGGCCGGCAGATAGCGCGCGAACGAGACGAACGGCTCGAAGAAGGCCTCGATCGGCTTGTACGCGCCCATCGCGATGCCGAGCGGCACCGCGGCGGCCGCCGCCAGCACGAAGCCCCCGACGACGCGCCAGATCGTGATGCCGACGTCGCGAGCGAATCCGTGCTCGGCGAACAGCGCCCAGCCTTCGCGGACCATCGTAAGCGGATCGGCGAGGAACGTCTTCGACACGAACCCGCCGAATGTAGCCACGCCCCACGCAGCGACGAAGAGGGCGAAGAACGACAATCCGAGCGCGACCTTGCGGCCGCGCGAGACCGGCTTGAGAGGCGTCATGGGCGCCGGCGCTGTGCGTTACCCGCGGTGTGGATCGGCGGGGGCCGCGACGCGGGTGACTGGGGTAATGGAACCCGCGGCGCGGCCCCCGCCGAGCCGCACCACGGGTAGGCGGTGTGACCGCACCTACTTGATGTACGACGTATCGACGATTGTCGCGAGATCGGGCTTGCTCTTGATGATGCCGAGCTCGAGCAGCAGGTCCGCCGCCTCGCTGCTGAACTGCTGGTGCTCGCCGGCGAAGAATTTCTGGTTCGCCGCCTTGTCCTGCCAGCGCAGGTATTTCGCCGAGCCCTCGAACTGTTCGCCGGACTGCTTGACGTCCGCGCCCATGATCTCGTAGCTCTTCTTCGGATCGCTCTTGATCATCTCCAGCGCTTCGAAGTAGCTGTTCGCGAGCGCCTGTGCGGCCTTCGGGTTGTCGGCGAGGAACTTCGGCGTGCAGCCGAACGTGTCCATGATCATGGGGTAGTCGAGCGTGGTCGCGATGATCTTGCCGGCCTGCGGATTCGAGCGAACGGTCGACAGGTAAGGCTCGTAGGTCATCGCTGCGTCGTTCTGCCCGGCGACGAACGCTTGCGCCGCCGCTGCCGGCTCGAGGTTGACGACCGTCACGTCCTTGACCGAAAGACCGTTCTTCTTCAGGAACCATGCGAGCGTGAAGTAGGGTGCGGTGCCGGGCGCCGACGCCGCGACCGTCTTGCCCTTGAGGTCGGCGATCTTCTGCACGCCGTTGCGCACTGCCATGCCGTCGGCGCCGTAGCTCTTGTCCAATTGGAAGATCTGCTTGGTCGCCACGCCGTTGGCGTTCCAGATGACCCACGTCTCGACGGTCGTCGCCGCGCACTGCACGTCGCCCGAGGCGATCGCGAGGTGGCGGTCCTTCTGGGGGATCTTCTTCAAGTCCACGTCGAGGCCATTCTTCTTGAAGATGCCCGCGTCGCGCGCGAGCGTCAGCGGCGCGAAGCCGGTCCAGCCGGAGTAGCCGATGACGACCTTGGTCTGCGCATCGGCGGTGGCGGCGAGTGTGGCGGCGCAGACGCCGAGGGTGAGGGCGAGGATGGGGCGCATGGTCGTTCTCCGTGAGCGGTCGGGTTTGGCCAACTGAATAATGGAATCTAGGGCGCGCGCACGGCGGCTGTCAACGTCCGCCGCGCAGCGATTACAATCGGATCGCACGCCCGCCGCCGCGTCAGGGCACGGCGCCTGCATTCATCCCGCATGCATCGCGTCCTCACTCCCGTCGACTACCGCCAGACCGCGTGGAAGAACGGCGGGGGACGCACGACCGAGCTCGCCGTCCATCCGCAGGCCGCCGACTTCGCGCACTTCGCCTGGCGTGCGAGCGTCGCCGACGTGGCAAAGGACGGGCCGTTCTCGGTGTTCGACGGCATCGACCGCACGCTGGTGCTGCTGCGTGGCGGCGGCGTGCGGCTGGCATCCGATGGCGCCATGCTCGAGATTCGCGTGCCGTTCGAGCCGGTGACTTTCTCGGGCGACGTCCCGTACGAATGCGCGCTGTACGCCGGGCCGGTGCAGGACTTCAACCTGATGGTCCGCCGCTCCGTCGCGCGTGGCGACGTCGATGTCGTCCGCGAACAGGCGGCAGCCGTGCGGCCCGCGCGGTTCCGGCTCTGCTACGCCGCCGCCGGGGCGTGCGAATGCCTGCTGCCGGGGCATGTGCCGCTGCGGCTGAACGAGCGGGAGTCGCTGCTGGTCGACGCGACCGATGGCGCCCCGTCGGTGCTGCACGTGAACCCGCTCGCGCCGGACGCCGTCGCCCTGGTGGTCATCGTCGACATGATGGACGCAGCGTGAGCGACGCAGGGCCGCCCCAAGGCGCTCGCCCCCTCCGGGGGAAGCGGCGCGCAGCGGCGCTCGCGGGGGACACATGACCGGCGTTCGCCTTTTCGCGCCGCGCGCGCTGCTGCCGGACGGCTGGGCGCGGGACGTGACGCTCGTTGTCGACGACACCGGTCACTTCGAGAGCGTCGCGGCCGGCACCTCCGGTGACGGCGCGGACGTCGCGCCGGGTCCCGTCGTGCCGGCGATGCCGAACCTGCACTCGCACGCGTTCCAGCGAGCGCTTGCCGGGCGCACGGGGCGGGTGTCGGGAGAGCACGACGACTCCTTCTGGACGTGGCGGCAGGCGATGTACGCGTTCCTCGATCGCATCGACGCCGACGCGTTCGAGGCGATCGCCGCGCAGGCGTACGTCGAGATGGCGAAGGCCGGCTACGCGACGGTGGCGGAGTTCCACTACGTCCACCACGATCCTGCCGGCAAGCCGTACCAGGATCCTGCCGAGCTCGCGTGGCGCATCTGCGCCGCGGCAGACGCCGCAGGATTGGGCTTGACGCTTTTGCCCGTGTTCTACGCGCATGGCGGGTTCGGGGGCGCGCCCACCACCGCGAGCCAGCGTCGCTTCATCCACTCGACGCTGACGTATTCGCGCCTGCTGGAGCGCCTGGTCGGAGGGGCTGCGGAGCGCGGTATCGTCGTGGGCGTGGCGCCACACAGCCTGCGCGCCGTCACCGCGGAGGAGCTGGGCCAGGTCGTGCGACTCGCGCCGCCGGGCGCGCCGCTGCACATCCACGCAGCCGAGCAGACGCGCGAGGTCGACGAATGCTTCGCGTGGAGCCGGATGCGGCCGATCGAGTGGCTGCTGACGCAGGCGAACATCGACGAGCGCTGGTGCATCGTGCATGCGACGCACATGACGGAACGCGAAGTGGCCGGTCTCGCGAAGAGCGGCGCCGTCGCGGGCCTGGCGCCGACGACCGAGGCGGACCTCGGCGACGGCACGTTTCCCGCTGAAACGTTCATCGCGGCGGGCGGCCGCATCGGCGTCGGCAGCGATTCCAACACGATCATCGACCCGTTTGCGGAGCTGCGCCAGCTCGAATGGTCGCAACGGATGCGGCATCGCAGGCGCAACGTCCTCGCGGCGTCGGCCGAGACGCCCGTCGGCGCCGCGCTGTGGGCGCGCTGTGCACATGATGGCGCGCGCGCCATGGGCCGCAAGACTGGTGCGCTCGCGCCGGGCCTGCGCGCGGATCTCGTCGTGCTCGACGCCTCCGATCCGGCGCTCGCCGAAAAAGGCGCAGACGACCTGCTCGATGCGGCGATCTTCGGTCCCGCGCGACATCCGGTGCGCGACGTGATGAGCGGCGGCGCGTGGATCGTGCTCGACGGGCGGCATGCGCGCGAGGACGAGATCTTTGCGCGCTATCGCGCGACGTTGCGTACGCTGGCGGCTTGATGCTGCTCTTCGAGCTTCATCGGGGAAATGCGCCGCTGGTCGTCGACGTTCCCCACGCCGGCACGTTCATTCCGGACGCACTCGCGCTGCGGATGACCGCGGCTGCGCGCGCCGTGCCGGACACCGACTGGCACGTCGAGAAGCTCTACGCGTTCGCGCGCGACTCGAACATCACGCTGATGGCCGCGACGCATTCGCGCTTCGTCGTCGACTTGAATCGCGATCCGTCGGGTGCAGCACTGTATCCGGGCGCCGACAACACGGAGCTCTGCCCGACGCGAACGTTCGGCAACGAGCCATCTATGCCGGCGGTGACGAACCGACCGCGAGCGAGATCGACGCGCGCCGCCGCACGTATTTCGAGCCGTATCACGCCGCTCTCGCGGCCGAGATTGCCCGCGTCAAGGCGCGCCATGGCTACGCGATCCTGCTCGACGGCCACTCCATACGGGCAGAGGTGCCGCGCTTTTTCGACGGACGGCTGCCCGACCTCAATCTCGGCACGGCCGACGGCA
Source organism: uncultured beta proteobacterium (assembly GCA_963851465.1). Classification (GTDB taxonomy): domain Bacteria; phylum Pseudomonadota; class Gammaproteobacteria; order Burkholderiales; family Casimicrobiaceae; genus VBCG01. The sequence continues at coordinate 27,273 of CAWKPJ010000007.1, forward strand.
CGAGCTGCGATGCGGGTGTCGCGGCCGTCGCAACGAGCATTCTCGCGTCGGACGCCAGCCTCACTCACATCGTCAACGGCCGCTTCAAGGGCGGCTACGTGACGCGCCGCTACGGGCGGCCGCGCGAGGGCGTGCATGCGTTGCAGCTCGAGATGGCGCAGGATGCCTACATGGACGAAGCGCCGCCGTATCCTTGGGCGCCTGCGCGCGCGGCGCGGCTGGCAACGCTGCTCGAGCGCCTCGTGATGACGCTGGCGGAGTGCCGGCCACCGCGGAGCGACGCGTGATCCGCTTCTACGTGGCGCAGCACCGCTTCGATGCGTATCTCGTGGCCGATCGGCTGAACCAGGCCGGCATCAAGGCGCACGTGTTCAACGAGCACGCGTCGTCGATCGTCGGCGACGTGCCGCCGGACGTCGCGCAGCCGCAGGTCTGGCTCGCGCGCGACGCCGATCGCGAGCGCGCGACGATCCTGCTGCGCACGATCGAGGCGGAGGCAGCACGGGGCGGCACGCTCCTATGCGCCGAATGTGGCGAGGAGTCGCCCGGCAATTTCGAGCTCTGCTGGAAGTGCGGCCGGTCGCTTTGATACCGGTGGAGGGCCGAACTTTGCTACGATCGCGCCCCATATGACGACACCTCCCTCGAAGCATCTCGATGAGCTGTCGCTTGGTTTCCGCGATCGCTTCCTCACCTACGACGAGCTCACGCGGCAGGTGCGCGCGTGGGCCGACGCGTTTCCCGCAGCTGTGCCGCGCTGCACGTCGATCGGCCGCACGCCCGAGGGGCGCGAGCTGTGGCTGCTGACGCTCGGCCCCGATCCCGATCGCGCGCGTCCCTCGCGCGTGGGTCGACGGCAACATGCACGCGAGCGAGCTCGCGGGCTCGAGCGTCGCGCTCGCGATCGCCGAGGACGTGCTGCGCCTGCACCTCGGCCGGACGGCGCAACGCCGGACGGCGGCGGACTCGTCCGCCGTCGCGGCGGCGCGCCTGCGCGACGTGCGCTTCTACGTGCTGCCGCGGATGTCGCCCGACGGCGCCGAGGCGGTGCTCGCCAACGGCCGCTACGTGCGCTCGGTGCCGCGCGACGAGCGGCCGGCGCGGGCGCACGCGTACTGGCGCTGCGACGACGTCGACGGCGACGGGCTCGCGCTGACGATGCGCGTGCGCGACGCGGGCGGCGAGATGGTCGAGTCGCCGGAATTCCCGGGCTTGCTGCTGCCGCGCACGATCGACGATCCGCCGCCGTACTACAAGGTCTATCCGGAAGGCGTCATCGAGAATTTCGACGGCAGCAACGTGCCGACGCCGCATTTCCTGTCCGACAACCAGACCGACCTCAATCGCAATTTCCCGTACTCCTGGGCGCCGGATTCGAAGCAGGAGGGCGCCGGCGCGTTTCCGCTGAGCGAGATCGAGTCGCGCGCCGTCGTCGAGTTCGCGACGCGCCATCCCGAGATCTTCCTCTGGCTCAACCTGCACACGTTCGGCGGCGTGTTCATCCGCCCGCTGGGCGACAAGCCGGACACGAAGATGAATCCGGAGGACCTCGCGCTCTATCGCCAGCTCGGCGCGTGGGCCGAGGAGCTGACCGGCTATCCGATGGTGTCGGGCTGCCGAGGAGTTCCTCTACGAGCCCGACACGCCGCTCCACGGCGACCTCACCGACTACGCGTATCACCAGCGCGGCGCCGTCGCCTACGTCGTCGAGCTGTGGGACCTCTTCAAGCAGGTCGGCTTCGAGCGCAAGAAGCGCTTCGTCGACAACTACACGCACTTGACGCGCGAGGACATGGTGCAGATCGCCGTGTGGGACCGCGACAAGAACGCGGGCCGCGTCGGTGCGTCCGTGGCGCAAGCGTTCGCGCATCCGCAGCTGGGCGACGTCGAAGTCGGCGGCATCGATCCGCGCGTCGGCATGTGGAATCCGCCGCCCGAGGAGATGCCGAAGGTGTGCCGCACGCAGTCGGCGCACTACCTGCGCGTCGGCGGCGCTCGCGCCGGCGGTCGCGCTGGAGGCGGTCGAGACCGCGAAGGCGCTCGGCGCCGGAGCTCACGCGCGTCGAGCGTCACGGTCGCGAACCACGGCTACCTGCCGACGTACATCCTGGCGTCGGCGAAGGACGCTGACGCACAACGAGCCGCTGTGGGCCGACGTCACGCTGCGACGGCTGCGAGCTCGCCGATCCCGACGCTCGCGCATCGCGAGATCGGCCATCTCGACGGCTGGGGCCGCGGCCTGTTCGACGGCTCCGGCGCGCTCTACTACACGTGCACTCGCGGCACGACGGGCGCGCGCACGCTCGTCGTGGGTCGTGCGCGGCAAGGGGACGGTCGAGCTTGCGCGTCGGCTCGTGCCGCGTCGGCTGGATGACGCGACGCGTGGCCGTCGGCTGAGATAGCGCTTGCAGCCGGGCGGCAACCTCCCCAACTCGCGCGCAAGGCTGCGCGTTTTCGCAATCATCTCCGCGCAGGCGATCGACCGCTGGCGACCCATCCTCGCCGTGATCAGCGCGTTGGCAATGATCGCGGCCGAACCGGCGCGAGCGGCCGTGGAGGAAGCGACAGAGATCGGCGGCGTCGATGTCGTCGTATGGACACCATCCACGCCGCCGCCGGCACGCGTGCCGGTACTGGTCTTCTCGCACGCGCTTTACATGTGTCCCACGCAGTCGCGTTACCTGACCAGCGCGCTCGCGGATGCAGGCTACCTGGTCATTGCGCCGCGCCACCGGGACTCGAGCTGCAGCTTCTCGATGTCACTGAGCTTCGCACGGATGAGCGGGAAGCCTTCTCCGTTGTGGAACGACAGCGATTACCGCGATCGGGCCGACAACGTTCGCGACGTCGTCGAAGCGCTGCGCCTCGACCCGCGGTATCGCCATATCGCCGATCCCGCGCAGCTCGGCCTCATCGGGCATTCGCTCGGCGGCTACACGGTTCTGGGTCTGGCGGGGGCATGGCCCTCGTGGCGCCTGCCGGGCGTGCGCGCCATCGTGGCCCTGACGCCGTATACGCTGCCGTTTCAGCGGAGCGAAGGCTTGCGCCAGCTCGCCGTGCCGACGATGTATCAGGTGGGCACGCTCGACCCGGTCTTCACCGTGCCCCTCGAGCAATTCGCCTATGAGCAGACGTCACTGCCGAAGTATCTCGTCCGGATCGCGTGGGCCAATCACCTTGCATGGACCGACTTCGGGTGGTTCAACCGGGACGCGATCATCGGCTACACGACCGCGTTTCTCGACCACTACGTCAAGGGCGCGCCGGAAGGGAATGCACTGCACACGGCGCTTGCCGGCACCGCGGATTTCCGGCGCGATTGACTGGTCGCGCGGACGCGGCGGCGGTTGCACGTGTCGGCTCGCGTGCGGTGCGCGCTACGTCCACCAGTACCGCGTCAGGTGGAAGAAGATCGGCGCGGCGAACACGACGGAGTCGAGGCGGTCGAGCATGCCGCCGTGGCCCTCGATCATGTCGCCCCAGTCCTTGACGCCGCGGTCGCGCTTGATCGCCGACATCACGAGCCCGCCGAAGAATCCCATCACGTTGATCGCGAGCGCCATCAGCGCCGCCTGCCACGACGTTGAACGGCGTGATCCACCACAGCGCGCGCGCCGAGCGCCGTGGCCGACAGCACGCCGCCCGACGAGTCCCTCGACGGTCTTCGACGGCGAGATCGCCGGCGCGATCTTGTGCTTGCCGAAGAGCTTGCCCCACACGTACTGCAGCACGTCGCTCGACTGCACGACGATCACGAGGAACGCGATCAGCAGCAGGTTGCGGCCCTCGTAGCCGGGGATGTCGAGCGTGAGCAGCGCCGGCACGTGCGAGATGCAGAACACGCAGATCATCAGGCCCCACTGGATCTTCGCCGTGCGCTCGAGGAAGCGCTTGGTGTCGCCGGCGAGCGACCGCGAGGATCGGCAGCAGCAGGAACGCGTAGACCGGGATGAAGATCGAGTAGAGGCCGTACCAGTCGATGCAGACGAGGACGTACTGCAGCGGCAGCACGACGAAGAAGCGCGGCGGCGAGCGCCAGGTGGTCGGCGCGGCGCGTGTAGGTGAGCGTGATGAACTCGCGCAGCGCGAAGAACGAGATGAACGCGAACAGCAGGATCACGCCGGTGCGGCCGAACACGAAGGCGAGGCCGATCACCAGCACCATCACCCACCACGCCTTGATGCGCGCGTTGAGGTTGTCGATCGTCGCGTGCGGCTGGCCCTTGCGCCACGCGGCGCTTGAGCAGCGCAGCCGACGATCGACGCGACGACGAGCACGACGCCGATGCCGACGAACAGCGTAGAGCGTCTGCTGCGAGTCGGCGTCATTCGCGTCTCGCGGCGGGCGCAGCGCGAGCAGCGCGTCGCGCGTGCGCGCGACGAACGCGTCCTTCTCCTCGCCCGCGCGCGAGCGTGACGGCGCGCCGAACGTCAGCGTGCAGAGCAGCGGCACCGGCAGGAGCTTGCCCTTGGGCATCACGCGGCTCAGGTTCTCGATCCACACCGGCACGAACTCGATGTCGGGACACGCGTGCGCCAGGTGGTAGATGCCGCTCTTGAACGGCAGCAGCGTCTCGTCGGTGGTGTTGCGCGTGCCTTCGGGAAACACGATCAGCGAGTCGCCGTGCTCGAGCGCCGTCGGCCATCTGCCTGATCGGGTCCTCGCTTGCGCGTCTCGCGGTTGCGGTCGATCAGCACGGCGCGGAACACGCGCTCGGCGACGTAGCGGCGCAGCTGTGCCCTTACCCAGTAGTCGGCGCCGGCGACCGGCCGCGTGCGCTCGCGCAGGTCGTCCGGCAGGCACGCCCAGATCAGCGCGAAGTCGCCGTGGCTGTGTGGTTCGCGTAGTAGACGCGCGGCCCGCGGTGGGCGCGACAGCCGATCCACAGCGTGCGCGCGCCGGTCAGCGCGCGCGCGAAGCCGCACGATCGCGCCGGCGCCGAGCTTGTCGACCGTCGGCGTCACTGTCAGGCCCAGCCGCCGTGCAGCGATCGTGCCGGCGACGCCAGCGAAGACCACCTGCATCACGACGATCAGGCCGAGCGTGCGCACGAGATCGAGCGCGCCGCGGCAGCGCGTGTCCCAGTCGCGCCCTTCCTTGTCGCGAGGCACAGTGCCGACGCCGCGCAGCGCGCGGTCGAGGTGCGCAGGTGCGAGAGCCCGGCTTCTGCCGTCGTCGGCGAGCCGTGCGAACAGGCGCGCGTCGAAGCGCACGCGGACAGCCATCCACTGCGCGACGAGGCCGACGGCGAGCTGCGCCGACCAGAAGGCGAGCGCCGTCGTGCCCGCGACCAGCCACGGCGAGCGCAACGCCGATCGCGGCGACGATAGCGTGAGGCCCGTCGACAGCGCGACATCGACCGGGCAGACGTGCAGCGCGTCGGCGCAGAGGCGAAGCTGACGCGCAGTGTCCTCGCTCGGCGTCGCCCTGCGCGCTCATGTCAGCGCGTCGCCACGCGGGCGAGCGGGGCAAGCGCCGCGGCATGACCGGCGTCGAGCACGACGTGCTCGCGCGCTGCGCTGGATGCGCGCGAACGCGGCGTCGACGGTCGCGGCGCGGCCGGTCGCCAGCAGCCACGCGGCAACCGCGCACGCGCTGCGCGAATAGCCGAGCGCGCAGCAGACGAGCACCGGCCCCTGCGCGCGCAGCCGCTCGATGGCCTGCGCCGCATCGTCCAGCGCACGACGCGGCGGCAGCGTCAGATCGAGCACGGGACGACGGCGACGCCGTTTCGCGGCGACCGGTATCCGCATCGCGGAACGATCCTGCGGCGCGCGTTGCGCGGCAGCGACAACTCGGCGGCGAGGTCGACGATCGCGGCGATGCGGCGTCGAGGCGAGATCGCGCGCCGAGGGCGTGCGGCCGATCCAGACGCCGTCGGCGACGTGCGACGGCTGCGGATGCGCGCCGCGTCCACGCGCGCGAGTTGATCCACGCGCCGGCAAGGTAGGGCGCGAGCAGCCAGCGCGCGGCGAGGCTAGAGCCGTCCGTCGCGCATCCTTCTGGAAGCCGTCGCGCCGACGCCCGCATAGAACGACGCGACGAGCGCGAGCGAGAGCGCGGGCCAAGCAGCCACAGCGTCCACGCCGCCGCAGCGCGAACGCGAGCGATCGCGCACGCGAGCGCGCCTGCGAGGTAATACGCCGCCAGCCGCCAGTGACGCGCAGGGTCAGCTCGTCCGCTGCCACAGCTGCAACGGCCGCAGCGATGCCGTCGTCATCGGCCACAGCCAGACGCACAGCCACCCGAGCGCGAACCCGGTCGGCATGTCGATGAAGTGGTGCTGGTAGGTCGTCAGCACCGATGCGCCGATCATCACGAACCCGACGTCGAGCAAGATGCGCAGCCACGCCGCGCAGCTTGCGCGCGTACAGCACCCACAGGATCACCGCGAGCGCGATGTGCAGCGACGGCAGCTGGTTGAACGGCAGGTCGAAGCCCAGCAGCACGTCGAACAGCGCGCCGAACACGCCGTCGGCAGGCGGGCGCTGCGAACGTGAAGCGGTAGCGGGAACGCGATGAAGCAGGCGACGGCGACAACCTGCGCGGTCAGCAGCCGCAGCGCATGCGTGTCGAGCTCGCGCGCGCGTCGCGCACACGAAGAGCGAGATGCCGTAGAGCGCGTCGATCGACCAGTAGGGAACGATGGTCCACGGCCAGGAACGGGATATGCGCGCTCCCAGTCGAACACGAGCGACGGGCACGTCGGCGCGCAGCGACGCGCGTCCAGTTGGCGAAGCCGTACGTCAGCGAAGAAGAACGGGCCGAGGAAAGCGAGCCACGCGAGCGCGCGGCGCCATGGGTCGCAGGGGCTTCACTCGCGGTCAGCCATCACGATCGCTGCGCGCGAGCGACACGGTGAAGATGCCCCATTCGTCGATGCGCTGCTCGATCTTGCGAAAGCCCGCGTGCGCGACGAGCTGGTCGAGCTCGGCCTGCGTGCGCCGGCGCATCACCCACGCCTGCCGCCGCGATGGCTCGTGAGCGCGCGCGCGATCAGCTCGAGCTGCGGATGCCACGGCTGGCCGGTGTAGAGCAGCAGGCCGCCGGCAGCGAATCGCGTCGGCGAGCCCGGCGAGCGAGTCGCGCACCATGCGCGTTGTCGGGGAAGAGCTCGTAGAGACCCGAGACGATGCCGATCGTGGGCGGCGGCGCGATCGCCGCAAGGCTCGCGCGATCGAACGCGTCGCCTCTCGACGAACTGCGCCACGTGCTCGAGGCCGCGCGCCTGGATCAGCGCGCTGCCCTGCTCGACGTTGAGCCCGCTGTAGTCGCGCAGCAGGATCGAATCGGGCAGCGCGCCCGCACGGTCGATCGCGTCGAGCACGTAGCGGCCGTGGCCGGCGGCGATGTCGACGATGCGCACCGGCTGGCCCGCGGCGCGCACGTCGGCGATCGCCTTGCGCAGCAGCTCCTCGAGGTGGAGCTTGCGCTGGCGGATGCCGCGCCAGCCGATCGAATCCAGGTAGTTGCGGTCGATCACCCGTCCGAGCGGCGTGACGCCGCGCGCCTGCGTTGCGGTAGACGTAGTCGAGCGTGCTGCCCGAGTCGAATCCGGTCGCATGGCCGAGCGCGCACGCCGTCGGACAGCGCGCCGCCGAGGCGCAGGCCGGCGCGCGTCGGCGACCAGTAGAGGCCGCGCGGCGACAGCGGCGGCAGCGGCGCTGCCAGCGCGTCGGCCTCCTCGCGCGTGACGCCGTGCGCGTGTCGGCGTCGCGCAGGTCCGGCGTCGCGAGCGGCTCGGCGAACTGGCGCAGCAGGAACGCGCGCACGCGCGCGACGGCCTGTGCGCGGTCGCGCTCGCCCAGCGTGTCGTGATAGAAGCCGGCAGGACGTGCCGCTCCTTGACCGTCGATGCCGAGGCGCTCGAAGAACTGCGTGCTGCGGCGCGTGGTGCACGACCCAGTCGGCGCCGGAGATCAGGAGCTGCGTCGGCACGACGATCGCCTGCGCGTCGGCGACGACGCGCTCGGCCGCTTCGTACAGGCCGAGCAGCAGCCGCACCGAGATCGGCCGCGTGATCAGCGGATCGGTGTCGTAGCTCGCGATGCGCTCGGGGTCGTGCGTCAGGAACTTCGCCTTGACGTAGCTGTTGACGAAGAAGTTGCCGCGAAGCTTGTGCATCAGCGGCGAGGCCGGCACGCGCGAACGGCACGTAGAGCTTGACCTTGAACGCCGGCGAGGCGAGCGACCATGCAGCGGATGCGCGGCGCGTAGTCGTGCACCCACGCGGCGACCAGCACCGCGCCGACGCTTTGCGCGACGACGGCAATGTCCTCGATCGCGAAGCCGTGCGCGTCGCGATGTGGTCGACGAAGTGTCTGCACGTCGCGCACCGAGCGCGGAAATGCTCGGCGCGTCGCCGCGCGCGCCGGGCGAGCGGCCGTGACCGCGCGCGTCCCACGCGAAGAAGTCGAAGTCCGGCAGGTCGAGCTCGTCGACGAGGTGCGCCATGCGCCCGCCGTGCTCGTGGCCGCGGTGGAACAGCACGATCGCCCCGCGCGCCCGCGACGCCGTCGGCGCGGCCAGTGGCGATAGAAGAGGTCGACGCCGTCGTGCGTGCGAAAGCTGCGCTCGTGCGCAGGTCGCGTCGACGCGCGCAACGGCGACGGTGTCGTTCATCGCGTCGTCTCCGCGCCTTCCGCGAGGCCGCGCCGCACGCGGTTGACGATCGTGACGACGAGCAGCGCGGCGACGATCGGCATCAGCCACGCGGTCCACGGCGGGCAGCGCACCAGCGAGTCCCACCCACAAGCCAAGCGCGCCGAACACGAACGCGCGATCGCTCTTGCCCATCGGACCATCGTAGCGTCGCGACGCGCCGACCATCGGCCCGAGCACGCCGGCGAATTCGCTGATCACCGCCAGGACGATCACCGTCGCCACCCAACCGGGCGCGAACGGCGCGAGCAACGCGAACGGCAGGTAGAGCGCGGCGTCGGCGACCACGTCCGTCAGCTCGTTCAGATAGGCGCCGAGCCGGCTCTTCTGTCCGAACTCGCGCGCGAGCATGCCGTCGATGCGCATTGAACGCCATGCGCACGAACATCCAGAGCGGGAATCCAGCAGGAACGGCCAGCCGCTCCGGCGCGCGCCATGCGACGCAGGCACCGAGGACCACGGACACGACCGCCGCGGCGACCGTCACCTGGTTGGCGCGTGACGCCGCCGCGCGCCAGCGCGACCGCCAGCGGCCGCAGCAGCGCCTGGAAGCGCGGCTTGAGCGCGTAGATCGACAACGCGGACATCCTCCCCGACGTCTCCCTGACGGAGACTGGCGCGAAGTTTACTCCAGCGCGCGGGTGCGGCTTAAGGCTCCTCGTAGAGCATCTGCTTCGCCTTGGCGATCGTTTCGTCGCGCACGGCAGCACCGCCCGATGGGTCGTCGTCACCGTCGCTGCGGCCCGGGCCACGGCGGCGCCGGATGATCGCGAGCCAGACGACGCCGCCCGCGACGAGGAGCAGGAACGGCCCGAACCACAGCAGCCATGTCGTGCGACTTGACGGGCGGGTTGTAGAGGATGAAATCGCCATAGCGGGCGACGAGGATAGTCCTTGATCTCGCCGTCGCTCTTGCCCGCGACCGCCAGCGCGCGCACCTCGCGGCGCAGATCGCTCGGCGAGCGACGCGTCGGAATCGGCGAGCGACTGGTTCTGGCAGACGAGGCAGCGCAACTCCGACTCCAGCTTGCTGCAGGCGCGCGTCGAGCGCGGGGTCGGGCGCCTGCGCGAACGCCAGCGTGGCGACGAGCATCAGCGCGCCGATCATCGCGCGCGCCGCGGTTGCCGGCGACTTCGCGCCCATCAGGATTTCTGCAGCTCGCGCACGAGCGGAATGATCTTCTGCTCCAGCGATTCGACCGTGACCGGGCCGATCTGCTTGAAGCGGATGATGCCCTGCTTGTCGACGACGAAGGTCTCCGGAACGCCGTAGACGCCCCAGTCGATGCCGGCGCGCCCGTCCTGGTCGACGACCGACATGCGGTACGGATCGCCGTGCTCGCGCGAGCCATGCGCGACCGTCGGACGGCTTGTCCTTGTAGTCGAGGCCGATCACCGGCACCACGTTCGCCTTCGCGAGCTCGCATCAGCAGCGGATGCTCGACGCGGCACGATACGCACCACGACGCCCACACGTTGAGCAGCCACACCTGTCCCTTGAGGTCGGCGGTGGACAGCCGCTTGCCGGCTTCGTGCAGACGCTCCAGGTCGAACGCCGGCGCCGGCTTGCCGACGAGTGGCGACGGCACCTCGCGCGGATCGCGCGTCAGCCCGACGCCGAGAAATGCGACCAGGACAAGAAAGATCGCGAGGGGAAGGAACCAGCGGAGCGCTTTCATCCCGCAAACCCGAACCTTGTGGGGCCGGCTTCAGCCGGCTGCGCCGTCACACTCATGCCGCCGCGCCGCCCGCGAGCATCGCGAGCTTGCGCTTCACCGCGAGGCGATAACGCCGATCCGACACCGCGATGAACCCGCCGAGCGCCATCAGGAAGCAGCCGCCCCAGACCCAGTCGATGAACGGCTTGATGTAGATCCGCACGCCCACGCGCCGTCGAGCTTGTCCGGCGACAGCGGCTCGCCGAGCGACACGTAGCGATCGCCGAACAGGCCGGTGCTCGATCGCCGCTTCGGTCATCGTCTGGCCGGATGCTTCGTAGAGCCGCTTCTCCGGCTTGAGCGAGCCCCGCGCGACGCCGTCACGCGCGATCTCGATCGTACCGACGAGCGCACGGTAGTTGGGACCGGCCTTCGGCTCGATGCCTCGGAACGTGAACGTCGTAGCCACCCACCTCGACGCTCTTGCCCACGTCGAGCCGCAGGTCCTGCTCGATCTGGTAGCTCTTCACCAGCGTGACGCCGACGATGAACACGCGCGATGCCGAGATGCGCCACCAGCATGCCGTACCACGCGGCCGAATTGGCGCGCAGCTTTGCGGCCAGCCCGACCTGCGGCGCACCGCGCAGGCGTTGCACGATTGCCGCGCCCGTCGCCGCGAACGACCCACGCGGCGAGCAGCACGCCGAGCGCCGTCAGCGCCGACCAGCGGCCGAAGGCGAACGGCACGACGATCCCCGTGACGATGGCCACGCCGAACGCCCATTTGAGCCGTGTCCACAGATCCGGCAGCGACGCCTTGCGCCACGCGGCCACCGGCCCGATGCCCATCAGGAATACGAGCGGCGCCATCAGCGGCACGAACACCGCCTCGAAATAGGGTGGGCCGACCGAGATCTTGCCGAGGTTCAGCGCGTCGACGAACAGCGGATAGAGCGTGCCGAGCAGCACGCTCGCCATCGCGACGACGAGCAGGATGTTGTTGGCGAGCAGCATCGATTCGCGCGACACCGGCTCGAATGCGCCGCCGCTGCCGACCGCGCCCGCGCGCGCCGCGTAGAGCGCGAGCGAGCCGCCGACGACGATCGCGAGGAACGCCAGGATGAACACGCCGCGCGCCGGATCGGTGGCGAACGCATGGACCGAAGTGAGCACGCCCGAGCGCACGAGGAATGTGCCGACCAGCGACAGCGAGAACGCGACGATCGCGAGCAGCACCGTCCAGCTCTTGAACACGCCGCGCTTCTCGGTCACCGCGAGCGAATGGATGAGTGCGGTGCCGACGAGCCACGGCATGAACGACGCATTCTCCACCGGGTCCCAGAACCACCAGCCGCCCCAGCCCAGCTCGTAGTAGGCCCACCAGCTGCCGAGCGCGATGCCGAGGGTCAGGAAGCACCACGCGACGGTCGTCCATGGTCGCGACCAGCGGGCCCACGTCGCGTCGAGCCGTCCGCCGAGCAGCGCCGCGATGGCGAACGCGAACGCGACGGAGAAGCCGACGTAGCCCATGTAGAGCATCGGCGGGTGGATCACCATGCCCGGGTCCTGCAGCAGCGGATTGAGATCGCTGCCTTCGGCGGCGGCAGGGATGAGCCGCGCGAACGGGTTCGACGTGAGCAGCAGGAACAGCAGGAACCCGACGGCGATCCAGCCCATGACCGCCAGCACGCGCGCGACGACCGCCGCGGGCAGGTTGCGCGAGAAGAGCGTCACCGCGCCGGCCCAGCCGGAGAGCATCAGCAGCCACAGCAGCAGCGACCCCTCGTGCGAGCCCCACGAGGCGGCGAACCGGTACGCGGTCGGCAGCCGCGAGTTCGAATGCTGCGCGACGTTCTCGACGGAGAAATCGTTCGCGAGGAAGCTCCACGCGAGGCAGCCGAACGCGACGGCGACGAGGACGAACAGCATGCGCGCCGCCGGGCGGGCGAGCGCCATCAGCGCGGTGTCGCGGCGCGCCGCGCCGACGAGCGGCACGATGCCGAGCGTCGAGCGCCACCAGCAGCGCGACGATCAGCGCAAAATGTCCGAGCTCGGGAATCATCGCGAAGCGCCCGGCGGCTTGAGGCTCGGCATCGTCGTTCCCCTCGTGCTTGTGCGCCTGCGTCAAGCGCGGCCTTCGCTTCGGGCGGCATGTAGTTCTCGTCGTGCTTCGCGAGCACCTCGGTCGCCTTGAACGTGCCGTTGGCTTGCAGCGCGCCCTGCGCGACGACGCCTTTGCCTTCCTTGAACAGGTCGGGCAGGAGGCCGGTGTAGACGACGGGAATTGTCTTGGCAGTGTCGGTCACGATGAAGGTCACCGTCAGCGAATCGATGGAACGCGTGAGGCTGCCCGATTCGACGAGACCGCCGATGCGGAACGGCCGTCCCTGCGGCGCTTCGTTCGCAGCCACCTGCGTCGGCGTGAAGAAGAACACGAGGTTCGACTGGAATGCGTTCAGCACGAGCGCAGTGGCCACGCCGAGCACGACCACGCCCGCGCCGATCCACAGGAAGCGTCGCTGCCGAGGCTTCATGGCGGGCCTTCGCGCTGCGCGCTGCGGCGTAATTCGCCCTTGGGACGGCCCTGCGGGCTCATGCCAAGCTGCCCGGATCGAGCGCCGAGCGGGTCGTGATCGACGCATCGGGCTCCGCGATGCGCGCTTCCATCAGCACGCGCCTGCGCCGTGTGCGGAGCATCGCGACTTCGACGGCGAGCGCGAGCGCGGTGACGCCGTACGACATCCACACGTAGAACCCGTAGCCGCCCATGGCGAAGAAATCGTTCATGGCGCGATCCCTGTGGAGCCGGCTTCAGCCGGCCATGGCGTCGCAGGCTGAAGCCTGACCCACAAGCCGACGTACTCATGCGATCACCAGTCGCCGCATCTCGGGAAGCTGCGAGACCCACGCCGCGCCGCGCTCGCGCTCGAGGATGATCGACGTCACGCGCGCGAGCGCCACCGCGATCGAATAGGCCCACGCCGCAAGCGTCATCAGCACGAGGCCGGTCAGCATGATCGACTGCCATCTTCGGCGCGGCGGTCAGGCTGATCGTCGCGCCCTGGTGCAGCGTGTTCCACCACTTCACCGAAAAGTAGATGATCGGGATGTTCACGGCGCCGACGAGCGTCAGCAGCGCGCACGCGCGATCGGCGCGTCGCGGATCGTCGATCGCGTTGCGCAGCGCGATGATGCCGAAGTACAGAAACAGCAGGATCAGCTCGGAGGTCATCCGCGCGTCCCACGCCCAGTAGGTTCCCCACGTCGGCCGGCCCCAGAACGCGCCGGTGACACAGCGCGACGAACGTCATCAGCGCGCCGGTGGGCGCGAGCGCCTGCGCCATCATCGCGGACAGCCGCGTGTTGTAGCCGAGCGCCAGCGTGCTCCAGAACGCCATCACCAGGTAGATGAACATCGACATCCACGCCGCGGGCACGTGGATGAAGATGATCCGGTACGCATCGCCCTGCTCGCGTCGGTGGGCGCGACGACGAGCCCGACCCACAGGCCCGCGACGGCGAAGCGCAGCGGCCGCGAGCGCGAACCATCGCGCCATGCGCCGCGCCGTCGGATAGAACGACGCGGGCGAGGCGTAGCGGAAGAGGTTGAGGGCCATGGGATGCTGTCGGCAAGTTTCGTCGTCTAGTCCAGCGCGATGCGTACGGCGGCGGCGGCGGCGAGCGGCGCGCCCACCAGCGCGATCAGCAGGCCCGCCGCAAGCAGCGAAAAACTTGCGCCGGCGCCCATCCCCGCGCGCACGGCGTCCACCGCACCTGCGCCGAAGATCAGCACCGGCACGTACAGCGGCAGGACCAGCAGCGCCAGCAGCGCGCCGCCGCCGCGCAGGCCGAGGGTCAGCGCCGCGCCGATCGCGCCCAGCAGCGACAGGATCGGCGTGCCGAGCAGCAGCCCGAGCGTCAGCGTGGCGAGCGCTGCCGCGTCGAGCGCGTACTGCAATCCGAGCAGCGGCGCGAGCACGACGACCGGCAACCCGCTCGTCAGCCAATGCGCGAGCTATTTTACCGGACACGAGCGCCGGCAAGGGCTACGGCGAGAGCGCCATCTGCTCGAGCGTGCCGTCGGCGAAATCGGCGGCGAACAGACGCGGCAGCGACAAGCAGCGATGCGAGCAGCGCGGCGACCCACAGCACGCCGGGACCGAGCGCCAAAAGCAGGTCGCGTTCGGGCGCCGTCGACAGCGGAAACAGCGTGACCACGATGACGTAGAACAGGACCTGCACGCCGAGTTCCGCGCGCGAGCGCAACGCGATCCGCAAATCGCGCGCGAGCGCCCATGCGAACGCCGGAACGACGGCACCCGTCGCAGGCGTGGCAGCTTGGAGCGCAATGGCCGGCGTCAGGCTGCGCATGCGTCGATCGCGAGTGTCGCCATCCGGCCGGGCGGCAGATCGATCGACTGATGCGTCGCGACCACCGCCGTGCCGCCGCCGTCCAGATGCTCCGCCAGCATCGCGCCGAGAAGCGCGGTGCCGTCCGCATCGAGCGCGGTCGCAGGCTCGTCGAGGATCCACAGCGGCTTGCGCAGCACGCGCAGCCGCGCGAGGCCGATGCGCCGGCGTTGTCCCTGCGACAGCGCGCGCGCGGGCAGCATGTGCCTGTCGCGCCAGCGCGACGCGGTCGAGCGCCTCGAGGAGTTGTTCGCGCGGAACGCTCGTCGCCGGCGAGCGCGGTCAGCGATGCGAGGTTCTCCGAGAGCAGTCAACTCGTCCTTGAGCGCGGGCAGGTGGCCAGCGAAGACGACGGCTTCGCGCAACCGCGGATCGAACGGCTTCATCGGCTCGCCGTTCAACCGGATCGTCCCGGCGGCCGGCGCGGTGAGGCCGGCGAGCATGCGCAGCAGCGTCGTCTTGCCGCTGCCGTTCGCGCCGGTGACCGCAAGCGCGCGTCCCGCCTCGACGCGAAACGCGACGCCGCGAAACAGCCGGGCGTGGCCGCGCTCTCCCGCGAGGTCGTGCGCTTCGAGCATGGCGGATTATAGAGTGCTACGGGACGACCTCGCCGATCACCACGTGCAGGTCCGTCGCCCCCGGCGCCACCGGCGCGCTGACGCCGCGCACGTCGCCCGGCTGCGTGATCGCATTGCCGGACTTCGACACGCGCGCTTCGACGATCACGCGGGGCGTCGTCGAGATCGTCATCCCTGGCGCCATGCTCATCGAGTCGTCGAGCCGGAACGCCCGCGGCAGCTCGGCGGCGCGAAAGCGCTGCACCGCGAGCGGCATCCGCGGTCCTTCGGCCGCGCGCGCGAGGACGAACACCGTGTCATCCGGCGCGACGCGCGAGGCGACCTTCGGGTCGAGCTCGACGCGGCCGGTGACTGCGGAAGCTGCCGCAACGACGGGTGGAGCAGGCGTGGCTGCAGGCGCGGCGGCGACGGACGGCACGGGTGCGGCAGCGCCCGGCGTTGCCGCACTGGCGCCTACTTTCAATCGCTGCGCTTCGAGCTGCGCGATCACGGTGTCGATTTCGCGCGCATCGTCGCTGTCGTTCGGCAGCATCGCGCGGAGCTCGCGCCATTGTGCGATCGAGCCCGCAAGGTCGCCGCCTTCGAGCTTCGACGTGGCGGACAGCGCCAGCGCCTTCATGTTCCTCGGATCCGTCGCCAGCGCGCGCGCGATCAGCTCGGCCGGCTTGCCGGCGAGCTTGCGTCCCTGCGCCATCGCTGCAGCGTCGGCCCAGTCGGCGAGAAGCTGCGCGTCGGGCGGCATTCGCTCCGCCGCCTGCGCATACGCGTCGACGGCCTCGGGGAAGCGCCCCAGCGCCGAGTAGGACCGCGCGAGCAGCACCCAGCCTTTCGGATCGGCGGGATTGGCCTTCATCTTCTGCGCGAGGCTTGTCGACCATCGCGCGCATCTGGTCCTCGGAGACAACGCCGTTTCCGGCCGCCACCGTCTGCGGCGACATCGCGGCCGGGTTGCCGAGGACGAAGTAGGCGAATACCGCGGCGGCGGGGACGATCGCCACGAGAACCAGCGCGGCGATCCACGGAGCGCGGGTGTTCGTGCGTGCCGGTGGAGCGGCGTGCCCGCTTTGCTCGGGATGGCGAGAGGACATCTCCGCGCTCAGGCGCGACGCAAGCTCGTCGAGCGCCGCCGCATGCTCCAACGACGTGATCGCGCCCGCGGCGCGATCGGCGTCGAGCTGTCGCTTCTGATCGCGGTAGATCGTCGTCGCTGCCGCGAGCTCCTCCGGTGCTTCGTCCTGCGCATCCGCGCGCCGGCGCAGCAATGGCCACAGCAGCGCCCCGAGCGTGACGGCGACGAGGGCGAAGGCAGCAAGCCAGAACAGCGGGACGGGCGTCATCGAGAGGAATTGCGGGTCTGGGAATGCGGATCAAGTTCCGTGTAGGTCAGGCTTCAGCCTGGCGCACAAGGTAACGAACGTCGCACGTGGAGGGCGCGGAATTATACCGGCCGCCCCTGCCGCCATCGGCTATCATGGGCTCGGGCCGCCTACGACAACGAGAACCGCCATGCCCGACCACGCCGACAAGGACATCCGCGAGGCTTCGCTCGAATATCACCGGCGCGCGCCGCCGGGGAAGATCGCGATCCAGGCCACCAAGCAGCTCACCAACCAGCGCGACCTCGCGCTTGCGTACTCACCCGGCGTGGCCGCCGCGTGCGACGAGATCGTCCGCGATCCGCAGGAGGCGTTCAACCTGACCGCGCGCGGCAATCTCGTCGGCGTCGTGACCAACGGCACCGCGGTGCTCGGGCTCGGCAATATCGGCCCGCTCGCCGGCAAGCCGGTGATGGAAGGCAAGGCGGTGCTGTTCAAGAAATTCGCCGGCCTCGACTGCTTCGACATCGAATTGAACGAGCACGATCCCGACAAGCTCGTCGACATCATCGTCGCGCTCGAGCCGACCTTCGGCGGCATCAACCTCGAGGACATCAAGGCGCCCGAGTGCTTCTACATCGAGCGCAAGTGCCGCGAGCGGATGAAGATCCCGGTGTTCCACGACGACCAGCACGGCACGGCGATCATCGTCGGCGCGGCGGTGCGCAACGGCCTGCGCGTCGTGGAGAAGGACCTCGCGAAGGTGAAGCTCGTCTGCGTCGGGCGCCGGCGCTGCCGCGCTCGCGTGCCTCGATCTGCTCGTCTCGCTCGGCATCAGGCGCGAGAACATCTGGGTGTCCGACATCGAGGGCGTCGTCTACACCGGACGCACCGAGGAGATGGACGACAACAAGGCGCGCTACATGCAGGAGACGAAGGCGCGCACGCTGGCCGAAATTCTCCCCGGCGCGGACATCTTCCTCGGGCTGTCCGCCGCGCGCGTGCTGAAGCCCGAGTGGCTGGCCACGATGGCGAAGGACCCGCTGATCCTGGCGCTCGCCAATCCCGAGCCGGAGATCATGCCCGACGTCGCGAAGGCCGCGCGCCCCGACGCGATCATCGCGACCGGCCGCTCGGATTTTCCGAACCAGGTGAACAACGTCCTCTGCTTCCCGTTCATCTTCCGCGGCGCGCTCGACGTCGGCGCAACGACGATCAACGAGGCGATGAAGCTCGCGTGCGTGCGCGCGATCGCCGATCTCGCGCTCGCCGAGCAGTCGGACATCGTCGCCATGGCGTACGGCATCGAGAACCTGTCGTTCGGGCCCGAATACCTGATTCCGAAGCCGTTCGATCCGCGCCTCATCGTCAACATCGCGCCCGCGGTGGCGCGCGCGGCGATGGACTCCGGCGTCGCGTCGCGGCCGATCGCCGATTTCGACGCGTACAAGGCCGGGCTTACGCAGTTTCGTCTATCACTCCGGCCTGCTGATGAAGCCGATCTTCGACGCCGCCAAGAAGGCGCCGAAGCGCATCGTCTACGCGGAGGGCGAGGACGAGCGCGTGATGCGCGCCGTGCAGGTGGTGGTCGACGAGAAGCTCGCGTTCCCGATCCTCGTCGGGCGGCCGGCGGTGATCGAGAAGCGCATCGAGCGCTTCGGCCTGCGGATCAAGCCGGGCGTCGACTTCGAGGTCATCAATCCGGAGTTCGACACGCGTTTCCGCGCGTACTGGACCGAGTATCACCGGCTGACCGAGCGCAAGGGCGTCTCGGAGGAGTACGCGCAGATCGAGATGCGCCGCCGCCAGACGCTGATCGGCGCGATGATGATGCACATGAGCGAAGCCGACGGCATGCTGTGCGGGACGATCGGAACGTACGCGGCGCACCGCCGGTACATCGACCAGGTGATCGGCCTGCGCAAGGGCGTGTCGACCTACGCGGCGGTGAACGCCGTGATGCTGCCCAACCGCACCGTGTTCATCGCCGACACGTACGTCAATCCCGATCCGACCGCCGAGCAGCTGGCCGAGATCACGCTGCTCGCCGCGGAGGAGATGCGCCGCTTCGGCATCACGCCGAAGGTCGCGCTGCTGTCGCACTCGTCGTTCGGCAGCAGCGAGCTGCCGGCGGCCAAGAAGATGCAGCGCGCGCTGGCGCTGATCAGCGCCGCAGACCCGGAGCTCGAGATCGACGGCGAGATGCACGGCGACGCGGCGCTGTCGGAGGCGGTGCGCAAGACGGTCATGCCCAATTCGCGCCTGAAGGGCGACGCGAACCTGCTGATCATGCCCACGCTCGACGCGGCGAACATCGCGTTCAACCTGCTGAAGGCGGCGGCGGGCGGCGGCGTGACGCTGGGGCCGATCCTGCTCGGCGTCGCCAAGCCGGCGCACATCCTCACGCAATCGGCGACCGTGCGGCGGATCGTCAACATGACCGCGCTGACCGTCGTCGACTGCTCCGTCCAGCGCCCGTCGCTGTTCTGAATCGACGCTGATCGTACGTTCTGGCACGCGAATCGCTGGATGGAGCTCCGGCGTGCGCTGAGTGGCGAAGCGGTACCGCCGTGGTGCAATCGAACCGTTCGTCGAACCAACCAGGTGCAAGGGAGATCCTGACCATGCTTCGTCCGCAATCCCGCCGCGGTCTCGCGGCTGCCGCGCTCGCCGCGCTGGCGTTCTCGTCGTCGCCGTCGCTCGCGCAGGACACCAAGATCAACTTCCAGCTCGACTGGCGCTTCGAAGGCCCGGCGGCGTTCTTCCTGCTGCCCAAGGCCAAGGGCTATTTCGCGGCCGAGAAGCTCGACGTCAATGTCGACGTCGGCAGCGGCTCGGGCAACGCGGTCAACCGCGTCGCGTCGGGCACCTACCAGATGGGCTTCGCCGACATCGCCGCGCTGATCGAGTTCGTCGGCAACAATCCGACCGCGCCGAACAAGCCGGTCGCCGTGATGATGGTCTACGACTCCACGCCCGCCGCCGTGTTCGCGCTCAAGAAGTCCGGCATCAAGGTGCCCGCCGACCTGCAGGGAAAGAAGATGGGCGCGCCGGTGTTCGACGCCGGGCGCCGCGCGTTCCCGATCTTCGTGAAGGCGAACAAGCTCGACAGCGGCAAGATCGCCTGGACCGCGATGGATCCGCCGCTGCGCGAGACGATGCTGGTCAAGGGCGACGTCGATGCGATCACCGGCTTCACGTTCACGAGCCTGCTCAACCTGAACGCGCGCGGCGTCAAGGACGAGGACATCGAGGTGATGCCCTATCCGAAGTACGGCGTAAACCTCTACGGCAACGTGATCATCGTCTCCGAGCCCTTCCTGAAGGAGAAGCCCGAGGCGGTCAAGGCCTTCCTGCGCGCGTTCACCAAGGGGATGAGGGACGTGCTCGCCGATCCCGACGGCTCGATCAAGTACGTGAAGGACCGCGACGCGCTGATCGACGAGACGCTCGAGAAGCGCCGCATCCGTCTTGCCATCGACACCGTGGTCGCTACGCCCGAGGCGAAGGCGAGCGGCTTCGGCGGCGTGCAGCCCGCGCGCTTTGCCGACACCGTGACGCAGGTCTCGTCGGCGTTCGAGGTGAAGAACCCGGTCAAGCCGGAGGCGGTGTTCACGGACGCATACCTGCCGGCGAAAGCCGACCGGATGATCTTCCCGAAGTGAGGCGTTAGCGCGACACGAACTCCAGCAGCGCGGGGTGCGCTGCGACCGCAATCCCGACCGCGACCAGCGCCCCGCCCGCGACCTTCGCCAGCGCGAGTCCGTGCCGCCACGTCTTCTCGACGTAGATCAGCGCGAACAGCCCGGCCATCCACGCCAGATTCATCAGCCCGACGACCAGCAGCACCAGCATGAGCGCCCAGCAGCAGCCCAGGCAGTACGCGCCGTGGATGATCCCCGCGCGGAGCGCGCTGCGCGCGCCGCCGCCGAAGTCGTGGCGGGCAACAAACGCGAACGGGCTCTGGCAATGCTCGAGGCAGCGGCGCTTCCACGGCGTGAACTGGTATGCGCCGGCGGCGACGAGAATTGCGCCCGCGAGCGCCGGCAGCAATCGCGGTGGCGCCGCATCGACGTCCCAGCGTGACAGTCCGGTGAACGCGGCGAGCGGCACGACGCCGATCGCCGACCAGACGACGAGATATCCGCCGATGAACGCAAGCGTCGGCGCGACGCCGTCGCCGCGCCGCCGCGCGACGGCGAGGTGCGCGAGCACCGTCGGCGCGACCGCGGGCAGCATCATCGCTGTCATCATCGTGACCCACATCGCGAGGAACAGGGTGACGCCCATGGGGCCTTGCACGCGCGTGCCGAGCTGGCCGAGCCCCATCGCCATGCCGCGCATCGAATGCGCGTCCTCGATCGTGCCGGACCAGGCGAGCAGCGATATCGCGAGCAGCGCGCCCACCGCCGCCGCCTCGACGCGGCGGGGAAGCGCGAGGTACGCGGCCTCCGCTGCGCGGCCGTCCTGCATTACGGTCGCGGCCGGCCGATCAGTCCGGGCCGTTCCAGTTGAACGGGATGTGCTTGCTCGACTGTCCGCTGCGGCTCCACTTGAAGCCCATCGCGTCGGCGCGATCGACCTTGGACACGCCCCACGTCGCGACAGCGTCGGGACCGACTTCGGAGCCGGGTGGATTGATCGTCTGCACGCGCTGGCCCGGTCGCGTCGTCGGGCCGGTCAACGCTTCGGCACGGCCTTCGACCTTGTCGGCCACGGCGACGCGCCAATGCGCGAGATCGGGCGCCAGCTCGAACTCGATCGCCGCGAACTCGATGCCGCGCACCTCGGCGATGCTCTTCGCGAACTGCCCCGGCCAGCCGCCCGCCTGTCCGCCGAAGATCGTCTGCAGCGCCTCGCGCTGGCGCGGGTCGGCGCGCTCGTCGATGAAGATGCCCATCGTCGCCTTCGCGCCCTCCCAGAGATTGCCCTTGAACGATCCGAGTGCCACGACGTTGAATCCGTCGAGCTTGACGTCGCCGTAGGTGCCCTTGCGCACGTGCCACGCCAGCACGCCGTCGCATTCACCGTTGGTAGGGGAACGCGCGAATTCGCAAGGGCAGGGGACGTCGCACTTGCAGACGTCGAACCAGTCGCCGTCGAGATGCCATCGTGGTGTGTCGGCCATTGCGCGCCTCCTGAACCGTCGAGGGAATCGACGTTCAGTCTACACCCGCTCCGACGGAAGCCGCAGCCGATGACGCAGGCGGCCGCCGCGCGCTCGTTCGTCGATTTCCGCGACGTTTCGCTCGCCTATGACAATCAGGCGGCGTTCGCTGTCGAGGACATCTCCCTGTCGATCGGCACCGGCGAGTTCGTCGCCATCGTCGGGCCGTCGGGCTGCGGCAAGAGCACGTTCATGAAGCTTGCGACGGGGCTGAAGGCGCCGTCGCGCGGCGAGGTCGACGTCGACGGCGCACGCGTCACCGGACCGCTGAAGATCGTCGGCATGGCGTTCCAGGCGCCCACGTTGCTGCCATGGCGCACGACGCTCGACAACGTGCTCCTGCCGCTCGAGATCGTCGAGCCGTACCGCGCGACGTTCAAGCGCGACCGCGCGCAATTCGCCGAGCGCGCGCGGGCGCTGCTGAAGACCGTCGGCCTCGACGGCCACGAGGACAAGTTTCCCTGGGAGCTCTCCGGCGGCATGCAGCAGCGTGCGTCGATTTGCCGCGCGCTCGTCCATCAGCCGCGAATGCTGCTGCTCGACGAGCCCTTCGGCGCGCTCGACGCATTCACGCGCGAAGAGCTGTGGTGCGTGCTGCGCGACCTGTGGGAGGCGCAGCGCTTCACGGTGATCCTGGTCACGCACGACCTGCGCGAGGCCGTGTTCCTCGCCGACACCGTGTACGTCATGAGCAAGCGGCCCGGCCGCATCCTTGCGCGGCGGGAGGTCGGCTTGCAGCGCCCACGCGATCTCGAAGTCACTTACACCGACGCGTTCACCGACATCGTGCACGAGCTGCGCGAGCGGATCGGGCTCGTGCGGAAGGGCTGACGATGAATGCAGCGTTGCGGCCGGCTGCAGCCGGCCCCACAAGGATGCCGCCACGCTCGGGCAGCCGCACAAGGGCATTCGGGTGAACGTCAACGACCCGCGTCTCGAGCGCTACGCACCCTGGTTTCTGACGGGCTTGCTGCTGGTCGTCTGGCAGGCGATCTGTTCGCTGTTCAACGTGTCGGAGTTCATCTTTCCGTCGCCGATCGCCGTTGCGCAGTCGCTGGTGCAGTACGCGGGACCCATTGCGGGCCACGCGTGGCAGACGCTCTGGACGACGATCGCCGGATTCGCGCTCGGCGTGGCGGTCGGCCTGTTGCTGGGGCTTCTGCTCGGCGGTTCACGCTTCTTCTACCGCGCCGTGTACCCGCTGCTGGTCGCATTCAACAGCATCCCCAAGGCGGCGTTCGTGCCGATCCTCGTCGTGTGGTTCGGCATCGGCACCGTGCCGGCGATCCTCACGGCGTTTCTGATCTGCTTCTTCCCCATCGTCGTCAACGTGGCGACCGGCCTCGCCACGCTCGAGCCCGAGCTCGAGGACGTGCTGCGCTCGCTCGGCGCCACGCGCCGCGACATCCTGTTCAAGGTGGGCTTGCCGCGCTCGCTGCCGTACTTCTTCGCGTCGCTGAAGGTGGCCATCACGCTGGCGTTCGTCGGCACCGTCGTGTCGGAGACGATCGCCTCCAACGAAGGGATCGGCTACCTGATGATGTCGGCCGGCTCGTCGATGAAGATGCCGCTGGTGTTCGCCGGCCTCATCGTCATCGGCGTGATGGCGATGGTGATGTACGAGTTCTTCGCGATACTCGAGCGGCGGATGACGGGCTGGGCGCATCGCGGCTCCCAGTCCGCCGCCTGAAGCTCGACAGCCGTTACACGCGCGGCGCGCCGCTGCCGTCGACCATCACGGTCGGGCCCGGTGGTTGCGACATCTGCACGCGATGGCGCACGCCGCGGAAGTCGTAGGTGACGTCCCAGTACGCGGGCCGCGCATTGCTTTGAACTGTCGTGCAGCGCTGCACGTCCTGGCCGTACACCTGACCGCCGCCGCGGTTGACGTTGGCGCCGATTGCCGCACCCGCGACCGCGCCGCCGGCGGTGGCGATGTCGTTGCCGCGGCCGCTGCCGACTTGATGGCCCAGCACACCGCCGATCACCGCGCCGACGATCGCGCCGGGGACGTTCGGACCGCTATCGGCGACAACCTGCTGGCGCTCGACCCAGCAGCGCTGCTCCGGCGCGCCCACGACCGCGCGCACCGACGTCACCGGCGCCGCGTACACGCGGTCCCGCTGTACGTAAGCGGGCGGCGGGCGCGGCGAAGGCGACCGGCGCGCCGCCGTTGTAACGGTCATGCCTGCCGCGATAGTAGGGAACGTAAACGCTGTTGTACCAGCTGTCCTGCACGAAGTAGACCGGCTGGCCGCAGGCGTTGTAGCGCGCGCAATGCTTGCGCCAGTTCTTCGCATGGCCCGGCGGCACGTGGAGGTATAGCGGCGGCTGCGCGACGGCGACGCGCGCAGGCTCGATCACGATCGGCTGCGCGTAGACAAGGCGGGGCGGCTGCGGTACGCCGCCGATGTCGATGCGGCCATAGAAGCCTGGCTGACCCGCACTGATCGACATGCCGACGTCCTGCGCATGCGCAATGCCGCCGAGCGTCATCGCCACGGCAGCGCACAACATCCTGGTCTTGTTCATCGTGAAGCTCCTGTCCGGATTTGCGGATCCACCTGGCGTCATTATGACAATGGCATGAGCCGCCGTGTGGGGCCGTTCGTCGGAATCCAGACTACGCGGATCGCGCGCCGCCCGTCATCGGACGGGAGGGCCTCGCCGTGTCGGCGGCTCGACTACACGCGGCCACGGCTGTACAGCACGAAGGCGCCGCCATAGACACGCGAATGGCGACGCGACTCCGCGCGGCATCCGGAGCCCTTGCTGTCTCTGTAGTCCGCAGAATGAGCGGAGGGCTTACATACAGGGCGGACATGACCGGTGATAACGGAACCATCGATCGCGCAACGTTGGCTTTCGCATCGACGCAACGGAGGCAGTTCATGCACACGCGCGACAGGCGCTTGCGCGTTCTCATCGTCGAGAACTCGCGCATCCTCGCAAAGCGGATTGTCGAATGGCTGGAGGCCGACGCCAGGATCGAAATCGCCGCCACCGTCGACAACGCGCCCGCGGCGATCGAGGTGTTGCAGCGGCTGAAGCCGGACGCGGTCATCGTCGACGTCGCGCTCGCGGCGCACACCAACGGCTTCGACGTGCTGCGCGCGATCTCACGTGACACGCCCGCCGAAGGTCCTGTTGCGATCGTCTTTACCAACCATTCGTCGCGGCCCTACCGCGACGCCGCGTTGCGTCTCGGCGCGGCGTATTTCTTCGACAAGAGCAACGACTTCGCCCGGATGGTGACGGAAGTGGAGCGGCTTGCTGAGCGTCGTGGCATGGGCACCGGTTCCGAGGGATAATGTCCCGATCTGAATCCGGAGAATTTCGCAATGCCCACACCGCACGAGACGACCACGGAGGTGGTCAACGTCCTGGACTGCCTGTCCGCACTTTCCGCCGACCTGAACTGCAAATGCGCCGCCCCCGGCGAGGAGCTCGTGCTGTCGTCGACCCAGGTGAAGGAGGCCTGCGCGGCCATTGACGAGGCCGTGGACTCGCTCAAGCGACTGCTGATCATTTCGGTAGCGGAGGGTGGCGGTCCGCAGTCGGCGCCGCCAACTCCGCCGCAATAGCCGACACGCGCTTCCGGCGCACCCACGGGAGGACAAGCTGAGGCGAACCCCGTCGCTGTCGCGTCGGCGCACGCTGGGTTTTCTTGCGGCGGCCGCGGCGTCGGCAGCACACGTCGTCCGGGCGCAAACCCCGGGGCTCGCCACTGCCGGCATCCCGGCTGCACCCCCCATCCTGCGTCCGATTCCCGCTACCGGCGAGCGCATTCCCGCGATCGGCGTCGGGTCGTGGATCACGTTCGACGTCCCGCCCGGCACCGCAACCGAAGCGCCGCTCATTCCCGTCGCCAGGACGTTTTTCGAGCGCGGCGGCCGCATGATCGATTCGTCGCCGATGTACGGTTACAGCGAGGCCGTGATCGGCGACCTGCTGACCGAAACCGCGACGCGATCGCAACTGTTCTCGGCGACCAAGATCTGGACGCCGTTCGCTGCCAATGGGCGCCGGCAGTTCGAGCAGTCGCTGAAGCTGTGGGGCATTGCGCGCTTCGACATGCTCTACATCCACAATCTGCTCGCTTGGGAGACGCACTACGATTACGTGCGCGAGCTCAAGGCGGCCGGACGCGTGCGCTACATCGGCGTCACGACGTCGGAAGGCAACAAGCACGACGAGATGGAACGCGCGCTGACGCGCGGATCGTTCGACGTCGTCCAGCTCACGTACAACGTCGCCGACCGGCGCATCGAGGAGCGATTGCTGCCGCTCGCAGTGGAAAGGCGGCTTGCCATTGTCGTCAACCGGCCGTTCGACTTCGGCCACCTGTTCCGTGCCGTCGGCAATCGTCCGCTGCCCGCATACGCGCGCGACATCGATTGCGCGAACTGGGCGCAGTTCTTCCTGAAGTTCGTGATCTCGCATCCTGCCGTGACCTGCGCCATCCCCGCGACGTCGAAGGCCGCGCACATGGCCGAGAACATCGGCGCGCTGTACGGCCGGCTGCCGGACGCCGCGCTGCGCCGGCGCATGGCCGCCGACGTCGCCGCGTTGTAGCGGGGCGTTGCGCCGCCACGCGCGCGACCGCGGCCGCGGTAATCGATGGTCACTTCCGGGTTCCATCCCGCAGCGCAGCGTCCACCAGCGCGTCCATCATCCAGCGCACGACAGCTTCGGTTTCGCGGTCGCTCGCGCCGCAGATGTCCTTCAGCACGATCATCGGCTCGATCCCGTAGACGACCGCGAGCGCTTTCATCAGGCGGTTCCACGCACGGGGCGTGAGCTTCGCGCGCAGCGGCGCAAGCGTGACTCTCAGGATCTGCTGGCGCTGGCCACGGCGGAAGGGCTCCTCTTCGAGCCGGCCGGCGGCCTCCAGCGACTGGTGCTCCAGCGCCAGCTGCAGCGCCGCACGCATGTGCGGCTCGTACTCGCTGAAGCGCGAATAGGTACGATTCAAGAGCTCGTGCAGCCGCTGCTTGGCATCGCCCTGTTGCGGTACCGCGCGACGCACCGGCGCCAGCGCCTCGGCGATGACCGCGCTCACGAGCTTGGAGCGGCTGGGGAAGTAGCGGTAGGCCGTGGCGCGGGAAACCTTCGCCGCCACGGCCAGCTCGGCCACGGACGGGATGCGTCCCTGCCGCACCAGCGCCACTGCCTCGTCCAGCAGCCGCCGAAACACCCGGCCGCGGTGTCCCTGGCCGAGGTCGGGGTGCGAATAGAAGGAAACGGCGCCTTGTGGCATTGCAGATTGACAGCCGGCCCGGAACGCGCATAGTCTCGCACAACAAAATGAGACGCACGTCTCATTTTTGCAGCCACCGGACCCGAAGAGTGGCTCACTGCACCGCAGCGAAGTCGCTGGAGGAGGCGACATGGCCAGTGTGCTGTTCACGAACGTCCACGTCATGCGCTGGAGCCTTCCGGCCGCATGACTACTTCGTATGTCGAGCGGATCGCGGTCGAGATCGACGGCAGCGGCGACGCGGTGCTGATGATTCACGGCCTGGGCGGGACGTCGAACGTCTGGACGCCGGTGCTGCCGGCGCTGGCGCGCTTTCGTACGGTGCGACCGGATCTGCCCGGCGCCGGGCGCTCGCACCGCGTCGAGGGTCCGCTGTCGGTCGACCGCTTCGTTCGGGCGCTGATGCGCGTATGCGGCGCGACCGGCGTCGAGCGAGCGCATGTCGTGGCGCATTCGATGGGGACGATCATCGCCTTCCATCTCGCGCTCCTGGAGCCGAGGCTGGTGCGCAGCCTCGCGCTGTTCGGCCCGCTCACGGCCCCGGCTGAGCCGAGCCGCAGCCCGATACGGGCGCGCGGCGAGAAGGCGCGCAACGAAGGCGAGCCCGGCATGCAAGTGATTGCGGACGCGATCGTGCAGGCCGCAACGTCGACCGAGACCCGCACCAAGCGCCCGGTGGCGGTGGCGGCCGTACGCGAGTCGCTGATGCGTCAATCCCCTGACGGCTATGCGCGCAACTGCGAAGCGCTGTCGCAGATGCAGGCCGCCGACGTTGCGAAAGTCACCTGTCCGGTCCTGCTCGTCACCGGCGACGAGGACGCAGTCGCGCCATCGCTGTCGGTGCGCGCCATCGGCGACCGCATCGCCGGCGCGCAAGTCGAGGTGCTCGCACGCTGCGGACACTGGCCGACTTACGAGAAGCCGGAAGAGTGCAGCGAGCTGCTGCGGAAGTTCCTGGAGAAGCGAAGCTAGGAGGCGACATGGCCAACGTGCTGTTCACCAATATCAGGATTCTCGACGCCACCGGCGCGCAGCCCTACGCGGGCGAGGTGCTGGTGCAAGGCAACCGCATCGCCCGCGTCGGCCGCGGACCCAGGTCCCTGCCGCAGTCGGGAACCACCGTGATCGATGGCGCCGGCGCGACCCTCATGCCGGGGATGGTGGAGGCGCACACGCACTTCGGGTGGACCAATTCCACTACGCTGGACGCGATCCAGAAGCTGCCGCACGAAG
This sequence comes from uncultured beta proteobacterium, assembly GCA_963851465.1. Classification (GTDB taxonomy): domain Bacteria; phylum Pseudomonadota; class Gammaproteobacteria; order Burkholderiales; family Casimicrobiaceae; genus VBCG01. The sequence continues at coordinate 55,558 of CAWKPJ010000007.1, forward strand.
AGCACACGCTCTGGGCGGCGCAGGTCGCGAAGCAATACCTCGATTGCGGATGGACCTCTTGCGTCGGCGCCGCGACGCCGAAGCCGCGACTCGACTGTGTGATCCGCAACGCGATCGATTCGGGACAGATCCCGGGGCCGCGTTACCTCGCCGCCAGCCAGGAGATCACCGTCACCGGATCGCTCGGCGACGACATGCTGCCGCACCTGCCGTATCCCGAGATGTCGTTCGGCCAGATCGTCGACGGGCCCGACGAGATGCGCAAGGCCGTGCGCATGTTCCTGAAGTACGGCGTGGACTCGATCAAGCTCAATTTGTCGGGCGACAACCTGGTGCCGGGTGCCGACGCGAAGACGAGCTGGATGAGCGACGAGGAGGTCGCGGTCGCGGCGAAGGAAACCAAGGTGCGCGGCAAGCGCCTGTCCTGCCACGCGCGGTCCTCCGAGTCCGTCAAGCAGGCGATGCGCCACGGCTTCGACATCATCTACCACGCCAGTTTCGCCGACGAGGAGGCGCTCGATCTGCTGGAAGCGCAGAAGGACAGGATCTTCGTCGCGCCGGGACTGTCGGTGATCATCCGCCTGCTGAACGACGGTGAAGTGGTCGGCATCACCAACCAGATCGCCCGGAACATGGGCTACGAGATCGAGCTCGAGGCTGCGGTGAACAGCATGAAGGCGATGCTCAAGCGCGGCATTCGCGTGCTGCCCGGCGGCGACTACGGCTTCGCCTGGGCGCCGCATGGCGAGAACGCCAGGGACCTGGAGTACTTCGTCAAATATCTCGGCATGACGCCGATGGAGGCCATCGTTTCCTGCACGCGCTGGGGCGGACAGATCATGATGAAGGGCAAGGAGCTGGGCGAGATCAGGGACGGCTGGCTGGCCGACCTGCTTCTGGTGGACGGCGACCCCGTGTCCAACATCGCGATACTGCAGGACCGCTCGAAGCTTCTCGCGATCATGAAGGACGGTCAGTTCTGCAAGGAGCCTGAAATGCGCTCCGCCCGAACACGCTGGACGCAGACGGCCGCGTGAACAAGGCCTGGAAGTGGTTCTGGGGCTTGGTGCTGGTCGTGCCGGTGGCGGCGTTCGTCGTGTGGGCGATGTGGGACAACGCGCGTCTGTTCTTCATCACGCTGCTGAACGGGCTCACGCTGGCGTCGCTGTATTTCATCGTCGCCGCCGGCTTCACGCTGGTGTTCGGGCTGATGCGCAACGTCAATCTCGCGCACGGCTCGCTGTATCTGCTTGGGGGCTACATCGGTTACTTCGTTGCCGAGGCGACCGGTTACTTCGTGGTGGCGCTGGCGGCGGGCTTCCTGGGCGCGGCGCTGGTGGGCCTCGCGATGCAGGTGGCCATCTTCCGCTTCATGCCGGGACAGGATCTGCGCCAGACGATGGTGACCATCGCCTTGTCGATCATCATCGCCGACCTGCTGATCTGGGGCATCGGGGCGACGGTGCATCAGATGAGCGCCCCGGACTGGCTCGCCGGTCCGCTGCGCAACCTGCCGGTGATCAACGCCTACTCGAAATACCGGATGGCGCTGCTGCCGCTCGGAGTCGCCATCGGCGTGCTGCTGTGGCTGTTCCTGAACCGTACGCGCATGGGCATGATGATCCGCGCCGGCGTTGACGACCGCGCGATGCTCGCGGCCACCGGGGTCAACGTCAATCTCGTGTTCGCTGTGACGTTCGCCATCGGCGCCGGCCTCGCCGGCTTCGGCGGGGTCATCGGCGCAGTCGAGCTGTCGATGGTGCCGGGCGAGGATGTCCGCCTGCTGCTGGCGTCACTCATCGTCGTGATTGTCGGTGGCATGGGCAGCGTAGTCGGCGCGGCAATCGGCGCGATCATCCTCGGCACGGCCGAAACCTACGGCCTCGCCTACGCGCCGACGTACAGCGTGGTGTTCACGTTCGTGATCCTTGTGCTGGTGCTCGCGTTCCGGCCGCGCGGGATTTTGGGACGGCCGGCATGAGCGCAGCCGCGTGGAGAAACGCGATGAACGCCGGCGCCGGGCGACTGGCGATGGGGAAGGCCGTCGCCGCGCCGGTCCAGGTCGCGAGACCGAGGACGTTTCGCAACCCCGTCCGCCTGCGTCACGCCGCGGTCCTCGCGGTGCTGCTCGTCTTTCCGTGGGTGGCGAGCCCGTTCGTCACGTTCCAGATCGGCGCACAGTCGCTCGCGCTCGGGCTGATCGCGCTTTCGCTCACGTTTCTCGGCGGATATGGCGGCATGATTTCGCTGGCGCAGATGACGGTGGCCGGGATCGCCGGCTACATGGTCGGCATCTTTGGCACGAGCGGCACCGCGGAGATCAGCCTCGGCTGGCCGTGGTGGGTCGTCGTGATTCTCGCGCTCGCCATCGCGACGCTCGCCGGGACCTTCATCGGCTGGCTGTCGGTGCGCACCGAGGGCATCTACACCATCATGATCACGCTGGCGGTCGGCGTAGCGTTCTACTACCTCTGCCTGCAGAACTACTCGGTGTTCAACGGGTTCCAGGGCTTCCAGCAGGTGCATCCGCCGAAGCTCTTCGGAATCAACTGGCGCGACCCGCTGCCGTTCTACTACCTCGTGCTGTTCTGGTCGTTGGCAGGCTACGGGTTCATCAGTTACCTGCTCCGCGCGCCGTTCGGCATCGCGCTGCAAGGCATCCGCGACAACCCGCGGCGCATGAACGCGCTCGGCTTCCACGTCACGGCGCACCGCGTCGCGGCCTACGCGGTGGCGGCATTCGTCGCTGCGGTCGGCGGCGTGCTGCTGGTCTGGTACAACGGCCTCATCACGCCCAACTCGGCGGGCACCAGCTGGCTGATCAACATCCTGATCATCGCGGTGCTCGGCGGCATGCGCCACCCGATCGGCCCGTTCATCGGCGCCGTCGTGTTCGTGCTGCTGCAGACCTTTGCCATCGACCTGATCGACCGCGAGCGCTTCAACCTCGTGATCGGCAGCGTATTTCTCGCCATCGTACTTTTTTCGCCGGACGGACTGCTCGGCCTGTGGTCGGCGCTGCAGGCGCGGTTCACGGGCAGGTCGGGATCATCAACCGCAGGAGGAGGCAACAAATGAACAAGAGAACGTTGGTTCGCACACTCGTGGCTACGGCCGTCATGGCCTCGTTCGCGGGAGCTGCGTATGCACAGCAGACGGTGAAGATCGGACTGCTGGCGACGCTGGAGGGGCCGTTCGCCGCGGGTGGCGCGGACGGCATGCGCGGCGCGGAGCTCGCCGTGAAGCAGCACAACGGGATGGCCGGCGGCAAGAAGATCGAGATCATCAAGGCCTCCTCGGACGCCAAGCCCGACGTCGCGGTGAATGCGACCCGGAAGCTCGTCGAGCAGGACAAGGTCGACATCATGGTCGGGCCGCTTTCGGGCGGCGAAGGCGTCGCAGTCAAGGACTACTCGAAGACGCAGCCCAACGTCACCTTCATCAACGGCGGTTCGGGCGCCCAAGCCACGACGCTGGTCAATCCGTCGCCAAACTTCTTCCGCTTCAACACCGAAGGCGCGCAGTGGATGGTGGGCCTCGGCAAGGCGGCGCTCGACAAGGGCTACAAGCGCGTGATGGTGATCGCCGAGGACTACGCGTTCCCGTATTCGCAGGTGCAGGGTTTCATGTCCGAGTACTGTCGCCTTGGCGGCAAGGTTCCGATCAAGGCCTGGGTGCCGCTCGGCGGCAAGGACTACGCCTCGGTGATCGCGCGCATTCCGAAGGACGTCGATGCGCTGGTGGTGGTGCTGGGCGGCGCCGACGCGGTGAATTTCCTGAACCAGTACGAGGCGGCGGGCGGCGACAAGCCGATGATCGGCGGATCGATCACGGTGAGCCAGGACGTCCTGAACTACAAGGGCAAGCGCCGGGATTCGCTCGTCGGCACCATCGCCGGTTCGCCGATCGCCGATGCGTACGACGGGCCCGAGTTCAAGGCGTTCGTCGCCGACTACCAGAAGAACTACCCGGTATCGGCCGGCGGTTATCCCAGCCCGTCGCTGTTCGCGCTCGTCTACTACGTCAACATGAAGGCGGCGCTGGACGCGCTTGACGCGGTCAACGGCGACCTTTCCAACGGCCAGGCGAAGTATCGCGAAGCGCTGCAGAAGATGACGCTGAAGACGCCGACGGGGGACGTGAAACTGGACAGCAACCGGCAGGCGATCGGCTCGACGTTCGTCACCGAAGTGGTGAAGGACCCGCAAGGGAACCTCTCCAACAAGGTGCTGCGCAAGGTGGATGGCATCGACCAGATGCTGGGCATGAAGAAGGAGGACTTCAAGATAGGCTCGCGCGACGAGCCGAACTGCCCGTAGGCGGAAGCGGCAGGCAAGCCGTGGCATCGATCACCGATCCCGCGCAACGCGAACTCCTCTCGACCGGGGATGCGCTCCGGCTCGAGGGCGTTTCGAAGCGCTTCGGCGCGCTCCAGGCTGTCGAGGACGTCTCGTTCTCGGTCGCCGCGGGCGAGCGCAGGGCGGTGATCGGCGCCAACGGCGCCGGCAAGACCACGCTATTCAATGTCATCACAGGGGACTATGCAGCCAGCGCCGGGCGCGTGCGCTTCTTCGGCGACGACGTGACTGCGCATCCACCCTACGAGCGCATCCGCGCGGGCATGCGGCGCACCTATCAGTCCTCGCTGCTGTTCCGCGACCTCACGGTGCTCGACAACCTTTTCCTCGCGGTGCGCGGCGTCTCCCGCGGCCGCTTCAATTTCCTGCGACCGGGACGCAGCAGCGCCACGCGCGCCGCCGCACTGGACCTGCTCGAGCGCGTGCGCCTGACGCGTGTGGGCAACGAGACGGTGGCATCGCTTTCGCATGGCCAGCAGCGGCAGCTGGAAGTGGGCATGGCGCTCGCCGGCGCGCCGCGGCTGATCCTGTTCGACGAGCCGGCTGCGGGCCTCTCTCCGGCCGAGCGACGCGAGCTGGTCGCGCTGTTGACCGCGTTGCCCCCGCATATGAGCTTCATCCTGATTGAACACGACCTGGAGATCGCGTTGCGCGTCGTCGATCGCGTCACGGTGATGCACAACGGCCGCATGCTCAAGGAAGGCACGCCCGACGACATCGAGAATGATCCGGAAGTGCAGGAGATCTACATGGGCCGGGCGGGGCATGCATGAACGCTGATACGAGCGATCCCGCGCTGGCGATCGAGCGGCTGGACGTTCACTACGGTCGTGCGCACGCGCTGCAGCAAGTGTCGCTGACGCTGGAAAAGGGCGTGCTCGCCGTGGTCGGCAGAAACGGCATGGGCAAGACCACGCTGTGCAACGCGATCACGGGCCTCGTGCGCGCGACGGGCAGCATACGGTTCATGGGCCGGGAGCTGATCGGGCTGCCGGCAAATCGCATCACGCGACTCGGCATCGGCTACGTGCCGCAGGGGCGCAGGGTGTGGCCTTCACTGACCGTCGACGAGCACCTGCGACTCGCCGCGCGATCCAGCAAGGGCGCGTGGACCGTCGAGCGCGCGTACCGGACATTTCCGCGCCTCGCTGAGCGCAAATCGAACGGCGGCGCGGAGCTTTCGGGCGGTGAACAGCAGATGCTCGCGATCGCGCGTGCGCTGCTGTTGAACCCGCGCCTGCTGGTGATGGACGAGCCCACCGAGGGGCTGGCGCCAGTGATCGTCCAGCAGGTCGAGACGATGTTGAAGTCGCTGGTCGCCGACGGCGAGATCACGGTGCTGCTGATCGAACAGAACCTCGGCGTGGCCATCGCGGTGGCCGATACGGTGAACGTGATGGTGAACGGGCGCATCGCGCGCTCGATGCCGGTCGCTGAGCTCGCGGCGGATCGCGCGTTGCAGCAGCGCCTGCTCGGCGTCAAGGCCGCGGACGACGAGGAGATCGCGCCGGAGCCGCAGCCCGAGCAAACATCGGCGGAGGTGCGGATCTTCACGGTCCAGCGCGCCGGGGCCGACGCGATGCCCGCGTCCGAGACCGAGCGTGCAGTGCGCGGCTATACGCGCTGGGCCTCGGTGGACGTCGATCGTCCCGTCGCGCCGGTGGCCGAGTCACGACCGGAGGTTGCGACCGCGCAACCAGCCCGTGTCGTCGAGTTCCCGGTAGCGGCCAGCACGGGGCGCGCCGCGTACGTTGCGGGCACGTTCGACACCAAGGGTCGCGAACTGAGCTTCCTGCGCAATTGTCTGGAGAAGCTCGGCCTGCGCGTGGTGACCGTGGACCTGTCGACGTCGGGAAAGCCGTCGGCCGCGATGGTGCATCCGCGCGAAGTGGCGCGCTGCCATCCACAGGGCGAGCGCGCGGTGTTCACCGGCGAGCGCGGCAGCGCAGTAACCGAGATGGCGCTGGCTTTCGAGCACTTCATCGTGCGCCGGCGCGACCTGGGGGGGCTGATTTCCGCGGGCGGCTCGGGCAACACGGCGCTCGCGACGCCGGCGATGCGGCGTCTGCCGATCGGCACGCCCAAGGTGATGGTGTCAACGGTGGCGTCGGGTGACGTCAAGCCGTACGTCGGTCCCTCGGACATCTGCATGATGTACTCGGTCACCGACGTGTCGGGCATCAACCGCATCTCCGAGCGCGTGCTGGCGAATGCCGCGCACGCCCTTGCCGGCATGATCGCGTATGCAAAACAGGACACGAATCCGGAGAACCTGAAGCCGGCTATCGGCCTCACCATGTTCGGACTGACCACACCCTGCGTGCAGGCGCTGACGCCGCTCTTGGAGGCGGATTACGACTGCATCGTGTTCCACGCCACCGGGACCGGTGGCCAGTCGATGGAAAAGCTGGTCGAATCGAAGCTGCTCTCGGCGGTGATCGACGTCACCACCACGGAGATCGCGGACGAGATCGTCGGCGGCGTGTTGACGGCGGGTCCCGAGCGGATGGATGCCATCGCGCGCATGCGCGTGCCCTACGTCGGATCCTGCGGCGCACTCGACATGGTGAATTTCTGGGCCATGGACACGGTGCCGGCGTCGTTTCGCGGCCGGCGCTTGCATCGCCACAACGCCAACGTGACGCTGATGCGCACCACGCCCGACGAGAGCGCGAAGATCGGGCGCTTCATCGCCGCCAAGCTCAACCGCATGGAGGGCCCGGTGCGCTTCCTGATTCCGGAGGGCGGAGTTTCGGGCCTCGACAAGCCCGATGGCCCGTTCTGGGACCCCGCAGCGGATCGCGCGCTGTTCGACGCGATTGCGAAGGACTTCGTATCGGCGCCGAACAGAAAGCTGATCCGCCTGCCGCTGCATCTCAACGACCCCGCGTTCGCTGCCGCACTCGCGGCGAGCTTCCGCGAGATCGAGCCCACGGAAGGACAGGCCGCATGGCCCGCATCGCGCGCAACGAGATCCTGAAAAAGCTGCGCGCCAAGGTGCGTCGCCGCGAGCCCATCATCGGGGGTGGCGCCGGCACCGGCCTGTCCGCGAAGTGCGAGGAGGCGGGCGGCATCGACCTCATCGTGATTTACAACTCGGGCCGCTACCGCATGGCGGGGCGTGGCTCGCTGGCGGGGCTGATGGCCTACGGCAACGCCAACGACATCGTGGTCGACATGGCGCGCGAGGTCTTGCCCGTGGTCAAGAGCACGCCGGTGCTGGCGGGCGTGAACGGCACTGATCCGTTCATGATCCGCGATCACTTCCTGCGAGAGCTCGCGGCGCTGGGCTTCTCGGGCGTGCAGAACTTCCCCACGGTGGGCCTGTTCGACGGCGTGATCCGCGCGCAGCTGGAGGAAACCGGCATGGGCTACGCGCTCGAAGTCGACATGATCCGGGCTGCGCGCGAGATCGATCTGCTGACCACGCCCTATGTGTTCAGCGAGCGCGATGCGACAGCAATGGCGAAGGCGGGCGCCGACGTCATCGTGTGCCACCTGGGCCTGACCACGGGCGGAGCGATCGGCGCCGCCACGGCGCTGAAGCTCAAGGAATGCGTGCCGCTGATCGAGCGCTGGGCGAGCGCCGCGCGCGCCGTCAATCCGGAGCAGATCGTGCTGTGTCACGGCGGGCCGATCGCGAAGCCCGCCGATGCGAGCTACATCCTCAGGAACTGCCCGGGCTGCAACGGCTTCTACGGCGCCTCGAGCATGGAGCGCCTGCCCACCGAACATGCAATCACCGAAACCACCAGGAAGTTCAAGCGGATCAAGCGAGGGGCGTCATGAACGGAACCCAGTTCGGTCAATTCATTCTCGGCCTGATCGTCGTCGCGGCGGTCGTCGCGATCGGCGTGTGGCTGCTTCACTGGCTGTACCTGCGGTCCTCGAAGGAGCGGGCGTTCGTGCGCACCGGCCTCGGGGGCCAGAAGGTGGTGATGAACGGCGGCGCGTTCGTGCTGCCGATCGTCCACGAGGTGGTGCCGGTCAACATGAACACGCTGCGGCTGGAAGTCGCGCGCGGGCGCGACAAGGCGATCATCACGCACGACCGCATGCGCGTCGACGTCACCGCCGAGTTCTACGTGCGCGTGCAGGCGAGCCCCGAAGCGATCGCCTCCGCAGCGCAGACGCTCGGCCAGCGCACGCTGCAGCCCGAAACGCTGAAGGAGCTCGTCGAGGGCAAATTCGTGGACGCGCTGCGCAGCGTGGCCGCGGAGATGACCATGGAGCAGATGCACGAGAAGCGCGGCGACTATGTGAAGCGCGTGCGCGCCGTGGTGGCGGCGGACCTGCTGCAGAACGGGCTGGAGCTCGAGACCGTGTCACTGACACAACTTGACCAGACGGCGATGGAGTTCTTCAACCCGTCCAACGCCTTCGACGCCGAAGGCCTCACGCGGCTCACCGAGCAGATCGAGCGGCGCAAGAAGACGCGCAACGACATCGAGCAGGACACGATGATCCAGATCCGCAACAAGAACCTGGAGACCGAACGGCAATCGCTCGACATCGACCAGGCGCTCGAGACTGCGCGCCTCGGCCAGGAGCGCGAGCTGGAAACGCAGCGCGCGGCGCAGAAAGCCGACGTGGCGCGCGAGCGCGCGACCGGGGAGCAGGAATCCGAGCGCGCGCAGATCGCGGCGCGCGAAACGGTGGAACGGGCGCGCCTCCTGTCGGAACGGGCGGTGGAGGAAGAGCGCATCGCGAAGGAACGCGGCGTGCAGTCGAAGGAGATCGAACGGCGCCAGGCGATCGAATTGGCCGAGCAGCAGCGCGCCATCGCGGTGGCCGAGCAGTCGCGGGCACAGTCCGAAGCGCAGGCGGCTGCGGACCAGGCGCGCGCGAAGGCTGCGCTGGAAGAGGAGCGCGTGTTCACCGCGCGCGAGACCGAGATGGCCGAGCGGCGCAAGACCATCGAGCTGATCGGTGCCGCACAGGAGGCCGAGCGCGACGCGTTGCGGATTACCGTTGCGGCTGGAGCGGAGAAGGCAGCGGCGAACGACCGGGGTGCCGCGGTGCGCGCCGAAGCCGAAGCGGCGGCGGATGCCGACAAGATCCGCTCCATCGCTGCGAAGATCCGCCACGAGGTCGAGGCGGAAGGCCAGCTCTTGATGAACCAGGCGCAGAACGTGCTCACGCCGGAGGCGCGGTTGTCGGCGATGCGCATTCGCCTCATCGACAAGATGGAAGGCATCATCCGCGAGTCGGTCAAGCCGATGGAACGCATCGAGGGCATCCGCATCCTGCAAGTCGACGGACTGACGGGTGGCGGCGGCGGCGGTTACGGCGGCGCCAACGGCGAGACCTCGCTTGCCGACAGCGTGGTGAATTCTGCGCTGCGTTTCCGCGCGCAGGCGCCGCTGGTGGACCAGCTGTTGCGCGAGATCGGCGTGGACGGCGGCGATGTCGGGAAGGTGGCGCGTGGCATGTTGGAGAAGGCGGCCGCGGCGCCGGCGCTGGGCGAGGACAAGCCCGTGAGCGGAACGTAGCAGCGCAGGCCGGCTCGCGTGATCAAGGTCTATACGTCCAGCGTCATCGACGCGCCCGCGGACGCGGTCTGGGCGCAAGTGCGCGACTTCAACGGCCTGTCGAAATGGACACCGTTCGTCGCCGAGTCACGCATCGAGGGAAATCTTGCCGCCGACAAAATCGGCTGCGTGCGCAACTTCCGACTGAAGGACGGCGGCAACATTCGCGAGCAGCTGCTCACGCTCTCGGACTACGACTACCAGTGCAGCTACTCGATCCTCGAGAGCCCGATGGGTGTCGCGAACTACGTCGCGACGCTGAAGCTCACGCCGGTCACCGACGGGAACCGCACCTTCGCCGAGTGGTGGGCGGAATTCGACTGCGAGCCCGCGAAGGAACGGGAGCTGGCCCGCGACATCGGTCAGGGCGTCTTCCAGGCGGCCTTCGATTCGTTGAAGAGCCTGTTGCGACGCTAAGCGCGCGCACGACGGATCTCTCGCAGGAAGCACCACAAGCGTGATTCGCGTTACCCGCTCGGCCGTGATCGACGCGCCCATCGCGCGCGTCTGGGAGGTGCTGCGCGACTTCAACAGCCATTGGGCCTGGCACCCGGCGGTCGGCGAGTCGAGCATCGAGAACGGCGAGCCTTCAGACCAGGTCGGATGCGTGAGGAACTTCTTCCTCAAGGATGGCAACCACATCCGCGAACAACTGCTGGCGCTTTCCGATCGCGACCACGTGTCCACCTATTGCATCCTCGATGCCACGCTGCCGATGAAGCATTACGTTGCCACCGTGCAACTGAAACACGTGACCGACGGCGACCGCACCTTCTGGCACTGGCAGTCGACGTTCGACGTGCCGCGCGGACGCGAACAGGAATTCGAAGCACTGGTCGGCAAGGGAGTCTACGAGGGCGGATTCGAAGGACTGCGGGCATACCTGCGCCGCGGCGCGGTCGCCGGCCCCGCTCCCGCAAGGAATCGTGATTCGCAACCGGCGCACGCGGTCGTCGCCACGGCGTTCGGCGGCCCCGATGTGTTGCGCTACGAATCGGTCGCGGTCATGGCGCCGGGACCGAACGAAGTGCGCATCCGCCAGACCGCGGTGGGCGTGAACTACATCGACGTCTACGTCAGGAAGGGTCTCTATCGGATGATCCAGCCGCCAGCGGCGATCGGCATGGAAGCGGCGGGCGTCGTACTCGACGTGGGCGATGGCGTCGCTCACCTGTTGCCGGGCGATCGCGTCGCGTATGCCTGCCCGCCGCCTGGCGCGTACGCAACAATACGTACGCTATCCGCGGATCAGGTGGTCGTGCTTCCCGACGACGTGAGCGACGAGACCGCAGCGGCGGTGATGCTGAAGGGCATGACCGCGGAGTTCCTGCTGCATCGCACGTTGCGCGTGCGGCCCGGGCAAGCGGTGCTGGTGCACGCGGCGGCAGGCGGGGTTGGCCTGCTGCTGTGCCAGTGGGCGAGGGCGCTGGGCGCAACCGTGATCGGCACGGTGTCGAGCGAAGACAAGGCGCGTCTTGCCCGCGCGAACGGCTGCGAGTTTCCCATCGTGACGCGTGACTATCGCTTCGCGCGCGAAGTGAAGAACCTCACGCGTGGACGCGGCGCCGACGTGATCTACGACGGCCTGGGGCGCGAGGCCGCGGGCGAGAACCTCGACGCGCTCGCGTTCACCGGCCACTGGGTATCCTTCGGCCAGGCGAGCGGACCCGTCGAAACGCTGCCCGACCTGGGCGCCAAATCGGGCACGTTGTCGCGGCCCGTGCTCTTCCACTACACGGCCGAGCGCGCCGTGTTGCAGGAAATCGCGGGGAAAGTCTTCAAGGCGCTGCGCGACCAGACGATCCGCGCGGAGCTGCGCCACCGCTATCCACTCGCGGCGGCCGCCGACGCGCACCGAGCACTCGAAGCGCGGCAAACGATAGGATCGGTGATCCTGTTGCCGTGACTTGTCGTGACGGCGGCGAGGTCGTCGGCGATCGACGACAGTTGTGCAGTGGACGGCGATGCGTCGCTTGCCACGGAATCCGTTAGACTCCGTTGACGGCACACCGGCCGTCCCGGCCGAACCCAACTCAAGAGGCTGCCATGCAGGCTACGAGAGCAGTCGCGAAAGAGCTTTTCCATCTGTTTTTGATCAAGCCCTCTCACTATGACGACGAGGGCTATGTCATCCAGTGGGCGCGCTCGTCGATCCCCGCCAATACGCTGGCGACGCTGTACGGCCTTGCGCTGGATTGCGCCGAGCGCCGCGTGCTGGGGGACGCTGTCGAGATCCGGATCACCGTCTGGGATGAAACCAACACGCGCATCAAGCCGCACGCAATTATCGAGCAAGTGCGCGCGAGTGGAGGCCGCGCGATGGTTGGCCTCGTCGGCGTTCAGACCAATCAGTTTCCTCGCGCCGTCGATATCGCCCGGCCGCTGCGTGCTGCGGGCATCCCGGTCTGCATCGGCGGCTTCCACGTCAGCGGTTGCATCGCGATGCTGCCGGACATGCCGCCCGAGCTGCAGGCAGCGATGGATCTGGGTATCGCGCTCTTCGCCGGTGAAGCGGAAGGCAGGCTGGACGATCTGTTGCGCGCTGCGTATCGCGATGAGATGAAGCCGCTCAGCAACTTCATGAAGGACCTTCCCGATCTGGAGGGCGCACCCACGCCGTATCTCTCCGTCGACGTCGTGCGCCGCACCAGCGGTACGCGGACGAGCTTCGACGCCGGCCGGGGATGTCCCTTTCTGTGCAGTTTCTGCACGATCATCAACGTCCAGGGACGCAAGTCGCGCTCGCGCAGCGCCAACGACATCGAAAAGCTCGTTCGCGCCAATCTCGCGCAAGGCGTGCACAACTTCTTCATCACCGACGACAACCTGGCGCGAAACCGGAGTTGGGAACCGATCTTCGACCGGCTGATCAAGATGCGCGAAGTGGAGGGCCTGCGCATCCAGATCGTCGCGCAGGTGGACACGATGTCGCACAAGGTCCGCGGGTTCATCGCCAAGGCCGGGCGAGCGGGGGTCAATCGCGTGTTCATCGGCCTGGAGAGCATCAATCCCGATGCGCTGAAAGAGGCGAGGAAAGGCCAGAACCAGATCACCGAGTACCGCGCGATGCTGCAGGCGTGGCATCGCGTCGGCGCGCTGACCTACGCGGGTTACATCCTCGGGTTTCCCGGGGATACGCCGGCCTCGATCGAGCGCGACATCGGCATCATCCAGCGCGAACTTGCAATCGACCTGCTCGAATTCTTCATCCTGACGCCGCTGCCGGGCTCCGCCGATCACAAGAAGCTCCACCTGGCGGGGGTTGCGATGGAGCGCGACATGAACAAGTACGACCTCGTGCACGTCAATACCCGTCACTCCACCATGGCGGACGAGGACCTGCTCGCGATCTACCGCAAGGCCTGGGACCTCTACTATTCGCCCGAGCACGTCGAACGGGTGATCCGCAGGTCGAAAGCGTGGGGCTACGATCCGCGCAACATGATGATCAAGCTGTTGTCGTTTCACGCCGTCCCGCGTATCGAGAACGTGCATCCTCTGGAAGGGGGCATATTCCGGCGCAAGTACCGCCGCGACCGCCGCCCCGGGATGGCGATCGAAGGTCGGTTCGCGTTCTACACTCGTTACGCCGGCGAAATCGTGTCCAAGCACCTTCGATTCGCCGGAATGTATTGGCAGCATTGGCGCGCGGTTCGGCGCGTCGAACGCGATGCGATGCCTTACACCGACGTTGCGACGACGCCCGTGGAAGACAGCGAGTTCGAAGAGATGCAGATGTACACGGCAACGCCTGCGGCAAAGTTTGCCGTGGAGAAACTGCGTCGGCGCAAGGCCGCGCAACCGGCGACGGTTCCCTGATCAGTCACGATCGGCGATCCTGGCGGCCTGAGGCGACACGACCTTCCGGCGGCCGCGACGGGCTGCGGTAAAATGCCGGTCCCGGAGAGGTGGATGAGCGGTTTAAGTCGCACGCCTGGAAAGCGTGTTTAGGGTAATACCCTAACGCGGGTTCGAATCCCGCTCCCTCCGCCAAGTCCCTAATCCCACACGTTCCCGTACCGTCCCAACAAGCCCGGCAATCGGGCTTTTTTTCATTCCCCACCAAGGAGTCACAATTCCCCATCGTTCCCGCTTGGGCCTTGGCAGTATTATCAGAGCGCGTAGCAATTCAGGGGATGAGCCGGGGACGGAAAAGGGGATGGTCGGGGGATCGCCCGTTCCCTGTGGACAAATCAGGGGACGAACAGGGGACGGACGCGAACAATGGGCAAGAAAATCGAACTACTCACTGCGCTGGATTGCAAGACACTCGGCGACGGCAAGCACGCTGACGGACTCGGGCTCTCGTTGATCGTGCGTGGCGAGAGCCGGGCATGGACGCTGCGCTATACCGCGCCGGACGGACGCCAGCGCGAGATTGGACTCGGTGCATTGGCGGACGTGGGATTGAAGGCTGCACGCGACGCGGCGGCGGAAATGCGCGACAAGGTGCGCCAGTGGCGTTGACCCACTTGCCGAGCGCGCGGCGCACGGGAAGCGGCCGAAGCCGAGCGCATTCGCAAGCAATCCGAATATGTCGCCGAGCGGGCGACGCTTTTGCGCGTACTTCGCGACTATCAGGCGGCGCACATCGAACCGAAGCGCAGCGCGAAGCACTCGGCGCAATGGATCGCATCATTGAAGGCACATGTTCCGGCGAGAACTCTCGGCAAGCCCATCGCCGACGTCGAGGCGTCCGAACTACTCGACGCCCTGACACCCCTGTACTTGAAGGTGCCGGAAACCGCGCGCCGCATTCGGCAACGGTTGGAGGTTGCATTCGATTGGGCGATCGTGCGGAAGCTGACGAAGGAAAACCCGGCGCGCGTGATCGCTACGCAGTTGCGGCAGGAACGTGTCGCGGCTCACTTCCGCGCGCTGCCGTATGGCGACGTTGCCGAGCTAGTAAAGGCGCTGCGCCGGCAAACGGGCACGGCGGCGCGGGCGCTGGAATTCCTGATCCTGACCGCAGCGCGGACCGCGAAGTATGGTATGACATGGGACGAAATCTCCCCGGCGGGCAACGTTTGGACGGTGCCGGGCGCGCGAATGAAGGCGGGCGAGTCGCACGTCGTTTATCTGTCCGATGCAGCGCGCGCCGTCCTGGCGCGCGGTGCGCGGACTTTCGGATCGCTACGTTTTCCGCAGCCCGGCGGCGACAAGCCTATGTCCGATATGGCGCTGCTGATGCAGTTGGAGCGGATGGGGATGCGCGAGCCGGACAACGGTGCATGGTTTGCGCGCAACGTTCAGCACCTGGGCCTATGAAGGCGACAGGGCCCGCGCCGACGTGATCGAGGCGACGCTCGCACACTCCGAAGCCGACAAGGTGAAGGCGGCATACAACCGCGCGCGGTTTGCCGAGGATCGCAAAGAGGCTGCTCGCCGAATGGGCGCAGTTTGCCGGGGTCGCTGACGACGGCCGACGTGATTCCGTTCAAGGCGGCGTAACGCCGATAGATCAGCGCCGCGCCTAGCCCGACGGGGCGAACACCGGGAACCCTACCTGGTTGGCGCGGCACCCTAGTAGGGACGCTAAGGGGGCGCGGATGCCTGTCGAATCCGGAATACTTGCGCCGCGAGACGTGGGACTTAAGGGAAGCCGCGTGTTTGCTCGCGGGCGAAGATCCAACCGGCCCTGCGGCGATG